>CAWDHA010000010.1:0-206456 GCA_963801935.1 uncultured delta proteobacterium
CCATGCCCTGGTTATGATCCGGCGCATAAGTGGTTTCGTGAAACTTGATGCACAGCCCTTGGTTTTCGAAGAAGCCTCGGTGCTCCGCGACGACGTGCGGCAAGCGCCGTTGATAGCCGGTCACGTTCAGGGTGTCCATGCGCTAAAACTCCTTTCGCCGAGGGGTCCCTTCTACCGCTGTCGCCGCCGGCCTCAACCGTTTGGCGCCGCAGACAAATCGATGTAAACATCAATATCACGCGACAGCCGAGGAATCGCAATGAAACTTAAAAATCAAGTTTGTCTCATCACCGGCGGCGCCAGAGGTATCGGCAAAGCGATCGCATTGGCTTACGCCCGCGCGGGCGCAAAACTGGCTTTGTGCGCTCGTACCGGCAACGAACTCGAAGCAACCGTGGCGGAGCTCTGCGACCTCGGCGCCGATTGCAGCGGCTGGGTTTGCGACGTATCGCTGGAAGAGCCGGTCAAAGAGTTCGTTAACAACGTCTACCAGAAGTTTCGCCGAGTCGACGTCTTGATTAACAACGCAGGGGTTATGACTCGTCCGGTGCCTATGGCAGACCTCGATGTAAAAAAGTGGGATTACACCATCGCGGTCAATTTGCGCGGACCATTTCTCGTAAGCCGTGCTGTCCTGCCAATCATGACGAAACAAAAAAGCGGCTCGATCATCAACGTATCCTCGATGATTGGCCGCGGCGCCTACGCAAATTTCGCGGCCTACGCCGCATCCAAGTGGGGCCTGGAGGGTTTCACCGTCACGCTCGCGGCTGAAACTCGCTCAAGCGACATCCGCGTGAATTCAGTCGATCCAGGTTATGTCGCGACAAAAATAACGGGTTACAGCGGCAGCAAGCCCGACTCGGTCACCGACGTTTTTGTTTATCTGGCGAGCGACGAAGCCAAAAACGTCACCGGCAAAATGCTCAGCAGTTCCGATTACAGATCATAGCAGCCCGCGGTGAAAGTCTTGGCTGCATTCGACGGGTGATCGATCCCCACTGGCTGCGTTGCTCCTCGCTCAAATATTCCCGATATTCTCGGTCGTCGCGCCTTGCCGTCAGGGCGCCGCGCCCGTCTCGGGGCGACGCCAGACTTTCACCACGGGCTGCTAGCCACGTTTGCGTTCTCTGCGCTGAAAGCGCTCATCTAAAGACGCGGCGCGATTCGAAAACGCTCGGGGCAAAGCGCTGGCCGCCTCTTGCCAAGCTGCGCTTCAAGACAAAATCGAAGAGCAGCGGGTTGTACTGGCGGATCGCCGAAAGAACTCTGACGTGTGCCTGAGACAGGTAGCCGCGCTCGACGAGGCCGCGTGGCGAAAAAAGCGGAATCACGCCGGGCAGTGGGTAATCCGAGCCATTGATGAGTCGCGCATGCCAATCGGTGCGCGCCAGCAATATATCCAGTGGCCGCCCGACGCGATTTGCCTGGGTGATTGCCGATATCTCGCCGAAGAGATGGCCCTGGTATTTGCTCTCTTCCATCAGGCGCGCGAAGAGCGTGAAGGCTTGCGTCTTGGGCCCGCTCGTTCCTTTGTCCAGGTCGGCGTGCTCTCCTAATGAAGCGCAATGAGCGACAATGATTCGCACGCCGTTATCCAATGGACGGCGCAACTTGAGGGGATTATTCAGTTCATGAAAGTTGCCGCCTTGCACTGCCTGCTCTGCGCCGCCATGGGTGAGCAACGGCAGGCGATGGCGCACCAGGGCATCATAAAAACGATCACAGCGCGGCGAGGCGGGGTCCATGCCCATTGCAGAGGGAAGCCACTTGGCCGCGCGCGCACCGCGTTCAGCGCACCAGTCGAGTTCCTCGAGAGCGTCGGCGCGGTAAGGATGAACAGAGCAAACCCATTCGCACCTCTCTGGGCAACGCTGCGCGGCCGCCGCCGCATAATGGTTGGAAACATAGAACGCGCTCAGCTCTTCGCGCCGGGTTCCCTGTGGATCGTAGTTGAAGTCGAATGCCAGCAGCATGGCTTTGAAACCGAGCGGAAACGCGTCCAGGCATTCGAGCATGCGCCGTAAGAAAACCTCGTCAATATTGCCATCTCGGTAGCTGCACGCGCCGTTGAGATAGATGCGCCGCTGCAAGTTCTGCCAGGGATGAAGCCAACTTTTAAGCCGCGGCGAGAGCCAAATTCCCGCTCCACTATCGCCAACGCCGGCGATATGGACATGCGCGTCCCAACAGTGCGCGGCATCGATACCGTCCCAGGCGGCGCCGACGATTTCATCGTTCTTAAGATGTTCCGGCAACGGACCCGACAGACACGGATTGAGAAAACCGTCCTCGAGCGACAGGCCACAGCCGGCGCAGAGCGCGACAACGCCCGCCGGAGCGGCTCGCAAAAACTGGCGCCGATTCATAGATAAACAGCGGCCGGCCGGCATCGTTCATAGCAGCTGCTATTTCACAGATGCTTCAATACCAGCTCATATCCCTAGCAGCCGGCAGATCTTATCTTGATCGAAACCTATTACCGCTTCACCGTCGATGATGGTAACCGGCGTGCTTTGAAACCCCTGGTCAAGCAATTCTTTCAACGCGGCTTTATCCGCGCGCACATTTTTCTCCACGAAAACGACGGCCTTCTGAGATAGAAACTCCACCTCTTTGTGACACGGCCCTCAGCCGGGCTGAGTATAGACCACTACCGAGTTTGCCATGGTAAACTCCTCCACCTTTTACCGTTGATTCGGTCCATCATACCACTTACCACCGCCCTGCCAAACGGCGCCGCCAAAGCTTCTTCAAAAGCGCACCTCGGTCTGTTAGTTTAATTCGAACCCTAGGCTTTGAGTAGTGAGTCACTAACCATGATGCATAAAGAAAATCGAGGACTTAAACTTCGCCGCAGCGCGGCGCTAATCTTTTTCTTGCTCTTGCTCGAGTGGCGCTTTGCCGCCGCGCTGGAAATCGGGCGCGGCGCCTGCAGGCGCGGCCGATTCACTTGAGATCCACGCCCGCTACCTGGCCTCTGACGAACTGACCGGGCGCGGCGTCGGCACGCCTGGAATCAAGCTCGCCCGTGACTACATCGCCCGCGAGTTTGCCGGTTACGGCTTGCGACCCGGCGGCGACAATAAAACCTACCTGCAATCCTTCGAGGTCACGACCGGTGTCAAGGTGGCCGAGCCCAGCTTGTTGAGCATTAACGGCGAAACTCCGCTGGAGTTGAATGCCGCCTGGGGCCCGCTTGGTTTCTCGAAATCCGGCAAAGCCGAAGGCGAGGTGGTTTTCGCGGGCTACGGCATAACGGCCAAGGAATACGGCTATGACGATTATGAAGGGATCGACGCCAACGGCAAGATCGTCCTCGTGCTGCGCTATGAGCCCGTGCCGAAAAACGACAAGAGTCCGTTTCGCAAAGCGCCGCGCTTTTCCAGCCACGCGACGTTGCGCAGCAAGGCTAATAACGCCCGCGCCCACGGCGCAACAGCGATGATCCTGGTTGATCTCAATCAAGCCGGCGCTCCATCGAGCGAGCTGATTTCGACCGGCCGCAGTCTCGCGCGCGGCGCCAACAGCCTGATCGCGGCGCAGAGTCAAACGCCGCGTCGTCGAGCGTGGCTCGAAGGACGCGGCATCTCATTGGCAGCGTTGAAGGAAAAAATCGACAGCGCCGAGCGGCCTGCATCGATGGCTCTGCGTGATATCAGAGTCGCGCTCACGGTAACTCTCGAAGAAGTTCGCGAACGGGCGGAAAACGTCGTCGGCTGGGTTCCCGGCGTCGGATCCGCGCCTCAAGCACGAACATATCGTGATCGGCGCGCACTACGACCACCTGGGCTTTGGCCACTTATGGCACGAGCGACCGAGCGCCGAGGGCAAGGTCCACCATGGCGCGGATGACAACGCTTCGGGAACCGCGCTGCTCTTGGCTATCGCTGCAGCAGCTCGCCACAGCGGATCCCAAACCTGCGCGCGCCGTCGTTTTGGTAGCTTTTTCGGGAGAGGAACTTGGTCTTTACGGCTCGCGTCACTACACCGATCAACCCGCCCTGCCGATCGCTCCGCCAAGAGCTATGATCAACCTCGACATGGTCGGGCGGTTACGAGATAACCGGGTGACGGTCTTCGGCACGCGCTCGGCCAAAGAGATTAGCGCAATCGTTTCAGAGGAAGCCGGCAACCTCGGCCTGGCCGTCAGCGAGTCCGATGGCATCGGCCGCAGCGACAATATGTCGTTTTACAACAAAAAGGTCCCGGCCCTGCATTTCTTCACAGGCACCCATGGCGACTACCACCGCCCGAGTGACACCTGGGACAAGTTGAACTATGAAGGCATGAGCCGCATTGGCGCTCTGGTGCTCGCGGTCACAGGCCGTTTTGCGAATACCCCGCAACCATTTCAATTTGTCGCTTTAGCGTCGCGTCCCCGCGGTCGCGAAACAGCCGAGGGCGCGGGGTTGCGAAGCTATCTGGGCAGCATCCCGGACTACGAAGGCGCTAATGACGGCGTAAAACTCGCCGGCGTATCCCCGGGCAGCCCCGCCGCCTTGGCCGGGCTGCAGGGAGGCGACGTCATCACTGAGTTCGCGGGCGCCAGGATTCAAAATATCGAAGACCTGATGGAGCAACTGAGCACCAAGACAGCCGGGCGACGAAGTCGAAATCGTCGTTCTACGGGCGAGTCTGGCGCGCACGGTTAAGGCGACTCTAGCCGCCCGTGAGTAAAGCCAGCGGCGCAAACAAAGCTGCGCCAGTCGATCGCACGAAGGATCGGCTGGCGCAGCCTCTCTTCATCGCTTCTGCTGACCTGGAACGGCTTTAGAACCTCTTAAAACCGGAAAAAAATCCTCGCAGGTGAAGAAGGCTTGTGTTAGGATGTTTTCAGCGTCAAGGAGGATAGACGATTAATGATCAAGCTCTATAGCTATGGTCCGTCGAGTAATTCGCGCAAGGTGCGAGCCGTGCTCGTCGAAAAGGGACTGGAATTTTCACGAGTCAACATTGACCTTTCAAAGAAAGAGCAAAAAAGCCCAGAATATTTGAAGATTCATCCCTTTGGCCAAGTGCCGGCATTAGACGATGAAGGCTTTATTCTCTACGATTCAACGATCATCAATGAATATCTCGAAGACGAGTATCCCTATCCCTCGCTGATGCCAAAGGACTCGGAAGGCCGCGCGCAGGCACGTCTTGATGGAAGATTTGCGCGACAGTCACTTCAATCCCGCGGCCGGCCAGCTGAATCGGGAATTACGCAAACCGGAAGGCGAAAGAGATCAAAAGAGCGATCGAGCAAGCCAGAGCTAAAATTACTGAATGCTTCGAGCGCCTCGAAAAAGAACTCGCGGGTCAGCGAATATCTGGCGGGCGACTTCAGCCTGGCCGATATCGCATTCTATGCGAACATCGACACCCTCGACCGCATTCAGGTCCAGGTTGATGCGAAATACAAAAACGTCCTCGCCTGGATCGCTCGCCTAAAAGCCCGTCCCAGCTTTGCCGCCTCCGCGTCTTGATCCGGCGGAATGACCGCTAGCCTGCTGCGCGCCTGGTGTGTTCATCTCTATACAGCCCTCGGAGCGGTCGTTGCATTTGTCGCGATTCTGGCCATCGAGAAGGGGGATGTTCGGCAGGCTTTCTGGCTCATGGCCCTCGCGGTGGTCATCGATGCCACAGATGGCACGCCTGGCGCGTCGCGCGCGCGTCAAAGAACTGATTCCCTGGTTCGACGGCGATCGCCTCGAAGACATTATCGACTATCTCAATTATCGTTATGGTGCCATGCTTGCTTTTGCTGCGCACCGAAATATTACCGTCCCAAGACGCTATCTGGCTCGCCGCACTCCCGCTGATCGCCAGCGCCTACGGCTTTTGCCAAAAGGAAGCCAAAACCGCGGACCACTATTTTCTGGGTTTTCCGTCCTATTGGAATATCATCGCTTTCTATTTGTACGTTTTAAAGGCGGCGCCATGGGTCAACGCGTTTGTCATAATCTTTCTTTCGATTATGGTTTTTGTGCCGATCAAGTATATTTACCCGAGCCGCAGCCCGCGCTTTCGCGCCTTGACCAACGTGCTCGGGTGCTATCTGGGGTGTCGCTCTGCTAGTCATGATCTATCGACTGCCCGACCCTCCGCAGACGCTCGTATTTGCCTCTCTCGCCTTTCCGGCTTACTATACGTGCCTGTCGTTTGGTTAGTGCTAAACGGCCGCGCGCGCTGAGCGTCTGCCCGGTAGGTCTAAATGAAAATACCACTTCGACTTTTCGCCGCCGTGAGCGTGATCGTCTTACTGATCAGCTTCGCCTACTTCATCTTCACGCCGCAAAAAGTTTCCAGTCAAAGCAAGCCGGGTGGCACCGATCGGGTGCCTAAGTACATCTTTCTTTTCCTCGCCGATGGCGCCGGCATCGCGCACCTGGAAATCACGCGCCAGTACAACCAGGAAGTTCTGCGCGAAGGAGATGGTGATCACTGACAAGATCATGAAGGAGGGCAACGTCGGCCTGATGACCACCCATGCCGCTGATTCGCTTTCCACCGACTCAGCGGCCGCCGCGACCGCGTTGGCGAGCGGCTGCAAGGCCAAGATCGGTGTGCTCGGCGTTTGCGCTGACGGCTCGGTGCCCGACTACCGTGATGGAGAGCGCCAAGCAGCGCGGGCTCAAAATCGCGCTGGTGACCAACTCGACAGTCTACGATGCCAGCCCCGCCGCGTTTGTTGTGCCATGTGCCGAACCGGCGCGATTATGGCGGCAATTCTCAATCGCTACCTCGATCTCGAGCCCGACATCCTCATGGGCGGCGGCAGGGCGCAGTTTTTGCCGCTGGGAAAGCCCGGCAGCCGGCGCAAAGATGAAACGGATTTAGCGGCGGCGTTTGCTAAGAAAGGCTATCAACAGGTTTTCGACAAGCGCGAGCTCGAAGAAGTCCGGCCGGGAAAAGTGCTGGGACTATTCAGCCTCGACGAGATGAGCTTTGAGATCGAACGTGACAAGAGCACAGAGCCTTCAGTCTATGACATGACTCAAGCGGCGATCCGCCAGTTGCACAATAACAACCCCAACGGTTTTTTCGCCTTTATCGAAAACGAGAACATCGACAGCGCAAGCCACCTTTCCGATGTCGCCTCGGTGATTCATGATTATCGCGAATTCGACCGGGCGGTGGGCCTGGCCTACGAGTTTTACAAAAAATATCCCCGCGACACCCTGATTCTTGTTACCTCTGATCATGAGACCGGCGGACTGGGATTTACCATGGCGCTGAAAGACCTGAGCAGCACCAAGGGTGGCAACCAGCTCGCCGGAACGATTCAAGACTTGAAGAAAAATTCAAACGATTAACATTTCGCTGAAAAACAGCCTCGCGCTTGCTCGGGCGCAGTCCGACGGCGGAAAATATCGACAAACTCATGCGCGAGCACTTTAGCGGCTTTACGCCTGTCGCCGCTGAATAAGGAAGTGATCCTAAAACAGCAGCCCGTCTCCCAAACGATTTATCTGGATGCAAGCTGCCAATGCGTTGGGCATGATGATCGCGAATAACACTCAAGCGTATTGGCAGACAACCTCGCACACCAACCAACCGGTTTTGGTCGCGGCACTGGGCGCCGGCGCCGAGCGCTTTGCGGGATATTACGACAACGCGGACTTCGGCAAAAAGTTGATGGGAATTCTGAACGGCAACCTGATCACAGAACGCTGATCGTTAGCCCGCCACCGTCACCCCGAAAATCCAGCCGGCGCCGAAGGTGACGCCGGAAGCCAACAGCCCGATCGCAAGCATGCGCAAGCCGCTGAGAATCGGACCACGCGCGGAGAATATTGAAAGCACTGCGCCGATGACGAAGAGCGCAAGGCAGCTCAGTATCGCGCTGGCGATCCAGGCGCCGCTACCGGACGTGAAAAGATAAGGGATCACGGGAATAAAGCACCGATGACGAAGGCCAAAAATGAGCTGAACGCCGCCACCCACGGCGAGCCCAGCTCTGATGGATCGATGCCTAGTTCTTCGCGCGCCAGAGTGTCGATGGCGGTGCGAGGATTGGCGACGATGCGACGCGCCAGCAAAGAAGCTTCATGTTCGGGCAAACCCTTGGCTTGGTAGAGCAGCGAGAGCTCCTCTTCTTCCTCTTTCGGAGACATTTCGAGTTCTTCTTGTTCCATCTTGATCTGCTGCTCGAACAGCTCACGCTGCGCGCTTACCGAAACATACTCGCCGGCCGCCATTGAAAAAGAGCCGGCCAACAATCCGGCGACACCGGCGAGCAAGACATATTCCGCCGCGGCCTCCGCTCCGGCAAAGCCCATGACCAGGCTGAAATTCGAAACCAGGCCGTCATTGACGCCGAACACCGCGGCGCGCAAACTGCCGCCGTGCAGCATCGTGTGGCCTTCGCGTCCCGCGATGGACTCGCGGCCGGACATGCCCGGTTCCATGGCGCGCAACGCTCGGCTGTGGGCGCGTTCTTGTGCAGGGAGCCCCTCGGCCTCGGGCTGGTCGAGATAACCGGCATCGTCCCGGCCTTCCATGGCACTGATAATCGGTATTATCTTATGGGTGCCCATACGGCGCGCCAGCCAGCCGAGCAGGCGCACGCGCATGCTCAAGCGATAAGTAGGAATGACAGCTCCCGCTTGCTGCAAAAGCCACGCCCACCTTTGCGCATGGCGTTCTTCAACGCGCGCCATCCTTTCGAAAATCGCTGAACGCTTTTCGTCTTTCTCAGCTTTCGCCAAGGTGCGATAAAGCGTGATACCGTCCATTTCCACCAGATAGTTCTGGCCATAACGGGCTACGTCTGCTGAAGTAATTTTATCCTGGCGTTTCATGAGATAACGAAGCCGGCGAATCTGTAATTTGCCATATTCTGAAGGCGCGGCCTAGCCTTCGTCAAGCTCATTGCACACGTTCGGAGAGTTAGCAATCAAGCGCGGCTTGCGCGCCGTGGTCTTTTCTTTTAACGTTTACGGCACATGATTACTTTCGCCGAGGTGAAACAGGCCCGCGAACGAATCCAAGAAAGTATTTATCTTTCGCCGTTTTCCTACTCTGAAACCATCAGTCGCATCACCGGCAATCGGGTCTTTTTCAAACTCGAAAACCTCCAGATCACCGGTTCATTCAAAGAACGCGGCGCACTCAACCGCCTCTTGACTCTCAACTCCGAGCAGGCGCAGGGCGGCGTCATCGCCGCCAGCGCCGGCAATCACGGCATGGCCGTAGCGTTTCACAGCCAGCGCTTGGGCATTGCGGCGACGATCGTTATGCCGCGCCACGCGCCGCTCATTAAAGTGAGCTCGGTGCGCCGTTTCGGCGCCCAAGCCTTGCTCAATGGAGAGGATTATGCGGCAGCGTTCCAGGAAGCCCAACGAATTGCCAACGAACGCGCGCTTACTTTGATACACGCGTTTAACGATCCGATGATCATCGCGGGTCAGGCAACCATTGGTCTGGAAATGTACGAGCAAAACGCCGAACTCGATGCCGTGCTCATTCCGGTAGGCGGCGGCGGTTTGATCGCCGGCATCGCGCTTGCCCTCAAGACCTTGAAACCATCGGTTCAAATCATCGGTGTTCAGGCCGAGTCGCTACCGGCAATGCAGCTGGCGCTGGAGCGCGGTCAGATCATCGCGCGCTCCTGCGGCGGCGACCATCGCAGACGGCATCGCCGTCCGGGCGGCCGGCGCTGAAACTTTTCCGATGGTGCAGCGCTTTGTCGATCAGATAGTCAGCGTTAGCGAAGGCGAGATCGCCAACGCGGTATTGATGTTGCTGGAAATCGAAAAAACCGTCGCTGAAGGCGCGGCAGCCGTGCCCTTGGCGGCTCTGGTCAACGGCAAGACCGGCTTGAAGGACAAAAACGTCGGACTGTTAGTCTCGGGCGGCAACATCGATATGAATCTTATTGCGCGCATCATCGAGAACGGCCTCATTCACGACGGCCGCTTGACCCGTTTGTCCGTGGTCGTTTCCGACCGGCCCGGCGCCCTCGCCCAACTTGCGCAACGGCTCGCGGTATTGGGCGCAAACATCCTGCATATCAATCAAACTCGCGGCTTCGGCCAGACGCTGATCGGTGAAACCGAAGTAGAGCTTACCCTCGAAACCACCGGGCATGAGCATAGCCGTAGTATCTGCGCGGGATTGCGTGACGATGGTTTTAAGATCAGACCGGAATTCTAGCGCCGTGCTGTGCTCGGCCATTCAGGCTGATCGCCAGGCAGAATTGACCCGAAGAAATATCAGGGGCGATGCGCTCGATACCTGAGAGCCTGACCGGCGTCTCTCGGAGGGGGTGATCTGGCTCGAGGCGTCGAGGGTTCTCGGACAGATGACCGTTATTCGGCTATTGCTAAATCATCGAACTTTACTTGATCGCTTCGGCTTGCTTTAACTCTTCGATCCGCTCGGGTACTCAGTCCAATACTTTTCCAAAGACATAATCATTATGGGCGCCGATCCACGGCGCTGGGCGGGCGGCGCTGGCGGCGGAGAGAGAAGGAATGCCCGGGCAAGCCATGATGTGAGATACTTACCCCACGGTGGCGACTCGGTCTCGACGATGTGGCCGCGCGCGCGCAGGTGGATGTCGTAATACAGATCCTCGCCTGATGATGGCATACCCGCGGCGACTCCCGCTTCCTGGAGCAAACGGAAGGCTTGCCGCGGTGTGCACTTCCGGGTCCATTGCGACGAGCAGCTTGTCTAATTCGTCGCGATTTTTTTTACGGTCCTTGTGGGTGGCAAACTTCTGATCGGCAGCCCCGGGCGCAGCGCCGATCGCCGCCACCAGACTGCGCCATTCTTGCATCGCCGCCACAAGCGATGATGATCCAGTTATCTTCACCGGCGCATGGATAGCAGCCATACGGCGCATAAACTTGACCGAGCACTTCCTGGTAGCCCATGGCATCCCATTCGTTGCCGTTGACCGTATAGTCGAGAATCGCCGGCCCCATCATTGAACCCTGCGCTTCAAGCATGGCCGCCTCGATGAATTGCCCCTTGCCCGTCTGTTGCTTGTACTCGAGCGCGGCCAGCACGCCAAGTGCCATGGTGATCGCGCCGATGCGATCGGGCCAGGCGATCTTGCAGCGGCTCTCCATCGGCGAATCAGGATAGCCCCAAAGCCGCATCACCCCGGTGTAGGCGAGCAGTTGCCAACCCCACGCAACCCAGGATTTAAGCGGACCACCGAGCCCCCAGCCCGGCATCACGGCTTGGACAATGCCGGGATTGATCGTCCTGCAACGCGGCGAAACTAAAACCCAAGCGTTCCAGCACGCCGGAGCTGAAGTTGTCAACGACCACATCGGATTTAGCGACGAGCTCCTTGAAAAGATCTTTACCTGCCGGATGGCGCAGGTTGATCGTACAGCCAAGCTTGGCGCGGTTCATACAGGCATGTACCGCCGCTTCCCTTTCCTTGCTCGGGATCGTACTGGTCTCGATCTTAAAAACTTCCATGCCGTAGTACGCCAGGATTTCGCTGCCCAAGGGGCCGGCATATTGCTGGGTCAGATCGGCCATACGAAGGCCAGCGAGCATCGGACGGCGTATATCCTTGCCACCTTCGTTGGCTAAACGCGCCCGCGGCGCCATCCGGTCGAGCTCGCCGAGAATCTCCCGGCGCTGCTGATCGAGCAACGGCGCCGGCCGGCGCACGCGCATTGGCGTACGAGAAAGCCGCATTGGAAACCCCGGCGCAACGTAACGGCCGACCACCGGATGCTCGAGCTCTTGCAGCCATTGACGGGAGCGGTTCTGTTCGCAATTCACGAATTGGCCGATGGTGTTGAGAGGCGCCGCGGCGAGGTGGCGCGCTTGCGCTTGGTTGGCGAACTCATCGGCGCCGAACTGGCCGATGAAACCGGCAAAGGCTTTGGCAACCTCATCGGCGTGGGCGTCGCGGTAGCGTGGATTTTCCCACTCCGGCCCGGCGAGCGTTTTGTCGATCATCCAGTTCTGCGCGAACTCGCGCCACATATGCGGCATGTTGGTCGTGAAATGAACGTAGCGCCCGTCCTTGCACCGGTAGATATTTGTCCCGGCGCCGCCATAGGCTCTAGCGCCGGGGCGCCGCTCCAAGCGATTCTCCCGCGTGTAGCGCGCGATGGAACTGCTGTTGGTAAACGTAAGCGCCTCTTGGAGCGACATATCAATGCGTTGCCCAGCGCCGGTCGCGCGAGCATGGCGCACGCCAGCGAGAGCGAGCGCCGCCGCCATGGTGCCGGCCATCTGGTAAGCGAGGTGACCTGGCGCGGTACATTGGCCTTTTTTATCGTCTCCCTGGCCGTACAGGAATCCGCCGGTCGCGTTGGTAATCGCGTCGCTGCCTTTATAATGGCGGTAGGGGCCGGTGCGGCCAAAAGGCGTCAAGGAAACAACGACCAGATGCGCAAAACTTTCCTGGAATCGCTGGTCGCTAAAGTCAACGCTTTCGAGATATCCCAGCGCGGTTGCTTCGACCAACAGATCCGCCGAAGCCAGCAGTTTGGCGAAAATCTCGCGATCCAACCCATGTTCGAGGTCGAGAACAATGCTCCGTTTGTTGGTATTGGCGTGGATAAAGGCGAGACTGCGTTCGGGATCTTCAACATTTCCCGCGAACGGCGGCAAGCGGCGGTTCGGATCGCCGCCGAGTGGTTCAACCTTGATGACATCGGCGCCGAGATCGGCGAGCCAGCGGGTTGCGTACGACGCCGGAATGTCACCGAGCTCGATTACGCGCAGGTGGCCGAGCGCGCTGTCTTCGTTTCTAGTGTCGCCTTCCGGCATTTTTTCTTGGTGCCCTTAGCGGGTAAATCTTTTTTTGCGTGTTTTGCGGTGTCGGGCTTTACTTGTTTAGATCGACGAGGACGCGGCCGCGTATCCCGCCTTGCAAGATCTGATCGATCTTCAAACTCAAATCATCGAGCGAGCAACCGGTAACTAGATCACCGCTCAGGTCGAGCCGCCATTCACCGGCGAGTTTTTGCCAGGCCATGTTGCGCGCGCGCATGGGAATCTCCACCGAGTCAACGCCGAGCAAGCTGACGCCGCGCAGGATGAAAGGAAACACATTTACGTTTAGCTCGACGGCCATGGCGTTGCCACAAGCGGCAACCAGGCCGCCGTATTTCGCCGTCTTCAGCGCCGTAGCGAGAATATTGCCGCCGACCGTATCCACCACCCCCGCCCAGCGCCCCTTCTGCAACGGCCGGCCTGAATTATCGCTCGCTTCCTCCCGCGAGATAATTGCTTTGGCGCCGAGTTGCTTCAGAAACGATTCTTCATTGGTTTTACCGGTCGCCGCGACGACGTCGAAACCGAGCTTCGCAAGAATCCCCACGGCAACGCTGCCGACGCCACCGGTCGCGCCGGTCACGAGTACTTCACCCTGGTCTTTATTGAGTCCGCCGGCCAAAAGCCGCAGCACGCATAATCCAGCCGTAAGGCCGGCGGTTCCGTACGCCATGCTGTCCCGCAGGGAGAGGCCTTGCGGCGGTTTTACCGCCCACGCGGCAGGAATACTTATGAACTGGCCGAAACCGCCAGCGGTGTTCATGCCCAGGTCAAACCCGGTTACGATGACCTCTTCGCCGACGCGGAGCGCCGGGGTCGTGCTTTCGACCACGACCCCGGCGGCATCAACCCCGGGTGTGTGCGGATACTTTCTGGTTACACCTTTGTTGCCCGAGGCCGACAAGGCGTCCTTATAATTGAGCGACGAATACCTGACATCGACAATCAATTCGCCGGCCGGCAGGTCCGCCAGCGCGCGCTGTTTGATTTCGCGAACGAAAGTTTTTTCGGCGCTCTCGGAGACCACCATTGCTCTAAAATTTTGCGGTAATGCCATGCTCCGGCTCCTGTGAAGTTTACTTCCACTAGCATGCGAGTACCTAATCCTCGAAGTAACTGCAAGGCCTAACATAGCGGGTTCCTTCGTCGAACAGTTTTAAACGTTCTTAACTCGCTTGAACTTTTTGAACCTATTGATTCCGTAAATCGACTTGCATTGGTGGCGCGCTCGTTGCAAATTGCCATTGGGAGGATTCGCTTTCATGGCACAAGAAAAACCCGGCGGCCTCGCCGGCGTTACCGCCGGTAACACAGCGATTGCAACGGTGGGGAAAGAAGGCAAAGGCCTCACCTACCGCGGCTACTCGATTTATGACCTCGCAGAGCACGCCACCTTCGAAGAAGTCGCATACCTGCTGATCTACGGCCGCTTGCCGAAGCAGAGCGAGCTCGATGGCTATAAGACCCGGCTGGCCGGGCTGCGCGCGCTGCCGGCGCAATTGAAGACTGTGCTGGAGCAAATACCGAAGGAAGCTCACCCGATGGATGTCATGCGCACCGGCTGTTCGCTGCTCGGCACGGTCGAGCCGGAAGACCCCGGGCGCAATCAGATCGCCATCGCCAACCGGTTAACCGGTTGTTTTAGCGCGATGCTGCTTTACTGGCATCACTTTGCAACGGATGGAAAACGCATCAACACAGAAACGGACGACGACAGCACGGCCGGCCACTTCTTGCATTTACTGCACCAGAAAAAACCCGATGAGTTGCACCGCCGCGCCGTCGATGTGTCCTTGATTCTTTATGCCGAGCACGAGTACAACGCCTCGACATTCACCGCCCGCACCATTGCCTCAACCCTACCTGACTTTTACTCCGCGGTAACCGGCGGCATCGGCGCGTTGCGCGGCCCGCTGCACGGCGGCGCCAATGAGGCAGCGATGGAGCTCATCGAACAATTCAAGACGCCGGATGAAGCCGAGCAAGGTCTGCTCAAGATGATGGCCGACAAGAAACTGATCATGGGCTTCGGCCATCGCGTTTACAAGATCTCCGACCCGCGTTCGGATGTGATCAAGGCTTGGTCAAAAAAGCTCGCCGAGGCGCACGGCGACGAGCGCTTATTTCCGATTTCTGAGCGTATCGAGCAGGTTATGCGCCGCGAGAAAAAGCTTTTTCCGAACCTGGATTTTTATAGTGCCAGCGCCTACCGCTTCTGCGCCATTCCGACGGTGATGTTTACGCCGCTTTTCGTCATCTCGCGAATCACCGGTTGGGCCGCTCATATCATCGAGCAGCGCGCCGATAACCGCCTCATCCGGCCCAACGCCGACTACACCGGCCCTGAGCCAAGGACATTCCCTGCCATTGCCCAGCGGTGACAGAATGAGCGTTGAAACCTCGAACATTCGACCGGCCCCCGACGAGATTCTAGTTCAACTCGCCGACTATGCGCTCGGTTACGTCCCGGACAGCCACGAAGCCCTGGCGACAGCGCGCTATAATCTTTTGGATACCCTTGGCTGTGGCCTGCTCGCCCTTCGTTATCCTGAGTGCACGAAGCGGCTTGGCCCGATCGTTCCAGGCGCAACTCTCGTTAACGGCGCTCGCGTCCCGGGAACGGATTGGCAACTCGAACCCGTGCACGCGGCCTTTAATATCGGTACGATGATTCGCTGGCTGGATTACAACGACACATGGCTAGCAGCCGAGTGGGGTCACCCGTCGGATAATCTTGGCGGCATACTCGCGCTGGCGGATTATCTCTGCCGCACCCAACAAAAATCTTTTATCGTGCGCGACCTGCTCCACGCCATGATCAAGGCCCATGAGATTCAGGGGATCCTCGCCTTAGAGAATAGCTTTAACCGAGTAGGAATCGACCACGTCATACTGGTCAAAGTGGCGAGCACCGCGGTCGCAACCGCCATGCTTAACGGCAGCCGCGAGCAAATCGTTAGCGCGCTCAGCAACGCCTGGACCGATGGCGGGACATTGCGTGAATATCGTCACGCTCCCAACACCGGCCCGCGAAAGTCCTGGGCGGCCGGCGACGCCACCAGCCGCGCTGTGCGGCTGGCGCTCATGGCAATACAGGGGGAGATGGATTATCCCACGGCGCTTTCAACCAAGGGCTGGGGTTTTTATGATGTGATGTTCAAGGGCAAGCCTCTGAAGCTCGGGCGGCCGCTGGATTCACACGTCATGGAGAACGTGCTGTTTAAAATCTCTTTCCCGGCAGAGTTTCACGGCCAGACTGCGGTAGAGTGTGCTGTCCAACTCCATCCTGAGGTCAGAAACAGCCTCGATCAGATCGAGCGCATCGTCATCACGACGCAAGAGTCCGCAGTGCGCATCATCGATAAGGTCGGGCCATTGTATAACCCGGCGGACCGCGATCACAGCATTCAATACATGACCGCGATCGGCTTGATTCACGGCACGCTGACGGCCGACCATTATGAGGAGCAAACTGCCCGGGACCCGCGCGTCGATACCTTGCGCGACAAGATGATCGTCATCGAAGACGCGCGCTACTCAAACGACTATCTCGACCCGGAAAAACGTTCCATCGCCAACTCGGTCCAGGTATTTTTCACCGACCGCTCGTGCACGGATAAAATCACGGTGGAATATCCCATCGGCCATCGCCGCCGCCGCAGCGAAGGCATGCCGCTGCTGGTCAAGAAGTTTGAGGCCAATCTCGCTTCACGCTTCAGTTCTGAGCAGTGCGCGCGCATCATGGATTTGTGCATGGACCATGACCGATTGCTGGCGACTTCGGTTGATGCATTTGCGGACCTGTTTGTAGCAAGAGCGTCCTCATGATCTGCGCTCGGCCTGTTGCCAGGTGAGTCATCGCATGGCCGACCGGCACGGCGTCACCAGCGCGGTACTACGAGCGGTGATCGAGCGCGCTTCTGCGCAAGCCGGACGTCCTTCAGGTTTTAAGCCGGGCACATGGTTTACATTCCTTTAAGTTGGCTCCATGCCAGCGTTTCAACCGGTACGATATTTTTTTCCTGCGCATGCCCAGTCCCATCGGGAGCGGGACGAGGGCGTGGTTTATTGGGGAAAGAAGTACGTAAAGGGGGAGGATGTATGAAGGCGAAACCGACATTTAAAGCTCTGCTCAAACGCGACAAGCTTCTGGTGGCACCTGGGTGCTTTGACGGGCTCTCGGCGCGCCTGGTGGAAGAGGCCGGCTTCGAAGCAGCTTACTTAAGCGGCGGCGCTGTGGCCCGCAGCATGGGAATCCCCGACATCGGTTTGGTGACGATGTCGGAAGTCATCGAGCGCGCTGCTCAGGTGACCTCAGTGGTGAATATCCCCATCATCGCCGACGCCGACACCGGCTACGGCAACGCGGTCAATCTCGTCCGCACCATCCGCGAATACGAGCGCGCCGGCGTCGCGGCCATTCATATCGAAGACCAAATTGCGCCCAAACGCTGCGGCCATCTGGACGGCAAAGAAGTGATTCCCGTTGCGGAAATGGAGCAAAAGCTCCGGGCCGCGCTGGCGACGCGCAGCGCTCCCGACTTTTGCATCATCGCTCGCACCGACGCCCGCGGCGTCAATGGTTTCGACGATGCGATTGCCAGGGGCCGGGCCTTCGCAAAACTTGGCGTCGACGCTATCTTCGTCGAAGCGCCCCAGTCGGAAGCTGAATTGGCAGAGATCCCGCGCGCGCTTCCGGACGTGCCGCTTCTCGTCAATGTTTTCAAAGGCGGCAAAACCCCGATGCTGCCGGTCGAGCGGCTCGCAAAAATGGGCTACCGCATCGCCATTTACCCATCTGAAACCCAGCGCGCTGGTATTTTCGCCATGAGAGAGGTCTTAGCCCTGCTAAAGCGCGAAGGAACGACCGAAGCCATGGATGCTCAACTAACCACGTTCAAAGAGCGCGACAACGTCGTCGCGCTCGACGAATGGCAAGGCATCGAGCGGAAATTTCTTTCATAGGGGAAAGCCGCTTTCGCTGTGTACGGCGATCTCGGCGGTCAGAACCCCAAGTGCTGCGCGTTCTTGTAATAGATCTTTTCCTTGTCCGGCGCCGGAATGTCGAGCTCCCGCATCGCATCTAAAGTCATTGAATAAAATTGATCATCTCTCCCTCCTCTACCGTGCGGATAGTCGGCACCGAACAAAATCTGGTCCGGCCCGACCATGTCGTAGGCCAATTTTATAAACGGCGCGCGGATCGGGCCGGCAGTGTCGTAGTAAATCTTTTTGAAATACGCTTCGGGTTCTTCTTGGCACTCGATATTGCCTGTGAACTGGTGCACGGTTAAGACTCTGCTGAGATCGGGCCGGAAATGCAACATTACCCTATCCCCAACTTTTCTCGCCTGCTCTTTGGATTCTGTAATCAAACGTCCAAAAATAAAAGGGACGGCTATTGCCGTCCCTTTCTTAAGTTCTTGCTCGACGATTAAGGTTTCTCTGGTGCCGACCTAGTTTCTACGCGATCAACGGCCGCCGCGGATTACTCTCGCGACGGCACTGTGCTAATTGGCAATTACCCCACGCGTCGCTCGCGTCGGCGCTTCTTAAAACAACGTGTAGATAAACGGAGCGACTGCCGACCCTGACGTGAGGACAATCAGGCTGCCCAACAGCACCAGGCAGAGCACGATCGGCAGCAGCCAAAACTTCTTTCGTTCCCTCATGAAAGACCAGAGTTCGACGAGAAACTCAGCCATTGTCGGACACCTCAACTAAGGATTTTTGAAAATTACGGTTGTCAATATTGCCGTCTTAAGTGAGATGGGGAACGGGATTTTCGCAAAATACGATAACTATCAGCATCGGATTTCGACTTTGTTCCCATAGGATCCTTGCCAATCAAACGGCGCAGCGCGCCAATCGGGGTGACGACCAGATAAAAAACGGCCCCAAGAATAATTCGGGTGTTAATCCAACCCAGGACATTGCCGACCGCCATCCAAGCCCTGTAAACCAGTGAAAGACTACTCGGCCATGCCAGGGCGGGAACAATCAACAAAACAGCGACGATCGCAGCCCAAAGATGCGGCCGATCATTTCGCATCACGGCAGGCCAGAGGGCAATGAGCGCGAACACAGCGCCTACCGTAAGGCCGAATGAACGCAGGGTTTTTCTTGCCACGACCGTTTGCACGATTTAACTATACAAGTTTTCGTGGCTGGGGCAAATTACCTATGAATGTTGAGTTTCTGCGGTAAATCGTTCCGATTACGTTTGCAACTCTAGCGCGCTATTTATGCAGTTATTTTCTGCGATTAGATTATTAGCGGGGTGCCGTAGCTGATTCAATCCAGCTCGAATTCTTGCTGCCAATTGTCGTCATTTTCTAGGGGCTTCTGCTCTGCTTTGTAGAGAAGGCAGTTCTCGAGAACGAAAATATCGATGGCGCTACGCATGAAACACCGGTAGGCGTCCTCGGGAGAGCAGACGATCGGTTCGTTGCGCACGTTAAAGGATGTGTTCACCAGCAGACCACAGCCGGTTTTGGATTCAAAGGCTTTCAGCAGCTGATAGTAACGCGGGTTGGTGTCTTCATGAACGGTTTGAACCCGAGCCGAGTAGTCCACATGAGTCGCGGCCGGGATATCAGAGCGGGGAACGTTCAAGAGTTCGATACCCCATAGAGAGCGCTGCTCCTCCGAGAGCGGGATGCGACGCCCTTCCAATACCGGCGCCACTAACAGCATGTAGGGGCTGTCAGTGTCTAGGGAAAAATATTCAGAGACTCTTTCACGAAGAACTGAGGGGGCGAATGGACGAAACGATTCCCGATATTTGATTTTGAGATTCATCACCGACTGCATTTTGGGGTTACGCGCATCGCCGATTATACTGCGCGCGCCCAACGCTCGCGGCCCAAATTCCATCCGACCTTGGCACCACCCGATGATCTTACCGGCATCCAGTTCGTCGGCCAAAAGCGGCAGAAGCTTATCGTCGCTTAATCGAAGATAAGGCGCTTCTTTGCCGTGTAGAAACTGTTCTATTTCCTCATTCGAATACCGCGGACCCAGATAGGCGCCCTGCATAAGATCTCTGACCCCGTCGGGATTTCTTGGATTTTCCTCCAAGTGATACCATGCAGTCAGCGCCGCGCCCAAGGCTCCGCCGGCATCCCCCGCGGATGGCTGAATCCAAAGCGCGTCAAAAGGACTCTCACGCAGGATTCGACCATTGCCGACGCAATTCAAGGCGACGCCACCAGCCAAGCAAAGGTTCTTAGCCCCGGTCTCTTTGTGCAGGCTGCGGGACAAGCGCAGCATGACTTCTTCAGTGACTTCTTGAATCGATCGCGCCAAGTCCATATCGCGTTGAGTCAGGAGGCTCTCTGGATTTCTCGGCGGCCCGCCGAACAGCTCATCGAACTTCCGCCCGGTCATGGTCAAACCCGTGCAGTAGTTGAAATACTCCATATTGAGACGAAACGTTCCGTCCGGCTTCAGGTCCAGGAGATTGTCGTAGATCGCCTGAACATACTTGGGCTTCCCGTATGGGGCCAATCCCATAACCTTGTATTCGCCCGAGTTCACGCGGAAACCCGTATAGTAGGTGAAGGCCGAGTACAAAAGACCAAGAGAATGCGGGAAGTGTATCTCCCAAAGCGGCTTTAAATCATTGCCTTCACCGAGCCAAGTTGAAGTAGTAGCCCATTCCCCGACGCCGTCCATGCAAAGGACCGCAGCAGACTTAAAAGGCGAGGGATAAAATGCCGACGCCGCATGGGATTCATGATGCTCGCCGAATAAAACTTGCGGTAAGTCGGCCTTCAGCTTGATACCGTCTAGTCCTATGAGTTCCTCTTGTATGACGGTCTTAAGGAGCATTTTTTCTTTAAGCCAGACCGGCATAGCGGCAAGAAAAGATTTTATACCTCTCGGGGCAAAAGCCACGTAAGTTTCCAGTAGACGCTCAAACTTGATCAACGGCTTATCGTAGAACACGAAGTATTTCAGGTCGGCGAGCGAGATTCCACCCTCGCGGAGACAGTAGCGAATCGCCTCGGCCGGGAACCTCGCATCGAATTTTTTCCGCGTGAAACGCTCTTCCTGTGCCGCTGCGGCAACATGCCCATCTTGGATCAGACAAGCAGCACTGTCGTGGTAGTAAGCCGATACGCCTAGGATATTGACCATATTCCGACCCTTCGATTCACAAATCTTTGAAACACCTGTTTGATCAACAATACCATTCAATTACCGCAAAAAAACGATTTATCCGAGCTGAGTTAGTTAAATTATTGGCAAATTTCGCTTAAGAGATCAACTCAAAGCTGACCCCTGCCGCTCACGGTAAAGTTAATGCGCACTCTTACGTATTCACGGGCTGTTTGTTTGATGCTAAACGCACCACGGCTCAGTTACTTCGAAAATACCATAAACGGGAACTCAGCAGGCTGTAAAAGGTGACGGTATTCATGGATCACCGAATGTCTGATAAATCCTACAACATTGTGTATTGCTACCCAGTTGAGAATTGTGTATCGAATGTTAAACGTCCAGTTTGGTCGAATTGTCGAGCAACTTT
The DNA here is from genome assembly GCA_963801935.1 of uncultured delta proteobacterium. Lineage (GTDB taxonomy): Bacteria > Desulfobacterota > Binatia > UBA9968 > UBA9968 > DATACQ01. The sequence goes on from CAWDHA010000010.1 coordinate 21,278, forward strand.
GGCCGCATGATGATGGCATGCATTTTGTACAGTCTTTAACGATGCTACTGGTTTATAGTTCCAATTACAAATCGCATGAGCGCTTCGACTTGAACTTCAAGCTCGGAACATGATAACGAATTAATTATTAAGACTTACGGTAAAATAATAGATATTAGGCGAGCGCGATGCCAAGCTATCAGTGCCATCATTTTGCCTTGCGGGATTGGGCAACTCGCGTTGCGCGCCTCGGCTATGCTAAGAACCTTGGATGCTATCCCCTTCCCGGGTGCGTATCTGTAATCTTCGCTGCGTAGAAGCAACTAATGACATCACGGGAACTGGACGGAGAGCTTATGGTTTCTAAACAAAACTACCGTGTCTGGCCACAACTTTGGTATCTGATTCTGTTTCTGGTGACGCTATTTGCGCCACAATATCTTTCGGCACAAACATCCAGCACTGCTCCATTGGTCCAGAGTAATAACCTTAAATATTTAGGCTCATTCAAGTTGCCGAACGGTAATTTAGGAAGCACATACGGATTCTCATATGCTGGAACAGGGGGGCTGGGAACCTATGCGGTGACTTTTAATCCGGCGAATAAATCGCTTTTCATTGGTGGCCATCCGTACGAACAAAAAGTCGCAGAGATTGCTATACCCCAATCATTTCTCGCTACACCGACAGCAATCGCCTTACAAAGTTTGATCGATCCATTCGAAGGCAAGTTAGGAACGATCAATCCATCCGATCCTAACTCGAAAATTATCGGGTCTTCATTTGTTTACAACAATCAACTATTTTTGGCCGGGTTCTCTTACTATGACGGTGCGGCAACTCAGGTAAAGTCGCAATTTGTGAGGCCGACAAATTTATCAACCAAGGGTAAAGTTGAGGGTCCTTTCACGATCGGTGATAAGTACCCCGGCTGGGTTAATAAATATGCGTCCATCATTCCTCCCGAATGGCAATCATCCTTTGGCGGTCAGGTACTCGTCGGTGGCTCTGGCGGCGCCATTAACTCCCTTCAATCCTGGGGACCCGCGGCGTCGGTTATCGTTCCTGCAGACATAGGACCTAAAAACCCGGTCCCGGCAAAACTGTTCCTCGGTTATCCAATAGAGCGTCCTTTGGCCAACACGGCTATCGGAAATCCATATTGGAGCCAGGCTACGGTAATCACGGCAATGGTATTCCCTTACGGGACACGTAGCGTCTTATTTTTTGGCAAACATGGCCTTGGTGCTTACTGCTATGGAACGGGCGCCGAATGCAAGGATCCGGCCGATAGCTCAAAAGGAACTCACGCATATCCTTACCAATCATATGTTTGGGCTTACGATGCCACCGATTTGCTTGCCGTTAAAAACGGCCAAAAACAGTCCTTCGAAATCAAACCATATGCCGTATGGCAGCTCGACCCGTCATTTGTCGATATTCAAGGAGTCGGTTATGATCCAGAAACACAGAGACTATTCGTTTCGACGGTATGCCGGGATACAAATTGTGCACCAATTGTTCGTGTCTACCAGATCAACAATGCACCTGGTCCGCCAGTGGCGGCCGCTCCGGCAGCTCCCAGTAACTTAGTTTTGCAATAACCTCAATTATCATCGCTCAGAGATTTATGAAACCGTACATCTTTGTACGGCGTGGTCCGAGCACACACACAACACAAAAATAAAAACGCCCGCCTTTTCAGGCGGGCGTTTTTTACTTACCCCACTCGCGCTCCTTCACTAGAATTATTTATCGCATGAGCCTCTTGGTCCCCAAATCCTGCTACGGCTAATTCATTTTCTCAATTCTCAAACTCATGAATCATATCATAATACTGCTGCAGCATGAACTTCAGTTGAAAATGCTCGATCACTGTCTTTCGCGCAGCAGAGCCTAATCTCCTCCGCAATGACAAACAAAGGAGTGAGCGCAGCGGTTGAATGAAAAACTCCAACGGCGCCATACGATCGCGAATAAAACCGTTAGCCCCATCATGGATTATATGAGGCAGCTCTCCAACCCGTGTCGTGATAACCGGAAGACCCACGGCCATAGCTTCGAGGACGATTAGAGGCATCTGCTCACGAATCGAAGTTAGAGCGAATACATCCATCGCGCGCAAGTAGCATAATACCTCTTCCCGTTGCCCAGCAAATTGCACATACCGATCAATGCCGGCGCTTCTGCAGCGAGCTTCTAGTCTTTTTCTCTCCGGACCATCGCCAATAATTAGTAAACGAAAAGGATAAATCCTAGGATCAGCGGTATTAAAAATATCCAGAAGCAAGTCTAAATTCTTAACTGCGTCGAGCCGGCCTGCAAAACCGAGGACGACTTCGGACTCCCCATACCCTAGAGACCTGCGAATCCGCTGGCGCTCGCCTTCATTCGGCGAGTAAACGGCCGTATCGATCCCGTTGGCAATCCGTTTAATACACGCCTCTCGAATCCTAATTCGTTTGCGACACATCTCCTCCAATTCATGCGATACGACGATCACCTTTGACGCCAACCGATAAACAACAGCTCTCATATAATCTCTGCGCCGAAGCGTTGACGTGCCCTCTTCCACACTGAAGCCATGTTCGTGGTGGATAATCTTTCGTAAACCGGCTATACGTCCCAGCCATATAGCGTCCGTGGCTCCCCAATTGAAGGTCATCAAAAGATCGGGGCCCGAAATGCGTAGCGCGTCGTACAGTGACCGAAAGAATCGAAACCGTGATTGTGATTTTACAAAATTAATTAACTGAATATTGCTGGTCTTTACCCATGCAGCCGCCTCGGTACGGCCATCGAGAGCCAGTATTGCATGCTGATGGCGATTCCCGGTACTTTCGATTACCGCACAGAGGATTTTTTCCATTCCACCAAACCCGAAAGACGGTACGACATGGAGAATACGCATCGGCAACCACTATCACACTAAGCCGCAGCAGGACTGGCCAAACGAGAACATTGGCCGGCTGCCCTTTTACTCAGTGAGTGATTCTTCTGCGGCACGGCAAGTCGGCCTAAAACAAATGTTAGTGCTATTAAATGCCACAGCATTTCATTATATTGTAAGGCAACGAAGCTCCCGCCAACTACAAAAGCAACGAGGCTCATTTGTAGAGCGCTAGCACCCAGCGCGACGTCCCCACCGGTTGGATTCCGAAATGCATATCTTTTAACCCGCGCGCATGCCCGAAAGGCACTCCAGATGATAAGAGCATAACAGCTGAACCCGAAATAGCCTAATTCTGCAAGCACACCAAAAAAACTGTTGTGTACCGACCGTTCCCGGCCGTACTTCCCGTCCGTCTCATCGTAAGCATTGTATGCTTCATTGTAGCTGTTGAATCCGACACCGATTAATGGGTTCGTTGATGCCATTTCCACAGCGACAGACCAAAAGTGTAATCTGCCAAGAGCCGACTCGTCTCGATCTTCTTTGTAAGTCTGTATGGTACCCATCCGATGCCAAAACGTCGCCGGAAGCATCGGCAGAATAACCGCCAAAACCGCGACAACTCCGAGACAGTTTCGAAGCCTCTGATGTGATCGTAGCAACCACACCCCAGCCATAACAAGGACCGCCACGAACGCACCGCGCGAGTAGGTCGAAAGCGCGCGATACAAGCATCCAACTGCAAGACAAGCGAACGCGACTTTCATCAATCTCTTATTCGTTGTTTGTATTAGAAAAATAATTAAGGGGACCAACATCAGTATTCCTACTGCAGTTCCGTTATTATCTCCAAGAAATGCCACAGGATTATTGTTCGCTACTCCCGGGGAAGTCAAAAGATAGAACCATCCTTGTTTACCCTGTTCCAAACCTAGTGCGAGAACGATGACGAGTACGACTAGACGAAATTTACCAAAGTCCGTGGTCAATATAACGATCAGATAACCAAAGAGTACGACTTTGGTAAATTCGAGCAAATACGGCCAACTCAACGCAGAGTACTCGGACAAAACGGTTGAACAAATCGACAGCAATAAAAATAGCCAGAGGAGAGCGACCTTACCGTCGCAGACAAACTTGTGTCCGGCCAACACGCATGACACTAAAAGGTAAAGACCGATAACGAATGACAATCGAAGAGACTTAACAAGATCGCCGCCAACACTCACCCAATCTTCGGGCCGAAAATAAGCATTACCTAAATAAAATAGCAAGGCGTAAAATGGTGCTTGAAGTGCATAGTATGCTCCTGTCGCCGCAGCAATAAAAAACAACGCAAGGCGTAACATTGAAATATATTCTCAGGACATCGCGGCAAAATAACCGTTCATCTTTGATACGGAGTTTTTGTAGTATTCACACAACGGAACGGTCACCGCTGCCCAGTCATAATTTTCCAGCACTTGTTCCCGGCCGCGGCGCGCCATCTCACGAGCATATGTCGGGCATCTACAGAGCTCTGCGATGATAACCGCCATCGCCATGGAATCTTCCGCAATCCTCAAGTGTAATCCATCCCTCAACTCTAAGCCTTCCGCTCCGACTGCAGTCGACACGACCGGCAGCTCCATGGCAAGAGCTTCCAGAATCTTTAGCCGAGTACCTCCACCAATGTGGAGCGGTACGACGAATACATCTGCTGAACGAGCATACGGCCGGACATCGTCGACATTTCCGGTAAATTCGACTCTCCCTGTCGCTCGGTGAGCTAACAGATCTTTCGGCGGATTCTTTCCTACTACGGTGAGCTTGAAATTCTCTAATCGGCACGCTAATTCCGGCAGCACAGAACGAATAAACCACCGGATCCCATCCGCGTTTGGTCGGTAATCGAGCGCGCCGATGAAGAGTAATTGGACACCCTCCGAGCTCATTCCTGTGGTACGTAAAGGAGTGAATTCTTGCGTATCAACACCGTTCGGAACAACGATACAATTCTCGATTCCCCACTCATTGACTTCCCGTCGCTCGCGTTCAGAACAAACGATCACGCAATCCACTTTCTGCATCGTTGAATCCTCATAGGAGCGCATTTTTTGCCACTGCGTCCACGCGTACATCCATCGAATCGGATTGCGCTCGACCGTTAAAAGCCGAGCATACAATGAGGAGAGAACATTGTGGGTGTCGAACACAAATCTCGGGCGACGACGTTTGCGATTTAGCCAATGTACATATTGCGCGGCATCGAGATGATTGAAATGAATGGCATCTAATGTCCCCGTATCAATTTCATTTTGAATCGCTTCTAACATTTGACGCGAGAAATTTTTTGTCAATGGATACGGGCGATTTGTAATGAGCGATAACACCAGGCCGGCAAACATTTTCCACCGTCTGTGAGGTCTATTGAACGTTATGGTATCGACCTCTAAACTCAATCTTGCGCGTGTGTCGTTTACAAATAGCGGCGCAATCGCGAGAAGCTTTACTGAATATTGAGTGCCAAGGTGTTTCAGTAACTGATGGGTACGAATCTGGCCGCCATCATCCACCGGCCACGGATATTTATCGGTCACGAACAATAACTTCGGTTTCTCTTTACTCGTCATGACTTGGTCAGAGACCATGGTAAACGAATTAGCATTACCGCGAGTATAGTGTACTTCCATTCACATTTAAGCTTCTGACCGCGCTTGACTCTTATCACTTTCAGATGGAACGATCAGTAAACGATTTACATACCGGTCAAAGCCTATTAGGCTCGGTATGGGCAGTGGCGCGTACTTAAATTTCATGATTGGAAGTATTGAATACTGGACCTGAAACAGTAGCCGAGGACCGGCAATCGGCGCCTGTCCCCTGTGGATTCCCCATGTGTCTTCGATAAATGTAGTTCCTTCGGTACCAACAATTTTGGCTACGTTCTCGGAACCATATGTTAGTTCGATTTCCTCCGGGCTGTATGGGCGGGAAAACACTCGTCCTGAAGAACGGTGCGAGCCGAGCACAAACTCGTGCGGGCCGGTTGATTCATTAACCTCGGTCAAATAAATAAAAAGCTTTAGAAAGCGCCAATCGTCGGGATCTCGATGGAAGTATTGGACATCATTAGCTTTGCCGGTAGCCGGAAATGACCACTGAAGATTAACCGCCGAGATTGTTGGACAACAGCCTAGATATGCACGAGCGATTTTGAGTACCGTGGGGTCATTCATCAACGGCGCTAGATGCGGTGCTGATAGCACATCATGGAGCGAATATTCTGCGAGAGGTACCTCCTCCGGCGCGTCAGTGGGGCGAAACGAATGCCCATCGGCAATAACCTTTTTACATTCGAGAAAGGCTAGCACGTCTGCAACCTGAGCTTGCGATAGTAAAGGTTCCAGGCGAGCTGACCCTGATTTAGTCAAAATAGCTACGAGTGCATTTGTGCCTTCGGAACATGAGTCTTCGGCAACCGATATCATTATGATGAAACCAATTGATACATTTAGCTAGAGACTGTGCTACCAGCCGTCGCGACCACGTAAAAGGCAAGACCCTCATACTAAAGTAACAAAGACAGTTGATTGGGTGGAAACCCCAACCAGGTATCATACGGGCTTCGATCATACTTGCGCAAAGGGGTTCGACACCTCTAGCCTTTGCAGTTGACTAGAAATTAACTGTTGTTGCGTAGGTAAATTTGCAATCGAGCTCTTCCTCAATCGCCTGTGGCTTCTCGGTGGATGAAACATCCTAGTGGACGCCACTACCTACGGCGCGAAACGCTGTCTAGCTTGATAGCTATTTTGATCGCCTTATGATCTTCCACCGTTACCTGAAGTAAATCCCTGGTTCGGTATTGAGTCATTTTTTCATACACTAGGCAAAAAGCTGCTGTAAATCTCCTCGACTCGTTCAAGATACGTTTTCCAGCCGTAGTCTTTCAAAAGATTCGCGTATGCTGCGTCGACGATTTTCGTATATGAGCCTGGTGTGCCAATTAACTGAGCGAGCCGATTGGCATAACTGCTTGCATCAAATGACGGAATGAGAAACCCTGTCGTTTCATTTGTTATAATTTCTGGTACTCCCGCGGTTGGCGCTGCTAATACGACCACTTTGGACGCCTGCGCTTCTAGAATGGCCAATGGCAAACCTTCCGCTGCCGACGGCAGCATAAAATAGTCCGCAGCTCGCAGTAGGTCGGGAATATCGTTCCGTTGTCCCAGGAAACGTACCTTATCAGCGACTCGCAGATCATCAACGAGCCTGTTTAAGGAGTTTGCGTACTCCGTCCCACCTTTTCTTGTGCTGCCCGCGAACCAAAAGTGAGCTACGATCCCTTTGGCCTTCAATATTGCGGCTGCTTTCACGGCAGTGTCGTGGCCCTTATGGGGTGCAAGATTAGCAACCATGAGAACCAGAGGACTTTGCAATGGTGCTCCAACCTGCAATTTTGCCGCGACTCTATCTCCAACGTGGAATCTGTCTAGATCCACTGCATTGGGGACCGCGATAACCCGTTGAGTATCTTTGATCCGGTCCGGCAGAACACTCCGAACATAGTCAACAAGAAACCGAGCGCAGGTTATGATAACGTCTGGCGGTCTCTTTAGAGCCCACCTTAGACCTGGTTTGTCCTCTTCCAAATGAACGTGAACTACGGTATTTAGACCTGCCAGCTTGAATGCGGGCGCCAATGCCCCGTAATGAAACGGTGAATGGACGTGAATCAGGCCTGGCGAGCGCCGTCGTAGCAGTTGTCCAATCTTCCAGTTACACAGCAATCCCGGAAATAGGGCATGCCCCAGGGCTTTTGTCGGTTCGTATTGGTGATAAGCAATACCCATCTCCTCGGCCCTTGTTGCAGCGGGTCCTTGTCCGGGAATCCAAGTTACTGTCTGCTGGCCGCGCTTTTCCAATCCAGCGGCCAGTTCCAGAGCTATGAGACCCGCCCCACCCAATTCCCGCGATACAAGCATCTGGTGGATATAATACTCTGAATTCTGCTTCATTTGCTTCGGGCATCAGCCTGGGATAATTTCGTGAGTGTAAGCGAAGAAGTTGCTCGCCGCGCAACCAAACCGTTATTTCTGACACCGAGGTAATTGAAACCTTATTTTAACAGCTCAAGCCCGATCGGACTCTGAAGCCGTTTTTAAGTTCAATAGGCCAGGCATGTGCGGCATCCATCAAGAGTGGTCGCGACCGGCCGATCTTCGAAAAGTCGCTTTCCGAGTAACATGGCTTAGAATTTACAAAGCGGCGACGACCCTGATGCTACGCACAAACAGATTGCCAGAAGACTCAGTGTGCATCAGCAATTGACTGAGAGTTTCATTTTAACGACACCTCCGGCTGGTCACCAAGTGAACCAACTAGCGCTTGCATACGGAATCCTTACCAGTGACCTCTTATGATTGGCCACCGATACACACATCCCGAAATGTATGTAACTCAGTCACATTGCTGCGCCATTAATTGGATCGTCTATGAATGTTCGATGCCATAATTCCAGCATAAGTAGATCCCAGAGTTTCGCTCCGTGGTCCGCGGCTCCTATCGCATGCTCATGCAGAAGGTTGGCCACTGCCTTTTTGGCAAAATATCCCCTCTGTAAAGATCGAGTAGACGACAACACGTCGTAAGCCATCTCACGCAAATTGCTACGAAACCACTCGGCGACCGGGACGCTAAAGCCCATCTTCGGTCGGTCGAGCAAATAATCGGGTACCCGGTCGCGCAATGATGCCTTGAGTATGCGCTTTTTCTCACCCCACGCTTGTTTAAGCGACACCGGAAGAGTTGCTACAAACTCCATAAGCACGTGATCAAGAAACGGTGAACGACTCTCCAACGAATTTGCCATCGTCGCCCGATCCATTTTGACCAAAAGGTCATCTGCAAGATATAGATTGACATCGGCATCAAGCAACACGTCCAGCCAATCTCCAGTATCGCTTTTCTCAAACGCAGCCGAAAACAACGCATCAGGATCGCTTTCTTCTATTGAAGCCGCAAAAGCGGGCGTATACATACTTTCCCGCGCCATGGGACCAAAGTGTTCAACCCATTGCGAGTATCGGCGGCACGGGGGCATGACGGACACTTCGGCTAGACGAGCCATTTGCCACAATGGCTTACGCTTTTTCCATTTTGCCGGCAGACATTGCATCAACCTGAACAGTTGCTGCCGGACAAACAATGGCACAACTTCTCCGCGCTGAACGAAGCGATCCATTTTATACCAGTCATAACCGGCGAAGCTTTCGTCCGCCCCATCACCATTTAAAACTACTGTAACGTGCCTGCGCGTTAACTCCGAAATTAAAAAGCTAGGCACGGCTGAAGAGTCTCCAAAGGGTTCGTCATAGTGCCAAACAAGCCGCGCCAAGATATCCGTTACGGGTGCTTCGACTACCAACTCAGTATGATCAGTTCCGTAACGCTCGGCGACAATTCGCGCAAAGGGGCGTTCGTCAAATGCCTCCCCTCCAAATCCCACAGAAAACGTCTTAACAGGCCGGTCCATCAACGCCGCCATGTGGATAACAACCGCGCTGGAATCAACGCCTCCGCTTAAAAAAGCGCCTACCGGGACATCACTAACCAATCGCAAGCGGACGGCTTCCGCCAAAAGCCGATTCAACTCCGCCACTGCATCCTTTGCCGACACCCGACGTTTTGGCCTATAACTTAGCTTCCAATAACAGCCGCTGGTTATCCTTCCTTCACGAAGTTCTAGCCAGTGCGCGGGAGGCAATTTCGCAATCCTTGAGAATGCAGTACGGGGTCCGGGAACGTAACCAAGCGCCAGAAAGTGATCGATTGCAATAGGATTAATCTCACGTGACACACTACCATCAGTGAGAAGTGCCTTTATCTCTGACGCAAAAAGAAAACGGTCGGCACCGTGATAATAGAACAGCGGCTTTTTGCCGACTCGATCGCGTGCAAGAAACAAAGTACGAGTTCGCCCATCCCAAATAGCAAACGCAAACATGCCTCGAAGTTTGCTAAGACAATCACGCCCGTATTCCTCATATGCGTGTACAATCGCTTCGGTGTCACTGTTCGTCACAAAACTGTGGCCGCGCTCCTCCAGTTCTTTCCGCAAGGTTACAAAGTTGTAGATTTCTCCATTAAAGGTAATCCATACAGATCTGCTCTCGTTGCACATCGGCTGGCTAGCCGCCGTACTCAGGTCGATGATCGCCAAACGCCGGTGCGCCAAACCGACGTTTCCATCAACCCACGCTCCTTGATCGTCCGGCCCTCTATGTGTTAGCACATCCGCCATTTGGACGACCTCTTGACGCACTACGGCATGATGCCGATCAAAGTATAGCTTTCCAGCAATTCCGCACATAGAACACTATTCCGTTGACGAAGGCAGACTAGCTGGTGCTATCGGGTTGGGCTCGCCGTGCAATGATGCTTTCATACAGCGTCTCTATATTCCTGAGTCGCAAGTCAAAGGAAAAGCTACTCTCGACGCGCTCACGAGCGTTTCTTACTAGGTGATCCCGGAGTTTAGAATCCCCAATGACGACCGATATCGCGCGAGCCATTCCTTCTACATCACCCTCCGAAACCATGTAGCCAGTATCTCGGTCTACTACAAGTTCTATTGTTCCGCCTGCTGCCGTTGTTACAATGGCTGTTTCCATAGCCATCGCTTCCAAAAGACTGTTACAAATTCCTTCTCTGCGTGAGCTTGACAAAAATAGATCAAACCTAGCATAAAGCGAGGGAAGATCTTCACGATATCCGAGAAAATGAATTTTATCGGCTATGCCGCAAGTGTGTGCTAGGTTCTTCAGCTGGTTGACTAATTCATTATCTCGACCGTCCCCCACCAAAACGAACTGCGCCGCTGGATACTTCTGTGTCACCATAGCAGCAGCGCGCAACCATGTTTCGAGGTCTTTCTCCGGAGATATCCGCCCGACATAACCGACTATCGGGAACGCCCCAACAAGGCCAAGGTTCGCTTTCATTGCCGGGGTAATTTGCCGTCTGGACCACGTCTTAGTGTCAATTCCATTGTAAATGACAGTAATGAGATCTTGCGGCAGACCGCTGGCAACCATTTCGGTCTTGGTCGCCTGTGAGACAGCGATGATTTGGTCGAAGTGCCGCATCAGTAAAAGATTTAGATGCCAAAACAGCCGGCCACGCAGACCAGGCAGAGCCCAGCCGTGCATTGTTGAGACCAGGGCAGGTGAACGATGCCTTAGCTTCCAACGAAGCAGAAAAGCAAACAAATCACTTTTGTAATCGTGTGAATGGATCAGGTTAATATCGTGTTGCAGCACGATCTTAGCCAAAGTGCTCAACACGCGATGATCAAATTTACCATGCTCTTCTATTTCATAAAAGGTTAATCCTTTGGCTTTCGCCTTTCCAGAAATAAGGAACTCGTGATCCGAGAAGTCTCGAACGTAAACAACGACTACTTCTACCCTTTTCGGATCGTGACGCTCCGCGGAGAGTAAGATGGTCTTATCTGGACCACCCCCCCATTTATACGTGTTCCGCAGCTCGAGTAGCCGAACGTTAGCCACGGCGCGTCTGCAAGGACCGCTGTTTACGCGGGAGAAATGCCTTTAAGCCATCGCCACACGCTTTTACTGTACGTGAAAGGGTCTTGAGCTTTTCACGAATCCAATATAACTCGGCAAATTGCGGCGAAAACCGCATCGGTCTACCAAAATCATGTGCTAGAATAGAACGCGGTGGAGTATCGCCGGGCGTCGATGAACAATAAGTATGGACGTGTGCATTGGCCATTAGCAATGCTATCGGCCTTGTAAGAGTACGTGTTTCAAACGCGTACAAATCTCTTATACACGCATCGAAAAAGAAGGAGGCTCGCTGAGAAAATACGTCGCGCGCCGGAGCATCTGCATATTTTGCCGCTAAATGAAATACTACCATCTTACGAATATCCTGCGCCGGCCAAGTTTCTGTCGGAAGTTCGACTTTATGAAGAACAGTGACGTAAGGAACCTCGTTCTTCAGCATCCATTCGGCATAATGTAGCAAGCTCGCTTGAGCGTAACTGTACATGTAATCGATCTCGGATAAAGCAACTTTACTATCTAGATATTTGCCCAGCGCCTGGAGGAGTACGAGATATGACCAGTGACACTCGATATTGTCTAGTTCTCTCGTGGTAATATCATCGTTAGGATGAATACAACGGCGAATGAGTTCCTCCGCTTTTGCTAAATAAATCTTTTCGTCTGTTAGACTATGGGCGTCTAGCAAAGCGGTCAGTGAATTTCCGGCACCGCGCCCGGGACCGTGATAATCTCGGTTGGCGGAGGCGCTACATAAACCCGTCGGCCTCCTGTCCAGCGAACCAAGAAAACGGCGCGAACCGTCATCCATGTTGATGACCCAGTTCGCAAGCAGTATTATCGCGTCCTTCGCCAGCACGTCTCCGGTCATGAGATAATAGTATAATAGCCCGGTTGTATAATTATGCTCGTTGCCGGGACCACCTCCGTAAAGTGCGGGATTTCTTTTGTCCAATGCCATCTTCGAGAAGGATCGGTGCGTCGCAGTGCCAGCGTCGAGATAGTGGTCAGTATGCCAAAAAAGTCCACCGTTGTAGCATGGGCGATCGTCCTCGGTATGGTAGATGTCGATATCGATCACGTGCCGTGCGAGATCGCGCATCAGGTCGAACCATCGCGCTTCCCCCCCGCGCAGGTACTGCACTATTGCGCCGTAGACCGTGTCATACTGATTGTTGTAATGGGCGACTAGCGGCGAGTTTCCCGTATGACCGATGGCCTCATGATCCGCATATAGGTCCCCGAAGTGACGCCAGCCGTATTCGTCGATGATTTCTCGCCGGGCGAAGAACGAGTTTGAGCTCGCAATTGCGTAGTCGATCAATTCTCGGCACTGGCGGTCTGGATCTTTGCTCAGAGGCGAAAGATATGGACAGGCCTTCGTCTCCGCATACCATTCCGGAGTTGTCCGCGGCACCAGTCGATCATGAGTCCAAGCAAGGTCTGCCATGGCTTCTCCCGGACCGGCAAACGCCAGGTAAATCGTCTGGGTTTTCTGCTCGCCACCCTGCAATTCGAATACGTCGGCAAATTGCGTCGGAAAAAATCGTAGCACAAGCCCGTCTTTATTTGCTTCAATAGCTTTAGGGAAGTTCTGCCAGAACTTGTCAAATGTGGCTGTTACACCTCCATCCATGCTTTCGAGAGTCACTGTCGGGCTTGCTCGAAGCCCTTCTTGAAGCAACGCCCCCGCCGTTTTAACCTGAAAGCCCTGAAACGACTGCTTCACCTCTCCGAAACGATTGATGTGATTTGTGCTCCGCCAATTTTCACCGCCACTTGAATCTTGATAAATCTGCAGGTCACCCACTAGTGAATTAGGTGAATGTAACGGATCGACGGTCCATTGTATCTGCGGGTTGTCGGCCGATTGTAAAGGTATATGAAGAGAAACATCCTTAAAATAGATTGATCCATCATCACCAAGATCCCACAGGCCGTTACGATGCCGCGCTGCTCGGGGATTATGAAGCGTTAAACGGATTTCGACAACATTGCTGTTGGCATAAAAGCTTATGCGTGAGACAAAGCGAGCAAGACCGGAGCGACAAGGCGCGTTGAACTCGCCCGCGGCCTTAATTGTTGCGCGCCAGGGGCCTGAGGTTTCCACAACGATGCTACGAACACAAGCCGCGTATTCTTGACCTTTCTCATCGGTGAGCACAAGTTCACTTCCCGAATTCATCAGCAGTTCCGTTTCACCCGTAACTACCTGATCAAACGGCTTTGCTAGCTTCCTATTGAGAAAAAAGCTTCCGACGCCGGTATCGACAATTATGTGTTCGGACGTCTCTTGGATTGAAAGCCCACTAGACAGCGTATCACTCGGGGGTTTGATACCCCAACCAAGCTCATAGGTAGCTGTGCCGCCCGCATCAACACTGGCTTGAAAGTCGAATAACACCCATTTGGCGCTACCATCAAACCATCGCGTGAGAGATCGAGCTTGAACTAGAACCGCCCGCCCGTCGGCGCCCTTCAAGTAAAAGCGAAATGGCTCGACGACGGCGGCTTGTGGAAGAGGCAACCCGACTGTTACGGGTTCGTTGACTCTCTTCCTTCCCGCTCGCTCCTCGACAATTAGAAACATAGCAATTTTACCTTGGGTCGCTCAGCGGCTAGACCGGAGCAATTTGCCCACCGCACGAGTATAATTTGCCTGGCTACTCGATTAATTGTATGCTGCTTCAACCCCTGTCCAGTCACTAGGGGAGTTCATCGACGAGAAGAAATTTGCCAAGGTCGCCTCACAGATACTCTCGTGGTGGCGAAACCATCGCTCCTCAGCATAAGACTTCCATTTCCCGGTAATTGGAGTTTCGATAAGATCCTTGAGTTTATCGAGATCATAGTTTTCTTGCACTCGACATGCCGCCAGAAGACGAGTTATCTGCGCTCTTGGATCAGCCAGGATATCTTCAAGGGAGATTGAACAATCAGCATAGGCAATGCCGAAGATATAGGAAAGCTTCCAAATATAATAAAACATGGCATAGGGATGAGAAATTTCCCTTTCATCCAGAAACGGAAACTTGTACTTCAGATCTCTAGCCCACATAAGCAAATAAAACTTATCCTGTGGCGCGAATTCTTCCATCGTGCCGTCGTTTGGAAAGCATTTTGCGTCTAATAAGGTCGAGCACCATTGATCACGTGGATGGCGATAAATATGTAACACACTTGCATCGGGGAAGTTTCGCCGAAGCCATGGAAGGCGAAGATCGATTCGGTTGAATTGCAGGACCGGTCTTCCCGGAGCTTTTGCGATGAGAGTTTCAATATAGCTTTTCATTGCCGGCTCCCAAAATGAGCCATCCATGTAAAGATTCCTGCGGATCCAGTCCTCGGAATAGTAGTTACCGAGCTCATCAAGTCCGTCGTACTCCCGCCAATATTCATTTACACGTTTATGCGTGGCATCGACCCTGGTTCCACGCTTTGCGGCGTCGAACCATCGACGTTCATTGAACGGTTCATAATACGCAGTCATTCCTTGAATGTTGCGAAAGATGTTCCAAAGCAGGGTGCTTCCGCTCCGGAACCGACCGGTGACGATGATGATATTTTTCTTTTGCGTCTGTTGTCTTAAATTGTTACTTTCCCCTAAATCCTGGTATGGAGAACGGACATTGAATCGTTCCGGAAAGGGGAAAAGCGGCTGCGAGAATAGCTGTCCTTTTAAAGTTCGAGCCGCCAAACTCCTTGCTTCGTCCGTTTCTGAGACTTTGAAGAGGAATTGGAAGAATCGCTTTCTGACAAAGTTCCTGAGGGATGAATGTTTTCCAAGCCGCATTATTTTGGTTTATACGAGCACTGAGTCACGCGCGCAGATCGTCGCCAGGGCTAATTACCCTTGACGCAATGGCTCAATGTTATTTCCCGAGTGCGCTCCACAATAGAGTCCCAGGAGAACGCTCTCTGCACCCGCTGCTTGGCAAATATTCCCATAGCACGTGACTTTTCGGGATTCTCTAATAACTCGACGACAGCATCGACTATCGTATCTAAACTTTCGCCATCAACTTGAATTCCAGTGAGTCCGTGTTCAATTGCGTCTCCTGTACCGCCGCTTTTTCCCCCTATGACAGGTTTGCCCGCTGCTCCGGCCTCTAAAAATACGATGCCAAAACCTTCAATATCAACACCGACCTGCCGGTTTGGCATGAGAAATACATCGGCTGCTGCATAGTATGCCGCTCGCTCGTTATCGGCTATGCTTCCTACAAAAATCACAGCGTCATCAACTCCCGCATCTTTGGCAAGCCGCTTCAACGTTTCCAATTCTTCGCCACTCCCGACAATTAGATACTTTACCTCGGAGAATTTTTTTCTGATAAGGGGCAAAGCTCTAATCACCATATCTTGGCCCTTGCGGCGCTGGAGACGACCTATCGTCAGTAGTATCGGAGCAGCGCCCAGATTGTGGCGCTGCTTAACAGCAGAAATTTCGGCAGCCGTTGCGCAAAAAGCCGCGGCGTCAACTCCGGGATGAATGATGTGAATGCGTTCAGACCGAACGCCAATCTCCTCCAACAAGTTCTTGGTGTGGCGCGAATTAGCGATAATGGCAGCGGCGCCTCTATAAAGAAACGGAATCAACCATGACAACTTGCGCGATGTAAATCGCATTTGTATCTCTTCGCCGTGGGCATAAAGCAGATAAGGGATGCCACTCCACCAACCTGCACACCGAGCCGCAAGTGCCTCCGGAAGGACCTTCATGCAATGGATCTGGCGAATTTGATATTGATGAAGCGCCTTCCGTAACTTGAGAAACATGGAGAAATAACATAAGAATGACGCAAATTGTGTTGGATCCCAATCGGCCATCCTCATAGGAATTCGTTCGACCTTAAAGGGGAAGGGATAATCGGAAGGCTTCGCGGCGGGATGCTCTCCGGCAAAAACAACAACATCGTCTGGATGATATCTACTGTAGGTTTGTAGAAGCCAAGTTATAGTACCTCCGCAAGAAGGAAAAAAATGCTCCGACAAAACCAGTGTATGCGCCGGATTAGGAACTTGCTTATCCTTGGTCAATTCTCTAGCTGCTTCCGTTGTTTCGTAATCGCCGGCACTCCGACAGCCAAATGCGCGGCGGGAACGGCGGCGAGTACCACCGCGTTTGCGCCGATGATGCAATCGTCTCCAATGAGTATATTACCGATTACCTTAGCTCCTGCGCCGATCAGGACCCGATTTCCAACGCGCGGCGCGCCTCCCCAGCCGCCTCGATCCCCCAGAGTCACCCCTTGGAAAATCGTGCAATTTTCGCCGATGACGGCCTTTGAGTGAACGATGATACCGCCGAAATGGTGAATCCTCAGCCCCTTTCCAATGGCAGCTTGACTCGGAATCGAAATCCCGGTTATCATTTCAACCAAACGCTCGACAAAAAACCTAACCGGTTGAGTAGGGATGCGCCGTTCATAACACCAGCGAAACACGCGATAAACCAGTAACGCCTGAAATCCTTGAGATAAAAGCCCGCGCGACAGGGCGCGGATGCTGTCTTCTTCTTCACGAAAGCGTTGGCAGTCAGCGTATACTGTAGACCAAAAGGGGGCCGCGCTGCGTTTCCGCTCGTCTCCAACGGCCGGTGCGAAACTGCCATGAATCGGTTCGGTTGTGTGACTCATCGGAATATTCGAAGCTAAACCTTAACAGATTTCCCTACAAGCTATTCACCACAGACATATGAGTCGCAGAAACCGTTCTATTCAGCGAACCCGCGATTCGCCACACGTTAAAAGCTCTCAGTTTTGGCTTTAGAAACTCGACGGTTTCATCCGGTTAGATAACTCTAATCATTTGATCTGTTTCCGAGCTCAGTTACTAACCTGTCCTCGAAGAAAGGGACCGACTAGCTTGGTAAGCCCAAGAGGCAAGTGACTCCAGACGTGGATAGCCCACCGGTACTTCGGGTCATCCGCATGCGGCATAATCGTTTCACCCGTTCTTCGACTGACGTATTGCCAGTACAGTGGCTCCTCTCTTGCGCCCCACTGCTTCTTAAAACGATAGGTGCCACTGTCGGGAGATGAGCGGCCAAAATCAAAATGCTGATAACCGTTTTCACAGCCCCAGCGAATCATCTCCCAGTAAAGCAAATTATTTGGGCAGATCGAGAAGAACTCCCTAAGACATGATGCCCATGGAACCATTAAATTGCCCTTGAAGAAAAGACACACCGCTCCACCGATGATTTGATCTTGCCTGCGGACAAGCATTAGCCTAACGCTATCGCTAAACTCGTCAAAGATCGCTTCGAAAAATTTCCGGCTGTGAACCGGCGATCCGAGATCACGCATATTTGCGGCAAATACTTCATAGAAACCTCGCAATTCCTGTTTCTCGCTCCAACAAGCTCTGAGTCCGGACTTCGACGCCTTACGAACTTGGTTTCTTACCTTGGAGTCGAGACGCTTCCACATATCGTCATGGTTGCTTGCCAAGTCGAGGATCATCATCATTTTGCCGACCGCATTTGGAAGGTACACACCGTTGACATATCGCTGGCGAAGATCAAGTATATCGGCCTTTTCTTGCTCATAGAGTTCCATCGCGGCTTCAAAAAGGCAGTCTCTCACTTGGGGGTTATCCGCGCAGATTCCCGCATCATCAAGAAACGGCAAAGACACTAAAGAGCGCCGCAAAAACGTTCGCATAGCAATAAGCGGCAGTATTCCCCGAGCATCATCCTTGCCCCTATCCCATAAATAGCACGCACGATGACCATAGGCGCGGTCTATCACTCTGCGCCAACCACTTAAATGACAATGACTCGACTGCGGACTCCGGTAAACATAATTATCCCAAGTCTTTTCCTCACCCGATTCGAATTTACATATCTCAATCACGTTTTTGGTCCTGTGAATCAACAACAAACGGCTACGCACGCGCGGACAGTTTACGCTGTGTGCGGCTTGTTCGCGCAGCTGCGGCTACCACCTTATCCAAGAGTGTTTCGAGTTCCGCTCCTCGATCTCGCCACTGATGATGGCGTTCAACATAGGCCCGTGCTTGTAGTCCGGCTTGCGCTCGAATCGTTGGCTCCCGCCCGAGAAAGGCGCTAACATGCCCCGCGAATGACGCCGGATCATCGGCGATACGGATGCCGTCCATTTCCGTAGCAGCTATACCCTTGAACGCTTCGGATGTCCCAACCACCGGCACTCCCATGGCCATAGATTCAAGAACTTTGTTTTGAACGCCCCGCGCGATACGGAAGGGCGCAACGCTCACTGACGCTACGGCCATATAGGGCCGGACGTCGGCAACCGTGCCGGTTACCACTATGGTGGATTCATTGGCCAGTTTTGTCACGCCGCGTACAGGATTACGTCCCACGATAATAAAGCGCGCCGCGGGTTCGCTTTGACATACCGATGGAAAAATCTCCCGGCAAAAATACAGAACAGCGTCGACATTCGGAAAATAGTCCATGACGCCGATAAACACGATCGTCGGCCGGTACCCGTCAGCAACGCCGAGTTCTGAAGGTCTGAAGTAGTCGAAATCGACACCGTTAGAGATCACCGCGACCGGACATCCTGGCACCCGCTGTTGCAAAAGATGTTGCTCCTCCTGCGAACTCAAGATCGAATGATCAAAGCTCTCGACGATTGTTTCCTCGTATTTGGCAAGTCGTCTACCTTCGAGCCGGTAGATGAGCGACAGTGGAAAACAACGATGCTCAGAGTAAACACGCCACTTCTCAGAGTCCACATCGATCAAATCAATGACCTTGGGAATTCCTGCCACCAAATGGCTATATTGTGCCATGGAAGATGACGAACAGATCAGACAATCAAAGCGTTTCGACAACAGTTTTTTAAGCAGCTTCTCGGCAAACTCTTTTCTGTAGAAAAGAGACACTGACAGAGGCCGCTGCGAAAATACCGCCGCAGCAGCTCGAAAGATCACCAGAGCATCGTCCCGGAACACAATGTCCACAGACGCACAATGTTTTAGGAGGTCCGGGACGTGGGACAGATCGGCGCGGTCATCGACGAATGCGCACACATGAACCGCGTGATTTCTCGACAGTTCCTTAATCTGGTTGAACGCCCTGATCTTCTCACCTTTGTTAGGCGGATACGGAATACGGTGGGCGATATAAAGTATAGTCACGGTTGAAGACGAAAATGAAAATACTTGCTGGCAGGTTGAGCAATAAGAACTTAAGGAGGCGGCGAAAAGCGTGCGACGGTGCTCCATCCTTACGCAGACCGGCTAAAAACACGCCTCGGTGTGAGGGCTATTTTAAAACAACAAGGAGGTTATAATCCTTGGAAGGTTTCGTAAGCAGGCGGATGACATGCATTTGCAAGTAGTCGCGGACAGATAACGGCGCGCATCCTGATTGTCGAGTTGAACGAAATAGAGTCGTAAACTCTCACCTACGAGCTGACGCGTACTGGCGACAACGAAAACCTATATTCCCTAGATAGAGTAAAGAATACTTCGTCCATGTTCTAAGCGCCCGAGGTTGGCGGCGCAGTGCCGCCGCGTAATACTGCCGGGCCCGAGCTAAGTCGCGGCGCAAATAACACTGATCCGCCAAAGCGACAAAAACACGCGCAAGCATTTCAACGCCGTCGGCTTTGTCGTAAGCGTGATGGCTAATAGACCGCTCGCAGTCCTTCAGGGTGAGACGGTAGATTGTCGGAGCGTAAAGCTCGCAGGCAATGAGGTTTGCATAGTACGTTGCGATCGCATCTTTACACGCTTCTACAATCGACTTGAGATTATTCTCCTCTGCTCTTTTTCTGATGGTCCAGCGAACAGCGAAGTTATCATCCGTGATGACATGCGGTTTTTGCGTTTTCAGATTGACGGACATGTTTTCACCGTGAATACGGTAACACACCATCGGCTCGTTAAGGTAGGCAACGTCATAGTACAGAGCAAACACGCACCACAAATACCAGTCGCCCGAATTCGGCATATCCAGCGGAAAGAGGCTGATCGTTTCGTAACATACCCTGCGCACCATACCTGTTGGAGCGCCGACGCAATTGCCGAGCAGAAGCTTCTTGAGAAATTCGTGACCGCGAAATAGTACGTCTCGATCACCGTGCTCAGACCAGCTCACGACTTCCGTTTCCTGCTCATCTTGAACTTTCATGGCTGGACAAAATACATATCCTAGTCTTGTATTTCGCTCCATCACATCGACGTAGCGCTCGAGAACATAAGGTTTTCGTAAGTAGTCGTCCGCAGAAATCAACCAAAGATATTCACCGCTGGCTAGACCGATGCCCTTGTTGTAGTTTTTCAAATGACCGAGATTTAGCTCATTTCTTATATGCTTTATTCTTGGATCGCGAAAAGACTGCGCGACTGTCGCGGTTTGATCTGGAGAGCAGTCATCCATGATCAGAACCTCGAAATCCGAATAGCTTTGAGCTAGAATCGACTCAACGCAGCCTTTGAGAAGGTGGGCGAGATTATAACAAGGGATAATGAACGACACTTTTGGATTCACTAGTACCCCATGGCGAGATCGCTAAACACCATCGTTTGTCGGTGTTGATTACTGGCCCAAATAGGTCGCCTGATACGTTCCGAGCGCAGAAGGAAAGATGGCGTAGTCTATCCCTTTTATGGTCGCCGTTTCGAACGGTATTGTTATTCCGTTCAGGGTAATAGCATTGAAAGTTCCGGATGCTGATTTAGTCGGTAGCATGACGTAAAGTCCATTAGCCCCTTCACCTATTGCAACCGTGAAACTGAGAATGCTTCCGTTCCATGTCAGAGCACTAAAAGACGATCCGTTGCGCCCGTCGAGCCATTCGAGGACTTGCCTGGCCGTCACCACCGGGACACTGCGCACGATCGCCGAAGCGATAATCGCTTCGTCCTCCGGTATGGTTGCGGCATCAGTGTGCATGTTCGCCGTAAACACCCCATAATATGCCTCAGAGCCGAGCGCTCGATCCAGTAAAGTATCAATCGTGAACGGGTACGACTGTCCGGATTCGTCCGTCATCTGCGTAGCCGCTTGATAAACATCGATCATGGTGCCATCAAGATCTGCGAAGCGCATCGGCATACCCGAGCCGGTCATAAAACCTGGTCGATCCGCAACCCACGTGCCCGGATAATAATAGTAATTGGTGTCTAGACGAATACCGTTCGCGAGCTCGACCTTGGGCTGAGTTGCCCAATCACTCCATGCAATACAGTGGGTTCGATTAGTTGCAGGCGGCGCAGCGCTGGGGAAATTACTCACAAATTGCGTCAGTTGATCGGAATAGAATGAAGCAAGCGAACTCGGTGTCCAGTCTGCGCAGAGTGAGGTAACGTGCACGCCCAACTCAAAGCCGCTGGCCTGATAGAATGACGCCTCGGAATCACTGATGGGGGTGTCTGGGTAAATGTATGATGTACCGCGGATACACTCCCACTCTTCTATTGAACAATCCGGGGCGCTTTGAGCAATATAATTGGCCCAACGGCCGGCCGTCCCATTATTACCATGATCGTCGCCGGTCATTAACACAGCCGCCTTGAAACCGTGCGGCAGATACCAGAACCTGGGCAACGGCTTTTTATCACGATTCATGTGAACGATTAGATTAGCAAGCAACCGCTGCTGCTCGTCTGCCTGGGGGATAGCCACCTTAGTGAGGTCGACCCAGTCGGATTGAGAATCGCCAGCAGCGGCCCCAAAAAACATGTCGTCAGATCGTTTTGGGGAAATCCCGTCGCGCTCTTGGCTGGCCCACGCTGGATTACCCTGCCGCATATAAACGACAGATCGGGCTAGATCATAAGTGAAAGCAGAGACCTGCCCGCCAGCAGAGCCCACGCTGCGCAGTGTTACAGCCGGATTGGCCGTGGCCACGCTGGCATTCGAGTACAATGTCGCAACGCTCGACGCCCCGTTCAGCGTATAACGATCCGCAGTGCCGTGAAATTGGATGGTTTGTCCAACAATCCCGGTACCGGGTGCTGTTGCCGTATTGACGAGCAAGTAAGCGTTGGCAAACGTCGAGGATGCGTCTGTAAGTCCCAGCAACCCAGCGAGCTTCTTGTCCGGCCGCATCGCAATCAAATTGCCGCCTGCGTTGACCCAGTCCGTAAACATCGTTACCTGCGCATTTGTAAGGGAAATTTCTCCTAAAACCACTACATCATAAGCTGCCAAGGTGGATGTGGTCACCGCCGCAATGTCAGCAACTGCAAAAGCATTTAGCCCTTCCGCCCTTAGAATCTCGGCATAATATTTGGAAAACGGGTTCGATGCTGACGCCACAACCAAGATAGGCCCGCCGGGACCTTGATCTGGTGAGGATGGAGGCGGCGCTGCGGTACTAAAAGACCAAACATAGTCAGCGGCCATTGCGTTGCCGGCTAAATCCTTTACGCCATTCGTGCCACCTCGCACAGTTACCCTATAGGCTGTCGACGTCGCAAGAGCATTGTTCGGATTTAAAGTAGCCGTTCTCGTACTGACATCGTAGCTGATAACTGCTGCGATGACGGTGTTGGATGAGTTCCGCAGCTCAAAAGTCGATGAGTTGAGACTAATCGAATCAATTCCTTCGCTAAAGGAGGCAGTTATGTTCGCACTGGTATCAATACCCGTGGCACCAACGGGCGGGGACACTGAAACAACCGAGGGCGCCGTTGTATCGGGAGGGAGCGTCGGGCTTGTATTGAATATGACGTCAACCCAATAGTTGCTCGCGTTAAACGTCGATGTAGGAAAGCCGCTCGCGCCAATTCTGAATACGCCGTTGGGACCGTCTTGGCCGCTGGCAAGGGCCGTCAGCGGTGAATTCGAGACCCCCGAAGCGGCGAAATAAGATTGATCATAGGCGTAGCGGCCGACTAAGGTATGATAGGAGGCAACATAGGTAGTGTTCGCGGAGACTGCAACTGGCGAGGAGAAATTCATTTCTTGCCAGCCCGAGGCAGTCTCATTTGCGAACGTCACCATCGCGAGACGAACGCCGGTGCTGGTCCAAAGATTGCCGGTGTGAGTACCCGAATTCAGCGTTCCTTTATAAAATCGCAGTCCGGTAACAAAGCCATCCGTATCCGTCCGAAACTTAACTCCCAACTCTATCGGCTGAGCAAAGCTATCCGATGCCACGACAGGGACCGTACTACTGTTCCAGATCGTGCACGGACAGACCTGAGGGGTAGTAGCTGTAAACGACCAGGTGAAACTAACAGCGAGGGAGTTTCCTGCGGAATCTTTGACGCCGCTTGTGCCACCTCGAATCGTTACAGTGTACGTCGCTCCAACCGCAAGGGTTTGACTGGGGTCGAGAGTCGCCGTTCGACTCGCCACGTCATAGCTCACCGCTGCCGGCACCAGAGCGTTTGATGAATTGCGTAGCTCAAAAGTGCTCGTCGTAATCGTCGCCGCATTCATGCTCTCGCTAAACGTCGCAGTAACGTTCGCAGCAAGACTAACTCCTGTAGCGCCACTCGTCGGTGATACCGCAACCACAGTCGGTGCCGTTGTGTCAGGCGCAACACTTGTATTGAACACGACATCGACCCAGTAATTGCCGGCATTCCAGGTATCGGTGGGAAAGCCACCCGAGCCATACAGAAACACCCCGTTCGGCCCGTCTTCACCGTCTGCCAGAGCACGCAAGGGCGCACTGCTTACAGCACTCGTGAAGTATCCAGAGTTAACCGCGTATCCCGTCGTATGATATGACGCTACGTAGGTCGTATTGGCGTTGATGGCCACCGCCGTAGGAAGGTTCATCTGCTGCCAACCCGAAGCAGTCTCGTTAGTAAAAGTCACACTCGCCAGCAACGTCCCCGTCCTCGTCCACAGCTTGCCCACGTGTGGCCCCGTGCTGCCCGGCGCCTTATAGAAACGCAGACCCGTGATAAAACCATTGGTGTCTGACCGGAACTTAACTCCCAATTCCACCGGACTCGGATCAGCTTCCGTCCCAGCCGGCGTCACCGTGTTCGCCCATATCGTGCAGGGACATGTTGGCGGGGTCACATTGGTAGTGGTAAACGACCATAGTAAAATTCGAAGCTAAGGCACTGCCTGCAGCACTCTTAACTCCGCTTGCGCCACCTCGAATCGTTACGGTGTACGTCGCTCCAACCGCAAGGGTTTGACTGGGGTCGAGGGTCGCCGTTCGACTCGCCACGTCATAGCTCACCGCTGCCGGCACCAGAGCGTTTGATGAATTGCGTAGCTCAAAAGTGCTCGTCGTAATCGTCGCCGCATTCATGCTCTCGCTAAACGTCGCAGTAACGTTCGCA
Source organism: uncultured delta proteobacterium (assembly GCA_963801935.1). Classification (GTDB taxonomy): domain Bacteria; phylum Desulfobacterota; class Binatia; order UBA9968; family UBA9968; genus DATACQ01. The sequence goes on from CAWDHA010000010.1 coordinate 45,977, forward strand.
GCAAGACTAACTCCTGTAGCGCCACTCGTCGGTGATACCGCAACCACAGTCGGTACCGTTGTGTCAGTCGCAACACTTGTATTGAACACGACATCGACCCAGTAATTGCCGGCATTCCAGGTATCGGTGGGAAAGCCACCCGAGCCATACAGAAACACCCCGTTCGGCCCGTCTTCACCGTCTGCCAGAGCACGCAAGGGCGCACTGCTTACAGCACTCGTGAAGTATCCAGAGTTAACCGCGTATCCCGTCGTATGATATGACGCCACGTAGGTCGTATTGGCGTTGATGGCCACCGCCGTAGGAAGGTTCATCTGCTGCCAACCCGAAGCAGTCTCGTTAGTAAAAGTCACACTCGCCAGCAACGTCCCCGTCCTCGTCCATAGTTTGCCCACGTGTGGCCCCGTGCTGCCCGGCGCCTTATAGAAACGCAGACCCGTGATAAAACCATTGGTGTCTGACCGGAACTTAACTCCCAATTCCACCGGACTCGGATCAGCCTCCGTCCCAGCCGGCGTCACCGTGTTCGCCCACATCGTGCAGGGACATGTTGGCGGCGCCATGTTGGTAGTGCTAAACGACCAAGTGAAACTAACAGCGAGGGGGTTTCCGGCGGAGTCTTTGACGCCGCTTGTGCCACCTCGAATCGTTACAGTGTACGTCGCTCCAACCGCAAGGGTTTGACTGGGGTCAAGGGTCGCCGTTCGACTCGCCACGTCATAGCTCACCGCTGCCGGCACCAGAGCGTTTGATGAATTGCGTAGCTCAAAAGTGCTCGTCGTAATCGTCGCCGCATTCATGCTCTCGCTAAACGTCGCAGTAACGTTCGCAGCAAGACTAACTCCTGTAGCGCCACTCGTCGGTGATACCGCAACCACAGTCGGTGCCGTTGTGTCAGGCGCAACACTTGTATTGAACACGACATCGACCCAGTAATTGCCGGCATTCCAGGTATCGGTGGGAAAGCCACCCGAGCCATACAGAAACACCCCGTTCGGCCCGTCTTCACCGTCTGCCAGAGCACGCAAGGGCGCACTGCTTACAGCACTCGTGAAGTATCCAGAGTTAACCGCGTATCCCGTCGTATGATATGACGCCACGTAGGTCGTATTGGCGTTGATGGCCACCGCCGTAGGAAGGTTCATCTGCTGCCAACCCGAAGCAGTCTCGTTAGTAAAAGTCACACTCGCCAGCAACGTCCCCGTCCTCGTCCACAGCTTGCCCACGTGTGGCCCCGTGCTGCCCGGCGCCTTATAGAAACGCAGACCCGTGATAAAACCATTGGTGTCTGACCGGAACTTAACTCCCAATTCCACCGGACTCGGATCAGCCTCCGTCCCAGCCGGCGTCACCGCGTTCGCCCATATCGTGCAGGGACATGGCTGGGCTAATCCGACTATCACCGTCACACCTGGGCCGGGACTTTCAATGCGACCGCTGTCATCGACCGCCCTACTTCTGATTGTCGCCGAACCAGCTGCCGCAGGGGTCCAGTTGAAACTCCAACTCGCGCGACCGGTAGCTGGACGCCACGTTGTACCTCCGTCCACCGACACCTCTACGGCAGCGATGAGGCCACCGCCGGTGTCGGAGGCCGTGCCGGTAACCGTAATCGTCGAGCCAGCGACTACAGTAGAGCCCGGCGCCGGTGAAGTAATTATAGAAACCGGGGCGATCGTATCTGCGGATTTAGTGGCGGCGACTAAACCCGGTCGTAAGCTGCCCGGTTGAATATCCATATCAGCAAGAAAATTAACCGTAGCCTGCTGCATTCGAACATCGGGGGTACTAGAACCGCGATCATGATTTCCGTCTAAGCCCCACGACCACTGGATCGTGCCGGCGCCGAAGACTAGCGCACCGCTACTATGACGGTACAGTGTCAAGTGATGTGTAGCGGTACCAACCCCATACGTAGAGCCATAATCGAGAAGGCGTTGAACGCCCTCAACAGTTGTCGAAGAAAGTCGAAATAGACCAGCCGGCCGAAAGCCATTATCGAGATCCTCATCCCATTCATAGCCCAGGGTTTGATCCTCAAGAGTCGCAACCTGCCCCGGTGCGAGTGTCGCCACACTGGTGTTACGCCAAAAACGCATCTTTCCATCCGGCTCAGGAACTGTAATAGCGGCGGTACCGGAATTGACAGTAAAAATAGTTCCCGTGAGCGAGTTTTCCGGGCGTCCACCATCGGCCGGTGGACTAAAGCGGGGGTCACGCCATGATCCCGTCCACGCGGGGTTCGGATCTATCTTGGCGTTCGCGTGCGTTTCTTTGTAAGAGACTAAGGTGCGATAGGGTGTCCCCGAGCCGTCGATACTATTTTCCCAACGAGTCTTCCAGAAGACCTCGTTGCCGCTCAAAAAAGCTAGATTAACACCCGCATCGCGCGCTGCCTCTACATTGGCTCGCTGGGCGGCTGACCAATATTCGTCGTGACCAACCGACAAGAACACTTTGTGATTGATAATCTGGCCGCCACGGCGATCCGAATCGACGCCGCTGAAATAGCTTACGTTGTACCCGTTCGACTCAAGCCAACGAACCATAGGATATTCAGCGTTGAACACCCAATCTTCTGAACAACAACCGCGCGTGGTAAAAGGGCGATTATAACTCACTTTGTAGGCGCGACCTGCCGGCTGCCCCACATATAGACTATTTTCACCGTATTGGTTGTAGGCCTGCCATGTCGTATCCGAGGTCTGAAAAAGAATGTCAGAAGTGCCGCTATCATCACGGACAATGAAGACGACATGGCTCGAGCCAATCACGCCGTCTTCACGCACTAGTTTTGCGAAATAGATCCCCGAAATGGCATCAGCCGGAACTGCCCATGAAGCTGAAACACTCCAGTTGCCGCAGTCGATCAGACCCGACGTCGGCTCATTTAGACAGGACGGCTGATTCTGAGGCAACGAGACCGAAGGGAGGATCGATGCTATCTTGCGAGCACCCATGCCTCCGTAGAATCCCATACGATAGATATCGAGCCGATACGCCACGGCACCAGTGTCGATCTTGAAGTTGACGACCTGACCTTTGTTGATACTGATGTCTGTTGAAAACCCCTGGATGTTTGTATCCCCCTCTCCATCAATGTCCCACTCACTTGCTGAATTACCCGGTTTGCTGTTTTCACATAAGACAGGGTTTACGATCGGTGGAGTACAGGGCCCGATCTGAGCTTCACCTCGATCTCCTCTACTTAGACCAAATCCTACGAATGCCAGGAAAAACACGAGGGCCGACAAAGTCGGTGAATCAAACCGCCAGGATGAGATAAGTTTTCGGTTCATAATGTGTTCGTTTCTCAAACTTCCGTTTCCGTTACTTAGCTTTTTGAGCGCCACTCCCAACCCAAGTCTTGGCCGGCGCTTTGATCACTCGCTTTAACGCGACCACCACAATGGATTGTTCGGCATCGGTCATTTGGTGGAATAATGGCAAAATAATTGACGCATTTTGGGCATCTTCGCTATTCCTCAGATGACCGCAATTCTTCGGCGAATGGCTGCAGCCACTAGTGCTGTGAGCACACAACCAGGGATCGCTTTCGTAAGCAGGTTCAAGGTGGGCGCACATGATTCCACGACGAGTCGCGACGTCGTCATCCAGCATCTCCTGCATCACTCGCTTCTGCTCGAAAGCGGGGGGAAGACCTATACAGTAACTTTGCCAGTTACTGCGCGCCCACGAAGGTTCCCTCGGCAACCGAATAACGTCTTCGCCGCCGAGATAATCTACGTAGCGTTTTGCCAATAAGCGGCGATGACTCACGACGTGTGGTATACGCTTGAGCTGCTCGCGACCCATAGCCGCTTGGATATCCGTCATCCTGTAGTTAAAACCGACACACGGATAGGATTCAAAGATTACCTGTTTAGAATCATTACGAACCGCGTCCGACACATCCATACCCTGGTGACGCCAGAGCCGACATTTGCTATCCCACTCTGAGTTCGACGTCGTGATCATCCCACCTTCGCCCGTAGTAAGAAGCTTCCGCGGGTGAAAGGAAAAACAGGCGACATCTCCATGAGGCCGCCCGATTTTCTCCCAGTTGCCTTTCCACAAGATTTCACTACCCACAGCACATGCCGCGTCCTCAATCACAGGAATTCCATGGCTAGCCGCAATCTCAACAACCGCAGACATATCGCAGGGCATGCCCATTTGATGAACGCACAAAATTGCCCTAGTCCGGTCAGTGATTGCACGCCTGATCAATAACGGATCGATATTGTATGTGTCCGGCTGGATATCCACGAATACAGGGATCGCACCACAGTAGCGAATCGCGTTCGCGGTCGCGATGAAAGAATGAGTTACGGTGATGACTTCATCGCGGCCTTTGACGCCAGCAGCTAACAGCGCAAGGTGCAGCGCGGTCGTACAGTTCGACACGGCGCAGGCATGCCGCGCCCCGACGAAAGCGGCAAATTCCCGTTCAAATGCCTCGACGACAGGCCCTTGGGTTACCCACCCTGAGCGCAGCACAGCCTCTACGGCGTTAATCTCTTCTTCTCCGATAAACGGCTTCATTAAGGGAACTGCCATGTATATGCGCTTTCTTTTAATAGGTCCGACGACGCCACCAATGGTTGTTATGGCGCTGCCGAGATGGTCCCTTTTTTTGAATCAAGGGAGACGCCAAACGAAACTTTCGTGAACTGCAAAAGATGTGATGACTTCCAAGCACGGCCGATTGTAGGCAGGCTATACGACTGTGGAAGTTTGCGGGGCTATAAACTTCGGCATGCCATGCGGCACATATCGGGTATTAAAACCACCTGACCAAGAAACAAGCCCGGTACGCCGACATGTTTTTTTCTACAGAGAACGGTAACCCGAAATGACAATCCAAGGCACTCTATCCCAAAATGTCTCTGCTGCCTTTTGACTGCCACCATTTCACCAGCCTGGTTAAGCCATCTATCAGAGAAACACGAGTTTTAAAGCCTAAATATTTCTCGGCTCTAGAAATATCCGCAAGGCGTCGAGGCACCGGATTAACTTTTCTTTCAGGACCATATTCGATCCTCAGATTCGCGCCCATGACTGCCATTAGAGTTTTCGCCAGGTCGTTCAAACTCGTCTCAGAGCCGCTGGCAATATTGAACACCTCATCCGTGATATCGCTGTTGGCGGCTAAAATGTTCGCTCGCGCAATGTCCTCCACATAAACGAAGTCCATGGTTTGTTTACCATCGCCAAAAATCATCGGCGGCTCACCGGCGGCGATTCGTTCCATCCAACGAATCAAAACCTCAGTATAGGCACCATAAATGTCCATGCGCGGTCCATAGACGTTGAAATATCGCAGTGCGACATATTTTAGACCATACATTTCGGTAAAACTGCGTAGCATGGATTCGTTGAAGGACTTGGCCGCTCCGTAAATCGTTCTATTGTTGTATGAATGATGGTTTTCCGGCGTCGGAAATGCCTCGGCCAATCCATAGATCGATGCAGAAGACGCAGCGACTACTTTTTTGACCCCCGCTTGCACCGCTGCTTCCAGGACATTAAATGTCCCGCCGACTAGAACGTCTAAAGCAAGTCGGGGATCTTCCGCGCACTGGGTGATTCGAATAGCAGCCTGATGAAATACCACATCGACGCCTTGCATCGCCGCTGCCACAACCTTTCGATCGCGGATATCACCCTCGATGACTCTGAGTGAGTTCCCCGGACACCCATGAGTTAAGTTGCTTCGATCGCCGCGGATAAAACTATCGACGATTATTATCTCATTGACGCCTTCAGCCAATAGCTGATCTGCAATGTGGGAGCCGATCAAACCGCCGCCGCCAGTAATCAACACACGAGCGTTGTTCATTTGTAAACTCCAGCGTGCTAGCTTAACTATACTGCTGTACGATAGAAAAGAAGATTACATTCAGACGAGGTCAGTACATGAATTACACTCTCATCTTGTTCTCCAACGTACGGCGCAGAAATTTCGCGGGGTTACCGACAAAGACACTGTTTGCAGGAACATCGCCAAGCACCACGCTGCCCATCCCGATCATGCAGTGATCACCGATATTAATGTTTTCCATGATAGAACTATTCGTTCCCAAATAGCAGGATCTACCGATGCGTACGCCGCCGGATATCGAAACCCCCGCAGTGATCGACGTGTAATCCCCAACCGTGTCATCATGACTGATAACGGAGTTTGGAAGTATCACGACATGGTTACCGATCGTTACATTTGACGTAATCGTGACATTTTGAAATACAACCGTACCGCGGCCGATCGCTGCACTGCGGGAGATGCTTGATGAAGGGTGACAAATGGGTTCGAACTTCTCGGGTGGAACAGCCGTACTGATAATGATGGACTCTCTTTTCCAGAAGTTCGTCGGCGAGCCTATGCCGTTTACAAAGCAACAGTCACAAAGAGTCTGTGCGAGAGCGAGCCCACCGATTACCTTTACGCCCCGCACGGTTTTGCCCCATAACAATGGATTGTCATCGAGGAAACCGATACATTCATAAATATCAGCGCGCTTCTGGCTGTTAATGTCACTTAAAGTATCCAAGATATCGATACTCGTGCCGCCAGTACCTAAGATGCATACTTTTCGAGTCATTGCCGACACTTAGTGTTATAGATGGTAGAAGCGATGGCACTCGCGACGCGCTGTTGCTGCTCATCGGTAATCTCCGCATAAAGAGGAAGGGATAACACTTCGGCGGCAGCGACTTCCGACTCGGGGAATGCACCAGAACGATATCCAAGATCTGCGTAGGCCGGCTGTAAGTGAACTGGTATGGGATAGTGAATACCGGTCTGAATACCTCGCGCTTTCAGTTGCTGCTGGAGGAATTCTCGGTGGGGAACGCGGATCGCATAAACATGGTAAACATGTCTATTCGTCGCGGCGGCTGTCGGCGTTTCAACGGGGAGTGAGCTTAGAAGCTCGTCATAGCGTAACGCGCGGGAACGGCGCTCCTTTGTCCAAGCATCAAGATATCGCAACTTGACTCTCAAAACCGCACCTTGGAGCGCGTCCATGCGATAGTTGTAGCCTTTAAAAACGTGATGATATTTCGCTTCCTGGCCCCAGTCACGGAGGACGGCAATGGTGTGAGCTTTGTCAGGATCGTTGGTGACGACTATCCCGCCCTCGCCATAGGCGCCCAAGTTTTTACCCGGATAAAAACTGAAACATCCAAAATCGCCGATTGCTCCCACGCGACGCCCTTTATACTCTGCGGCGTGAGCCTGGCACGCGTCCTCTATGACAATAAGTCCGCGACGCCTGGCGATTTCCATTATGGAATCCATCTCGGCTGCCTGACCATAAAGGTGTACCGGCAAGATCGCCCTTGTCCTAGGAGTAATTGCCTTCTCTATCTGCTCCGCATCGATGTTGAATGTTCGGGGATCAATGTCCACAAACACTGGCCTAGCGCCGCTGTATTCAATAGCTGCTGCCGTGGCTACGAACGTGAAGGGTGTAGTAATCACTTCATCGCCGGCTCTTATGCCTGCCGCGACCAGTGACAGATGAAGAGCGCTAGTCCCGGAGTTTACCGCAATCGCATAGTCCGCCTGGCAGAAGCGTGCGAATTCATGCTCGAACGCAGTTACCTCTTCGCCGAGAACAAATGTGCTACTTTCAAGAACTCGATTCAACGCCTCGCGGACTTCGGCGCGAATAGACCGGTACTGCGCTTGAAGGTCCAGGAACGGGACTGCCGATATTTTAGGGCAACTTTGGCTCGTGTTTTCTCGTGCCAAAAGCCTTGCTGGAACGCCTGCAACTATGGTGTTATCGGAGACATCCTTTGTTACAACACTCCCCGCACCAACGATCGCGTTCTCACCTATAGTTACACCGCATAGAATCGTCGCGCTCGTACCGACCGACGCTCCGCGCTTCACCAGCGTCGGCACACAGTTCCAGTCGGCATTACTCTGTAGTTTGCCGTTCGTCGTCGCGCGAGGATACTTATCGTTTATGAAAGAAACGTTATGGCCGACAAAAACATCATCCTCAATTGTGACCCCCTCGCAGATAAAGGTATGGCTGGATACTTTCACATTTTGGCCGATTCTAGCGCCGTTCTGGATTTCCACAAACGCGCCGATCTTGGAGTTGTCGCCGATCTCGCAGTCGTAGGCATTGACGAAGTCAAAGATCTTGACGTTTTCGCCCAGCCTGACGTTTGTGAGATTACATCGTGGACTATCGCTCATAATTTAACCTCTCGGCCCCGCCGCTTAATTGACATCTCTGAAGCCTCCAAAATTTTCACTACATTCAAGCCGCTGACACCATCGCTAATCGGTTTGCGCTTGGTCTTGATGCAGTCGACAAATTCTGCAGCAACCCGGTAGAGCGCTTCCGTTGTATCCAACCGCGGCGCCCACATGTCACCCAATCTGTACGCGACAAGCGCATCATGGATGTTTTCGTTGTTGTTAACGTCAATCCCCCGGTCATAAATTTTGACTTTTTCACTGTTATCCATGTCGTCGTAAAGGATCATTTTCTTACTTCCGCCGACAATTACCGTTCGAACCTTTACCGGCGCGAGCCAGTTATTGTGGAAGTGCGCTATAAAACCGCTATTGAAGTAGACCGAAAGATACGCAACATTCTCAATACCATTGCCTAAATGACTCGCGCCATTAGCGCACACCGCCACCGGTGATTCCTGTATCAAGTACCCCAATATTGCGACGTCGTGGGGTGCCAGATCCCAGAGGACGTTGACATCATGCTGCACAAGCCCCAAATTGATACGTACTGAATCGAAATAGTAAAGATCGCCAAGAGCTCCTTGCTCAACGATTTCCTTCATCTTACGGACGGCCCCGGTGTAGATAAAGGTATGATCGACCATCAAAGTCAGTCCCAGTTTGGCTGCTTTTTCCACCAAACACTCTGCCTCCGACACGGTTCCTGCTAAGGGCTTTTCGACCATAACGTGCTTGCCGTTTTCCAATGCTCTACGCGCGAGTTTGTAATGCGTACCGATCGGCGTGGCAATTACCACGGCGTCGACCCGCGAGTCCTTCAAAACCGCAGAATAATCAGAAGTAACCTTTAAAGCGGAATGTTTCCCCTGCGCTTTCGCCAGGCGTTGTTCATCCCTGTCACACACAATCAACTGGCAGCCATCAACTTCCTGGAAATTACGAACTAGATTCGGGCCCCAATATCCGTACCCGACGACCGCAACATTAATTGTCACTTATCACGCTCGTTGATTCCTCGGCCGATCCTAATTCTCGCCCATTATCGTGCCACCACCACTCCGCGGCCTCATGAAATACGCCGTAGTGTGTGTTTAACGTTTCGTGACGCACGTGAAAGCTATCTCCTGTCTGTGCCGTGTAAAGATCTTCGTGCTTGGCATTTCGAACGATTACGTTGGTCGCGTAGAGGTCGGCAACCAGTTTTATTGGCGGGGTCAACAACTCAATAGAACCCCGGCCCATTATTGATGGGATAGAGAAGCCATCCATGCCTGCGTTGAAATTACAACACGGTACATTGTCAGATCGGAAAACACTGACACTAAAGTTCGGATCCATAACTCTTTCGTCCGCATCGAAGCTGATCCTGATACGTATTCTGGCTCCATAATTGAAAATGTGGCAGGGCCGCCCGGCTTCATCCAACAGTTCTATATTTGTGATAAGAATAGATTGCGCTGAAGTTTTCGGACCAAGACCGTGTACCCACGGCGCGACTTGTAGCCGGTTTTCCTTCTCATACAATGCTATACCTTCCTCCGGAGACCCATCGTACCGCACATATCCATCTGCAAGGTAAATCACGCGATCACACATCGTTTTAACCGAAAACATATTGTGGGACACGTAAACAATCGTCGCGTCCGATTGTTGAAGGCGTTTTGCAAAGTCGACGCATTTACGCTGGAACGCGAGATCGCCGACAGACAACACCTCATCGATGAGCAGTATATCGGGATCAAGGTGCGCAGCAACGGCAAACGCGAGCCTTACATACATTCCGCTCGAGTAATGTTTGACAGGCGTATCGATAAACTTCTCGATCTCTGCAAAAGCGACAATCGTATCGAACTTTCTATCGATTTCAGATTTTGTCATTCCGAAAATCGCGCCGCTGAGGTAAAGATTCTCTCTCCCATTGAGTTCGGGATGAAAGCCGGTTCCGACTTCCAGGAGCGAGCCCACGCGACCGCGAATGGATGCGCGTCCGGTCGTCGGTTCGGTAATTCGAGAGAGCACCTTGAGCAACGTGCTTTTACCCGCGCCGTTGCGCCCGATAATTCCAACGGTCTCGCGCTCCTTAATTTCGAAGGAAATATCTTTAAGAGCCCAAAAGGTGCCCGACGGTTCCGATTTAATAGATGTCAGCTTAGGCTTCGGAGAGTAAGAACAGCCAAGGCGATAAAATAGTGACTTTAAGTTGCCTGTCAGCTGATCACGTAACGTGTCAGCCTGACGCGCAGCAGTAATCTGATACTGTTTGGACAGGTTCTCGGCTTGGATCGCGACGATGCTCATTGTAACGATATCTGTCTTCGAAAGTTACCGGTCGGCGGTTTGGCGTGGACGATCGATTGTCGCAACTCGAAATATACAGGGATCGTTTAGTGACCGCAGTTCGGTGAACCTTTTAATCTAAACTCGCCCACGACCTATCCGATCACACCACGTCAGCGAAGATCCGTTCCATGCGCCTGAAAAAAACCAGACCACTAAAAAGAAGAGCGATAACGACCAACGTACTCGCCGTCATCACACCGAAATCAGGGGATTCTTTTCCCAGCAAACCCCATCGAAATCCTTCAATAATACCCGCCATGGGGTTCAAGGCTAGAAGAAAACGCCAGTTTTCCGGAACCATGCTGATTGGATAAACGATCGGTGTCGCGTACATCCAAACTTGGACTACGAAGGGAACTGTGTGGCGGACATCGCGATATTTAACATTCAGCGCCGACAGCCATAAACCTACGGCCAAAGCAATGGCGAATGCTAAAGCTAAAAAAAGCGGTAGAAATAGCGCATTAGCCGTGGGCGTAACGCCATACAAGACCATAAGCCCCAGCATCACCAAAAAAGCGAGCGCAAGATCAACCGCGGGAGTTATGGCAGCAGCCAGTGGAATGATTAGCCTTGGGAAATATACTTTACGAAGTAAATTTGCATCGCTCACAAGGCTGCCACTGCTACGAACAGTCGCCTCTGAAAAATATGTCCAGGGAAGCAACCCAGCATAAGCAAAGAGCGGATACGGGATGCCATCCGACGGTATTTTCACGAACGTACCGAAGATTAAGGTGAGTATAAACATCGTCATAAGAGGTTGTAGAATAGCCCAAGCGACGCCAATCACTGTTTGTTTATACCGGACCTTCACTTCGCGCCAAGCAAGAAAGTAAAGCAGTTCCCGGTATTGCCAAATCGCGCGAAGATCCAGGTCAAATAGCTTCCGACCGGCCTGAACGAATACGATAGGCTTGATTGCCGCTTCCGCAGATGCTTCGAAAAGTAGCGCTTTACTCTTATGGATCATTGCGAACTAGCTGCAGCTATTTCACTCTAATATTCCGCTCTTTTGACGCTAAAGTGCTCTGCCAGAACGGTTTCCATCGAGGTAAATCTAAAATCATCCAGCAGTCGTTCGAGTTTTGTGACCGTCGTGTCGAGGTTTTGGTAATGCCTGAAGCGTGAGCGCCAGGGTGCGTGAATGCGTGGCTGGTCGGTATCGATTTCCCACGGATGGAGGTAAACGATAGCCGGCTGCTTCTCCACCTCATTAAGCCTGCGGATCGCCGACGCCGTGCACCGGTACGGCAACAGCCTCAAATAGCCACCGCCGCCGATAGGTAAGTTGATACCGCAGAATCGCACCGTGGAGGGCGGAAATTCCTTTATCGTGTACTCAGGGTTCAAGACTTTGACATGGGGAAACCGCGGCGCACTCGGAATCCCGTAGAGATCATGAGCTATTGGGAAAATACTGGAATCGTACTCAAAGCCATGTGCCGCGAGCAAACCTAGGGCCCACAGAGTCGCTGAAGTGATTGAGAAGCTAGGCGCGCGGAAGCTCTTGAGCGCCCGCCCCGTGATACTTTCTATGACGGCCTTGGCACGACAGAGGTCACGTTCAAAGTCGTCCGACGTGCCTTTGTAAATCGCTTGATGCGCATAACCGTGACAGCCGATCTCATGGCCCAGGGCTTCAATTCGCTTTATAAGATTTGGACATCTTTCAGCCACCCAGCCTAGAATAAAAAAGGTCGCTCTCACGCCCCGCCGACTAAGTAGATCGAGAATTCTATCGGTATTTTTTTCCACTCGAAGCGGGTAGGAATCCCAAGCCTTAGGCGCGATGTGATGTGCAAAAGCGGCGACGTGAAAATAGTCCTCCACATCTATGGTGAGAGCGTTTAGCATCTAAAACAATATAGACCTGGCGGAAAACGATAATTGCCCGTCAAACGACGCGTTCACGGCAAGGGATCAATGCTGTCCGAGCCTCCTGTCACTTATTTGGCGACGGAGACACGAATTCAAGGATCTATTTCCATGTTCTTACGTCTGCGGTCATCGGGATCTCAATAATGAAATAGTCGAATTTGACTGTCAACTTACTGAGCGCCGCGGCCAAGGAGCACGACCTTGACGGTCTCGAACAAAATTTGCAAGTCGAAAAACGGCGACATGTGTTTGGTGTAGTAAAGATCGTATTGTAACTTTTCTACCGCATCCGCTTCATCATCCCCATAATCATAGGAGATTTGTGCCCATCCGGTGATACCCGGTTTTACTGTGAAGCGAAGTTCATAATAAGGAATTTTTTCTTTGAGTTGGTGCACAAAAAACGGTCGCTCTGGCCTAGGTCCTACCAGGCTCATCTCGCCTCTTAAGACATTCATAACCTGAGGAATCTCGTCGATCCTCAGCTTGCGGATAATACGACCTACACGTGTCACTCTTGGATCACCTTTAACAGCCCATTGAGGTCCGCTCGCATTTTCTGCGTCACAGCGCATTGAGCGAAACTTGTGGAGTATAAATGGTATCTCATCTGCGCCAACGCGTTCCTGAGAGTATAGCACCGGTCCGCGGCTATCGAGCTTTATCGCAATCGCAGCAATTGCTGCAACTGGCGCTGCCAATAACAGGCCGAGAACCGATACAATGATGTCCATCGTTCTTTTCGTGAACAGGATCCATACGGTGCGCTGGAAACCGTTCGAAAGCAGTATCCAGCTCGGCCTCAGATCAGTGATAAAAATCTTGCTCATGAGCCGCTCGTAGAAAGTATGACAATCCTCGACCGGTATGCCACTTAGCCGCAAGGTCACGAGATCTTGAGCCGGAAATCTTTGCCCCCGTTCGGGTCCCGCGATCAAAATCCTGCTAACTCCTTCGCTTTTAACCAGACTCAGGGTTGCTTCGGGCGTCACTACCGGTACGGTTACCTTCCGCGGGTTACCGTACGATAGCGCCACCTCGCCTCGTCTGGGCCCGACAAAATATGCTACCTTTAAACCTAAATGCTTCTTCCGAAACAGCTCTTCGGCAACAAGCTTGCCGATTTGTTGCATGCCAATTATTGCGATCGTTCCATGAATTTGTCGGGTTTTTATAAGCCGGCTAAAAGCTAACCGCCAACAGAAAAGACAAAGGCCCATGAGCACAATCTGAAATAAATATAGCTTCCTTAGACCAGCCTGGGGAACAGGATAGCTGAGGGCTGCGACCAGCAGACAGGTGATGCCGAATCCGTTGGCGAACCGCAATGAAAGCTCGCGCTGAGAAAGAGCCTGATCGATCTCATATAGGTCGGCATAGTAAAACGAGATCACTACTGAAGCCGCAATCCAACCTGCCAGTAACACCCAGTGATTCCAAGCGATAAGATCAGAATAGTTGGCATTGATAAAGAGAAAGCGCGCAAGCAAACCTGCTATCAGAGTGATCGCAATATCCCCTATGGGTAAAGCGACGTCATAAAAAGAATAGTATCTGTTGAAAATCCGCATCTGTTTTAGCCCGGTTCCGTGGTGTTACGCTCGTTCAAGATTTTCCACCCGTTCGAGAGTAGAGGGGAACACTCATCACAGAAGCTCAGAGGATACCGATACAAGATCACCGGCAAGATCGTCGCGCCTCAAGAGCTTATCCATGGGTTAAGCGGCATACGGCGGGCACCAACAGATGGACAGCCGACGGAACTAGACATTGATAAGAAACGTTTTGGCGATCGAATTAGCTAACGCAGTGTTCTGGATTGCTCAACAGAGCAGGGACGAGGCGAGCGACAGATCATCGATAAAGGAGGCGTAGATTTTCGCGGTAAGTGAAGATCTGCAACTGAGCGGACTCTTTCGTTGCCTTTCAGGAAACAAGTTTACTTATAACTCCTGGCCGTAGTCATAATAATATCTGGATGACGGCGTGACGGTTGCGCCGTTTAGTATGATACCCTTCACCCGGTTCGTGCCCAGTGACTTTATCGCTTCGGATAAGCACTCACGAGGAGTCACTCCGGCACGAACAACCATAACGATGTTGTTAACCTGCTGCGCAAGTACCAATGGATCTGATGTCGAAAGCACCGGAGACGTATCTATAATAACATGGTGGTCGGGGAATTTCGCCGCGATTTCTCCTAACAAGGATTTCATTTTGTCGCTGGCGAGAAGTTCAGCTGAGAGATGTGTCGGTCGCCCGGCCGGAAGTAGCCGAACGCCGTGCAGGGATGTATTCTGAACGTAATCCATCAAATCACCCGTTGACGACGAACTTAGGTAATCCACAAGACCTGGTATAGAGTTAATTCCAAAGAAATTGTGAAGCGAAGGACTATGGAGATCCGCATCGATCAAAAGTACTTGCTGTTCGTAGTCAAGAGCGACGGCGGCCGCGAGATTGGAAGCGACAGTGCTTTTGCCGTCACCTTTTACAGGGCTCATCACCACTAGCACGCGATTATCTTTTTCGTTGTAAAGCTTCTTCACTTGTTCACGGAGAATTTTATATTGCTCTCCGACGAAAGAATTTGGCTCCTGAAACACGATTGGGAATTCTTTTACTTCGGCGAGACCTCTACCGAAGACTAGTCGCTGTAGCCGTTTGGTCAATGGCCACGCTGGCTCTGATGTCAGATCCTGCGCATCAAAGGCCGGTGCTTCGCGATTAGACTTCGAGCTACTATTGGCATTTTGAGTTTTGTTAAGATCAAGGAATTCATCCCTTGTTTTCTTTTGGATCAATGAAGGATTCGCAACTGGTTTTAAACCTTCAATCGATGCCCGTTCGAGCGCCTCGGACACTCTACTCATATCGAAGTCTCCAGTGTTCGGTGTGACTCGCGCGAAGTCGCGAACAGCGCGCATAATAATTTCTAACGAAGAGCAATATGTCCCTCATACTAGGTCGCGCAC
This sequence comes from uncultured delta proteobacterium, assembly GCA_963801935.1. Lineage (GTDB taxonomy): Bacteria > Desulfobacterota > Binatia > UBA9968 > UBA9968 > DATACQ01. The sequence goes on from CAWDHA010000010.1 coordinate 61,394, forward strand.
CCTGACAGGCGTTAGCTTACTTGGGCGCTCTTACAATCTTACTGAGAATAAGAATAAAAATGCAAGACTTAGGCAACTGCCCGGCGCCCAGCGCGGTGGCACCGTAACGAAATGCACCGATTCAGCCACGACTCCGAACTATGAAGTTGATCATTCGCTCTCGGCTATTAACTGACGTCGTCGATTCGCCCGATCCCTTCCAACATAGCTCTCTTACAATTTGCCTTTGCGGCGTCACTTAAGATTTCCCGCGTAGCCTGGTCAATAAGCTCGGCAACACGCACCTTAGGGAATGCATTAGCCAACTCTCCCATAGCGGTGATTTGTTCGTGAAGAATTACGGACGCCATCGGCCCCATAGCGTCGGTAAGCACACTGGTCATGTAGTCGATATATCGAGACGACACATTACCGATGGCTTTCAGGCGATCACTTTGCGCCTCAGCAAAGATGTTCCGGGCGCGCACTGATCGCAGAAGCTGCCGCTCCAGGTTCCTCCTTCTCCAACGAAGAGCTCTGGCCGGATTCTCCGTAAGTACTGAAGTCGTCGACCTTTTTGACAGCCAGACTTGTCAATCGGCGAGTTCCCGGTGCTTCGATCCCACCCGGCTAGAGTCCCGACTTTCGATTCCACAGCTTTACGTGTGATCCGGGGCGAGACCGCTAATTGAAGATCGCGAGCGACTTCCGCAATCATGTTGGGTTCAACAGCCGGTCTACGCAACGCGTAGGCTGTGAGCAATCCGTTATCGCAAAGTATATTGATGACTCGCGGAATACCGCCGGCATATTCGTGAATAGCCTCGATAGCTTCGCTCGTGAACAAGTCAATATTTCCCGCTGCGACTTCCAACCTGTGACATATATAATCTTTACATTCGGCTATATTCAGCGGTCGCAAATGATGTCGTAATGCTATGCGCTGCTTGAGTTGACGCAATTCGGCTGCATTCAATCGGATTCCCAATTCAGGTTGACCGACTAGAAAAATTTGCAATAGTTTATCTTGGGCGGTTTCGAAGTTCGATAATAGCCGTACATTCTCCAATACTTCGGTCGATAAATTCTGTGCCTCATCAATGATCAATACTGCATTCTGACCATTTCGATAAGACTCATTAAGAAACTGTTCGATTGCGTAAAGATAGTCGTGGATCTCTTTGTATTTATCCTGAGGTGAGAATATCCCGAATTTTTCACAGACATAACGCAAGAGGTCCTTAGCGCCAACGACCATGTTAAAGACCATTGCGGTCTTGGTGTTACCACTTAACTCATTCAACAGGCAATGAATCAAGGTGGTTTTGCCTGTGCCGACTTCTCCCGTTAAAACCACAAAACCTCGGCGCCCTTTGATACCATAAACTAATTGCGCCAAGGCCTCTTTATGGCTTCCACTCAAATAAAGAAAGCCAGGGTCAGGAGTTATATTGAAAGGCTCCCGCTTGAAACTGAAATGCTCGCAGTAGATTGGCAGCATGTTATTAGAAGAGTATAGAGCGCGCGAGTAATGGAATAATAAATAATCCAGCTACGAGCGTAGCTGCCGACGCCAGAATCAACATACTTCGTTGCTGCCGCTGCGCAATAACCTGTCCCTGCGTTGTGATCATTGGTAAAGTAGTCAGAAATGGGATATCAGCGAACTCTTGCAAATCTTCGGTTCTCTTGAAGGACGTGTCAAGCAGTTCCAGCAAAAAGGCAGCACCTACTCCGCCAATGATTGCTAACAAGATTCCAACAATCATGATACGCACACGATTGGGAGCGGCCGGCTGCTGAGGGATATTCGCTTCATCGACGATTTGAAACTGCTCGCCCTTCTGTTTCCGCTCCATATTCTCTGAGAGTTCCGATTCCAATACTTTTGCTAGAAGGTCCTGATATTTTTTGAGAGTGATGTCATAATCTCGTGTAATCTTTGAAATTTCAATTGCCCGCAATGAAGTATTATCGACCCTAGATCTGAGTACCGAGATTTGCGGGCGGAGATTTTCCATTCTTGCTTGCAGCGCCATTATCTCGCTTTTCAACTCGCCGATCTGGCTAGCCAGCATCGTCTTCAACGTGTAGCGGGTTGCAAGAGACGGATCCGACGTCATCCTGGGAAGGTCCTTCACAGGGAGCTCAGACAAGGATGCCTCGATCTCGCGTTGCAAGCGGATAACATCAGGATGCTTTTCACTATATTTTTTTAGTAAGCTTTCCAATTCAATCGTTCGGCTCAGGTTGCTGGTCGTTACGGAGGAGAGTGGTTTCGCATCGCGGCTGCCGAGAACGGCCAGGTCGGTGGCTATTATCTCACCTTCGGCAAGCTGTTTTTCCAGGCCGGCCTTTCGATCCTGCAGGGTCGCTAGGCGGCTGACGCTGTTTTCCAACTCTCCCCGGAGTCGCTCGAGAGCCGTAAAGTTCGCATCCCTATTCTCCGGGAGTTCCTGCCAATACTGCGCTCGAAATTTATTTACGTCGACTTCTTGCTCTTCGAGCTCCGTGCGCAGACGTTCAGCTTCAGCATTAATAAATGTTGTCGTTCCGGCGGCCTGCTGTTCTCTGACCTTGAGGTTTTCCTCAATGAAGAGCGATGCGATTCGGGCTGTGATCCGCCTGGCATTTTCCGGACTTTCAGCATCAACCGACAGAGTGAAGGTGTCGTTTCGATTAATCGTAAAGGTGATTCTCTTGCGCAGCATTGCCACCCGTTCGTCAAGGTTCACAGGAGAACCCTCGGAGTGGAACAAGTCGAATTCGTGAACTACTTTTTCCAGCATTGTCCGGCCGACTACTTGCTGCGCGATCGCCTGCATTCGCTGTTCAATTGTTGATGTAACGGTCGACACCACATAATTGGAAGGCAACCTTTGCGGAGTGACAAGAATCAAAGTGCTCGACCTATAAACGTCCGGCAAACTGAGCGCTAAGTACGTTACCAGGATAATCACGACTGCGGAAATAGCTATGATCAGCTCTTTTCGACGATAGACTAAGTTTAGAATTTGAGAAAGATCAAAGCCTTGATTCATTTACTTCTCACTTTCGCAGTGCTGAACAAGACCGTTGCCGTATGATAGACTCAAACACTTCGCAGATTAAGCCGCGAGTTCGAACTCTTCTTTCGATCAGGGGACAATAATTCTATCACCCGGTCTTAGCAAAATATCTTGTTCCAAATCGCCTTTGACAATGGCGTCATAATCAACAACATACTCTGTGATTGTCGGCCCTGCTCGGCGGACAACACGTATTTCGTCCCTGTCGGCGAATATCGTTAATCCTCCAGCACGAGTAAGGATTTGTAACAAGCTTTCATTTCCGCCAAGAAGATACGCGCCCGGCTTGCTGACCTGCCCGACCAGAAAAACTTCGGCCGAGCTGATGCTTTCGACGCGAATTGAAACGAAGGGATCGGCCAAAAATTCCTTATATTTGGCTTCCAAAACTTTACGCAATTGGCCAGTAGCCAAACCCGCGACCTGGACCTCGTTGACGAAAGGTAAGGTAACATAACCGTCCGGTCGAACTTTGACAGAACCCGAGAGGGCCGGCTCTTTCCAGAGAACTATGCCGAGACTATCGCCAGGACCAATCTTATAGAATTCTTCGGGAGGCCTTGCGGGATTTGGCGCATCGGCGGCAAGTTGATATTCCTTGACGCGAAGATCCCTCTGAGCACAAGATATCAGTAACAGTGAAATCAAAGCGGATGAAAGCAATCGTATGATCATACTTTAACCTCACCGGCTAGGCACATAGTAATTTTGTTAAGCGGATTCATTGGTCACAGCGTCGTATCAGCGGTTGAAAACGCGAGCTCCGTTACGATGGCAGAAACACAGCACGATTTAAGAGTTTATTTAGAAGATTGCTGGTGACTGGCGACTCGCTATATGCCGGGTGCCGGCGTGACATGCCGTTGAATTTTTGGCTAGCCCAACAGAGGGCCAGACATCGAAGCTAGCCGAAATGGCGACAAACGCGCTGCTGCCATAGACGTCCCCGCGCATAAGCAGATCGGTGTCGCCCGAGCCACGGCCGCTGTCCAGGCGACGATGAAGGTAGTTTAGACTTGAACAAAGCCAAGTCGTCATTGCGTATTGAAGTCCGGCAGAGGTCTGAAGCGTGTTGAATTTCACGTCATCGGTATCGAAGCGGGAGTAATCTGCGCTGATTTTTCCAGAGAGGCGCTCCGTTAGACGTACATTAAAGTTGGTAAAAACACTTATCGTGTCTGACAGCCCAGATACCCCATAACTGTTCGTCAGCTCTTTGCGAGCTCCTATGGTAAAAGTCGTCGTTTGCCATACTTTGGTCAAAAGCAAATTAGCATTGTTAGCGACACGAGGGCCGTCGCGACCGGTATTGAGCGCTATCCCCCCAGAGAAGGCCACGGTCGTCGTTGGCGTGAGTTGAATTTGCGTATTGCTGAAGTAGTCATCGCCAACATCGAGATTGTGTACCACGTTGTTTTCGCCGTCCCGGGATTTGAATGAAGTCAACGTGTATCCGGCGTGAAGGTTGTGCTGCTGGCGCCACTTATAGCTACTCATAAAATTGATTGAATGAGTAAGCTCACTGCCACCCTCGTCGAAAAATGCAGTATAGCCTGAGTTATAGCTACCGCCAATGGTAATGTCGGGCGCATACAAATATCGGCCATCGATGCTGAAACTATTCCCCAGCGTCTCACCGTTGGAAATGAAATCGCCGAGTGTCTCAAATGGCAAAATACCGGGGCGCGGCGGCTCCGTTGATGGACCAGGTTGCCGGCGATGCCGATTTATGCCTAAGCCAGCCGTGCGGGTATCACCGCGTGATTGCAGAGCGTCTGAAATATTAAACGTGAGGCGGGGAGAGTAAAAGTAAGTATAACCCGCTTCAAGGGTCGTATCCTTGCCAAAGGTATTTTCCTCGCTGTGGCGGGCGAAAATCTGCGCCGTTGGGCTAATATCTAACCTGAACCGAGGCTCAACGTCTGAGGCCGACCGATAGAGAAGGGTTAAAGTCGGCGTAATGTGGGTTATGAAATCGTGTTCCTTTTGCTTAGTAAAAAAAATATTATCATTGAACTCCTCGGCGATAGATAACGAGAACCGACTTGCCAATTGCGCTTCCGCGTTGCCGCAGCAAACGAGATTGAAGCATAAAAATATCAACGCCAAACTGGCGGCGACAGGAGCGCGCACAAAGCAGAAGCTCCCGCGATTCCCCGAGACAGCTGAGACTGACGACAATTGCCAATGCATCTTTAAAAACGATAGTGTTACAACTGGCAAGTTTTTTCAAGGTAAAACGTGTCCAAGAGACCACGATTCGGCTGAATTGGGAGTGATAAAACTCTATTGTCATGGGATCCGGCTGATGAAGCTCCGCCATTATAGGCCGGCGACCTATCACTGAACAGACTTCTGGCTCACGTTCGGACGAAGAGAGATTTTGATCTCTTTCGTTATTGGCGTACTATTTAGGATTCGGCGTGGTAACCCTGTCGCTTTAGCGGCAGACCACCTCATTGCTACACCGCCAGTGCACAAAACGAGAAGGCGTTTTTAACCTAAGTGATCAAGCATCGTCAGTTGCCGGTGCCAGCTTTCGCAAACCAGTCGCCAATGTGAGCGCGACGGTTCGGTACGGAAGTATGCAAATTTAATTAGGTTCGCCGGGAACTCGAGGAAGGAGGCAGGTACGGGATCGGAACACGAGTGAGACGCTGGTAGCCCCTCGCGGCAGCGCTTTTGGCTTCAAATTGTCTCAAAAATCAGATTTTTCTTTGAGTTGCTCGCTCATGATGTAGTACAAGGTTCTCTGATCGGGTCATTTTTGGTGTGTTCAAAATGAATTGAAAAATGTCTGGGACAACACGGTGAATTGACAGGTCTGTCAATTTTCTTACGAATCTGTTCAAGTCGTTCAGAAAAGCCGTGGCCTGCTCTTCGTGGGCTCGCGAAATCGGGCCGGCATTGCGATCGGGGGCTTCGGCCCTCGCGTGGAGCGTACCGTGATCTAGTCGGGATATTGGGAGTAAGTGGCGGAGAGAGAGGGATTTGAACCCTCGGTACCCTTTTGAGGTACACACGCTTAGCAGGCGTGCGCCTTAGACCACTCGGCCATCTCTCCGTGAAAAAACTAGGCTGCAATGAAGCGATTAGGACCCCAACCTTACGAAACGCGCCTAATCCCAGGATCTGATTTGATTATCATAGAAGCGAGCGAGATTCCAGAAATCCGCCCGTCCAGTGCGAGATACCCGGATAGAGACTGCGGCTCGTAAAAACAATCAAAAATATTAGCCTCCCTCAAGGCCCTGATGCGTTAGCACGTCCTCACACCAGACGTCAAGGAGCAAGGTTGGCGCTAAGCCGTGGTTCGAGCGTCGGCACGGAATTCAGAAAAATCCGGATTTTACCTTAGAGTCGCGAAAAATTGCAATTAAAACCATACTCCCCTTTGCACGAGTTATCGCTGGAACAGGCTTGCACAGAGAGATTTCGAAGAAACTACTCTGGCTCGAATCTGATCGCAGCGAGAGACCTCGAGATCACGACTCATTGAGCTCAGTAAGCAGTTGCACAAGATCATGCAAATCCTGTCGCAAAGGCGCATGAAAGGCCATCCGTTCATCGTTGACCGGATGAACCAGCGTCAGCACCTCAGCGTGGAGCGCTTGGCGCGGGAAAGCATGAAGCGCAGAGCCGGCAACGCCGCGTCGCTCGTGATCGAGTCTCCTATGACCATACAACTTGTCCCCCACAATCGGAAAGCCAAGATCACCCATATGAACCCGCAGCTGGTGCGTGCGGCCAGTCTTCGGTTTTAGTCTGACAAAACTTACCCGTACCGGCGCCGGGGAACCTACGCCAAACTTGAATGATTTTTCAACATGCCATTCCGTAATCGCTTGCCGGCTTTTCGCTTGAGAGTAACGGCTGGACATTCGCTTGCGATCTGATCGATGTCTCCCGATTGGGCGGTCAATCATACCCGCGATACTCGGCAGCTTGCCCCAAACCAGAGCGACATACTCCTTCTGAACCTGCCGTTCTTTAAATTCGCGCGCCAGGCGCTGGAAAGCCAACCGTGTTTTCGCGACTACCATGACACCGGAAGTCTCCTTGTCCAAGCGGTGAACAATGCCGGGGCGCTTTTCGCCGCCGATGCCACCAAGGTCGGGACAATGGTGCAATAGCGCGTTCACCACCGTTCCGTTTACATGGGACCCCGCGGGGTGCACCATAATCCCAGCTGCTTTGTTGATCACGATCAGGTGTCCATCTTCATAAAGAATGTCGAGCGGAAGATTTTCCGGTCTGACTGAAGTGTCCCGTAAGGGGAGACTCTCAAGCTGAATACGATCGTGCGGTCTTAATCGGGTGCTTGCTTTCGCTTGGCGCCCGTTGACAGTGACTTGACCCTCCCTGATGAGCCGCTGCGCCTCGGCGCGGCTCAATACCTCAGAGCTCAACCGCTGAGCCAGGTACAGATCCAGCCGCAATCCGGCCGATTCGGCATCTATTGTCGCCTCAGTCTGCACTAACGAATTACGCGGTTGGCCAAAGCCGCCGTTCGCTGCATCAAAAAGGATTGCTTAGGCCAGTTTCGCAGGGGCTGTTGCTAAGGCTATCTGCCTCTGACAGAAGCACGATTTGCGAATCCAGGAAAGGGCTGGGCCAACCCCGCCTTTTACAGCCCGCCCAACTCGGGCTGATCGTAAGGGGTCGATTTGCGGCAATGACGCCTAGCATTTCGCGCGAGTTTCGTACTCTTGTACTAGGCCAGTTAGCCAAAGGATTCTAAACTGTCAAAAATAGACCGCGCGGTTTTCACGTCATCTTCAATTTGGGCGACAAGAGAAGCGACATCGGGAAATTTCATCTCGTCGCGAATTTTTTTGACGAACGCGAGCTTGATTGCTTCGCCATAAATACCGCGTTCGAAATCGAGAATATAACTTTCGATAGTGCGCGCACCGGCGCCGAAGGTAGGATTGACGCCGATGCTGCTGGCGCTGGGCCACCATCTACCATCCAGATAAAACAAGGTCGCATAGATACCGTTTTTGGGCACCACTTCTGTTCGACTTGCAATATTCGCCGTCGGAAAGCCGATCTCTCGGCCGCGGCGATTGCCCTCGATCACGATTCCCGAAATGAAATGATAACGGCCGAGCAATTCGCGCGCATCATCTACCTGGCCCTCTTGGATCAGCTGGCGTATGCGCGAGCTGCTGACGCGCACACCCTTTACGAGAATTGGCTCGACAATGCTCACAGAAAAGCGTAATGACGCTCCCCAGCCGACGAGCTGCTCAATGCTACCCTCCCTGGCGTGGCCAAAGCGCAAATCGCGACCGACAAAGATTTTCTGAGTCTTGAGACGTTCGACAATCGCGCGCCGCACAAAATCTTCAGCTCGGACTCTGGCGAAGGCAGGATCGAAGCGCTGATTGACAACCACATCGACTCCCAAGGCACCGAGCATTTCGATCTTATCTTCGGCTGTTAGAATAAGGCAAGGCGCGCGTCCCGGAGTAAGAATCTTGAGCGGATGCGGATCGAATGTAATGACCACCGACGCCGCGCGACGGCGGCGCGCGTCTTCGACGGTCTGTGATACCAAAGCTTGATGGCCGAGATGGATACCGTCGAAATTGCCCAATGTGGCAACGCTGGCGTCGATCGATAAGGTGGGATCATCAATATCGTGAAATACCAACATAGCTCTGCCCTAAAACGGGGACGCCGACATAAGCTGCGTATAGAAGCGGAGAAATACTTTAAGAGCCGGGTGTTGCAAGCGCTGCGTGGCGGAGGGAGAGCGAGTCGCTTTTAGGAATCTATCGTCTTCAGCCTGAGCTTTGCCCTATCCGCTTCCGGTGTGCCAGGAAATTTTTCCATCACCTCTTGGAGTAACAGACGGGCATTCAACTTTTCTCCCAATTCCGCAAAAGCATAGCCCTGCTTCAAGAGAGCCGCGGGTACTTTCTCGCCCTGGGGATAGCGCCGGCGCACCGCATCAAATTCAATAATCGCCTGATCATATTCGCGCAATCCGTAATGACTCTCACCAATCCAATACTGAGCATTGTCCGCAAGATTGCTTTTTGAGTGTCTCTTCAGAAATTCTTTGAAAAGCCTAATCGCAAGGGCGTAGTCTCGCTTTTCCATCGCCTGAAAGGCGAACTCGTAATCTTTCTTCACGGCAGCGGTCTCGCCTGCCGAAGAATCAACCACAAGCACTTCGCTTGGGTTTGCCGATGCCGTCACTGCTGCGGCGCTTTGCCCCTGCTGCAGCGAATCGCGCAATTGTTTCAGTTCCGTGTCGCGAAGCTTCAACGTATCCTCTTGCGCCTTGAGGCCCTCGCGAGCTTTGCAATCCGAGCCTCCAGATCTTTTACCCGTTGGTCCCCTTCTCGGGTGGTTTGACCGATTTGTCGGCCGACCTGAAAACGAGTTTCCTCGATACGTTCTCGCAAGGCGCTAAATTCGCGCTGCATCTGCTGCATGTTGGCACGGGTATCCGCCATATTTGCGCGAACGGAATCGATATCGGCGCGCAGCGCATCTAAACCTTTCTGAGCCTGGCTAGTGTCTCCGCGCAATCGACGTTGCTCACGCTCGATGAGCTCGATCTGCTGCGGTTGGACGCAAGCCCAAAGCCAAATTACACTGGCTGCGATAAACCCATGAGTGTATAACTTCATAGATCAAGGTACTCTATCGAAAATCGCCAAGCACGGCTGTCCGATCAAGAAGCAGGACGACTCGGCAATACCACGAAACGCGCGCGCCGATTGCGCTGCCAGCAGCCTTCGCTCGCGTCTTTGCACACCGGAAGCTCTTCTCCATAACTAATCGTCGACAGCCTATCAGCCACAATTCCTAAGGTTGCAAGGAAATCCTTGGCAGTCTGCGCCCGCTTTGCGCCGAGAGCCAAGTTATATTCGTTGGTTCCGCGCTCGTCGCTGTGACCCTCAATTTCCGCTCGAGCAGCCGCATTACTTTTAAGCCAGGCAGCATTAGCACGCAGAACTTCCCGGGCCTCCGAGTTGAGGTTATGGCTATCGAAATCGAAGTAAATGTCTTTAAGCGGCCCATTGGCGTCGGCGGAAGCCTTTCCTTCCTGAAGCTGGCTCAAGCTGGATCTATCTGTCGCGCTTTCGCGGGTGCTGCCGCGCTCGCCTTCTCCCGTGGCGAGGCTCGACTCTTTCTTGACCGGAACGTTACTCGACTGTGCTGCACCTGAATCGGTCTTAGTGGCGGCAGACGGCGCACAGGCCGTTATCGTAAATAGCGCAAGCGCGTAATACGATGTTTTCAAACTGCTCATGTGAATTTAACTCCTTCCTAGTGAATGCCGCGTAAATTATACGATTTTTTGGGAGTTTAGTCCAGAGAATTTAGTCTAATCGAGGAGACCAGCTCGGCTTGGTATCGTCCCCGCCCGAGCCCGGTAGCCTACGCTGATTCTCGCCCCCTGCTTGCATGACGTATATGTGAGCCCGGCCCGCCCGGTTGGAAGAAAAAGCTATAAATCTGCCGTCAGGCGCCCATGCGGGATCTTCACTGTCGAAGGAATCAGAAGTAAGCTGTCGCGCGTCACCGCCATCGACACCAATTGAAAAAATGACAAAACGCCTGCCGACCCGGCCGCTGTAAACAACTCTATCGCCCTTCGGTGACCATGCAGGCGCAGTATTATAGCCGCCGCTATAGGTAAGGCGTCGCGATTTCCCGCTTGCGACATCAAGAATGTATAGCTGAGGGGAGCCACTGCGGTCGGAAACAAAAACCAGTTGCTTGCTGTCAGGAGACCACGACGGCGAGACCTCTAAACCTGGGTCGGACGTAAGTCGACGTATCGACTTTCCGTTGCGATCCAGTAAGTACAAACTGCTATTGCCCGCCTGCTCCAAGGTCGCTGCAATATATTGCCCATCCGGAGACATCTGGCCGCCGATATAGCGCCCGGTGGCCGGTGACCACTTGACTTCTTTGCCGCTGAAAATCTCGAATTGATAGAGCCCGGGATTACGATCTTTGTATGATACGTAGATAATCGACTTGCCGTCCGGATGCCACGATGGGAAGAGATTAATCGTGCGATTGTTGGTGACCTGAAATCTTTCCGTACCGTCTAGATGCGATATGTGAATCTCTTTAAAACGACCTCCGCTCGTCGAAACATAAGCAATCCGAGTGTTGAAGACGCCGGGGATCCCGGTAAACTGGTTGATGATCTCGTCGGCAAATTTATGCGCGATGCGACGAAAATCCTTGGCTTTGGCGCCATAACGCTTGCCGATAATTTCTTTAGATTGCGCCACGTCGAAGAGGCGTAACTCAACGGTCAGATCATCCCCTTGAACGGAAAAGCTTCCTTTGACCAATCCCACGGCGCCGATAGTCGACCAGTCCTTAAAATCGAAGGTGCCGAGGGTATCGCCGCTTTTTTGTGGATCTTCCATATAGGCTGAACGATCCAGCACTCGAAACCACCCGGAAAGGTCGAGGTCATAAACGATGGAATCGGCGAGCCCGCTGGAAATGCGAGTTGAATCGGCGGCAGTTCCGGCGTTTTTCAGGGGCGAGATGGCTATGGGGTATTTTTGCAATCCCGCGCCAATAATTTCGCCGCGAACTTGCGTATGCGCCGCAGTGGCGCCAAGGATGCTATAAACAAAATAGATGATTGAGAACAAAATGACTCTTCGCATCAGCTATCCTACTTGATCAGGCTGAAAACTATATTCGACGTCGGCAAACTCCTTGCGGTGATTTTCGGGCGGTGCCGTCAAAGGGCTGGATTTTCTTACTGCGCGCAGTACCGATTCATCATATAGTAAATCCCCGGAACTCTGAGTGATCTTGACACCGACAATTTCCCCATTCTCCTTCACACCGAAGCGCACCAAAGCTTTGAGACTGCGCTTAGCGCCCGCCCAAGCCCAATTTCCTTTGAGCGTTGCCTGCATATAGTTAACATAGCCGATATACTCGATGCTCTTCAGTACTCCCTCGCCGCCAACTCCGCCTTTGCCCAAGGTTTGCGCCCCCAGACCCTCCGCGCTGCCGGCGCTCAGCGGCTCTCCTTTGTCGGCTTTCGTGTTGTTGGTCGCGCTCGCTGATCCCGGCGCACTCGCAACTCGCCTGCGCGTGCGCTCGATCGCTGCTTGAATGACACGCTCGCGCACTTTCTCCAGCGAGTTTTCATCGGAAGCCGCGGCATCTTTCGCGTCTTTCGATGGTTTCACGGCGACTTCTGTCCTTTGTTCTTCTTGCTTTGATTTTAGCTTCTGTTTATCTAACGCGATTTCCTCGATCGACTTCGTCTTGAGCTTGTCTGGCTTTTCGAGTTTGGTTAATTTTTCTGCTTTTATTTGTTTTCTTTTCTCAAGGGCTGCTTCGACTTGGGTGGTTTTTGCCTTGGCTGGCGGCGCCTCGGTCGAGGGTACCTTTATTTTAGATTCCGCAACCAGATCGGTTCCGAGGCTTTTTCCGCCGATCCTTACGCCGCCTACTAGGTCCACCACATAGCTCGGCGGCGGCTCACTCTTGCTGGAAGGCCAAAAGGACGTTGACAGCAAAACTGCCACTAAGATTCCATGAACAAGCAGCGACACCAGCACCCACTTAGGCAAATGCTCTTCAGCGGCGTCGCGCTCTTGCTGTTTGCCAACTTTGACCCCAGAAGCAGTCGTACTTCCGGCCATCGAAAACTACCCTCCTTCGCCGGGAGGACGGGTCACCATACCCAATCGCTCGATCCCGGCCTGTTTGATTTGGGCAATGGTGCGCATGACCACGCCGTAACGCACATCTTGATCCGCCCGTAAATAAACTTGTTTATCCGCCTGCAGCTTTTTGATCGATTCCAGCCTCTTGCCGAGATCGGCGAGAGTCATTTCGTTATCGTTTAGATAAATCTTGCCGTCTTTGGCAATCGTCACGATCAGTAGTTCGTCGCTACCGGCGATTGCGCCAGCCGACGCCTGCGGCAAATTAACTTGCACTCCCTGCTGGATAATCGGCGCCGTGACCATAAAAATGACCAACAACACGAGCATAACGTCGACCAGCGGCGTCACATTGATTTGCGCTATGGATGCGCCGCCCTGCGGCGAAGAATCAAGAGCCATAGGGACCTCTTAATGACTTCATTTGAAGAAATGGCGCTCAGCAATATTCAGAAATTCGTGGGAAAAATTGTCCATCTCGATCGCTAAGACTTTGATGCGCTGAGCGAAGTGATTGTATGCCATCAAAGCTGGAATCGCCGCTGCTAACCCGGCGGCGGTCGCGATCAATGCCTCAGCGATCCCCGGAGCGACGGCTTGAATGCTCGAAGAGTGTGTCACGCTCAGGCCTCGGAACGCATTCATGATACCCCACACAGTCCCAAATAGCCCGACAAACGGTGCCGTACTCGCGGTGGTCGCTAGAAAAGTCAAGGCTTTTTCTAGCTTGGTAATCTCTACGCTGGTAGCGCGTTTCAAGGCGCGGCCGACATTGTCAATCCCGCCCAGTTCAGTACTGAAGCCTTCGCCGCTCGCGCCGTGCTCCTTCTTGCCCTGGGAGAGCCGCGCCAGCTCTTCGAATCCCGCTTGAAAAACCTGCGCAATCGGGCTTGACTTGAGATCGCGGCTGACTTCATTGATCGAAGCCAGGTTGCGCCGCTCCCAGAATATCTGGATAAATTTGGCTGAGTCTTTGTTGGCGCGGCGAATCTGCTTGAACTTATAGAAAATAATTCCCCAACTCACCACAGAAAACAAGATCAGCGAATAGAGAACTAGCTGTACCAGCGGCCCCGAGCCGCGTACTAGATCCAGGATACCATGTTGCTGAGGTGCCGTAACGGAGTTTTGAACGAGCAGGTAAATCGACCAGAATGGAGACATCAGGAATTCGGCGTATCAAATTGCAAAGTTTCGTAAAGCCTGTATTTAGTCAATTATAGGGTTGCTCTTTTCCTTGATTGGCGATGCAGGAATCACCAGGCCTGAAAGTCCGCTGTCATCAAGCCCGGGCCGCTTGCCGCGCTGCCAGCTAAATGGTCATCAAAAATTTTCATGCAGGTGGTGTGATGATCCGAACCATCGAAGATTTGCCGTTGGCAACCAAGATTGCATTCTTGCGCGCTGATTTCAACGTGCCGTTGCAGGATGGTGAGATAGCTGAACCGCACCGTATCGACAGCACATTGCCGACGATCCAGGGTATTTTACAGCGTGCTAAAAAAATTGTGATCGCCTCTCATCTGGGGCGTCCTGAAGGCAAAGTTATCCCAAAATACAGCCTCGCGCCGGTGCGCGACTATCTTGAAAAAGCCCTGTCGGCGAGCGTTATCCTCGCGCCCGATTGCGTCGGCGCCGCGGTTGAACGTTTGGCGCGAGCCTCAGATGAACGCATCATTTTGCTTGAAAACCTGCGCTTTCACAAACAAGAAGAAGCCAATGATCCGACCTTCGCCAAAGCTCTCGCCGCTCTCGCCGACGTTTACGTTAACGATGCTTTCGGCGCCGCCCACCGCGCCCACGCATCCATCTCCGGTATCACGGCATTTTTCCGGGACAAAGGCGTGGGCCTGTTGATGCAGCGGGAACTCGATTATTTGTCGCGCGTTTTAACCGAGCCGGAGAAGCCGTTTGTGATGATTCTGGGCGGCGCCAAGGTCTCGGACAAGATCGGCGTCATTCGCAATTTGCTGCCCAAATTGAGCGCGCTCCTGATCGGCGGCGCAATGGCGTACACGTTCTTAAAGGCCAATGGGTTGGAAGTCGGCAAATCCCTCGTCGAGAACGACAAGCTGCAACTCGCTACCGAACTAATGCAAGAAGCGGCGGCGCATCGAGCAAAGATGATGCTGCCGATCGATCATGTCACCGGCGACGCAGAAAAGAAAAACCCGATGATCAATGGCGCAGCTATTCCGGATGGAAGAATGGGCCTCGATATCGGCCCGGCAACCGTCCGGTTGTTTACCGAACAGATTCGCAGGGCCAAAATGGTTCTTTGGAATGGGCCCGTGGGACTTTTTGAAGTGCCGCCCTACGACGCTGGAACTCGGGCGCTGGCTCAGACCCTGGCCGATAGCCATTTTAGCTGCGTGAGCATTATCGCCGGCGGCGATACGGTCGCTGCGGTGGGCGCGGCGGGAGTTGAGCACGCTCTTACCCATTTATCCACCGGCGGCGGCGCCACCCTTGAATTCCTCGAAGGAAAGAAGCTTCCGGGAATCGAGGCTCTGGAGAGCGACGCATAATGATTCCGCTGGTGGTCGGCAATTGGAAGGCGAACGGCCTCCAGTCGGAGGGTCGCGAGTTAGCCCGCGCCATCGCTCGCGCATTTGCGCGAAAACCTGCGGCGGTTGAAGTCGCACTCGCCCCGCCCTACACTGGCCTGAAGCAAGTTAAACAAGCAATCCAAAAAAGCCGGATCAAACTGGCGGCGCAGAACTGCCACTGGGAAGAGCGAGGTGCTTTTACCGGAGAGATTACGCCGCTGATGCTTGCCGATCTCGGCTGCGATTTTGTCATCGTCGGTCACTCGGAACGCCGCCAGATCTTTCTTGAAAGCGATGCGGTCGTCGCTAAAAAACTTCACGCGGCTCTGGGTAACCGGCTCCGGCCGATTTTATGCATCGGCGAAACACTGGAAGAGCGCCAGGCCGGCCGCGCGGGCACGGTTATTACGCGCCAGCTCCGCATCGCGTTGAAGGGTTTGGACAAAAATGCTATAGACAAAATCGAAATTGCATACGAACCGGTGTGGGCCATCGGCACGGGACACAACGCCACTTCGGAGCAGATCAGCCGCGTCCATCAGCAAATTCGCAACTTTCTCACAAAGGCTTTTGGCAGTCGCAGCGCAAAAGCTGTGCGAATTCTATATGGCGGCAGCGTCAACCCGAAGAATGCCGCTGAGATTATTAAAACGCCTCAAGTGAACGGCCTGCTGGTGGGTGGCGCGAGTTTACGGGCTGAAACTTTCTTGCCAATAGTTCACTGTTTTGCATCAAGGCAAACAGGCTTATGATTATTTTTGTGACGATAGTGCACGTTATTGTCTGCGTTGGTTTGATCCTGGTCGTCTTATTACAAACCGGTAAAGGCGCTGAAGTAGGAGCGGTGTTTGGCGGCTCTAGCTCAACGATCTTCGGCAGCAGTGGTGCGGGAAATTTTTTGAGCCGCCTCACTACCGGTATGGCGATTGTGTTCATGATCACCTCGTTAACGTTGGGTTACTTCGCGGGACGAAAACCGTCGGCAACAATATTCGATAGCCAGCCGGGCACCACCAGTCCAGGCGGCGCCGCCGCCCCTAAGCAGGATGCCCGCCCGGCGGAGCCGCAACCCGCGGCGCCACCGCAGGTTAATCCACCTGCGAAATCCCAGAACCCGTAGTTATCACTGCGATGCATTGCGAGGATGGCGGAATTGGCAGACGCGCTAGTTTGAGGGGCTAGTGCCAGAAATGGCGTAGGGGTTCAAATCCCCTTCCTCGCACCATTCTAACCTTTAAGATTTTGTCAGCTTGCTATCCCAGGTTTGCTTAGCAGCCCGTGGTGAAAGTCTGACTGCATTCGACGGGCGATCCATCCCCGTTGGCTGCGTTGCTCCTCCCCTCAAATATTCCGCGATATTCTCGGTCCTCGCGCCTCGCCATCAGGGCGCCTCCCCCGTCTCGGTGCGACGCCACACTTTCACCACGGGCTGCTAGGGTCTCGGTCGGTCACGGCACTGGCTCTTTTTACGGTTTTTTGAATTCCGGCGCGCGACATCGATTCGCCCAATTCGAATTTCAAATTGTTCTCAATTGAGCTGGATGACGTCTTGATCACTCTGAACGACCGAGAAAGAGATCGCTGTATGCCTCCATAGGAAAGCGCACTGATCAGTGACTTCACCGCGTCGGGCCAACGCCTGGACCCCGAGGTCTCGAACAGAGTTTTCAAATGAATTACGCTCGCCTTTGGCAAACCTTTGGGGGATCGGTTTTCAGCAACGATGGCGTGAGTTCGATGGGTTTCTTGCAGTGTTTATAAAGGCCGCGCAGTCACGGCACTCGCGCAAGGGTTCCGCGAAAGCCGCGAAAACACTCCGTCCCATCACCGCACCAACCGTAGCATCCGGGCGCGGAAAACTTCCAGAACATTTATTATTACCCTTGCCGATACCACGCCTTACGAATCATAAAAGCCCCGGCCCTCCGTCTTGAATAATTCGGGCAAAGTCCGATCCGCGAGTATTAGGCAAGTTGAAATCTACAGTGGGGTGATGCGGAATCCCTTGCTTTTCAGCGCGTAAGCATCATCTCTTTGATGTTCAGAGATCAAAATAGTATTTTCAGCAAAGTCTTTACGCATGCCGGTGAGTTGTTTAACGATAGCCGGCTTATTCGGCAGCGTACCGGATTCAAAAAATTCGGTGCGTCGTAATTGACAATATTTTTTGGCGGCATTTTCCGTGGTCTGGTACGTAACTTCAATAACCAAAATATCCTCCTACAGACAAATTAAAGCCATTATACCTGACCATGTCTTTTTTTACTAGCTGGCGTGCTAACTCTTTGAGTCAGTGCTATTGGCGCGCCCGGAGGGATTCGAACCCCCAACCCTCAGATCCGAAGTCTGATGCTCTATCCAGTTGAGCTACGGGCGCATACTGTCGCGCAGCGCGAGTTCAATGTGGCGCGTTTCGAGTTCTGAGTTTCGGGTTTAAACCCTACACCCGAAAACTCGCTACCCAAACTGCTAGTACTCCTCTAAGAAAGCTTATCTTGTAAGCTGCTCAAAAGGGCGCAGAGCCGAGGCGCGCGTACACGCATAGAGCACAGCGCATAGCGCAGAGAGTTACTCGGTCTCCAGTCTTCCGTCCCCAGTCTGTTGAGGGCGCTTTGCGCTTAGCCCTCTGCGCTTTGCCAGGTAGTACGTTGACGCGAAATCGATTGAGCGCACCCTTCGGCGGTGCTCAGGGCAATCGGTACAGCTTACTGAAAATATACTATATCCAGACCCTTTTCAAAAAAGATCGGCTCAAAACGCGCGGGAATTTCGCGGTCAGTGACAAACAACGAGCGGGCTGGAATGAGAAATCCCGCAGCCGTCATAACTAAGCGATCCTGCAAAGAGCCCTTGGCAGCGGCAAAGCGATGTTCTTTGTAAACTGCTTTTTCTCCGAATTCGGCGAGTAATTTGCCGATCAAATCTCGCGGCTTGAGCGCCGCGGTATTTAATTCGATGGCTTTTATGTTTTGTTTCGATTCAAAAGCGGCCTTTATCGCCGGATCGATGGAGCGGAAAAATAAGGCGGTTTTCCGGCCACGGTAGTCAAAAGTTCGGTCAGCGGAAATTTCCACGTTTAAGCCGCTCCGCAATTCGGCTGCCAGACTCTCTTTCACTGCGAAGGAAATCTGGTAAGCCAATAACAAAGCGTCGACCAGTTCAGGTAATTCGCGTGGCAAATTTTTGGCCTGTCCTTTGAGCGCGATCGCTTCGGCTTTCTCGCCGGTGCTCTCGCCTGTCTCAGGCCTCTTAAGAGAAACATTTTTCAGGTGCAAGCCTTTGGCGCTAAGATGGGTTTTCAGCTCTTCTGAAATCTCGCCGGAGCCATTCGCCAAATTAATCACGATAATCTCTTGCGGCCGGTTGCTTTGTTGCGGCGCCATCACAGCCCACTGCCCTTTGGCCTCGAAGGAGACGCCGCCGTCGTGGATGATCACCGGCCGCTCGGCCGGTAACGGTTGATAGCCCAATTGCGCCAGCAGTTGACCGACGGCATCCTGGACCGTCGTAGTTTTTGCTAGCGATACCACTGGCGCGTTGACGCTCTGATCCTTGAGGTTAGTCCGCAGCGACTCAGGAATATCGTTGCCGCCGTCCAGGATTACTCTTTGATCGAGTGCGCGATTATAGACGACTGGAAATTGGCCCTTGTCAAGACGAATGGCGCCATCCTTGAGCGCCACCACCTCAACGCCGCTACGCTGCACTTCGTTGCCGAGGCTCTCAGCAACCATGCCGATCAGATCTAAGTTCTCCCTGGCAGGTAGGCGCTCTGCATAATCCAAACCGATGAGCGGCGCGGGAACAGGTTGCGGCAGGATCGGCGCTACCCGCGTTTCGCCGCGCGCGGGTTCCGCGGCGCTCGGCGGCATCGTAGTCAAGGCGGGCGCTGGCGCAGCTCTTTCAGGCGCAGCGCCGGCAACGGGCAGGCGCAGGGTCTCGCCCTTTTCGAGTATATCCCAGTTAGTTTTTTGCGGATTTAAATCTTTCACCAGCGCAAAGTATTGCGCCACTTTTCTCTCTTCCTGAATGCCCAGATGGCCGCGAATGATCTGGTAGAGATGATCTCCGGCTTTGATGGTGTAATCAATCGTCTTGCCTTGGGCCGGCGATTTGGCGGCGCTCGTTAGCGGCTCCGTATGCGAGTGCGATGCCAGCGCTTCGCTAGGGTTCACCGGAATGAAAATCTTATCGCCGACACGAATCACATCGGGAGTTTTCAAGCTCGGATTCAAGCCGCGGATGAGCACGACATATTCTTTGAAGCGGTCTTCCGCTACGCCCTTCTCCTTGACCAGGATGCGCCAAAGCGAATCTCCGGCGCGCACTTCGCGCTCGTCGCCTTCGATGCTTTTTCCTTTATAAGGCCGCGCGCCGATAGTCTTCTGTAAGCTGATCTCGGCCGCAGCGCTGTCGCTCTTTGGCTGTGCATTCTCCTGAGCAGCGCGCAAAGGCAGCGCGAATAGCAGCGCCGCCGGCAAGAGCAGCGCGCTTGTCCAAGGTCGATTTAGTTTACCTTCCATACTGTCCCTCCGAGACTATCCTCGATCGCGACGCCTTTTTCCTGTAGCGCTTCTCGAATGCGGTCGGCTTCCTGCCAATTTTTTTCTTTTCGTGCCGCATCCCGGCGCGCGATGAGTTCCTCGATTTCGTGCAGTGGGACGAGTCCTTTCTTGAGAAAACGTTGTTTCCTGCGCTCGAAGTATCCTTCTTGCGCAAGCCCCAGAGCGCCGCTCATGGAGCGCAGTGCGGCGGCGCGGTCTTCGAGACCCCGGGTTTTTTTTTGATCGAGCAGACGGTTGAGCGCGCGCACCTCGTCGAAGATCAACGCCAGCGCACGCGGCGTATTGAAGTCATCGTCCATTTCTTGACGGAAGGCGTCTATCAGCGCCGGCTCGGGAGCGACATTTTGTTGACGCTGTGCGCGTCCCGCCCGCTCAAGGGTCTCATAAATGCGGTCGGTGGCCTTGCCCGCTTCCGCCAAACCTTCCTGGGAGAAATCCATCGGACTGCGGTAATGACTACTCAAAAAGTAATGGCGCAGCGCGAGCGCATCAGCCGTCTCGAGGATCTCGCGGATGGTGAAAAAATTTCCCAGCGATTTGGACATCTTTTCCTGGTTGATGTTGAGAAATCCGTTATGTATCCAGTAACGCGCGAGCGGCGCTCCCGATGCGCCTTCCGACTGGGCGATCTCATTTTCGTGATGCGGAAAAATCAAATCCCTGCCGCCGCCGTGAATGTCGAAGGGCTGCCCCAGATACCTTGTGCTCATCGCCGAGCATTCTATGTGCCAACCCGGACGGCCCGCTCCCCAGGGGCTGTCCCAGGCCGGCTCGCCGGCTTTGCTTGACTTCCAAAGCGCAAAATCGAGCGGTGACGCCTTGCGCTCGTCGACTTCCACTCGCGCTCCCGCCTCCAACTCGTCAATTTTTTTACGCGAAAGCTTGCCGTACTCGGCAAAACCGGCCACGGAGTAATAGACATCGCCGCCGATCCGATAGGCGAGACCTTTGACTTCAAGCTTTGCGATCAGGTCGATGATTTCGGGAATATGGCAGGTCGCGCGCGGCTCGCTGCCGGGCCGGAGCAGGCCGAGGTTTTCGCCGTCACGATGAAATTCTTCAATATAGCGCGCGGTGATGACTTCGCAGGCAACTTTTTCGCGGTTCGCTTTGTCGATGATCTTGTCATCGACGTCGGTAAAGTTGCGCACGAACTCGACGTTATAGCCGAGAAACCTTAGATAACGGAAAATCACGTCAAAGCTGATCAGCGAACGCGCATGACCAATGTGCGAGGAGTCGTATACTGTCACGCCGCACACGTACATGCGCACTTGGCCGGGCGTCAGCGCGACAAATTCTTGCTTCTCGTTAGCCAGCGTATTGAAAATTTTTAGAGCCATGAGCGCGAGCTAAAACTTTTACGGCCGGCAACTTTCTTTTGAAGTCGCTTGAGCGCAGCGGCTTGCCAAAGCCCGGGAAAAAGCATAGATCAAAAACTTATGAATTTCGCACAACCTTATAAGGACCTGCGCGAGTTTATCGCCGCGCTCGATGAGAAAGAGAAACTATACCGTATCCACCGCGAGATTAACAAAGATACCGAGCTCCAACCGCTCGTGCGCTGGCAGTTCAGAGGGCTTAAGGAAGAAGCGCGCCGGGGCTTTCTCTTCGACAATGTAACGGATGGCAAGAAGCATAAGTATAACTGCCGGGTGCTGGTCGGAGGCCTTTCCGGCTCTGAGGCCATTTATAGTATGGGCCTCAAGTGTGCGCCGGAGGAAGTTCCGGACCGCTGGATCTATGCGCTCGATCATTTGATCGCGCCGGTCATGGTCGATCGGGGCCCGGCTCAAGAAGAAGTGCACATGGGCGCCAACCTGCTCGAGCACGGCGGCATCAACGAATTCGCCATACCGGTATCCACGCCCGGATTCGACAATGGGCCTTATATCACCGCGGGTCACTGGATCAGCAAAGACCCCGAAACCGGCCAGCGCAACGTCGGCAATTACCGCGGCTTGATCAAAGGTCCGGATCGCAGCGGGTTGATGACCGGGACGCCCCAGGATCTGTCCAATCAATGGGAGAAATGCCGCCAGAGAGGCATACCGCTGGAAGTCGCCATTGTCGTCGGCACGGTGCCGGCGGTTTCCTATGCGGCGACACAGAAAGTGCCGCCGGACGTGGACGAACTCGCGCTCGCCGGCGGACTCATGGGCGCGCCCGTGGAGATGATCAAGTGCAAGACCATTGACGTGGAAGTGCCGGCGACGTCCGAAATCGTTCTCGAGGGCATTATCCCGACCCACTATATGGAAGAGGAAGGCCCCTACGGTGAATCGATGGGTTACATCGATCCGCGCACATTGAGCATGGTATTTGAGCTAAAATGCGTTACCCACCGCAAAGATCCGATCTGGGTATCAATTATCAGCCAGGTGACACCGAGCGAAAGCTCGAAGATCAAGGCCATGGGCATGGGAACCCTTATAAAACGTTATCTGGTCGGCAAAGGCTTCGACACGGTAGAGGAGGTTCATTTGATCGAGCCACTGGTGAATCTCCGGCCATACGTCGCCGTTAGGTTGAAAAAGCGCAGCGATCAGGAACCCTGGGATGTCATGCAAGGGGTGCTCGATTACGGCGATCGCGTTGGCAAGATGGTGGTCGCGGTCGACGAAGATATCAACGTAAAAGATCCGGTCGCTGTGACGTGGGCGATCACCCATCGCTCGCAGCCGCACAAAGATTTCAAGATCGTCGGCGACCGTCCCTTCGGAGCAACACCCATCGGCATGGTCGCGACCCACCCATCGAGCCGCTACGACAATTGCGAGTCTTCGGTCTTGATCGACGCCACACGCAAGGCCGACTTTCCGCCGCTGTCGCTGCCAAAAAAAGAATTCATGGTGCGCGCCCGTGAGATTTGGCAAGAGTTGGGGTTACCGAAGCTTGAACCTCAAGAACCCTGGCACGGCTATCTTATGGGCTTCTGGCCCGACGAGCTCGCCGACGAAGCCGATCTCGCGGCTCAGAGCGAGCATGAAAAAGTTTGGGACAAACTCAAGCAGACCCGGGTCGCCGTCGGCGAAGGCGACACTCTCAAGACCATGCGCGCGCGCTGGGGCAAGACTCACTCCGGCAGATCGGTATAGCATCCGGAGAATTTGCGATCGGCACGCTTGGCTCAAGCTTGTACTACTCGGTAAGTCGAGTGGCAGCCAAACTGGTTGTTAGTTTTCCCACGATACCCTTGACGTGGGATTAATCACATCCTCCGAGCCACTTGCGCGGGTCTTCCGAATACGAGGTGTTCACAATGGGTATCGATTTGACGACACCGCCCCAGGCGTATTCAATGGACGCTTTGGACTTGATTGCCTTGCGCGACACTTCCCGGCCGACCGCCGCTGCCGCCAACTGTCCCTTGGCGTGATCATCCACTCGGCGAAGAGTTTGGCGGCATTCAAATGGGGCGCCTTGCCGTGCGATACCCAACTGCTGCGCCGAGATAACCGGCGCGGCCCTCCTGACGAAATCCACCGGGCTGCCTTTTTCTTTTCACCGCGATAATCAGTCGTGCGGCAACGCCGAGCCACCGTCGAGAACAGTTGCTTTGCCGTCGCTGCGCCAAAAAAACTTAAATTGCCGACGATGAAAGTAGACAAAGCGATGTGCTGAGTTTATGAGCGGCGGCCTGCTCACTGGGTGGTCAAATAAGGAAAAAATAAGCGCGTTGATCTTCAGGCGGGCGTCAATCCGCCGCGCCGTTCGCCAGCGGCAAAGTTGAATCTTACTTGCGCAAACGTTATGTTCGCCATCATGAAACGCCAGGTTAAATCTCAAAGTAAACGGCGCGGAGCACGAAATCGAGATCGAGGCCAATCGCTTGCTGCTGCAAGTGCTGCGCGACAACCTCGGCCTCACCGGCACCAAAGAAGGCTGCAGCATCGGTGTTTGCGGCGCGTGCAGCGTGATCATCGACGGCGACTGGTAAGCTCGTGCTTGACCTTGGCCGCCGGCTGCGCCGGCAAGAACATCGAAACCATCGAAGGCCTCGCCAAGGACGGCAAGCTGCATCCGTTGCAACAGGCGTTTATCGAGTACGGCGGTTTTCAGTGCGGTATCTGCACGCCGGGCCAAATCATGGCGGCCAAAGCATTGCTCGACGAAAACCCCAAACCGAGCGAAGAGGAAGTCAAAGAATGGATGTCGGGCAATCTCTGCCGCTGCACCGGCTATTACAAAATACTCGAATCGGTGATGGCGGTGGTCGATGGCAAGACCGATCCCAACTATACATTTCGCAAACGCGAGACTACCGCGAAAATCCAGAGCTTGGACGTTTACAAACCGGTCGCCAAGACGACTTGAAGTTAACAAATTGGAAGCCGATCTCGAAGTGAATTTCCGAACTCAGACGAATCAGTCTTGTCTGAAAAAATCTCCCATGACACTCCTGGACTGTCAGCAGTTTCAGAGGGCAAAGATTCTGTTAGCAAATTCCCCCTTTGAGCGGGATGAAGCGGGATTTCGACATAGCAGCGCAGTAGCTAGACCGCTCGAATAGTCAAAATCATGGCTAAAACAGAAAAGTTTTCCGTCGTCGGCAAGCGCGTTCAGCGGGTCGAAGGGTTCGACAAAGTCACCGGCGACTCCGAAATTTATCGCTGACATCTACTTACCGGGCATGCTCGTTGGCAAAGTGTTGCGCAGCCCGTTCCCGCACGCGCGCATTCGCCATATCGACACCAGCAAAGCTGAAAAACTTCCCGGCGTGCGCGCCGTGGTGACCGCCGAGGACACCCTCAAACGTCCGTGGGGCGCGTTCTTCGCCGATCAATATATCCTCTCAGTCGGCAAAACCCGCTACGTCGGCGAAGAAGTGGCCGCGGTGGCCGCCATCGATCCCGATATCGCCGAAGAAGCTGATCGATTTGATCGAAGTCGATTGGCAACCGCTCAGCGGCGTTTTCGACGCTGAAGAAGCGATGCGCGACGGCGCGCCGCTGGTGCACGACGACAAGCCCAACAACATCGCTATGACGATGGACATCGAGCGCGGCAACATCGCCCAAGCCTTCGCCGAGTCCGATATTATCGTCGAAGACACCTTTACGAGCATGCCGCAGTGGCACTGTTCGATCGAAACCATCGGCAGCGTCGCAGAATACGACGCCAGCGGCAAATACACGATCTACATGAACACCCAGACGCTGTTCAACGCGCGCTAGCGCATCGCCACGGCGCTGGGTGTTCCCGAGATCGGACGTGCGCATTATCCAGAGCGCCGTCGGCGGCGGATTCGGCGGCAAATCCTGCGATGACAACAATGCTCTGGTCGCGGCAGTGCTCGCCAAAAAAGCCGCGCAAGCCGGTCAAACTGATCAATACGCGCGAAGATGAATTTCTCGCCGGCTGCCGGCCGCGCGTGTTCATGAAGATCAACGTCAAGATGGGTTTCAAGAAAGACGGCCGCATCCGCGCCAAAGAATTGAAAGTGATCGCCGACAACGGCGCCTACTCGGCCAAAGCGCCGGCGATCACCGGCGTCGCAACCATGCGCCATGACACCTGCTATAAGTATTCCGACGTAAAGATCGACGCCAAGCTGGTTTATACCAACAAGGTTCCCACCGGCGCCTTTCGCGGTTTCGGCAACCCGTCGGCGGAATGGGCGGTCGAGCAGGCGATCGACCTGGGCGCGCATGAGCTGGGCATCGATCCCATGGAGATCGCCCGCATCAACGCCGCCGAAGTCGGCTACGTCTCTCCTCACGGCAACCGGGTCACGAGCTGCGAGCTGAAGCAATGCCTCGATATGGTCGACAAAATGATCGATTGGAAACCCAAGCGCGCCAACAAACAGCCTGACACCGGATTGGGTTTGGCTTGCACCGTTCACGTGAGCGGCAAGCGCCATTTCGGCGACTATGACGGCAGCTCTGCCACCATCAAAGTCAACGAAGACGGCAAAGCGCTGATCTTGAGCGGCGAGGGCGAGTGCGGCCAGGGCGTGCACACGGCGATGTGCCAGATCGCCGCTGAAGAACTGGGCGTGCCGGTCGAAGATGTGGAAATCTCCCGCGCCGACACCGATCTCACGACGTTTTGTCTCGGCGCATTCGCGAGCCGCCTGACCTATGTCAGCGGCAACGCCGTAAAGAACGCCGCGACCAACGTCAAGCAGCAACTGTTTCAGCAAGCATCTGAAATGTTGGAGGCCAACCCTGAGGATTTAGTTGCCAACGACGGACGAATTTTCGTCAAAGGCGCGGAAGGCAAATCGGTCACCGTCGCCGACGTCGCGCGCGCGCGGCTGTTCCGCCACAACGGCGCGCCAATCGTCGGCTCGGGCAGTTTCGATGCCGATTCCGTCTTGCCGGACAGCACCCGATTCGGCAACGAATCAGGCGCTTACAACTACGGCGTTCAGGCGGCGCATGTCCATGTTGATCCGCCAGACCGGACAGGTCAAAGTGCTCAAGTTCGTAATTGCGTCCGACTGCGGCACGGTGATTTTCCCGCTGGGAGCGGAAGGCCAGGTCGAAGGCGGTCTTGCCCAGGGTATCGGCTATGCCCTGACCGAAGGACTGCAATTCGACGAAGGCCGCCCGGTTAATCCCAACTTTGCCGACTACCGTATTCCGTCGATGCGCGATATGCCGCCGCTCGAGCATGCCTTTGCCGATTCCTATGAGCCCACCGGACCGTTTGGCGCTAAAGGATTGGGCGAGTTGAACATGGACCCGACCGCCGCCGTGATCAGCAATGCTATTTTTGACGCGGTGGGCGTGCGCATGAAAACCTTGCCGATCACGCCAGAGAAAATTCTCAAAGCGCTACGGGAACAACGAGGAGAAAAGTAGGCAGAAAGCGGTCAGCAGAGCGCATAATGCTCACTGGCAACTGCTTACTGCTTACTGAAAAAACCATGATCAAGTTTGACTATCTGCAACCCAAATCGCTGAAGAAGCGCTCTGATACTTCTGGAAAAACATGGCGAGGATGCGCGCGCCATCGCCGGCGGAACTTCGCTCTTGATCATGATGCGCCAGCGCCTGTTGCTGCCGAAGGTGGTGGTGAGCCTTTCCGAAATTCCAAAATTCGATCGCATTACCTACAGCGCGAAGAACGGCCTCACCATCGGCGCCGGCGCGCGCCATCGCGACATCGAGCTTTCGCCGGTCGTCAAACAGCACTATCCCCTGCTGCACGAAACTTTCCATAAGGTCGCTCAGCCGAGAATCCGCAACATGGGCACCATCGGCGGCAATCTCGCCGCCGGCGATCCATTGACGGACCCCGGCGCCAGCCTCATCGCTCTCGACGCCGAAGTCGTGCTGGCGAGCCGAACCGGCGAACGGGTAATGAAACTGGACGAATTTTTCGTCGATTATTATCAGACCGCTCTGAATCCCGGCGAGCTGTTATCGGAAATTCGCGTGCCGCCGCCGATCCGCCCGCACTGGGCGCATATCAAATTTACGCCGCGCAGCATTGAAGATTTCGCCACCGTAGGTATCGCCTTGACGATGCGCACAAGCAACGGCATTTGCGAGGATATGCGCCTGGGACTCAATTCGGTCGCTTCGACGATCGTCCATGCCACCCGCGCGGAAAATATTCTGCGCGGCCAGGAAATCACCGATACCAAGCTCCAGGAGATGGGTGAAGTGGCCGCCACGGAAGTCGATCCGATGGACGACAACCGCGGCTCGGCCGAGTACAAGCGCGAAATGGTTAAAGTCCTGGTTCGCCGCGCTGCGAAAGAAGCTTTCCAACGCGCCGGTTGAACTAACGTCTTCTTTGGCTGGAAATTTTCTCCGCCTCGGGATATGCAGGCTTTAGCATACTCGGTCAAAGCAAGGCTCGACGTGAGCGGTGCATGAGAATCAGAGACCGGAAGGCGGACGCTCTTAATGAAAGTACTCAAACCCGATAAAATCCCGGCGCAATCAGCGAATAGTCCCTTGTTCACGGGTGGTCCCGTGACGCGCCAGCCGCTGTTAACTCCTGAGATGAGCAACAACTTTAGTCTCGGCGTCGTCAATTTCAGTGCCGGTGCGCGGAACAAAATGCACATCCACAGCAGCGATCAGGTGCTTTTTGTCACTGCCGGCAAAGGTATTATCGCCACGGAAACGCGCCAGGAAGTCATCAGCGTCGGCGATGTCGTGCACATTCCGCAGGAAGAGAAACATTGGCATGGCGCAACGCCTGATTCCTCATTTTCCCATATCGCTCTAACCGCGAAAGGGAGCACGACCACGCAAGTGGAAGACTAAGCGCCAAGCGTAACGACACCAACGCGCTGTTCAAGGTTCAAGGTGCAAACCTCAGGCACCCGACTGCCGAGTCTCCCGGTCTTGTCGGCCAACTTTAAGACAGTGAACGCGGAAGCAGGATTTGAGACTTTGAACCTTGAACTTTGAACGTTTGTAAAAAACATGAAGCATACCATCCACGTAACGATTAATGGCCGGCTCTATGAAGAGGAAGTAGAGCCGCGGCAACTGCTGGTGCATTTTCTGCGCGAGAACATCGGCCTCACCGGCGCCCACGTCGGCTGCGTCGTCGGCGAGTGCGGCGCTTGTTCGATTCTGCTCGACGGCAAGGTAGTCAAATCGTGCTTGCACCTGGCGGTGCAAGCCGACGGCCGCGAGTTAACCACGGTCGAAGGACTGGCCAAAGACGGCGAGCTCAATCCGGTGCAAGAGGCGTTCGTCAAAAATTATGCCTTTCAATGCGGCTACTGCACCCCCGGCATGGTGATCACCAGCCACGCGCTATTAAAAAACAATCCCGATCCGAGCGAGGAAGAGATTCGCAAAGCACTCGCCGGCAATCTGTGTATGTGCACCGGCTATGTGCAGATCGTCGATGCCGTTAAAGAAGCGGCAAAGGAAATGAAGCATGGCTAAGTTCATCGGCAACCGCGCGCGCAGTAAAGAAGGGCCGCGCCATGTCACCGGGCGCGGGCTTTACACCGATGATTTTCAATTGCCCGGTATGCTCCAGGCAATGATTCTCAGAAGCCCGCACGCGCATGCGAAAATCGTTTCGGTCGACGCCTCCGAGGCTTTGAAGAATCCCAACGTCTTCGCCGTGGTCACGCCCGAGGACGTCAAGAAAAACACCAAGCCGTTTAAGCCAGGGCGCTATGCCGCGGGCCTCAAGCGCCAGATCGACGAGTACGCCGGCGCCGTCGATAAAGTTCGTTACGTCGGCGAACCCATCGGCGCAATCGCCGCGCGCGACCGCGGCACTGCCGAGGACGCGCTCGAACTCATTCAGGTGGACTACGATCCGCTGCGCCCAGTGGTCGACGTGCGCGAGGCGATCAAGCCGTCATCGGCCGCGCTTTTCGATGAATTGGGCACCAACCTGGCGTGGAACGGCTCGTTGACCTATGGCGACATCGACGGTGCTTTCAAATCCGCCGATCGGATCGTCAAGGAGAATCTCAAAATTCACCGCTATAGCTCCACGCCGCTCGAGCCTTTTGTCGTCATCGCCTCGTTCGATAGCGCGAGCAAAAGACTCACCGTCTGGGTCACCGCGCAGGTGCCGGAAGTGATCTACGATGGCGTGCGCGAAGCGCTCGGCTTGCAGGATGTTCGCGTTATCATTCCCGACGTCGGCGGCGGTTTCGGCCAGAAGATTCATCTGATTCGTAAGTACGTCGTGCTGGTAGCGCTGCTGGCGATAAAAACCGGCAGGCCGGTAAAATGGATCGAGGATCGCACCGAACATATGATGGCCGGTGGCCACGCCTGCGCCCAGGAGATCGAGGCCGAAGCCGCGGTCAAAAACGACGGCACAGTGCTGGGCTTGCGTTTCAAGGAATACGACGACGTCGGCGGCTCCATCAGCACGTTAACGATCCATTTCACCAACAAGCTCAATAATCTTTCCAACACCTACCGCACTCCGGCCATCGCCATGGAAGGTTTTGCCGTGGTGACGAACAAGTGCCCGGTGATCCCAAACCGCGGCATCGGCAAACCCGGTATGTGTTACATCTGGGAACGGATGATGGACCGAGTCGCTCAGGCTTTGAACTTGAGTCCTATAGAAGTCCGGCGAAAAAATTTGATCCAGCCGCATGAGATGCCGTATCAAACCGTCAGCGGCAATATTTACGACAGCGGCGATTACCCGGGGCTGCTATCGACGTTGTTGGCAAAGATCGACTACGACAAGCTCCGAGAAGAACAAAAAAGCGAGCGCGAGAAAGGTCGCCTCATCGGCATCGCCGTCGTCATCGGCGTCGAACCGGGCGGACGCAACGCCGCGCGCGATATGGCGATCTTTCCGGAGATGAAGGAACCGCCCGGCTCCGGCGGCGTCAATGGCGCAACCATCAAGTTGGAAAAAAACGGCACGATCAGCCTGCACCTCGGTTCGCCCAATTGCGGTCAGGCGCACGAGACCACCACGGCGCAGGTCGCAGCAGAGATAATGGGCACTACTCCCGAGCAGATCAGCACGACGATCCCGTTTGACAGCGATCTGTCACCGTGGGGCGTCGCCGCGGCAAACAGCGGCAATAATTTTCATCTCTACGATATTGGCGCGGTTCACGGCGTGGCGCATAAACTGCGCGAAAAGGTTCTCGCCCTCTCCGCCCACGTTTTGCAAGCACCGGTAAAAGAACTGGTCATAGAAGATGGCGTGGTCCATGTGCCCGGTTCGGTGGCCAAAAAAATCACCTTCGCCGAGCTCGGACGCATCGCCTACAATAACCAGCATCTGCTCCCCGAAGGCATGGAAGCCGGTTTACAGGGAACCTTTTATTATACGTTCCCGCACGCCTATCCGAACATCGTCCCAGGCGCCGACCGCCTGGTGCGCGCGCAGTTCACTTTTTCGGCAGGCGCGCACGCGGCTGTCGTCGAGGTCGACAAAAATACCGGGCAGGTCCATGTGCTCCGCTATCTGATCGTCGGCGACAACGGCACCGTGATCAATCCTGACGTTGTCAATGGGCAAGTCTATGGCTCCGCCGCCCATGGCATCGCCGTCGCCCTCGGCGAAGGCTTTATGTACAGCTCGGAGGGCCAGCCGCTAACCATCACCTATCTCGACTACGGCAAGTGCTCCACAGCCGAGACGCCCAGAGTCGAAGTCATCCACAGGCCATCGCCATCGCCCTACACCTCGCTCGGCCAAAAGGCGGCCGGCGAGGGCGCAGCCATTCCGTCGCCGGCTGCCATCGCCAGTGCGGTAGAAGACGCGCTCGAACCTTTCGGTGTCAAGGTGTGCGATTTACCGCTTACGCCGGAGGCAGTTTGGCGCCTGGCTAATAACAATCCGGAAAAAGAGCGCAGGACCTTTTAATCATGATCCCAGCGCCATTCGAGTATTACGCGCCCCGCTCACTGACGATGCCGTCAAGCTATCTGTCGGATCATCGCGATGATGTGAAGATTCTCTCGGGTGGGCAGAGTTTGATGCCGCTCTTGAAAATGCGCCTGAGCAAGCCTGCCTACATTGTCGATATTGGCAGAATAAACGGTCTCGATAACATCACCGAAGAAGGCAACAATTTAGTCGTGGGCGCGCTCGTGACCCACGCTGAGATCGAAGACTCCGCTGTGCTCAAACAAAAGTGCCCGCTGCTGCCTCAGACGGCGACTACGATCGCCGACGTGCAAGTGCGAAACCGCGGCACACTCGGCGGTAGCATCGCCCATGCCGACCCCGCGGGCGACTGGCCCGCAGCCGTCTTGACGCTGGACGCGGAGATTAAAGTTGCCGGTCCAAGCGGCGAACGATGGGTCAGAGCGAATGATTTTTCTCTCGGTCTGCTCATGAGCGTGCTCGAACCGGACGAGATCGTCACCGCCGTCAAAGTACCGGTCACCGGAAATGACAAGACCGCTTACTTAAAAGCAGCGCCCCGTTCATCGGGTTTCGCCGTCGTGGGTGTCGCCGTGCGACTGGCTTTGGACGAAATCGGGAAGTGCGCGCGCAGCGCCGTCGCCATTACCGGTGTTACTGACAAAGCCTACCGCGCTACCCGTGTAGAACAAACGCTGTTAGGAAAGACGCTTGACGAAAAAACCATCGCAGACGCCGCCGCCGAAGCGCTCCGTAACATCGATGTCATCGAAGACATTAACGGCTCAAGCGAGTACCGCGGCCAGTTGACCCGCGTCTACGTCGCCCGGGCGATCCAGTCGGCGCTGACGGGCTAAGCGCCACAGCGCCGACGTTCAAAACGTTCAAGTAGTTCAACCCGTTCAAGTCGTCCGAACCTCCGGAGACGATATGGTAGTGTCTCAGTTTGGAGTTTTAAAGCCGTCGAACTCGGCGGTTGATGCTGTACGAGCTTACTAGCGGCTGAGTACCGGAAGGCAAAGTAAAACAGATGAGAAACCTATGGACAAAAAAAAATTGTAACCTGCGTATGGAAGAAAGAAGGATGGGAATATGGCGAACAAAGGAGAAATCGGTTGAAACGTTTAGCGTAAAGCGACCTGATCACACCGGTCTCCACATCCTGGGCCTCACTTTATACGTACCAAATTTCTATCGTCATCGAGTTCGTGAATTTGAACAAGAAGTAACGCGCCGAAAAACACAACTGGCGGGCAGCGCTGACTCAAATTAGGACACTACCGACGATTTGAACGGCTTGAACGGAGCGGAGCGGTTGAACTGAGCGTAGCGATTGAACGGGAGAGTAGCGACAAAGAGCGAAGCGATGAAGGTTTTGAACGGCTATCTTGGTCTTTGACGCCCGGGGCTCTCGATCTGCGGATATACCGTTATTGGATAATCACTCTGGTAATTTTCGAATTGCCGAGTATCCGGGAATTTGCTTTCCGTCGAATAGACGATCCAACCATCCTGCTTCCAGACGCCGGCGGAGCGCGCGTCGCCGCCGCGCTTGATCAGCAATTCGATGGTAGAGTCACTGACCCCACCCTGCTTGAGCTTGATGATCTCGTCGATGCTGAGCGCTTGAATCGCGCTAACCGAGCATAAGACGATCACCATGGTTGTCAAAATAAGCGCGCCTATCTTCATGGGGGCCTCCCGGGGCACCACCGCATATCGAAATCACGAGAAATGTGCAAGAGGGCAGTTTCTCCTGTGAAGAGCAAACGCTTTGTCACACTGCAAACGATTGCAACTATGGTTTTCACTTGCCATTATGATTGCGACTTCGCCTATGGTGCATTTACCGCTGACTCCAAAGCAGCTCGCCGAGACTTCGAAGGTGACGCTCGGCCACTACGACGAACACGCCGAAAGTTTTTGGCGCGGTACTAAGGACCACGACGTCAGCCAGAACCGCGCAGCGCTGTTACAATATCTTCGCGGCGCGCCGCCTTATCGCATCCTTGACTTCGGCTGCGGGCCGGGGCGGGACCTGAAATTCTTTAAAGATCTCGGCCATGAAGCCATCGGTCTCGAAGGCGCCGAAAACTTTGTCGAGCATGCGCGCAGCTACAGCAGCTGCGAGGTGTGGCACCAGGATTTTCTGAAATTAGATCTGCCAGCGGAATACTTTGACGGCATCTTCGCCAACGCTGCGCTGTTTCACGTGCCGAACCAGGAACTCCCCCGGGTTTTAAAAGAACTTTGGACGGCGTTGCGAGACCAGGGCGTGTTGTTCAGTTCCAATCCGCGCGGCGACAATCAAGAGGGCTGGAGCAGCGAGCGCTACGGCGTTTATCATGATTGGCCGCGCTGGAGTGAATCAGTAATCGCCGCCGGCTTCAGCGAAATCACCCACTACTATCGACCGGCAGGAGTGCCGAGAGAGGAGCAGCCGTGGCTCGCCTCGGTTTGGCGCAAGACCGCGAAACAATCGGAGTGATGGAGTGTTGAGTAGATACGATCCTCATCGCCCATTCGCCGCCTGGCCGTCGAGAAGGCAGTGAATGCGAGGCGGACCTAGGCCTCGCACCAGGGCGTACATCGGCAGTACGTGAGGTTGCGAGCCCGAAGTACAACGAAGCAAGCGCCCCTTATCGACGGATCAGGCAATTGACAGCCGCGCGGCGAATCAACTAAGGTGCAGCTAAATCCCACAATCGTTTAAGGAGGACCTATCGATGGCCACCCCGAACGTGCCGATTATTTCGGCAGACTCTCACGTCATGGAACCGCCCGATCTTTGGAAGAAAGGCGTGCCGGAGAAATACCAGGCCGATGCGCCGATCTTTCCGCCGCACAAGGTCGGCGAGGGTTTTCAAAAACACGCCGGCGGCTGGGACCCGCACGCGCGCATGAAGGAAATGGAAGCCGATGGCCTCAGCGCCGAGGTGCTCTATCCGACCTTGATGCTCGATCTCTTCGCCCTCGACGATGCGTCCATGCAAGAAGCCTGTTTCCGCGTCTACAACGACTGGCTCATCGATTATTGCAGCGCCAACACCGACCGGCTGATCGGCATTCCGGCGATTCCGGTCTATAACATCGATAACGGCATAAAAGAACTTGAGCGCTGCCTCAAGGCCGGCCTGAAGGGCGCGCTCATCTGGCAAGCGCCGCACCCGGACCTGCCGTTTAAATCGACCCACTACGACAAATTCTGGTCAGCCTGCGAGGCGATGGAAGCCCCGGTGAGCCTGCATATTCTCACCGGCCACAGCTATAACAAAGACAAGACTCGCCAGGGCGTCGAGCGCTATCGCGGCAGCGTCAACTTGAAACTCATGGACATCGCCAACGCGCTGTTTGAGCTGATCTTCTACGGCGTTTTGGAAAAGCATCCAAAGCTAAAGCTCGTCTCGGTGGAAAACGAGAGCGGCTGGATGCCTTGGATGTTCCAGCAGTGGGACTATTACTACAATCGCTTCAAGAAAGAGAACCCGCCGCCGTTCACTAAAAACCCCAGCGATTTTATTCAAAACCAAATCTACGCTTGCTTCTTTAACGACCATGTGTGCGGCGAGAATCTCGAGTTCTGGGGACAAAACAACATCATGTGGTCGAATGATTTTCCCCATCCGAATTCAACCTGGCCTAATTCGCTGAAAATCATCGAGCGCGATCTCGGCCACCTGCCGCCCGACGTGCAGCAAAAAGTCGTATGCGGTAACGTGTGCCGGCTCTACGATATCGAGGCAGCAAAGCTGCCGCGGGTCGAGAAAAAAGCGGCGTAACCATTGTCGAACGTTGAACAAGAACCTCTAAACTTGGGCAAGGTTGCCGGGGCCCGTTGCTTGCCGGCAACCCGCCTCTGCTCAGTCGCCGAGCTATGCTTGCAGACTACCTGCTGAAAGATTTGATCGCCGATCTGGAACGGATCACCAGCTCGACCAGTGCCGCGGCAACAATTGTCTCGCAGGCCAAGCCTCTGCTCGCTCGGTTTGTCAGCAATCGCGACTGTATTGCGCCACAGTTCAAGGAACGGGGTGCGGCAACCTACGGCCGCTACATGCTGTACCGCGCGCCTTCGTTCAATATCACAACAGTGGTCTGGGGTCCGGGCGATAAAGCGAAAGCCCATAACCATGACACCTGGGGGCTCGTCGGAGTGGTGGAAAACGAGCTACAAGAAACGCGCTTTCGCCGCCTCGACGATGGCTCAAAGGAAGCTTACGCCGATCTGGAAATTGCCGGGATCAATCGTAATACGACCGGCATGGTATCGAGTTTACTGCCGCCCGGCGACGACATTCACGAGATGCTAAACGTTACCGGGAAAAATACCGTCGAAGTCCATGTCTACGGCAAGGACCTGGCGAACATGCAGCGCCTGCAGTTCGATGTCGCGCAAAAGAGCGTTAAGTTTTTTGCCAGCGCCAAGTACGACAACTGCTGAATTTAACCCTCACCCTTTCCCTCTCCCAAAGGGCGAGGGTACAAACGCACCAAACACTCTCCCTCCGAACGCTTTACATCCTCTCCCTCTGGGAGAGGACTGAGGTGAGGGCGAGATTCGGTCCGTTTGCGATTCCCTCACCCTTACCCTCCCCCAAAGGGAGAGGGATTTACCATGCGGGCGAGGGAATAGCTCGAGGGATAACAGGAAATCAGTGCTTTAGCTGCAATTCCCAATCGAGATAGCGCTGCATCGCCTGTTTATCGCCGGTCACCGAGGGCGAGAGAACAACATCATTCACTTCGGACCAGCACTCAGTCATACCGGTCTCCATCGCGTAGCCGGCCGCGCGCCACGCATTAACGCCGCCATCGAGCACTGCGACGTTGGAATAACCCAACTCAAAAAGCGTTCGCGACCCGAGCACGGATTGTTGGCCGTCAGGGCACGTTATGAGAATCGCAGCATTTTTATCCGGGCGAAGGTTCGGAAGTTTTAGTTCTAACCAGCCGCGCGATATCCACTTGGCGCCTGGCATATGCGCGGCTTTGTAGTCGCTACTCGCGCCTACATCCAGGATAGTCACGGAAGAGTGTTGCGCGAGCGACTGACTTTCCAGAGCGTTGAGTAATCTCGCCGCGTTTAGCGCCTGCTCGTAACCGAGCGGTTGTTTTCGCTCGGCGCCGCGGCTGAGCGCCCTGTTATTTTCCGTCCACGCTTTGATTCCGCCGCGCAGCACCGAAACATCGCGGAAACCCATTTTGCCGTACCAGTACGACGCCATAACCGCGCGCGCCGAGCGCTCGCTGACAAAGACGATCTTGCCGTTTCTTACGGCAACAAAATCATCGGCGCGCTGCACCGCCTGGCCGCCGGGCAGGCTGATAGATCCCGCTATATGGCCGTTCTGATATTCACCTTCGGAGCGCACATCGACGATGTAGGTGGCATTGACGGCTGTCGCATGCGCGGGCTTAATAAGTTCATCCGAGGAAATCCGGGCAATTTTCTCTTCCTCTGCGATTGCCAATGCAAGTTCATTAGCCCGTGCGCGGCTTTGTTCAGAGGCGACCGCCACCGGTCGATTTGGTTTCGTCTCTAATTCAAAACCCGCCAACACCCAGCCCATGGTGCCGTTGCGCAACTCGTGGACATTGCCGAGCCCAAGTCGTTTAAGCGCCGCTGTGCCAATGATGCTGCGCGTGCGGCCGGCGCAGTTGACGATTAATTTCGTTTGCGGTCGCTGCTTTAAATCGTCCGCCCAAAGAACCAGATCGCCGCCGGGGACATTGAGTCCTCCGGGTATGCAGAAACGGCCGTATTCTTCCGGCGTTCGCACGTCGAATATGACAACATCGGCGTCTGCGTCGAGCAACTGCTTCAACTCTTCGGGCGAGATATCAGGAACGGCCTGCTCGAGTTGCACCTTTTCGCCGAACGCTTTGCTCGGCACATTGACACCGCCTATAACCGGCCGTCCTTCTCGCTCCCAGGCGGCGAGCCCGCCATCGAGAACCGATACGTTGGCATAGCCGAGATCCATGAGAGAACGCAGCGCTAGCGCAGCACGTTCACCGCCTTCGTCATAGACGATTAACGGAATCGCTCGATTAGGAACAAGCTCGGCGATACGGAATTCAATCTGACTGCGCGGCAGCGATGTGGCAAATGAGATCTGGCGCGCGCTATATTCGCCGCGCTCGCGCACGTCGAAGACCGCGAAGAGTGAATTCGAGGCCATCAATTGCGCCAATTCGCGGCAAGTGATTGAATCCATAATTGAACCCCTTCGGCTGTAGGTCGCGAGGGACTTAAAACATTGAACCGGCAAGAAATTGTCTCCTCTGAAGACATCGAGAGAATCCGCGCCTTGACCAACCGCGCCTTCTCCTCTACTACTATCCTGATCTTCCGCTGAGCGGCAAACGAAGTTTAGTGCGCAATCCTTCGAGGACACAATGATAAAACCAGACAATCGTTTTCGTGGTCTTTTCATTCCCCACGTTACGCCGTTCGACGAGTTCGGTGCCCTTGACCTGGGAAGCCTCGAGAAACTCATTTCTTACCAAACGACAATCAACGGTGTAGCGGGACTGGTTTCTTGCGCCCGGATCGGCGAAGCACCGGTGCTCAGTGTCGACGAGAAACGCCGGGTCTATGAAGTCGCCGGCACGGTCGCGCGCAAAACCAAACGCTTGCATATCGCGACGATCATGCCGCAATCCACCGACGAAGCCATTCAATTGATCCGGGATCTCGAAACGTTACCGGTGGACGCTGCGATGATCTTCCCGCCGCTGCTATTGGCCTGGGGCAAGGTCGAGAACGAACTCAAGTATCGGTTCTTCGAAGACATTACGCGAGCAACCCAAATGCCGTTGGTGTTGTTTCAAGTACCGGTAAAAAGTTACTGGTACGATCCCGAAACCATTTGCCGGATTTCCGAATTAGATAACGTTGTGGCATTTAAAGAGGCGTCCTTCGACTTCAAGCTGTTCACGGAAACCATGCGCCAGCTCGAGCGCCAGAACTCCAGGATGCAGGTGCTGACCGGAAACGATCGTTTCGTTGCCGAAAGTTATGAACTTGGCGCAGCCGGAGCGCTCATCGGCGTCGCCAACGTCGCGACCGAACGCTGGGCCGCCATGGACCTGGCCGCTCAGGCCGGCGATTTCGTAAAGGCAAAGGCGCTGCAGAAGAAACTCGAAGCGATCAAAGAATTGGTGTTCAGCGAACCGATCGTCGAAGCGGTCGCTCGCATCAAGATCGTGCTCCAAGATGAAGGGCTGATCAAAACCGCCATGATCCGCCGGCCGCAATTGGGTATCTCTGCAGCGGAGAAGCAGCAACTGCTCGACAGCTACAGCGCGCTCAAGCACAACCAGTTCCGGGGCGCTCTAGCAGAGCGCAGCCGGGCAGCGAGCTGACCATTTGAGACGTTCAAAAAGTTCAAACCGTTCAGGTCTTCAAAACGTTGGCCGGATTGTTCGATCTACTTGAACGCGGTATTTGCGGCGCTGCAGTTAATTTATCCGCTCCGCGCCGCGCCCGGGAATCACCAACGCGAATAACGCCACGGTGACCGCCAGGAGAACCATCGAGCTCAGCGCCAGCGACCAGTGTATGCCAATCAGTCCTCCGACGACGCCGACGGTCACACCGCTAAACGCCCTGAGTCCATTATTGGTTGTATTGAACAGACCAATCAATCGGCCGCGCAGTTGCGGCGGCGCCTGCAGCTGAACCAGAGTTTGCGCCATCGATAGAAACGCCAGATTGAGAAAACCCGCGCAGAATAAAAGCACGACCGACAACCGATAGCTGGTTGACGCGGCAAAGGCGACGATAACGATACACCAGAGAATCGAGCAGATCGCGGCGTTCCGCGCGTTTGCTCTTAGCCAGCCCTTCCCTTCGAGCAACAGACCACCGACGACAGCGCCGGCAGCGCTCGCTGCCAGCAGAACGGTGTAAGCCGTATCGCGATTGTCGTGTCCGAGATCATGCGCGAACTCCGGCATTTGCGCTTGAAAGGCGTTGCCGACAAGCAGAGACGTCGCGCCGCCGAGCAGGATCATGGAAAGGATTGTTGGATTGGCTGAAGTCTCACGCATGAGCTGCAGGGTGTCGCGCACGCTGAAACGCGGTGCTCTCGCGCTCCCGGCCTCATCTCGGCCGTGCCCGGTATAGGGCAAAATGAACATGAAGATCAACGCCGGGACAAACATCAAAGTATTCAGAAAGAGTCCAGCGGGTGGTCCGAACAGCAGCATGGTGGCGCCGCCGATGGCAGGTCCGAGAAGCACGCCTAGATGACGCGATGTGGAATTGAGCCGCACCGCGCTTTGCAGATACTCGCGGCCGACGATGTCGTGAATGATAAGCTGGCCGCTGGGTCCGCCCAGGACGCCGGCCATGCCGTGAATGACCAGCAGTACGCAGGCATGCCAAATTTCGATGGTATCGGTGAAAAAAAGAATGCCCCAGGTCAGCGACACCAGCGCATACATGAGCTGAGAGGTCTGGATCACGCGGCGGCAGTCGTGCCGATCGGCGAGCGCTCCGAAATAAACCGCAAAGAACAAAAAAGGTGTCCAGTGACTGATTACGGCGAAGCCGCCGAGCACCGGCGAGTGGAATTTTTCGAAGAGCAACCAGTAGCTGATCACGTGCTCGATATTGTCGCCCATTGTCGAAAACAGATGGACGATGAAATAGCGCCGGAAGTCGCGATGATAGAGCGCCGCAAAAGCGATCTTTCTGTCGGCCTTTGGCGGCAAAGCGAGGTTTACCGGATTCAATTTAGCGGTCATAGATGCGATGTCTGCAGATGCCGACGGGGAGTAAACGGCTGACGACTTAAAGGATCAATGATTCGAAATGTCGAGGGGCCGGAGTCAGCTCAACTCTCCTCGCTGGGCGCCGGGAATCATAAAAGCAAAAAGCGCAACCGTAATCGCCAATAACACCAGCGCGCTTCCCGCCAGTGACCAGTGGACGCCGATCAGGCCTCCCAAAACTCCGACAGTCAGTCCGCTAAAGGCTTTAAGCCCCATACTCGCCATCGAGTACAAACCAATAACACGGCCGCGTAGCTGCGGCGGCGAACGCAGTTGGACGATGGTCTGGGCCATTGAAGAGAAGGCGAGATTCAGCAGGCCGGCGACAAAAAGAAACGTCAACGACAGAACATAACTGGTCGACAACGCGAAGGCGGCAATGGTTACGCACCAGAGTACGGCGCTGACGATCGCGGTCCTGACGTTAGGCTGTAGCCAGCCCCTGCCTTCCAGCAAAAAACCGCCCATGACGGCCCCCGCCGCGTTGGCGCCGAGTAAAGCGCTGTAAGCAAAATCGGCTTTCTCGGTTCCAAGATCGTGGGCAAACTCCGGCATGGTCGCCTGAAACGCGCTGCCAACAAAAAACGAAACCGAGCCGCCGAGCGCGACCATGGTAATGATTTGCCGGTTGCCGGATATTTCTCGGATGACTGCGAACGCGTCGCGCCAACTGATTGCGCGCCGCGCCGGCGCGGCCGCTTCACGGCTGTGGCCGGTGTAAGGCACGGTGAGAAGCCAGATCGTCAAGGGCAAATAAATAAGCGTATTGACCACCAGCCCTGCCGCGGGACTGAGCAGCAGCATCAAACCGCCTCCTACCGCCGGCCCAAATAAAATCCCGAGCTGCCGGCTTGTGGAGTTGAGGCGAATCGCGCTCTGCAGTTGTTCCCGGCCGACGATATCGTGAATCAGCAACTGACTGCCCGGGCCCCACAAAACACCGGCCATACCGTGAATCACGAGCAGCACGCACGCGTGCCAAACTTGAATGCTATCGGTCCAAAACAAGAAGGCCCAGGCCGCCGAAACCCCCATATACATGATCTGCGCCACCTGAATCACTTTGCGGCAATCGTAGCGGTCGGCCATGGCGCCGAAATAAACCGAAAAGAGCAGGAACGGAGTCCAGTGGCTGAGCACGGCGAAACCGGCGAGCACCGGCGAGCGAAATTTTTCAAAGAGCAGCCAGTAGCTGATCACGTGCTCGATGTTATCCGCCATCATCGCGAGCATGGTCGCAACGAAATAGGCGCGAAAATCCTTATGATGCAGCGCCGCAAACGCGAGCTTTTTCTCGGCACGCGGATTCTGATGCAGGGCTTCGAGGTTTGGTTTTGCCGTCATGGATAACGAAACGTAAGGATTAACCTGAGACAGTAACGGATCTCGGGAAGCCGCGCAAACCTACGCTGAGGGCTTTAAAAAAGCGAGTTTCGATGCGTTGGTTGG
Organism: uncultured delta proteobacterium; assembly: GCA_963801935.1. Classification (GTDB taxonomy): domain Bacteria; phylum Desulfobacterota; class Binatia; order UBA9968; family UBA9968; genus DATACQ01. The sequence goes on from CAWDHA010000010.1 coordinate 102,754, forward strand.
GCCTTCGTGTCATCCTGGCTGAGCTTTTGGCGGCACTCAGGATAACTCCGAATCTTTGGTCGAGATTCTTCACTGCGGGACGCTTTCGTTTGAATTTCTGGTTCCAGCGATCGGAGAATCGCGGCGGGAGCTTAGCCAAGCTGCCGGTTGCCGCGGCCGGAGAATGTGAATGCCAGCAGTGCCAAGATAACTGCCATCAGCGTCATCGCGCTGATCGCCAGCGACCAATGAATGCCGATGAGCGCGCCGACAAAACCCACGGTGACACCGCTGAACGCGCGCAGGCCGAAAGCGGACATCGAAAATAGACCGATGAGCCGCCCACGCAGGTGATTCGGCGCCTCCAGTTGTACGATCGCTTGAGCGGCCGAATAGAATGACAAATTCAAAACGCCGGCGATAAATAGCAGCGCGATCGACAGGAAATAATTGGTCGAAAGCGCAAACGCGGCAACCACCCCGCACCACAGAATGGCGCAGACGATCGCGGTCTTTGTATCGGCTTTGAGCCAACCTTTTCCTTCGAGTATTAAGCCGCCAAAAACCGCTCCCGCCGCAGTGGCGGTGAGCAACGCTCCGTAGGCGAAATCGGCATCGTCGGCTCCTAGATCGTGAGCGAAACCGGGCATCTGTGTTTGAAAAGAGTTACCGACGAACAACGACGCGCTTCCTCCCAGTATGACCATGGTGATAATCGGCCGATGGTGGCCGACTTCGCGAATGACGTTGATAACGTCTTTCCAAGCTATGGCGCGCTTTGGCGGCGCCCCTTCGCGCAAGTGTCCGGTGTACGGAACCGCCAGCAACCATAGGGTCAACGGCAAATAGATAACGGCGTTGGCGAGCAGTCCAAAGGACGGCCCGAGCCAGAACATCAAACCCGCGCCCACCGCGGGCCCAAAAAGTATTCCCAACATGCGGCTTGTGGCGTTGAGCCTGACCGCGCTCTGGATATGCTCGCTGCCGACGATGTCGTGGATCAGAAGTTGTTCAGCGGGAGTCCACAGCACCCCTGCGAGGCCGTGAATGACCAGCAAAACGCACGCCTGCCAAATTTGTATGGTATCGGTCCAGAACAGAAACGCCCAGGCCACCGTCACCGCCATGTACATGATTTGTGCGGCTTGAATAACCTTGCGGCAGTCGTAGCGATCGGCGATCGCGCCAAAATAGACAGAGAAAAGTAAGAACGGCGTCCAGTGACTGATATCAGCGAAGCCGGCCAGCACCGGCGACTTGAACTTTTGAAACAGCAGCCAGTAGCTGATCACATGTTCGATGTTGTCCGCCATCATCGCCAACATCGTGGTCACGAAGAAAAACCGAAAGTCGCGGTGCTGCAGCGCTGCAAAAGCGACCTTTTTCTCCGGTCGCGGGAGCTGATCCTGGTTTTTGAGGTTTAGCTTTGCCGTCATGCATACAGCCAAGAATTGTGAAGTACCCTTAAGCAGTAACGGATCTTTGCAAGTCGCGCAAACCTGAGGCAACGACTTTCTGTCATCCTGAGCACAGCGCGAACGATCGCGGCCAAGACTCTTCACTCCGCCGTGCTCCAATCAGAATAACAGGAATGAAAAGTTCGACACATCGATTGAAGCAATTCGCGAGCGCCAAACTTCCCGCGGAATTTCGTTTGCTTTCCGCACCGGCTTTTGCAACAACCAAGCAGTGCAAACCATCCGCGGGGCATTTCGCTGAAATCGTTTCTCAGAACTTTCACACAACTTTTTTACGGCTGGCGCATGGTCGGCTTGGTTTCCGCCATGCGGGTTCTCGGCGGCGGGCTGCACAACTACGGCTTCACCGTTTTCTTTCTCCCGCTCAGCCAAGATCTCGGCCTGAGCCGCGCCGCGACATCGCTGGCGTTCTCTCTCGCGCGCGCCGAAGGCGCCCTCGAAGGGCCCTTCGTCGGCTACCTGATCGACCGCTTCGGTCCGCGGCCGATGATTCTCCTCGCCACGGTTTTGTGCGGCGTCGGCTATATCCTGCTCGCCTGGGTCGACAACTACACGACTTTTCTGATCGTCTATCTCGGCATTATCTCGCTATCCTTTACGCCGGGTTTCGTCCATGCGCTCGATGGCCGTCGGCAATACCTGGTTCATTCGCTACCGCGCGCGCGCCATGACGGTGATCAGCTCGGCCGTGCCGATCGGCGGCACTTTGCTGACGCCGCTCTTGGCAATGGCGGTGCAAACGTGGGGATGGCGTTGGGGCGCGATACTCGCGGGGACAGCTTTTCCTGGTCATCGGCATACCGCTTGGGCATCGGCGTGCGTCCTTCACCGGAAAGCATGGGGCTTCTGCCGGACGGCGACGCGCCGCGAACTGCAGGCAACGGATAGCAGCGACAGCACGGATCCATCAGCGCGAGAAATCAGCTGCGATCGACCCGACCTTGCGCGAAGCCATGCAGAACCATGGTTTTTTGGCTCTTCGTGATCGGCATGACGGTGCGCGTCGCCGCTTACAGCACGGTCAGCGTGCACTTCGTGCCGATCATGGTGTGGAAGGGCTTAACCCAAGAACACGCGGCATTCTTGCTCGGCGCTTTTGCCTTTTTGAATTGGGCCGCCCATTACGTCATCGGTCCGCTCGCGGACGCGGTCAATCGTCCCAAACTCTTGGCCGCCTGCATGCTCGCCGCCGCCAGCGCGATGCTCCTGCTCATTTGGGGCGATGGACTCTGGCCGCTCTGGGTCATTCACGATTCTGTTCACCGCCATCGACGCCTCGTTTCCGATCGTGTGGGCCACCATCGGCGATTTCTTCGGGCGCAAGTATTTCGCCACCATTCGCGGCACCATGGCCTTTTTCTACACCTGGGGCGGTGTGTCGGATCCGTCGTCGCCGGCGCCATTTATGACCGCGGAGCAAAGTTACGTCTGCGACCTTGTGGGGATCTGCGCCATTCTTCTCCTCGGACGCGCTGCTCACGGCGCTGCTGATCAAACCCTGGGAATCAGTCAGGGCTTCGAGAGCACGAGCCTAAGAGAAGGTTCTGTGGTCCGAAAGATCCTTGAATCGCACAAGCACAACCCATAAGATACCCGCAGATTTCTCGCGCCGCGCTAACCTTGCGGCGCTAAGCTCGCCGCTACAACAGCAACTTGAAGGCAAAGGAGATCATCATGTCGGTCGATTTTGAAGACCATTGTTGGAAAGATATTATGACGCCGGAGATTCTCAAGGTTTATACGCCTTATCAGCGCGAGACTTACATCGGCCAAAGACCGGCGTTGCTCGCCATCGATCTTTATAATCTCGCTTACGAAGGCGGCGCCAAAGAACCGCATGAGCTGGTCGAGACCTACAAAAGTTCTTGCGGTATCAATGCCCATAACGCGATAAAGCCGACACAGGAGCTGTTCGCTTTAGCGCGCTCGCTGAAAATCCCGATCTTTTACACCACCACCGAAACGCGCAAAGAAGCAAAGCCTGGCGCCGTTCATGCCACCAACCGCCAACGCGTCAAGATCGATCCTCAGGCCTTCGAAATAAAGGCAGAGTTCGAACCTCAGCCGGGTGATGTTGTTATCTTTAAAGAGCGCGCCAGTGGATTTTTCGGCACGCCGCTGGTAGCTCATCTAACGCAACTGGGCATCGATAGCTTGATCGTCTGCGGCGAAAGCACCAGTGGCTGCGTGCGCGCGAGCTGCGTGGACGGGTACTCGCTCGGCTATCACGTGTCGATCGTCGAGGAAACCGTGTTCGATAGGAGCATGCTTTCGCACAAGGTCAATTTGTTCGATCTGCATCATAAGTATGCCGATGTCATGACTTTAGGCGAAGTGAAAGAAAGCCTCAAGCAGGAGCGGCCACGGAAGGCGAACTAACCTCCGTTCAAGACGTTCAAAAGGTTCAAGCCGTTCAAGCCGTCGGACAAAGCTGGATGATTCTGACGTTGAACTTTTTGAACAACTTGAACGATTTGAACCGTGTTAACAGAAGATGTATAGCACCGCCAACGGCTTGAAAATCTACTACGAAGTCTCCGGCGAAGGGCTGCCGTTCGTGATGGTTCACGCCAATCCCTTCGATCATAATTTGTGGATGTACCAGATCGCCCATTTCTCGACCTACTTCAAAGTCATCGCCATCGATATTCGCGGCTACGGCCGCTCGGACAAGCCGGAGACGCCTTTTAGCCTCGGCGTGATGGCCGATGATGTGCTCGGGGTATGCCGCGACCTCGACATCAAAGAAGCGATCCTCGGCGGTGTTAGCGTCGGCTCCGGCATGGCCCTGCTGCTCGGATTAGACCATCCGGAAATTTTTAAGGCACTGATCCTCGTCGGCGGCAGCAGCGGCCCCGGCGGCTCCATCGACGAGCGCATTCACGGCTACACTGAGATCGGCATCGAGAAATATCACATTCAACATCTGAGAGAGCTGGTAGCGCCGGGGTTCCCGGATACAAAGCTAGGTAAATACCTGCTCGACACTTTTGTCGAACGCGACCCCTGGCTTTCAGGGGAATCCATCGGCCAGATCTTTCGCGCCCGCGGCGGCACGGATATGACGCCGCGGCTTGGCACCCTGCAAGTTCCGACCTTGGTAATCAACGGCGAATACGATAACTCCTTAGCCGGCGGCAAGAAGACCGCAGCGCTGATTCCCGGCGCGGTCCACAAAATTTTGCCGAACACGGGCCATGCCTGTAACATCGAAGATCCGGCGGGCTTCGATGCACTTCGTGATCGATTTTTTGAAGTCACGCAATTTGATGCCCTCGGGTCCGACGCGATGACCCTGCGGATTTACGACGAAAGTCATGCTGAGCAAGAGCGAAGCATCTCGTTTTTTCAAGGTGCTACGACGACGCAATTCTTCGTCTGCTACTCACCATGACATTTACGACACGATCCAGATATCAGCGGGACGGCAGGAAGCTGCACCAGGAATATTCTATATGGGGAGGAAAAAATGGCTGTAAATCTCGAGAAGCTCAAGAACATGGCTCCTCCCGACGGAATGGATTTCCATATTGCCAAAGTCGGTCACGTTGTCTTGCAAGTCGCCGATCTCGGGCGCGCAACTACTTTTTACACCCAGGTGCTCGGCTTCAAAGTCTCGGATGTCTATCCAGAGGAGATGATGCCGGGAGGTATGGTATTCCTACGCTGCAATTCGGACCATCACTGTTTAGCCCTAGTTGGCCAGGGCGCTGGACAAGCGCAACATCGAGAACTGCATCATCTCGCCTTCGAAGTGCCGACATTGGCCGAAGTAGTCCGGGCCCGCGACCGCTTGCGCGCGTACGGCGCGCAGATCGATTTTGACGGGCGGCGACGCGCCGGCTGCCAGATTGCCGTGGAATTTCGCGACCCGGACAACCACTCCTTGGAAATCTACTGGGGCGTCGATCAAGTGGGCAGCGATGGGCGCGTGCGGCCGTCCAACCAATGGCATGGCGTGAAAACCATCGAAGAGGCCATAGCACATCCGGTTCCCGGGCAAGACACTCACATTCCTAAATGACAACGACTGAACGGAAACATAAGGACCTTGCAGCAGAATAAACGCAAAATGACTGACTCCGGATGCAATCCACGACGTCATTAGAAGACATCATTCGCGCCTCATCGCGCGCGCTGGTCATCGGCGTCGGCGGTGGCGGCGATGTGGTCGGCGCCCTGGCCTGCGCGCGATTTCTCGAATTTTGCGGCCTGGAGTTCTCTATTGGCGGGCTCTCATGGGAGCGCGCAGTCTATGACCCGATTCCCGGGCCGCGGCAGCTTGAGCGAAGTGGAAAACGTCCGCGCGCTGCACGAATACACCTGGCTGGCCAACGCCGAGTCGCGCACCAACACCGGCGTTTACTTCGCCGAATCAAAGATGGCCGCGGTGCGCAATTCCGAAGTTTTGCTCGTCGATATCAATGGCGGCGCACAGGGCGTCGTCGCCGGGCTAGAAGCGGCGATGAAACACCTTAACGCCGATCTGCTCGTCGGCCTCGACGTCGGCGGTGACTCCCTGGCTGAAGGGCACGAAGTCGGACTACGCAGCCCGCTAGCGGATTCGGTCGTGTTAGCGGCGTTCGCCGCCATGGAAAAACGCGGTGTGCGGACACTATGGGGCATGTTCGGTTATGGCAGCGACGGCGAGTTAACCGTCGATGAGATCGAGCTGGCGCTTAGCAAACTGGCTGCGGCAGGCGGGTTGCTTGGCGCTTGGTCGCTGACGCCCAAAATCGCAGCGGAATTGGAAGAAGTGATCAAGACCGTAGCCACCGAAGCCAGCGCGATTCCGGTCCAATGCTTTCGCGGCGCCTATGGCGAAGGCAAGATCCGCTCTGACCAGCGCAAGGTTCGACTCACTCCGCTCACGGCGCTTATTTTTTTCATGTCGGCAACAGTCCTCTTTGACACTCTCGCCAAACCCGCACAGGCTCTACTCCACAGCTCTTCTTTAGACCAAGCCAACAATGCGCTGCATGCCATCGGTATCCGCACCGAACTGGACTACGAGCGGGCCATCTACCGACCCGCAGGGCCTGCGTGATCGAGAACGTGTTCGGCAACCTGCAACGCGTTGGAATTTACAATCGAGCGCTTCGTGAAGTTATATTCTCCGTTCGCTAAGGAAATCCCCCTCACTCCCCGTTTTTTTTCGCAGGAGATCGGCGAAGAAAAGTTCACAGTTCCACGCCTGCCCTGAGCTTGCCGAATGGGTTCGAAGTTCAAGGTCTAATTCGGAAACTCCCTATTCGAACCCACCTTTGACCTTGAACATTGAACCTTAAACTGTGATCCTAGGTTGAAACCAATGAAACGTCCCTCGCAACCGAGCGGTGCGGTTCCCTTGTTTCAGAGACTGGCGGAACAACGCATTCTGGAAGCCCAACGCAACGGCGAATTCGATGACCTGCCCGGCAAAGGCAAGCCTTTGGAACTGGAGGACTTGAGCTGGGTACCGCACGAACTGCGCATCGGCTACAAAGTGCTCAAGAACGCGCACGTCTTGCCACCCGAAGCTGAACTGCTAAAAGACATCCACACGCTCGAAGACCTCTTGAAGCATGTCGAGGATGAAAGCGAGCGTAAAGCCTTGGCCAAGAGCATTCAGTTGAAAATAATCCGTCTGGACCTGATCAAACGGCGCTCGCTGCCGCTTGATTCGTTGCAGCAGTACGGCCGGAAGTTGGTCCGTAAGTTCGGCGGCAAATAGTCTGGCGCGAATTGCTCTGAAAGTGATGAATAATTTCACTAACTTTGCGATCACCGCGATCGGAGCCTTGCCTCTGCGCGGCAGAGCGGATGGCTACTTGGACGGGAGAAATTCCACTTTGCCTTGAAGTTTTTTCCATGGTAAAAGTTTCCTACCTTTAACCGTGGCGCACTGGGCAGCCGCGCAAGATTCAGAAAGGAGCAGTTTATGACGGAAGAAAAATCACCGATCAACATCAAAAAAATTGGCCACGTGGTTTACGCCGTGAGCGACATCGAACGGACTTCGAAGTTCTGGACGGAGATCATGGGCTTCAAGTTCTCCGACAAAAACGAAAACGGCATGGTGTTTTTCCGCAACGCCACGGATCATCACACGATCGCGCTGGTTCAAGCCACCGAAAAGAATCCATTGCCGAGCCGCGGCCAAGTCGGCTTCGATCATATGGCACTGGAAGTCGCGAGCGTCTCCGAGCTTTTCAAGATTCGCGAGTTCCTGCAATCCAAGGGCGTCACCATCTTCTATGAAGGCCGGCGCGGCCCCGGTGGAAACCCTGGCCTCGAATTCTATGATCCCGATGGTTACAAGATCGAGATCTACGCTTCCATGGATCAGATCGGCGCCGACGGACTGAGCCGTCCAGCCAACGAATGGCGCCGCGCCACGACTTTGGAAGAAGCGGTCAAGTATCCGCTTCCCGGCGCCCAGTATCATTGAGCTAGCGCCGGTTTGTGCAATCTACCGGAGGCGCGGATGTAGTTTCTAGTTTTTGGTTTCTAGTTAAAACAAGAAACTTGGAACCAGGAACTAGAAACCTGAACTCCGCTGATGGCGCTGCTTTTTGGTCTGCCGATCGCATGGCTGGTCGAACGCACGACCGTCGCCGGCAAAACTATTGATATATGCACTTATGACGCGCTCAATGGCTCGCTGCTCCAGATCCATCGCGAGCTCGAAGAAGCCGCATTTGTCGCCGGTCTCTCCAATGCGCGCACGGCCTGGCGCGTGCTGTTTCCCTTGATCCGGTCGACCTTGTTCTCGGTGTGGATCTGGTCGGCCCTGCTGGTGTACCATGAACTCACCGCCGCGGTGTTTCTCGCGGTGCATGACAATTATACTTTACCGGCGGCGGTATGGAGTTGTTGGTACGGCGGCAATATCAACAAGGCATCCGCCGTCACCTTGCTAATGACCCTGGTCCTGACACCGCTCATCCTCTTGGCCTGGTATTGGGGGCGGCGCAGCCAGCTGTCGCTGAACTGAGTCGCTGCCCTGCGGCTCTCGACGACTGCGATTATATATGGACACTGAAAACCTATCGAACATCATCCGGCAACGCCGCAGTGTGAGAGTTTATAAAACCGGCAAGGTCAACGACGCGGAGCTTGAGAAAATTTTGGAAGCGGCGCGCTGGGCGCCATCGGGCGCCAACACGCAGCCCTGGGAATTCATCATCACCCGTGATCGGCAAAAAATGAAAAAAGTGCGCGAGATTTATGCCAACGAGTGGCGCGAACGCAAACGCGAAGACCCGGTTCACTACAAAGGACTGAAGAAAGACTACGTCGGCGATGTCAGCGTGCTCGTGCTCGTCTGCGGCGACGCCCGCACCAAACAAGTTTATCTAACCACCAGGCAACCCGGCGATCGTGAAAAGCTCTTTCAGGCGAGCATCGCCAATGCCGTGCAGCAGATGATGCTCGCCGCCGCATCTATGAAGCTCGGCACCGTATGGGTCTCAGTGCGCGAAGAAGTCGAGCCCGAGCTGCGCAAGCTCTTTAAAGTCCCCGAACCGCTGCGCCTGCTCTGGGTCGTTCCCATCGGCCATGCGCGCGCTTGGCCGAAAGCCAAACCGCGGCGTCCGATTACCGCCTTCACTCATAACGAGAGCTACGACCCGGGCAAACTTGAGGAGCGATTCAGATATTCAACCCTGGCCCAAGAACTGAAAAACGGGGCGAAAAGATCCAGAGCGAGGCGCGCGAACACGCATAGAGCAAGGCGCACAGCGCATGGCGCAAAGAGTTACTCGGTCTCCAGTCTTCCGCCCCGGCTGTTGAGACCGGTTTGCGCTTACCCTTTGCGTTTTGCCAGGTAGTACTCGCAGGAGGCGATTGAAGCAAAGCGAAGGATGGGTCTCTTTCAGCAGCCTGCCGCCGGGCTGCTCACTTCCCACCAGTTTCGATCCGGATCACTTAACAGAAACGATATCGACTCATCGGCTTTTTTAATTTCTTCGAGCTCCGTCACGCCCACTTCTTCGCCGCACTTCTTCAACGAACGATGCGCTTCGGCGACCGCATCAGGCGATTCAACCGCGATTGTATAACGTTGCAAGCGCGTGAGCGGCACGCGCATCGCAGGCGGTCGCTCCAGGCTGACGACGTACCAGGGTGTGGCGGGATGCTTGATATAGGATGGCTTGACACTGCGCGAAGGCGAGACGACGTCGAGGCCCAGAACCTCGCGGTAAAAGCGCCGCGAGTTATCGAGATTCAGACAAGTAATCGTGCCATGCGTGAGCGCCTGGGGAATATAGCCTCTACCGGGAAACCACTCGGCCGGGATAGGGGTTTCCCAGGGAACCGAGACGTTTGCGCCCAGACCGGCTTTGACCGCCAATTCGTATGATTCGATTTCCCAGGTATTGCCTCCCGGTTCGACAAAATGGACCGAATGCGCCAGATGGCGGTTTTGCAGTTTATCTACTTCGATCAGTTTATAATCGCTTTGCTTCGATAAGAGATACTCGCGCGCATTGTCGACTTCCTGGTTCGTCGCAACCCGCACCCCGTAGTGGTTCAAGCGCGGCTTATCCGGCGCATTGGGGCCGCCTTCATGGACAACCAGCAGCCACCCGGTGTTGGGATGCTTCATGATAACGTTGCCCGCAGTTTCCCTCACGACTTCGAACGCTAGAAGTTCTTTGAGCACCGGTACCGTATCCCTAAATGAACGGCATTCGTAGTGCCCATGTATGAGGCCAACGGGCTTAATCATGGATATCTCCCCTACATGACCTTGATATTCAGCGAGCTTTTTCTCATATATTATAGCCGCGACAAGCGGCACAACATAGATCTCGTAGAACCTCTCGCCCTATCGCGCGCCGCCTTGCTGCGCCCTGCGTAGTAGACTCATATCCTCCAAATCATCCGGTGTGAACGCTTTGGTGATCTTCAAGCTCTCCCGATAAATCTCGATTTCGCGCTCCACCAGCTTACGCGGCTTGGTGCCGTCTTTGCTGTAGGAGAGCATCTGCACGTTAAGTGCTTTTTCGGCAAGCGCCGGATCGATATTGTGATAGCGCGCAATGTATTGAATGACCTCGTTGCGGTTGGCGGGGTTGTGGATGTAGATCATGGTCCGATATAGCGCCATAATCATACCCTGCACTTTCTGGGATTTTTTTTTGGTCGCATCCACATGGCCCACTAAACCAATGAAACTCAATGGCGCGTAGGTCCTCGCCTCAGCAAGCTTGTTATAGCCCTTGCTCTCGAGCTCTTCCGAATACGGCGGCGGCACAACTGTGGCCGAAGTCTTTCGGGTGACAAATGCTTTGAGAGAGTTATCCGTCACTCCCATCGGCAGTAGCGTAGTCCGGGTTGAATCGATGTTGTTGCCGCGCAGGATCATAGTCGTGGACATGCCCACCGCGTCGGTCAAAGCGTTGACGCCGATGACCTTGCCGGCAAGATCTTGAATCGACTTGATTTCCGGTTGCGCAATCAACACGTGAGCGGGTTCGGCCTGCACGTAAAAATATCGTCTGAGCGGCACCCCGCGCATGATCGCCGAAGTCGCCGCGCCAGTGGTCGAAGAGAAATCAAGCTCGCCCGCGATGAGCGCGGCAATAGCGGTGGGTGGAGCCATCATGATCAGTTGCGGCTCGATCTGCTCAGCGGCAAAGTAGCCTTTATCCTTACCGAAGTAGTAGGGCATGATTGACAGGCTCTTGGAAGGCACATGGATAGTCACTTTCGCCGGCGCCGCGGCGCCTGACAAAAGCCCAGGCCCAATGCCGGCGATCATGAAAAAGATCGATCCCACAAACGACGCGGCGAACGAATAAGCTTTCATCGGGTCTGCACGTCCGGCGTTGAGCTTGCACGGATCATCCGTGGAAGCGCCGCGCCGCGTCCGCCGCTACCTCTTTCACCGCCGGCAGCGGGCAAAAACCCTGCGACTCTACGGCAAAAACCGGATTGAACTTGCTGCGGAAGTTTTCCAGGGCGATGATCGCCGCCAGTTCAACAAGCTGCTCTTCAGTATAGTGCCGCTTGAGCTGATCGAAGAAGTCGTCGGTGACTTGCTTGTCCGTGTAAGTCATGCGCTCGGACAGCTCGAGCGCGAGTTTTTCTTTGCTCGATAACGCGTCGCTCTGTTTGTAGTCGCCCAGCGCCGCTTCTACCTTCCGCTCCGAAGCTCCATGTTGCATCCCACTGGATGCATTGATGTCAATTCAATAGGGACAGCCGTTGATGCTCGCCGCTTTCATGCACAGCAGATGGCGCAGATCGGCCGGAATCAAACCCGAGGCGAGAATGCCCTGCTGCAAAGCCTGCACGCCCTTTTGAATCGTCGGCCTCAGGCCGTAGACCTTTGCAGTATTGAGGATCGATCCATGCTGTTTTTCCTGCGCCTCGAAGACCTCACGCACTTCCGGCGCGGCATTTTCTTTGCCGACACCTTTGATTCTGAGCATTGGAAACCTCCTCTGCGCTACGCGCTTTGCTCTGTGCGTTGCCTCGCGCCTGCCAATCAGTTTCCCAAAAGCTTTTTTAGGCGCTCTATCGTATCTGCCGGTTGAGTCGTCACGTCCTTGGAGAGAGTCTGCAACTCCTCGCCCGCGACGGGATCGAATTCGTAGTTCCGTTTTTTCACTTCGGCACGGAACTGCTCATCGCCCATGGTTTTGACGAACGCATCGCGCAGTATCTTCAGACGCTCGGCCGGCATGCCGGGTGGTCCAAACATCGGCCGCCCCATGTCGTCAGCGCCGAGCAAGACCGTGGCGAGCCGCCGTCCCGATTCGTTTGTTTTAAATTGTTCCATCAGTTCAAAAATCGTCGGGGTGGTCGGCAAACGCGCATCTCTCTTGCTGCCGGACTGAAAAATATTTCGCACAAAGCCGTTCTTGCGCCAGGTATGATAAGGCTCGCGGCCAAAGAACGCCTCGATGGTAAAAGCCCGACAGTGAATCTCGCCGCGCTCGACCCCCAGGTCGATATCGGTGCCGCCGGGGTAGCCGGTGACAATATTGAACTTGGCACCCATGGTTTCTTGCAAGAGCTTGGGGTAATAGGAATCGGGGCCGGTGACACCCGTGGCGCCGCATTTCGGCGGTTCCTTCGCGGTGCGAATATCTTCGATCGTTTTGTAAGGCGTATCAGCGCGCATATACATCTGGCTGGCGCCGCGCGCGGGCGAGCCGATCCAACTGAATTTCTCCCACTCGAACTGGATCTCCGGGCGCCCGACCAGTTGATTGAGATAGAGCGACGGAATGACTGAGCCGATAATCGTCAAGCCGTCGGGCTTCGCCACTTTATAAAGATGATTCAGCGCGACGACATGGCCGGCGCCCGGCATATTCTGGACGATAAAATTAGGATTGCCCGGAATATTTTTGCCCATGTGATCGGTAATCAAGCGCGCCCAAAGGTCATAGAGATTTCCCGGCGGCGTGCCGACAATAACGTTGATAGTCTTACCTTGATAGAATGGTGTCTGGGCATCGGCGCTGAGGCGGAAAAAAAATAAACCGAGCAAAAGAATCAAAGCGGTTTTCATATAGTGCACCTCTTTACTGCGGAGATTGCCGATCGATTTCCAAGGCTAGTCGAAAGTGCGCTCAAAGATCAAGGGATAAATTTGTTGACGGCAATCGGGACGCAGATTATGTTCGAGCTGGTACAACGGCGTGGTATTTCAACTACGCATGAACGAGGATGTCATGCTGAGCAAAGCGAAGCATCTCGCATTTTTAAACTGTTACGAAGACGAGGTTCTTCGGCTGCGCCTCATCAGAATGACATTGCACTATAGTCTCTCTTTCGAAAATACCGTGCGGAGGGGTCCCGGTCAGCTCAAGCAGGATCCCTCGATTACGTCATTCCAGCATGGAGTGCTGGAATCCACATTGACATGGATGTCTCCGGAGGCGCCTTGCGTACTGGATGCCGGCAATCCCTGCCGGCATGACGGAGGCGGCCAACGGTCGGGTTAAGGCCCTCGGTAGTTTGAAGACAGGCACAGACAATGACAAGTAAGAAAGATGAGATTCCATCGCACGCGGAGGCGCAACATGGTTGATACAGATCGCAACGCGGATGCGCTGCACATAGCGACCTATTCCGGCTGGTATCGTTTCGAACAAAGCGATGGACAATGGATCGGAAACCGAGAGGGCGCTGACGTTTTGGAAAATGACTTCGCTTCAAGTGGATCCGGCTGATCCGCGCCATGTTTATATCGCAACCGAACATTCCGGGCTGTTTGTCACCCAGCACGGCGGCGCGGCGTGGCAGCGCGCCGCACCCAACGTGCCGCGTTTGACAACCAACGCGCTGCTCGCACTTCCGGGAACTATCCTCGCCGGCACCTGGCCCGCGGCCCTGTATAGTTCAAGCAATGGCAGCGCCTGGCGCGAACTTGAGGGCGTGCGTTCAGGCGCAACGGGCGGCAGTTTCCCGCCGAGCCCCGAGCTAAGCGCCCGCGTGCGCTTTCTCGCCGCAGACAATGGCTCGCCCCGCAGGCTGTTTGCCGCCATCGAAGTCGGCGGCCTGTTAGTAAGTGATGATGACGGAGAGCGCTGGTCTCAGGTCAGTGACGGACTGGATGATCCGGACGTCCACCAGATTCTCCCGAGCGCCAAGAGAAAAGGAGTCGTGCTGGCTGCCTGCGGTGAAGGAATCTACCAGAGCGAGGATCGCGGCAGCCGCTGGCGAAATATCACGCCCGCGGGGCCGCGGACCTTCGGCTCGTCAGTCATAGAAGACAGCCGCGGCACGCTTTATTTCGCCGTAGCCCTGGGCCGGCCAAACACATGGCTGCGCAAAGAACGCGCAAACGCGGCGATCTATGCCAGCAACGACGGCGGCGTGAGATGGGATATCGCCGTTGAACGCGTGCACGGCGGTATCATGGCTATGTGCCCTAATCTAAATGGCGACGGCGTCTTCGCTTCGACCTCTGAAGGCGAGGTGCTGGACGTTACTGCATCAGGAGCGCGAACGATTATCAGCCGGCTGCCCAGCATCACCGCGCTGGCCCTCGGCGCAAGCTGCTGAAAAAGACTCATAGGCCGATTGCCCTGAGCATCGTCGAAGGGTGCGCTCAAGCGATTTCGCGTCAACGTACATGAGTACGCCTCCGCTCATCGCTATTCGCGCGCCTCGCCTCTGAGGTCTTTTGAGCAGCTTGCTGGTCACATGAGGCACAGACGCTGTAATGCCTGTTGCCTATGCCTCTTTCTCATTTGCGCGAGATCTCCAGCAAAATTTTATTCCAGCGTTCGATGGTATTCGCATATTCATAAGTCGAGAGTCCCTGCTCCGCGTACCAGCGCTTGTAGCCGTAGTCTTTACGCGGGCTGCCGTAGCCAAATTTCTCAACGAGCATCTTCTGGCCGTCTGGGCCGAGCATAAAATCAATGAACAGCAGCGCCGCATGCGGGCGCTGCGTGCTCGTGAACGTCGCCATCGTGCCCGCATTGGTTGGCACCAGATCCAGCGGCAGCCATGCCACAGGGGCGCCGCGCATTTGCGCCAGTCTGACGTTGCTGTCAACCGCCGTAAACGTCAGCGGCACTTCTCCAGAAGCGATCAATTCATTTAGGCCCAGCGCCGGCATCGAGTAGTGCTTGATGTCCTGTGCCGCCAATTTCTTCACGAACCCATCGCC
The DNA here is from genome assembly GCA_963801935.1 of uncultured delta proteobacterium. GTDB lineage: Bacteria > Desulfobacterota > Binatia > UBA9968 > UBA9968 > DATACQ01. Next base: position 117,832 of record CAWDHA010000010.1, read on the forward strand.
TTTTGCTCTCAGCATGGCGCCGACCATGCGCGTGCCTATTTCCTCGACGCTGATCCCCATCTTGCCTTTGAGCGCCGGTTTCAAAAGGTCATCGAAGTTCTTGGGCACGTCTGCTTCACGAATGACGCTCTTGTTGTATCCGACGCCGACGTAAGACTCGCGATCCACCGCGGTCAAGTACAATCCTCCCGGCGCTTTTTCTCGAACCCTCCGGGTAGTCCGCCAAATGAGGTGAGTGAAAAGGCATAAGCAGCTTGTTGTCGCGCAGCAGCATGACCGCGCCCGGCGTGGTCTCGATGACATCGACATTGTAGCGCCGCGCCTGCGACTCGCTGATGATCCGAGTTGCCAAATTCGTCGCCGGAGCACGATAAAATCCTATGGTAACACCGGGATATTTAGTCTCGAAGAACTTGGCCATTTCCTTGTACGTGCTGAGCGACGTGTACCAGATGAGTTTGCCTTCCTTCTTCGCTCCCTCATAGAGCACACGCTCACGGTCCGCGCCCGCATACTTGGCCAGATCTACGGCCGTTCTAGGCGCTGGAGCCTGGCTCCACGCTTTTCCGAGCAGCATTGCAGAAAACAGAAGTGCACTTGCTAATATTTTCATTGTCTATCACCGTCCGGCTTGCTGACATGTTTTGCACCGTGACGCTGCGGATTGCCGGGAATATGTTTTCCCAAATAGGTCGCGATGTGCCGCGTCCAAAGATCGTAAAGATCGCCGGGCTGCCCGCCGCGGATGACTCTCAGCGATTTTCCTTGGAAGAAGTTCGGCTGGCCGTGAACGGTGGGAGTGAAGAGTAAGGCCGCGCCAATGGCAAACGAGAGGCACAGGATGAAGATCATCTTAACTCCCGATTGCCCCATGTCCGCCTCCCAATTGAGAAGGCTTGTATCCGTGATGTCATTCTGAGCCGCAGGCGAAGAATCTCGACTTGTACCACTCGACAATGCGAGATGCTTCGCTTCGCTCAGCATGACATCAACGAGCATGCGTGACGCGAGCATCATCGCGGCGTTAGCGAAACGTCTCCTTGACATAGCGATACGCGGCGATGGCGGCCGTGGCGCCGTCGCCGGCCGCAGCTACCGCTTGCGCCGCCGAATCCTCGCGGATATCGCCCACGGCATAGAGTCCGTCGCGCTCGGTTTTCATCCAGCCGTCCGTCGGCACGTGTCCCGTATCGCTGAGCTTCAGCACAGTTTGCAAGAATGCAGTATTCGGTTTTAGGCCGACGTAAACGAACAAACCGGCCAGATCGACTTGCGACACTTGATCGCGAATCGCAAATCACGAACGCGCACACCGGTGACAACATCGTCGCCAAGAATTTCGTCGATCGACGGTTTGATAGTGCGGCGACAATCTTCGGATTGTCCAACGACTCTTTGCCGATAGGAGTGCTGCGCTGGAAAATGTTTCGGCACGATGGAAGAGTAAGATCGTTCGGCAAAATTCGCCAAGGTGAGCGCCTCTTGAAGCGCAGAATCACCGCCGCCGACCACGCCCACGACTTGACCATTGTAGAGCGGCCCGTCGCAGCTAGCACAGTGGCTTACGCCTCTCCCCATCAACCGAGTTTCACCCGGGACGCCGAGTTCTTTCAGACTCGAGCCGGTTGCAACGATCACTGCTTTGGCGCGATGTTGTTCTTCATCAGTGGCAACCGACCAAAAGCGCTCCTGCACTTCCAGGCTTAGAACCTCCGCGCGTTGGAACTCGGCGCCGCAATTCGCCGCCTGCTGTTGCACCGTAGGGCAAAGATCGTAGCCGGCGATGCCATCCGGAAATCCGGGAAAATCTTCGATCTTCTCGATGCTGATCAAATGGCCACCGGGAATGTTCGATTCGAGGATCACCGTGGAGAGACCGTGCCGCGCCGAGAAGAGACCGGCGGTTAAACCGCCGAGGCCTGAGCCGATGATTACGACGTCGTAGTCTGACATGTCTGGTTCGCGCTCCCTGAAGGTTCAAATCGTTCCAGTCGTTCAAATCGATGAAGCCCCCTCCTTCATCCTCCCCCGCGACGCGGGGGAGGAAAGAGGTGGGGATTGAACGGGAGCGCAGCGGTTGAACGGTTTGAACGTTTTGAACGGATGTTATCTCTCGCCGTTATCGCCAATCATCCACCGACACCGTCTTCTGATAACTGCAGCCCATGATGCGCCAGTAGCCGTTGGTTTCGCCGCCAACGACCACAACATGAATTTCCTCGGGTTTGAACATATGGATCATCTCGTCGGGCGCCGCCTTCAGTTTGGACGCGTAGGGCTCCTCGCCGAAGGTGGCTCGCGGATAGATATAATTTTGAATGAGCTGATAGTCCCAGTATTCACCGGCGGGCATCAGGGCGTTATCGTAAACCCACTGAATCAGTTTTTCCTTGGTATCGAAGCCACCGCGATCGATATACTGCCGGGCGGCGATGGGATCGAGCAGAAACGTCGGCGCGCTGTGCGCGTCCATGCCGCGCAGCATGTTGCGCACGTGTTCACGCCAATATTTTTCGCGCACGCCCAGAGTAAACGCGGTGGAACGGCAGCCGGTAAAAATACTCACCGTGCTGTCCGCCGGTTTGAAGCCTTGTTGTACATGAAAAGGCACCCATGGGCTGCGCTCTTCGTTCTCGGCGAAGGTGACTGTGCCGTAGGCGTAGCCGTTACCTTGCGAGCCCATGTAACTGTCTCCCGGCAGCGAGCCGCCCTGGAGATTTTGTGACAGCAAACCATAAGCGCGCCCGATGGTCGCGTTCGCATGATTATAGGGCGACATCGCCCCCGTGCCGGAGTTCATACCAAGCTCGTTGCGGACGGGACCGTTGACTACCACCATCGCAGCCATCGAGCTGGTGGTGCTGCCGCGCGCGCTCACGCCGCTCGCGGCGAGCGCCAGAATGACCGGAAAGTATTCCGGCCGCGCGCCGGCCATCACGGCGTTGACAGCGACTTTTTCTACCGTGAATTCCCAGTGCTGGCGAAACTGGTTCGAGCGCAAGTGGCCGGCGATCTCGTCGGGCTTACGGCTGGTATGCGCGAGCATCTCGCGCACTTTCTTTTCGGTGGGCAAAACGATTGGCAGTTTGTCGGTCCAGTTGTTATCGAGAAATTGGCGCTGCAAATTCTCTTCGACATCGGCTTCAACGACACGCGGCGTGGTGCGCTCGAATTGCGTCGGCTTGATACGATCTCCCTCCGCCGGCCGCGTCAGCCCCTCAATCACTTCTTGCATCACCGGCCGGCCGCTGATCGGGCTCTTGCCTTCAACATAGGCGCGCAGTTGTTCGGCGGTCTTGCCCATCACCGGCTGGGGCACGAAAGTGTAGCGCGCCTCGGGCATGCCGTGCATTCGCGTAACCGATTGCACCGCCTTCTCGAAGGCGTTGGTATGGATGGCAACGGTGGGCACACCGTATTTGCTGTCGAGAGCGATTGCGTGCACGGCGACCGCCGGCGCGCAAGTGCTTCAATGGCCGACGCCGATAATGGCGCCGTCGCCGTTGGCTTTGATCATCTCCCAGGTTTTTGGATCGTCTTTAGTGTAAACGCTGGACATCTCAACGAGGCTGGTTTTTACCGAAGGCATGCGTTCGGAAAACCAATTCTGTACCTGTCGGAGAAACAACCCAGAGTCGTCGAAGCGCGGATCGACGAGAAAAATCGTCTTGCCGTCCAGGCTCTCAAGCCGCGGCGCCATCGGCTTCGGCGTGATTTTCGGCGCAAAGCCCACCGGATTGAGCACAGAAATTGTTTCATCGTTAGCCATCGAAGTATCCTCCTGGGCTCTATATACGATCAAGTCGTTTGGCGAATCAACCGGTTTATGCAGCCGAGGCGATCAGGCTGGTGAAAAAGACCCATATGCCGATTGCCCTGAGCTTTGTCGAAGGGTGCGCTCAATCGATTTCTCGTCAACGTACATGAGTACGCCTCCGCTCGTCGATTTTCGCGCGCCGGCCTCTGGATGTTTTTGAGCAGCCTGTAAGAGTTTTTCAGCAACCTGCGAGGCTAAGGAATATGGTGGGCCTGGTCACGAATCTCCTACAAAAGCGGTCGCGCTGCCGCACCGACCTGTCTGAGTTCGCCGAACGGGATGTTCGCGTCCGAAGTTCCTCTCAATATGCGCGTGAGCAATCTATTTTAGTTCACCACGCCGCCTTTGTATCACATTCACGAAACTCCGCCTAAGAGCAAGCTTTGATTAGCTACAACTAGGCTTTGCCGGTTTTCGGGATGAATTTCAGCGCCACGCCGTTGTTGCACCAGCGTTTCCCGGTGGGTCGCGGCCCGTCTTTGAAAATGTGGCCGTGGTGGCCGCCGCAGCGCATGCAGTGGTATTCGGTGCGCGGCAGGATCAGCTTGAAATCGGTGCTGGTGCCGAAGACATCGGGTATCGTCGTAAAAAAACTCGGCCAGCCGGTGCCGCTTTCGTATTTCATCTCTGACGTGAACAGCGGCAGGTCGCAGCCAACGCAGGCAAAGATGCCAGGCCGCTTCTCGCCGTTCAGCGCGCTCGAAGCCGGCCGTTCCGTGCCCTCCTCTCGCAGGACATAAAACTGCTCGCGCGCTCAAGCGTTTGCGCCACTCGTCTTTGGATAATTTAAGCGGCTCGCTCGCCAGCGGCGCCTTGATGCCTGCGGCAAGCAGTGATTTCCAATTTTTTTGCAGTACTTCAACTTCGCTTATCGACGACGGCTGTGCCGCCAATGCGGTTCCCTTCCAGACGGACCAGATACCGCCCGCCAGCAGGCGTTTTAATAAATTACGACGTGTCATCATCGTCTCCTTTGCCTCTCCTTTGAAATTTGGTTGAGGGAGGGACTACCAGCCATCAGATTTGCGTAATTGCGTAAACATTACAATACGAGCTCGTCGTTCCGGCATGGACTGCCGGAACCCAGGTTCACATGGATGTCCTCCGGAGGCGTCCTTGCGATCTAGATGCCGGCATAACGGTCGCTTCTGAGCCTGATTGTCATAATTCTTGTGGCCTCCCCGTTGGAATAGAAAAAAGTCTTTCATGTCGCAAGCATTCGTTTGACATTGGCTCGCGTACACCGATACTGAAATCCTATGAGCGCGCAATACGTTTCGGTAAAGAAAGCTTATGAGTTAGACGTCAGCAGTGAAGTCACGTCTGCGCGGCTGGGTGCGCTCGCGGCGCGATTCCAAAGGCATCACGTTCATCGAGCTCAACGACGGCTCGCGCTTCAAGAGCATGCAACTGGTCGTCGACTGCCGGGGTGGTGCCGGAGGACACTGCTGAAACAAGTCACCACCGGCAGCAGCATCGCAGGCTGCCGGGCGTTCTGGTCGAGTCACCCGCGCAAGGGCCAGACCGTGGAGCTCAAAGTCGCCGATATCCAGCATCTACGGCACCGCCGATCCGGCGACTTACCCGCTGCAGAAAAAGGGCCACACGCTGGAGTTTCTGCGCGAGATCGCCCATCTGCGCGTGCGCAGCAATACTTTCGGCGCGGTCTTTCGCGTGCGCAACGCGCTGACTCACGCCATCCACAGTTTTTTTCAGGAGCGCGGCTTTCTCTACGTGCAGACGCCGATCATCACGACCTCGGACTGCGAAGGCGCCGGGCAGATGTTCGGCGTCACCACGCTTGAACTTGAAACAGCCGCCGCGCGCCGCGGACGGCGAGGTCGATTGGCAGCAGGATTTCTTCGGCCGCCCGGCCTACCTGACCGTCAGCGGCCAGCTCGAAGGGGAGATTTTCGCTCTGGCGTTCTCCAACGTCTACACCTTCGGCCCGACGTTTCGCGCCGAGAACAGCAACACGCCGCGCCATCTGGCGGAGTTCTGGATGATCGAGCCGGAGATGGCTTTCTGCGAACTCGACGACAACATGCAGCTCGCCGAAGAGTTTCTGAAGTACATCGATCCGCTACGTGCTCGATCACTGCCGCGAGGATCTGGAGTTTTTCAACGAGCGCATCGAGAACACCGTGCTTGCCGACGCTGGAGCATGTCGCCGAGTCCGCAGTTCGGCCACATCACCTACACCGACGCAGTCGAACAGCTCGAAGAAATCCGGCAAGAGCTGGGAATTTCCGGTCGAGTGGGGCAACGATCTGCAGACCGAGCACGAGCGTTTCTTGACCGAAGAGGTTTTCAAGAAGCCGGTGATCGTCACCGACTACCCGAAAGACGATCAAAGCGTTTTACATGCGCGTCAACGACGACGGCAAAACCGTGCGCGCCATGGACGTGCTCGTGCCGCGGGTCGGCGAGATCATCGGCGGCAGCCAGCGCGAGGAGCGCTCAGACGTGCTCGTTGAGAGAATGCGCCAGGGCGGCCTGGACGAGAAACCTTACTGGTGGTACCTCGATCTGCGCCGCTACGGCTCGGTGCCGCACTCCGGTTTCGGCCTCGGCCTGGAGCGGATGATGATGTATCTCACCGGTCTCGAAGAATATCCGCGACGTCATTCCGTTCCCGCGCACGCCCGGCAACGCGGATTTTTAATTCCGCGGTTTCAAAGTTCAAGGTTCCGGGTTCAAAGTCAGAACCGAGTCAGTCTCAACCTTAAAGTTTGAACTTACGTTTTTCACAGGACAATTTGCTTGCTCGCTAAACTCTCTGGGCTCTTTTACGGCTGGCGCATGGTCGGATCAGCCTCTGCCTTGCGCGTTCTTGCCTCCGGGCTGCACAGCTTTGGATTTACGGTTTTCTTCCTGCCACTGAGCCAGGACTTGAATCTCAGCCGGACCTCGACCTCGCTCGCTTTTTCGCTGGCGCGCGCGGAAGGCGCCGTCGAAGGGCCCGTTGTCGGCCATTTGCTTGACCGCTACGGACCGAAGCCGGTTATGATAACTGCGGTGCTGCTGATGGGATTCGGCTACCTGTTGTTGTCGACGGTAAACAGCTACACGACTTTTCTTATCGTCTATCTCGGCGTGATCTCGCTCGCACACGCCGGCGGGTTCATGCACGCGCCGATGGTTTTAATCAACACCTGGTTCATCCGCAAGCGCGCCCGCGCGATCACTCTGAACAGCGCCGCTTTCGGCCTCGGCGGTCTTTTAATCGCACCGCTTCTCAGTATCGTCGTTCATGCCTGGGGATGGCGCTGGGGAGCGGCTCTGGCAGGCATTAGCTTTTTGCTCGTGGGAATCCCTTTCGCTTTGACCATTCGCCGCTCTCCCGAAAGCATGGGAATGTTACCCGACGGCGACATTCCCGTTCAACCGAGTGACGAAGATGGCGCGGTGCAGCGTCCCAGAGTCACTGAAAACGATGTTACCGTGCGAGAAGCTCTGCGGTCGTTTGCGTTTTGGGGATCGGTGCTGGCCGCCGGCATCCGCAACGCGTCTTATCATGCCATCTCGGTGCACTTCATCCCGATCATGGTTTGGAAAGGACTCAGCCAACAACAAGCCGCGTTGTTGCTCAGTGTCTACGCGTTTCTCGGCATGACGGCGACACTCAGCTTGGGATGGTACGCCGATAAGGCGCACAAACCGCGTCTGAACGCCTTGATTTTATTTGCCGCCGCTGGCGCCATGTTTCTGCCGCTGCTCGGCAATTCGATCTGGCTGTTGGGCTTGTTTACGCTTTGTTTCGCCGCCGTTGAGGCCACTTACTCGATCGGTTGGGCGGTGGTCGGAGATATGTTTGGGCGCAAGCATTACGCCAAAATTCGCGGCTATATGACTTTTTTTTATACCTGGGGAGGAGTGTTGGGACCGGTGATCGCGGGCGCGATATTCGACCGATGGCAAACCTACGAGCCGCTCTTATGGTCCCTCGTTGGCATTTTTTCTCTCGCAGGGCTGTTTTTCGCCAGCCTGTCTAAGTCATGGCTGCGAGCCACCGGCTGGCAGGCTACGCAAAAATAGCTCAGATGCCGAATGCCCTGAGCACTGTCGAAGGGTGCGCTTTGATCGTCTCACTCCGACGTACTGATTGGCAAAGCGCAAAGGGCTAAGCGTTCTCGATCCTAGCTCTTAGCTCTATGCGCATTCGCGCCTCGCCTCTGAGCTCTTTTTGCGTAGCCTGGTGATCGCGATTCATAGGAAAGCATAATTTCAAGCTTAATCCGTCTTATTGTTGAGGATGCCAACACCACGCTCACTCGCGCGAACGTTGAACCGCAAAGCCGCTGCTGACCTCTTTAGATTTGCCGCGTTTACGATATGATAGCCGGATAACAATTCCACGGAAGCGCGAGTATGACTTACCAGACTGACGACTTACGGATCTTAGAAATCAAGGAATTATCGCCGCCTGCGCATGTGCTGCGGGAGTTTGCCATCACTGAAAGCGCGGCGAAAACCGTATTCGAAACGCGCCGAGCTATTCACCGCATCCTGCACGGCGCCGATGACCGGTTGCTGGTAGTCGCCGGCCCGTGCTCCATTCACGACGTGAAAGCCGCGAAAGAATACGCCGGCCGGCTAAAGGCGGCCAAAGATCAGCTCGACGGTGATCTGGTAATGGTCATGCGCGTTTATTTTGAAAAACCGCGCACCACCGTCGGTTGGAAAGGATTGATCAACGACCCTCGCCTGGATGGCAGCTTTAATATCAATCAAGGCTTGCGCACCGGCAGGCAACTTCTTTTGGAATTAAACGAAATCGGTGTACCGGCCGGCTGCGAATTTCTCGATATGATTACGCCACAATACATCGCTGATCTAGTGGCGTGGGGAGCAATTGGCGCGCGCACGACGGAAAGCCAGGTGCATCGCGAGCTCGCTTCCGGCCTGTCATGTCCGGTAGGCTTCAAAAACGGCACCGACGGCAACGTGAAGATTGCGCTGGACGCTATTCGCGCCGCCCACGCGCCGCACCACTTCCTGTCGGTCACCAAGGCCGGCCACTCCGCGATCGTGTCGACCACCGGCAACGAAGATTGCCATGTGATTTTGCGCGGCGGCAACCAGCCGAACTATGATGCCGTCTCCGTCGATAGCGCAGGCCGTTATCTTGCCGCCGCCGGCATTCCGGCGCGCATCATGATCGATTTTAGCCACGGCAATAGCGATAAGGACCCGCTGAAGCAGGTTGACGTAGGTGGCAAAGTGGCCGCTCAGATTGCCGGCGGCGACGCGCGCATATTCGGCGTTATGATCGAGAGCCACCTTAAAGCCGGACGCCAGGACCTTATCCCCGGGAAAGAGCTGGTCTACGGCCAGAGCATCACGGATGCTTGCGTCGGCTGGGAAGATACCTACGCGCTCTTGAACTCGCTCGCCGACGCCGCGCGAAGGCGCCGCATCAAGGCGGCATCCGAAAACGGCACAGATTAAGCAGGCTGCTGAAAAAGACCCATATGCTTCGTTGCGCTCGATCGATGTCGCGTCAACGTACAGGAGTACGCCTCCGCTCATCGATCTTCGCGCGCCTCGCCTCTGGATCTTTTTGAGCAGCCTGCTGGCCGATACGCACCGACGCCGCTTTTGCGTTTGGAGTTATTCAGGAAGAGGATAAAAATTTTTGCTAATGCCTGTTGACGTTGCCTCGCCTCTTACTTGAATCTTGAACCAGTCGGATTTGAACGACTTGAACACTCGCGAAGCGATCACGCCCAGCGACTGCGGCGGCGCCTGGCACCGAAGGGCGGCGGCGGATTAGGATCGAGGATGCGGGTGTATTCGTAGTTGAAGCCTTCAAGCTTCACCCGCGGGATTTTCTGCCCAATGAAATGCTCGATGGCAGCGATCTCCTGGACATCTTCTCCGGTCATGATAGTGAAAGCGTCGCCGACGCTCTGAGCGCGCCCGGTGCGGCCGATGCGATGGACGTAGTCTTCGGGATGATGCGGCACGTCGTAGTTTATCACGTGGCTGATTTGCTCTACGTCGATACCCCGGGCAGCGATATCGGTGGCGACCATCACTTCATAACGGCCGTCGCGAAAACCGCCCAGCGCCTTTTCGCGCTCATTCTGAGTGCGGTTGGAGTGCAACACCGCGACCGCGTGACCCTGTTGTTGAAGCTTGCGCGCGACGCCGTCGGCACCATGCTTGGTGCGGCAAAAAATCAGCACCTGATCAAAGTCGGTGCGCTTGAGCAGCTCGTTTAGCAGCGCTTGTTTCTGGTCACTAGCGACCGGATATAGCGCATGAGTCACCGTCTCGGCAGGCGAGCGGCGCAAGCCGATCTCGACGGTCTCGGGATTGCGCAAAGCCCATTTGCTGAGTTGCTCGATTTCCGGCGGGATGGTCGCTGAAAAGAGCATGGTCTGGCGCTGTTTTGGGCAACGCTCGACGATCCGGCGCACGTCCGGCATAAAGCCCATGTCGAGCATGCGGTCAGCTTCATCGAGGACGAGAATTTCAATGCGATTGAGTTTCAGCATGCCGCGCTGCAAGTGATCGAGCAATCGCCCCGGCGTCGCAACCACGATATCAGCGCCCTGGCGCAGCCCCTGGTCCTGCTTTCCATACCCTGCCCCGCCGAAGAGCACCACCGTTCGCAGGTTAGTAAAACGTCCGTAGTCGCGAATTGCGGTCTCGACCTGGGCGGCAAGTTCCCGCGTCGGTTCCAACACCAGCGCCCGCGGCGCGCCGCGCTGGCCCAAGCGGGAAAGTATCGGCAATGCGAAGGCGGCGGTTTTGCCGGTGCCGGTTTGTGCCGAACCTATAAGGTCGCGCCCGGCCATTAAGATCGGGATCGCCCGCACTTGGATAGCAGTCGGTTCCTTATAGCCAGCAGCAGTGACACCCTGGAGGACTTGCGCAGAGAGACCTAGCTTAGAAAAAGGCATTGATGCTATTTATTGTCACAAGGATGTGAACTTCACAAGCTAGCAGCCCGTGGTGAAAGTTTGACTGCATTCGACGAGCGGTCGATCCCCGTTGGCTGGTTGCTAGGGAAAGCACAAGGCATTAAGCAACAGGCAATAGTAGCGGCGAAGGTGCGGAACTATTGCTTAATGCCTGTTGCCTTTTTCTCTCAACTTTAACGTTGCGATCGCGCGCCCTAAGATCCGCAGCGCTCGTTTAATATCGTAGCCGCGCGGCACATGAACAAAGCCATAGCGAATGGGCAGCTGGCGCCGCCTGATGTAATTCAACATGACATACATCGAAAAATTGCATACGTAATTGCCGGCGTCCTGCGACCACTTGAAGCGCGTGGCGAGGTTCAGATCGAGGTTCGTAAATAACGCCGCCGGCGCGGCGCGCGCTATACGCGTCGGCTTTTTCTCCTTCGAACTACGCCGCCGGTTTACCGCCCTGCGCTCTTGACGGAGCAAGCTTCCTCTGGAGCACTGGCCCAACCCTATCACGACGTCCGGTTTGAAGTTTTTGAGGGCGCCGGTGAACTGGCTGTGGTGAAAGCGCACAGGAAAGACGAGCTTCGTTAGTCCGCGCCGTCTAGGCAGCGCGCGCACGATTTTCTCGGTTACGTTATTGTGAAACTGAAGATAGGGACCGAATCCATAGATCAGAATACGCATGGCGGTGTCGATGCGCGAGGACACGCGTTCAAAGTTCACCCTTACCCCTCTCTCCCAGGAGGGAGGGGTAAGGAACTACTGCCTATTGCCTTTTGCCTGTAGTCTTCCCGGCTGAACCTTGAACTGCTGAACTGAAGTTTACTTCAGATGCACAGCGAGCCAGATAGTTTCCTCGCTCGTGCGCTGAACTCTATGCTGCACGTGACGTGGGATCATTAAATAATCGCCTTCTTTCAGCTGCACCAGTTCACCGTCTGTAAGTTCCAGGGCTGCCGCGCCGCGCAGCACGATCACCCATTCGTCCTCGCTCTGGTCGTACCAATATCCTTCTGGACTGCTGTGCAGATGCGAAACGATCCGCTCAATCTTGACGGCGGAGTTTTCAAAGAGCGTGGCGAATTCCTCGGCTCGACTAACTTCACCCGCCGCGAAGATATTTTTAACACGCTCGCTCATGATTGCTCGCCGCCACGGTCACGGGCCGGCGGATAACCCGACATCGTTGGAAATGCCGAGGAGCCAGCGATAAACAAGTTAGCGATTTTCGCTTACTCGCTGCTCCACCCACGCGCACTGGATCCTTAATAACAAAAATTCCGGTCAAAGTGCAGTTAAACCTGATGAGCAGCGCAATTACACGGTTGCCATCGAGGCAGCGGTAAAACGGAAAGTCTCCAATTATTTTGACGGTCCGCCATTCGTTTCTTCGATCAACTCAGGACAGACTCTGAGGCTCGCGAAGGATGAATGGATGTTCTTTCGGCAGAATCCGACTTTCGCGGCGCCCGCACGTTGACAAAGGTATGGCTAACGCTATTCTTATGCGAGGTCCGTTGCTGGGATCGTTGTTTTATAGAGTGGCAATACCGGCAGTAAGAAAGGATTTGTCGATGAAGAGAGTTAAACTGCAACTGGTTTTTGCGATCATCGCCGCCGTTTTTCTGGTGGCGCCGTGGTTGAGCGCCGCGGCACAGGCTCAGGCGGAGCCGTTTTTTAAAGGAAAATCCATCCGCATTATTGTCGGCCTCAGCAGCGGCGGCGGCTACGACCGCGCCGCGCGCCTGGTAGCAAGACATTACGGCAGATTTCTTCCCGGTAATCCGAGCTTTGTCGTCCAGAATATGCCCGGCGCCGGTTCGGTCACGGCGGCGAACTATGTCTGGGGAGTGGCCAAGCCAGATGGGCTAACCCTGTTGGCGCCGCACAACAATATTTACTTGAGCCAGCTTTCCGGCCAGCAAGAAGTGCAGTTCGATCTGCCGAAGTTCCAGTGGGTCGGCTCTCTGGAAAACGACGATATGATGTTGTTCGCGCGCGCCGATGCCCCGTTCAAATCGGTGCACGATATCATCAAGGCCAAAGAGTTGCCCAAGTGCGGCTCGACGGGCGTCGGCAGCTCGGATTACGTCATGTCGAAGATTCTAGAAGAAACCGTCGGCGCGAAGGTTAACCACGTGACCGGCTATCCCGGCAGCAGCGAGATCGCTATCGCCGTTGAGCGTGGCGAAGTCGCATGCATGGGTTTGACGATCTCGACGTTTTATAGCCGCGAGCCGTTTTTGACCTGGGTCAAAAGCAAGTTCGTCCGTTTTCTCGCCCAGAGCGGCAGGAACCGCAGCCCGCGAGTCGCCGACGCCCCAACGATCTATGAGCTCATGACTGAATACAAAACTCCGCCCATTAAAAGAAAGGTCGCCGAGGCTATGCTGCAGGGAGGAGAATGGGCGCGCTCGCTGATGGCCCCCCCGGGCACTCCCGCCGATCGGATCGCTGTCATGCGCAGCGCTTACGAACAGATGACCAAGGACCCTGAGTTCCTGGCCGAGGCAAACAAAACCAGAATTGAAATCACTTTGATGAAGGGCGAAGAACTCCAGAGCACCGCTAAAGAGGTTATGAACCAGCCGCCTGAGGTCATCGAGCAGATCAAAAAACTTTTTGTCCAGTAGCTCGAGCCTTATCCAGCAAGCTTCGCTTGTGCGCGGATCCGCGGCGAAGAATTCAAATCCTGCTCGGCTACCAGGAAGCAATGAACAGCACGCCCCGCGCTAAAGGTCTATGTATTCCGTATAATTTTATTGCATGACCCCTGGCTTAGGCAATCCCTCTCTGATCCGCCGTGAAAACGCCGGATCGTTTCCGGCTGCATGGGCGCGCGCGTTTACACGAGATATTCGCTCGAGCTCCGGAAACGGCCGCGTCGTGTCCAGCCTGCCAAGCTCGTAAAGATAATCGGGCACGTAGCCACTCAGCAGGATCTTCCAGGAAAAAGGCGGCGACTCCGGGTTAATCTTTGTATGCATCCACGCGCCGGTCGTGCAGTTGGTGGTGAGCGTGTTATAAAAACGCGGCCGCTCGCGCATTTCGTTCATCGCCTTAATATTATCGAGAAAACCGCGGCGCATGTTTTCCCGCGGCGCGCTCACGCGGTACACGTAAACGTCCTCTTGCGGCTTGCGGTAGTTGGTGCGCACCCGGATCACATCGCGTTCGTCGGCAACGATGTAAATCAACTCGTATTGCTTGAAGAAACCAGCGACGGTCGAGTAACTCTCGCTACGCTCTTTGCGAGTCTCGATTGATATAGTCACGAAATCTTGGCCGTCGAAACCGAAGCTCACCATGATATGGGCGATCGCTTTCCCGGCCCAGTAAACAGCCACCAGATCGACCGAATCGAGCTTGCTCAGATCATAGGTCCGCGTTTCCCAATGCGGCGTGAAATCGCTTTCCGTGCGGTAATTGAGATTTCGCACGCCATGGATCGTTACGAGATCTCCCGTGACAACCGCATAAGGAGACACCGCTACGTCCGGCTGCCAGTCGCGCTCATTCGACGCGCGAATCTGCAGCCATAATGCGAGGACCACAGCAAAAGCAACGAGAAAGCCGAGCAAAGTGCGGCGACGGTCCGGCAAAAGGGCAAAGGCCGATACAATTGCTAAAATGAAAAGTATCGCAAGCGTTGCGCGAACAGCAGCGCCGGGCAACGGCGAATAATAGATCGCTCCGGCCGCCCATGCGGTCATAGCGGTTACAGCAACGCCCGTCAAAATTCTCGAAAATACTCGCACCGCGGTTCCGAGTTGTTAAAAAACGAACTCTCTGCCTGCAAGTTCATTCCAACGGTTTCCAAGGCTCCGCTGGGCCATCGCCGCGAAATCAAAACGCTTCAGGAGAATCTCTCGAAGAACACTTTTGTTCGTCTCGCTGTCCGCTGGACCCCGGATGGTTCGGAGAACTTCGACGACCCGATTTAGCGTACCTTGAAGCTGCTGCTTGGCAGTTTCCGCCGACGCCTTCGATACCTGCGCCAGCAACAAAACAAGCAATGTTAAAAACAGACACAGTGATCTTTTCATAACTCCTCCTTCTCGGTCGCTGCTCACCCTCAACATACCAATAGCAGGTGAACCCGGCCGAAGCAGCTCTGGAGCGAAAGGAATACCCTCGCACTCATCTTCACAAGCACTCCGCTCTTGCGTTTCGAACTTCCGCTTTCAACCTAGCGGAATACTAACTATCGATATATTGGACTTTGGTCCAACAGGCGGGCACTGCTTCCTGCGACGTTACAGGCTCCTGAGCGCGCTATTTTTCGTAGAAACCAGATAAAACAACAGAATTCCGGGGATTACCGACCAAGCCAGGGCCGCTACCAGAGGGGCTCCTTGGGCTAAGCCGGACAGAACGAGCAGCAGGTTGAGCACGACTGCGGTCAGACAGGTCCACCAAGCCCAGTCTTTCGCCAGCAGCGCGCCGATCACGGAAAACACATACAATAGGGCAACAGCCGAGATGAATAACCCGCGCATCACTGCAAAAGTAGCCACTAAAGGCAGAAGCAAAACTCCCTGGCCGAAAAGGTCGGTACCGAGTTGCACCCAATTATAAGCGCGCAGCAGGCCAAATATGCCTTGCACAAGCGCCAAAACCAGGACGATTTTGAAAGTCAATGAACTATTCATAAGACGCATAAAGCCCTCCGTCTGTTGGGAAGCTCGATCATTTTGCAACCTGTTGACGGTTCAGTTGGGTTCGTTCTTATCACTCAAGTCTGCACGCGGAGAAAAGAGCCGCAGCGCTCCCATGGGCATGCCGAGAATTCTCAAGGGGATACTTAATAGCTCCACGCCAACGTCGGCAGGCGATAAGTATGTAACAGCAGGACGCTCCAGCGCTCCGCTCACTCTTACCGGAATCCCTACCAGAGAACCACCCAGCATAGAGTTAATCCCTGGGATCCGGCTGATCACCTCGTCGACCGGTCTGAGAACGGAAATCAGGCCTTCCCATCAATCTGCCCCATGCTCGACAGTCGCGCCAAGCCCCTCAAAGTTAGAATGCCCGAGCGATCCCTGCACGTTTTCGAGGCTCGTGATTCCTTGCGCATAGCTCAACCGCCCACTTCGAAGCTCGATGGGAAACGGAACGGGCGCGTATATAGCGCTGATGTCCGCTTTAGAAATTATCACAGCCGCCGAAAGCGCGCCGAGTGACTCGCCCAGAATCAGCCTTCCAGTCAACGCGCCCGTGATATTTCGCAGCTTCAATACCTCCCCGCGAACACGCTGGTCGTGCACGACCTTCAACAGAAGCGATTGAAGCTCGGGCGCGGCAGCGCTCGCTGAGATATCCAGATGGAAAGGGGCGCTCTGCCCCTCGAGTCCAAACCTGAGCTTGCCGTTCCACCCTTTCGCCGCTCCGAGATTCCCCGTGATACTGTCAGCTTCCAAGATGCCATGGGCCATTCGGATCGAGCCGCCGACATTCTTGAACTCGAGATGATAGCAAGGGATCAACATCCTACAGTCACGGATGGACGCGGAGACCGCGATGTTTTGGCTCGAAGCCATTTCGGTCAACGAGTGTCCAGCGCTGTGAAAGTTCATTTCGGCGACTGTTCCAGCCGGAAAGTGGCGGACTATGCTCTTCACGGCGTCGCTGTCATCAATGATTTGCAGCGCTAGCTCGCTCACCTCGGCAATTTCGAAATCGCGCACTCTAATGCGCGCCGATAACAAGCCTGCTTGGAATTTGAGCCCTCCTGAAGCCTTCAGCCGGGGCGATGCGAATTCCAGGTGTTCCACATCGACGTGAAGCGCGTCTCCTTCGTAGGTAATCCCGGCTTTCAGCCTCTGCGCGTCGATCCTCGCGCTCCCGTTACAACCGGCGAACATGACCGCACGCGGTAGTTTCATGGGATTGCCTTGGTGGCAGCAAACTCTATTGCTCGATTCTTTTCTCGAGCTGAGGCGGGTTGCTTTTCGGCGACAATGGTTCCGCTTTACTGCCGCGCAACTGACGCACGAAATCCTCTTTGGATTTAAACGTCCGGCCCACAAACTGCCCCTGATGGCAATGATAGCTGGCGTTGTTCGGACCGCGATGGCAGCCGTAGCCATCCACGATTCCGGTGTGCGCATCACCTGGCATGGCAAGCCCGAACCACCAGAGAAGTGCTAAGGCGACCTGCCGAGCAAGCCTGGAAGCTTTCGTCATGAAACGCCCGACATTTTGACCGGCGATTGGCCGCGGGTCTCTGATGCGACCTCGAGGCGTGTATACTTTTCCGCGCTCCGGTGGCGCAATTTCTCTCTTGTTATCTGCCGCTTGGTTTCGGTAAGGACGCGTCGCACAAGTTCTCTGCCGTTGCTGCGGTCGAAAATGCGATCGCCTAAATATGCTTTGATGAAAGAAAGCTTGTCCGTCCTGGTCATCTGATTTCCCAGGGTTCGATTGATTTGAGCCAGATTCTTGATGCTACGCCGCCTGCTAAGATAGAAACATTTTCTTACGCCTTGCAGATCTATCAGCAAGATCTCTTCGGTTGCCGGTCCTTTATCGCGAACGAGAATATTAGCTGCCTTCAGATCATTGTGGTAAATTCTTCGTTCGTGGAGGGACTTGAACAAGCGTGCCAGCTTTCTCAGCATAGCGCGCCTTTTCAAGCGACTCTCAATGCCTTTTCGGGCAAGTAGGTCCTCACACCAATAGTCTTCAATGGTTTGGGCTCCCGCTATTTCCTCCGCAACATAAAAACTCTTGATCAAGACACCCCAAGAGCGGTACTCCACCGCGGCAACGGGTCGGGCTGTTGCGTAACCTTCTTGCAACAAGATGGCCGCGCCGCAAAGCGAACGCAGAGCAGCTGACGGACAAAAGAACGACGCCAACCGATGCCGGAAAGACAGGGCGTTGTGCTGCTTGACGTAAACAGACTTGATCGTCCGCCCAATACGTAAGGGCATAGGAATGATCCGGATCTTTTTCTCCGATTTGATGGTCTTAGATTCCCTCTGGAGAAATAGATCGGGCAACCGTTTGAGGGACTCATCCTTGACGCGATTTCCGAGATAGTAGGCGCGCAGGGTGTGCGCTTTCGACTTTAAGAGACTGTGGTCGAGAACCGAAGTTTGTAAATCTCCTTTGAGGAGCCAAAAGAGCGGCTGTTCGATAGCGTGTTGCATCAATTTCTTCTAAAAAAGCTTGCTCCTCGGCGTCGAAGCATGGGCGCAATCGCTCGCGCCTACGCCCAAGCTCCACAGCGCTGCGGTAGAGCTATCCAGAAGCGGCAAAGTGACATTTTGGCATGTTGAAACGTTTGAACATCAGCTTGCTACCTCTACTCGAAATGCCACACGATAAATCAGCTATTCGGGCAGCCCGTTAAGAAGGTACATGGCCTGAATCGCCTGGCTTGGTTTTCCAAAGGCGCCGAACCAGCGCTCGTAAATCGGCGCAATAGCACGGGAGCGGTAGAGCTCGGCCAGCGCTCTGTTCACAGCGAGCCGGAACGCCGCGTCATTGCGGCGCAGCATGAATCCATAGGGCTCATACGAGAACAAAACATTCGCCAGGGCGAAGCGCGTTGGATCCTTCGAGGTCACTGCGATCCCGATAAGCAGACCTCGATCCGAAGCGAACGCATCGGCGAGTCCCTTTTCGATAGCTGCAACTCCTTCCAGGTGGTCCTTCACACGGACCGTCTCAACCGTCATAAATTCTTCTTTAAGAAACTTGCTCAAGGCGGTCTCGGTAGTAGTAGCGGGGATAACCGCGATGCGCTTGCCCGCGAGATCTCCCACGCCCCGGAGATCGGCGTCCGCCTTGGTCAGCAAACTGCCGCCGTCGACAAAAGTCATCAGGCTAAAGTCCACTTGTTCCTGGCGCGACAGACTCGCCGTGGTCGTGCCGCATTCGAGATCTATCTTGCCCTGCCTTACCATGTCGATGCGATTCTCCGCCGTGACCCGCACCCAGTTGAGCTTGAGATTCGCCAGCGCAAGCTGTTTCTCAATGGCGCCCGCGATGTGCATACAAAGGTCAACGGAATAGCCCACCGGTCGCCCATCCGGACCCGGAAAGGAAAACGGCGGCGCCGACTCGCGGTAGCCAAGTGTGATGGTACCCGATGTCTTTATTTTCTTGAGTGTACCGTCGAGGTCTTGGGCCATCACCGGAACCGTCAAGACGAGCACCGCCAGGAGCGCGCCACAAAGCATCCTTGTTTGCGTCATATCGTCTCCTCAGAATTAAAACCGCGACCGTCACCGTCAAACCTCACACCTGAAACCCTCACGTGTGTGTCGCTGCTTTGTCTGACCAACCTCGATTTTCGGTGTCCTTCGACGCTCGGCAAGTGGTACTCGACACTGATCCGTCGACACTGTTCCCTAGCAGCCCGTGGTGAAAGTCTGACTGCATTCGACGGACGATCGATCCGCGCTGCCTGCGTTGCTCCTCCGCTCAAATATTCCCCGATATTCTCGGTCGTCGCGCCTTGCCATCAGGGCGCCTCGCCCGTCTCGGTGCGACGCCACACTTTCACCATGGGCTGCTAGCGCACCAGCGGCACGCCCGACGCGATGTCGTACTTCACGACTGCTCTGATCTTGTTTTCGATTTGCAGATAACGCACCAGTTTTCTCACCGGCAGCGCCTTGCTCAATTTTGGCGCATAGGTGCTCTTGAGATTGGCTTCCGCCTGATCGATGGCCAGGGCTTCGTCTATCAGCTTCTTCGCTTTCTCATCGCTGAGCGACTTGCGTCGGAAGTCGTCGGCATAGCTCTCCAGCACATTGACGATGCGTTGGTTGATTTTTTGCAAATCTTTTTGATATTGGTCGTAGATCGGCCAAAAATTCTTGGCTTCGGACTGCGTCAGTTCCATATTCGTGGCGACAAGCAATTTCTTGTCAGCCCGAATCTTGTCGCGCAAAATCTGCATATCATCGGCCGGCTTGTCCTGCGCTGCACCCTGTGTCGCAAAACCCAAAAGTATGATCGCCATGACAATGCCCAATATTTTTTTCACAAATTCTATTCTCATCACTTCTCTCCCTCGGAGGGTCATTAACGTTTTGAACTACTTGAACGTTTTGAACGGCTTGAACAAATCCTTCAATCTCCGCCTACGGGTTGATTCGGGTAATCTTCGATCCCTGTATACCCACTCCGCCCATCAGTCCCTTCTGGTCGAAGATAAATGCATAGATGCCCTTCTGCAGAGTTGTCGTCGAAAAATTCTTGCCGAAGCCCTCATCCAGCACGACCAGGCTGGGTCCAGTCCCCAATTCAAAGCCGGCGGTGTTGTCGAGATACTGAAGCGAAGCCTGGTCCATGAAAAACAGCACGTAGCCGTAGCCTTGAACTCCCGCCTGAAATCCATAGGACGCCGCCAGCGAGCGATAATAGGCAGCCGTCTTGCCGTTCTTGCGCAACGCGCCGTCGCCGAATTGTCCGGCAATGATGAAACCTCCTTTGACAATGCTGGGGAAAACCAACACCGCCACTGCTTTGTCGCCTAATGCCTTAGCGCCAGGGGTGTTTTTGTAAAGGGTTGTCAAGGATTGGCTAGCGTCGCGGTCGATCTGGCTGGCGCTGGCGGCCAGCGCTAGCGCCGGGCTCAAGACGTTGAGGCCAATTGCGATCATCACAATCGCACCGCTCAATCTTTTTTTTACCGAATCAAGTTTCATCGTGTGACTCCTGTAACGGTGGGATAATGGATAGTGGAATATGGGCTTTCCATTCTTCCACTGCTCTCAATCTGCGGCCGCTATTGAACGAGCGGCACCGTGGCTGCGAGGTCGTACCGCAATAGAACGCGGAACTCGTTTTCGATCTGCAGGTAGCGCGCCGCTTTCTTCGCCGGCAATGCTTGCAGCACTTTTGGAGCAAAAGTGCCCCGGCGCTTGCCTTCATCCTGCTCGAGAGCGATCCATTCATCGAGTAACTTCTTCGCTTTTTCATCCGTCAGCGACTTGTTCTTGTGATCCGCCGCATAGCTGCCGAGCAAGTTACTCAATCGCTCATTACTTCGTTGCAGGTCCTTCTGGTATTCGTCATAGACGGGCCAGAACTTTTTTGCTTCCGATTCGGTCAATTCCATATATTTCCCGACAATCAACTTCTTATCCGCCTTGAGCTTCTCATGGATGATTTCCAAATTGCTTGCGGCCTTGTCGCCCTCAGCGGGTTTGCTTTGCGCCAAACTGAGTTGAGTAGGCCCGATAAGAGTGCCTGCCAACGCTATCGCTACTAACTTCAGCACCATTCCGTCTCGCATAGATCCTCCTAACGGCGAGTTTCAGAGGAATAATGGATGGAGGATAACATTGAAACATCGTTCCGGTACTCCGTTCTTCCAGTATTCCGAGCTTTTCATGTTTGAAAATCTGATAGCAGACCGGCAGCCGGACGTATATTGGACTTTGGTCCAATATGAAAAGCAGTTCCAATTTGGCGGGCCAATACTACCAGGCTGATGCCAGACAAAGTCCTTGTTCCAGTCGTTCCAGAAGTTCCAATCGTGCCAAAACGTTCTGAACGGCTTGAACCACTCGAAGGCTTTGAACTCAACCCCCGTGAGGCTTACTCCTCAACCTGCACTCTGCACGGTCGTCTGGGTAGGAAGATCGGGGCTAGCAGCCCGTGGTGAAAGTGTGGCTTCGCAGCGAGACGGACGAGGCGCCCTGATGGCAAGGCGCGACGACCGAAAATATCGGGGATTATTTGAGGGGAGGAGCAACGCAGCCCACGGGGATCGATCGCCCGTCGGAGCAGTCAGACTTTCACCACGGGCTGCTAGCTATCTCGGGCGAGTTCTTGCCGTTCACCAGTTGCCTCTTCCGTCTTGTCGCCCTCAATCCACGCCATGAGCAGCTTGTCGGCCACCGCGAGCACGACCGGCCCGATGAAGATACCGATCAGCCCAAAAGCGAGCAGACCCCCGATCACGCCGGCGAAGACAAGGAGCAAGGGCAAGTCCGCACCCTTTCTGATCAAGATCGGCCGCAAAAAATTATCCATAGTCCCCGCGATAATCGTCCAGACGAGCATGAACGTTCCAAGGGCGGTTTCGTCCGACCAATAGAGCCACGCCACCGCGCACCCGAGCACTGGGACAACGCCGATTTGCGCGATGGACAAAAGAAACATCGCTGCCGTCAATATGGCGGCGAAGGGCACTCCCGCAATCGTAAGGCCGAGTCCAGCAAAAAGGGTTTGGATCAGCGCGGTCACCACGACGCCAAGGGCAACGCCGCGGATCGTCTGCCCGGCGAGCCACACTGCGTTTTCTCCTCCTGCTCCTGCCAGACGCCGGCCGAAGCGGACAAGGCGCTCTATGGCAAGCTCGCCGTTGGCATACATCGCCGCGGCGAGAATGACGGTTAGCAAAAACTGCACTAACAAAACGCCGACGTTGCCCACCTGGCCGACAAGCCATCCAATAAAGATCCCAGCGTAGGGCGCCGCTCTCACGGCAAATTCCTGTATTCCCACAGCAGCCAGACTATTCCACAACTCTGTCGCTTTTGTGCCGACGAATGGTAGATTCGCTATCCACTCGGGTGGAGCGGGCATCTTGAAGGTGCCCAATGATTTCACCCACGAGACAACCTCATCGACGTTGGAGACAATCGTACCGATAGCGAAGGTCAGCGGCACGACTAGAAGGCAGAGGAGCAAGAGGGTCATCACGGTCACTGCGAGCGCGCGTTTGCCCCAAAGCCCGGCCTGGAAAGAAATCATCAGCGGCCAGGTGGCCACGACAATGGTCGCGGCCCAAACAATCGCTCCGAGAAACGGCCGCAAGATCCAGATAGAAGATCCGATCAGGGTCACAATGAAGAGCACCGCGAGGACGACGCGCGGGACGTCGCGTTGTGTTTCGGCCATCGTCAATCTACCTCATACTGGCTCCGAATCAGGTCGACACGCATATCTCCGAAGCATTCCCGCGCTATTCGGCGTTCCGCGTTCCGAGTTTGGGGGAAGGGACTTTGAACCTTGAACTTTGAACGCAACACGTATTTTACCCCGCCGGGATGGTAATCACCGGCGCGCCCTGTTTGCCTTCGGTTTCGGTCAGCGTGAAGAGAAACATGATAAAAGAAAAAAGCCGCTTGGAAGCGAAATCCTTATCGTCGATCCAGTACCATTCCTGACGATAAGGCACGGCGGCGAAGGCGTCGCCGGGACTCTGCACAGAGCTGGCAATCCGTATCAGCGGAGCTACCGGTTTGCCGCTGGCGACCTCGGCCGGCGGCGTGGGAAACGTCCGTCTCTCGTTCACCTTTTCAACCGGAACTTCGATGTAAGAAGAAAGATCGATGAGAATCTCGAGCATCGACCGGGTGAGCATCGCGATTTCCTTGTCGCTGGCCGCCACCGATCCGTAGACGACGCTAAATTCGCCGGTGCTAGGATCAAGGCCCAAGAGTCTGCGTACTTCGGCCCGGTCTGCATCGACCTCGCCATCGGGCTTTTTGCTGAAGACAATTAGAGTCGCGGTCTGCTCACCGGTTTTGCGCACCCGCAAACCGAGATCTCCCGATTGTTGGATGTTGCGCAATTTCTCGGCGAGCGGATAAAACTCAGGGTCCGCGGCGCGCACTCGCGCCGAACCGCCGTAACGAGTATTGATGCCGTTGATGCTATGAACGCACAGGCGCAGCACCACATCCACAGGGTATCCTGCCTGGAGCAGGTTGAGAATCGCCGCCGGCGGAATCGGCGTCATTAGATTACGCGCGAACCTCTCGCCACTCAGCGGTGAATAAGTGATCGTCGGACGGTCCGTGTATCGGCCCAGCGTTGCCCAATTATGCAGGGTGTTGTACGGCCACGGTAGTTGGTTATTCTGCGCCCAGTTGCCCGAATAGCCGATCGATCCTTCGACAGCGTATTGGTTGATCACCGACGCGACATCGAGAAATACCGGCGCGTCGCCATAGCGCAGCTTGACCAGGTTGAGCAGCATCTGCGACTTCCACGAATCGGAAATCGCAGAAATGTAATCAAAGCGATCCCGCGCGATCGTGCCGGGACCGATGCTGGCGCAACCGCCTAAGCCGGTGCAAATTAAAATTAAGGTGCCGCACATTTTCCACTTCATCTTGCTCCTCACAGGCACAGGAATAACGCCGCCGCTGAGTCGAAAGCGTCGCAGTGCGCCAAGCCAATGCATTGATGATTGTTTCATATCAGTTTTGGAACGACCGGCGCGTCCAGATCCGGCCGTCGAGCCAGTAGTGGCAAAAGAGTCCGCCCATGCCGAGCGGCGCCAGCCAATCGAGAGCGAACCAGCCGCCCGCGAGCGCCCCGCCGAAACCGAGCACCGGCCAGACTAAAAAGGACGTTGCATGTTTGAGTTCGGATCGAGGCTCTCGCTGGCACACAGCAGGATAAAAACCGCTCAGCGCGCCGTCAGTGTCGCTTTCGCTCGCTCCACGACGTGAGGCGAAGCGCCGGCTCATGGCATAGGCGAAGTAAAGGTATTGCAGTTCATGATGAACGGCGAGGATCAGTAGAAACGATGCAGTCGACGCGCCGAGCGCATAACCGCTGCCGAACGCCGCGGCATGGGCGAGAACCACCCACCACTCGCCCGGGTGAACTCGCATCCCGCTATTGTCTGGCGCGCTCATAACGCGCGCACCGTTATTTGGCCAGAGCACCCAGCCACAGTAGGCGATCACCCAACCCGCTGCTGCGATTGCGACGATCGAAGTCATCGCCGCCCCCAACTCCAGAGCGAGGTACGGCTCTCCCTCATACTCCAGCGGGGCCATATGCGTGTAAGCGAGCAGAGCCGCCAACATCGGCAAATAGATAGCCCCTCCGAACAACAAAGCGTGGGATCGCGATACCGGCCCGCCGACCTGACGCTGATAGAAGCGGGCGACGCCGAGACTCTGCCGCCCGCGGTGCCAGACGGCGGCATACATGGCGAGGGACGTAAGCCAGATTGCCTGACCGCTCATCGAAAGAGCATAGGTCAGGGCGAGGATCGCCACCGGTACAACCAGTATATCGACCTGCCGGCTGCGCCAGAGCCGGCGTTGGAAAATAACCGCGTAAGTGGCGCCCACATGGAGCTCCGATAACACCAAGTCGAGCGCGTCGAGTTCCCGGTCGCCATGCCAGACGATAATCAGCGCTGCCGCAAGCACTGCCACTGAACCGCCGCCGCACGCCAACCAAAAGTCCGTGCGGCGCGAAAGCAGCCAGACCGGCCGGTCAGATATCAACGAATTCATAAGTACTGGAGTACTGGATAATTACGATCTCTCGAAACCGAGCGGCAAACGTCCCAAGCGTGGGCAATGGGCGTTTCTCTTGTTCGGCCGCCATCTCATCTTAAAGTAATATGCCGAACAACTTCTTCAACAGTTCTTCGAGCGACATCATGGTGAGCGCGAGCGGCGCAATTGGAACGAGTGTCGCAACCGCGAGCTGAAGGATGGCTTCCTTCGTAATGGGCGCGATACGCATGGTCCGCACCACCTCGAAACTATTGCCCAGATCGGCAAGGGACTGGATGTCGCCGCTACCCACGAATGGTTCATCGCCTGGCGCGCCGCCGCGCAGCCACTTGGCGTCAAACTCACGCACGTAACGCTCGGCTAGCGTGCCGTACTCGCGATTACCCGTCCGCTTCGCTTGAGCCAGCTGTGGCGCGAACACCAAAAGCGGGCCAAGCACTACGCATAAGATAAAGATGACGAGGACGGCGATTTCGATCTTGAAGTCAGGCAGCGAGGCGCCGAGGTAGAAGATGCGAACGGCGATGAATCCGGCAAGCAGCGCGCCGTGCGCCACCGCCAGCGGGGTGAAGGCATAGACCGTGTTGGCAAGGAATCCCAGGCCGCCGACGCGGTCCGGATGTGTAGGGACCAGACTCAAATCGATGCGTGACACCTGCCAGAGAAAGCGTATCCAGATAAACAGCCGAAAATACCAGCGGTACAGCAGAAACTGGAAGATCGGCACACTCACATACCCATACCACACTCCGCTGAGCGAGAGTTGCAAGCCGTCGGCGCTCGGGGCTGCGTACCACGTAGCTGTGGCGAGCGCCGTGTAGTGGCGCCAGATAATCAGGACACCGACGATATAGACGAAAGCGATCAGCAGCACCTCGGCGAGCACCGAGTTGCGCAGCCGCAATGCCGATGCGATGGCGGCATCAAAGCGCGTCAACCCGCTCTCGGGAACCAAATGTCGCTCCAGGAATTGCCGCACCACGAAGCGCATACGCTGGTGGACCACCAGTTCGGCAACAATCAACAGCGGCAGCGCCACCAGAAAACGGCTATGAACGTCCAAGTCAAGAAGAAAGGATACGGCCGCGCCCCCACCCAGCAGCTGTCCTTCCAGCGCCGAGAGCACCAATAGCGGCAGCCAGGCAAACAACGAGATGACAATGACGCGCAGGCGCAGTAGCGCCAGCGCATCGTCGCACAGGCGTGACCGGCGCAAAATCTGGAAGAGCGGCCCGCCGAGTACCAGCGAAAAGTCTTCCGGCTCTCGGAGCGCAAATTCCTTGAACGCCGGGGCGCGCGCTGTCACAGGCACTGGCTCTCTCTTCATCTCTGACCCTCGCAAACAGTCTTACAACAGAGTTTGTTTCGCTTCTGCCAACAGATCGATATTAGCGACGGGCTTCGTCAGGTGGTTTTGTTCCAGCATAGCTAAAATGCTGGGCAGTGGAAGGTTCGCGCGGCTCGCTGCTCCAGCTCGCCGGGTCCGCGCCCATCTTTTCTCCGAGGTCCGCGAGATTGTTCATGGTCTCTTTGTTGAATGGTTCCAGCGCGGGCGGAAGCCAGTCGCCGGGAATTGATACGAGACGCACTTCCACATCGGCCTTCCGCTTGAGCCGTGAGATCTCGGCCATCGCGAAGAGATGCCGCACCGCGGTCGCCGTAGCCGCGCGCGTGGATGTCTCCAGGCTGCGTTGAATGACTGCCGGCCAGTTAAGCGCCACCAGTTTAGGCACCGGACGGAACTGGTTGTTGAAAATCACCCAGAAGCGAAACTTAGGACCGGGGTGGTTCGGATAAGCTTTCTGCCATAAAGCCGGCAGGCTGTCCTCTTCCGCTATGCGCCCGCCGTAGATGATGTTTCCCGTGACCCCGCCGTCGACGTAGAGATCTCCGTCGATCATGCGGAACGGAAACGCGCCGGGAATCCCCGCCGAGGCGAGCATAATGTTGTGAACGCGCTCAGGGTCTGCCAAATCGGCAGCCCGCTGCGCTTCCGCCACCAGGTCGAACACCCGCGGTTGTCCTATGTCAAGCGCGGTCGTGTTGACTAACAAAAGGCGGCCGTCGGCCCCCGCTCTCGCGACCCGGCCAAGCATGTCCACGGTGACGTGGTGGCGTATCTCGCGCTCCAGTCCAGGTACCTCGGCGAACGAAATGT
Organism: uncultured delta proteobacterium; assembly: GCA_963801935.1. Classification (GTDB taxonomy): domain Bacteria; phylum Desulfobacterota; class Binatia; order UBA9968; family UBA9968; genus DATACQ01. The sequence continues at coordinate 144,967 of CAWDHA010000010.1, forward strand.
TGTCCGGCAAGAAGTATAGGTATCCGCGCTGCTTCACCCAGTCCTTCTTCGGATTGCGATACATGTTCAGGATCTGCTCGATCGACTGCTCGTCGCCCAAAAATGCGAACGGGGCGATCAGCGTCCCCGTGCTTACGCCGGTTACGGCGTCGAATTCCGGCTTGGCCAGCGGATGAGACACTGGCACCTTCTGCCAACCTTTGAGAAATCCCGCGCCGAAGGCTCCCCAGTCGCCCCCACCTGAGATGATCAGGATGTCGACCGCCGGTGGTTCTTTCCGCCCCTCGGCGACGTAATGGTCGTACTTGGCCTTAATGTGTTTAACCAGGCGGCCGAGCAACTCGCGGGCTGCTTCCGACTGCTCCTCGGGCGTGCTGAGCCGAAGATTCTCCGCCCCGACTAGCGGGCGGTTTGGGGAGGCGCCATAGCCCCACAGTGATCGTCCGCTGATTGTTCCCACCAATGAGAGGAACCGCCGTGTGACTAGCGCCGCGCCAAGCGCCATACCCACGACAAGGATCGAAGTTGTTCTTGCTCGCATAGGCTTCTCCGAGACTGTTAGATTACCGCTCGCCGTGAAATCAAAGCGCGCCAGAATAATTCGCCGCAAGACACCCTTGTTTTTCGCAATGTCCTCAGGACCTCGAACGGTCCGGAGAACTTGCATGACACTATCGATGGCGCCTTGATTCTTTCGCGCTCTCGCTCGCAGCGTTCGAGACACGCGTCAGAAAAAGCACCTTTACAACGACCGCGAAAATGAAGTACCTGTATTTCGCCGAGCTCATTGTTGTTCCATACTCCCTTCTCGCTGGCGCGGCAAACTTCCGTCATAGAGCAAAACTCCAGAGATTTCTTCGACAATACCTAATCCGCCGAGGATCGATCTATTGGCTCTAATTCCAACAGATACAGCGCCATTAAGGCGTCGACGCGGACCCTAAAGCAAATGCAGTCCGATGTTGAAGCAGAAAAGAAGATATTCAGCAGGCGGGAAATAAGTCTTGCAGACCGTCCATGCGCGCATTGCTCGGGATCCCGTGATCGAGCACCCCGCGGCAACGGGCGAATCATGCAACTGTGCCGGTGGGCGAGCCTCATTGAGCCTGTTTTCCCGGTTCAGAGTTCAGTAGCTCATTGAGTGCGAAGGCCCCGCGACTTATGGCAATGTGGTAATTGATGAACTCCTGCAATTTGCTGCAGCTGTACCCTTTCGTTCCAGGTCAACGGCATTTGTAAGGTCGTGAAGGACGGCGAATCGCTCCTTAGTTCGGAACGATCCGCCCCTGCAGCTCGCTACTTACTCAGACCCTTGTTGACCAGGACGCGAACGTCCACCCGGTTTTCCGCCTCGCGACCTTTTGCCGTTGTCGCTCCGCTTTTACTTCCACCATAGCCCATAGGTATCGTCATGCGACGTAGCGGAATGTTGTGTTTCGCCGATAGGTACTGCACGACTGCCTCAGAGCGGTCCAGGCTCAAGTCGAGATTCTTTGAAGCCTTCCCGGTCACGTCGGTGTAGCCTTTAACTTCTATCAGATAATTCTTCGCGCCCGGTGCCTTCGAAGCGAGATCATCCAGTTGCGCTTTGGCCTTATCCGAGAGCGTAGCCTTGTTCGCGGGAAAAGGCACCGTCACAACATTAACAAGCTCATATTGATCGATCTCATCAATTCGCTTGTTGGTGTCTACAACTTCCTTGCTCGTCTGGGCAAGCTTTTGGTCGTTCTCTGAGAGCTTCTTATTTATCGGAGCCGTTTGAGCGTACGCGGTTATCGCCGACTTGAGGTCAGCTTCGGTGAACTCAATCTCGTCGGCCACCAGACGACCCCCAGCACCTTTGCCCTCAACCTCAAGGATTAAGCCGGGCACGAGCACGGTTGGATCCATACGCTTGTCTCGGCGAAATAGCCCCTTACGCTCAACCTTTATTTCGGTTTTATCGGTTAACGCAACCAGCGTATCGGTGCGCGATATGTCGCGTAACAGAAATAGCTCACCATCACGATTGAGGACGACGCCTTTAATTTCGAGTTTCTCGCCGTCCTTGATCTGGCGCTTCTGGCCGGGCTGGAATTGACTGTGGCCGCTGTCCGGAAGGAACACTCCCATAGTCATAGCCAGATTCAAGCTGATCACGAAAACAGTAATTCTCATTGCATTTCGACTTTCCATGATTTGTCTCCTTATTTTGGTTACCACCTGTTACAGGTCTGCATCATGCGACTTTGCTGGCGCGCAAATCGGTCGAGGCGGCCGATTTAGTCCTTTACATGTCTCACCTCCGTTCATCTTGCGTCGGTGCGGAGCGCATCCGAAATCCGTTGTGTGCGATCTGAAGCCGCAACCGCAAAATGAAGTACCTGTATTTCGTCGAGCTCATTGTTGTTCCCGAATTCCTTTCTCGCGCCATGCGCGGCAAGCTCCTTAAGAGAGCAAAACTCCAGAGATTTTTTCGACCATATCTAATCCCTCGAGGATCGATCTATTGGACCTTAGTCCAATAGAACAGGACCGTTAAGGAGTCGAAGATCCCACCCCCTAAAGCTAAGGTAGTCCGATGTTGAAGCAGAAAAGAAGATACTCAGCAGGCAGGAAACAAGTCTTACAGGCTATCCGTGCTCGCAGCGCACTCGGGGCGTCAGCCGTGCCGGAAATGGATATTCACATAACGTCAGCATGGTGAATGCGTACGGACCGAGCCGCGCAAGCTCCGGCGCGATCAGAGCGACAATCCCAATCGGCACAAGCAGGTTGAACCAGCGGCTCAAGACGACAGATCACGGCAGCTTTTGCAGCCTTAAGACGTGATAACGCCAGGGAGCTAGATCGACATAAAGACCGCGCGCTTGCAGCTCGTTACCGTCGCGATGGTATTGCGCGTTTTCCAGCAGTTCGTACAAACGCCATTGGTGATCGTGCAAATCGGCGAACGGCAGCCGGACGCAGCACTGGCTCTGGTTCGGCGCATAGTTCACCGCCACCATGAGCCGCTCTTCGCCGTCATTTTGCCAACCGAAAGCGACAAAACAATCCGCAGTCCAGTTGCCATCCCAGGCGGGAATGCATTCGAGCAATTGCCACTGACCGTTGCGTACAGCTGGACGGCGCAGCGTGCGCAGCAGCTCGTCGTAGAACTTTCTCAGCCGCTCATCGACCGACTCGTCTGGCCCCCGGACCAGATGCGGTGAGATCCGTTTTCGTCGCCCTTCGAATTGCCCTGATGAAAGAAGCGCAATCCCGGCGACAGGAAGGTGATGACAGCCGCGGCTTCATGGACTTCGGGAGCGAACGCGGCGTTCGCCCGCGGCTCGTCGTGGTTTTCCAGGAAACGCGCCATTTTGTTCTGGTAATCCAGTCCCGCGTGAAAATGCTCGCGCACCGGCCGGGCATGCCCCTCGATGCAATCGGTCGTACAGCCGTTTGTCGTAGGCGTAATCGAAGCCCTGTTGCAGCATTGTCCATTCCCGGTCCCAGTAGACCTCGGCCATGAATTGGAACTTCGGATATTTGCATCGCACCGTCTCGGTCGCCTTCGGCCAGAAGAGATCAGCGCGGATGCCCCAGGTGCTTTGAAAGACATCGGGTAACACCAGCATCGCCATGTCGCAGCGCACGCCGTCGCATTGTCCGGCGATTCGCTCCAGCTCGCCGATCATCGCCTGTTGCAATTGCGGGTTGCCGTAGTTGAGCTGCAGCGTGTCGGGCCAACCGGAAAAGTACGGGTCTCGACCGTACGCGAGCACCAGTGGGTGCTTTGCGTTCCCACGCGGCAGTAGTTCTGCGGCGCGCGCGCCAAATCAGTCTCGCTGCCATGAACAAAGTAGTCCGGATGCTCGTCGACCCACGGGTGATCCGGGGCCATGTGGTTCGGGACAAAGTCGAGCATCAACTTCAGTCCACGTTTTTGCATCCGCGCTCGCAAACGTGCGAGCGCCGCGGCCCCGCCGAGATCGCGGTGTACGGTGTAGTTTTGGATGGCGAATCCGGAGCCGGCGATGTCTTCTTCTCGTAAGTCCGGCAGCGTCTGCTCAAAGTCCTTGCGCCACTCCGGACTCGCGCGCGAGATCGCCTGCGCCCCCGGTCCGGTCTGCCACACACTCAGGAACCACAGCCAATCAAAACCCAGCTCGGCAAGGCGCTTCAACTCGGCCTCAGGAATGTCGTCCAGGGTCACACGCTTGCCGTGTTGCCGTGAAAGCTGCGGTCAGCCAAACGCGGGTATTGATTTGGTAGAGCGAAGGATAGGCTGATGATCCCATGATTGGTATTCCTCGAAGCTTTGCTACTCGTTCCAGACCCTATCGGCGAAGAACAAGTAGATAACATCGTCGGACGCCTTCATTGCAGTGGCTACAGCCTCGCTTTACGGACAAAATACAGATACGCGCCGACGTTCACGAAATTAATCACTATCCCGATCATGTTCCAGACGACCACCGGCCGCGAAACAATCAACAAGCCGTAGTAGACCCAGGCGATTTGAAAGACGCCCATGATGCCCGCCATCCTCGGGTTCATCCCCGCGCTTGACCGCCGCTTGAGCATTGCCAGTAAGTCGGGGACGCCGGCAAAGGTCGTTCCAAATCCTGCCACAAGGCCAAGAATTTCAGACCGGTGAAAGCTGGGAATGAGCAGACTCGACGTGTCGCGTATAGCCAGGTCGTCACAGCCATAAAGTGTAAGAACGCTCAGCACGAGAAGATTGAGCGTCCTTCTGTTGCAGCAATTCATATTCACATCGGCACTTCTATAGTGGCTATTAATTACCTTGTGCTCCCAGGCCTTGCCTGGAGATGAGCTTGCAGATGGATTCGTACGATCTGAAATAGGGCAGGATTTCACGCAGAGCGCATTGCCCCTGCTTCCTTCTCGCCCGTCTTTTCTCCGCCCACCTGCTCCCTCACAAGCTGGGCGAACACGTGCCCGCGTTCGGTCTCAAGCAGGGTCTTAGCATCGAGGCGCCCAAATAAATCTAGCAGGGGCGCGACCAGGCCGGTCCATCCCGTCTGGTGGCTCGCCCCCAACCCTGCGCCGTTGTCGCCGTGAAAATATTCGAAAAACAAAATCAGATCGCGCCAGTGCGGATCGTTCTGAAACTTGGCTGTACCGCCGTACACCGGCCGTTGTCCGTCGGCATCGCGCAGAAAAGTGCCGGTCAGCCGGCGGACAAGCTCCTGGGCCACTTCGAACAGCGTCATGTACTGACCGGAACCGGTCGGGCATTGAACTTTGAATTCGTCGCCGTAGAAGGTGTACAGGTTTAACAACGCCCGGATTATCAGCCCATTGACCGGCATCCACACTGGACCGCGCCAGTTGGAGTTGCCGCCGAACATCCCGGTGTTCGATTCGGCCGGCAGGTACTGGACTTTGTATTCCTGGCCTTGGACATGAAACACAAACGGATGCTCCAGGTGATAGCGCGAGAGCGAGCGTATGCCGTGGGGCCCGAGAAACTCGTTCTCGTCGAGCATGTAAGCGAGCACACGCTCGAGTTTTTTCTTGTTAAGGATCGATAACAGGCGGCGGTCTTTATAGCCGATAAAACCGGCATCGGTCGGCCCGACCTGGGTAATCAACTCGGGATGGCGTTTGCGAAACAAGGCGATCATCTCCATCAATCTGGGATAGCGCGAGGCATCGCTCGCTTCGATCACGGTCGAAGCGCACAGCGGCAACAGCCCCACCAAAGAGCGAACTTTCAAGCGCATCGCCTGTCCGTCGGGCAGCCGGAGAAGATCATAGAAAAAGCCGTCCTGCTCATCCCACATCTCGTCGTGATGCTCGCCCTGGCGGTCCATCGCGTAGGCGATCCACATGAAATGCTGGAGGAACTTGAAGGCGATCTCTTCGTACATCGGATCGTATTCGCAAAGTATCAGGGCCATCTCCAACATGTTCTGGCAGTAAAACGCCATCCAGGCGGTACCGTCCGCCTGCTCCAGCGACCCTCCCGTCGGCAGCTGCGCGCTGCGGTCGAAGACGCCGATATTGTCCAGTCCCAGAAAGCCGCCGGCGAAAACGTTGCGTCCCGCAGGATCCTTCCGATTGACCCACCAGTTGAAATTCAGCATCAAGCCCTGAAACGAGCGTTCCAGAAACCGCACGTCGGCCCGGCCCAGCTGCCGCTCGTAGCTGTATAGCCAGAGCGTAGCCCAGGCGTGCACCGGCGGATTGACGTCGCTGAAGTTCCACTCGTAGGCAGGAATCTGCCCGCTCGGGTGGAAGTACAGGCTGCGCAGCATCAGCAGCAACTGCTCTTTAGCAAAATCAAAATCCACCAGAGACAGGGCAATCGTATGAAAAGCCAGATCCCAGGCCGCATACCACGGATACTCCCACTTGTCCGGCATCGAGATCACGTCGGCATTGAGCATGTGGAACCACTCGGTGTTGCGCACGTCGCGGCGCGCCGACTCGAGCAACGGGTGACTTTTGTGCTCGCGCAGCCACTGCTCCAGGTCGAAGTAGTAGAACTGTTTGCTCCACAGCATTCCCGCCAGCGCCTGGCGATGCACTCGGCGCTGATCTTCGCTCAGCGAGTGAGGCGCAATCCGTTCGTAGAATTCGTCGGCGTCGGCGATCCGGCTTTTGAATATCCGATCGAAACCGCCAAAGGCATCTTTTATTTGAGCGGCCGCCAGACGCAGCCGAACCGTCTTGCTGCCTCCGGCGGGCACGTGGAGCGTATAGTGGGCAGCCGCCTTGGTCCCAGTCTTGGCGGGATTCACCGCCTCGGTGCTTCCCGAGATGATGTACTGGTGGAACGCGTCTTTGACATAGGGAGACGTGTTGGGCTGATTCAATAGACGCTGCGTATTGCTTTCATTTTCAGTGAACAGCAAATCCGGGCCACCATCGCAATGCAACCAGTACTCGCCTAGCTCATGGTGCGTGGCATGAATGGAGCCTGGCCTCGATTCGCGTAAGGATGGTTTCGAAGGAGCCTGCCTGAGCTCGTCGAAGGGTCTTCGCCCCACGACCAGGTATTGCGGAACCACAGTGTCGGCAAGAGTCGAAGCCGGGCCGCTTCAGGCCCACGATTGTGACACGGTAATACGAATGAGTATGTCTTCCGGGCTTTCCTTGGCGTACTCGACAAAAACGTCAAAGTACCGGTCGTCGTTAAATATACCGGTGTCGAGCAGCTCGTACTCGAACTCCTCCCGCGACCGTCTCCGGTTGGTCTCGATCAGGTCCAGGTAGGGATATTCCCGCTGCGGGTACTTGTAGAGGTACTTCATGTACGAGTGCGTCGGCGTGCTGTCGAGATAAAAGTAGTACTCCTTGACATCCTCGCCGTGGTTCGCCTCGCTGTTGGTGAGCCCGAAGAGGCGCTCTTTCAGAATCGGGTCGCGCTCGTTCCACAGCGCCAGCGCAAAGCACAACCGTTGCTTGTCGTCGCATACTCCACCGAGCCCGTCTTCGCCCCAACGGTAGGCGCGCGAACGCGCCTGGTCGTGGGTGAAATAGTCCCAGGCATTGCCGTTTTCGCTGTAGTCCTCGCGCACGGTTCCCCACTGTCGCTCGCTCAAGTAGGGTCCCCATTTCTTCCAGGGGATTTGCGCCTCGCGCGCCTCGTTCAAGCGTTTTTGCTCAGTGACATCAACAATTGCGTTCTTCATTTGGTTACCTCGTCCAATTTATTCGTGTTTTCCTGTGGGTGCAGCCGGGGGGTGCAGGCAGCTTCTACTCATAGACACTATACAATCCGAGTCTTCAACCATTCGTCATGATGCTGGCCGATGAGCGCAATCGCTTCATCGGCGTTCGTCGCGCAGCGCGGGATCGTCATGTCCTCGGAATTAGCCAGCGGCGGGTCGACTGAAAGCATAGAGCTGCGCGCCCACTCGACCAGGCCCAGCCACATTTTTCCGACTAGAATTAGCGGCGTGTCTTGAAGATGCCGCACCTGGATGAGCTGCCAAATCATCAGCGTTTCCAGAACCGTGCCGAGTCCCCCCGGCGCGACGATGAAAGCGTCAGAGGCGAGGACGAACTGGTGTAGGCGCGTAAAAAAGGTCCGATGTTCGAAGGCCTGGGTCACAAACGCATTGACTTCCTGTTCGAACGGTAAATCGACTCGGATCCCGACCGACTGCGCGCGCTCCGGCGCGCTCGCGGCGCCCTCGTTGGCTGCCTGCATCAATCCCGGCCCGCCGCCGGTAATGATATCGCAGCCCATCTCGGCCAGCGCCGCGGCCGCCCGTTTGGTCTCTTCGTAGCCGAACGTTCCCGGCTTCACCCGCGCGGAACCGAAGATCGTAACCCGATAGCGCTCGCGCCTGGATGGTTTCAGCCGTGTGAGGTTGTTGACAACATCCCAAAGGCCAAGCACCGAGTTCACTAGAACTTGCTTGACTGCTTCTTCGTCTTGCAAGCTGATCGCATTGGCTTTTTGCGCCGTCGAAATATTCGTTGTCATCGCTCTTGCTCCTCCGATGCCGCTCGATCACACGAGCTCTCAGTTCGCTCACGACAAGGAAATTCAACTTCCCCCCGGAAAAACATTAATGGAGAACTAAATAGGTTGCCTATTGGACCTTGGTCCAATAGGCAGCGATACCGGAAGGCACGCGCTGAAGATTTTTCGATAGATGACGAACTCAAGTCCATATCAGAGGGTAGGAACAGTGGTTGATCGTGCCACCGCGTGACACATGAAAGCCGAAACTCATATCTGCGATTCACAGATCGACCACAAGCCTGCGCTGCGTCATGTCGTGCCATCCTTCATTTTCCGATAGCGACGGATCAAGTTGTTGGTAGAGCTATCATGGCCAAGGGTGGGCTCTGTCTTGCTCTCGAGTTCCGGGATAATGCGCTGAGCCAACACTTTACCCAGCTCCACCCCCCACTGGTCGAAGGGGTCAACGTTCCAGATGACGCCCTGAGTTAAGACGCTGTGTTCGTAGAGAGCAACGAGGCTTGCCGAGTGTTTCCGGCGTCAGGCGCTCAGCGAGAATCGTGTTCGATGGGCGATTGCCCTCAAAGACGCGGTGCGGCACGAGCCACTCCGGCGTGCCTTCAGCTCTGACTTCCTCGGGCGTCTTACCGAAGGCCAGCGCTTCGGCCTGAGCGAACACGTTGGCCATGAGCATATCGTGGTGCCGGCCAAGCGGGTTGAGAGTCTTGCTAAATCCGATGAAGTCACAGGGGATCAGTCTCGTCCCTTGATGAATCAACTGATAGAACGAATGCTGGCCGTTGGTTCCCGGTTCACCCCAATAGACAGGACCGGTATCGCACGCGACGTTGTCGCCGTCGATGGTCACGTGCTTACCATTGCTCTCCATCGTCAATTGCTGGAGATAGGCCGGGAAGCGCTTCAGGTACTGCTCGTACGGCAGAACCGCCACGGTCTCTGCGCCGAAGAAATCATTGTGCCAGACTGCCAAAAGACCCATGAGCACCGGCAAGTTGCGCTCGAAGGGCGCGGTCCGGAAGTGCTCATCCATCTGGTGAAAGCCGTCCAACATGGCCCGAAAATTTTCCGGGCCAACGGCGAGCATCGTGGAGAGACCGATGGCCGAACCCATGGAGTAGCGCCCGCCAACCCAATCCCAGAATCCGAACATGTTTGCGGTGTCGATGCCGAACTTAGCTACATCCTCGGCGTTCGTCGATACCGCGACAAAATGCTTAGCAATCGACTTCTGCTCACCGCCGAAAGCGCTCAGTGACCAGTCGCGCGCCGTGTGGGCGTTAGTCATTGTCTCAAGCGTCGTGAACGTCTTCGAAGAAATGATGAAAAGCGTTTCCGCTGGGTCGAGATCATGGACCGCTTCAGCGAAGTCGGTGCCGTCAACGTTGGAGACGAAGCGGAAGGTCATGGCCCGTTCGCTGTACTGCTTCAACGCTTCATAGGCCATCACCGGCCCGAGATCGGAACCGCCGATGCCGATGTTGATCACGTTGCGAATGCGTTTGCCGATGTGGCCTTTCCACGAGCCGCTGCGCACGCGATTGGAGAAGTCTGCCATCTTGTCGAGCACAGCGTGCACCTGGGGCACCACGTTCTCGCCATCAACAACAATCGACGCGCCGCGAGACGCGCGCAACGCCACATGCAAAACAGCCCTGTTTTCCGTGATGTTGATCTTTTCGCCGCGGAACATGGCATCGATGCGGGAGCGCAGGCCGGATTCATCCGCCAATCGCACGAGGAGCTTGAGGGTTTCGTCGGTGATGCGATTTTTCGAGTAATCCAGGAAAAGACCCACCGCCTCGGCCGTCATACGTTCGCCGCGTTTGGAATCATCCGCGAAAAGCTTTCGCAGATGCACGTCGCAAATCTTCTGATAATGGGCTGCGAGGTCCTTCCACGCTTGCCGCTCAGCGAGCGGTGCGATCTGTGCCGGCATGTTGTACTCCTTATTCAAAATCGGAAATCCGAAACTCGAAATTCAAAAAAGCCGTCATCAGGGCTTCACGGTCGGCCGGGTGACGGCGGGATTCGCCTGGGTCAGTGCGATAACTTCCTCTTCGTGACGAATGACCAGCTCCTTTCCCTGCCGAAAAGTATAGGTCGTCGAATCCGGACTGATGTGGACGTCCAGAACCTGGCCGCGATAGATTAATGGGAATTGCAGCGATGACTGGGCTTCTGGTGGTCGTTGCGGTCGGAAGGATAGCCTACCGTCATAGTCCCGCAGCCCGCCGAACCCGTATGTGAAAACCATCCAGGTACCGCCCATCGAGGCGATATGACATCCGTCCTTGACATTGCCGCCAACGTCAGCGAGGTCCATGAGCAAGGCCGCCCGTGCGTAGCTCACAGCCTTATCGAACTCGCCGATCTCGAGGGCGACAATGGCTTCGATACAGGATGAGAGCGACGAGTCACCGGTCGTGAGAGGGTCGTAGAACTCAAAGTTGCGCTTTTTCGCCTCCAGGGAAAATTCATGGCCGAGCAGGAACATCGCCAGGATCACATCGGCCTGCTTGATCACTTGATGGCGGTAGATGTTCAGTGGGTGATAGAACAGCAGCAGCGGATACTTGTCCTCGGGGATATTTTTGAAGTCCCACGGCTCCCGGTCGAGGAAACTGTCATCTTGCGGGATAGATCCCTGTCGCGGCATCGAACGGAACGTACATGTTGTCGGCTGCCCTTCTCCAAGCCTCAACTTCCGCCAGCTCCAGGCCGATCTTTCGGATGAGGGCTTCTAAGACTTCCGGTTTCTTAATCTGAAGCGCCTCGACCGTTTCGGCGGCGTAGCGCAAATTCTCTCGCGCCATCAAGTTCGTGTACGTGTTGTTGTTGACGACCGTGTTGTACTCATCGGGTCCGGTCACACCATTGATGCAAAATTTGCCTCCCTTGCGGGCCGAGAAAAATCCTAGGTCGTACCAAAGGCGCGCGGTCTCCACCAGCATTTCCGCGCCGCACTCGAAGAGAAATTCTTCATCCCCGGTGGCGTTCACGTATTTGCGCAAGGCATACATGATATCCGCATTGATGTGGTACTGAGCGGTTCCCGCCGCATAGTAGGCCGAGGCTTCCTCTCCGCCGATGGTACGCCAGGGAAACAGCGCGCCTCGGTGGGTCAACTCGCGCGCGCGCGTACGTGCCTGGTCCAGCATACGGTAACGGAAGTGCAACAGGTTTTTGGCTGTCTGCGGTGAGGTATAGATCAGGAAGGGGAGCAGGTAGATTTCCGTATCCCAGAAATACTGTCCCTCATAGGCTTGGCCTGTCAGTCCCTTGGCGGGAACGCCGCTGTTTTCTGCCCTGGCTGAGGCTTGGAGAATGTGAAACAAGTTGACGCGAATCGCTTGCTGCACTTCGACGGTCGTGAGCCTCGTCCTTTCGGCGCTGATATTACTTATCCGTATGTCGCTCCGCTGCCAAAACTCCTCCATAAATTGTTCTTGCTCGGCCAACAGTTTGCTAAAGCCTTGACCCCCAATTCGATCCAGCGTCCACTCCGCCCGGCGGCACAGCGCATCGGGCGTTGCGCTTTTTGAAGTGTGATACGCGATGTATTTGTTGAGATGGATGGGGTGTTCCGGTTGAGCGGCAATCGTGAAAACGACCTGACCAAAATCCTCGGTGTGACCGGTCTTGTAGGAATGTGGACAATCGCTGTGAAAATCATGCTCAATCGCGCAAGCCAGTACCATCTGGGTTCGCTCAGTTCCGTGGGCGAGAACGATACGGCGATCCTGCGCGTAGCTCACGCGGTGCTGGAGTACCTTTCCGGAGAAGATCTTCGCCTGGCGCGGATCATCTTCGCCCTTTTTTACTCCCGGTTGCTGCACCAGCATCTCCGACGAAATTACTAATGGCGCCTCGGCATTCAGCACGGTCACTTCATATGAGATTGCCGCCACATGGCGCTGTCGAAACGAAATCAGGCGCCGGGACTTGATGCGCACCTGCTTGCCTGACGGGGTTTCCCAAAGAACCTCTCGATCGAGGGTGCCAGACTTCATGTTCAGGCGCCGCTCATAATGGCGAAGATTGGCACTGGCTAAGTCGAAGGGCTCATCATCCACGAACAGCCGGATGATCTTGCTATCCGTCACGTTCAGCATGGTCTGGCCCGTCCGGGCGAAACCATAGGCTTCTTCGCCGTAGACAATCGGCCACGTTTCATAAAACCCGTTTACAAACGTGCCGTTCTGCACGCAGGGGCCTGCCTCTTCAGGGGCTCCGCGCATGCCGAAATAACCGTTGCCTAAGGCAAAGAGGGCTTCCGTCTGTGCGATAAATTCGGGGTGAAAATTCTTTTCAATCAGGTTCCACTCGTCCGGCGTATAATCCTGAGGCGGCGGCTTGAGACGTTCGTGATGAATCATTGTGGTTATCTCATCAAATACTTACACCAGCAGGTACTGAAAAACTCTGTTTGCAGACTGCTCAAAGAATCTCACACACAAGGCGCGGAGTTTTCGTGATTCGTGCTCCTGGTTTCGTGGTTCGTGTTCGTTCAAGCACGAGTAACGAGCACGATTCGGCGAGGCGATCGAGCGCATCGTTCGACGATGCTTAGGGCAATCGGCATATGAGGTTTTTTCTCCAGCCGGTTAGGGGAGAAGCTCAGCCAGATCATCGACCACCACCTGTGCGCCATGCGCTTTCAACTCTTCCGCGTTGCCTTTCCGAGCCACGCCGATCACCAGCCCAAATCCGCCTTGCGCACCCGCTCTGACACCAGAAATGGCGTCCTCGATTACCACGGCACTCTCCGGTCTCACCCCAAGCATCTCGGCAGCCTTCAAAAAGGAATCGGGCGCCGGCTTACCGGCAAGACCTTGCTCGACCAGCACATCACCATCGACGCGCGCATCGAAAAGATCGTCAACTTTTGCCGCTTGCAGGACCGCTTGGCAGTTCTGACTCGAGGTTACCACCGCGGTTTTGATGCCGATCCGTCGCAGGAATTTGAGGAAGGCAACCGTACCTGCATAAGCTTCGACGCCGGTCGACGCGAGTAGGTCATTAACCAATTCGTTCTTTCGATTTCCCAGACCGCAGACGGTTTCAGCGGTCGGGAGGTCATCCGGTGTTCCGTCAGGCAAGACGATGCTGCGGGAGTCGAGGAAATCGCGCACCCCTTGGTATCTCGGCTTTCCATCCACGTGAAGTTTATAGTCGATGACGACATCGAAGGAACGGAACGGCATGGCGTTTCGAGTGGCCCAATTGTGCAAAAATTTGTCGAACATTGTTTTCCAACAGGTTGCGTGAATGCTCACGGTGTCGGTGATCACGCCATCCATGTCGAACAGAACGGCTTCATAACGAGTCTCGAGTGATGGGATGTCGCATAGATCACCTCGCCTTAGCAATCTGCTCCTTGGCTACCATGATGATGTTCTCGGGGGTAAAGCCGAACTTCTTCTGCAATTCCTTGAGCGGTGCCGACGCCCCGAAAGTCTCCATGCCGATGCTCTGGCCGTGCCGTCCGACATAGCGGGGCCACCCCAGGGTCGACGCTTGTTCCACTGACACCCGCGCGTCCACCGCCTCCGGCAACACCTCATCGCGATACTCGGGATGCTCGCGGCAATACTGCTCGAAGAGCTCCCACGAGGGCATGCTCACGACGCGCGCTTTGATGCCGTCGGTCTTAAGCTTCTCGTACGCGTCGATGCACAGCGAGACTTCGCTGCCACTGGCGAGCAACAGGACTTCGGGTTTGCCGTCATCGGCATCGGCGAGAATGTATGCGCCGCGCGCAACGCCCTCCGCAGAGCCATACTTCACGCGGTTTAAAACGGGCAGGGCTTGCCGCGTCAAGATCAGTGCCACCGGCTCATGGCGCAAAGGCATGATCATGCGCCACGCTTCCACCGTCTCGGCGGCATCCGCCGGCCGCAAAATGATCAAGCCGGGAATAGCACGCAACGAGGTTAAATGTTCTACCGGTTGATGGGTGGGCCCGTCTTCGCCGACGCCGATGGAATCGTGCGTGAAAATGTGAATGACGGGAATTTCCATCAAAGCGCTCAGCCGGATCGCCGCGCGGCCGTAATCGCTGAAGATCAAGAATCCCGATCCAAACGGTCTGATCTTCGAAAGCGACAAACCGTTGAGAATTGCGCTCATGGCGTGCTCCCGGATTCCAAAGTGAAGATTCCGTCCCGCAGGATTCTCAGCGTTAAAATCCCCGGCGCCATCAAAATGTCAGCCGCGTCTTGCATGAGGGCCCGAGATCCGCCGAACCTCCGAGCACCCACGGCATATTGTTGGCGAGCGCGTTCAACGCCTGGCCCGAGGCGTCGCGGGTGGCAACACCTTTGCCATCCGCGGGAAACACCGGCAATCCCTTATCCCAGCCTTCCGGCAGTTCGCGCCGCAACATGCGATAGCCATGGTCGGCGAGCTCTGGATACTCGCGCTTGTACGCTTCGAACTTGCTCCACCAGGCCTCGTGCAGCGCCTGGCCGCGCGCGCCGATCCCGGCTCGAAAATGCGCGCGGACATCGTCGGGGACAAGGAATTGCGCATCCTCCGGCCAGCCGTAATGGCGCTTGGCCAGCTTGATTTCTTCTTTACCTAATGGTTCGCCGTGGGCCGCGCTGGTATCTTGTTTGTTGGGCGCGCCGTAGGCGATATGGCTATCGACGATAATTAGAGTCGGTCGATCGGTCGTATTTTTGAACGTATCAAAGGCGCGCTCGAGCATCTCCAGATCGTTGGCGTCGCCGACCCGCGTGACGTTCCAGCCGTAGCCGATAAAGCGCGTCGCCACGTCATCGCTGTACGCCAAAGCCGTGTTTCCCTCGATGGTGATGCGGTTGTTGTCGTAAATCCAACAGAGATTGCTGAGCTTCAGGTGACCGGCCAACGAAGCGGCCTCGCCGGAGATTCCTTCCATCATGCAGCCGTCGCCGCACAACGCGTAAACGTCATAATCGAACAGCTCGAATCCCGGACGATTGAAATAGCTCGCCAGCCAGCGCTCGGCAATGGCCATGCCGACGCTTGTCGCCACGCCCTGTCCCAAGGGACCCGTGGTGGTCTCAACGCCCGAAGTCCAACGGTATTCAGGATGCCCGGGGCATTTGCTTTCGAGCTGGCGAAAACGCTTGATGTCGTCCAGCTCCACCGATAAATGCCCGAGCGTTTCGTACTTCGGGTTAACCGCTTTGACACCCGTCAGGTGAAGCATGGCGTACAGCAGCATGGATGCATGGCCAACGGACAAGACAAATCGATCTCGGTTGGGCCAAATCGGATGGTTCGGATCGAAGCGCAACAAGCGTTGCCACAAACAATAAACCACCGGAGCCAGCGCCATCGGCGTCCCGGGATGGCCGGAGTTGGCCTGTTGCACCGCATCCATCGCCAGCGTGCGTATAGTGTTAACGCACAATTCATCTATTTTGTTAGTATGTTTATAATCCATCATGGCTCTCACAAGTTTTCCTGCCGTCTGTACAGCATAGCCGCGACTCACCGCCGAGGACGCGGAGAAAAAGACTTCTTGATCCAAAAAAGCTCTGAATTCTGCGAACTCTATGCTTCTGTGGTGAAAAAAAATCACTTCCCGGCAGCGAGCACACGCCGGGTGTGCATTGCGATCATTAGTTCTTCATTCGTCGGTATCACCCATGCCGACACGCGGCTGTCCGTCCGGCTAATGCAGGGGCCGCCGTTTTCGTTGGCTTCCTCATCGAGTTCCAGCCCAAGCCAACGCGCGTCCCTGCAGACGCGGCTGCGGATCGAGACTGCGTTTTCACCGATGCCTCCGGTGAATACCACTGCATCGACCCCGTTCAGCGCCGCCGCCAGCGATCCCAGCTCTCGGCTAATCCGGTAGACGAACAGATCCAGCGCCTCGGCGGCGCAAGGATCCGAACTCGTAAGCAGCTCGCGCATGTCGCTCGAAATCCCGGAGACACCGAGCAAGCCTGACTGTTGATAAAGAAGCTGCTCCAGAGACCGCGCGTCCATGCTGTGCCGATCGATCAAGTAAAGGAGCACACCGGGATCAATTGCGCCGCAGCGCGTGCCCATCATGAGTCCATCCAACGCCGTAAAACTCATGGTCGTCGTAACGCTCCGGCCATTGCTCATTGCACACATGCTGGCGCCGTTGCCCAGATGCGCTATCACGGTGCGCCCATCGGCGGCGCGACGATCCAGTGTTGGCAGCACCGAGGCGATGTATTCATAAGATAGACCGTGAAAGCCGTAGCGCTGCACGCCTTCTTCAGCATAGCGACGCGGTAAGGCGAAGGCCTGAGCGACCTTTGGCTGCGTATGGTGAAAAGCGGTATCGAAGCATGCAACCTGGGGCAAAGTCGGCGCCAACTGCGCCACCGCTTTGATTGCAGCCACGTTGTGGGGTTGGTGCAAAGGAGCCAATGGGACGAGAGCCTCCAGTTCGGCCAACGTTTCCGCGTCGATGAGCACCGGCGCAGTGAACTTCATGCCGCCGTGCACAACACGATGCCCTGCCGCGATAATGCGGTGCCCGTCTAGCGCACCTTCCCTACCCCACGCGAAAAGAAACTCGATCGCGCCCTGATGTCCGAGCTTGGTGCCGGACGGCCACTCCTTTTCGCCCGACGACGGTAGTGCCACTTACGCGCAACGAAACGCGGCTGAGTCAGCAGCCCTTCGAGCTGACCGCGCAACAACGGCCGCAGCGGATCCTCAGCTAGGAAGACAGAAAACTTCAGGCTCGATGAGCCTGCGTTCAGAACGAGGAACGCGTCGGACATTGTCACTCACTAGTGCTTGCAGTATGCCGGACAGCCAAGCGGTAACTCACGGTTCAAGCTCCCTCCTGCATCTTTCCCGGTCCGCGCATCCTGAGCTTGTCGAAGGACGCGAGGGAGGATGAAGGAGGGGATTGAACGGTTTGCTCTTTTTGAACGAGTTGAACGGCTGTTTAATTCCTAGTACGGCCACGTCCAGTTGGCGAGCTCCGCCCGGTCCGTGCCCTGCTCGTGCGCGTAGCGCAGATTTTCGATGATCTCGTTCTTCATCTCCTCCTTTAGATGCGCCGCCTTCGTGCGCAGCTTCGGCACCCGATCGATCACGTCGATCACCAGATGGAAACGGGAGGTTTCGTTCAGCATCGCCAGCTCTAGCGGCGTGTTGATGTTGCCCTTCTCTTTGTAGCCGCGCACGTGCATGTTGTCGTGTCCCTTGAAACGGTAGGAGAGCTTGTGGATCAGCCAGGGATAGCCGTGGAAGTTAAAGATGATCGGCTTGTCGGTGGTGAACAGGCTGTCGAACTCGCGCTCCGTCGAGCCGTGCGGATGCTCGGATGCCGGCTGCAGCTTGAACAGATCCACCACGTTGACGAAGCGAAGCTTCAGATCCGGCGCCCGCTCTCGCAAGATCGCGGCTGCGGCCAACGCCTCCATGGTGGCAACGTCGCCGCAGGAGGCCAAAACCACATCCGGCTCCTCGCCCGCGTCAGTGCTCGCCCGCGTCCAAATGCCGATGCCCTTGGCGCAGTGCACGACCGCCTCGTCGATGGTGGTGAACTGCAGGTGCTTCTGCTTGTCGGCCACGATGACGTTGATGTAGTCGGTCGAACGCAGACAATGATCCGCGACCGACAACAAGGTGTTGGCGTCGGGCGGCAGATAGATCCGTGTGACCGATCGGGCCCTTGTTGGTAACTAAATCGATGAACCCGGGATCCTGATGCGAAAAGCCGTTGTGATCCTGACGCCAGACCGTGGACGACAGCAGGATGTTCTCGGAAGCGACCGAGGCGCGCCACGGCACGTGGTTCTTAGAGATGTCCAGCCACTTGGCGTGCTGGTTGAACATCGAATCGATGACGTGGGCAAAAGCTTCATAGGTGTGGAAAAAGCCATGCCGGCCGGTTAGCAGATATCCCTCCAGCCAGCCGAGTAGGGTGTGCTCGGAAAGCATCTCCATGACGCGCCCATCGCGTGAGAGCTCGCCGCCATCGGCGTCCTCCGGAAGCATGTCCGCCATCCAGGTTTTTTTGCTTACTTCGTAAATCGCCTGGAGCCGGTTAGAGGCGGTCTCGTCCGGGCCGAAGACGCGGAAGCTGGTCATGTTCTCTTTCATCACATCGCGCAAGAATTCGCCCAGAGGTTTGGTATTCTCGTATTGCACTGCCCCTCGAGCTGGCACTTCGACGGCGTATTTGCGGAAGTCGGGAAGCTTAAGTTCCTTGCGCAGCAGCCCGCCGTTGGCATGCGGGATTGGCGCTCATGCGCCGGTTGCCCTTGGGCGCCAGCGCCTTGAGCTCCGGCACGAGCTTGCCGTTCGCATCGAACAGCTCCTCGGGCTTGTAGCTGCGCATCCAATCTTCCAGAAGTTTTAGGTTCGCCGGATTGTCGCGCACATCGGCAAACGGCACCTGGTGCGAGCGCCAGAAGCCTTCCACCTTGTGTCCCCTGATCTCCTTCGGCCCGGTCCAACCTTTGGGTGAACGCAGCACGATCATGGGCCAGCGCGGCCGGAAGGGGTTGTTCGATTCGCGCGCCGTTTTCTGCTGGGCGCGGATCTCGCCGATGGTCTCTTCCAACGTGGCGGCCATCTTTTGATGCATCTGCCGTCGGATCACTCCCTTCGACGAAATAGGGCTTGTAGCCGTAGCCGACAAACAGCGCTTCCAACTCTTCGTGGCTGATCCGTGAAAGGATCGTTGGGTTGGCGATCTTGTAGCCGTTCAAGTTCAGGATCGGCAGCACGGCGCCATCGCGCACCGGGTTGATGAACTTGTTGGAATGCCACGCGGTCGCGAGCGGTCCGGTCTCCGCCTCGCCGTCACCCACGACGCAGGCGACGATCAGATCGGGGTTGTCGAGCGCCATGCCGTAGGCGTGCGAGAGACTGTAGCCGAGCTCGCCGCCTTCGTGGATGGAGCCGGGGGTTTCCGGAGTAACGTGGCTGCCGATATGACCGGGGAAGGAGAACTGCTTGAAGAACTTCTGCATCCCTTCCGCGTCTTCGCTCTTGTCCGGATAGATCTCTGAGTAAGTGCCTTCGAGATAAGCGGGCCCCAATACTCCCGGCGCGCCGTGGCCCGGCCCGGCCACGAATATCACGTCGAGGTCGTGCTTGACGATCATCCGGTTGAGATGCAACCAGACGAACGACAGCGCCGGGCTCGCGCCCCAGTGGCCGAGCAGTCGGTGCTTCACGTGTTCGGTCTTCAAGGGCTCCTTGAGCAGCGGGTTGTCCTTGAGGTAGATCATGCCGACCGATAGGTAGTTGCAGGCCCGCCAATAGGCGTTCATCAGTTCCAGCTCTTTATCGGTTAATGGATTTTGCACTTCACCATTCATCTTTTGTGCTTTAGGCTGCCGTGTGGCTGGCCTGGCATGCTCTTCGACTTCGTGCGTTCGTTCGTTCATGGTAAAACTCCTTCTCCTGCTTCGGTTTGCGGCGTTGCCGCGCCCGATTCTTTCTTTCTTCTCGTGCCTTCGTGTCATCTCGTGGTTACGTTCTTCTTTCAAGCTGCGACTGATTCGGCTTCCATGGCACTGGTATACTTGCCCAGGGCCGCCGCGCTGTCGCACTTGGCGCGATGATAGAACGCCCGCTGGCCTGCTGTGAGGTTTTCATTTTTTCCCTGCCATGCTTTGAGCGCTTCGTCCTGCAATGCGCGGCCGTAGGAAAAACTGAGCTTCCAGGGCTTTGGCCCGTCGAGCTGATTGATCGCGCTGAGATGCGCTGTGGCGACGAGGTGATTCTGGCCGCCGGATAAGAAAACGATCCCGGGAACCGCGGCCGGCACATGCCGGCTGAGACAACGCACTGTGGCGAGCGCTACTTCTTTGACGGAAGCCTGCTTGGTGCACTTCATACCCGAGATGATCATGTTGGGCTTGAGCAACATGCCTTCGAGAGAGACCTTCTGATCAAACAGCGCGTTGAAAACGGCGTGCAGGACGTTGGCCGTCACTTCTTCACAACGTTCGATGCGTGTGCGATCCGTCCATCAGCACTTCGGGCTCGACGATCGGCACCACGCCCTGCTCCTGGCAGAGGACGGCATATCGAGCGAGCGCGTGCGCGTTGACGTGCACGCAGGTCGCGCTCGGCAGCGTTTCGTTTACGGCGATCACCGCCCGCCATTTGGCGAAGCGCGCGCCCATTTCGTGGTACTCCTTAAGGCGCTCGCGCAGCCCGTCGAGTCCTTCAGTGATATTTTCTCCGGGCGAGCCGGCGAGCGGTTTCGCTCCGTTATCGACCTTGATGCCCGGTATGATCCCCTGTTGCGCGAGCAGATCGGCCAGCGCTGTTCCCTTCGAGTTCCTCTGCCGAATCGTCTCATCTTGCATGATGACGCCGCTGATGAATTCGGCGATCCCGGGTGTGGTGAAAAACATCTCGCGGTAGGCGCGACGGCTATCCGGATGTCGATTCGATTTTGAGCGCGTCGAGGCGCCTCGTCACGGTCGGAACTGTTTCGTCGGCCGCCAGTATGCCTTTTCCGCCGGCAACGAGAGCCTGCGCGGTAGTTACCAAGTCGTTGGTCGTCATATAACCTCCTTGTTATTGTCGCCGAGCAATTCTCCGAGACTTCCTCAGCTCTCTCTGCTCTCATCTTGTTCACCACGAAGAGTCACGAAGGACATGAAGGGTTCGGATTGTGTATTCTTGACTTCGTGATCTTCCGGCGTCCTTCGTGGTGAAAATTTTGCTTAACTTCTTTCTTTCGTTCTCTTCCTGTTTTTCCCCTATTGCAGGATCGGGACATTCCACCGCTTCACCGCCGGGATTCCGCGGTAGTAGCTCAGGACGTTTAGCGTCGCCGTATCGAGAAGGAATTGACATCCTGCCGTCGCCGGAAGTCCGAGCCACCGAGCCGCAAAGACTCTGAAGATATGGCCGTGCGCAAAAAGGGCGACATGACCTTCGACTGCGCGCACCCTTGCGATCACACGGTCGACTCTGGCCCCAACCTGCTCAGGGGTTTCGCCGCCAGGGCAACCATCGCTAAAAAGCATCCATCCGTGGCGCCCGCGCATGTATCTGCTTCGGGGTTAGCCCTTCGTATTCACCATAGTTCCACTCCATCAGATCGCGATCGATCTCAGCGCGGTCACCGAGACCGGCTAGCTCGCAAGTCTCCCGAGCGCGCCCGAGCGGGCTCATCAGGACCAGCGCGAAGCTCTCCTTGGCTAATACCGGCGCCAGCAGTTTGGCCACCTTTCGCCCATTCTCTGTGAGTGGAATATCGGTGACGCCGGTGTGTTGCCCGCTTAAACTCCACTCGGTCTCGCCATGCCGGATGAGACAAACTAATTGGGTCGGCATAATCATCTCTCCTGATCACCTGGATGCAAAGATAGATACGAAGGGCTTCATCTCATCACCCTGCCAGGGCTTTGCTGATGACTGCTTGCTTTTCCTCCTGGACGCTTTTCGATATCGATCAGAAGCTCCTGCGGAGCGGACTTACCGGCAAGAGGATGGATAATCATTGGATCACCTCGCTTGCGTAACGCTTTGCCCGTCCGCTTGAAGCGCGAGCGAGAGAAGAACTACAGAGCGCGGCTGCACGACATAGGCTGTCTCAGCCACTAAAGGCGCCTTTTCCCATGGGTAGATGTCATCCGGTGATGCACGCCCAGTGTCGATGCAGCGTCGCCAGCGCTGCTGGCTTTCCGCGGGGACGGGCGGTAGCTCGAAAGTCAAAGGTTCCCAATAGGCGTTGAGCATCCCGTGGAGGAGAAAACGAGTGCGCAGGCTACGGAAGGTGAACGCCAGAGAGTGCGAGTGCTCGCTCCAGTCCGGGCGGTTGAGCGCCATCCCGTGCCACTCGATTTTCGCCCGCTGTAAGAGTTGGTTCAGGCTTAGCTTGTCTCCTTCCGCCACCATATCGCGGCGCTGGCGAAACGCGTTGAGCGCTTTTACGAAACGGTGGACGTCGGCGTGCCGCTCCAGCAAGCTCCAGTCAAACCAACTGATATCGCCGTCTTGGCAATAAGCGTTGTTGTTGCCGCACTGCGTACGCCGCACCTCGTCGCCCATCAGCAACATCGGCGTGCCGGCCGCCAGCAATTCCAACGCGAAAAAATTCTTTACCTGCCGGTTGCGCAGCGCCTCGATGGTCGCATCGTCAGTCGGCCCCTCAGCGCCACAGTTCCAGCTCAGGTTGTCATCCGAACCGTCGCGATTGTTCTCGCCGTTGGCCTCGTTGTGTTTGTGGTTGTAAGAGACCAGATCATTGAGAGTAAAGCCGTCATGGCAGGTTATAAAATTGATGCTCTGCTCGGCCTCGCGTTCCTCATGACCGTAAATGTCGGGACTGCCCAGCAGCCGGGTGGCCACGCCAGACACGGAGCCGTTATCGCCCCGCAAAAAACGCCGCACATCGTCGCGGAATCGGCCGTTCCACTCTTGCCAAGTGTCGCCAACGAAGGTTCCGACTTGATAGAGTCCAGCGGCATCCCACGCTTCCGCAATCAGCTTGGTGCCGGCCAATAGCGGATCGGATTCGATATCCCAGAGCACCGGCGGGTTGGGCAACGGATAACCGCTCTCGTCGCGCGACAGGATCGACGCGAGATCAAAGCGAAAGCCGTCGACATGCATGTGCGTCACCCAATAGCGCAAACTATCCTGAATCAGGCGGCGCACGATAGGCTGGTTGGCGTTCAGCGTGTTGCCGCAACCGGTGTAGTCGGCATAACGCGATTTGTCCTTCTCGAGGATGTAGTAGAAGTCGTTGGCGAGGCCGCGATAGCTCAAGTTAGGTCCATCCAGGCCGCCTTCGGTGGTGTGGTTGAAGACCACATCGAGAACGACTTCAATTCCCGCGCGGTGTAGCGCCTTGACCATGTCGCGAAATTCATCGAGCACGCCGAGCGGCTCTTTGCGCGAACTGTACGCCTGATGCGGCGCGAAAAATGACACTGGCTGGTAACCCCAGTAGTTAACGCGGCCCCGTGGCGCATCCTGAGGATCGAACTGGAAAACCGGCAAAAGCTCGACGGCGGTGATGCCCAGATCTTTGAGGTAGGGAATTTTTTCCATCAATCCTGCATAAGTGCCGCGGTTTGTGGTCGCGACGCCCGAGCTCGGATGACAGGTAAACCCCCGTACATGAAGCTCGTAGATCACCGTCTCGGCGAACGGCCGCCGGAGCGGCAGGTCCCCTTCCCAGTCATACTGGTTGGGATCCGCCACGACGTTTTTCATCGCCACCGCCGCGTTCTTGCCAGGCCGGCTGGCGGCTCTGCGGTTGTAGCCTTCGGGAACCGCTACGGCGAGGCCATACGGGTCCAAAAGCACCTTCTCGCCATCGAACCGAAAACCGTGTTCCGGAGCGAACGGCCCATAGGCGTGGTAGGCATAAATCTGCCCCGGCGTGAGGTCCGCGACGAAGACATGCCAGTAGTGATAGGTCCGCTGCCGGTGAGGATCGAGAGAGATGACCTTGGCCGGCTCTGCGGCGTTCTGATCGTCGAATAACAACAGCTCAATGGACGTGGCGTTTTTCGAAAAGACGCTGAAGTTGACGCCCTCGGGATAGACCGTGGCCCCGAGCGGCGCGCTTGCGCCTTTCTTCACAACACAGCGGTTCATTGATGATGCTAAATCCCTTCACAGCGAACGAAGTGAACGAAGATGGGATAATAGAGAATGCGAATCCTTGACAAATTTTTCCTCCTTCATGTCCTTCGTGACCTTTGTCGTGAACACACTCTCCGCCTTGATTGCGCTGCGACTACTCAAGTACTGGGGCTGATTTCCGCACCCGGTGCATCTGGCGCGCGCGCACCGACTCTGGCTCTATTGACAACGGTGTTACGTTCCAGATGTCGCGGCAATACTCCCGGATCGAGCGATCCGAAGAGAACCGGCCGACTCGCGCACTGTTGAGGATCGACATGCGCGTCCAGTTGTTCTGATCGTGGTAAGCCTCGCTGACTCGCTGCTGGCAGTCGACGTAAGCCTGATAATCGGCGAAAAGCAGGTAGTCATCGCGATTGAGCAGCGATTCCAGGAGCGGGCGAAAAAGCTCGCGATCACCGTTGGAGAAAAATCCTGAACCTATCAGGTCGATGGCCTCGCGCAGAGCCGGGTTGGCGTCGTAAATAGCACGCGGGCTGTAGCCGTCGGCCTTTCGCTTGGCGACTTCTTCCGCCGTCAAGCCGAACAAAAAGAAATTCTCCTGGCCGACGGCGTCGCGAATCTCGATATTGGCTCCGTCCAACGTGCCGATCGTCAGCGCCCCGTTCATCGCAAATTTCATATTGCCTGTGCCGGAGGCCTCTTTCCCTGCCGTGGAGATCTGTTCTGAAAGATCGGCCGCGGGATAGACGCGATGGCCGTTCTTGACATTGAAGTCCGGCATAAAAACCACCTTGAGCACCTCCGAAACGTTTGGATCTTGATTGACGACCGCAGCGACCGAGTTGATCAGCTTGATGATCAGTTTGGCCATGCGGTATCCGGGAGCAGCTTTGCCGCCGAAGATCACGGTGCGCGGTGCTGTAGCAGCCGCGCCCGAGTCGCGCTTGAGCTGGTTATAAAGTGTAATCGATGTAAAGCACGTTCAGGTGCTGGCGCTTGTACTCGTGCAGCCGCTTCACCTGGATGTCGAAGAGCGATCTGCGGATCCACAATGATGCCGGTGCGCTCCTTGATGAAGCCGGCCAAGGCTCGCTTGTTGTCGGCTTTGACCGCTTGCCACTCTCGCTGAAAACCGGGATCTACGGCGAACGGCTCGATACGCGCCAGTTCTTCTTCCAGATCCGATATCCATCGGTCGCCGATCTTACTAGTGATCAGCGCGCTCAACTTGGGATTGCTCAGCACGATCCAGCGCCGCGGCGTCACGCCATTGGTCACGTTAAGGAACTTTTCCGGCGCCACGGCGTAAAAGTCGCGCAGCACGGTCTGTTTGAGGAGCTCGGTATGGAGCGCCGCGACTCCGTTGATCGCGTGACTGCCGACGCTGGCAAGATGCGCCATGCGCACATATCTTTCCCCGGCTTCATCGATCAGCGATAAGCGCCCAAGAAGCTGATCATCGCCGGGGTAACGCAGCCGCAATTCGTCGAGGAAGCGGCGGTTGATCTCAAAAATGATCTCCAGGTGACGCGGCAAGAACTTCTCGAAAAGCGCGAGCGGCCATTTTTCCAGCGCCTCCGACAGGAGCGTGTGGTTCGTGTAGCCGCAAGTCTTTTGCGTGATCGCCCAGGCTTGATCCCAATCCATCAAGTGCTCGTCGACCAGAAGCCGCATGAGTTCGGCGACGGCGATAGACGGATGGGTGTCGTTCAATTGCGCGGCCCAACAGAGGTGGAACTCATCCAACTTCTTGCCGCGCATTAAATGCAGGCGGATCATGTCCTGGAGCGAGCAGGATACGAAAAAATACTGCTGCGCAAGCCGCAGTCGCTTGCCCGCTTCTGGCTCATCGTTGGGATAGAGAACTTTGGAGATCGTTTCCGATACGATCTTCTCGTCCACCGCGCCGTAGTAATCGCCGACGTTGAACGCTTCGAAGTCAAACGATTCGGCGGCTTCCGCCTTCCAAAGTCGCAGCAGGTTTGTGCTCGGCACCTGATAGCCGGGCACCGGAGTGTCGTAGGCGACCCCCTTGACGACCTTCTCCGGCACCCACCGTGACCGATAGCGGCCCTGCTCATCGTTATAGTGCTCGACGCGCCCGCCGAATTTCACTTCGAAGTTGATTTCCGAACGCACGATCTCCCAAGGGTTGCCAAAGCGCAGCCACTTGTCGGTGAGTTCGACCTGCCAGCCATCGCGAATCGTCTGATCGAAAATGCCGAATTCATAGCGGATGCCGTAGCCGATGGCCGGAACTTTGAGCGTCGCCAGAGAGTCCATATAGCATGCGGCCAGGCGGCCGAGCCCGCCATTGCCTAAGCCGGGCTCTTCCTCCTGTTCCAAAAGATCAGTCAGATTTTGTCCAACTTTGGATACCGCTTCCTGCGTCGCTTGCCAGATACCCAGATTGATCAGGCTGTTGCCCAGATGCGGCCCGGTCAAAAATTCAGCGGAGAGATAAGCCACGGCCTTAACGGGTGTGTTCGCGTCGATGATCGCTTCGATCATCTGGATATAGCGATCCAGCATACGGTCGCGAACCGTATACGCCAGGGCCATGTACCAGTCGTTGCGCGTTGCGTCCAGCGTCAGCTTGGCTTGCAAATAATGCAAGTTATCGATCATCGCCTCCGCGATGGCATCCGCTCCCAGCCCGGAGCGAATCGTTTCATGGCCGTTGCGCTTGCTCGATGCATCCTCAAACTTATTGCCGGCTCTGAGTTCCATAGGTCCTCCAAAGGCGTCAAGGTTTCGGGTTCCGGTGTCGGGTTTTCGGATCCTGCTGTCGAGGTGAGTTTCAGATCCACATCAGTGCTGCTCCGTAAACCCGAAACCCGAAACTCACTAGTCCCTTCTCCCTCGACGTTTGCCTAACACGCGGTTCCAAGACGCTCTATTGGACCTTAGTCCAATACGCTCACAGTTGATCAATTGATCGGCGATTTTTGCTTAGTTTTTGGTTAGATGAACACGGGTGAACCAGCAAGCGCGCAGCACATTAAGTTTCGATTACAAACCCTGCTTTTCTCCTCGGCGTCGTGGCGCAGCTATCGCTTGATTCATTATTTTGACGGCATAAGCATGCCATGCTTCGTTCCTCGGGAAGCAGCCGAAAAGTTAAATATATCGAGAAACAGAGCGATGCGTATTCTTCAAAAAGCCAAATCAACAAGCGCGGTTTCTCAATAGCAGGAAATAGCCATCAGTAAGCTCGTTGGAGATGCAAGCACGGATGTTAGCATCTCTCTGATACAGTCAACTTTACCGGCCAAATCCCTTCGCGAAAAGATCGCGAACGTCGGCGTGATTTTCGGCGGAACACAAAAACCCGCCATCCGTTATCGCGCAGCTTCGCTAAACTGCGCGGCCGCACCAATCGACATGCGCAGCATTAGAACGATCGCCACCACGAGCGCTACGCTGCCGGCAGCGGGCGAGGAATGACTGTTTTCATAACGTTCCCAGTAGCGTTATGCACGCGGATGACGTGCCGCCCGCCTTCCCCTGAAGCGCCTGGTAGTGTTCGATCGCCGCGCGGGCGTTGAACAGCATGCGCTCGCGGCCGAGTCGCTCGTACAGCCCGGATTTTCGGGCAACCTCGAGCGCGCCGGGATTGAGCCCCACCAGCCAGACAACCGCGCCCCGTTCGGCCGCGCGCTTCTCGCTCTCTAGCATCATTTGCAGTGCGGAGTATTCGATATCGGGTACCCGGCTCATGTCTATCGCCAGCACGCGCGGCTTGTGCTGCGCTACCAGTGCGCGGATCTGTTCCGTCACATACTGCGCGTTGACGAAGAACAGGCGTCCCTCCGGCCGCACAATCAGCAGGCCCTCGAAGGTCTCGTCGTCCGGGTGCTCGGGCGACAGCGGTCGCAGCACGTCCGCGCCGCGCTTTCGGCCGATGACGGACACGCGCGGGTAGGCGGTCTGGCTGGCCAACCCGATCAGCGACACGATGATCGCCACCACGATGCCTTTCAGCGTGCCGAATATCAGGACGCCGAGCGCAGCGATGACCGCCCAGCGAAACTCCATCGTGCGCACTTTGCGGATGGCAAGGAATTCCACCGGTTGGATCAGTCCGACCGAGTAGACGATGACGACGGCGGCGAGAGTAGCATTCGGCAGCAAACCCAACAGCGGCGCGAGCAGCAGCATAGTCGCCGCCGCGCTGCCCGCCGTGACCAGCGACGCCTTCTGCGATCGACCTCCCGCAGCGCGGACGACCGCAGTCTGCGAGGTGCCGCCGCCGGCCGGCATGGCACCGAGCAACGCGCCGCCCAGGTTGGCCGCCCCCGTGGCAATCAGCTCGCGATTCGCATCGATGGGCGGATCGTCAGGGCAGGCAAAGGCGCGACCCGCCGCAATCGATTCGGTGAAGCTCATCAGCGCAATGCCGAGCGCGCCTGGCAGCAATTGCTCGATCAGCGCAAGATCCGGCATCGTGAGCGACGGCAACCCCTGCGGGATCAAGCCGACCGTCGAGACGCCGAGTGCCTGTAGCCCGAAGAGCCATGCCGCGGCGATGCCGCCGCCCGACGGCAACCAACGGCGCCGGAGAATGCGGCAAGAGTCGCTCCATGCCGATCAGCACGAGCATGGTCGCAGTGGCGACCGCAAACGTCAGGAGCGAGGTCTCGGGGACGTGATGCACGACACTAAGCAGGTCGCGGAAGAAGCCTTGCTTGTCGATGTGGATTCCCAGCAGCTTGGGCACCTGGTCCAGGACGATCACGAGGCCGACCCCCGCTTTGAAGCCCGTCAGCACCGGCACGGAAATGAAGTTGGCGACAAACCCCAGACGCATCAGTCTCGCAAGGAGCAGCATCGCGCCGACCAGCGCGGTCAAGGTGGCCGTCGCCGTGACGAGCTTCGCCGGGTCGCCGTCCGGCACGGCCAGACCGAGCTGCGTGCCGGCCAGGATCGCCGAGCGTGGTGGTGGAGCTGACGCTGAGCACGCGCGACGAGCCGAGCAGCGCGTAGATCAACATGGGGACGAACGCGGTATACAGGCCGACCGCAACCGGCAGGCCGGCAACCGTCGCGTAGGCCATCGCTTTCGGCAGCACAACCGCCGCGGCCGTCAGGCCGGCGATCAGGTCGAAGCGCAGTGCGGCGGTGCCGGACTGGCTTGCTTTTGCGTCTGTCGAATGGCGATTCATGCTCCCAATTCACGGCTGCTGCGCGAATTCACGGGCGGCCAGCTGCCGCAGTGAATCGAGGCTCAACTCATGATTGTAGTCCCGCCGTCCTGGTTCCTCGCCGCCAAAGAACTAATGAAGCAACTCCGAAATTCGCAGCACGAAATCCGAAACAAACCTAAATGAACGCCCAAGGCGGAAAATTCAAAACACCGAGTCGGTTCCGTCCGTTTGAAACATTCTTTTTGTTTTGCCATGCATCGTTTTGATATTGTTTCGACTTTGGATATTCCGATTTCGTGCGCTCATCGTGCGGCGCAGCTGGGCGCACGCATAAACGTCGCCATAGCGCAGGACCGCCAAATCGAGGTCAAACATCTTCAATCACTTGCCAGTGTTTAATGCCCGCTTTGCCGCCGCCAGCTCCTTAAGCTTTTCATCGCTTACGTTGGGATAGTGCAAATCCAGCGAGGAGAGCGCCTCGATCAGCGCAGCAGCAACGACCACCCGAGTGAACCACTTGTTATCGGCGGGCACGACGTATCAGGGAGCGGCTTTAGTTGCAGTGTTGCCGATCATGTTTTCGTAAGCATCCATGTAGTCGCCCCAATGTTCGCGCTCTGGGCCTCGTTCGCGAAAATTTCCAGTTTTTCTCTGGCTTCTCAAACTCTTCGCCGCCGACTAAAAGTAGCGGCGGTCCAGGTCGCTCAACAGCGTCCGAACGTGCTTGGCGAGAAACCCGCACGCATTCCGGTAGAAGGTCACCGCGAGATCGGGCCTTTCACCGAGCAACCGCTCGAGGCGGTCGAACGGAATGCGCAAGATATCGCTCATCTCTCTTGCGCGCGCGGACGCCGGTCGGTTGCCGCGGCTAAGAAAGGCCATCTCTCCGAATGTCTGGCCAGATCCAATCGTGACGACCGCCAGCTCTTTTCCTGTCGGCACGATGTCCACTGTCCCCACCTCGACGACAAACATCGCGTCCGCCTCATCGCCGCCGTTGAACAGAAGATCGCCCTGAAGGTATTTCCTGGGCGCGGCAATCTCCGCCAGACTGGCCAGGTCGTCGTTCGTGGCGCCCCGGAATAGATAAGTCCGTTCGAGCAGTGTCTGTCGATCCATTGGCTAACCTCCTTTAACCTAAGTATTACTGCCAGCCCCGTCGAGAGCACGGTGGAGCTGGACGACAGCGAGCCATATTATAGTCGTCGTCGTCGCTTAACGCGCAACTGCGCCAGCGAGCGACTGAGCGAGGCGTTGACGGAAGCGAGTTCTTCGTCCGATAGTTTTTCGCGGAGACGGGCTTCGGCGCGTTGCCGCGCTTCTTCAGCTTTCGCCTCGTCAATGCGGTCGGCCGGAATCGCGAGGTCCGTCAGGATGGCGACGCGGTTGGCGGTGACTTCGATGAGGCCCTCGCCCGTCGCGACGAACAGATCACGACCGTCTTTGCGCACGATCATTTCGCCGGGCACCATTTGAGTAATCAGCGGGACGTGTTGTGGATAAATCCCCATCTGGCCCGCCACGCCTGGTAGCGTGACCATCTCCACGTCTTCGGAGTATACCGTGCCCGCCGGGGTGACGATCTCCAATTTCAGCGTGTTGGCCATGTTCAGCGCGATGCCTCAACTCGGTTTGACTTCATCGATCCCGCCCTTCATGTAGAAGTCGCCTTCC
This sequence comes from uncultured delta proteobacterium, assembly GCA_963801935.1. GTDB lineage: Bacteria > Desulfobacterota > Binatia > UBA9968 > UBA9968 > DATACQ01. The sequence continues at coordinate 175,774 of CAWDHA010000010.1, forward strand.
GCCACGGGGTCGTGCTTACCTTCGAGGATCTCCTTGAAGCCCCGCACCGTTTCGGCCACCGGGACTTGTTTGCCCTCCCGCCCGGTGAATACTTGCGCCACGCTGAACGGCTGGCTTAGGAAGCGTTGAATCTTGCGGGCGCGGATTACCGTTAGCTTGTCCTCCGGCGAAAGCTCGTCCATGCCGAGAATCGCAATGATGTCCTGCAGGTCTTTGAGGCGCTGCAGCACCTTCTGGACTCCACGCGCGACATCGTAATGCTCTTGGCCGACGATTTCCGGCGCTAGGGCACGGGAGGTCGAGGCGAGCGGATCTACCGCCGGATAGATCCCCAATTCGGCAATCGACCGCTCCAAAACGATGGTCGCGTCCAGGTGTGCAAAGGTCGTGGCCGGCGCCGGATCGGTCAGATCGTCGGCCGGCACATACACGGCCTGAAATGAAGTGATCGAGCCCTTCTTGGTCGAGGTGATGCGTTCCTGGAGCGCGCCCATTTCGGCGGCGAGGGTCGGCTGGTAACCGACCGCGCTGGCGGTGCGGCCGAGCAACGCCGACACTTCGGAGCCGGCCTGAGAGAACCGGAAGATGTTGTCAATGAATAGCAGCACGTCCTGATTTTTTTCGTCCCGGAAGTATTCGGTGATGGCAAGGCCGGCCAGGGCGACGCGCAGGCGAGCGCCGGGCGGTTCATTCATCTGGCCGTACACGAGGGCAATTTTCGACGCGCCGAGGTCGTCCTGCTTGATGACTCCCGCTTCGGACATCTCCTTGTAGAGATCGCTGCCTTCTCGGGTGCGCTCGCCGACCCCGGCAAACACCGATACGCCGCCATGGAGTTTGGCGATGTTGTTGATCAGTTCCATGATGACGACGGTCTTGCCCACGCCGGCACCGCCAAACGCACCGACCTTGCCGCCCTTCAAGAACGGGCAGATCAGATCAATGACCTTGATGCCGGTGGTGAGCACCTCTGGAGACGTCGATTGCTCCACGAGCCGGGGCGGCGGGCGATGGATGGGATAGTATTTCTCCGCCTTGACCGGCCCGCGTTCGTCTACTGGTTTACCGCACACGTCGAAGACGCGCCCCATCACCCCTTCGCCGACGGGCATGGAAATCGGCGCGCCAGTGTCGATGACCTCGTAACCCCGTTTGAGACCTTCGGTGCCGGACATCGACACCGTCCGGACCCAGTTGTCGCCCAGGTGTTGCTGCACTTCGAGCGTCAATTGGATGGGCTGGTCGTGAACTTTGTATTCGACGGTCAGCGCGTGGTAGATGCCGGGCAGTTTTTCCGTGAATTCGACGTCTACCACCGGACCGACGACTTGAACAATTTTGCCTTTATTCATTCCTCCCACCTGCCGGTCCCTTTTTGTCACTCGTTGCCCAGTTGGCCGCCGGCAATTTCCAAGAGTTCCTTGGTGATATTGCCCTGCCGCAGATTGTTGTAGTCGAGGGTCAGGTCCCTGATCAGTTCACTGGCGTTGTCCGTGGCATTCTTCATCGCCACCATGCGAGCGCTTTGCTCGCTGGCTTTGGCATCCAGCATCACCTGGTAAATGAAAATGTTTAGGTAGTGGCCGAAAAGATATTCGAGCACCGCCTCCGCGGCTTGGGTTCAAAGAGGAACTCGCGTGTGTCGGCGGCGAGGTCCGCTTCGGATTCCGCGCCTGGAATCTTCAGCCCTTTGATCTCACCAATCGGCAGATACTCAACAGCGACGGGTTGCTGGGTCAACGTGTTGATGAACCTCGTCGCGACAACCTGGACTTGATCCACTTCGCCTTTCAAGAACAGGTCGCGGGCAAAAGCTGCAATCGGACGGGCCTCGGTGAAAAGCGGCGAGTCGGTGAACGTGAACTCCGCGACCAACTGTCGGCCAGTGCGCGCGATGAACTGTGCCGCCCGCTTTCCGGCGGTGATGAACAGGGTCGTCGTGGGATCAAATTGGCCTGCCAGGCGAAACAGGTTGCTATTGAGCGAGCCGCACAAACCTTTATCCGTGCCGACCAGAATCACGGCACGTCTGCGCACTTCGCGCACCTCCAGCAGCGGATGGGTGAAATCGCGGGCGTGAGTCGTCGCGCGGCGTTGGATGCGATACAGCAATTGCGCGAAGGGCCGCGTTGTCAGCGTGGCTTGTTGCGCCTTGCACATCTTCGAGGCCGCCACCATTTGCATCGCTTTGGTGATCTGCGCGGTGCTGCTGATTGACCTGATGCGCCGGCGGATCTCGCGAGGGCTAGGCATAAATCACCGAATCGGTTTTCACTTCCACGTCTGTTTGAATTCGTCGGTGACGGTCTTCAGCTCGAGCGTTCAACGCGTCGCTCAGCGTCTTTTCCTTTTCGATCTTGGCGAGCAATTCGACTTTTCGCGTGGTCAGAAATTCGGTCAACTTGGTTTGGAACTCCTTGACCCGTTCCACCGGCACCTGATCCACGTATCCGTTTTGCATCGCCCAGATCACCGCCACCTGGACCTCGACGGGAATCGGGTTGTACTGCGGCTGCTTGAAAATCTCCATGATGCGCTTGCCGCGGTCGATCTGCGCCAGCGTCTTCGCGTCGAGGTCGGAGCCGAATTGCGCGAACGCCGCCAGTTCCCGGAACTGAGCGAGGTCGCCCTTGAGTTGTCCGGCCACCTGCTTCATGGCTTTGAGCTGCGCCGCCGAACCAACGCGTGAGACCGACAGACCGACCGAGATCGCCGGACGTACGCCCTGGTAAAACAAATCCGTTTCCAGATAAATCTGCCCGTCGGTGATCGAGATGACGTTGGTCGGGATGTAGGCCGAAACGTCGCCCGCTTGCGTTTCGATGATGGGCAGGGCTGTCAGCGAGCCGTTGCCATACTTCTCGCCAACCCGCGCCGCTCGTTCGAGCAACCGGCTGTGCAGGTAAAACACATCGCCGGGATAGGCCTCACGACCCGAAGGCCGCTTCAACACGAGCGACACCTGCCGGTAGGCCACCGCGTGCTTGGACAGGTCGTCATAGACAATCAGCGCGTCCATGCCGTTGTCCATGAACCACTCGCCCATCGCCGCGCCGGCAAACGGCACGAGATACTGGTTGGCGGCCGAATCCGAGGCCGGGGACGCCACGATGATGGTGTACGGCATCGCGCCGGCTTCTTCGAGAACCGCAATCACCCGTGCAACGGTGGACTGCTTCTGACCGATCGCGACGTAAATGCAGTAGAGCGGCCGGTACTCCTTGTCGCCGGCCGCTTCAGCCGCTTTGTTGAGCCGGGCCTGGCTGATGATCGTGTCTATGCAGATGGTCGTCTTGCCGGTCGCGCGGTCGCCGATGATCAATTCCCGCTGGCCGCGGCCAATCGGGATCATCGCGTCAATCGCCATAATGCCCGTCTGCACCGGTTGGTTCACCGACACGGCGACGGATGATACCGGGCGCGATCTTTTCAACCGGATAGGTGATGTCACTCTTGATCGGCCCTTTGCCATCGATGGGTTCGCCCAGCACGTTCACGACGCGTCCGAGCAGGCTCTTGCCGACAGGCACTTGCAGGAGCTTGCCGGTGGTGCGAGCCTCGCCGCCTTCTTTCAGTTGGGTGTAATCGCCAAGAACGATCACGCCGACTTCGGTCTCTTCCAGATTCAACACCAAGCCGGTAACGCCGTTGCCCAGGTCGATCATCTCGTTGAGCATGGCGTCGGTTAGGCCTTCGAGCTTGGCAACGCCGTCGCCAAGCTCGCGGATGATGCCGACGTTCTGCTTGGCGGCCGCCGTCTTCGCGCCCGCGATTTGCGCTTCGATTTCCTGTAACAGGTCCGCCATAGATCCCTCGCTTAAAAACTTTTCTCCAGCGCCGCCAGCCCGGCCCGCACGCTGCCGTCATACACATCGCTGCCCACCTGGATGCGCATCCCGCCGATCAACGCCGGGCGGTGGGCGAAACCGGCAGTGAGTCCCGGGCCATACCGGCGGATCAGACCGGCCTCGATGGCAGCCTGAAAATCCGGCGACAAGGGCGCGGCGCTCTCGACGGTAGCCGTGTGCCGGCCGAGGTCGAGTTTCACCAACCGCCTAAAATGCGCAAGGATGGCAGGACAATTACGATGACCGGCGCGGACGACATGTTGCACCACGTTCCGGACACGGTTCTCATCGAGCAAACCGTTCACCAGACAATAGCGGAACAGTTGCTTGGCTTCGCGTTTCGCCCGTTTGTTGATTTTCATGGCTACTCCGCAACTTGCTTCGCCGTCTCTTCGGCCAGGCGGCGCTGATCTTCCGGCGTCAGAATCTTTCCGGTGACGGTCGCGGTGGCCTGCACCACCAACCGGCCGACCTCGCGTTTGAGTTCGGCGAGCATGCGGTCGTGTTCCTGAGCGGCGGCTTCGCGTGCCTTGATCATAATCTGTTCCGCGGCCGCGATGGCCTTCTGGGTTTCCTGCTGCCGCACCCGGGCGGCTGCGGCCCGGGCTTCCTCGATCAACTTGCTCGCCTGGACGTTCGCTTGCGCCATCACTTCCTGGCGTTGGGCTTCGGTCCGGGCCAGTTCGGCCTTTATTTGCTCGGCATTGGCCAGGCCCTGGGCGATTTGTTGACGCCGCACTTCCAGCATCTCAAGGACTGGTCGATAGGCGAACCGATAAAGGATAATGCACACGATGCAGAAGCTGGCGACCTGGGCGAGCAGCTGAGGCCAGTTTACACCGAAGGTCGTGACAATCCGTTCGACGGGTCCGCTAGCGGCTGCTTGCGTCGTTACTTGCGCCATTAACAATAGAAGAACATCCATAATCATCCACTCGCATTCTGCAGGAGCTGGGCTGACCTTGGTCGATCTGCCCAGGAATGTTGTAATGCCCCCGTTACTCAAGCACCCGTGTTACAATGGACTTGGTTCCGGTACCGCCGCCTCTCCCCACAACATTCCTGGACAGCGCGGCCTTTGATTCTGCGCCCTGCGATTTCTCCCTATCCCGCCAGGAACAGGGCGTAGAACACGATCGCCTCAGCGAAGGCAATGGCCAGAATCGACTGGACCAGAATCTGCGTCGATGCGCCGGGATTACGTCCCACGGCTACCGAAGCTGCCATGCCGATCAAACCAACCGCAATGGCCGCGCCAAGCGCTGCCAAACCAACGTGTAGGCTCCCAGTCATATCGTTCCTCCTTCCTTTCCCCGCGGCCACCGCGGTTGAATATGTTCAAGCCGCCGAAAATCATCATCCGTGTTCGCCCGCGGATCCTTTTTCCTCATGCTGACAAATCAGCAGAGTGAAGACCGCGCACAACAACATGAAGACCAGCGCCTGCACCAAGCCCACCAGCAATTCCATGAAATAAAACGGAATCGGCAAGAGCCAGCCGAGGCCGGGGATCTTTCGGGACATGGTTTCCAACATGTTTTCCCCGGCAAAGATGTTGCCGTAGAGACGAAAACTCAGTGATACCGGTCGAAAGAGAATCGAAATGATTTCCAACCAGCCGGCGGCGAAGAACACGACGATCATCAACACTTTCAATAACCCAGCGCTCTCGCCCTTGGGTGCAAATAACTCTTTGAGGAATCCAACCGGACCCACTTCCGCCAGCGCCCAAACAATCCAGCAGGCGAAGAAAACGAGGGCCATAGCGAGCGTCAGGTTGAGATCGGCATTGGCCCCGCGGAAGAAGGGTTGATCGACCACGAAACCGTTGGGGGTCTGATGTCCCCAGCCGATCGTGCCGACCCCGGGAATGAGGCCAACCCAATTGGCGGAAAGGATGAAAATGAAAACTGTGGCAAAAAACCAGAACGTCCGCTTGACCAGGCGCGGGCCGATGATTCTTTCCAGAAAATCGTACAGACCCGCGACGAGCCATTCCAAGAAATTCTGCGCTCCGCCGGGAACATTGTTTCATGTCCCGTGTTGCGACCCGGGCAAAAATGATCAACCCCGCCGCCACGATCCAGCTCACGACCATCGAATTGGTGATAGGGAAGCCGAAGGGGCGGGCGATCTCGACTGCCTTTTGAGACAGGCTGTGTTCCTCGGCTTCAGCGGTCGCCGCGGGTAAACTGCCCTGTGCGGCATTTCCATGGCCGGCCACCTCGTTTGCCGACGTCACGGATACCGCCTGCGCTGCTTCGTTCCGCGCAAACGTCAAGTCGGCGTCTAGGCTCATGAGCAAGGCGGCAAAGAGCAGCAGTGCCAACTTAATTTCGAGTTTGACCCGGCCGTTGCGGCCGAGAATTTTCGGCAAGTAGCGTCTCACGCCAACCTCACAGGTCACGTATAGTTGTCTGTTGAAATTCGAAGGGGGTGTATCCTTCGAAGGAACTTTTCCACTGTCATGCCGCTTCTCCTACCCGGTGCCGGAAACACCGCCGTCCACCGGTTACTGTTTTGTGCTTCTTGCACGGTAGCGTCCTGCGAGATGAGCGGGATAACGATCATCGGCCCGCCAGCAAAGCCTTCTTTGCCACCCCCAGCTCCTTTAGCTTTTCCTCGCCTACCTCAGGATAATGCAAGTCCAAAGAAGACAAAGCCTCGATGACCGCGGCAGCGACAACGACGCGCGTAAACCACTTGTTATCGGCAGGCACGACGTACCACGGCGCCGCCTTCGTCGCGGTGTTCCGGATCATCTCTTCGTAAGCTTCCATGTAATCGTCCCAATGCTCACGCTCCTTGGCGTCATTCGCCGAAAATTTCCAGTTCTTCTCGGGCTCCTCGATGCGCTCGAGAAAACGCTTCTTCTGCTCCTTGTTGGAGACATGCAGAAAGAACTTGCGAATGGCGACGCCGTTGCGTGTCAGGTAGCGCTCGTAGCTGCGGATATCCTGAAAACGTTCCTCCCAGATGTCTTTCGTGATCAGATCCCGCGGTAACTTCTGCTTCTCCAAAAATTCCCGATGCACGCGCACCACCAAGGTCTCTTCGTAATAGCTGCGATTGAAGATACCGATGCGACCGCGCTCGGGCAGACACTTCATGCAACGCCAGAGGTAATCGTGGTCGAGATCTTCGCTGGTCGGCGCCTTGAAAGAAAAAACCTGGCAGCCCTGCGGGTTGATCCCGGACATGACATGCTTGATCGCGCCGTCCTTTCCCGCGGCGTCCATCGCCTGGAAAATCAGCAGCACGGCCCAATTGTCCTGCGCATAAAGCCTGTCCTGAAGCTCGGCGAGCACATCGATGCCCATGGCGAGTGCTTCCTTGGCTTGCGGTTTGTCCTCGGATGTCATGTGGAGCGTGTCATCGGGGTCGATGTCCTTCAAGCGAAAGCTGTCATCCGTCACCCGGAAAGGCTTGGCAAATTTGCGCGCCCTCTTGATCAGGTCTTTCATTTCTTTGTTGTTCACTGGTTCACCTCCCCACGTGTATACAAGCTCACGAGATGGGCAATCAGCACCGCTAAAAAAAGCTGCCCGCCTACACCTTTACCGATGGCAAAACCCCGGGCCACGTCCGTGCGAGGGACGATATCGCTGTCGCCGAGCGTTGCCAGCGTCACGAAGCTGAAATAGAGAGCGATCATGCGCGAGAAATCAGCGGTGGCGGCGAATGTGCCCGGCCCGATTTGCTCGAGAACCCAATAGAACAAGCCGAAAAGAATTCCGGCCAGCCTATAAGCACCGAGCGCCGCATAAAGATGCTCGTTGTCAACGTCTTTGCGTGCATGGCAAAGCGCAAAACATTAGCGGCCGCCAACAGCCCAATCAGCGTCCATACGCCGAGTGTCATCGCCGAGGCGTTGGATCAAACCACCTGCTGTCCGGTCCGATCAACGCACTCACTTCTGATGGGCCCCATGTGCCGGGTTCGTACTCGTAAACAGGAACAACATCGCCCAGAACTGGATCCACGATTCGCCATGCCTCTTCGACGTAATCCTGCCGTGCAAAACGGGCCGAATTTCCCCGCATCGCGTCGAACAAAAGCTCCTCGTAAGCTCCCATCTCGGCTGGATCGGATTCCTCGCTGATGACCAGCTCGACGTGTTGCCCTTCACGTTCACCCGCTTTCTTGACCAAAGCGCCGATGGCGATCATCAGATCGGGTGTTACGCGAAAACGGAAGTAGTTGGGCGGCGGCGCAATCTCCGAGAAAACCGCCGGCGGCTGGCGCAACTTGACGAGTACTTCTGTTGCCGTCACCGGGCAGGCACTTGCCCGCTCGGATATAAAACGGCACTCCCTTCCACCGCCACGAGTTGATCTCGAGTCTGAGCGCCACAAACGTCTTCACCCGCGAATTTGCGCTGACGCCCGGCTCATCACGGTAGCCGCGAAACTGACCGCATATAACATCCCGCGGCTGAAGCGGACGAATCCCTTTCAGCACTTTTGCCTTTTCATCCCGCAACATCTCGCCATCAAGGCCCGGGGGTGGCTCCATGGCAATGTTCGAAAGAACTTGCAGCAGGTGGTTCTGCACGACGTCGCGCACGGCGCCCGTTTGATCGTAAAACTTGCCACGACCCTCGACGCCGAAATTTTCCGCCATCGTGATCTGCACGCTTTCAACGAACTGCCGATTCCACAACGGCTCAAGAAATGAATTTGCAAAGCGGAAGAAGAGCAAGTTTTGAACCGTGTTCTTGCCCAGGTAATGGTCGATGCGAAACACGTTTTCTTCACTGAAACTACTATGTACCACCGAGTTCAGCATTTGAGCCGTACCCAAGTCGCGTCCGAAAGGCTTCTCGATGACGACGCGCGCGCCCTTAGCACAACCCGACTCGCCGAGTTGGTGAATGACGGTCTCGAACAGGCTCGGCGGGATGGCAAGATAGTGCATCGGATGCTCTGCGTCGCCCAACTCCCGCCGGAGCGAGTTGAAAGGTTGCCGGAGTCGGCATAGTCGCCATCAATGTAGCGCAAGCAACGGCTTAGTCGGGCAAAAGCAGCCGGATCAAGCCCGCCATAATTCTCGACGCTGTCGCGGGCGCGCGACTTCAGTTGATCCAGCGTCCATCCAGCTTTGGCGACACCGATGACCGGGACGGCGAGATTGCCGCGCTTGGCCAGCGCCTGGAGGGCGGGGAATATTTTTTTATAGGCGAGATCTCCAGTCGCCCCGAAAAAAACCACGGCATCGGCGGTTTCTTGGTTCATTATCTTCTCGTTTTTACCTCCGCGTTGGCCGCGGGTGACTGTGAAGGTTAAGGGATTTCGGCTCGTCCTCGGTCGTCTCTAACCTGGCTGGGACTGCGAAATGTTTTTGATATCGGGTGGGGGAATAGGGAGTCGATCTTGTTCGGACAGGAGTTCCTCTCCGACTGCGTTTACATCGCGTCGGACGAGCCGACCATCTTCATAATAGGACCACAGATCAACCACTCCGTCGCCATTGAGGTCCCTTTCTTCCTTTAAGACAATCTCGCCGTCTTTGTTTGAGTCAAAATAGATCCAATGATCTATTTTGCCGCGGCCACTCTTATCTTCTTCTATCTTGGCGCGGCGGCCATTTTGGTAGATCGCGCGGAAGCTCACATCGCCGGTGCCATTGTCATCACGCTCTTCCCTGACGATGTTATCGTTCTCGTAATAATAAACCGTGTCCGTTAAGCCCTTGCCTTTGGTATCGACTTCACGCCTCACTAACCGTCCGTCTTTGAAATGACTCCAGGTGTCAACTCTGCCATCGAACTGGCTGGCCTCCTCTTGCCGCACGATCTCGCTGGACCTAAGCGGGCTGTAGTAAATCCATAGGTCCGGAACGCCGTCGCCGTTGATGTCTCTCACCTCGACATTCTTCATTGCGCTGCTCGCCGGGTTTGAAGCGGGGTTCTTTTTTGCTCAACGAAGCTACAGTGCTTGAGCCGTCCTTCATGGCGACCCTGGATGCCGTTGGCTCAAGCGGGCTTAGCGCCGGCGGCGGGCCTGCGTGATTTTCCTGCGGACTCGCTGGGCTATTTAGCAGTTGAGCTTCCAGCTGTCGCTGACGCTCCAATTCCTGTTCGATCTTCGCTTCAAGCAGTTTATCTTTGGTTTGTTCGGATTGGATCTGAGTATTCAGCTGGTCGTAATGTGCCTCGGCAGTGAAGAGCCCGGTGAGAAAACCGATGACCAAACCCCCTCCTGCTCCATATATCCCACCAAGAGCAGCACCTATAGCCATGCCTTCCAATGCCCTTTCCAAGGCGTGTTGACCTCGCTGTGATCCGATCGGAGCTTGGGGCTGTAAGACTGATTGGGGGCTGGAGGATTGAGCGCCTGAGGCAACGCCTGTCGGGGGAGGAGGATAAGGAATTGAGCCAACAGGATACTGGACCGATGCAAGCTCGCACCCGGCCAAAAGAACGATAAAAAGCAACCAAGAGGGGATTTTTCTTAAGTTCATCTTTCCTCCTCGTCACTCTGGCGGCGACTCTTTCTCCGCGCTTAGCTGAACATTTTCTCGCGTGTCCGGACTCTACCCGGCCGCTTTCTCGCGCGCATAGAGGCTGACTAAGCGGGCAACCAGCACCGCCAAAAAAAGCTGCCCGCCGACACCTTCAACGATGGCAAGACCCCGGGCCACGTCCGTGCGAGGGACGATATCGCCGTAGCCAAGCGTCGCCAACGTGACGAAACTAAAATAGATCGCGCTCATGCGCGAGAACTCAGCGGTGGCGGTGAATGTGCCCGGTCCGACATGCTCGAGAACCCAATAGAAGATGCCGAAGAAAATTCCCGCGAGCAGATAGGCGCTAAGCGCCGCATACAGATGCTCCGCATCTACCGTTGCGGCTCGCATAGCAAAGCGCAGAGCGCCGGCCGCTGCGAACATCGCGAGCAGCGTCCACAGGCCAAGTGTCAGAGCCGAGAATGCCGGATGACCCAACCAAGCGGTCACCGCACGCGCCAGCCATAGCACGGCGACAATGGCCAGCAGAACGCGGCGACCTCTGCCGGTGCTGACCGGCATCACCGCCGCAAGCAGATTGGCGGCTAACAGTAACTCGAGCAGCGCTCCGGGCAACTCTAAAGCGGCGACAAGCGGAGCCGCCACCATGGTAAGGAGGAGGGTGTAAAACAAGATCTCGTAACGGCGGCAGAGATAGGCGTTTCCGAGCGCGCGTGGGCTGCCGGCTCCAACCTGGCTGGCTCCGCTCATCCCGGCATCACCTCAGGCATAAAGTAAAATAGCAACGCCATGATTACGTACACCGTGGTGAGCTGCACGCCCTTGAACCAGTTGGACTGCCCGTCGCCGCAAACCAGGGTACCGATCAGTACAGCGAGGAACAGCGAGCCGACTTCCGCTCGGCTAAATGAGAGTTCGAACGGCTGTGGCGCGATGAAGTAACTCGCCAAGACCAGTACCGGTGCGACAAAAAGCGCGATCTGGATGCAACTGCCCAACGCGATGCTCACCGACAAATCCATCCTGTTCTTGCGCGCCGTCACGATCACGGAGCTGCTCTCCGCCGCGCCGCCGACGATGGCCAGAAACACAATCCCGACGAAGCTCTGTGACATACCCAAGGCTTTGCCAGTGCCCTCCGCTGCCCCGACAAGAATTTCGCTCATCCACGCCGCCAGTATGGCCGCTCCCAGGAGAGCGCCAATGGCTTGCCACAGGGCCCACTGTGGACCTTCGTGATGAGTCCCCTCCTGCTCCAAGCTGGTGAAGGCATGTGGATGTGTTTTGAGCGAAAACACCAGGTACAAGCCATAGACCGCCAGCAGCACGAAGGCGATGCCGATGTTCAGCAATTGCTCCTGTCGAATCGTGCCTTCGGGCGCAAAGAACCTGCTGAACGAGCTTGGCACGATCAGACTAGTCACCGCCAGCAGCATCATCGTGCTGTACGCTCGTGCGGCGATCGAATTGAATTTCTGATCGACGTAGCGAAAGCCTCCGAATAGAAAGCCGAGGCCCAAGGCGAGCAGCAGATTGGCCAGGATCGCCCCGATCAACGATCCCCGCACCATGTCCGCATAGCCCGCCTTCAACGCCACGAGCGTGATAATCAGCTCCGGCGCGTTGCCGAACGTTGCATTGAGCAGGCCACCAACAGCTTCGCCTGTGCGTGTGGATATTTGTTCCGTAGCCAACACGATGAGCCTGGCGATGGGGATTATGGCGACACAAGCGCTAAAAAAAATCCACGTGTGCGCCTGCGGCGCGACGTGCTCGAGCGCCACCGCGATCGGCACAAAGATGAGAAGCCAGTTGATCGTCACCCCAAGCTCCTGTCCATGGCGTTGATTTATCAGATCAGTGGCGTCACTCTTTTGCGCGAGGAACACCACTTCAGTGATCAGAGTCTAGACACTATCCCGTCCAGCATTCCGGGGCCGCGCATGATGTTGATTCCATAGGACGTGCTGCGCGGATCATGAGTCCACCCGGAGCGCTGGCTCCTGCTGCGATCTCGCGAGTAGATTCAGCGTGTTGCGAGCTCCCGCCATCCTTGGAGCAGGTCATCGACTAGTTTGGTGGCTTCCTGGCGATAGAGTTTCTCGATCCTGCCGGTCGCGGCGAGTAGTCGTTGCCGGTCATAGCTGCCCAGCGGCACCGTCTTATCCTGTAGTCGGCCCGACCCGAGTTGCACACCGGCATCGTAGACAATGGCCGCGAGGTCCGCGACGGAACGGAGGTCGGTCAACCGAACTTCGCGGTAGGACGGCTCCAGATTGCGCATCCACCAATCCTGCATCCGCTGCCCGCGGGCCATCACCTCAGGAACGACGAGCTCGGGTCCAGCCGCCACTATGCCGACCTTCAGCCGACCGAGCTGTTTGCTTCCGTCGATGATGCGGAGCGTTGGTTGAACCGTCGGCGTCTTGAGGCAGCCGATGCCGTGGAGATCTTCGATCTTTTTTAACTCGAGGAGATCATCGTCGGCTGGATCGTCAGACGGCCCGTGCACGCGGACGATGATTTTCGGACTCACGGCGCTGCCAACGCCACCCTGAAACCAGCCGGCGCGCACCACACGAAAGTATTCCGGCGTGAGGTCGGGCCGCTCGCGCAGCACGACGCGGGCAAAGGCTTGGACAGCCGCAACCAGAGGCTTCATTGTCACGTCGGCCAGCGGCTTCATCTTGGACTCGCCCCACGCAAGAAACGCCGCGTGTGTCGGTGGCGCCTGGGTGCGTAGCTGGCGCACGACGTCGGGCGGGCCAGGCAGATAGTGGGGCTCGAGGAGACCCCGCTTATAGCCTTCGACGAATCGATCGAACAGCCTGTCACGATCCTTTTCCCAGGAACGCCGACGTGCCACTAGATCGATGGACCCCAGGAACCGTACGATATCGATAGCGGCCGGGCCTTGAGCGGAGTCGTCGAAGTCATCGAGCCCCCATGCATCCTGCGCCATCGCGAACTGCTCGACATGCGCGTCGCCGTGCAATCGCACAACTGGCAACTCGCGCAAATCATTGGCCAAATCGTCGCAGACCCGCGTGATCCAGGGCCGGTTGACGAATCTGAAATAATTGTAAGGGTCGGCTCGAAGTCGCTCGATCAGCTCGGGCGCCGCGCGTTCGAGGGATTCCGGCTCGGCTCGGAGCGGCCCCGCGCCGTGCGCCGTCCCCATTACCGCGACGGCGATCACTGCGAACACACACGTGAAGCGGCGGGCCGACACCCGCCCGCTGAGCAGGCCGACGCGTTTGGCCATTACGGCAGTCATTCAGACACCTCCAGGTATAATGAACGATTGGTTAAGCAAGTAATTAGCGACGTTCACGGTGCCGGACAGGTCGAAGCTGATTTCCGTTATCAGCGAACCCTAGGTCAGGAGGAGGCGTTGATCGAAGGGAACACTCCGATGGATCCATGCCGAAGTGCCACAAAGTTCCACTGCTCAGACGCCGCCATAGCGCGTGTCCCTGAGATTGCCCGAAAGACGCCCACGAGTTGGGGCAAAGTGGCAATCGTCATTGACTTATCTCCGGGTGAAAGTTTGCAGCTTCGGACTCATTGCTCGAACTTCGGGTTGATGAGATTCTCGAACGAGAAGATCTCGTCCCATTTCTGCTGGCTGAGTAGCTTCCTCTCGTTCACGACGATGTCATGGAGGCTTTTGCCCGTCTCGTATCCTTCCCGGGCGAGCTCGGCGCACTTCGTGTAACCGAGGGAGGGCTTGAGCAGGGTCACGATGCCGAGAGAATTCAGCACCATGTCACGCGTGCGCTCGTCATTGGCCGTGATGCCTTGCACGCAATTCACCCGCAGGCTGTTGACGGCGCGCTCCATCGTCGCGATCGAGGCGAAGAGCGCGAAGGTGATCACCGGCTCCATGACGTTGAGCTGCAGCTGCCCGGCCGAAGCGGCGAGCGTTATGGTGACGTCGAGGCCGATCACCAGGAAGCTGGTCTGGTTCACAACCTCCGGGATCACGGGGTTTACTTTACCCGGCATAATCGAAGAGCCCGGCTGCATCTGCGGCAGGTTGATCTCGTTCAGACCGCAACGCGGTCCAGAAGCCAGCATTCGTAGGTCATTGCAGATCTTGGTGAGCTTGACCGCGGTGTGCTTGATCACGCCGGACAGCAGAACGTAGTCCCCTGTGTCGGAGGTGGCTTCGATCAGGTCCTCGGCCAAACAGAACTCTATGCCGGTAATATCGGAAAGGTGTTTCGTCGCGAGCGCGGGATAACCGGGTGCTGCGGTCACGGTGGTGCCGATTGCGGTAGCGCCCAGGTTCACGCATTGAAGCATCTGCCTCACGCTGGCGAGTCGTTCCACTTCTTCACCGATCGTCGTTCCCCAACCGTGAAACTCGGAGCCCAGCGACATCGGGACTGCGTCCTGCAGGTGGGTGCGGCCCATTTTGAGCACCTTGTCGAACTCCCGAGCCTTGGCGAAGAAGGCCTCTTTGAGCTGGCGCAGCGCCTCCATGTAGCTCTCTAGGCGAAGGATTAGCCCGAGGTGGAAGGCCGTCGGATAGACGTCGTTCGTGGACTGGCCGAAGTTGACATGATCGTTGGGATTGACGACCTGGTACTCGCCTTTCTTGTGGCCCAGACTTTCGAGCGCGAGATTAGCGATCACCTCGTTGGCATTCATGTTGGTCGAGGTGCCCGCACCACCCTGAATGAAGTCCGTCATGAACTGGTCCACCATCTCGCCGGCGATCAGCCGATCGCAGGCGCCGATGATCGCGTCAGCAATCTTCGGATCAAGCACGCCAAGATCGCGATTTGCCATCGCGGCGGCTTTCTTGACATACCCGAAGGCCTTGACGAAATAGGGCTCCCGCGAGATTGGCATGCCCGTGATATGGAAGTTCTCCTTGCCTCGGAGTGTCTGAACGCCATAGTAGGCGTCCGCGGAGACCTCGCGGTCGCCGAGGAAGTCATGCTCGATGCGGAATGGTCGATGTCATACTTGTCTCCTTCTCCCAGGGCGGCTAATACCGCGGCTCGCCGTGCAGTACCGAATGCCGCTCGAAGAGCATGAAGTGTGTCATCAGCTTACAGTCGCCCACAGAGAATCAAAATGGAGTACGTGCTTCAAGCATTCTCGGACAGTGTCATTCCCGCATGCCTCTAGCGGGAATCCAGGCGGAATTCGGACTGGACCCCCGTAAAACGTTGGGGGTCGATCTTGGGGAGTGCATCTCTTCACTCGCGCAATTTTAAGGAGATGCTTTGTTCTTTCACGACAACACTCGTTCCAGTTTTCCGGCCAGGTCGCGGTTCACGAGACCTTGCAGCGTGATCCGCAGTTCCGGCCGCTTGTCCATAAAACTTCGCAGGCTCGGAAGCGACCAGCGCATGTAACGTGCGGGCTCGGTGAAGGTCACTTCCACGGGTGATGGTTCGCCCGTGAGGGCCAGCGCGGTGCCGATGATGTGCCCCGGTCTCAGCGCCCCGATGCGCGCACCCTGCTTGCGTACGTCTGCGTTCCCGGTGATCGGGATGCAGACGGACGACACCGGCTCCCCTTCGGCCACGACCTTCTCGCCGGCCTCGGCGCTCTTCCACTCGCCCACGAGCGACAGTGAAACGAACTCGCGCGGACGAAGCGAACGGAACCCCAGGTCATAAAGTTTCTGTTCGTCCTGGGAGAGCACGATCGGACGTCGCTCGAGATAGATGCGCACAATCTGATAGAGATTGATCGCGGTGAATACGAGCGCCCAGAGAACCGGTGGCCAGAGCACAGTACCCTGAAGGAGGAAGTACGGGATGTTGGTGAGCGCGGCGGCAACCGCAAACCAGCGCAGCCACAAAATGTTCCGCACCGAGTAGGATACGACCAGCAGTATGTTCGAGAAATGCACCAGGTAGTTTAAAGCGTGGATATCCATCTAAATCTCGTTTCTTTCAATGGCCTGCTGTCTCTGCCTCTGCGGACGCGCCCGGTACCTGGCGCCGCTCATCGTATGAACAGCATCCAAGGCACGCCGATCACGAGGAACACGAGGAAAAAGATGACTCCGAAAATCGCGCCCAGACCGCCAGTAGTCGGCGGCCGGTAGATACCCACTGCCGTAGTACACCGGGCTTGGCCCGCTCGCGTATGGCGTGATGATGCCCATGATGCCGAGCTGCAAGCACAGACCGAGAGCGAGCGTATGCATGTTGACTCCGGGAATCGTCGATGCCACCGCGAGCAGCACCGGAATCATTGCGGTAACGTGGGCGGTGACGCTGGCAAATAAATAGTGGCCGAAAAAGTTGATCAGCAGCAGCATCGCAACCGCGATTGCCGGCGGAGTGCCGGTCAGTTGACTGGCGACGGTCTCCGCAAACCACTTCACGAACCCCACGCGAGTGAGGCCGTCGGCAAGCGCGATCAAGGTCGCGAACCACGCCAATGTGTTCCAAGCCGCGGAATTTTTAATGATGTCATCCCAGCTCACCACGCTGGTCACCAGCATCAATGAGATGATGATGAGCGCAGCGGTAGTGGCGTTCACTTCATCCCCTCGAAAAATCCACATCACCAGAGCGATCAGGACCAGAACTGCCAGAATAATCTCCCGCTTCGTAAACCCTCCCATTTTCTCCAGTTCCTTGGCCGCCCAGCTCTGAACCTCCGTTCCCTCCTTCACCTCGGGCGGATAGATCCAGTAGGCCAGCAGAGGCAGTGACGCGAGCAGTAGGAGGCCGACGGGAGCGAAGTATTTAAACCAATCGAGCCACGCGATCTCGATCTTCGCGGTCTTTCGCACCAGCTCGACGGCGAGCAGGTTGGGCGCGAGCGCGGTGAGAAACATCGAGCTGGTTATGCAGGTCGCCGCGATCGCCACCCACATAAGATAGGAGCCCATACGCCGCATGGACGGGTCGTCGGGTTTCGAACCATAAAGAGGCGGCAAATTTTTAATTACCGGATAGATCGTGCCGCCGCTGCGCGCGGTGCTGGAAGGAGTGAACGGCGCCAGAACCGTGTCGGCAATCACCACCGCGTAGCCGAGAGTCAGCGTCTTTCGGCCCATCGCCCTTACCAGCATCAGCGCGATGCGCCGCCCGAGCCCGGTCTTTTCATAACCGAGCGCAAACATGAACGCGCCGAAGATCAGCCAAACCGTGCTATTGGAGAAGCCCGAAAGCGCCCAGCTCAAAGAGGCGTTAAGCGCGTTAAAACCCGGCTTCGCAAGTTGCTCCGGCGAGTAGAGGACGTACTCGGATAGTCGCGCGACCAAAGTCACGGCGATCAACCCGATAGCGCCACCGGGCAGAGGTTCGAACATCAGGCCGACGATCACCCCGGCAAAAATGGCGAAGTAGTACCAAGCATACTGCGGCAGCCCAGCCGGCGCGGGGATGAGCGCAATAATGAGCGCCACAACAATCGGGGCAAAATGTTTCCAGCCGATTTTTTTGGAACTCTCTTTTTTGGCGCTTACCGCGGGTGTTACCCGCCCGGTGTCTACCTTACTCATGTGAGTCTCCTTTTGCGCACTTGCGGAGGTGTTACCGCTCGGAGCCGCACTTTATTTCCACCCCACCGACACCATTTTACGTCTGAGAAACGCGATCTGCGTCGCCAGCGGCAAGTTCTTCGGGCAAACGTCGTGGCACGCCATCAGAGACATGCAGCCGAAAACGCCGTCATCGTCGCCGATCACCTCGAAATAGTCGTCATCGTCGCGCCGGTCGCGGGGATCAAGACGGAAGCGCGCGATTTTGTTGAGCCCCACCGCGCCGACGAAATCCTCGCGCATGCGCGCCGTGCCGCAACCGGCGACGCAACAGCCGCACTCGATGCAGCGGTCGAGCTCATAGATCTTTTCCGCCAGTTCCGGCTCCATCCTTTCTTCCAGCCGGCGCAGATCCGGTTCCTGCTCCTTCATGTGCAGCCAGGTCTCCAATCGCTCGCTCATGCCGCGCATCCATTTGCCGGTATCCACTGACAAATCCGCGATCAGCTCGAAGACCGGCAGCGGTGCCAACGAGATCTCGGTACCCAGGTCTTTGGTCAACGTGCGGCACGCGAGCGTCGGGCTGCCGTTAATCATCATGCCGCAACTGCCGCAGATGCCGGCGCGGCAGACGAAGTCGAACTCCAGGGACGGATCTTGTTTCTCGCGAATCTCCATGAGGGCGATAAACAGCGTCATCCCTTCCGCTTCTTCAATCTCATAGGTCTGCATGCGTGGAACGCTTCCCGGCTCCTGCGGATTAAAGCGCAGAGCGCTGATCTTCAGCATGCGGGGCGTCACGGGTTCATTTTTCATTGTCAAGTCTCCTTCATTTCGTCGGTTCAATCGCGCTTGGCGCTCCGTTCAAACCCTGTTACCTTCTTCTACGCGCCACCAGACCGGTGGCAATACCGTTCATGGTTCGAGAGCCTCACCACGAACGGTATTCTCTGACAGCGAATTTCACGATACTTATCCGCTCGCCCTGAGCCTGTCGAAGGGCTCCTATGAATTGCGCCAGAGTCTCCGCGAGCGCATGATCCGCAGTGTCACTTCCGAGCGAACGGACATCTCACATTCCCGGAGTGATCATTTCCTCCGGCTTGATCCACTTGTCGAAGTCCTCCGCTTTCACCAACCCAAGCGACAAAGCGGCTTCTTTGAGCGTACTGCCCTCGGCGTGGGCCTTTTTGGCGATCTTGGCGGCGTTGTCGTACCCGATGTGCGGATTGAGCGCGGTCACCAGCATCAAGCTTTTCTTCATCAGCTCATCGATGCGGGAGGCGTTGGGCTGGAGGCCGGCAATACAATGCTGCGTGAAGCCCTCGACTCCCTTAGACAAAAGTTTCGCCGAGTGAATGAAGTTGTGAATGATCAGCGGCTTGAAGACGTTGAGTTCGAAGTTGCCGCTGGCTCCGCCGATGTTCACAGCCACATCGTTGCCTAACACCTGGGCGCAGATCATCGTCAGCGCCTCGCTCTGAGTCGGATTGACTTTACCCGGCATAATCGAGCTGCCGGGCTCGTTCTCCGGGATGCTGATTTCGCCCAGGCCCGCGCGCGGGCCGGATGCCAGCCAACGCACATCATTGGCGATCTTCATGAGCGAACAGGCGAGCGTCTTGAGCGCGCCGTGAGCGAATACCAGCGCGTCGTGGGCGGCTAGCGCCTCGAACTTATTTGGAGCGCTGACGAAAGGCCGGTTCGTGAGCGCAGCGATCTTGGCCGCGGCCTTGACTGCGAAGTCGGGATGGGTGTTCAGCCCGGTGCCTACCGCAGTCCCGCCGAGGGCCAACTCGTATAGGCCAGGCAGCGTCGCGGCGATGCGCTGCAGAGCGTTTTCCAGCATCTGTGCCCAGCCAGAAATTTCTTGACCGAAACTGAGTGGCACGGCGTCCATTAGATGAGTACGGCCAATCTTGATCACGTTGGCGTTGGCCTTGGTCTTTTCATCCAGCTTCTTCTTCAGATCCTTGACCGCCTCCATGACGCTGTCCAAAACCTCCACCGCCGCGATGTGCATGGCCGTAGGGAAGGTGTCGTTCGAGCTCTGAGCTTTGTTGACATCGTCATTGGGGTGAATCGGTTTTTTGCTCCCCATCACGCCGCCGGAAATTTCGATGGCCCGGTTGCTGATCACCTCGTTGACGTTCATGTTGGTCTGGGTACCCGAGCCGGTCTGCCAAATGACCAGCGGAAAATCTCCGTCGAGCTTGCCCGCGATGACCTCGTCGGCGACCTGAATGATCAGATCGCCTTTTTCCTCAGGCAAAAGTTCCAGCTCGACATTGGCCATGGCGGCGGCCTTTTTGAGGATGCCGAATGCCTTGACGAGCTCTCTCGGCATCGTGTCCCGTCCGGCCCCGGCCTGGAAATACTTCAGCGAACGCTGGGTCTGTGCACCCCAATAGCGGTCCGACGCGACCGCGATTTCGCCCATGGTGTCTTTTTCGATTCGAGTCTCAGCCATTGGTATGCTCCTTTCCGCTGCTCTCAAGGTAAGAGCGTAGAGGAACTTCAGTCATCTCAGGTACAGCCTCCTTCTGGAACAGTTCAAAGTTCAAGGTTCAACGTCAGATAACCTCGGTTCCGAGTTCCCGATTCCGAGTCCCTAACCCGGAACTTTGACCCTGGAACCCGGAACTGAAGCTAGATTCTTTCGTCGATCCGTTCATTTCTGCCGCGGAAAGGCCCAGGCAACAGATGTTCGTAAGGCATCAGTATCTTTTGAAACGCGAAACGATCGGCGCCATCGCGCTGCTTCAGCGCTTCGATCTCGGCGACGCGTTTGGCCGTGTCCGGATGATCGATGTGATCCTTGGCGCCGTAGCCGCGCCAGCCGGGCGGCAACTCCATCTTCATCACGTCGAGCTGTTCGTAGGAGAGCGACGGCAAGGTGTCGGTTTCAGATTTCCACGTCGCCAAGGTGCGGTTCAGCCACTCGCCATCGTTGCGGCGCGGAAAGTCCTCGCGGAAATGAGCGCCGCGGCTTTCGGTTCGCTGGAGCGCGCCATAGGCGATGCACAGTGCCATCTTGAGCATCTTCTGCACCCGATAGGCCGTCACCAGCTCCGGATTGGCGCCCCGCGCCTTGTAGCGCAGGCCGATGTCGCGGCTGCGCAATAGCAGTTGCTGTAACTCGTGCACCGCCTCCTCCAACACTGGGCCGCGGCGAAAGATGCCGACCTTAGTAGTCATGATGGTCTGCATCCCGGCCATAATCGCAGCGGCGTTCTCCGTGCCCCGGCCGTCGATTAATACATCGATCTTCGCTTGCTCGCGATGCAGCGCTTCCTCAATCAGCCTGGTAGGAATATTGCCGGCGTTCTCGGACCGATCGCAGTAATCGGCGATAAACTCGCCGACAATCATGCCGGCCGCCACCGTCTCCGCCACCGAGTTTCCGCCCAAACGGTTAAAGCCATGCATATCCCAGCAGGCCGCTTCGCCGGCCGAGAACAATCCCTTCAACGTCGGGCTTTCACCGGTGTGGTTGGTGCGCACGCCGCCCATGGTGTAGTGCTGTGCCGGCCGCACCGGCACCCATTCTTTCACCGGATCGACGCCGAGAAAGTAATGACAGATTTCGTAAACCTCACGCAGGTTGTGTTTGATGTGATGCTCGCCCAATAGCGTGATGTCCAACCATAGATGCTCTCCGAAACGGGACTTCACGCCTTTGCCTTTGGCGATGTGCTCTTCCATGCGACGCGAGACCACGTCGCGGGATGCGAGCTCCTTTTTCTCCGGCTCGTAATCGGGCATGAAGCGATGACCGTCAACGTCTTTTAAGAGACCGCCGTCGCCGCGGGCGCCCTCGGTGAGCAGAATTCCGGGAGGAAAGGCCGGCGTCGGATGAAACTGCACCGCCTCCATATTGCCGAGGGTGGCGACGCCGGTCTCCAGCGCGATAGCCGTGGGTATCCCTTCCGAGATCACCGCATTGGTGGTCACACGATAGAGGCGTCCGGCGCCGCCGCCGGTAATCGCTGTGGCTTTAGAGACGTAAGCCGTTAACTCGCCGGTCACGAGGCTGCGCACGATCGCGCCGTAACAACGACTGCCGTCGTGGATCAAAGCGATCGCCTCGGCGCGCTCATGCACCGGTATCTTCTGGGCAATTGCCTGATCGCTCATCGTAGTGAGCATGGCGTGGCCAGTGCCGTCCGAGACATAACAGGTGCGCCACTTGTTGGTGCCGCCGAAGGCGCGCTGAGCGATCAGTCCGTGGGCTTCGTCGCGCTCGGTGATGGTGACTTTTTGCCCATTGATGATGACGTCGCGATTGCCTCTGGTTATCCGGCTCCAGGGAAGCCCCCAGGCCGCCAGCTCGCGCACCGCTTTGGGCGCGGTATCGACGAACATGCGCACGACTTGCTGGTCTGCGCCCCAGTCGCTGCCGCGCACCGTGTCTTCGAAGTGCACGTCTTCGTTGTCGCCCTCGCCCTTGATGACGTTGGCGAGGCTCGCCTGCATGCCGCCTTGCGCCGCGGCTGAATGAGAGCGCTTGGGCGGCACCAGCGAAAGAATGATGACATCATGGCCGCGCCGTTTGGCGCCGATGCCGATGCGCAAACCCGCAAGCCCGCCGCCGATGACGAGAACGTCGGTGTAAAGTATTTTCATGGCTCAACTTCCTTCGTCAGAATCACCTAGGAAAAAATCCGAAATTCGAATATCGAAATCCGAAACAAACCCAGCCAAGAAATCGAAAATCAGCAAATCCAAAACACAGGATCGGATCGGAATAGCTCGTTTCGAATCTTCTCCTATTTCGATCATTTGACATTGTTTCGGATTTCGGGTTTCGTGCTTCGAATTTTTTGGCTCGTGCTTCGAATTTTCGGCTCCTTAGCGTTGCTGTGCCGGCGAACTCGGAGGCGCCGCCCAGGACGGCACATAGCGCTCGCCGAGCCGATCGCGGCGCTCGTGGCCGAGTTTCATGTACGCCGCCAGAGTGAGCAGTCCGAGCGTCAGGAAAAATATTGTGATTCCCCACTTGAGCCGCTTGAGCATCGTGCGCGTCCGCTGCGGATTTTCGCCTTCGAACCAGCCCCACTTTACCGCTAACCGGTACAGACCGACGCCGCCGTGCAGCTCGACAGCAAACAACAGGACCAGATACAGCGGCCACCAGCGGCCGCTCCACACGCGCTCCGCAGATTCGTAAGGGCCGATATCGCCGGGATGCATCAGCATCTGATATAGATGAACCGAAGCCAGGAAGAAGAGGGCAAAGCCGGTCCACGCCTGCACCCACCAGAGCGTGGTGTCCCCATGGCGCAGCATTTGCCGGTGGCTGGCGAAACTTCTGTACTCTTGAAAGTTCGCAGGAAACTTTCGCATGGCGAGCAAGCCGTGAAGCACGAACAAGAACGAAACCACGGCGACGACTGCAGCGACGATGCCGGAATAGGCTTTGCCGAGGATAAACTGTCCCTCGAACATCTTGGTTACCCACCACATAGCATCGTTGCTGATCAGGATCGTCGACACAAATGCCATATGGCCCCACATGAAAAGGCCCAACAACAAACCGCTGGCGCTCTGAACAAAATCCAAGCGCGCCGGCCAGTGACTCTTTCGCGCTTTGAGGTCCAGACCGGTTCCGGCAATGACATCGACTTGGTTATTCATTGCTCTTGCTCCTTGTCTATACCGCTCGGTTGATAATTGGACGGAGTAGCCTCGCGGTGGTGAGTTTTGTCACGTCTGCGGCTGAAAAATTATTATCAGGAAAACGCTGGGGCTCATATTGGACCTTGGTCCAATATGGGGGGTGGTGGTTTGTGTGGCGGCGGAGACTTCGTCGCTAGGCTATGTCAATGTCTCTGATCTACGCTCGCATGTTGAGTTGATTGGCGAGCACTTGATCCGGGGCCGCCCGCCGAGCCCGGGCAGCCCCTCACTATCAAGCAGTTGAAATTTACTCGGATTATGACTCGGCTTATAGCATTGAAATCGTGCAGGGATGCGTGCGGAGGGGGCACTTTATGCGCTCATTATGAGCTCCATGAGCTCGCTCGCAACTCCACCGCACTATCCCGCTTGCCTCAATGTTTGGATAGAGCGGCCATTAAGTTCCGCGTGCCCGCAGGCGGCGGTACTCTGCCGCTAAGAATCTCTCCCGCCGTAACCGGCTTGCCGTAATACGCGGCGTTGGCGTCATCTCGCGTACTTATGCCGGTGCCCTCAAGGGAAACGCCGGCAAATAGTCCCTGACTCCGGCTATAACTGTACATCGCTGCCTGCAAAGCTACGCCGGCCTCGGCCGCGCGTCCCAGAGGACCCGCCGCTACGCTGAGGTTGCCACCAAGCGTGACGTTGCCCTGTTTGGCAAACGCGTCAACAGCAGCCGGAGTGTTGAGGACAATAACGAATTCGGTGATGTCGACCCCAGCTTGAAAACCGACGCCAAGTCCCCCCGTACCGATCGCGGAGGGGGCGCTCCAACCTTTTTCCGTCCGCGCAACGACAACTCCAGTACCGCCCCTGGCACTACCAATAAACCCGGCCCTTGTGACGGTAAGAATCGCCACACCGCTGGCTGCCTTTATGACGGCGGGCGGAATTCCTTTCTCCGGCATCGCCTCAAACCGTTCAATGATGGCCGCTGCTTGATCAACATCTGCCTGCATCGAATCGCGCGTAGAAACCGTAGCGCACGCGCTCAACAATGCTGCGGCGATCACACAAATAATTACCTTCATGCTAACAAGCTCCTTTCTGCCTGACATTGCATCCATTCGTTGGATTCTGTGGCTTGACTGATACTGCGCTTTCTGCCTAGTCGGCGTGGCAGTTGGAAATTTACTCGGACTATAGTCAGCTTATACCATTGCAATCGTGGAGCAGTCTATTGAAATCATGGGAGAGTTTTTGGACAGCTTCACATCTCTTTTAGCGGCAAAAACCAGCACACCTCGCCTATCTGTCAAACTTTATGAGGAACTATCTTTTTCCGTGATTTTGGCAGCACAGCTGTTTACGCGATGTGGCTGATTTACTACTTCCCACTACTCGCTCTGCCGCCATCCGTTTCATGAATCAGCTTGTCAACAGCCTGCGCGGTGGCGAGCACTTGATCCGCCGCACGCCGAGCCGGGGAGCGCCGCCATGCGGCGGATTGTCGCGACGCGCTCGGCACTGTCTTGAGCACCATAAGATTGAGCGTGTCCTCGCCATGGCAGCGCGCGCAGCGGGCAACAGAAGGGAAGCTGATAGATTCCAATTGATCTTGCGGGATGTTGATCGCCGTGTGGCTTGGCAAGCGCTGTGTTAAAAAGCTTCTGATTAACGCGACGCCTGAGCTGCCGGCAGCTGACGGTTGCTGTCTGTATCGCCTCGTTCAATGAGCTTCTCAAACGCTTGCGCGGTGGCGAGTACCTGATCCGCTCGCACGCCTGAGCCGGGGAGCGCCGCCATGCGGCGGATTGTCGCGATGCGCTCGGGTTGCGTCTTGAGCACCATAAGATTGAGCGTGTCCTCGCCATGGCAGCGCGCGCAGCGGGCAATCAGAAGCGAAGCGGTGATGCGTTCCATTTCAGCTTGCGGGATATTGACCGACGTGTGGCTTGGCAAGCGTTCGATGGTGCGTTGAATCTCCGCCGGCTCCATCGAGACAGTTGTTCCAAGTCGCCGCGTGCTGTGACACTCGACACAATTCTGCGTCAGAATCTGGCGCACGCGCAGGGGGCGGAGCGCGGCGACATCGCGTTTGCTGGCCAGATCCGGCGGCAGGTTCTCGACACGCTGCTGAACCTCTCGCACCTGAGCGATCAGAGCGATGGTGAGGATCAGATTGGCGAGCACTGAGAGAAACACGAAGACGCGAAAACCTAAATTTCGGGATTCTCGCCGTTCCGTCGTCATGTCACGATACTCCTTCGGCTCCTCGCAATGCGCCGGCTGGTTGTGGAGAAGGGCGCCGAGCGGTGTGCGGCGCCGGCAATTCTTCATGGATCGGCAGGACGCGCGCCAGCCAGCCGAAGACAAATAGGGCCGCCGCAGTGATGCCCAAGTGTGATTGTGATTTCTCCCATGGAAGGCACGTAGGTTTCCCAGTGCCGGACGCGCAAACCGATCACGGCGACATTCAGCCGGTGCAGTAGTACGCCGGCGATTATTAGGCTGCACGCCGTGGCGAGCCCACGCCGGCTTTCGCGCATCTCGGGCATCAGCAGCAGAGCGAGCGGCAGCAGCAGACCCAAACCGATTTCGACCCAGAAGGACACGGCTAACCACGATGCGCTCAACATGGCGTCGACTGCGCCGCGGTAAAAGAGATCGCCCATTTGAAAGGCGAGGAAGAGGCCGACAAGCCAGGCTTCGATGCGCGCGAGGCCGGTGAGCAGATTCATACGCGGCTCGAAGCCGAGCCAACGCGCCGCGGCGAGATGCTCGAGGATCGCCATCGCCGGTCCCGCCATCATGGCGGAGAACAGATAGAGCAATGGCAAATTATCCGACCACCACAGTTCGTTCACCTTGTGCGGAATCAGAGTCATCAAAGTGCCGAGCGACGACTGGTGCAGGTGCGAGAGGGTGACGCCGAGGAGCATGATCGGAATGTAGATCGCGCTCACGATGCGAAACGCGCGCTGCCAGCCGGCCTGCTCGAGCGGAACCCGCGCGAATTCCAAAGCGAGCACGGTGAGATACAAAAACGCGCACCAGCCGACTTCGTAGAGCGCCGAGGTCGGCGCCCAGGACACCAGCACCAGCCAGACTTTCCAAGGCCGGCCAAGCTCCACCATCAGCATGGTGATCGCGCTGGTGTAGCAGAGCAGGCCCATGAGCACCGCGGGACGAAGGAACGAGTGGTAGCGATGCACGCCGAGGATCTCCACCAGTGCCGTCATCGTGAAGCCGACGCCTCCTATGGCGATCATCGTCATGATGCCGTAGCCGACCCACCAGCCCCACGGGTAGGCATTGTTGATATTGGCGATCGTGCCGATGCCGGTCGCGAACCGCACAAATCCAACGACGGCCGCCACCGCGATACTGCCAGCAGCAATTTATACCCACCAGGTAAGCCGGATGCGCCAGTTCATGTGTGTTCTCCGTCGTGCGCTTGGTGGCGCATGCGCCGGCGCACGATCCAGTTGAGCGCGCCAAAGACCGCATACAACACAGCAAACACCGGCGCCGTGACGCGCAGCCATCGGTGCGTGAGGTCCGGCATCGGCGTTTTCGGCAGGCCGGTAATGTAGCCGATCTTTTCGAACGGCACGGATGAAAGATGCAGTACGCTAGTGCCGCCGACTTCTTCGAGACCATAAATTTCCGGGATATAAGTCCCGGGGGCTTCCGCGATGCGCCGCTTCGCTTCGACAACCATATCGTCGCGATCGCCGAAGGTGATCGCGCGTGCGGACATACCTTCGCGCATGCCGGTTCGAGTCCAACCTCGAGGCGATCGGCGCAGAAGGTGCATTTGTGGATCTTTGGCGCGAAGCTCTCGTAGTCATACTTCGGAATGATGAATGGGCATGCCTGCATGCATGCGCGGCAACCGATGCAGCGCGATTCGTCGAAGACCACGGGGCCGAGATCCGTTTTGAACATCGCGTTGGTCGGGCACGCCGAGGCGCAGGCTGGCTGTTCGCAGTGCATGCACAGCTGGCGCCCGAACACCCAATCGGGCTGCGCGCCGGTAACGATCTCGTTGAAAGTAATCAGGTTGTAGTTGTTGGCGTCGAGATCGCGCGGGTTCTGGTAACCGTCGCCGGCGAAGAAATCGGTCTTGTCCTCCGGCCGGTCGTTCCACGATTTGCACGCTACCATGCACGCCCGGCAGCCAATGCACCGGGTATTGTCCTGAATCATCGCTTTCGGCTTCACTGTCGGTGTGCTCATTTACGGGTCCTTTTTCCTGTTACAGCAAATTTTCTAGGCCTGAATTCACCACGAAGCGCACGAAGGACACGAAGTTCGGAGGAGAGATTTATTAACTTTTTTCTTCCCTTCGTGATCTTTGTGTTCCTTCGTGGTGAGTCATCCGTTCCGCTTCTTTCCGGCTGCGCTGCGCTAAGCTGATGTTCGGTCCTTTCTCTTGATGTTGCAGAGGAACACCTTGCTCTCGGGAATGTACGAGTTGGGATCGCCGACACTGGCAGTAAGATCGTTGGCAATATCGCCAGGTGCGATCCCCGCATAGCCCCAATGCCACGGCAGGCCGATTTCGTCGACATTCTGTCCCTCGATGAAGAAGGGTTGGAAACGTTCGGTGACCAGCGCGTAAACTTCAATCGAACCTCGCGCGCTGCTCACAATCACGCGATCGCCGTTCTTGATCCCTTCACGCTTGGCCAGCGCCGAGCCGATTTCAACGAAGGCGCTCGGAACGAGGCCCGCGAGCCATGGCATGTTGCGGCTCATCGCGCCGGTCTGCCAGTGTTCGGAAACTCGATAGGTCGTGGCGACGATCGGAAAAACATCGGGTTTGCCGTAGCGATCGAATTCGCTGGAATGCCAAATCTGCGCGCACGGACTCGACTGGATTTTTCGAGAATGGATTTTTAACCGGACTCTCCACCGGCTCGTAATGCTCTGGAAAGGGACAATCGGCCAGGTCCGGCGAGTAGAGCTGGCCAACCCCGGACGCCAGCATGATAAAGGGATTGGTCTCGCCCGGCGGCATGGCGCCATCGGGAACATCGCCTTCCCATTTTTTATTTTCAGCGTCCCAACGGATCACCCATTTGCGTGGATTAAACGGCTCCCCTTTACGATTGACCGAGGCGCGGTTGTAGAGAATGCGGCGATTCATCGGCCACACCCAGGCCCAGTTCGGATAGAGCTGAATACCGTTCGGCGCATCGGTCATCTCGCGGCGCGCGGCCAGGTTGCCCTCTTCGGTGTAGCCGCCACAGTAAATCCAGTTGCCCGACATGGTGCTGCCGTCGTCGCGCAGTTGCGTGAAGCCCGGCACCTGCTTGCCGGCCGCGAAAGTCTTGCCATCTTTTTCCGTGACGTCGACCAGGAAACGTCCGTTCAATTCGCGGGCAACTCGATGAGGATCCGCGTGATCTCCATAGTCCCAAGCGGAATGGCGGATTGGCTCCGGGAATACTCCGTCTTTTTCGTAGGCGCGCTTCATGGCCTTGGCGAGGCCGTCGACGATATCGAGGTCGGGGCGACGATCGGGCGATGGGCTTGATCGCCTGGTAGCGCCACTGCACCCAGCGGCCGCTGTTGACGATGCTGCCCTCTTTCTCGACGCCGGAGGTGGCGGGTAGAACGAAGACTACTGTGGGGATCCGCGCCGGATCGGCGCCCGGCCGCTTCCAGAAGCTCGCGGTCTCATGCTCGAACAAGTCGGCGACCACCATCCATTCGAGCTTATCGAGACCGGCGCGTATGAGGCGCGCGTTGGCGCCACCCACCGCTGCGGTTCTGACCGAAGCAGAAAAGTCCTTTCACTTCGCCGGCCAGCATGGCGTGGGTAAGCGCGAGGAAAGCGTAACCCTGTCCCTCAAATCCGGCGCCAAGCTTCGGCAGGTAATTAAAAGCAAATTCATTCTCGCTCGTGGCCTGCTCTCCCCACCACGCCTTCAGCAAACTCACAACATACTTCGGCGTGTTCTGCAGCCAGTTGGCGCTGTTGCCAGGATCGTGGCTGATCGGCGTCACCCGTGAGCGAATGTCTTCAAATCCGTATCAGCCTCGACCGGAAGCCGCAGGTATCCAGGCAAGCCGTCGTAGTTCAGCCCCTGATCCGTGGAGCCCTGCACGTTGGATTCGCCGCGCATGGCGTTGACGCCGCCGCCGGCGACCCCGATGTTACCGAGCAGTAGTTGCAGGATGGAGTAAGAGCGAATGTTCTGCGTGCCGTGGCTGTGCTGCGCCGTGCCCATGGCATACAGCCAAGTGCCGGCGCGGTCGGGAGCATAGGTCCCGGTATAGAGATCGCAAACCCGCAGGTAGTTTTTCTTTCGGCGTGCCCGTGATCCGGCACACCGCGTCGACATCGTAGCGCGAGAAGTGCTGCTTCAAAAGTTGAAACACGCAACGGGGATGTTTGAGCGTGGGATCGGCCGCGGCCGTCCCTGCCCGTCCTGCGCATAGGTCCACTGGGATTTATCGTAGCGTCTGGTTTTTGGATCGTACCCGGCAAACAGCCCGTCCGTGAAGCCGTAGCCGTCGCCAACGATCCAGGAGGCGTTGGTGTACTCGCGCACGGACTCCTCCTGAATGCGGTTATGCTCGATGGCGTAGTTGATCATGCCGCCGACGAAAGCGATGTCGGTTCCCGAGCGCAGTTTGGCGAACACGTCCGCTATCGAGTTAGGTGCGATTGAAACGCGGGTCGACGTGCAGGATATAGGTGCCGCGCTCCTTGGCGCGCGCCAGCCAGTTCATCGCGATCGGGTGATCTTCCGCCGGGTTTCCCGCCCATGATCAGGACGACGTTGGCGTTCAGCATGTCGATCCAGTGATTGGTCATCGCCCCTCTGCCGAATGAGGCCGCCAGACCGGCGACCGAGGAGCTGTGTCAGAGCCGGGCCTGGTGTTCGACGTACACCAGGCCCAGTGCCTTCATCAGTTTCACCAGGAGATAAGCCTCCTCATTGTCCAGCGCCGAGCCGCCGAGACAAGCAATCGCCTCGGTGCGGTTTACCACGCGACCTTCCACTGATGTCTTAAACGTTTTATCGCGGGTTTCTTTGACTCGCGCGGCGATCCGTTCCAGCGCCCAATCCCAACTTTTTTCCTCCCACGCTTTCGCGCCCGGAGCTCGGTAGAGAACCTTCTGCAAGCGCCGCGAGTTGTTCACCACCTGGATCGCCGAAGCTCCCTTGCTGCACAACGTGCCTTCGCTGATCGGGTGGGCGGGATCCCCCTCGATGTTGATAACCTTGCCCTCGCGCGTCGCGACGACCTGACCGCAGCCGACGCCG
>CAWDHA010000011.1:0-247040 GCA_963801935.1 uncultured delta proteobacterium
TCGAGGATTTTGAAATCCCCGCGCTGCTTGGAATCCCCGCGGGGATCTATGTTTTGTCCACGGAGATTTTTCTCTCGGTGCGCCGGCCGCCGGCGAACTTCAATCTCGCCGCAACCGTCTCGATGTTTTACCTGGTGATCGCGCTGGCCGGGCTCTATCTTTACTTCAAGAGCACGCGCGCCGCAGAAAAATTCGCCGTGATCACGGGAAAGGGATTTCGCCCGAGCCTGATCAAGCTCGGTACCTGGCGTCTGCTTGCGGCCGCATGCGCAATCGGGCTGATCGCTCTAACTGTGTATTTACCGCTCGCGGTGCTCGCCTGGACTTCGCTTCTGCCCTGGTATGCCGAACCCTCCTGGAGCATGATCAACTTGCTGACGCTTAAAAACTACCGCTGGTTAGTCAACGACGATCTGATCGTGTCGGCATTCTTAAACAATTTGCTGGTTGGCGTATCGGCCGCGTTCCTGGTGACGTTGTGCGCTGCGGTGATCGCCTGGATTGTAATCCGCAGCCGGATGCCGGGCCGGCGCCTGCTCGATGGTCTCACGTTCTCGGCTACCGCCTATCCGAGCATGGTTCTTGGTTTGGCACTGATCTGGTTTTATCTGACGGTGCCGATCCCCATCTACGGCACCTTATGGATTCTGATCCTTGCTTATGTGACCAAGCGCCTGCCGACTTCGGTCAGAATCTGCAGCGCAGTGATGACGCAGATAAGCAAAGAACTGGAAGAAGCCTCCGAGATGTGCGGCGCCGGCTTTGTCAGAACCTTTACTCTGGTAATTTTACCCCTGCTCGTGCCGGGTCTCTTTGTCAGCTTTGTTTCGACCTTGACCATCACCTTCAAGGCGCTTTCGTTGCCGGTGCTTCTGGGACACGCCGGCTCTGAGCTGGTGCCGTTCTTGATTTTCGACCTGTTTGAATCCGGCCGTTACGCCGAGGTAGCGGCTCTGGGGTGTGTGACGATCAGCGTAATCACGCTTTTGACGGTTGCCTTCCGGCGGGTAAGTCAACGCCTCGGGCTCGGCGCCGCGGGACAGTGAAGCCTGAGGTTTTCGTTGCCGCTGCAAAATGCATTTGCCCGAGCTGCTTGAATTATTTTGCGCGCGTGTTAATTGCAAGTTCATGCGTCTTAAAGTTGGTCTCGCGCTTCTAACCGTTCTACTATCGGGTTGTCATGGCACTAGAATCGTCCCTTATGAACAACTCGGCGCCGTTCAGGCGCGCCAAACCGTTCGTTTCTTTTATCCCAGCGCCGGCGCTGATATCGAAGCTTACGTCGTGCGCCCGCCGGGTGACGGGCCGTTCCCGTTGTTGGTTCTTATCCACGGTCACAGCTTCACAGGCCGAGGCGCCGAACAAGTACTCTCGACCGCCCAAGCCTTTGCGCGTCAGGTCTGCTTCGCCAGCCTGGCCATTTCGCTTCCAGGTTACGGCGCCAGCGATGCAGCCGCTGGCTCGGTGGAAGATAGCACTCGGCGGGTTGTTAAGGATGGTATAGCGGTCGCCAAACGACTCCAGTGGGTGGATGAGAGCCAGGTGTTTTTCTACGGAGTGTCGCGCGGCGCTATCATTGCCGCTGCGCTGCTGAACGAAGTTGCTGGAACGAGCGGAGCGGTGCTTTACTCCGGCGCCTACGATCTCGGCCGGCTCTACCGCGATACGCCGAGCTATTGGGTGCGCAAGATACTCAACCCCAAAGGCGATGCCAATCCAAAGCTCTTCAATTTGCTCAGTGAAGGCGCCCGATGGACGGTGCCAACTCTGATCCTGCATGGCGAGCAGGATCAGGTCATACCGGTGAACCAAGCGAAAATGTTGCGCGATCGATTGACTGCGGTGGGAGTTCATCATCAACTGGTTGTCTATCCCGAGCACGGTCATTTTCTACCGCGCGCCAACGTGAGAGAACGATCGATGGATTTTCTCAAGCAATTCGCTGCTCCGGCTTGCCCGCAAGACAAGCATTTGTGATTGTAGTTCTAATCACTGCGAAAGACCCCCTGGATGAAACGATGCCGTTTAAAACGGCTGCGCTTAATCCAGAGTTTTGCGTCCACCGCGCCGCTTCCCCAGGCGACGCCTTTGATGCTGCACTTCTAGGGCGGTGGCCGGTTGACGTTGTCCAGAGGGTAGGTGAAGTGCGATGACTCTGGAGTTTAAGATTTCGCGAATAGTTTTCGCTCTGGCAATGGCGGCGCTCGGCTCCGGATCGGCACTGGCGCAAAGCGCCGCCGAGCGCGTCCGCATCAGTTACTCAAGCGGCGGCATGACCTCGATTGATTTGTTCATCGCGCGCGATCGCAATTACTTCCAGCAGCAAAATCTCAACGCCGAGCTCATTCGCGTTCCCGCCAACCTGGCGATCACGGCCGGAATTTCCGGTGAAATCGATGTTCTTGGTTCGATCGGCAGCGCGATCCGTTCGATCCAACGCGGCGCGCCGCTAAGAGTCGTTTCGGTGACGTTGCGCCGGCCGCTTTTTTTTCTGGTGGCGCGGCCGGAATATAAAAGCATCCGGGATCTCAAGGGCAAAAGTTTAGGCATTGTAACTTTTGGCGGCAGCCAGCACACCAGCGCAAAACGCATGTTTGCGCTGCACGGCTTGAATGCCGACAAGGAACTGACCTCGATCCAGGTGGGCGAAGAGGCGGTGCAACTGCAGGCGCTCACGGGCAACTCGATTCAGGTGGCTGCCATCAGCCCACCCTACGCGCAGATCGCCAAAGAGAAATTCAACATGAACATTCTTGAAACCTCCACCGACAAGTTCGCCAGCATTCAGAACGGCGCCGCGGTGCACATAAAAACACTGCAAGAGCGGCCTGATTTCCTGAAGCGCTTCCTGCGCGCGCGCTCCCAGGCGAACAAGTACTTCATGGAAAGAGAAAAAGAAGCGAGCGAGCTGTTGGCGAACGTCTGGAAATCCGACTACAAGATCGCCAACGACAGCTACCGCGCATCGAAACCAGCGTTCACGGGTACCGGCATTCCCACCGACGAGGAGATCAAAGAGTATCTCGCTCTCGATGCGCAGATACTTGGCTTGCCGCAGCCGGTCCCCTCAGCTGGCGTCTTCGATTTCACCTTGCAGCGGCAGGTCAACAAAGAGCTGGGAATCAAATAACTGCCTGCCAACAGAGCCTCGACAGTTTGTACCCCCAAATTAGATCGCGAGACGATCGTTAGCAGTAACATTCGCCCTCTGAGGCAGGAAGAATCAGCCGAGGAATTGATATAGATGGAACGCAACGCGATCAAGTTTGGCGCGCATTATTTACCAACTTATATACCGGACTTGGACGGGCCGCTGCCGGAATTCTATCAGAAGATGTTTTCTCAGATCGAAGAATTGGATCGGTTGGGTTATGACCATGCCTGGGTCACAGAGCATCACTTCGCGATGTACGGCGGCACTTTGCCGCACCCGCCGACTTTCATGTCGGCGATCGCGCGGACGACCCAACGGATTCGGCTGGGTGTCGCCATCAACGTGCTGCCACTGCACAACCCCATCGACGTCGCGGAGTCGTACGCCATGGTCGATGTCATTTCCAACGGCCGCCTGGACTTCGGCGTGGGCAAGGGCAGCGAATCGCACGAGTACAAGAAATTCGGCGTCGATCAAAAGGAAGCTAGTGCTCGGATGTACGAAGGCGTGGCGGTGATGCTGCAGGCATGGTCTGATAAGCCGGTCGATTTCAAGGGTAAATTCTTTAACTATGAAAATGTTCCTGTCTATCCGAAGCCGGTGCAGCGGCCGCATCCGAATTTTTGGGTCGGCTGCGCGCGTAGCGAAGACACTTTCCGCTGGGCGGGCGAGAATGGCTTTCATCTGATGACCTTGCCGTATCTTTATCGCGATACGCAGATGCTGGCGAATTTTATCAAAACCTATCGCGTTGCGCTCGAGCAGGCCGGTCACGATCCGAAGGGCACCGACATACTGGGTAAATTTCACATCTATGTATCGAGTAGTCTGGATAAAGCGTTGGCGGAAGCCGAGCCTTATCTTACCGCCTACTATGATGTGCACAGAGCCGCCGATCCGAGCCGCAAGGAATTGGGGCTGATGGTGCAGCGCGATTCCAGAACCCAACTGCAAGAGGGATTCGTGCTCGCGGGCGATCCCGAGCGCGTTGCCGACACTATCAGAAGGTGGAGCGAAGCAGTCGGGCTGACGGCGATCTCCGGAACATTTTTTTTCGGCGGTATGGCGCAGGAGTTAGCGCTCAAAAACATCCGGCTATTCGCCGAGAAAGTTATGCCGCAATTTAAGTAAGCTTTCACTAGGGAGACGGGCACGCAGAGTGCCCAGAGTTTTTTTTAACATTCTCCCCGTCCTCAGCGCCGCCGCGGTGAAACATCCCCATTCTTGGGGACCTTAACCGCAAAGCTATGTCCTGAGCGAAACGAAGGAACGCAGGTGCCCAAGGACGGGCCCCACCGGCTTACGATACAGTTTCTTCCCGAGTTCTACACGCGAGGATATTTCGTCTGCACCGCCACCCCGGCGCGAGGCGCTTTTACCGGGAACGAGGATATTTGAAATAGCGGTGCTGCTGATAATCTTCGGAAGTCTGCTCGGCGACAATCTTATAAGCCTAGATAGGCGCGCCGCACTCGATCGTCCTGCAGCAGGTCTTTAGCCAACCCGGACATGACCATACGGCCGTTCTCTAATACGTAAGCGGACTCGGAAATCTTGAGCGCTACGGCGACGTTTTGTTCGACCAGTAAAATCGCGATGCCTCTATCATGCAAGGGGCGCAGGGCCTGCAGCACTTCGCGCGCCAAGTTTGGCGCAAGGCCCAGAGACGGCTCATCGAACATGATCAGCTCAGGGCAACCCATCAGGCAGCGGCCGATGGCAAGCATCTGTTGCTCGCCGCCGGAGAGCGTACCGGCGATCTGCTTGGTTCGTTCTTGGAGCCGTGGGAAAAGCGCATAGACTTCCTCCAAGGTGCGCTGCGATTTGTCTCGCGCGCGCGCCAGGGCTGCGCCGAGCTTGAGATTTTCTAACACGGTCAGACTGGGAAAAATCTGGCGCCCTTCGGCGACTTGGCCGATTCCTAGATTGCAGATCTCATGGGATTCAAGCCCGGATATTTCGCGTCCAGAGAAACGAATTTGTCCCGTCCGCGCGCGCTCAATCCCGGCAATGGCGCGTATCAGCGACGTCTTGCCGGCGCCGTTCGCGCCGATAATCGCGACGATGTGACTGCTCGATACATCCAGCGAGACATCAGCCAGGGCTTGCGCATCGCCGTAATAGAGATTGAGATCGCGCACTTCGAGCAGCGCGCTCATTGCGCCGTAGCCTCGCCGAGATAACATTCCAGCACGGCCGCGTCGCGTGAGATCTGCTCGGGGCTGCCGCGGGCCAGGACTTCGCCGTGATGCAATACGAAAACCTCTTGAGCCAACGCCATAACGACGCGCATGACGTGCTCGATCAATAAGATGGTTACTTTCTCGCGTTGATTGATATCTCGGAAGAGCTCGATCATTTCATCGCATTCCGTTGGACGAAGCCCTGCCATCACCTCATCAAGGAGCAGGAGCCGCGGCCGCGTCGCGAGCGAGCGCGCGACCTCCAGGCGCTTTCGGTCCGGCAGTGTAAGCGCCGCGGCGGGCAAATCAGCTTTCGGTTGGAGTCCAAGCCGCGCAAGGATGTTGGTTGCATGACGCCGCGCTTGCGAAACACCTGAGGAGCGCATTAGAGACCCGACGATGACATTGTCCAGCACTGACAGCCCGGCAAACGGTTTGACGAGTTGAAACGTCCGGCCGACGCCGGCCGCGCACACCTGGTCCGGCCGCAATCCGTCGATGCGCGCGCCATCGAGGCGGATCGCGCCGCAGTCCGGCGCGAGCGCTCCCGCCACCATGTTGAAGAGCGTGGTTTTGCCGGCGCCATTCGGTCCGATCAGCGCTACGATGGCCGCTGGCTCTACCGCCATGGAGACATTGTTTAGCGCGCGCAGCCCGCGAAAAGACTTGCTTACGTTGAGAACTTCTAAGTGCGCGATCATTTATCAATTCCGAGCTTGCGCGCCAGCGCGGGCCATACGCCGTGCGGCAGAACAATGACGACCGCGAAGAGGATGATGCCATAAAGCAGATGCTTCAGTCCTGGGATATCCCAGCCGAGCGCGGCGACCAACTCAGTGATTCCGTCAGCGAGCAAGGTCAACAACGCCGCGCCGATCAATGGCCCTGCCAAGGTGCCGCT
Source organism: uncultured delta proteobacterium (assembly GCA_963801935.1). Taxonomy (GTDB): domain Bacteria; phylum Desulfobacterota; class Binatia; order UBA9968; family UBA9968; genus DATACQ01. The sequence continues at coordinate 6,239 of CAWDHA010000011.1, forward strand.
GCCGCCGATGATAGGGCCGAGGATAATTTCAATGGAGCGGCCGATGTTAAAAATCTGTTCGGGAAATAAGTTGTTGTAATAAAATGCCCAGAATACGCCTGCCAGCGATGTCATACCGGCACTCGTGACAATTGCCAGCATCTTCCAGCGAAAAGTATCGATGCCGAGCGCCTGTGCGGCCGGTTCGTTTTCACGAATCGCCTGCCAGTAGTAGCCGGCGCGGCTCTGCAGCAGCCACGCGCAGAGCGCAAACCCGGCGCTGGTGAGAGCGAGCATGACGTAGTAAAACATTACTGGCGTGCCGCGCAAATTAAAAATATCGATCTGGTCGCGCCGCGTTACGTTGAGAAACAACCCTCCTGAACCTCCGAGCCACTGGAAGTGATCGAAACCGATGCGGGTGAATTCGGCGAACGCGATTGTGAGCAAGGTGAAATAAACGCCCGAGACGCCATACCTGAAAGCGAGAAAGCCAAGACTCGCGGCCAAGGCCATGCAGAGCGCGAGCGAAAGCCACAAGCCGGCCCAGGGACCGATGGCGAAATGATAGTACACTGCCGCCGCGCCGTACGCGCCCACGCCGAGATAAAGCGCGTGGCCCAGCGAAAGTTGCCCGGCGAATCCCATCATTATATTCCACGCCTGTCCGGTATAGGCAAGATAAAGAATCAAGGTCGCGAGCGACAACAGATAGCTGTTTGCGACCACAGGCAAAAGCAGAAGGAGCGCGCCCAGCGCGGCAAGCAGACAAGCGGCGCGCCAGTTCACGACCTCTCGCCGAGCAGGCCACGCGGCCGCACGAGCAGCACAAGAATGAGCAAGGCAAAGCTGAACATGCTTTTAAGCGATGGCGCAACGAAAAAGCCGGCGAGCGCTTCGGATACGCCGATCAACATTCCTCCGATTAGAGCGCCATTCATGGAACCCAGGCCGCCGACAATGACGATAACGAAAGCCAGGAGCGTGTATGCTGGGCCAATTCCCGGCGTCACATCGACGATTAAGATCATCATACAGCCGGCAACCGCGACGCACGCCGTTCCCAAGCCGAACGCTAGCGCATAAAGCCGCGGTAAGTTGAGGCCGCTGACTTTGGCGCCGAGCCAGTTGTCGGCGCAAGCGCGGATCGCCGTCCCCGTCAATGTGAAGCGAAAAAAAACAAACAGCGCCGCGGCGGCGGCGAATGCGACCAAAGCAGCATAAAGTTTTCCACGGTCGATCAGCAGAGGCCCTACTTCGATAGAGTCGAGCAGCGAGTCGAGCCGGACGTTACGCGCCTCCGGTCCGAAGACGATTAAAAGTAAATTGGTGAGAATGAGGGCAACCGCGAGAAGCAGCATAAATTGGACATGATCGGGACGAGTGACAAAAGGCTGGATCACCGCGACCTGAAAGAAATAACCGCCGACAAAAAACGCTAACCCCACCGGGGCCACGGCCCAAAAGGGATCGATGCCAAGGCTCATAAACAGCAGCACCGCGAGGTACATTGCGAGCGCCATGAACTCGCCGTGGGCGAAGTTCACGACGCGGGCGACGCCGAAGATCACCGAGAGCCCGAGGGCCATCAAACCGTAAACCATGCCGGTAAGAAAACCGGATAGGATCAGATTGGCGAGGATAGTGAAATCGATGAACATTTCCGCTCGAGCAAGCTTCTAAACAATCTCTCTCGCAGGTGGTCAAAAAGATCCAGAGGCGAGGCGCGCGAAGATCGATGAGCGGAGGCGTACTCTTGTACGGTGACGCGAAATCAATCGAGCGCAACGAAGCATATGGGTCTTTTTCAACACCCTGCCTATGCTCTCCTATACTGCGCCCAGGGAAAGACAGGCTTTGCTTCCGCCGCCGGCGCCGGCAGGACGACGACAGGTTTTTGCCCCTGATTCTGGATGGAGGCGGAAAGATTGCCCTCGACTTGTCCTTTGGCGTTGAACTTGATTGGCCCGCCTAACATCATGCGATCTTTGATCTCAATTTTCCGGATCGCCTCAGTCAACGTCCTCGCTTCAGTTGATTGCGCGCGCTTGAATGCCTCGGCGACGACCAGAATCGCCTCAAAGGTAAAGCCGGCGTTGAGCGCGTGAAACCTGAGCTGGTCTTTGGAATTCTGCTTTTTAAGAGCGGCTTCGACGGTTTTCGCCAGCGCGGACTTTGGGTCGTACCAGGGCACATTGGAAACGCAATGCTCGGAGAGTCTGCCGAGGCTCTGATAAAATTGATTTTCATACATCCCCGGCGAGCCCGGGCTGATGATGCCCATGATGTTCCAACGCTGCTTGACGATCTCGCGGCGCAGCGCGATTGCGTCATTGAGCCGGCAGGCCAAAAGCAGAAAATCAGCTCGGCTAGCCTTGGCTTTCGAGACCTCCACGGTCAAGTCTTTTGCCGCGGGATCGTAGGCGATAGTCTCGCTTACTTTGAACGGCGAGTTGAGCTCGGGTAGCAGCGCCTCGACCGCTTTCGCGTTGGCTTGCCCAAACGTGTCATTGACGTGCATGAACACCGCGCTGCGCGGTGTTGTCTGGGTGGCTTGAAGCAGGTCGTTTATCAGCGCGAGCCCGTTACGCACTAATTCCGACGCCACTGGAAAATTGCGGAAGACGAACTTGTAACCTTGCTCGGTGATCTGCGGCGCCGCGGCGATGTTGATGACGAAGGGAACGCCGCGCTGCTCGGCGACCTGAGCGATCGCCGCCGCGGCGCCCGAATCGTAAGCGCCGACCAGGCAATGCGCTCCCTCTTGTATCAAGCGCTCAGCGCGGGTCCGCGCCGTGTCTATATTGGTTTCGGTGTCGGCGTTCATCATTTCGATATCAACGCCGAAGCGTTCTTTAATCACGGCGGGCGCAACATCTGCGCCTTTTTGGCACGACTGGCCTATCAGGCCCTGGAGCCCAGACTTTGGCAGCAAAACTCCGACTTTAAGCTTCGCCGTTTGCGCGCGCGTGATATTGAACGGCGCCAGGGCCGTGGCGGCGCCGGCACTGATAAGAATCTTATTGAAACGCCGGCGCTGGATTTTTTCAGTCATAGAGAGTTGTGCGGTACCTCACCACACGCAAATCCCCCTCTGATTCTCCCTTTTGCAGAGGGGGGATAAGAAGTTGCAATGATCGCTTTGTGAGTGCAGCGATGCAGATTAGTTCCTCCCTTTGTTGTAAAGGGAGGCTAGGAGGGATTTTCAGCATGAGTTAATTTTTTCACATCTTCCCCTTTCCTAAGGCGGAAAGTTAAAACCCTTCTTTGGAAAAAAGGGGTAGGGAGATTTTGTCGGCTTACGCGTCAGAGTGATACCGATGGTCACGTTACGTCCGTTTCCGCGATTCGACGTTGGTCGTCAGCCGTCTAACATCTTTTTCACGCGCGCCGACACCTCTTTCGGCTGGTCCATGACTTTGTTGACGAGAGCTTCGAGCTCCTCGCCGGGCGTTGGGTCGACGTCCATCTTGCCTGTTTCGGCTTCGCGCAAGAGCTCCGGATCCTTGAAGGCCTTGGTGTAGGCCGCGCGCAGGATCTTTATGCGCTCCGCTGGCGTGCCGGGAGTGACAAGCATCGGCCTGCCGAACTCGCCGCCTGCCAGTAGGACTTGAGCGACACGGCGGGTCACGTCGGGCGTCTTATACTGTTCAAAAAGGTCGTTTACCGTGGGAACGTCAAGCATGCGCGGGTCGCGCTTGCTGCCGGTCTGCACGATGTGCCGGTCGAAATTCTTCTTGTGCCAGGTATCGAAAGGTTCGCGGCCAAAATGGGCCGAGATATTATGAGCGCGGCAGACCACTTCGCCTTTTTCCACCGCGAGGTCGATTTCACTGCCTCCCGGGTAGCCCAACACGGTTTGAAACTTGGCGCCGATGGCGTCTTCCAAAAGCTTCGATAATATATAGTCGCCGCTTGCCGTTCCCGAGGAGCCGCACTTGGCCGGTTCCTTGGCCTTGACGATATCGTGGATGGTTTTGTACGGCGCGTCGGCGCGCATATACATCACAATGGTTTCACCCACGGGTGAACCGATCCAGCCGAATTTACGCGCGTCGAACTGGACTTCTTTGCGCTCGATGAGCTGGTCCATGTAGAAATTGTAGTGCGGCATGACCAGGCTCAGGCCGTCGGGCTTGGCGACGTTGTAGACGTGATTTGCCGCGACCAACGAGCCGGCGCCGGGCATATTCTGAACCACAATCTCCGGATTGCCGGGGATGTATTTCGGCATGAAGCGCGAATACAGACGGGCCCAGCGGTCGTAGAACCCGCCGGGCGTGAAGCCTACGATGATGCGGATAGTTTTGCCTTTGTAGAATGGCTCCTGGGCGGCGGCGCGCGATGGCGCTGCAAAAAGATAGAGCGAACACGCGATAAGAGACAGTGCGACAACTTTTCGGTTGATCATCATTCCTCCGGAAAATTTAATTGCTGACTCAGATTACTTTACTTGAAACTCTTTGACGATATCTTCGTTGAGCTCGACTCCGAGGCCGGGCTTTTCAGTCAATGTTATCCAGCCATCCGATAACTCTGGCAGTTCTTTGTAAACCTGGTTGGCGGTCAACCAGTTGTTTACATGGATCTCAGCGCGCCAGCCGTTGGGCACCGCCGCCTGCAGGTGAAAATCAAAATGATCGCCGTTGCCGATCGGTAAATTGAAAGCCTGGGCCAGGCCCGCGGCCTTCATACCCATGGTAAATCCGCCCACGGAAAGCACGTGGATGTTTACAAAATCCACCGACTCCTGCTTGACCAGATCGGCGAGCTTGGCGAAGTTCTCCCACTGTCCGGCGGCGATGGGAATGCTGGTCTGTTTGCGCAACTGTGCCAAAAGATGCGGATCGTTGTGCACGATCGGTTCCTCAAACCACATCAGATTGTAGGGCTCGAAACGCTTGCACCATCTGACTGCGTTGTCGAGTTTCATCAGACAGTTGGCGTCGACCATCAATTCAGCGTCGTCGCCGACGGCTTCGCGAACCGCTTTGACCCGCGCTTCGTCTTCGGCCGGGTTGTCTTCGCGATGCTCGGCGCTTGCTCCGGCAGGATCCATCTCGCCGCGGATGTTCGAGCGACCGACCTGAATCTTAAGCCGGCGTTGCCCCTTTGCGGCCCAATACTTCGCCGCTTCGGCGAGCTCGTCGCGGCTATAGGCGCGCAATCCAAACGTAATATAGGCGGGGACGGATTTTTGCGCGCCGCCCAACAGGCGCCACACCGGCGTGTTATAAAACTTCCCTTTGATATCCCAGAGAGCGACATCGATCGCGCTGACGGCAAAGTTCCAGACTCCCGAATGGGCGCGAGTATTAAATTTCCAGAGCATTTGATGCATCAAACGCTCATTTTCCAGGGGATCTTTGCCGATTAAGAACGGCGTAAGTTCTTGCCGGATAAAGGCAGCTCCGGCCGAATGCATGAAGCCGCCCAGTTGCGAGAGCCCGACTAGCCCGTCGTCGGTTTTTACTTTCAGTAGGCGCACGCCAGTACGAAGCGGCTGCTTAAACACTGGCGGCGTGACCGGAAGGTTCTGCAATTCGACTAATTCGATAGCGGCGATTTTCATTAGATGCCTCCTCGTCGTGAAAATTACTTCAGTTCGGCAGGAAATGCCAAGGTCTGGCTGGCCTGAGAAAATTTCGCGGACTACTTCAATGCCTTCGTGACCGTCATTCCGGCGGAATCCAGAACCCCCACTGTGTCTCCCCCTTAGCAAAGGGGGGAGATGAAGAGGGGGTCGATTCCGGCTCGCGCTTCTTCGCGAAAGCGGGGATCACGCCAGCTTGGCCGGAATGACACGTAAATAATCTCCAACTTTGCGAGGCGTTAGACCAGAGTCTAAATTTTCACGCCGTTGAAAATTTTCATGAGCGTGGTCGCGTCGGCTAGCTGGGCAATATTCCGAGCTGTTTCGATCAAAGTAGTTGTGGCGGTCTCGTTTAATACGCCGTCGCAGCAGGAGCGCGCCTTGGCTTCAAGTTCCTCATCGCTCATTGGATTGTCCGGGCCGCCGCGGTAGCGCTCGTCGGCCCAGCCCTCGATGGCATGCCCATCTTTGAGTCGAGTCGTGATGCGCGAGCGCATCTTGTCGAAGCCCATTTTTTCGATCTCGGGATCAAGCTCGGTGGTGATTTTCCGCTGCATGCTTTGCATTGCCGCCGAGCCGACAAAGTCATCGGAGAATTCGCGTTTGCCGGCTTTGCGCGCCAGCGCGATCATGGCAAGAGCCGCGGGCAAAGAAAACTTCGCTTGAAGATGGTTGGCAGCGATCGGGTAACGAATCGGGTTTAGAATATTTGTCCCGGCGTAAACTTTAACGGCTTCAATATCCTCGGGCTTCACGTCATTGTCGGTGACGAGCTTCAACATCAAGTCGATGGTTGGGTGCGTGAGCACGCCGCAGGGGTAGGGCTTGATCGAAACGCCAGGATCAACGATGGTCCACGTAGTGCCGAAGCCTTGTGAAGTTTTCTCGGCGCTGACACCGCCGCCTTGCACGGCGTAAAATCCCCACGGTCCGTCCAAAGCATCCGGGTCGGCAGTAAAACCGCGCTCGGCGAGCAGTGCCGCGGTAACGCCGTTTTCCGCAGCGCGCCCAACGTGGAGCGGCTTGGTCATGGTGCCGAAGTTGCAGCGAATGCCGGCGGCAAAACTCGCCGCAAGGCCGAAACCGCTGCGTAACCTGTCATCGCTTAGCCCAAGGAGCTTTGCCGCTGCAGCGAAAGCGCCGAAGGTGCCGACTGTTGCGCTTGAATGCATGCCGCGCAGATAATGCTGCGGCAACATCCATTCGGAGATCTTGCACTCGACTTCGAAACCCGTGAGGAAAGCCAGCATGAATTTTTTGCCATCGATCGCGCCGAGTCTCTGTGCCATCACCAGCGCGCTCGTCAGCGGCGGAATAGTCGGATGGGTGAGCAAGCCATAGACATGCGCAGGATCTCTGCTGACCTGGCTATCATCCCAATCGTGGGCATGACCCGCCGCGCCGAGCACGCGCGCCGCCATGGGCGCGGGTACTTTGACTTCACCGCGTCCCAATAGAAGCGCTTCGGCTTTGCCTCCGATCGCTTCAGCTTCGTCGGCGAGAATCTTGACCGAGTGTTCTTCCGAGCCCGCGACGAATAAGCCGAGCCCGTCGATCAAACAGCGCGTGCCAATGCGCAGGGCCTCGGCCGGGAGCGCGTTATAAGTGATGCTCTGGATGAATTCGGCAGCGGCAGCGGTCGTCTTCGATATATTCTGAGTATTTTGTTGGCTCACCATATCAGCATCTCGTTGGCGCAGCATCCTGCGTTCCGACGAATTTTGCAGGCTGTTCAAAAAGCCTCAGAGGCGAGGCGCGCGAAGATCGATAAACGGAGGCGTACTCATGTACGTTGACGCGAAATCGATCGAGCGCAACGAAGCATATGAGGCCTTTTCAACAGCCTGCGCCTGGCTAGTCGAGAACCTCGGACAGATAATAGTCAATAAAGCGGCGGTTGGCGTTGAGCTGCGTATGACCTTTGGCCATTTGCTCACACTCTTCCCGCGTATGAGTTTTTACCGATCCCAAAGGCGCCGCCATGATCTGGATCTTCGCGGAGCGCACGAGATTTATCCCAAGGCGCAGCAAGGTATCCAAATCACCGGCCACGACGGTGCCGCCGTGGCCGCGCAACAGCACCGCGTTGTGCTCTCCAAGCGTTGCGGCAACTTTGTCGCCAAGCTGCTGATTGCGGATCAATAAAGGAGAATCATAGATCGGCGTGCCGAGATGGAAATCCACGGCGCAGTTGGCGAGGACCTTAATACCCTGACCGGTAGCGGCAACGACGACAAGTTCATCCGCATGATAGTGGAGGATGCATTGAACGTCGGCGCGGGCTTTGTAGATCGACGTATGCATCGCGGTTTCGCCGTTGGGCTCGCCGAATCCTTCCAGTTTTTTTCCCTCGGCGTCGATGACAATGATGTCGCGGATCGCGACCTTGCCCGGCGGCATGTGCGGCGTGCTGAGGATCCGACCATCCGTCAAACGCGCCGTGAGGTGGCCGTAGCCGTCGATCAGCCGTTGGTTTTGCAGCACTTTGCAAACCAGAACTATTTTTTCTTTTAACGATTCAACCGGGTCCAGCATCTTTCGCTCCCTGAATTTTCCCTCGAAGAATTTATTTCATTCCACACTTGCGCAAAATCTCCCCTGGCCTCCTTTCGACCAAGCTCAGGGCATGTTTTTTAAAGAAGGGAAATGCTGCTCGCTGTGCGAATTCCCCTTTTGAAAACTACCGTGGGAGGGCCCTTATCACTTTGGCCAGAACCCCTAGATTACGTCATTCCAGCATGGAGTGCTGGAATCCATCTATGACATGGATGGCTCCGGACCCGTCCTTTTGAACCTAGATGCCGGCAATCCATGCCGGCATGACGGAGATCTGCATTTTCATGTTCTGTAGACGAGCCTAAGCTCATGAAACACTCATTTGAAAAAAGCGGGATCAAGGGGGATTTTCCTGGCCAACGGAGCATATAACTTCACGGAGACCTTCCAAATATTTGGCAATACCATAACCGGATCAATGCCCCGCCAGCCGTAGGGTGCGCTTTGCGCATCTCTTACCTTTGCCTCTCGACTCCAGCCTGGCGGTTATTGTACCTTGTGCCGCTTCAAGAAATCGGCGAACAGCGCCGCCATCTCACCGGCTTTCTCGTCCCACTCTTCGCGCGGGCCGAGCGCCTCGTTGTAGTGCTTCGTAAAAAGCACATGCACCTCGCTGTTTTGCAGCAGCGTGCCGAGGTTCTCGCCGGTTTGGCGGCCGTGGGTCAAATCATTGCCGGGAACGATGCAGGCGGGCACCTTGATCGTTTTCAACTCGGCCTCGGTCGCGCCGATGACTGGGAGATCGGCACCCTTAAGGAAGTATTCGCGCCAGCGCGACATGACCGCTATAAAGCGCTCGACGTCCATTTTCATCAGCGCGCTGCGGTTTTCCGGGCGCGCGGCGATGCGCTCTTGCCAGTGCTCCATCTCGCAAACCGCCGCCATGCCGCCCTTGTGCGCGGCCTCAATGTACTGGCCGTAGTACTCTTGGGCCAAGCGCTCGCAGGCAAAACGGCCGCCGGTGACGCGCCAGAGCAAGAGCGCCTTCACTGCGTCGGGATGTCGCAACGCGAATAAGAGGGATGTCCGGCAGCCCGAAGAACTGCCGCCGATGAACGCGGGCGATGCGCCGAGCTGCTGGAGCAATTCGTGAATATCGTCGGCCCAAATCTCATACTCCGAATCCTGACCGTCGATGACGACATCGGAAGCGCCGCAGTTGCGCCGGTCGAAGACCACGACCCGATGGCCGGTATCGGCCACTTTGCGCGCGAGCAATTCGATGCCGCTGATATCGCGCCGGCCGCCGGGAGAAAGCGCTACCCAGGGGCCGTGGTTGCCGACGATTTGATAATTCATGTTGACGCCGCGCACGTTAGCTAAAGGCATGAGTCACCTCCTGGTTCTTTACCAGAGACACTACCCGAAGAACGGCTTTCCGTTCAACCTGAGAATTGACGCGATGATTTTTCCTGGGCCACTATCAAAGGGACATCAAATCTGATGGCAATCATCCCTCCACCCCAACGAAATTTTCGAAGGAGGAGGGCACAAAGCTCACAAATAAGAGGACCGTATGGCCGTCCCGTTTGTTTTCCGGCTGATTAATTTTTGAAGTGATGTTCGATGCAAAAGCCAAAATCGAAGCGCGACTCGTCGCCAGCGCCAACTAGCGTCAGAGCTGCTCGTATTTTTGCGCCGGGGTTCATGCCGGCTTGTTCCAGACATGGGAGAAATGGGCGAATTTCATGTCGCTTGCTCAGCGCTCTTGGTGCCTCCGCGCGCGAATTCGTCTCTTCGTGCCAACGTCGCCTTCAACATTTCGGGCGGTATAGGTTTGGCTCCTCCGAGCACTTCGGCGAAGATAGCCATCTGGGCCGCTTCCTCGACGATAAGATTTGCTCGCGCCGCGGCGGCGGCATCGGCGCCGAAGGCGAGCACGCCATGGTTTTCCAGTAAGACGGCTTTGGTCTTTCTGGCTGCCTTCCAAAGCAATCGCGATATTGCTGACGGATTCCTTGGAACCGCGCGGTCCGTATTGTGCCAGCGGCACGCCATCAGTCATATCGGAGCGCACCAACGCTTCGTAGGAGCAGCCGAGTGACCGGCTGGCGAGCGCGAAACTCGTTGCATAGGTCGAGTGGGTGTGTACGACCGCCCCCATTTCAGGGCGTTGTTTATAGACGATCGCGTGCATGTGCACGATCTCGGCATTGGTCGGGTTGATCTCGCCTTCAAGAAGCCGGCCTTCCAGATCGAGCAACGCCAAGTTCTCCGGTTTCAAATTATCAAAAGAGCTGGTGGCGGTTAACAGAATCGTATCAGTGCCGGGCAAACGCACGCTGAAATTGCCGTGATGGCTCATCGAGATCGCGCCCGCGCGCACAAGAAAGTTCGCACTGTCGATGACAGATTGCCTTAAGGTTAAATGACTGGTGGTCATAGAAGCTGCTCCATAGTTACGGACAAATATCGGCTCGGATAGGCTGGCCTAAGTCATTCTGATTCGGCGAGCCTGTATTTACGACGACAGCGGATCGAGGGATTGGCGCACGGTGGGTCGTTTGCCGGATGCGATATCTTCTTTCCGCCGCGCGTGAAACGCGGAGAGGGTCTTGTTGGCGCGGGCGAGCGCGACGATTTGCTCGCAATATTGATCGAGTTTGTTTCCGGGAAATGCCCACATGGCGACACTTTCGGACAACACGTCGAGATAGGCGCGGGCGCCGCAGCACCCCAGGCTCATGGCCGCGCGACCGCCGTTGAGCACCTGCGGAACAACGGCGCACGCGGGCCGTCCCATGGCCGGCGGGCTCCCTTTATCGACTGCGACTGACCGCCTCGCTGAGAATAAGACTCTGTTGGGCGTGAGCGAACAGTAGGACGACGTCGGGATCAGTGCGGAATTCCGCAAGCGGACCATATAAGACGTGCGTCACTTCGCGTTGCACCACCGGCATCGCCGCGACTTCCTCGGGGCGAACGTAATCGAGTCCGCTCATGGCCTGCAGCGCATCTTGCAACTCGGATTGGTAGGACGGCGAAGGATGCGCAAGATGGTGTGTGTGGACACCGATAGAACAAAGCTCGTGATCCTTGGTCGAGGTGAAAAACATCTGAGTCGCTGCGAGCTGCCAAAAGGAGCATCCGGCTGGAACCACGCCGTTGAAGGCTTGGACACCGACAGGGGGAACGTCCGTAAACGCCAGCGCGATCGGTGGTTGGGGCAATTCCAATGAACCGGCCAAATCATCGGCTATTTTTTGGTAATCGCTCATCGGCACTCCTTCTCAATCGTTGCCGGATCGAAACTCGATAATTAAATTGGCATGGAAGAACTATCCGTTTGACGGAACTCTATAATCGGCTATCGCGGTTCGCAACCGGGCCAGACGCTTGTTGTATTTCATTGGCCTCTTCAGGATATAGTGGACGCGGTGAACGAGACCAGTTTGAGTGGCTTCATTCCTTTCATTCAAGGGATCGTTTGATAAGCTTACACTCGCTTGCAGATCATGAAAATGCAGATCTCCGTCAGCGCCTGCATGGATTGCCGGCATCCAGGCCCGCGGGATGCGTCCGGAGACATCGTGCTTTGACAGGTGACGGATGACGGGTTGACCGGGCCGGTCTTCGGTCGTCCGCCTTCGGTCAACGCAGGATGCGTCCACCATATGTCAATCTGGATTTCAGAACTCCATGCTGGAATGACGCAATCGCGGGGTTCTGCTTGAACTGATACTAGATCCTCTCCGCCAATATCTTCGAAAGGAACCACGATGGATTGCTGTGAAAACTTGACGCCGGATGTTTCCGGCGAACCTGAATTAGCGAATGACCTTAAGCAAATCGGGCGACGCACGGCTTTGAAGCAGCTCGCGGGTTTAGCCAGCGGTGTCATGTTCGTCTCCAAGAAAAATGCCTATGGTCAAGGGCGCCAGGTCCTGCTCGCTTTTTGCGGCCAATTGCTCTGCGTCGTTCCATACGAAGTGACGCGGGCGCGCGGCCACTTTGCGGAGGAAGGGCTCGATGTCAGGTTGGTATACACCCGCGGCGGCAACGTGGCCATGCAGGCATTGGTTGGCGGCGCGGTGGATTATGCGGGGACGTCTTTCGATGTCGCGCTTCAGGCTTTTTCCCGTGGCGCCAAAATAGCCCGCTTCGCCTCGACTGGAAGATTGCCACTCTTTGCCCTCGCAACGGGCCCGAAAACCGCAAAAGAGATACGGAGTCTTAAGAATCTCGAGAACCGGACGGTGGGGATCTCGGGCTTGGGCAACGCCGACCACATCTTAGCCATTCACCTTATGAAGCGCGCGGGTGCTGATCCCGACCGCGTGCGTTTCGCGACTCTCGGTCCCAATCTTTATGATGCGTTGCGGCTTGGACAGGTCGATGCGGGTATGGTGCAAGAGCCGGCGTTGACTCTAGTCACCGGCGCGGGTGGTGGAGTGATCGCCAATATGATGGACATCGAGGAAGCGAACCGCTATCTCGGCGGGGCGTACGAGTTTATGGGTGTCGCCATGCGCGTCGAAGAACGTGACAAACGCCGTGACGAAATGGGCCGGCTTGCCCGCGCGCTCGCCAAGGGGCTGCAAGACACGCGTAACATACCTACTAAAGAAGCTGTGGCCGCGCTGCCCAAAGAACTGATCACCGGCGCTAACCGGGACCGGCTGGCGACGATTCTTGAGCGTTACCGCCAATCTCTCTATCCCGACAATGTCAGAATCGATCCCGCCGCCGTGACCCGCGTCGCTGAAGCGCATAAAAGCGCGGGTCTGTTGGCTTCATCCGTCGACTACAAACCCTTGCTCGATCTATCCATAGTTGGGAATTAAGTGCTGCGCGTCTCCGATCTCGCTTTGGGTTATGGTGCAGAACCGGTAGTAGAAGGAGTTAGCCTCGAAGTTCCCGCAGGCAAATTCGTCAGTCTTGTCGGGCCATCGGGATCCGGCAAGACAAGTATCTTGCGCGCGATAACTGGCCTTCTCACGCCTAACTCAGGCCGTGTCGATTTAAACGAAGAACAAGAGTCGCTCGGCTTTTTGTTTCAGGACGATGCGCTCCTGCCGTGGCGCAGCGCGCGTGAAAATGTCGCACTGGGCCTGCGCATTCGAAAGGTGTCGAAAAAAACGGCACTCACTGAGGCCGACGCCTGGCTTAGTCGAGTCGGGCTTGAAGGTTTTGGCGGGCGTTTTCCCCACGAACTATCGGGCGGGCAAAGAAAGCGCGTGGCCATCGCCCAGGTCCTCGTCTTGAAGCCAAAATTGCTCCTTATGGACGAGCCTTTCGCCGCTTTGGATGCGATCGTTCGAACGCGAATCACCCAGGAGCTTCTAAACTGGGTAGAACGCGAGCACTTGAGCGTGCTCTTGGTGACCCATGATCTTGAAGAGGCGTTGACCGTTTCCGACACGGTCTATTTGCTTTCCCAGGGTCCAAAAGCCCGAGTTCAAACCTCGTATGAAGTGTTAATTCCTCGTCCTCGAGATATTTTCGCCACCCGCAGACATCCTAGTTTTGCGCCGCTTCTTGAGCGGCTTTGGAATGACATGTCCGACGCGATGAGCGCGCCGCAAGTTGACGCCGGGAAATGAAAACCTATTTGAAAAAATTTGGGTGCGGCGTCTGATCTCGCTACTATTCCTCACGGCTCTCTGGGAGGTATTCGCGCAGCTGGGAGCCATAGATCCGTTTTATGCTCCGGCGCCGAGTGAAATCTTACGGGTCGTCTTTTCCTTGTTTGCAGAGGGAACGATTGTCGGCCATCTGCAAGCGACCTTTACCGCCGCCCTGGCCGGGCTCGTGATCGGTCTAGCGCTTGGGGTCTTCATTGGTTTTGCCGCCGCGCTGATTCCATTTGTCGCCGACGTCCTCGAGCCGATCATGATGCTTTTGAACGCAATCCCGCGGGTCATCATGGCACCGTTATTCGTAATCTGGCTCGGCATCGAACTTCCTTCCAAGGTTGCTCTTGCGGTCGTTCTCGTCGCGGTCCTGATATTTTTCGCCGTGTACAGCGGCATCAAGGATGTAAATCAGCTCCTCGTTGACCGAGTGCGCACCCTTGGGGGCGGACGTATGATCTTACTGAGGGAAGTCTATATTCCGTCCGTGACTGCCTGGGTGCTCGGCAGTCTCAAGGTGGCTGTCGGTTTTGCCTTTACGGGTGCGGTTGTCGGGGAGTTTGTTGCAGCGACTCGCGGTCTCGGTTACCTGCTCCAGTTTGCCCAGAGCACTTATAACGCAGCGCTCACCATGGGCCTCATATTTCTCATCATGGCCTTCGTCCTGATTCTTTTTGTCGGGGCGGAAGCCGTCGAGCATTGGCTGTTGCGATGGCGCTATCGGGGCGCGGATCCTAGCAAAGGAGCTTTGAAAAAGACTGTGTCGTAGGGTCATTGCGAGGCGCAAGACCGTATGAAAACTCCGTTCATGGTTCGACCCGGCTCACCACGAACGGAGAAGACAAATCACCCATTCAGTTACTTATCCGTTCGCCCTGAGCTTCGTCGAAAGGGTTCCTGAGGCTCCACACAGTCGGGTGCGGAGGAGGAATCCTGTCTTGTTCGTGGATTGAAAAGACGAAATGCTTCCTTTGCTCAGTATCGTAGCCTGGATGAAGTGAAGCGAATCCAGGAATCCCCGGATTTCGCTATGCTTCCGGGCTACAAGCTACGGCTCGCATGTGACATTTTTACAGCAGGCGCAGTAGTTAACCGCCCGCTACGGATGTGCTCTGTTAGCGAGCAGGCAGCCCCAGCCTTCCACCGGCGGGATAATGCCCGGCCGCACGAGCTCGTTCCAGACTTCGGCGTTCATGTTGGTGAAAGTGGGCTTGGCGAATTCTTCTTCCAATGCGGGAATCACATGAATACTCATGGCTGCTCCACCGGGCACTGAGATGCCGTCCGCCTGAGGCGCAAGCCGCGCCGCTTCGCGCCCGACTTCCAGAGCGAGGTTTAACCCCTCTTCGAGGGTCATGGCGAACGCCTCACCGGCCCACTGGTTTCTCTTCGTAATACTCGCGACCTCGATGCCGCCGGCGCCTAGGTAACGAGTGATGGCGTCATTGATTTTGTCCGCCCAACGGCTGCCGATGGTGAGGGAAGTAAGACCCAAATGCTTCATGGCGGCGATCAACGCTTCGAGCGGCGCGTCGGCGGGCACGCCGGTTTTCTCCTGAGTTTTTTTCAGCAACTCGAGTACGCGCTCGCGCCCCAACACCGCCGAAATCGGCGCGCCGCCGAAAACGATGACATCGGCTTTTTCCTTTGCCAGGTGCTCGACGCAGGTCCAATAGTTGCCGATGGCTTTCTCGACGCCGTCCTCGGTGTAGTTTTCCAGGCCAAGTCCGGTGGCGATCTCCATGACGTCCAGCGGCAGGAGGCGATATAATTGATACATGGGCCCGCGCTGCACCTCTTCGTAGCCACGCGGGTGGATGACGCCGTAGCGATAACGCGGCAGAATTTTTTGCACGTATTTATCCATGGCAGTAACCTCCGATTGCAGGCTGCTGAAAAACCTCATATGCTTCGTTGCCTCGCCGCTGAGACTTTTTGAGCAGCCTGTCTCAATTTCTTACGAAGTGCGTGAAGTTGCGCCGTTTCAGCAGGTTCACAGACCGAACACAGCACGAAATCACGAACACGACAGTTTCAGTAACCGTATTTCTTTTCGAGCGCCTTCAGCTCTTCGTTGCCCATATTGGCGTACCACTTGCGCGTCTCTTCGATGCCCGGTGTTTGTTTGAAGTAACCTGCTTCACTGCCGTTCTTCTTTAATTCTTCAAGACACTGGCGCATGCCGTGCAGCGCCGCCACCTGCAAGACCGTAGGGATGCAACCAACGCGGCCGCCGAGCTCGCCGTAGCGCTCAATCGGCATCAACTGTCGCGGCGGCACTCCGACCATCGGCTTGCCGATTTTGGCAAAGGCTTTGATCTCGTCTTCGCTGCGCGCGCTCACCCATACGGCGTCGGCGCCGGCTTCGCAGCAGGCGGACACCCGCTCGATGCGCTCCTGCAACGAATCTTTTGCTTCGGAGCGCGCGATGATAACCAGATTGGCATCGCGCCGGGTGTCTACGGCAGCCTTGATCTTGTTGACGAACTCGGTTCTAGAAACCAGACCGACATCGAAGCCTTCATGGCCCGCCCGCTTGGGGGTCATCTGGTCTTCGATATGCAGCGCCGCCACTCCGGCTTTTTCGAACTCGCGAACGCTGCGCACGACATTCACCGCGTTGCCGTAACCGGTTTCGCCGTCGCTGACGATCGGGATGTTCACCGCGTCGACGATTTCGCGCGCGCGATTGACCATTTCCGTGAGGCTGAGTAGCCCGGCATCGGCAAATCCCAGCGCACGGTGCTGGCCGCTGCCGGAAATATGCACGAGCGGAAAACCGAGCCATTCGACCAGACGGGCCTGGATGCCATCGTTGCAACTCGGCGCTATATGACAGGTCGGCTCCTGCAACATCTTGCGCAGGGTGGTTCGTTTCTCTGCTGCCGTCGCTTCCATACTTTGTCTCCTTTTGATGATCGAGGTTCAGAACAACCGCGCGGTTGCAACCGCAATGGCGGAAGCTTGAATCAGAGTCTTCCATAGCCCGCGGGTTTCGGAATTTTACAATCCGTCTGCTTCGGCAGACGCCGGCAATTACACTTGATCGCTATCGCTTAGCCGCTAACTCTTTCGCCGCTGCAGCGCTCAGCGAAAAATCGAAGATCGTCGCCGCCGGCAGGTCGGCGTTCAGACCGGCGGTGGCCGCAAGCATGGCGATGTAGGCTTTGCTCTGCTCCGCGCTAGGCACGCCGTCGCGCGAGTAGGTATCTTTGACTGAGTCGTACGCCTTGATCGATTGCGCCGGATTAAGCGCCATCCACTTGCCGATCATCGCGATCGCGTCTTCGCGCTGGGTCGCCGTGTATTCGAGGCCGTCGATGGCCGCTTTCAAGACTTCCATCACTTCGTTTCTGCTGGATCTGATTTTTTCGTCGGTCGCAGCCAAGCCGGCCTGCGGAATCTGCAGGATCGCTTCCATCTGAAGCAAGCGCTTGAGCCCCATTTCTTCGCCCTTTAAGTCGGCCGGCGCGGCGATGATCGCCGCATCGGCGATACCCTTCTGCACGGTAATGAGTCGATCGATGGACGACGGCGCCGACAGGATCGTTGTCTTCGGTCCGAGCCGGTAGCGGTCGATGAGAAACTGAATCTCGTAGGCGACCAGATTGCCAAAGCCGCTTCCTGCGATCTTTTTTCCCGCGAGATCTGTGATTGCCATGATTTCGGGACGAGTCACCAGCGTGTGTTGCAATTTAACCGACGCAAAAAAAATAACTTTGGCGGGTGCGCCGCGCGCCGCTGCCGTGGCGGTCGTGCTCGGTATGATCGTGTAGTCGACTGCGCGATTGAGCAACGCCGGCGCAGTCAGACTAGGCGCCATCTGAATCATTTCGACTTCGAAGCCGCGCCGCGCAAAGAAACCATTCTGCACCGCAGCATAGATCGGAAAATAACTCAACGACGGCGCGGCGGTGGCGATTCTAATCTTAGTCTTAGCGCTCGATTCCGCGGCGAGCGCCGCGTTGCAGATAAAGACGCAGTGAAGCAACACCCACAAGACTCGGAGTGTTCGCTTCTGCGCCGCTTTTGAACTCATGTGGTCGGTCTCCAGTGTTGCTCCAGCAATTCACGGCTAAATTTGCGCTTTCGGCGTTCTTGAGGCCACCGCGCCACCTGCTAATCTGAACGACATGCCAAGCAGCAGCGGCGCTTTTCTGGCTACGTTCTTCCGTTATCTGTTTTTTCAAATTCCCGGCTGGGCGGTTACGGCAGTGGTTGCCTTGGCCCTCGTGCATTGGCAGTTCATCCCAAAGTGGCTTGGGCTGCTCGGATTTTTGGCCCTGGTGCTCAAAGATCTCGTCGCTTTCCCTTTTCTCCGTCCCGCCTATGAAGCGCGCGTGAAGTGCGGTTCGGCGGCGCTCGTCGGAAAGAAAGGCATCGCACAAGGCGATTTAGCGCCGGAAGGCTATATCAAAATCCACCTGGAACTCTGGCGCGCGGTTAGCGAGCCATCCGGTCAAGTTATTGCAGCAGGAACCGAAGTGGAAGTGATCCGCGCGGAAGGGATGAAGGTCATTGTCCGCGCTGCGCGCTGAGTCGCATCCTTGTGAACAAGGGTCCTGAAACTCCCTGCTCGCGTGGCTGTCCATTTTCCCTTGGTCGATTCACCTTCCATCGAGTTGCCCTTTACGACGCCGGAAAATCTAACTCCGCCGGCGGTGAAACTGATTTGTTCGCCGTTGAGCTTTGCGTCGGAGACGGGTGTCGTTGTGCCGTTGGATCTCATAGATCCTGAAAATGTTTGATAAGTCTGCTTTAAGGTGAGCTCGCCTTGGGAAAGCTTCCACCTGCCATCGACTTTTGCCGGCACGATCCACAGATGCGCCGTGCAATACGAGGCGCAGCCGTCTTTGACCGTAGCTGATTCGTCGGCGTTCCAATCGCCCATCGTGAATGAATTGGAAACGATCCGGGTACCTGGCTTTTGCTCAAGGATCTTGGGTCGCAGTTTCAGATTGATATCCGGCAGCAGGAACATCGTAATCACCTGTGCCTCGGAGAAATCCGTTTCGAACAGATCAGCCTTTACAAAATTAGCCTTATCGCTGACGCCGGCTTTGGCGGCGTTGCGCTTGGAAAGCTCGACCATATCCGGATTGTATTCTATCCCCAAGGCGCGAGAGCCGCGCTTTGCCGCGGTAATCACCGTGCGGCCGTCTCCAGACCCCAGGTCGATGACGTAGTCCTTAGGCGTGACTTTAGCTATGTCGAGCATCTTGTCGACTAGCGCTTGGGGCGTCGGCACCCAGATAACATCTTTCCCTTCCTGGCCGACTTGCGGCTCGTATTCTTGTTGTGAGGGTTGCGCCTGAGCAAAACTGCACCCGGCGATGAAGGCCAACCACAAAAAGACCGTCATAAAGTGAGCTAAGTAAGGTTTGTTCATAAATTCTCCTCAGAAGATGACCATCAGGTTCGTTGCTCCACAGAATCAAGTTTATATATCGGCTCCATTATGCCATGGCCAACTGCTAAGTTAACGCGAAATGTTCGAATGCAAGTCACTAGATTCCATCACGTATTTCACCAGGAAAGGCCAGACCTGGGTGGCGTCGCCCTGAATCTCGGCGTAGATGCCGTTCTTCACGGCTTTGCGCCAGGATTCGTTTTCCGAGTAGGTGCAGCCCGACAGGTGGCCAAAGTGGGGCCGATCCGGACAA
This sequence comes from uncultured delta proteobacterium, assembly GCA_963801935.1. Lineage (GTDB taxonomy): Bacteria > Desulfobacterota > Binatia > UBA9968 > UBA9968 > DATACQ01. Next base: position 25,603 of record CAWDHA010000011.1, read on the forward strand.
ATCCTGATTCCATAGGTGAAGCGGCGCGGCGGTAGATTGGCGTCGAGGCGCTCGTTGATGATTTCAATCAGCGGCGCGACATTTTGCACGTTGTTGCGCGGCACGCCGCCCCCGATCGTCAAGATGCCAAAGCGTTTTGCGCGGGTAACCTGTTTAATCAGCTCTTTGCTGTCGCGCTCCAGATCGATCAAGATCGGCTTCTTGCGCCGGCGCTTGCGCTTGATGTTGTGAATGTAAATGTCGTTGCCCAGCTCGGAATCGACGAAGGCCGGCACGAACACCGGCACGTCGTGCGCGTAGGCCGACTTTAAAATGCCGCGCTCGCCGGGATAGTTCTCGGCGAGATGTTTTCCGATCAGCCGGTTTAGCTCGGTCGGACTTAGGGGATCTTTGCCGTCGATATTTTCAATGACTGCGCCGATCACTTCTTCCACTGTATCGAGGTTGGTTTCAGGTTCGAGCGTATCGGTGACCCGATTGAGCTTTCGGCGCGCCAACTCGGTATCGTTGAACTTGGGATCGTACTTGTAGTGTTTAAGCCCGATCGACGAGACCAGGCCGTGAGCCATGAGCGCGCCGGTGCATGAAATCGCATGGATCAAGCCGCTCTCTATCATATCGCAGATGACCAGGTCCATCTTCGCTACCGTCATGGCGCCGCTGACTGTTAAAAATCGCGCGCAGTTCTTGTCGCGCGCCATCGTTTCCAGCGCTTTGGCGCCTTTGGCAACCTGCTGAGCGATGCCGCCGTATGGCGCAAGCTCACCGATCAGCGCCCTTACCGAAGTGGGCTTATCATCGAGCCACTGCTCGAGGGCGCGGTATATGACCGGCATGACGTATCGTGGATCGGCGAAAACCGCATCGGGGAAAAACCCGTCTCTGATCTGTCCCGGACGCGCCATGTCGAAGGCATTGATGAACAGCGCGCGCGCCGGTTTTTTGTAGATTGCTTCCTCATAGCGCTCGGAAAATGGGCCGACGACGATGACATTCTCGCCGCCGCCGCGGCGCATGTATTCGGCAGGCTGGAGGATCTTGGCGCACCATTTTTTCTTGACGAACTCCTGGAGAAGATTACCGAGCGGCGAGCTCAGCCGGCCGTCGTAAACGATCACGGGCTTTTTCGGCGCGCCGATCATTTCGCGGATTGTCTGCGCGACTTCGGCGAGCATGCGCGCGCCAAAGGCGCAATACTTCATGGCATCGACGATCTCGCCGACGCTATTGGACTTTTTCAAATCAAGGGATTTGAGTTCTTCGAATTGCAACTGGACCGGCGCCTGTCTCTTGATGGAATCTTTACGTCGTAACACGGCCGTCTTGCGCCGTCAATTTTGTCCGAAGTGCAGATCGTTCAAAGTTCAAAGTGGTTCGAAGCTTTCGCTCGTCGTCGGGCTTCACACGTTGAACTTTGAACATTGAACCTTGAACCGCGATTCTAGATGTCATAAGAAGAGAGAACAGTCCAACCGAAAGCGAGGTACGTATATGAGCATAGCCGCCACCGCCTATACGCCGGAAACGGTGCTCGCCGGAGAAAAGATCATCTCGGCGGATTCCCATATCATTGAGCCGGACGATCTCTGGGTTAAAAATCTGCCGCCGTCATTGAAGGGTAAGTATCCCGACTTTCCAAAGCGTAGCTCGCCCGGTGAGAAAACCGGCGGTTGGGATCCCAGGGCGCGCATCGACGAAATGGAAGTCGATGGCGTTAGCGCTGAAGTGCTTTACCCCACTCTTGGATTACGCCTTTTTGCCCTCGAAGACGCCGAGCTCCAGGAAGCTTGCTTCAAGATCGCCAACGATTGGATGATCGATTATTGCACGGTGACGCCCGGTCGGCTGATCGGTATTCCAATGATCTCGCTGTACAACATCAAGAATGCGATCGCAGAGCTGGAGCGCTGTAAAAAAGCCGGGCTCATCGGCTGTTTGATCTGGCAGGTACCGCCCGAGCATTTACGCTTTACCAGCGATTATTATGATCCCTTTTGGGAAGCGGCGGCCAACTTGGACATGCCGGTAAACCTGCACATCCTGACGGGTTTCAACTACAGCAGGTGGGAACGCAAGGGCCTCGACAGTTACAAGACCGCGGTGAACGATAAGTTAAACGACGCGGCGAATAGTTTATTTGATCTGGTCTTCACCGGCGTGCTGGCGCGCTTTCCAAAGTTAAAATTGGTGTACGTCGAAAACGAATGCGCCTGGCTGCCGTTCTACATGCATGAATGGGACAAATACTATGTGCGCTTCAAAAACAGAACGCCTCTCCCATTCATGAAGAAGCTTCCAGGAGAGTACGTCGCCGAGCAGGTTTATGCGACCTTCTTTAGCGACCCTGCTGGCGGTTTGCTCATGAACCGTTACGGCCAAGATACGTTCATGTGGTCAAATGACTACCCGCACGCGGCTTCCACCTGGCCGCACTCACGCAAGGTGATCTCCGAAGAACTCGGTCATCTCCCCAAAGATGTTTTGAGAAAGGTCGTGCGCGAGAACGTCATCAAGCTCTATAATTTAAAAATCGACGGCATCAACAACTGAACGGACGCGAATAGGACTCATTTAAGTTTTAAGGTTTTGGCCACTCCTTCGGTGGCCAAAACCTTTTCCGCTCTTCCGTCATTATTGTCAGGCTATCACCTGATCTCGCCATCGAGCTGCAGCGCTTACCGTCAATGCTCCGAAAGGAGACACTTGTATGCCGATCATCGATGCCGATACGCATGTCGATGAGACAGAAGCGACTTGGGAATACCTGCGTGATTATGAACAAGACTTCAAGCCGACCACGCAGTATCCCGGCCATGTCGATCCCAAGCGGGCGCCGATGCGCTACTGGCTCATCGATGGTCATCGCCAGATGCGCTTTACCCGCGACGACGGCAACACGCGCACGACGGTTCAGACCCGTGAACTTTTGGACGTCCAGGCGCGTCTGCGCGATATGGACAAGATGGGCACAGAAGTCCAGGTGCTCTATCCCACCTTGTTTCTGATGGAAGCCACCGAGCGCCCCGAAGTCTCCACCGCCCTGAAGCGCAGTTATAACCACTGGCTCGCTGATCGTTGCGCCGAGTCGCGCGGCCGCCTGCGCTGGGTTTGCCTGCCGCCGCTGATGAACATGGAAGAGACCATTAAAGAGCTGCAATTCGCCAAGGACCATGGCGCCTGCGGTATTCTTAAAAAAGGCGATCTCGAAGCCGGCAAGTGGCCTGCCGATTCCTATTTCTCACCGCTTTACGAGGAAGCGAACCGCCTCGATCTGCCGATCTGCGTGCACATCGGCTCGGGCACGCCGGATTTCGTTCCCGCGCGCGAATTTTCGCTGGGCTCGTTTATGCGCTCGCAGCTCCCGACCGTGCACGCGTTTCACACGATCATCCGCCATCAACTGCCGGTCAAATATCCCAGGCTGCGCTTCGGCATTATCGAAGCGGGTTGTTCCTGGATTCCCTTCGTTGCTTGGGAATTGAAACGGCGCATGGAAAAGGCCGCAGACGGCGCCGGCACCTTCAGCCAGTTCGCGCGCTACAGCCTCTCTTCAGAATTGCTCAAGGCCAACCGCATGTATGTCACCTGCCAAGTCGACGAAGACTTGCCCTATATTCTAAAGGTCGCCGGCGAAGACAACTTGATGATCGGCTCGGACTACACGCACCGCGATTCTTCGATGGAATATGAATTCCCGCGCTTGTTAAAAGAACGCGCCGATAACGGCGAGGTTTCCCATTTGGCGCTGCAAAAGATTCTTTACGACAATGCGAAAACTTTCTATGGATTGTGAGCGAAATAGGCGTTCACGAACTCTGCACTTATGCCGATTCGTGCTAAGGCCAGCACTAACAATATTCAAAACTATCGACGATGACGCAGGATTGAGTGGCTGGATTTTACTTCATTCTGCCGCTTTCATCCTTCTTTTTTTCTAACCACGGAGGCACTATGGCCGGCGCGCTCGATGATGTTCGCGTAATTGATTTCACCCACGCTTTGAATGGGCCGTTCTGTACCATGATGCTCGGTCACATGGGCGCGGAGATCATCAAGATCGAGCCGCCGGCGGGCGATGGTTTTCGCCGCTCGTGGATGCCGCCCGGCGCCAAAGTAGACGCCTATGAGTTCTTATGGATCAACGCTAATAAGAAGAGCGTTGCGCTGAACCTGAAAACCGAGCGCGGCGTCGAGATCGCGCGCCAGCTGATCGACCGCGCCGACGTGGTGGTAGAAAACTATCACACCGGGACGATGGAAAAATTTGGTCTCGGCTATGACACGCTGAAAGCGATCAATCCCCGGCTGATCTACGCATGCTCGCGCGGCTTTGGTGAGAGTGGACCATACAAGGATTATGGCAGCACCGCGCAAACCAACAACAGCATGACCGGCTGGACGCACACCGGATGGAGCTACAGCCGCGCGCCGGGAACCAAAGCTATCGGCATCGGCGACGAGGCCGCAGGCGTCAGCATGGTGTGCGGCATCCTCGCCGCGCTGCACGCGCGCCAACGAACCGGCGAGGGACAGCGGATCGTCGTGTCAATGCAAGAGGCGCTACTCGGTTTTATGATCAGCGAGTTTCACGAGCATTTCTCCGGCATTGAAGTCGGCAACTATCCTATCCCGGTTGCGGATGGTTACTTCACGCTCCGCGTACCGGATCTCAGCGACAGTGGTTGGGTCAAGCTGACGCGGCTCATGGAACGCGATGACCTAGCCGATGATGCGCGTTTCGCCAACCCTCAGACGCGCCGCCAGAATCGCTCAGAGCTCCAGGAATTGATCAAAACATGGGCGCGCGGCAAAACACGTCACGCGCTTTGGGACGGCTTGAGAAGCATCGACTATTTTGGCGCGCCGGTTCTGTCGATGGGCGAAGTGCTGGAAGATCCGCACATCAAGGAGCGCCAAGCGTTCATCGAGCGCGATCATCCAAGCGCCGGGCCGACCAAGTTGCTGGCGCCGTGGATCCATATGTCTGAGACGCCGGCAAGCATCCGCGCCGACTCGCCTGCTCTCGGGCAACACACCGATAAAGTTTTGAGCGAAATTCTGGGCTTGAAAGCTTTTGAGCTGGCGGAACTGCGAATGCAGGGTGTGGTGACATAGTAGCCGTGCTCCAGTTTCTAGTTTCTGGTTTCAAGTTTCTCGTTTTAATCCAGGCTTCTGTTTTCCTAGAACCAGAGACCTGAAACCAGAAACTGAACTAATCCGCCAAAGCTTTGATCAACCGCTCCGCCGACTCCCTGCCGCGGGGAAACGGCGCGACGATAACGCGCGTGCAGCCGGCGCTAAAATAATTATCGAGGGTGCGCCGGATATCATCACCGTTTCCGGCACCAACGAACGACGTTGCCAAAGGTTCGCTCACCTGTTCTTCAGCGCGCTCGATTTCACCTCGCGCCACTAGATCTTTTAGAGCGAGAAGCGCATCGCGATATTCCGGACGCTGAGTTTCGATCATGCGGTCCGGGTTGCCACGCAAGCGTTGTATAAAAGTAGCCCGGGCATGGCCGAGGGCCGTGGCGCGATCCTCGTGGGCGCAACACGTTGCAATGGCCGTCAATTCGAGCCGGTTCGGATCGCGTCCGGCTTTGCGGGCGGCGTCATGAAACTGCTGCGCTGAGAAGTTGGCAATGTAGTAAGGCGATACGACGTTGGTCAATAATCCGTCGGCAATTTCGCCCGCCAGGGCCACCATGCGAGGCCGGGTAGCGCCAATGTAGATCGGCAAATCAAGCCGCGTCCGGCTGAAGCCGAGTTTGCTGTTGACGCCGGAGAAGCAGCGGCCGTCGTGAGTGAATTGCTCGGCGGTGAGGGCTTTACGCAGGAACCCGACATATTCCCGCAGCCGAGCCATCGGCGCTTCCAGTGGAATGCCATGCGCAAGATCATTCCAGGGATGGTGGCCGACGCTCAAACCCAGGCGCACGCGACCCTGAGACAGCTCGTCCAGGGTGGCCGCCGCCATCGCTATCTGGAACGCCGAGCGGGTATAGACGTTGACGATCGCCGTGCCGACGCCTATCGATTGGGTGACCGTTGCTATGGCGGAGAGCATGGCGATCGAATCCCTGCCGATGTCTTCGTTGAGCCACATGCTTTCGAAGCCGGCGCTTTCCGCCTGCCGCGCCAGCTCGATAACATCGCGTGCCGACAATTCGCTGCCGTGGCCGTCGTCTTTAAAGTCAATGCCGATGGGCCGTTTTTGCATCATAAGTATTTTCCTTGATTAACTCATTTCATAAATTCTTTTTGGAAATAATCGCCCCATGCGTCGCTTTTGTCTTGAATAATCTCCGGGCTCAGATAATGCGCCTTTTTGATTTTTCCGCCGCCCGGCTTGAGGTCCACATGCAGAGCCGGCATGTCCGGATGCGATGGCAGGTAATTGGCGAGCTGCACGACTTTCTGGCCTTTCCTCGAAAGTAGAAAGTCGAGGAATAGCATTGCCGCATGCGGCCGCGGCGCATGGCGCGCCAAGCCTACGGTATTAATGGTCGCGGTGACGGGGTCGAGCGGCTGCCACTCGACCGGCGCGCCGGCTTGCTTGCTGATGAAAGCATGGTGATTAAAAATCTGAATCGCAATGGGATATTCGCCGGCGATCACCAGGTCGAGTATCTGGCGCGCGCTGGCGGTGCTTTTTGCGATGTTCTGCTGTTTTAATCTTTGCAGATAAGCTTTGCCTTTTTCTTCGCCCATTGTCAGAAGAATGTTGCCGATGAATTGCGGCGCGCCGGAACCGCTGCTGGTGGACCACATCATCTGACCCTTCCAGCGCGGATGAAGCAGATCTTCATAGGTTTTTGGCAGTTCGGCGGCTTTCACGGCGCGCGTGTTGTAACCCAGGGTCATGAAATAAACGTTGGTGCTGCCCCAGAAACCTTTAGCATCCTTCAGCTCGGGCGGATACTCAGCCAGATGGGGTGAATGAAAACGCTGCATATAGCCGGCTTGTTTGACCATTGTAGTTGCGGCGCTGCCGCTGATGAGATCGACGTCGTAGCGCTTCGCTTGATATTCGGCCAGGACTCTCTGGGCGATGCGCTCCGAGTTGCCGCGAAAGAACTCCACTTGGACAAAAGGATAGTCCTTTTCAAACGCTTGCTTCAGCGGCCGCACCACTTGATCGACGATCAGGCCGGTGTAGAACATGACTTTGCCTTCTTTTTTTGCGCCCTCGATTAAAACTTTTTCGCGGTTGGCAGCTTTAAGCAGCGCGACCTCTTCGACGCCCGCCGCTAATGATACGCCTTTGCTGGACAATACGGCCGCCATGAAGAAGGCCAATGCCATCATTTCAAACTTTACGCTGAACGGACCGCCTCGCCTTGTCATCACAGGGTTCGCTCCTGCAGCCCGCTCATTATTAAGCTCAAGTCTTTGAGCCGCAACAGCGAACTGACGGAAGTAGAATAAATCATGGTCACGATATCATGTCCCGTCATTCTGAACGTGCGAAGCGAGTGAAGAGTCTCGGCTCTTTCGCAGAGTTTATCCTGAGCCGTGTCCAAGTATTTCAGGATGGCAGCCGGTAAAAGACTCGCCTATCGGTGTATAAGACTCGCCTATCGGTGTATATTGTTAAACTCTTTTTGTTGAGACTCCCGTCGGCGGCCAAGTCCGAACGCTAGTCCTTGGTCCGCTGTTTTGTCAAGCCGATCCACGGCTGTTGAAAGGCGTGCGGGGTTCTCCCCCCTCAATCACTTCGGTGGTCCTTTTCAGCAGACTGCCGCGATCTCCACCTTTGGTCGCCAGTGGTAAGAAGGATGGGCCTCGGCCCCTGTTATCAGGACGCATCGGTTTGTTAACTTCTAAAATGCAGTGCATGCGCGGCATTGCCACCGAGAATCAACTCGCGTTCCACTTCCGGCAGGTCCAGTTGCATGACCTTTGCCACCGGCTCGAAGTCTCCCATAGCCATGGGATAATCCGTGCCGATCACGACTCGGTCCGCACCGACGACTGTAACGAGATACTGCAAAGCCGCGACGGAATGAACAACGGTGTCGAAATACATTTGATTTAAATACGCCGACGGTTTCTGAGGAACAATCTTTTTTAGCTCTGGCCGCAAGCCGTAGGAGTGATCGAGCCGCCAGATATTGAATGCCAGCAGTCCGCCGCCGTGGGATAAGCACAGACGCAAGTTCGGATACTTCTCGAACATCCCCTTCAAGATCATGCGCTCGACCATCAGGGTCGTCCGAAAAGTGAACTGCAGAACGTTGCCGAGAATCGGTGACAGCGGGTCGTCGGCATCCAGACCACCTTCGAGCGGATGGACAAACAGCAACATGTCTAACTCGTGAACCGTATCAAAAAAAGCCTCGAACGCCGGATCGTCGAGCGGTTTGTCGCCGACGGCGTTGCCGATCTCCAAACCTTTGAGCCCCATGGCTTTTGCTTCCCGGGCAATGGCGATGGATTCGCCAACGCTCTGTAGCGGCACGCTGCCGAAACCAACAAAGCGATCGGGATGCTTTTCGACAATTTCTTGAATCGCTTGATTCTGCTTGCGCGAAAAGTGCGCGGCCACCGCCGACTCTTCCCAATAGAAAAGCAGAATCGGCGACGGCGAAATGGCTTGCATGTCGATGCCCATCGCATCGAGCGCTTTGATCCGCGCCGCTGGATCGTACGCGCCGGCGCCGAGCCCGGGTCGATGGCCGATCTGCGAGGTAACCGACAGTTTGCCCTGGTCCAATACTAACTTTGGCTTACGGTCTTCGTATTTGCCGGGGTTCTGCAAAGCTTCGATGGGGAAAAAATGCGAGTGGAGATCGATGTTCACGGGAGTCTCGCGGGTGTCCCAGAAGTTGGTTGAAAAACTCCAAACAATCGCAGCGGTCGAAGGCCGCGCTCAAATCCCCCTGAATCCCCCTTTTCAAAGGGGGAATTTCTTCCGTAGGATTGAAACCCCTTTGGAAAAGAGGGGAAGGGGAGATTTTTGGCGGAACGGCGCGGGAATCATGTAACGAATTTCAGCGACACGGCTGCTAGTTCTCGAGGATTTTTCGCACCCGTTCCACGACGTCGGCAGGCTGGTTTACCGCCTCGCGCGCCATGCTTTGCATTTCGTCGGCGGATACCGGGTCTAGATCGTAACGGCGCTTTTTAACTTCTTCAACAAACTCAGGATCCCGGAGGGTCTTCGCGAAGGCTTCGCGCTGCGCGCGCGCAAGCTCCGGTGCCATGCCCGGCGGCGCCACCATGGGGCGGCCGAACCCGCCCGCGGCGAGGATCGCCGCCGCCACGCGCCGCGACGCCTCGGGCGTCCGCTGTTGGTCCATCAGCTCATAAAGGGTTGGCACCTCGGCCAGTCGCGGATCACGTTTGCGGCCGGTTTGAATGAGGCTTTTTACAAAACCTGTCTTGAACCAGGTTCTTGTGGGTTCCCGCGCGATAAAGCTGCCGAGGTCGAAGGCCCGGCAGTGGAGCTCGCCGCGTTCAACGGCAAGATCGATTTCCGCGCCGCTCTGATATCCGGTGACCGTCTTGAATTTTAGCCCGAGGGTTTCTTCGATGACTCTGGGAACAATCACGCCCGTGGCGCCCGTGCCTGCGCCGCCGCAGCGCGGCGGCTCGGTTGCGCGGCGGATATCGTCTAAAGTCTTGTATGGACTGTCGCTTCTCATGTAGAGCTGCCCCTCCAACCGCTCCGGCGAGCCGATCCAGGTAAACTTCTGCCAGTCGAACTTGACGCTGTCGCGTCCCAGCAATTGATCGAGATACGCTCCCGCCGAGAGCGCCCCCAGTGTGAGCCCATCCGGCTTGGCGATGCTGTACATATAATTCGCTGCGACGATGGAGTTGGCGCCCGGCATGTTTTGCAGGATTACCGCCGGCTCGCCGGCCAAATGCCGGCCGAGGTATTGGGCGATCAGACGCGCCCAGAGATCGATGCCGCCTCCGGTACTGGTACCGATCACGATCTTGATTGTTTTGCCTTTGAAATGAGCGTCGCTCTGCGCCTGTAGAGTTGCGCTGCAAATGAGGTGCGTTAAGAGCACCGGCAAAACAACCACGACTGTCGCGCTGCGAAATTTGCTCATAGTGGCTCCCTACGGATCGCAACTGAACTGAAAAATTTAAAATTCAAACCAGCGATCGATGTCGTTTTCTTCTCACGGTATGTTCCGCGCCTTGCGCACGCTGGCGATCAGCGAAGTGCGCAACAAAAACTCCTTGTGTTTTTTCGGATCCTCGGCCGTGGCGCAGAGCTCATCAAAGCGCGCCTGGCGCGCTTCTGGCGCGCGCTCTTCGAGTCGCTGCTTATTGAGAATCGTTTGCTCCTGGACGAATTCGATATTCAAGGTGCGCCGCCTGCGTGTGTAGCGGTCGAGCAACGACTGATCGGCCTGCCGCGTCACGACTTGATGAAGCGTATCTACCAGTTCCATCGCGTCGTGAATACCGCCATTGAGACCCAAGCCGCCAACCGAGTTGTTTACGTGAGCCGAGTCGCCGGCAAGAAAGACCCTGCCTTGGCGAAAAGTAGCCGCAACTCGCTGGTGCACCTTGTAGAGATTACGATGGACGACATCAAACGGCCGCTGTAAAGGGAACACACGCTGCAGCCGCGTGCAAGCGGACTCGTCGCCCAAGGCGTCTTGATCGCTTTCTTCTACTCGCGTCGGGAAGACCGCGCGCCACCGCCCCTTGCCGTCATCGCCGGCGACTTTGAAGAGATTGGTCCATTCATTCGGATCCGCCAGATAGTTACGATAGCAGCAACCGGGTAAAAGCTCCTGGAAATCGTCCAACGTCGTCAGCACCAGGAATCGCTCCGGCCAGGTGAAGCCTTCGAATCCGATGTCGAGTGACTTGCGTGTGGCGCTGCGGCCGCCGTCGGCGCCGATCATCCACTCGCCTTGAAACGCTTCGCTGCCGTTCGGGCCGTGGGCGGACACCATCACGCGATCCGCGTTTTGCTCTACTCCCGTTACTTGAGTCGAGAACCGCACAAGCGCATCAGGAAAACTCTTGAGCCGCTCGATGCCCATGCGCGCAAGTTTGTGTTGCTCGGTCTGAACCACAAATGGATAAGGTGTTTCATCGCGCAATACCTCGTGGTCGAATTCAACGATTCGTTTGCGCGCCGGCTTATCCCAAAACTGGAAATAACGCGCCACCAGGCCTGCGCCGATAAATCGGTCAATCAGGCCGACCCGGGCTATCATCTCGAGGGTTGAAGGATGAGTCGTCGCTGCGCGCGGCTTGTCGTCAATTTGCTTCTCGGCTTCCAACAAAGTCACGGCGAAGCCCTCCTGCGCGCAGGCAAGCGCTGCAACCACGCCCACTGGACCCGCGCCGGCGATAATAATCCGAGTCTTGGTCAACTTTTATAATCCTCGGCGATACTCAAAGGATCTATAGCAGCCCGTGGTGAAAGTCTGACTGCATTCGGCGCGCGATCGATCCCGGCTGGCTGCGTTGCTCCTCCCCTCAAATATCCCCCGATGTTTGGGTCGTCGCGCCTTGCCATCACGGCGCCTCGCCCGTCTCGGTGCGACGCCACACTTTCACCACGGGCTGCAGTCACTACCATGGAGTTGCGACTGCTGACAATCGCCGTGCTCTCTCTGATGAGAATGCATGAGCCTATTTTATGGTAACTCCAGCAAAATCCTGCTACTATCAGTGGTTCAGCTTCTTATCTCGCGCCTTATCCGAAAGCAAAAATTTCTTTGGAAGACCAATCTACAAGCTCCCCTGCCCGAGGAGTTGCCGGCGAAGCATCTGCAAGCGCGTCGCCGCGCTTTCGCTTCAGGATGTTTGCCTCTCTGCGCCACGTTGATTATCGTTATCTCTGGAGCGGCACCTTGATGATGAGCGCCGGCCAGTGGGTCCAGCAAGTTACCCTGGGGTGGTTGCTCTACGACCTGACAGGCAATTCCTTACTGCTCGGCGCGCTCAACGGCTTGCGCGCTTTGCCCTTCTTAGTCACCGGGCCGATGGCCGGCGTCGCCGCGGACCGTATGAATCGCCGCAGATTGCTGCTCAACACCCAGTGGGTGCTTATCGTTACAGCGCTGCTCATGGGCGTGCTGGTCGCTTCGCCGTATTTGCACGTGTGGCACATCTTCGTTTTCACTTTGATCACCGGCGTGGCGTGGACCATCACCGAGCCCGTGCGTATGAGCATGATCCCCAGTGTGGTGCCGAAGGAAGACATGGTCAACGCCATCGCGCTCAATTCCGGTGGCTTTAACTTGATGAAAGTCCTCGGCCCGGCCCTGGGTGGCGCGCTGATTGCGGTGTTCGGCGCGGCCGAAAACTTCTTCATCCAGGCTCTCGCTTATGTGGGCGTGCTGGTCATGATCTACCTCATGTACATTCCGCCGCACCGCGCCGACGCCAAGCGCTCCTCGGCGATGGCAAATCTAAAAGAAGGGTTTTCCTACGTGTGGTCGACACCCGCCGTATTGGCGCTAATGGCGCTGGCTTATGTTCCCCGAGTGTTCGCTGTGCCATATCAGACACTCATGCCGGTGTTTCAAAAAGACGTGTTGCAAGTGGGCCCTGAAGGTCTCGGAATGTTGATGGCGGCGCCGGGACTGGGCGCGGTTATCGCAGTGCTCACGATGGCGTGGCTTGGTGACGGCTTAAAACGTCACGGCCTGATGTTGGTGGTCAGCATCTGCGTCCTGGGCTTTTTTCTGATTGTGTTCTCGCAACTCAAATCATTGCCGCTCGCGCTAATCGTGCTCGTGATTGCCGGCATGTTTCAGATGTTTTTTCTCGCCAGTACCGCGACGATGATCCAGCTCCTGGTGCCTGACGAATTGCGTGGGCGGGTGATGAGCCTTTATATGCTCGACCGCGGCTTTATGCCGGCGGGCGCGTTATTTGCCGGCGCCGCGGCGCACTTCATCGGCGCGCCGATGACGGTGGCAATGATGGGCGCCCTGGTCATTGTTTTCACTTTGATTGTCGCGTGGCGCATACCGGCCATCCGTACTCTGGAATGCTAGCAGGCTGCTGAAAAAAACTCATATGCTTCGTTGCGCTTGACCGATTTCGTCAACGTACAGGAGTACGCCTCAGCTCATCGGTCTTCGCGCGCCTCGCCTCTGAGCTCTTTTCAGCAACCTGCACATCCCTGTGCGAGGCGACGTTAGAAATTTAGCGTCGTAGTCGTAGGGTCCGCCGTGCGCACCACCGAGCGAACGGTACGCAACACCCTACGAAAATCGGCGGTGCGAGATCGTGTTGATCCTTCACTTATCGCCAAGCACGCGGCGTAACTCTAGGGCGAGTTCACCGGCTGCCTCGAGGCTGACAAAGTGGCCGACGCCGGGAAGCGGCCTGAAATCCACGTCGCAACCTGCATCTAACGCGCTATTCATCGCCACTCGCGCCGATAGCGCGCCGTCGCGCGCGCCCCAGACCAGCGTGACCGCAACCGCAATCGGATTCTGGTAGACCGCTTCGAGTATCGCGCGGCGACTTGGTAACAGTTGGGTGCAGACCATCTCGCGGTAATACTGGATCGGACCGCGCATGTCTTCGGGTTGCTGAAAGCGCTGAACGATTTCATCGACCAAGGCCACGTTCATTTTTCCCTTTTGCCCTTCGCGCAAAGTAAAAGAAAGTTTCAGTCCCAGTCTGCCCAAGGCAGTGGTGAGAAACCATTCGGGGATGGAGGGGATCTCGAACAGCGGAACCCAAGGTATGCGAATCGTTTGGAAATCTTCGAAACGGAGCACCGCGCGCACCAATGTCCTCGGGTGGGGACAATTTACCACCATGAGCCGGCGGATGAGATCACCGTAGCGATGCGCGAAAATCCAGCCCAGAGCGCCGCCCCAATCATGAGAGATGAGCAGCGGACGGCTGAGGCCAAGGCTTCCCATCAATGCCTTGATATCATCGGTGAGGGTAAAGACGTCATAGCCGCGCCGCGGTCGCGCTGTTTCGCCGTAACCACGCAAGTCAGGAGCGTAGAAACGCGCCTCGCCGACAATATCCATCAATGGGCGCCAACTCATCCAGCCCTCGGGAAACCCATGCAAGCAAAAAACAGCGGGAGCGTCTTCAGGTCCGGCCGCGGCCACATGAAACTCGATGCCGTTAGCGCTGACACGCAGATGTTTCACGGTGAGCGGCACTGCACTGCTCCTTTCTCGGGCCGGTACTTTCGTGGGTCGCGGCATGGTCAATATAAGCGATCGACACGCACAAAGTCGAGGTTTGCTGGAACCTGCAGCAGTTGGTAATTCTTAATAGCATGCTTTGCACATCCTGACTTGAGAGCAACAATGGACTGACAACAGCAGCGACATTATTGGGAGTTAGATCTCCATGCTTTCTAGACAATCACATCGTGCTGCGGTATAGAGAATCACGTTTCTTTGATTTCCATCGTCTAAATTAGAGTGCTAGAAGACTTCTCCTCGACCTTTCGACCTCTTCATACTGAAGGGATGAATGGCCGCTGGCGCGATTTGCGGCGTTGGCGCGGCGATTTTCTGAGCCAATCGGGATTTTGCAAGCGGCCTAAGTTAATACCTAAACAGCGGAGGAAGAAAATATGAACGCAACATTATTGAAGCGTGGCTGGTTGTTGGTGCTCGTGTTATCGTTAGCGGCTGCATTTGGTAGCGCCAACGCGCAGCCCGCCAAGCAGTTCGAGCCGCAAGTCGGTCAGGATGGGAAAGACGTGATCTGGGTCCCCACGCCGCAGGCTTTGGTGGATAAGATGCTTGATATGGCCAAAGTCTCGCCACAGGACTACGTCATTGATCTCGGTTCCGGCGATGGCCGCACGGTGATCACCGCAGCCAAGCGCGGCTCTAAGGCTCTCGGCATCGAATACAATCCGGACATGGTCGAGCTATCCAAGCGTGCCGCCGCTAAAGAGGGTATGAGCGACAAGGCGAGTTTCATGAAGGCCGATCTATTCGAGAGCGATTTTTCCCAGGCGCAAGTGATCACGATGTTTCTGCTCTCGAGCATCAACCTCAAGCTCCGGCCAAAGATCCTCGATCTCAAGCCGGGGACGCGCATCGTATCGAACAGCTTCGATATGGCAGAATGGAAGCCGGATGAAACAGCGACTATCCCAAATTGCAATTCGTGGTGCACGGCGCATTTGTGGATTGTGCCCGCGAAAGTCAACGGCACGTGGAAATTGCCCCAGGGAGAGCTGACCTTAAAACAAACATTTCAGATGATTAATGGCACGCTCAAGTCTGGGAATGAGGTCGCGCAAGTTACGGGTAAGCTCAATGGAGACGAGATCACCTTTAGCGCCGGCGAGGCGCACTACAGCGGCAAAGTTAACGGCAACTCTATTGCCGGCATCGTCAAATCCGGCGGCAACTGGAGCGCCACGCGCACAGCGAGCTAGGATAGTGCCTCATGACCGCTTAGCTTGAATGTCGGTTCTGAGCGGCACCCTGTGTGAAAACTCCGCGCGACTTAGACGATTCACCAAGAGCGGGAGAGAAATTACAAGCATTGGAGGAGCCATCGTGGTTAAAAACATTTTCTTAGCACTCTGGTTTGTCGTCGCCATTGCCGGCGGTATCGCTCAGGGACAATCGAGTAAAGATTTCCAGCCAGAGGTTGGGCAAGCGGGCAAGGACGTCGTCTGGGTCCCTACACCACAAGAGTTGGTTGACAAGATGTTGGACATGGCGAAGCTCACGCCCAAGGATTACATCATCGATCTCGGTTCCGGCGATGGGCGCACCGTAATCACCGCAGCCAAGCGCGGCTCCAAAGCCCTAGGCATCGAGTACAATCCGGACATGGTCGAGCTAGCCAAGCGTGCCGCCGCCAAGGAAGGCGTGAGCGACAAGGCGAGTTTCATGAAGGCCGATCTTTTCGAGAGCGATTTCTCTCAGGCGCAGGTGATCACGATGTTTCTTTTGCCGAGTATCAATATAAAATTGCGGCCAAAGATTCTCGACATGAGACCCGGGACGCGAGTCGTCTCGAATTCGTTCGATATGGAAGATTGGAAACCGGACGAAACCGCAAACGTCGAAGGGTGCAGCAACTGGTGCACGGCGCATCTGTGGATTGTGCCGGCGAAAGTGAACGGCACGTGGAAGCTGCCGCAGGGAGAGCTGACAATTAAACAAACATTTCAGATGATCACCGGCACCTTGAAAAACGGCAACACTTCGAGCCCGATCAACGGCAAGCTCAACGGCGATCAAATCGCCTTCAGCGCCGGCAATACCCAGTACAGCGGCCGCGTGGCCGGGAACTCAATGGAAGGCAGTGCCGGCGCCAGCCAATGGAGCGCGAAGCGGGCGGGTAAGTAGGTGTGGCTCACGCAGTT
This sequence comes from uncultured delta proteobacterium, assembly GCA_963801935.1. Classification (GTDB taxonomy): domain Bacteria; phylum Desulfobacterota; class Binatia; order UBA9968; family UBA9968; genus DATACQ01. The sequence goes on from CAWDHA010000011.1 coordinate 41,909, forward strand.
CTAGTTTCCGGTTCTAATTCGAGGTTTCTGGTTTATGGAACCAGAAGCTCCTGGATCAAAACGAGAGACTGGAAACCAGAAACTAGAAACTTAGACCTGGTCTTTCTTGGCGCCGGGTCCGGCGTAAATCTCCAGCTTGTTACCGTCGGGATCTAAAAAGTAGGCCTGCTTGCCCCAGAAAACTCCCTCGTTTCGATCTTCGATGTGAAAGACATCCACGCCGTTCCTGCGCAGAAATTCGATCGACGGCTCGAAGTCTTCGGGTTTCACTTTGAAAGCATGATGCACCGGAGTTTCTTGCGCTGAGTCGAATTTCACCGGCGCCTCACCCTGCGCCATAATAAAATAATTCTCGCCGCTTTGCAGAAAAACCATCCGCGCCCTGCGCTCAATGATCTTCATACCCAGGATCTCGTGATAAAACTTGGCGCTGGGATCGAGATCGGTTGTCGGCAAGCTGAAGTGAAGGACCCCTTGAGTTTTGATCATGATTGACCTCCTCCCCCCATGCTTTCCGCCCCCGCGTCGCGGGGAGGATGAAGGACGGGGTTGAACAGCTTGAACGGGAGCGCCTCGCCACGAGCTTTACGCGCCCAAGCTGTAAGCTTTCGTCGGGTTATCCCAGAGAATCTTGGTGCGCGAGGCGCGCGAAATCTTGTCATTGCCGCTGATTGCGCCGACGGTTTTATCCGGAAATTTGTCGATCGCATCGCTGTGCGGGTAATCGGTGGCGATCATGAGATAATCATCACCGATATGGTCGATGAATACCGGCGCCAGTTCTTCGCCCGCTTCGCAGCTTATCCAACAGTTGCGTTTGAAATAGTAGCTCGGCTTTTCTTTGGTAATCTTGGCCGACCCGTGGGATTCGTGCTCCCAGTGCTCATCCATGCGTTCTAGCCAAAACGGCGCCCAACCGCAGCCCGATTCGAGGTGCGCGACTTTGAGTTTGGGAAATCTCTCGAGCACGCCGTCGCCGCAAAAATTTAAGCAAGCCAGCATCTGCTCCAGCGGATGGCAGGCCACATGCCGGCCGAATTCACTGTAGCGATCGGAGCCCGCCTGCTGTAGAACGGTGCGCGCGCCCTCGTGAACGCAGATGGTAACGCCGAGGCCCGAGCAGACGTCGTAAATCGGATCGTAATCCGGACTTGCGAAGGTGCGGCCACACAGTTTGTTCGGCCGCCAGAAAATTCCTACCAAGCCCAACTTCTCGCGCGCATATTTAAGCTCTTCGACGGCGCGCGCCGGATCCTGCAGCGGCAACAGCATGACGCCGTAGAGACGTTTGCGATCGTGGTCGCAATAGTCCGCCAGCCAGGTATTGTAGGCGCGGCAAATCGCCGCGCTTAACTCAGGATCGATATCGTCACGCCACATGATATAGAGGCCCATCGTCGGGAAGAGCACGGAGACGTCGATGCCTTCGCGCTCCATGTCGCGCAGGTTGGATGCCGGGTCGAACTTGTTGGCGTAAGCATCGGCGAAGCACTCGCGCCAGCGCTCCGAGGATGAAAAAATGTATCCATAGTCTACCGTCTCCCGGCCGGGCCGTTGAGCGGAGTCGGAGACCGGTTTGCCGTCGACTTCGCGCACGGTCTGGTTCGGTCCGGCCAGATGCACCCGGTGTCTGAATTTCTCGGGTAAATATTTTTGATACAGATCGCTGGGCTCGAGAATATGCCGGTCGGCATCGATGACTTTAAATCCGTCCCTCATAGTGCTTCCTCCATTTTGATCGTTGGCTTGGCCGTTTATAGAATAATGGGATTTGAAATTTAAGAGCTCGAGGCGCAGAAGCGCTCGGCCCCCTTTCCGTTCAGACTCCGCCGAATCCTTCATCCTGCGCTTCGGCCAACAACCATGGATCTCTAATCTCCGTGGTTGGCCCTTTACCGGCAAGTACATTGACGACTTCGCGAGCCGCGTGGGTTTGACAGTCAATATAGGACTGATCGGAATTGGCCGCAGTGTGGCAGGTGACGATTACGTTAGGCAAAGTCAGCAGTTTGTGATCCGCCGGCAAAGGTTCCGGCTCGGTAACGTCGAGGGCGGCACCGGCAAGCTCGCCGGCGACCAGGGCGTCATATAACGCGTCCGAGTCAACCAAACCGCCGCGCGCGCAGTTGATAAGATAAGCGGTGTTCTTCATCGCTTTGAACTGCGCCGTGCTGAACATTTTTCTCGTCTGCTTGGTGAGCGGCGCGTGCAGGCTGATAAAATCGGAAGTTTTGACCAGTTCATCAAAAGTTACCATTTTTACGCCCATGCCCTCGGCGACTTTTGGCTCCAGGTACGGATCGTAGGTCTGGACATTCAGCCTCATACCCTGGGCGCGCGGCGCCACCTGCTTGCCGACGTGGCCCAGGCCGACAATGCCCATGGTGCGCCCTTCGATGCGGTAGACACGGCCACGGTAGGTATGGAGCTCGGCTGTGTGACGGCGCCATTTACCATCGTGCACGTACTGGTTCATGCGCACGAGCTTGCGCGAAATGGCAATGAGTAAACCGATCGCTTGTTCGGATACCTCGATGGAGTTGCAGCCCGCGGCGTTGCAGATGATCATGCCATGATCCTTGGCGGCCTTGAGATCCATGCGATCGACGCCGACGCCGGTACGACAGACGACCTTGACGCGCTTCAACTGAGAAATGATTTCGCGCGTGAGCGGCACCGAACCGTGCATGATGATGCCGTCGGCGTCTTTGCCCATTTCAACCACGTCGGCGTCAGTGGTGGGGCGCCGGATCGTCAAGTCTGCGTCGATCTCCGCCACGATCGGCTTGATGAGATCGACCGGAACATCGTTGCTGCCGAAATAGACGACGTGAAACTTGCCCATTTGCTTTTAAACCTCCAGGCTAGAAAGGAGCTTCGGATTGGCCGACAAAATTTTCCGGCGCACCTGCTTTGAAATACGCTGGTTTCCCGTGAGATCGCCCACGGTGCGATCGGGAAGCTTGCCGATGCAATCGCTGTGCGGGTAGTCAGTGGCCGTCACTCCGCAGCCGTCGCTCAGGTTCATACATAGACTGGGTTTATGGAGCGAGTCAACCTTCAGTCGTTACGCTCCCGTTCCAAGGAGTTTCAGCAGCTCTGCTGGTTCCAACTGCAGCGCGGCGCCAATGCGTGGACGACCCGGTGAAGTCATAGTAGATTGAACACTTCACTATGAAAGTACGCCGCGCCCGGCTCACTACGGGTCTGATCTTACTGACCTATCTCGCGACCCACTTCACGAATCATGCGCTGGGGTTGATTTCCTTGGAGGCGATGGAATGGGGCCGGCGCTGGTTTCTCGCGCTGTGGCGCAACCCATTGGCAACGACGGCGCTGTATACGTCTTTACTGGTGCATTTTTCGCTTGCGCTCTGGTCGCTTTACCAACGCCGCCACCTGCGCATGCCCGTGTGGGAGACATTGCAGCTCACCATGGGCCTGGCGATTCCGCCGTTGTTGTCGATCCACTTCGTGGGCACGCGCCTGAGCCACGAATGGTTCGGCGTGGATGATACCTACAGTCTGCTGGTACTGACACTCTGGCATGCCTCCCCATGGGACGGTGTGAAGCAGTCGATTTTGATCACCGTCGCATGGCTGCATGGCTGCATCGGCTTTCATTTCTGGCTGCGGCTGCGGCCGTGGTATAGCCGCTCGGCGCCCTTTCTCCTGGTTTGCGCATTATTGTTTCCGCTTCTGGGGCTTCTGGGATTTTCCCAGGCCGGCCACGAAGTGTCGAACCTGGTGGCGCAGAACCCCGCCTGGATAGAGTCGGTCGTGCGTCAAAGCAAGCTGCCAGCGCCGGGCCAGCGCCAAGTTCTGTACCGCGTTAACAACGCTGTTATCGCCGTCTTCCTGTCGACCTTGGCACTCACCCTGGTCGCGCGCGCCGCGCGTTATCTTTATGAGAGCCGCAGCCGGGTACGGATCCGCTATCCCGACGGCCGCGAAGTGCGTGTGCCCCGAGGTTTCACTGTTCTCGAAGCCAGCCGTTTCGCGCGCGTGCCGCACGCCTCGGTGTGCGGCGGGCGCGGCCGCTGTTCGACTTGCCGGGTGCGCGTTTTGATTCCGACGTCCGGACTACCGCCGCCAAGCGGCGCCGAACAGCGAGTTTTGCAACGCGTCGGCGCTCCACCGAATGTGCGACTGGCCTGCCAGCTTCGCCCCAATGCCGACTTGTCGGTGATTCCGCTTTTACCGGCGAATGCCGCGGCAACCGCCGGCTATGAGCAGCCGGCTTATCTTGCCGGCCAGGAGCGCACCATCGCCGTGTTGTTTGCCGACTTACGTACCTTCACCGGTATCGCCGAACAGAAATTGCCCTATGATCTGGTGTTTCTCCTGAACAGTTACTTTGCGACAGTCGGAGAGGCAATCACCGCTGCTGGCGGTATCGTCGATAAATTTATCGGCGATGGCGTCATGGCGCTCTTTGGCGTTAACAACAGCGCTGAAGCCGGTTGCCGGCAAGCGATCGCCGCGGCCCATGCCATGGTTAGAGAAATTGAGGTTCTAAGCCATAGCCTTGAAGTGGAGCTTCCCGTGCCGCTTAAACTCGGGGTCGGCATCCATAGCGGTCCGGCGGTCGTGGGTCTCATGGGTTATGGCCCGAGCATTCACCTCACCGCGATCGGCGATACCGTGAACGTCGCCAGCCGGCTCCAAGACTTGACCAAGGAATATAGTTGCTCCCTGGTAATTTCCGAACAAGTGGCAAACTACGCGAGATTGAACGTGAGCGCGTTGCCGCGGCACGAGATCACCGTGCGAAACCGCCGTGAAGCCCTGACGATTTTCGTCGTGGACGACGTCGCGAGCGTGGCCGGCAGCGTATCTTAGACGGTCCATGGAAACGCGCGACAGCGAGTGACTTTACCCGAAAATAGTTTGCTGCCTTGTGAAAAATCCATAACGGATTGACCGCGACCTCTTTGGCGTAAACGCCTCCTTTGTGTTACTTAATACCGGCTGGCGTTTAGCGCGCTGGTATAAGCGGGTTAACGAAAGGGAGCAAACCATGAAGATCGCGGTCATTGACGATTATCAGAATGCCTTCAAGACGCTTAAGTGCTTTCCTAAACTCAGCGGCCATGACGTGGTTGCGCATAACGATCCGGAAACAGATCCGACCCGTCTTGCCGAGCGGCTCAAGGACGCCGAGGTCGTGGTGCTGACGCAACAACGTTCGAGCTTCCCGCGCACGGTTATCGAGCGGCTGCCCAAGTTAAAAATGATCAGTCAGACCGGCGGCGGCACGGCGCATATCGACGTCGCGGCCTGCACCGAGCGCGGCATCGTCGTCGCCGCAGGCGGCGGCGGAAGATCAAATGCCACGGCGGAATTGACGTGGGCGCTGATTCTGAGCGCGCTGCGCAACGTGCCCTATGAGGTCAAACGTTTAAAAGAGGGACGCTGGCAATCAACTCTGGGCGTGGAGGTCAAGGATAAGACATTCGGAATTTACGCCTATGGAAAAATCGGTTCGATTGTCGCCGCCGTGGCTAAAGCGTTCGGCGCGCGGGTGGTTTGCTGGGGACGGGAAGGATCTACGAAACGCGCCCGTGACGCCGGCTTTGCGGTGGCGTCGAGCCGCGCGCAGTTCTTCGCCGGCGCCGATATCCTAACCCTGCACCTGCCGCTCAATAAAGAAACCCGCGGCATTGTGACCGGAGACGATCTGGCGCGGATGAAAACCACCGCGCTGTTGGTCAACCCGAGCCGCTCCGGGCTCATCGCTGACGGCGCGCTGGAAGAGGCGCTCAAGGCCGGCCGGCCCGGCTTCGCCGCCGTCGATGTTTACGGAAAAGAGCCGGTGCTCGGCGCCGCCCACCCGCTGCTGCAGATGGAAAACGCCACCTGCACACCGCATCTCGGATATGTGACCCAGGAAGCCTACGAGCAATACTACGGCGTCGTCGTCGATCAGATTGTCGCCTTCGCCGCAGGAAAACCGATAAACGTGGCGAATCCGGAAGTGCTGGCGGGGAAATGAGGTCGTTCCGAGTTTCGGGTTTTGGGTTTCGGGTCAACTCGGAACGCGAGACTCGAAACTGCGCTGCTAGGGCCGCCACCCCGCCTTTGTCAATTCCTCGTCCGCTTTGGTCGCGAAGCTGAAATCATAAGCGCGCTCGGTGGGCACTATCTTGTCGACTTTGAGGACTTCGCGAACGATGTCGAGATCGTTCTTCTGGGTTTCTTCGTCGACCACGCCGTTAATCGCAAAAGTTCCGATCATGCCGTCGTAAGTCCGCGCCGCCAAGTCCCTGTTCAATTCGGAAAACTTGACCATGGTATCGATCGCGACCTCGCGATTTTGCTTAACCAGGCGCAAGGCTTTGAGTAGCGCGCGCATGAACCCGTGCATCAGCTTGGGTTTTTGTTTGATGAACTGGTCGTTGGTTGCGATCGTCCCCCAGGAATTTTTGACTTCTTTGCCCAAGTACATGATTTCTTTCATACCCTGATCGAGAGCGGCAAAGCGTTCTTCCGAACTCAATAGGCCGCCGTCGACAGTGCCCGACAGCAGCGCCGCAAGCCGCTGGCCCGGTGGCAAGGCAAGAAAAGTAACGTCTTTATTGGCGTCCAGCCCGTACTTGGGCGCGACCTTCCTGAACATAAACGTGGCGACCGCGGCGATGCCGGTGACGGCGATCTTTTTGTTCTTCAAATCTTTCAGGCTGCCATACTGCGGCCGTGCGATCAGCCATTGCAAAACCTGATCGTTGACGGCCAGCACCGTTTTCAACGGCGCATTGCCCTGGGTCACCGCGACCAGAGCGCTGCTGCCAGAGCCGGTGAAGTCCATTTCGCCGGCGAGCACGGCTTGCAACCCGGTCGTGGATGCCATGACGACGACATTGAGATCGATGCCTTCTTCCTTCATGTAGCCGCGCTCTTTGGCGAGCGGAAAGATTATGAACTGAAAGGACTTGGACGGCAGGGTAACGTTGATCTTTTCCAGAGCCAAGCTCGATTTACCGGGAAAGAGCGCGCAGCTGAGCACCACGACCGTGACCATCATCATAATAATTTTTTTCATGGTTCATTCCCCTGCGATTGGCAGCGCTGGTTATCGACCTCAGACCGAACCGGCGCGTCCGCATTATAGCCAAAGTGAAATTTTTATGTCGAGAGGCCGGCGCCGGAAAGATTGTCGCCTAAGGCGCAAGCCTTCACTGTTGGCCGCCGCAGATCTCTAAGCCGCGCATCGAGCGCATGTTGCGCTTCGTCAAAGAAACGGTGTGAATCGGCAGGCTTGGCGCTTGCTTCAGCGCTCAAGGGCGGATAGAAAACTTCTTAACGGTTGAACAGAAGGCCGCGGGAGGGAAATACAATAATGACCATTGTGAAAGGCTACTCGATGATAGCGCAAACGAAAAGAATTCTCTTGGCGTTGTTCGTGGCGACCGCCGCTTCCCAGGCTCAAGTCCAAGCCCAGGAAACGATTCCTTTTGTGCCTTCGCCGATGCCGGTGGTGTTGCGCATGCTCGAAGTGGCGGAGTTCAAGAAGGGCGATGTGCTTTACGACATGGGCAGCGGCGACGGCCGTATCGTTATCAATGCTGCGAAAAAGTACGGCGTGCGCGGCGTCGGTGTGGACCTCAACCCGGAATTAGTGGAAAAGGCAAAAGCCAATGCGGCGCAGGAAGGCGTTAGCCATCTGGTCGAGTTTCGCGCCGCCGACGGCCTGACCGTCGATATTTCCGAAGCTACCGTGGTGACGCTTTACATGTTCAAGTGGTTCAATAACCAGCTCCGTCCCAAACTGCAAAAACTCAAGCCCGGCTCGCGCGTGATTGCTCACGATTTCGACATCGATGACTGGAAACCGACCCGGGTCGAATATGTGAGCCCGAATGAATCAGCTTCCGAATTCAGCGAACCGCGCACGCTCTTTATCTGGAATATTGAAACGCCTGCGGCGCCGTAATCCTTGTCGGGTGCCGGCACACTGTAGAAGCGCGTTCATCCGAAAATCTCCCATCTATCTCATGGCGTGCCGCGCAAGGACGCAGCACGGTCGTGTGTCATGCCATTTTTGTGTTTAAGACTATGTCGCCGCGACAGGGCAAGTCGACAACACTATGCTGAGCTATGACGTCGTTGAATGGGGTGAAGCCCTCGAACCCATCGAGCGCGCGCTGCCGCAACCGGCGAGCACTGAAGTCCTGCTTCGGCTCAAGTATTGCGGTGTGTGCCATAGCGATGTCCACATCCGCGATGGCTACTTCGATCTCGGCGGCCGCAAGCGTTTGCAAATGACCGCGCGCGGCATCGAGTTGCCGGCGACGTTGGGTCACGAGCCGTTTGGAACAGTCATCGCCGCGGGACCGGACGCCGGCGACGTGCCGCTCGGCCAGGATCGTCTCGTCTATCCGTGGACCGGCTGCGGCAACTGTGCGCGTTGTCTCGAGGGGCTCGACAATTACTGCATGACGCCGCGCATGATCGGCCTCCAGCGAAACGGCGGCTACTCCGATCACCTGCTGGTGCCACACCCGCGTTACCTCATCGATGCTGCCGGCCTCGATCCCGCCTGGGCAGCCACCTTATCGTGTTCCGGGCTGTCTACTTATTCCGCAGTAGCAAAGTTAACGCCGATCCCGGCCGACGAGTGGGTTGCGGTGATAGGGGCCGGCGGGCTCGGTCTTTCAGCGATCGCGCTGTTGCGCGCGTTGGGACATGAACGCATCGTCGCGGTTGACATCGACGCGCGCAAGCTAGCCGCCGCCGAAAAGAGCGGCGCGGCGGCGACCGTTCAGGCGAGCGGCGGCGACGGCGCAAGGAAGCTCCGCGAGATCGCCGGCGGTTGGTTGTATGGCGCCACCGATTTCGTCGGCTCCACGGACACGGCGGAACTGGCGCTCGGCGCGGTGCGCAAAGGAGGGCGTTTGATTTTGGTCGGATTATTCGGCGGCGAGATCTTGTTGTCGATAGCTTCGACAATCCTCCGAGCGTTAATCGTCCAGGGCTCCCACCTCGGCTCGCTCTCTGAGCTGAGAGAAGTTGTTGCGCTGGCGCGCACAGGCAAACTACAGTCGATACCGATCAGCACGCGCCCACTAGCAGAAGTCAATCAAACTCTCGATGAATTAAAAGCCGGAACGATCATCGGACGGGTGGTGGCGAAAGTTTAACAGGCTACCGGGGATAACAGGTTCCTGGTTTCTACGCTTCTCGTTTATAGTTTGAAATCCGGAAGTTCAAATTTTCATAAACGAGAAACCTGGAACTAGGAACTAGAAACGGAAGTTCTGTCAGTCGCAAGAATGCCCACGCGCAGCACACAAAGTCATTGGCTTTTTATCACGTTGGCTGCCGCGGCGGTGCTGATGGTAACCATGGGAGCGCGGCAATCGCTCGGGTTGTTCGTTTTCCCGATCAACGACTCCACCGGACTCGGGCTTGTGACGATCAGTTTCGCGCTCGCGTTCGGACAGTTTATCTGGGGCGCGATCCAACCGCTCGCCGGCGCTGTCGCAGACCGCTACGGGCCGGACGAGTGCTGGTAGGCGGTTTGCTTTTTCTCGCTTAGGAAGCGCATTGACGCCGTTTCTCACTTCGGGATTGGGCCTGGTGATCGCCATCGGTATCTTATCGGTGATCGGCTCCGGCGCGGCGAGCTTCTCAGTGTTGATCGGCGCGGTCGCGCAGAGGGTCGCCGCAGCGCAGCGCGGCAGCGCCGCGGGCGTTATCAACGCCGGCGGTTCCTTCGGACAGTTCGTCTTTGCGCCGCTGTTGCAAAAACTGATCTCGCTTTTCGGCTGGACGGGCGCTATGGGGTCGCTGGCGTTGATCGCATCGGCGACGCTGCCGTTGGCGCGCCCGCTGCGCCGCGCGCCGGGTGACCAAACATCGAGCACCGCGACCTCCGCCGCGGATAGTTTGCGCACCGCGGTGCGCCGCGCGCTTTCAGACCGGAGTTACCTTTTACTCCACGCCGGCTTTTTTACCTGCGGCTTTCACGTCGCTTTCGTTGTCACACATTTGCCGGGCGAAGTGAGTTTGCATGGCCTGGCACTTCATGTGGCGAGTTGGTCGCTGGCGATCATTGGCGCTGGGAATATCTACGGCAGCCTCGCCGCGGGCTGGTGCGTCAATCGCTACCGCGGCAAGTATGTCTTGTCCTGCGTATACGGATCGCCAGCGCCCTTGGTGTTGCTCTATCTGCCAGCGCCGAAGAGTGAGTGGACCTTTTATCTCTTCGCCGTCGGCCTCGGTTTTCCTGGCTTGCAACCATTCCGCCGACCGCAGGTGTGATCGGCAAGTTCTACGGCCCGCGTTATCTCGCGACCCTGTTCGGCTTGACGTTGCTCTCGCACCAGACGGGTGGTTTTCTCGGCGCATGGCTAGGCGGCATCGCGGTGGTGCACTACGGTGATTATCTGCTGATGTGGTACGCGGATGTGTTGCTCGCGGCGGTGGCGATGCTGTGCAATTTCCCGATTCGCGAGCCGCTGGCGCAGCCGGCAGCGGTATCGGCCTAAAGAAGAAAAATGAACCGCAGAGCAACAGACGCAGGGCTGCTAGAGGACTGACGCGGCGATGGATTCGTAGGTTGGGTTAGCGTACCGTAACCCAACATCCTTGGAGATACGTGGCATAGCGCGGACTGTGGCGCAGTCCTATACTTTCGAACCCGCTGATATCGACAGACTTGTTAATCCTCCGACCACACGCCTTTCAATTTCAATTGCATTTGGGTTAACGCAGCGCGACCGGCCAGCCCGTAAGGGTTGCCAAACGTCTCCTGCATCTCAAAATGATTTAATCCTGCGCCAACGATGAGCTCTACCGGTTTAGCGGCGGCTTTTACGGCTGCGGCAAAATCGCGCCCCTGGCGTTGGAACTCCGGTGTTTCTTCACTGCCATAAGCGATGACAACCGGCGCGTTGAGTTTGCCGAGATGGCGTTGGCTGCTCAGCTTCTCTTCGATTTCGTCGGTAAAGTTCACATATTCGCTGCGTTTGGAAAGCCTGACGGGTTTCAAGTCGTACATGCCGCTGACGAGCAGCCCGCCTTTGATGATATCCGCCGGCAAGCCGTACTCATCGACCCAATCGGTGATCAGGGCGACACCGGCCAGGTGCGCGCCCGAGGAATGGCCGGCTATGAAAATGCGCTCGCGATCGGCGCCGAAGGTTGGCGCGTTCTTATAAACCCAGGCGACCGCGCGCCGGACTTGTTCGATCATCGGCAGGAGGCTCCGCCCGGCGTCTTGAACCTGCACAAAATCAAGAACCGCAAAATGCGCGCCGGCGGTCATAAGCATCTCGGCCGGAAACGCGAAGTCTTTGGCGCTGCCGTTGCGCCATGCGCCGCCGTGAACAAAAATTTGAATCGGCGCGTTCGGCCGTTGCGTTTTGTAGAGGTCGAGCTGCTCAACTTGAGTGGCGCCATAGGCGGCGCGCTCCGGCGGAAAGCGTTTCAACAGCGACTCGCTGGCAGCCTTGCGCCGGGCGGCAAGCAGCGGTTGATTGGACGCGTAAACCGTCTGGTCATAGGCGTCATCCAATTGTTTTTGATCCATGTCGAGCCAGACGAGCGGGCCGCGCGGCCGGCTTACTGCCAAAGTGGAGTTTTGTTCAGCGGCGGAATCGATTGCCATGTTTGTTCCTATTCTGCTGGTTCAAAGTTCAAGGCCGCCGTTCGGAAAAGGTTGGCGCTTTGAGTCACTGTCTACTTAGAGCACATAGCGAGTTTGGGTCAACGTCTAAAATCTTCTCGACGGTCGCAACCTTGGACCCGGTGGCCAGGTGTGACATCTTGCAGCCAGAGAATAGTTGCAGCATGGAAAATTTCTTTGCCACCTGCCCGCGCGGCTTGGAACCGATCCTGGCGGAGGAACTGCGTTTGCTCAATGCCCAAGGCACTTGTAAGGTCGGTGGCGGCGTGCAGTTCACCGGTGATTTTTTCTTGTGCTTTCAGGTCAATCTCGAGAGCCGTATCGCGAGCCGGGTTTTGTGGCGCGTCACAACCGCCGGATATCGCAATGAGGACGACATCTTCCGCGCCGCTTACGCGCTGCCGTGGACCCAGTGGTTCGATGCCGGCCGCACCATCCGGGTTGACATCTCCGCGACCAGGAGCCCGCTGACCAGTCTTAACTTCGTTACCCTTAAAATCAAAGACGCGGTGTGCGACAAAATCCGCCGTCTAACCGGGCGGCGGCCCGACGTGGATACACGCGCTCCGGATATTCCAATTCAGGGGCATCTGACCGATCGTGACTTTACCCTTTATCTCGACACCACCGGCGAGCCGTTATTCAAGCGCGGCCAGCGCGTGGCCAGCGGTGCGGCGCCGCTCAGAGAAAATCTCGCCGCTGGGATTCTTCGTCTCGCCGGCTGGACGCCGGGCGTTCCCCTGCTGGATCCGCTGTGCGGCAGCGCGACGATTTTGCTGGAAGCCGCAAACATGGCGCTAGACATCGCCCCGGGTCGCGGCCGCCGCTTTGCGTTCGAGAAACTCAAAAACTTCGACGGCCGCTATTGGCGCGAGCTGTTGCAGCGAGCGGCGGCGCGACAGAAAGCCAAAGCACCCATGGCGATTTATGGCAGCGATCTTTCCGCCGATGCGCTCAACGGAGCGCGCGAGAATCTGCTGAAAGCCGGCTTAGAAAAAGTTGTGAGTCTAAAAAGAGCCGACGTATTTGCAATAACCGCCCCTGCGAAGCACGGTGTTATCGTCACCAATCCGCCCTACGGCGTGCGCCTGGGCGAGCAGCAAGCGCTCGCTGAGTTTTATCCGAAACTCGGCGACCTACTGAAAAAAACAATTTACCGGCTGGAGCGCATACCTGCTGAGCGCCGACATGCGCCTGCCAAAGCTGATCCATCTTGCTGCCGCCAAACGCATGCCGCTCTATAACGGCGCCCTCGAGTGCCGGCTATTCGAATACAAAATGGTCGAGGGCGCGATGAGAAAAGAATAAACCGCTCTGAAATTAGCGATTGATAAGTTTTTCCGTACTCTCCGGGCTCTCCATATCTGATGATATTCCCTGATGAGTTAAAAAAATCTCGACCTTGACAACACTCAGAGCGTGGCTAACTTCAGATCATCTATGGACTGAGCGAAACGCAAAGGAGGTTTAGACAATGGCACAGTGGAATCCATTTGAAGATGTTGAAGTTCTTCGCCGTGACATCGATCGCGCTTTTTCGGAATTTGGCCGGGGAGAAGGTCCCTCGTACAAAGTTGCTTTCCTTCCGGGTATCGGACCGAGGCGCTATCCGCTCATCAACCTCGCCGAAGACAAAGATGAGCTGCACATCGAAGCGCTGACACCGGGTGTCGACCCTAAATCGCTGAATGTTACGGTCATGCAGAACCGGCTGACGCTCTCGGGAGAAAAGAGTCCCGTGGGTGACGTCAAACCGGAGGCATTTCACAGAAACGAAAGGGCCAGCGGTAAGTTTCTCCGTACGCTCGATTTGCCGGTCGATGTCGATGACTCAAATGTACAGGCGGAATATAGGAATGGCCTGTTGCGTGTGACAATTGCCAAAGCGGAGAAGGCGAAACCCAAACAGATAACTGTCAATGTCGCCTGATCAAAAGACGGACATACTAACCAAGGAGGCTACGATCATGGCCGAAAAAACCGTACCGACAACTGTCAAGGAAAGAAACACGCCCGGTCGAGAAGAAACCAGGAGCCAGGAACGTTACGTGACGCCGCCGGTGGACATCTACGAGAATGGCGACGGTTTGGTGGTAAAAGCCGATCTGCCGGGCGTTGCGAAGGAAAATCTGGATGTGCGTGTAGAAAATGGGCTTTTGACGATTCAAACAAAGCCGGCGCCATCAAGCTCAGCCGGCGGCGCGATCTACCGCGAGTATGAATTGGCGAACTTCTTTCGGCAGTTCGAATTGAGCGACAAAGTAGACCAGCAAAAGATTTCCGCGGATTTGCAGCACGGTGTGCTGACACTCCAACTGCCTCGCGCAGAAGAGACTAAGCCTAAGCGGATCGACGTCAAGGTTGCGTAAGCGCCTGCGCGTTGAAAGAAAACCTCTGCCACGAAGCTCACCGGCGCGGCGCTACGGTCGCGCCGGTGAGCCGCTGTGTTTGACAAGCTGAACCCAAGCGGCCGTTACCCGCCACCGTTCATGCCCGCTAAACCGTTGCGCCTCCGATTGCGGTTGCGGCGGCTTTGATCATCTCTAAAAGCGCAAAATCTAATGACGCAAACTCAGGTATTTACCTTTCGATTGCTACTGGTCATCGCTTTGACAGCCGTGACCTACCTCGCCACTACACGATCGGACTATCCTGTCATGAAAGAGATTTCCGATAAGGCGAACCACATTCTGGGGTTTTATGTTTTGGCCTTGTTGGTGGATTTTTCATTTCCTGAAAGCCGATTTGGCTTAGTAAAGTTTGCCGCTTTGTTAGCCTATGGGCTGTTGCTTGAGATCACGCAGAGCTTTTTACCAAATCGCCAAGCATCGCTGTTGGACTTGGCCGCGGACGGCGCGGGCAGCGCGGCTTATAGGCTTTCGCTGCCGCTAATCAGGCATCTGCCGTTGCTTAACCGGCGTTGATCGCGCTCCTGATAGGCTCCCTCGCCTGCGCTCATTCACCAGAAAAACTACTCGGGCGCGCGCTGCTGCTACTTCTCCAGAAGCGGTTTCATTCGCTCGACGACGTCCGCCGGCACGGTGCCAATCTCCCGTCCCAAAGCTTCGATCTCCTCTCCCGTCATTAGACTTGGCTCCAGCCCCTTGCTTTTCGCGTCGGCGATGACCTCGGGATCCTTCATCATCTGGATGAATCCCTCGCGCAGAACCTTGAGCCGGTCGGCGGGAATTCCCGGCGGGCCGAAGAACGGCCGACCCATTTCATCGGGCAGGACAAATATTTTGGCTATCCGTCTGTAGAGTTCATTGACCTTCTGCTTATCCATGAATTCCCACACGGTCGGAACATTCGGCAGATTGTGATGGCGCTGCTGTCCGCCTTGCGTGAGCGTCCGGACGAAACCAGTCTTGGCCCAAGTGCGCCCCGGTTCGCTGCCAAAGTACGCTTGCACGGATCCGCACCAGCACTGCGCCTCGCCTCGTTCGATGGCAAGATTGGCATCGGCGGCACCCTGATACCCGGGGACCATGGTCAACTTGAGACTGAATGCATCCTGCAGCAGGCGCGGAAAATAATAGGCGGCGGTACCGAGACCCGTGGCGGCGCACTTGGGCGGCTCCAGCGCATCGCGGATTTCCAACAACGTCTTGTATGGAGTGTCGGCCCGGATATAAAAAATTCGATCGGTTTTCTCCGGCGAGCCGATCCAGCTGTATTTAAACCAGTCGAACTTTATTTCCTTGTGGCTGGAGAGCTGCTGGATATAAAGCCCGGGACTGACGACTCCAAGCGTCAAACCATCGGGCTTGGCAACTCCATAGACGTAGTTCGCCGCGATCATTGAGCCGCCGCCCGTCATATTCTGCACGATGAAGGTAGGGTTTCCGGCAACGTATTTGCTCAAATGGTGCGCGATAATCCTGGCCCATACGTCAAACGCGCCGCCGGCGGTAAAGCCGACACGGATGTTTACGGTTTGGCCCTGGTAAAAACGAGTTTGGGCCGCGAGATCGGTTTCCCAGAGCAGAGCAGTTAAGAGCGCCCACAATATAGTCTGCATCTCGTGTTCTCCTCCGGACTTTTGCCGGACCGCGGTAATGTTTGTTCTGCGAAGCGAGGCGGCTCGGATAGGCTCAGCCGCGCGGCCGCGGTGCAATCTGCCTTTCTATAAAGAAATGGCTAGATCACCGTTGGGAAAACGATCGGGGCTCCCGCTCACTTCCGAATGATTTCTTTGAGCAGCTTGTGCCATCGTTCCAATGATTGCTCGTATTGAGCGAGCGTTCCCTCTTTCTCGGGATACCAGCGTTTGAACCCATAATCCTTACGGGCGCTGCCGAAGTCCAAGTCTTCGAGCAGCTTCTGCCCTTCGGGGCTCAAGAGAAAATCCGAAAAAAGGAGCGCCGCGTGCGGCCGCGGAGCATTGGCGTATACCGCCGCTCCGCCTGCGCCGACGACGTTTATATCCATCGGCAGCCAGACCACCGGAGCGCCCTTCTTCGCGGCCACGTGCGTCGCGCTGTAAAATTGGCTGGGTGACGCGGGCACCTCCCCCGCCGCCACCAGCTGAGTCAAGGCGCTGCCGGCCATCATGTACGCCTTGATATTTTGCTCCTTCAACTTTTTGACAAACTCCTCGCCTTTGACTTTGACCATCGCGCCGATACTTCGAGCGCCGGTATCATCACCCGACAATCCGAGTTGACCGCGCAATACAGGTTTTAGCAGGCCGTCGAAATTTTTCGGCACGTCGGCGGCGCTCAAAAGATTGCTGTTATAGGCGAAGCCGATATAGGATTCGCGATCGATCGTCCAGTAAACCAGATTCACCGGGGCTTTTTCTTTAGAGTCCTCGGGAAAAGCACTCAGGTGCGGTGAGGTGTAGGGAAGTAACAACTGGTTGTCGCGGAAAGTTAGCAGCCCGGGGAGCGTGGTTTCGATGGCGTCGGCGATATGGCGCCGGGCCTGGGCTTCATTGAGTAATCTCTGGACCAGCGCGGAAGATCCGGTGCGGTAAATTTCAACTTTTACACCGGGATATTTAGCCTCGAACGTACCGGCGATTTGTTTGTTTTGCACAACCGCTAAAGTCGTATACCAGACCAGCTTGCCTTCGCGCTTGGCGCCTTCAACGAGCAGACGTTCGCGGTCCGGCCTATTATAGGCGGCGATCTCGGCCGCAGCCGAGGGCTTGCCGGACTGGCTCCGCGCCGGTGTAATTGCAATAAGAATTAAGAGCAGCGCGGCGCCTAAAATCTTCATCAAACTCCTTTGCCTTCTCAGAAGCGCCTATCGCGGGCCGGTCGATCGACGCGGCGGTGATTTTTGAAGTGCCCCGAAGATTAGAACAAAAGAATGGGAAGGTTTTTCAACAGATCTAGAGCTGCACACCTACGTCTTTCAAAAAGCCACGGTCCGTTAGAGCGCCGCGCGCGCCCGCTCAGTCGCCGTCACGTTCAAGCCGACAATAAACGACGGGTTCACGGTGCACAGTGTGTAGATTTCTTCCGGCGTGCAGCCAAACGCCGCCATGTGGCCGCGCAGCAGACGGAGCGACTCGACCGAATTGGGAAACAGCGGTTCGCCGGCGTCCGAGGAGAGCGTACAGTGCTCGACCCCGACGGTGCGAATCGCCTTGTACATGCTTGCCGGATCGATGCCGAGAAGCGGCGACAACTCATCGTAGGTGAAGTTAATGCATAGGCCGGCAGCGGCCGCGTCTTTCATTTCTTCAATGGTCAAATTGACAAAGGGGCTGAAGGGATGATCGACGACGCCCTTTTTGAAGCCGATTTTTTGGCAGAACTCCGCCATTGCCTGGAACTCCTGCTTTGTCGGATGGCCAAAAAAGATCGCCGCCTCGCGATCCTGCGCCATACGGAAAATCTCTTCGATCTCGGCCATGAGCCGGCCCTTGTCGTCGAGCAGGTAATGACCGTATTTGACCGACTCGGACCAGGACAGCGGTTCTGTATGGGCGTTTGGATCGGCGCTCTTGTCCCAAGCGCTGGGCTTGCCGCCCACCATAGAGAGCGTATGGGCTGAGGTGTTGTTCGGCATCCAGAGCGCGATCACCCCTGCTTTCAGCATCTGGGCAGACCACGCCGGTTCGATCTTTGAGAGAAAACCCTGGGTGACCGAGCTGCCCGCCCAAACCTGCACCGGGGTTAGACCCTTCTCCTCGCACCAGGATTCCAGGGCGCTCCTCACGGCGTCAACCGCCGCCGCGGGATTCTTGCGTCCAACGATCGTCTTGTAGAGCAGACCCGTCATGGCGCTCTTCGAGGCGAGCTTGGCGACGCCGAGGGCATCCTGCTGCCCCTCGTGCGCATGGCAATGAATGTCGATCGCGTCCTCAACTCCAATCACGCGATCGAGCGACGGATCAATCGCCTGCTTGAAGCCGCGCCGCGCCGGATAAGATGTGACCGAGCGCAGCGCGCTCGGAGTCGCGTAGTTTTGTTTTGTGTCGGCCATGGTCAAACCTCCGAAAACCAAATTGGTTGGACCATAGCGCGTCCGCGCGCAACCGGCAAACGTTTTCTCGTTCGACTATTACCCTCACGTGAAGCGATTTAGGTGTCCTTCGAAATCTTTTTTAGGTAACCTTCAAGCTGCTCCAACAGCACATTAGCCCTGGTACCTTGAAGCGACTTGACCGTTCTCTAATCGCGTGGTTTAGACTCGCCACACGGTTCGAACTCCCGGGAAAGGCGATAACTCTATGGCGACGACCCATATCCTGAAAATCGATGCGCTCCCGATTGTCGAGCGCGGCAACGGCATCCGCACGACTCCGCTGGTTACCAGGGAGCTCGGCGCCCAGCACATCACGAGCGGTCTGGCCCGTTTCCCGGCCGGCGCGAAAGTTCCGCTCCATTCGCACAACTGTGACGAGCAAGTGACGATCCTCGAAGGCGAGGCCGAGGCGGACGTCGACGGGCAGCGTCACCGCCTGCATCCTTTCGATACGACACTTATCCCCGCAGATAAGCCTCATCGCTTTATCAACGCCGGTGTGTCACAGCTCACGATCCTCTGGATATATACTGGCGCCGAGGTGACCCGAACGTTCACTGAGACCGGCGAAACGGTTGCTCATCTTTCCGAACGTGATCTCGTGAGTGCGCCGGTTGCCAAAGCAAAATAAGCGATCGAGAGTTCACCGGCGTATCACCCGGGCAGATGTGGTCACTTTATGATGAGCCGAAGCTCGACCAACGGTTATCCTCCGGTCTATACTAATTGCTATGAAACACGTGATTGATCCTGAAGGCCGGCGACTGCCGATCAAACTCGATACGACTTCGAACGGGGAATTTCTGCCGGTTCAGTTGGCGCCGGTTAACCGTGCCGCTAACCGCCTGGCACATCAGGCGGCGAGCCAAAATGCCAAGCGCCTGGGGCTCAGCCGCCGTAGTTTTCTTATTTCAGCTTGTGGCGCCGCCAGCACCTTGATCGCATTCAACGCGGTCAATGCCGCAGTGGAAAAGCGCGGCGGCTTCTTCGACCTTGAAGCTGAGGCTGCGCTCGAGCCCGAGCTCGCGCAAGCACAACTCGGCGGCAAGGGTGAGTTTATTTTCGACGTGCAGGGGCACTTCGTCGACCCGACCGGCGCCTGGGTGCAGCAAGCGCCCGCCGACGCATTCAAGTGGTCGCCCAAGACGAGCTGCGCATTGGCCGGCAAACCGGGAGCGCGCAGTTACCTCGATTGTCTTGGACCTGAAGAATTTGTCAAAGACGTGTTTCTCGACAGCGACACCGACATGATGGTGCTCTCTTTCGTGCCCTCGCGGCGAGATTCCGAACCGCTGACGATTGCCGCGGCGGATGCGGTGCGCCGGATCGTCGACCGCATGGAAGGCTCGCATCGCCTGCTGGTGCACGGCCGGGTGAATCCCAATCAACCGGGTGATCTCGAAGCGATGGACGAGCTGAAAGAGCTCTGGAAGGTGAGCGCCTGGAAGACCTACACGCAGTGGGGCGTGGACGGCAACGGCTTCTTTTTATCCGATAGTGTCGGAACGCGCTTCATCGAGAAGGCACGCGCGCTCGGCATCAAGGTGATCTGCGTGCACAAGGGTTTGCCCTTCGGCAAGCACTCCTATGAGCACAGCCAGTGCAGCGACATCGGCGTCGTCGCCAAGCGCTACCCCGATGTGAGCTTTCTCGTCTATCACTCGGGTTTCGTCACCGGCGTACCGGAGCGTGCTTATACCGGACGCGGCGCCAGCGATGGCATCGACACGCTCATCCGCTCGCTGGTAGAAAACGACGTCAAACCGAACAGCAACGTCTATGCCGAGCTCGGCAGTACCTGGCGCTTCCTGATGCGCGATCCCGACAGCGCGGCACATGCGCTCGGCAAGCTCCTCAAATACTGCGGCGAGAATAACCTGCTCTGGGGCACCGATTCCATCTGGTACGGCTCGCCGCAGGACCAGATCCAGGCGTTTCGCGTTTTCCAGATCTCGCCCGAGCTGCGCGCGCGCCACGGCTACCCGGAGCTCACGCCGGCGCTGCGCGCCAAGATCTTTGGGCTGAACGCCATCCGGCCCTACCGAATCAACGCCGACGAAGTGAAGAAGCGCGCCTCCAGCGATCATGTCGCGCGGCAACGGCTCGCCTACCGCGAACATCCCGAGCCGCACTATCTAACCTACGGGCCCAAGAGCCGGCGCCAATTCCTGAACCTGCTCGGTTGGAACGGCGGCTCGCGCGCCTAGTGGAGTGCCGACTTCCTGAATTGACAAGATCCTCAAGCCGCCGATATAGTCCGGGCATCGCACGGAGGTGAACGATGCAGTTGCTTCCACAAAGAACGGCCAGGCACCTGTTGTTGCTTGTTCTAATAAGCGCCGGGCTAATAAATGCGGTTGTTCTTGCCGCCGAACCCGGCGCTGCCCTGCTCAAATCGAAAAAAGACGCGGAAGCCAAAGGCTATATTTTCGCCGCCAGCCATGACGAGATCGTCAGCCGGGCGAAGCAGGAAGGCAGACTTCGCGTTATCGTTTCTCTGGACGCTGGAATTCTCAAACGGCTGAGCGAAGGTTTTATGAAAAAGTATCCTTTCATCCAAGTGCAAGCGGACGAGATCCGCGGGATCGATGCTTACACGCGCCAGCTCCAGGAGTTAAAGGCAGGACTCGCTAAAGGGATCGATGTCAACGAAGTCGACTACGACTATTACAACGAGTA
The DNA here is from genome assembly GCA_963801935.1 of uncultured delta proteobacterium. Taxonomy (GTDB): domain Bacteria; phylum Desulfobacterota; class Binatia; order UBA9968; family UBA9968; genus DATACQ01. Next base: position 62,697 of record CAWDHA010000011.1, read on the forward strand.
CCTGCCGCACCTGAAAAAAGTCGATCTGTATGGAATGGTCGAGCAACGGGTGCTGCAAATGCCGCTTCAGATGGTGGACCCGATCAACAGGAACATCGTCGCTATCGGCAGTGGCATACAGGTTGTCGCTTATAACAAGAAGCTCATCGCAAGCGAGTCGGTCCCCAATACGTGGGAAGATTTCTTAAAGCCGGAACTCAAGGACAGAAAATTTGCGTTGGGAATTCGTCCCAAGGATGTGGCGGTCCTGGTGCCGGCATGGGGCATGGAAAAGACCCTCGATTTTGCGCGCAAGTTGTCGGCGCAGAAACCCATCTGGGTCAGTGGCGACACGCGTACGATCACCAGCATGCTCGCCGGTGAGTACACGCTTTTCTTCGGACCCAACTTCGACTCGGTTCTTAGAGCCAAAAACAAAGATAAGGCGGATGTGCTCGGCTACAAGCTCGTCGAACCGATCATGGTTCGGCTTAACGAGTCGGAAGGCATCTTGGCGTCAGCCGAACACCCGTACGCCGCGCTGCTCTGGCTGGAGTTCACGGCTTCCGTCGACGGCCAGAAAATACTCGAGGAGGGCGGGCCCTACGAGGGCTCGGTGTTTATTGCCGGAACCATTCAAGAGAAATCTGTGCGCGGCAAGAAACAATCGCTGGTTGACTGGAGCCACTACTCAAGGATGCCGGAGTACATGAAGCGAGTCGTCGAGGCGTACGGTTTTCCGATGGCCGAAAAATAAGCAGCGGCGGGCTCGTTGCAGATTGTCGGGACTAGCAGCCCGGGGTGAAAGTGTGGCGTCGCACCGAGACGGGAGAGGCGCCTTGATGGCAAGGCGCGACGACCGAGGATATTGGGGAATATTTGAGGGGAGGAGCAACGCAGCGGACGGGGATCGATCGCCCGTCGAATGCAATCAGGCTTTCACACGGACTGCTAGAGCCGCACGTCTTTGCGCACGTCCTCGTTGTATGCCTGGTCGATTTTCTCGATCACATCGCGCTCGAGGTTTTGCCTGGGTATGCGGATCATGAGACGCAGAAATAAATCTCCCGCGGTAGTTTGTCCATGCCCGGCGACTCCCTTGCTCTTGATGCGCAGTTGCTGGCCGCTTTGCGCGCCGGCTGGCACTTTGACTTTGATCGTACCGCTCGGCGTCGGCACTTCGACCTCAGCGCCGCTTATGGCTTCGCCAACCGTGATCGGCAGCTCCATCGTCAAATCTCTTCCCGAGCGCGTGAGCACGGGATGCGGCCGGATACGCGGCGTGATGTAAAGGTCGCCGGCTTCGCCGCCGCGAATCCCCGCTTCACCCTTGCCGCGCAGACGAATCTGCTTAGCGGGATCGGCTCCGGGCGGAATATTGACGCGGATCGTGTCCGGTCGCATCAAGCGGCCGCGACCACCGCACCTGGCACAGCTCTCGCCGGGCCAATGCCCGGTCCCGGCACAGCGCGCGCAGGTTTGGCGAAAATGCAGCGACCGGTCAGCCGGCGCTTTAGTGCCGCTGCCATGGCACTCGGGACAAGTGCTCGGTGCCTTCTTAGCTTGGCCGCCGGCGCCGCCGCAGGTATCGCAGGCAACGAGCCGTTCCACTGTGAGCGAAGTCTGAAAGCCGCGCACGGCGTCGAGAAAATCGATGTCCATATTCGAGCGGATGTCTTGACCACGAATCGGGCCGTTTTGCGCTCGCGTGCCGCGGCCAAACATGCCGCCAAGACCGCCGAAAAAATCGCTGAGATCATCCGGGCTGAATTCGTACGCGCCCCCTGAGCGCGCCGACTGCTGCCGGCCTTGCTGATAGCTCCGCGCCTGCTCCGCGTCAAAGCCGGCGGCGCAGCCGGCTGCGCCAAATTCATCGTAGAGCTTGCGCTTCTTTTCGTCGCCGAGGACATCGTAGGCAACCGACAGCTCCTTGAACTTGCTCTCGGCGTCTTTGTTTCCGGGATTGGTGTCAGGGTGGTACTTACGCGCGAGCTTGCGATAGGCTTTGCGGATTTCCTCGCGCCCGGCGCCGCGCTTTACGCCGAGGATTTGATAATAATCTCGGTCTGCCATGCTTAAACTAGAATAACCATGGCGTCGTGACTTTCAAGAGAATGCAGCGCGACTGGCGATCTAGGGATTGCGGCGCAGAAAGACGGCGCATTAACAACTAGCGTAGTTTCTCTTAAATCAGGGGACCTGTTTGCACGTCATTCCGGCCAAGCTGGCGATAGCTAGCGCGAGCCGAAATCCAGGATTTCGAAGAGTTCTGGCTTTCGCGGCAATGACGATCAAGGCCGCCTTAAATAAAGTACAAACAGAGTGAGACACTACACCTAGCGCAGCAGCTTAACGACCCGGTTTGCGTCCTCTGGCTTTCATGCAGTCATTCAACGCTTGCGCCCTACTGCCGGCGCTGGCGGATACTGCGGCTTCACGCTCGCATTCGGCGACGTCCTGGCTGACGGTATTCGGCACAGTCCTGCTTTCGCCGGTGGGCGCGGTCCCAGCAGCCCGGTTGGCTGATGGGGGCGATGTTTGCGGCTGAGAACATGCCACCAGCAGCAGTAAAACAGCGAATCCAAGTTTCATCACTCACCTGTGTTTGGCGTCTCTCAATATCAGAATCCCCCGTCAGCGCACTTTTGTAAAGCGGAATTGGCAGCGCCAGAGATTCCTTCTCGTTGAAAAAAGCGGTTCGGAGAGAGCAGGAATTTTGCTGAAAAACTCCGGTTCGCCCGCCTCGACAAGTCTCAGGGCGAACGGCAGGGGAACTGATAACGTTAGAATTTTCCGTTCTACTGCCGCCGTAGAATCCTTAGGGTTTTCCCGCAGAGCCGCTGAGCGACGATCATGCCCCCAAGGCTTTGCGTAGCTGTACGAACGATTGCAGCTGTCCCTGATGGATGGCGATCTGACTATCCTGGGATTGATACAAGCTGCGTTGGGCGTCGAGCAAGTTGAGATAGTCGACCGCGCCGGCGTCGAACCGCGCCTTGGCGATGATGTAGGCATTCTGCGATTCCGTGACCGACACCTGGGCGATGACAGCGCGTTCGTTAGCGCTCTTAAGCGCAGCCAGAGCGTCTTCAACTTCTCGGAAGGCCGTCAGGACGGTTTTCTGATACTGCGCCGCCAGTTCTCTCTGGCGGGCGGTTACGTTTTCGAGGTTGCCTCTGAGCCTGCCGCCGTTGAAAATCGGCGCCACCAGGTTAGCTGCCATCGAAGTGGCGGCCGCGGCCGGACCGCCCAATCCGGCGGCAATGCTAGGGTCGACACCGAGAGTTAACGAGGGAAAGAAAGCCGCGCGCGCAACGCCGATATCGGCATTGGCGGCGCGCAGCCCCGCCTCCTCGCTCTCGATGTCAGGGCGTTCGGCCAACAGAGCCGCCGGCAGCGTCAGATTGACTTCAGGCATGCGCAGCGAAATCAACTCCGCGCTCGGCAGCGAGAAATCTTGCGGCGCCAAACCGAGCAAGATCGCCAGCGCATTGGCGGCCGTGCTGCGCTGCTCGATCAGCGATGCCAATGAGGTGCGAAAGCCGTTCACGGCGACTCTTTGCTGGGAGACTTCAAGGCCGGAAACAGCGCCCTGGCTGAAGCGCGCTTCGACGATTCGTAAAATTTCTTCAGCGTTCTTGAGATTGAACTCGGCGATCCGGATGCGGTCATTGAAGCTCAAAAGCTGCGTGTAAAAACTGGTTGCGTCGGCAGTGACCACCAGCCGGAGCGCTTCGCCATCGAATTCAGTGGCCGCCGCGCGATAACCGGCGGCCCTGGCCTGGTTGCGGTTTTTGCCCCAGAGATCGACCTCGTAACTAATGCTGCCGGCGCTGCGCGCCGCTTCGTTCGTTTGATCTTGAAACGTGCGCGAGGCCGCACTGCTGGCGTTAAGCGACGGATAGAGCGGGGCGCCGGCAACTTTCGCCTGGGCGCGCGCTTGCTCGATACGACCGAGCGCCGCCTCAAGGTCGAGATTTTGCTCTAACGCCCGATCGATCAAGCGGTTCAATTCGGCGCTCCCGAGCTCGCGCCAAAACGCCGTCGAGTTTTCGCTGGTGACGCCGATGTCCGGCGCCCCGCGCCAGCCACCGGGAATCGCCATCTCGGGTCGCTGGTAATTGGGCGCGAGACTGCACGCCGATACACCCAGCGAAATCGCCAAAATGCTTGTGCCGATAGCGAACAAGTATCGGATGCGAGACATGGAACACTCTGCGACGGGCTCAGGGTGAGCGGAAGAAGGAAAAACCGTTCGAGGTGAGCCTGCTGAACCATGAACGGAAGTAACTGCATTTGCAGGTAGCTGATAGCTCATGTTTTCCTCACTCAGTCGCCAGCGCGATGACCGGATCGAGCCGTGCCGCCTTGCGCGCCGGCAGATAGCCAAAAAGCAGTCCTGTGGCGGAGGCGCAGACGAAGGCGAGGACGCGCCGGGGTCAATGGAGAAGATCACCGCCATCCCGCTGAAGCGCAATCCGAGTCCAGCGCCGACACCAACCAGAATCCCCAACATGCCGCCCACAGCGCACACGACCGCCGCCTCAATGTTGAATTGCAGCAAGATGTCGCGCATGCGCGCGCCGGTGGCCATGCGAATGCCGATCTCGCGCGTGCGCTCGACCACGCTCACCAGCATGATGTTCATGACGCCGATGCCGCCCACCAGGAGGGAAATCGCCGCCACCGTGCCTAACAGCAAGGTGAACGTGTTCTGTGTTTCCATCGCCAACTCGAGAATAGAGGCCATGTTGCGTACGCTGAAGTCTTCCGCCTTGTGGCGCGCTTTGAGTAGCGCCTCAATGCGCTGCTTGCGTTGCTTCGATGTCTGCCGTGTCTATGACCTTTACGCTAATGCTGCTCAGATAGGTTTGCCAAACAGTCGGATCAGCCCGGTGTTAATCGGCACGAAAATCGCGTCATCCTGATCGCTGCCGCCAGGCGAAGCGCCTTTTTCCGTCATGACGCCGATCACCAAGAACGGCACGTTTCTGAGGAGGACATACTTGCCGATCGGACTGCCGCCGTAAGGGAAGAGGGTTTTCGCCACCGTGCGACCCAGCACGACAACGGCGGCATAGCGTTTCAGGTCCTCCGCATTAAAGAATTGTCCCTCGGCGACCTGCCAATCTCGCGCCGCTGGAAAGTCTCACCAACTCCCTGGACTGTGGTCTGATAGTCGATGTTGCCGTAGCGCACGGTCATCCGGCCGTTGCGCTCTGGCGACACCGCTTCGATATTAGGCAGTGCTTTAATGGCGGCGGCGTCCTCCGGCACCAACGTAATGATGTCGCCGTCACCGCGGATGCCCGGGCGCGCCGGGCCGTATCATCATGAGATTGGTGCCCAGCGCAGCTAATCTGGTCCAGGACTTTCTGGCGGCTGCCTTCGCCTACCGCCAGCATCGCCACAACCGCCGCCACGCCGATGATGATACCAAGCAAGGTCAGCATCGTGCGGAAGAGATTGACGCGCAGTGATCTCCACGCGGTCGCCAGCGCTTCCTGGACGCTCGCGCCGAGGCTAACGCCCCGGCTAAGATCGTAACTGCCGTTTTCAGTTGCGCCAGCAGTGTCATCGCGCGTGCCGCTGTCCTCGATGATCCGCCCATCCTGAATCCGTACGATGCGGCTTGCGTGCTGCGCGACGTTCTCGGCATGGGTAATGAGAATGATGGTGCGACCTTCAGCGTGCAGCTCTTTGAACAGCGCCAGGACTTCCTCGCCGCTTTTGCTGTCGAGTGCGCCGGTCGGCTCGTCGGCAAGGATCACCGGCGGGTCGTTGACCAGCGCTCGTGCAATCGCCACCCGCTGTTGCTGGCCGCCGGAAAGTTCGGCAGGACGATGCTCGGAGCGCTCGCCCAGCCCGAGCCGTTCGAGCAATCTGGCGCGCCCGCTCGCTGCGCTCTGCTTGGCCAGCCCGGCATAGACCGAGGGAATCTCGACATTCTCGCTTGCCGTGGCGCTGGCCAGCAGATTGTAACGCTGAAAAACGAAGCCAAAGGTCTCGCGCCGTAGTGCGGCCAACTCGTCCGGCGACAGGTGCGCCGCCTCTTTGCCCAGAACGCGGTAGCTGCCGGACGTCGGACGGTCAAGACAGCCGATGATATTCATCAAGGTTGACTTGCCGGAACCGGACTGCCCCATGATGGCGACGAATTCACCTCGCTGTATCGTCAGCGATGCCCCGTCCAGAGCGCGTACCGTGGTATCGCCGTTTCTGGTAATGCTTATGAATGTCGGTGAGTTCAAGAATCGTTCGGGTCATAGGCGCGGCCCTCCGCCGAAGGTTGGCCCTTACCGCGCCCTGCTGCTGTTGCTCGGCTCGTTCCGATTGGTCGCGCAGCGGGCGTTTGAGCAGGATGCGTTCTCCGCTCTCCAAGCCGTCGGTGACCTCCGCCTGCGTGCGTGTTTGCAGCCCGACGTGGATCAGGCGCTGTTCGCCGGCCGGATTCGGTCAGTACTCGCACGCGATACGCCTTCCCCTTTTCGTTATCTTCTCCGGTACGCGCTGGCTGAGCGCCTCCGCTGGAGATCACCGGCACGTTCTCCGCCTTGCCGAAGATGAAAAACACTTGTGTCCTCATGCCGGTCATGAGTTGGCGACCTTCGTTCCGCACATCGATCAAGACGTGGTACAGCACCACGTCGTTCAGCACTTCCGGTGAGGGAAGAATCTGTCGCACCGTGCCCTCCCAACGGCGCTCGCTATCGCCCAACGTGGTGAAATGCGCCGGCATGTTTTCCTTCAGGCGCTTCACGTCGGCCTCGGCCACCTGAGCGCGCACCGTCATCAGATCGAGATTGGCAATCTGCAGGATGAGGGGCGCGGTCTGATTGGCGTTCAGGGTTTGCCCTTCACGGGCGGGCATGGTGGTGACGGTGCCTGCCATCGGCGCGTGAATTTTGGTGAATTCCAGATTCGTGCGGTTGCCTTGCAGGTTGGATTCGACTTCGTTGATTTGCGCGCAGGTCGCTCCCACCCGCGCCTCCGCCACCGCCGCTTCGGCTTCGCTTTCCTGCAACACCTGCTGGCTGACCGCATTGACGGCGATCAGGTTCTGGTTGCGCTTCAGATTTTGTTTTGCCAGTGTCGCTTGGGCCTTTTGTTCATTCAATTGCGCCTTCAGACTCTTCAGACGCGCCTGGTCCGCCTCGACTCGCGCCTGGTAAACGCGTGGGTCGATCTCGGCCAGCAGTTGGCCCTTCGTCACCGTATCGCCGATTTCGACATGGATTTGCTTGAGCTGGCCGGACACCTGGGTGCCGACATCGACATATTCCTTCGGTTCGAGCTTGCCCTGCGCGGTGATCACTTCTTCGATCGTGCCGCGTAGAACGGGGATCGGACGCAGGCTTTCCTGCTGGTCTTTTTCCGCGGCGGCTCCGTACCAGTACCAACCGCCGGCGGTTAAGACGGTGATGGCAAGAATAGCGATGATTTTGCGGCTTTTTCTTAGCGCTTTCCAATTCATGGTTGATCGCCCTTCTGTGAATTTATCATCTGTTAATACGAACCGGGCGGCGCCAGTCTTCGCTGCCTGCCGGGCAGGAAACGCGGCGCAATTTTGGCGTTTAGCTTCGAGACCGGCTGAGGAAGTTGGCCGATCTCAGGAGTGCTCCGGGCTAGTTGGCGCGGCGCTCGGGGCGGCGCAGCACATCGGCGAGCATGCGGCGCTCTTCGGGGGCAAGCTCTCTCACAGTTTCTTTGATCGATTGCGCCATGCGCTTAAACGATTGCGCGCGCAACTCTTCAATCTTGCTCACCTGCCGGCCATAGGCAGCCTCATCAAAGGGCTCGGTACTCATCAGGCGGATCGCCTCGGCGCGCGCCTCATCGATCTCGTCGCGCAGCGGCTCACCGGCGGCGCGAATCTGGCTAAAATGCGCGCGCAAGCGCGATTGCGCGGGCTCGGGCAACTTGCTGAGCGCGTCTTCCATACGCTGCTGGCGCATCGGCGGCTGGGGGTCCTTGGCTCGTGGAACCCGACCCAGAAATACACCGAGCAACAGCAGGTTCGCCAGCAGCGAAGCGAGAAAGACTAGCTTGACTATCTTGCTCATAGCCATGTCTCATCGGCCGAGAAAAAATTCTGAAAAATCGGGGCGCTATCATCGGCGCCGTTATTTACATCCTCCGGCGCATTAAAACCGATCACCATCCCCAGGACCAAAGCGCTGGCGAGAACGTAACCCGGCTTCGGTAGATGAAATTCGGCGAACAGCTCAGCGAGCCACTGCCACAACGGCATGGCTTTGTCTTGCGGCAAGCGCTGCGCGGCCAAAATAATGCGCCCGGCCAGGTCCGGACTGGCCGGTTCAAGCCGCCGAGACTCAAGCAGTTGATGCAATTTTTCATCGCGGTTATCGATCATAACCACCTCACAAATACGCCTTCAGCCGTTCCTTCAAGGTCGTCTTAGCACGCATGATCAGTGATTGGAGCGCCTTTAAGTTTAGCCCCATTATTGCCGCGGCTTCCTGGTTACTCAATCCTTCATCGAAACACAGGTTCAATGCGGTGCGCTGGCGCTCAGGCAGGTTGGCGATCTCCTTTTCCAACGCTTGTTGCTCTTGAAACCGGATCATCATTTCATCTATGGGCTGCCGTTCATCAACCAGAGAGCTTTCGTCACCGAGCGCCGTCGGTTTTTTCTTTTTTCGCAAATCGAGACATAGATTCACCACGATGCGGTAAAACCAGGTGGTAAACTTGCTGTTTCGCTGGCCGCTCCAGAGAGACGGATTTTCCCATAATTTGATAAATGCGTCCTGCACCACGTCTTCGGCAGCTGGCTTGTTTTGCAGATAGCGGTAAGCGAGGCGGTAAAACCGCAGGCTATGGCGCTCGACGAGCGCCGCAAATGCTTGGCCGCTGCCGTTCTGAACGAGCTCGAGCAGTTCGTGATCTTCTTTCTGAGCCCAGCCAGCCACCATACGATCATGTCTTGATGAGAATGCCGATTCATAAGACCATATCGATAGCTCGGGAACAAAGACTTTGTCGTCGCTCAAACCGCGCTCGGTCCTCGTCTCAAAATTATTACGAACTAAACGGAGAAAGTATTCGGTCGCTTGAGCGGGGCGCTTGGACCGGCTGAATAGTTCAAAGATCAGTGGGATCGCGGCGCAAGAATAAGCTTCGCGGCAATGGCAGCATCCGCCTGATTGATTTTAACGTGCTGGGGTTAGCCGTCATTCACTAAAAAAGCGCCAAATTTGTTTCGGTCTTCGGCGTTTGCCGCATCGAGGGAACACCAGTCATAATCGCCGGCGTAAAGCCGGGCGGTAGGCTTGAATCCATAAACAGCCGGCACCAGGTCGCGCAGCACGTCATACCAGGCGCGCCGCTCGTCGCGGTCGATCGGGGTATCGTCGAGGGCGTTGATTGTACCGCAGAGATCTTGCCAGCGCGCCAGTGAAAAACCATAGCGCTGATGATCTGGGTAGAGCGCAAGAGAAATCATGCGCGGATAGCTAAAATGTTGACTCTCGTCGAGTTCCACGATCAGCTTTGACTGCGGCATATAGTAATCGCAAGGCGGAACCAGCGCGCTCTTTATGAAATCTCTGTGGCCGCGGAGAGCGCTTAGTGCAGCGCGAATTCTTTGCAGAGGTTCTCCGATAACGGTAGGCGCATAATGCTCCGGCCGGGCCGGCCATGGAAAGCCATAATTTACCTGGCACGCGCCGTAGAGGGCGATCAGCATTTCCCGGATGCGCTCTTTGCACCGGCGGCAGTGTTGAGGATGGTGGGTCTCGGGAAGATTCATGAGAGCGGTGACGTGATGCGGCACTGCGGAGCGGCTCTTTCTCCTAATCATAGAGCTGGTTTAGCATTGGGCTGGTGGAGATTGCTAAACCCATGCGCGAGGGAAGATAGAGCAAAAAACGCATCGAGACAAAACTGGCGAGCACGAGCTCAGAGAGGATAAAAAATCAGCAAGGAAAACTGCAACTGCAAACGCTGAGGAGCATAGGCTTTGTACTCCAACCTTGGAAACCGCTGTGGAGTGAAAAGCTGATGCGCAACCGCACCCGACCGGTCGCGCATCTCTCCTGCTAGTTTAACAGACGCGGGCTACCAGCGATTACGTCCGGAGCTACGGTCGTTTCTCGCACCGCCGCTATCGTCATTGCGGTTGGTTTGCGGTTTCGCTTCGTTTACTTGAAGATTGCGGCCATCGCACTGGGTGCCGTTCAAGCCGCTAATCGCCGCTTGCGCTTCGCTCCCGGAACTCATCTCTACGAAACCGAAACCGCGGGATTGCCCGGTGAATTTATCGCTGATAACCCGGGCTGATTCCACCGTTCCATGTCGGGAAAATAGTTCCTGCAGTCGCCCGTCCGTTACCGAGTAGGGCAAACCGCCCACATATAGTTTGTTGTTCATGTTCTCCTCCTAAAGAGAATGTTAAGGTCTCGCGCCTGGGAACCGGATGGCTAAGGGAGCAGAACATGAAATTCAAAACCACGCTCTGATCGGGGATGTCCTATAGAAATCTTTCTCTAGGTGAGACGTAATCGGCCTTCGATTTTTCGTTTCCTTTATTCAGAAGGCCCTTTACTGAAGTAAGTATCACCACGTTACGTTGATTGTCGCCATGTGTCAACTGACGAGGTTAAGGTAGCAGCCCGTGGTGAAAGTCTGACTGCATTCGACGGGCGATGCATCCCCGTTGGCTGCGTTGCTCCTCGCTCAAATATTCCCCGATATTCTCGGTCGTCGCGCCTTGCCATCAGGGCGCCTCGCCCGTCTCGGTGCGACGCCACACTTTCACCACGGGCTGCTAGGCTCGTTTATTAATAGGCGGCGAATCGCTCCACTCGAATGACAAAAAGCAGCGATTCGCCGCCTCTCGAGCGTAGTTATTTCGTTCCGCCCATGGTAGCCTGCGGCACGAAGGAGAAATAAAAATGGCTGAGGCAGGTCGCAGATTATTCGCCGGGATCAGAATTTCGACGCAATTGCAAAATGATTTAAATAGTCCGGCTCCTGGGACGGAGCATTATTTCAAGCCTGACAACTCAGACTATCTCCACATAATAACGCTGGGCGAGGAAAAGTTGATCGGTAGGTATCTGAAGGACGGCTTTCCGGCCGCGGATATGGATAATGTCAGCCGCAACGTCTGCAGCATCGTCAGGCTGATCGCACGGAGCCACCGCGTGGAAGAAAATCCAGTCCATATTTATGTTGCCTAAGTGCCAACTTCGGTATCTATCATTTCGACCCTCCAGTTAAGCTCAGTGTCCTCTGAGAGACCTGCCCCTCGAGCGTAATCTGGAATAATTCAACTAGCTTTTTTTGTTGGTACGCACGCATGCTGCCGACTCCTGAGCGAAGATGCTGCAGCCAACATCCTGGCTCAGGTATCTTTATGCTACTAATCTGTTATACTCTTTTGCATAAGCAGCTGCGGCCCAACGTCTAGAAATCCCCTCGGTCAAAATCTTCCCGAGTCTCGTAGAGGTGAATCCCAGGGGTGACCGCCTCTTCATTTATGGCCTAAGATCACTGGGAATCGCCAGGCCGGCTGCGAGCAGGAGATTCTCCTTTCATGGAATACAGCCCGAGCCATTCCCGAATCAATCGCATCGCTTTCATCGGCAACTACCTGCCGCGCCAATGCGGCATCGCCACGTTCACCACCGACTTGTGCGAAGCCATCGCCGCCGAGCACCGCGACACGACCTGCATCGCCGTGCCGGTCAACGATATCGAAGACGGCTACGCCTATCCCCAGCGTGTGCGCTTCGAGCTGACCGAGAAAGATCATCGAGTCCTATCGGCGCGCCGCCGATTTCTTGAATATCAACAGCGTCGATCTCGTGTGCCTGCAGTTCGAATACGGCATCTTCGGCGGCCGGGCGGGCAGCCATATCCTGGCGCTGCTGCGCGATCTGCGCATGCCCATCGTCACGACCCTGCACACGATTCTGCGCGAACCCGACGCGCATCAGCGCCGGGTTTTGGAAGAAGTCGCCGGCGTTGTCGGATCGCCTGGTGGTCATGAGCAAGCGCGGCGCGGAATTTCTCGAGGAGATTTATCACGTAGCGCCGGACGAAGATCGATCTGATTCCGCACGGCATTCCCGACATGCCTTTCGTCGATCCGAGTTTTCACAAAGACCTGTTCGGCGTCGAAGGCAAAATCGTCTTGCTCAGCTTCGGCTTGCTGTCGGCGAACAAGGGACATCGAGAATGTCATTGCCGCTCTGCCTGCGATCTTGGCCAAACATCCGAACGTGGTGTACTTCATCGTCGGCGCGACTCATCCGCATGTCCTGCGGCACGACGGCGAAACCTATCGCTTGTCACTGCAGTGGCTGGCCCAAGAGAAAGGCGTCGAAGGTCAAGTGATCTTCTACAACCGATTTGTCAGTTTGGAAGAACTCGTTGAGTTCATCGGCGCCGCGGATATTTACATCACGCCTTATCTCAACCCGGCGCAGATCGTCTCGGGCACGCTGGCCTATACCGTGGGCGCCGGCAAGGCGGTTATTTCGACCCCCTATTGGTATGCCGAAGAGATGCTGGCCGACGAACGCGGCGCGCTGGTGCCGTTTCGCGATCCGGCGGCGTTGGCCGAGCAAGTGATCGACTTGTTGGACAACGAGGCCAAGCGCCACGGCATGCGCAAGCGCGCCTATCTGTACGGCCGCGAGATGATCTGGCCGCAGGTCGCGCGTCGCTACATGGAGAGTTTTCAACGCGCCCGCGCCGAACGGCGCCACTTCACTCCTCCCGGTTTCGTGGTCAAAGCGCTCGATAAACGTCCGGCCGAATTGCCGCCGCTCGAAACTCGATCACTTACGCCGCATGACCGACGATACCGGCATGTTTCAGCACGCGATTTTCACCGTGCCCAACTATCACGAGGGTTACACCATCGACGACAATGCCCGCGCGCTGATCGTGAGCACGCTGTTGGAAGAACTGGGCAATGAAGAGACCGCCGATCTAATCTCACGCTATTTCGCTTTCGTCTGGTATGCCTTCAATGCGAAGACCGGACGCTTTCGCAATTTCATGAACTACCAGCGCAACTGGCTGGAAGAGAGCGGCTCCGACGACAGCCACGGCCGCACCTTGTGGGCGCTGGGCACGGTGTTGGGCCGCTCCAACACGCCGGCGCTGCAGAGTATGGCCGGCTGGGTATTCGAGAAAGCGTTGCCGGCGATTCTCGAGACGACCAGCCCACGGGCCTGGGCGTTCGCGCTGATCGGCATCGACGAGTATCTGCAGCGTTTTGCCGGTGACCGAAGAGTCACTCAGGCGCGCGAGGAATTGGCCGGGCGGCTGCTCGAGTTGTATCGCAAAAATCGAACCGATGAGTGGCACTGGTATGAAGAGTCGCTGACCTACTGCAACGCCGCGCTGCCGCACGCCTTGCTGATGTGCGGTCACGGCGATGCCCAACAACGACATGACCGAAGCCGGCCTGGAGTCGCTCCAATGGCTGGCCGATCTGCAGCGCGCTGACGACCAGCGGCGGTCATTTCGTGCCCATCGGCTCCAACGGTTTTTATCAGCGCGGCGGCGAGCGTGCGCGCTTCGATCAGCAGCCGGTGGAGGCTCAAGCCATGGTGTCGGCTTGCCTCGAAGCACATCGGATCACGGGAGATCAAGAGCTGGCACAAAGAAGCGCGGCGCGCCTTCGACTGGTTCCTCGGCCGCAACGATCTGAACCTGCCGATCTACGATCCGACGACCGGCGGTTGTCGCGACGGCTTGCATCCCGACCGCCCGAACGAAAATCAGGGCGCGGAGTCTTCCCTCGCCTTTCTCCAGGCGGTGCTCGAACTGCGTTTGGCTGAGACAACATTGGCATCCGTGGAAACAGGAGCTCGATGACCAACCAACATCACCGAACTTTTTCGCCGTCATAAAACCAATCCGATCTTGAGCGCGGCCGATTGGCCCTATCCGATCAATAGCGTTTTCAACCCCGGCGCCACGTTGCTTGCCGGATGGCACGACTCTGCTCTTGTGCCGCGTCGAGGATCGCCGCGGCCATTCTCACCTGACTGTCGCTCGTTCCGACCAACGGCGTGGATAATTGGCAGATCGAATCTCGGCCAACGTTGCCGGCCGACCCGGAACATTTCCCGGAAGAATTATGGGGCATCGAAGATCCGCGCATTACCTACGTCCCGGAATTGAGCAAGTATGCCGTCGTCTATACCGCTTTCACGCGCGACGGCCCGGGCGTGTCTCTGGCGCTCACTGAAGATTTTCACAACTTCGAGCGCTATGGCGTCATCATGCCGCCGGAAGATAAGGATGCGGCTTTGCTTCCCCGTCGTATTCAACGGGCAGTGGGCTTTGATCCATCGGCCCGTCAGCGCTCCGCGCGCGCACATGTGGATGTCTTACTCTCCGGACCTGCGCCACTGGGGCAATCACAAGCTGATGCTGGAAGCACGCCGCGGCGCATGGTGGGATGCCAATAAAATCGGTCTCTCGCCGCCGCCCATCGAAACCCCGCAGGGGTGGCTGGTGATTTACCATGGCGTGCGCCATACCGCCGCGGGCTCGATTTACCGATTGGGACTTGCTCTGTTTGATTTGCACGCGCCGGAGCATTGCTTGAAGCGCGGCGACGAGTGGATTTTCGGCCCGCAAGAAACCTACGAGCAGCGCGGCGACGTCGACAACGTGGTTTTTCCTTGCGGCTACACGATTGCGCCGGACGGCGACACCATTCACCTGTATTACGGCGCGGCGGATACGAGCATCGGCCTGGCGACAGGAAGCGTGCGCGCCATGCTCGAGTGGCTTGAGCCTGCATGGCAGGGAACCGGCAAGAAGTATCAACAATTAAGGAGGGTTTATGGCAGCTGAGACATTTAAAAAACGCCAAAAAGAAGTCGCGCGGCGCGAAAAGCAACAGAAGAAATTTGCGCGCCGTTCGGAACGAAAGAACGAGAAGGCAAGGACAGAGAATAAACCTGAGGGGACCGATCCACAAACAGACGAGCTCGCTCTTCAACACGGCCCAACGATTCTTTAGTCCCGCAGGCCGGGGTACGGCCCCCTCGGACCACTCACAATGGCTGCGGACTCATGGCATTTTTCAAGAGGCCGCGTTCTGGCTCCGGCAAAAACGAACTCCACGGGACGATAAAAATCGTCAAAATCGCTGGCAGTGAATGGCAATTGTGAATCGACAAAGGAGAATCGCATGATACTGAACGCGGGGAAAAAGGTCGTCTATCCGAATCAAGGTCCCTGTCGCATCGGCGCCATAATCACAAAAGATATCGCCGGTCGGCCGGCCGCTTTTTATCCCTTAGCAGTCTTGGACGAGAGCGGTAACGTGTTATTTGTCCCCGTGGACAAGACCGACAACCTGGGAATCCGCCAGCTAGTGAAAAAATCGCAAATTCCCAAGCTATTACGCCTGCTCAGCCAGGAAGTCGAAATTGCCAATTCACCAAACACCCGTATGAATTGGAAGCAGCGTGCTATCGATAACACCAAGCTGTTGGCTTCAGGGTCGGCATTTGATCTCGCGACCATCGTCGGCTCGTTGAGCGAGTTAAACGAGATTAAGGCGCTGTCGCCGCGCGACCGCGAGGTCTTGGACAAGGCAAGAAAGATCTTGATCTGTGAGATTTCCGAGGTACTGGGGCAGAGCAAAATTGCCGCTGAGAAAAAGATAGACGATTCTCTAAAAACTGGCAAAACGACCACGACGAGTTCAGCGAGCGCCGGCAGCAATTTCTCGCGCATCAGCGACGCCTGAAGAATTGCCTATGACATTCGCGCGCGTTGCGCACTGATTCGTTGGCTCGGCGATGGGTCCCCTGACAACCGCT
Organism: uncultured delta proteobacterium; assembly: GCA_963801935.1. GTDB lineage: Bacteria > Desulfobacterota > Binatia > UBA9968 > UBA9968 > DATACQ01. Next base: position 78,500 of record CAWDHA010000011.1, read on the forward strand.
TCAACCGATGAGGCCGGCGATTGTGCCCTGCGCAGGGCCATGGAATGGATCGATCAAAATTGAAAGATCCACGTCAAGGCAACCTTGATCGCTGCTCATGCGCTTGCCGGAACAGCGCATGCGACCGCACTCGATAATTATTTCAGGCCAAACGAAAACACTTTGCCCTCTTTCTTGGCTTTTTTCGCGGCCCTTTTTTCCATCAAGTTTTTCAGTGGCTTTTTTTTGGTTTGTTTTTTACTGTCCTGACCTTTACTCATGTTAGCTTTCCTTTTGGTTCTCGGTTGATCTTTGTCCTGTCGAGACACCCGGCAACTTGCCGGAGCTTCGCCGCGTCAGGCACTGAAACTGCTGCCGGTGCGCAATTATTACGCTTTGTCAGTCAGCTGCTTGGCGCACGCATCGGCAACTCTACTATCGGGTTTATCTTCACCCGGCATGATCGCCCAACGCTGCGTTTCAATATAACGGCCTTTGTCCCAGGAATCTTTTTGCTTCATCTCGCTGAGCTTCTGACCCTTCTGGGAATCCGAGTTAAACTGCGCGACACAAATCGATCCCAACCGGGTGGTGACCGCATCTGCGGCGCTTTCCTTAGCCATTGCCGCTGCGGCGCCGCCGGTAACCCAACCGCCCCAGTTGAATCCGACTACAGCCAGCAGAATTGCGCCGCCGGCAGCACTCCACGAACCCAGCTTGATTTTTTCCATATCCATAAAACGCCTCCATTGAACACGTTTTTTGCAACCGCGACAATATTACCTGTGCAGGTTCGATGTCATGCTGCGCTGAAGTAACCCCGATTGCTGTCTAAAATTGAACAGTCTTGAGACTATTATTGTCTGCTCATCAAGTGGCGTGATAGTTCTGTATCAAATAGTGCAATACTAGACAGCGCAGCTATCTAGATAGCCTGCTAATAATCATTAAAAAGTGAGTAGACACGGAGGAGGGAGCGGTGCTTCTCAATTACACCCCGGTTTCGTTGGCCTTTGGCACCAGCGGTTTGCGCGGCTTGGTCAAAGATATCACTGACCTTGAAGCATATATCAATGTCAAAGCGGCTCTCTGTTATTTCCTGCGGAGCGGCGCCATGGGCGGGCGCGGCGGCGTTATCATCGCCGGCGACCTGCGGCCAAGCACCGATCGCATCATGCGCGCCTGCGCCCAGGCGATCGGCGACTCGGCATTACAGGTCGAAAACGCCGGCAAAATCCCCACCCCGGCGTTGATTGCTCACGCCATGTCTAGCGGGCGCGCCGGCGTGATGGTCAGCGGCAGCCATATTCCCTTTGATCGCAACGGTATCAAGCTCAACAAGAGCGCCGGCGAAGTCCTGAAAGAGGAGGAACCGGGCATCATGCGCGAGGTCGAGCGAGTACGCGCCGAGGAGTACGGCAAGAATGAAGCTGACTCGCTGTTCGATCTCTGCGGCATGCTCAAGCGTCCACCGGAACTGCCGCCGCTTAATCGCGGCGCTGAAAAATCATACATCGAGCGCTATTTGACGAGCTTCAGCCGGGGCGGCCTCTCGGGCGTGCGTGTTCTTGTCTATCAACACTCGGCCGTCGGCCGGGACATCTTATCGGATATTCTACGCGAGCTTGGCGCCGATGTGGTCAGCGCCGGGCGCAGTGAGACGTTCGTTCCGATCGATACTGAGAACATTACCGACGAGCAGCTGGATCGACTTGAAGAATTAGCCGTCGACGCCGAAGCCGGCGGCCGGCCGCTGGACGCAATCGTGTCCACCGACGGTGACTCCGATCGGCCCCTGGTAACGGCACTGCTGCGTGCCGCCGAGGTCCAGCCGGGCATGCGGCGCGTGCGCTTTTTACCCGGCGACCTGCTCGGCATCGCCGTCGCCGAATATCTGCGCGCCGACGGCGCCGCGGTTCCAATCAGTGCCAACGATGCCGTCGAGCGACGCCTGCGCCAGCGTGGCATTTATCTCGATAAGACTAAAATCGGCTCGCCTTACGTTGTCGCCGCTCTGGAGGAGCTGCGCCGTGCCGGGACGCACGCACGCATCGTCGGCTGGGAAGCCAACGGTGGGTTCTTGACCGGCAGCGATATCGCTCTCTCTGCGGGGCCTTTGCGCGCGCTACCGACGCGCGACGCTACGTTGCCGATCCTGGCGAACTTGTTCGCTGCGGCCGAGCAGCGCAGCGGATTGGCGGCATTGTGGGACCGACTGCCGGCTCGCTATGGTCGCGCCGGCTTGCTCGATAACGTGCCGGTCGGCGTAAGTCAGGCCATCCTCTCTCATCTGATTCCAGCCGGCGAGACAACCGAGGTTGCGTTCGACGCCACAACCGGAGGCGTGTTCGACCCGAACCGGGCGGCCACGATGCCTACCTTGCTCGCCGAACCGGCGGCCAGAGAATGGCAGCGCTTGAGAGCGAGCTTAAGCGATTTCTTTAGCGCCGCGCTCGGATTCGATGGCGATCGCGCGAATCAATGTACTCGACGGCGTGCGCGTCTATTTTCACAACGGCGACGTCGCCCATGTCCGGCCGTCGGGGAACGCGCCGCAACTGCGCATCTACGCCAACAGCGATTCCCAAGCGCGCGCCGATCGCATCGTCGAGTTTGCGCTCCGCGAACCCGACGGCATTCTGCGTCAACTGGAGCGCGCTTTCACCTAGCAGCCCGTGGTGAAAGTCTGACTGCATTCGACTTGTGATCGATCCCCGTTGGCTGCGTTGCTCCTCCGCTCAAATATTCTCCGATATTCTCGGTCGTCGCGCCTTGCCATCAGGGCGCCTCGCCCGTCTCGGTGCGACGCCACACTTTCACCACGGCTGCTAGCTGGCGGCGACGACATTTTTCGAGCATCGATATTTTCATTGGCACCGGATAAAGAGCCGTCATCACAAGGATTTCTTTTCGGCCAGTGCGGCAATGGCGTCCAGGAGAGTTAACAGGCGCACCGGTTTGACTAGATGAAGGTCAAAACCTGCTTCACGTGTGCGTTCGCGGTCCTCATCCCGGCCCCATCCGGTCAGGGCGACAATGATCATCCTTTCTCCCCAGGGCTGTTCGCGCATGCGGCGGCAGGCGTCGTAACCGTTGAGTTTCGGCATGCCAAGATCGAGCAACACCACGTCGGGGAGAAATCTTTCCGCGGTCAGCACTGCAGCTTCTCCATCGTGCGCTAGCTGAACGGCGCTTCCTTTCAGCCGAAACAACGTTGCCAACATCTCCGCAGCGGCGCGATTATCGTCGACCACCAGAACTCTCAATTCTTCGACGATAAGCCGGTGCGCCGAGCCGGTAAATGTTCTCATGGATTGCGCGGCCGGCGGTTGCTCGGGCAGCGGCAAGCGGATCGTAAACTCACGCCTTTGCCGCCTTCTTCACTTTTTGTTTTGACATTGCCTTTCAATAGATCGTCAACAAGTCGGCCCATAGGCCGAGTTTCCTCAACGCAACACCGCGGTCGGTCGGATTGCGGGATTCGACAAACGGCTCGGCAGCAGAGTTATGGCGGCAATCGATCGTAGGTGAGACAACAGCCTCACGATCCCTAATCGTTGGCACCAAAAGCACGAACTCTATGCTTCGGCGCCGTTCAAGGAGATCGAGCTAGCTGCGATCGTCCGAAGTTGCTTGAGCGTAGTCTAACGCGCGCGTATGTTAGCGCAGAATCGAAATGGCAGGATTACACCGGTCGAGATCACAGGTCAAGGACCGATGGCCTCGGACAGGTTATTTCCAGTTTATTTTTGTGTTCCAAGCTTATGATTGGGAAATCGGCAGAACTGACAGCGACTGATAATTTGCTCTTGTAAAGATAGCGCTGATGATTACACGCGCTCTGCCTGGCCATCGCTATCGACAACCACTCCATAATCCGCCAGCGCGCTTGCGCGCGACACGACGCCGCGGATCACATCGCGGGCGACGAGTTTCACCGGACGTCTTTTTGGATCGCCGTAGCCGCCGCCGCCGCCGGTAGACATGCGCACCCGGTCGCCGGCTTGCAACGGGCAACCTTCAGTCTTGTAAATGAGCTGGGGTTTAGACTTTCCCTGCTTAAAGATCAGCACCTCGCCCGATTTACCGGAGCCGCCGCCCTGCACCCCCCAAGGCGGGCAACCGACGCGATCGAAGTTCGCCCAGAGCTCGCACGGCGCAAGCAGGGCGTACTGCTTCTCGAATCCCAATCCGCCACGCCACTCTCCAGGCCCGCCGGAATCTCGGCGCAAGCCGAATTCTTCGATCGCGCAATGGATACATCGATTCTTGCAACTCGATGGGAATCAATCGTGTGTCACCGTGCGCCATCGTGCGAAACGGACCGGCGCCATCATGAGTCGCGCACGCGCCCCAGCCGCCATGGCCGCTGTCGTTGGCTTTAAACAACGCGCCGGTGTCCATGCGTTTACCGGCAAAGCTCAGCGAGGAAAAAGTTCCGAAATGGGCGCCGGTCACACGCTTGGGCAGCGCCGGCTCCAGCGCCTTGATGATGCAGTCGATGACCGTCGGAAAAGGAATGCTATAGAGCCCCATGGGCGCCGTGGCTTCGGCGCTCAGCAATTTGCCTTGGGGCAGAATCATCTTCAGCGGCCGAAACGTCCCTTCATTGGCCGGCTCGTCAGTGGCAATCAGATATTTAAACGCCACCCGCGCCGTGGTGCGGCCGCCGCCGTAAAAACCTGAGTTGATGCAGCCGCGCACCTGCGCCGACATCTCAGAATAGTCGATGGTCATCTCGTCGCCAATGACGCGGACTTTCACCTTGATGGGGATCTTTTCGTCGCGTATGCCATCGTTGTCGAGAAACGCTTCATATCCATAGACCCCGTCCGCGATGGCGGCGATCTTCTCGCGCGTGGCGGCTTCGCACTGGTCGAGAATCGCCGCCAGCGCGCCGAGAAATATCTCGCTGCCGTACTTATCCGCCATCGCCTGCGTCAAATCGCGGCCGAGCAGCGTGCCGCCCAGCTGCGCCTCAATGTCGCCCATGAGCTCCAGCACAAAACGCGTGTTATTCTCGATGATGCGATACACTTCTTGGTTCGGCTCTCCTTTGGACCAGAGCTTGATCGAGCGCAGTTGCAAACCTTCCATGAAAATATCCGTGGAGGAATAAGATACCGAACCGATGGCCGAGCCGCCGATGTCGATCCAGTGGCAGTTGACGGCAAAAAAGCCGATCAAATCAGCGCCGTTAAAGCCGGCGAACACCGGGGTATACATGACGGTGTTATTCAAGTGTTGGCCCTGCACCGCGGCGTGGTTGCAGACGATGACGTCGCCCTTGTGAATGTTTTTGCGACCGTATACTTCCAAGCCGTCGCGCACCGCCATACCGACCGAGTCGGCGACGAATACCGGCATGCCGCCGGTGGACTGCGCCAGTAATTCGCCTGCCGCGCCGACAAAGCCGACGGCGTAATCCTTATATTCATAGATGTAAGGGCTGAACGCCGTGCGCGTCATATTGGCGTCAATTTGATCGCAGATCGAAATGATGCCGTAACGGATGACTTCCAGAGTTATCGGATCGATGGTCGGTTTCGCTGAGCGGGGCGCAATCATTCTGGCAATCCTTCGTTGGGATCAGGCGCGATAGTTTCAAGGAAACAAAATGTTGTCAAGCAAGCTCGTTTGGAGTAAGTAGTCTCACCAGTGAGCGCCGCTAAGGATAGAAATGAGCTGTAGGGGCGCGATTCATCGCGCTTTCACACTTGGAGTTAGATTTATGATCAGACCCGATAGCCGTCTGAGTCTGCTTTTCTTGGCGGCGGGCTGTTTGTCTCTTGCCCTGGCGATTTCGGAAGCCGCGCAAGCCCAGGAGGGACGCGCCAAGTTAAGAATCTCCAACGCCGGTTTCACGATCACCGCGTTGCCGCTGTTGGCCGCCAAAGAGTGGGGTATGTTCAGCGCCAACGGCCTCGACATGGAAGTCATCCTCATGCAATCGGCGCTGGTGCCGGCGGCGCTCACTCAAGGCGACATCGATTTTCAAGCAGGGGTGGGCCCGGCCTCAGTCAACGCGACCTTGAGCGGATTTGCCACCCGGGCCATCTGGTTTTCGTCCGACAAGATTTCTTACTGGCTGATGGCAAAGCCGCAATTTAAAACCCTCGACAGCCTGAAATCGAAGAAGATCTCGATCACCGGACTTGGTGGCACGGTTCATGTCGCGTTTAATCTGGCGCTCGAGAAACTCGGTGTCAGTGCCAAGGACTTTGTTCTGGTATCGATCGGCGGGCAACAGATACAACAGCTGATCTCACTGGAGTCGGGATATGTCGATGCCGCGCTGCTCTCTCCGCCGGTGACCTTCGGCGCCCAGAAAAAGGGATTTAACAAGCTGCTCGACGTCGGCGCGATGGTTGACATGCCCGGCGGCGGCTTGACCGCGCTGGTGAAAACGATTCAAGAACGACCGGCGGAAACCAAGCGGGTGATTCGTTCGTTGCAGCGCGCTAAAGACGAGATTAAAAAATCCAAGCCCAAGACCCTGGACCTTATCGTCAAGCTACTCAGGATGGACAGGGAAGCGGCGAGCGAAACCTACGATCAGTTTCTGACGACTCTCAGCGGGAGCGGTATCCCCAGCCGCACCGGCATGGAAACACTGGTCAGATCGGTGCAGGCCCAAGGCCGCCACGCCGACCGCAAAGTGAGCTTTCATGAAATTGCCGACGACCGGCTGGCGATGGAAGTGGCCAGAGAGTTGGGTTATAAGATTCCGTAAGGTGTTGCTATAAATTAAGCTTTTTCGATGAACGCATTTGAATCGATGGTGCTGGGCGGCGCTTTTTTGACGAGGGCCGGGGCGACGTCGCGGTGGCCAACGAGTTAGCGCGCTCCGCTGATCCGACAGGCGCCACCTTGATCTTCGATCACGAATCCTGGGAAGCTCAGAAAGACAGCCTTGTTCGAGTCCTCTAAAATATTCCCGCGCCCAACCCTGGCTCAGCGACAATGATCGAGGAGCGCCATCTTCCATCCGCTATCCGCACTCGACCAACGCCTATGCGCCGTCGGTATCTTCCCGGTAAAGCCCCAATGCTTCCGTCGATGGCCGATCGCTGATTGAAAACAAGATCGCGTCCTCGCTGCTCAGGTTTTCGTGGCAGTGCCATTGCCACGAGGGCACGACAAAGATATCGCCCTTTGCCCAGTTGAATTCGTTGGCTGAGACTCTGGTCGTGCCGCCACCGCGGAAAGCGTAATAGACCGTCGTGCTCGTATGACGGTGCATCTTGGTTTTTTCGTGAGACCGAAACAGTTGAATGGAGCAAGAGCAGGTCGGTAAGGTATGGCCGCCGTCGACCGGATTGGCATATTCCAAGATGATCCCATCGTACGGATCGCCGGCGCTCTCTTTAAGCGCCTGCAGGCTCGCGTCGGTTTCCTCCCAGGCATAGCGGTAAGGCGGCGCCTGAAAAGAATTCTTGATATAACTGGGACGCGCGTGGGCGAAAACTTTCGCCGAATAGCGGTCCGGCTTTTCGATGGGCTGCTGCTCTTTATTGAAATTCTCCTGGATCATCGCGCCCAGGTGGCTCACCAGCCGAACATCGAGCCCGTCGAGCCACATGACGGGCTCGCCCGAGCCGTTAAAATGGTCGTGCCAGGTCCAGTTGGGCGTGGTGATGAAATCGCCCTCGAACATCGGAAAGCGTTCACCTTCAACGATCGTATAGGCATTGGCCGTGCCTTTGACGATAAAGCGAACCGCGGCGGCGCTGTGCCGGTGCGCCGCCGCGATCTCGCCGGGCTTGACCAATTGCACCGAGATATGCACGGTATTGGTCATGCCGGCGGCGAGACCCGGATTTCTCATCTGGATCGTGCGCCGTCCTGCCTCACCTGTGGTGATCAAGTCTCCCGACCAATTGAGCGCCTGCAGGATTTCGTCGCCCTTCCAAAGCCAGGGCTTGACCGTTTGCGACCATTCCTGGTGCTCCCAGTGGCCTTTAAGGTTTCGCTCTTTCATCCATTGACTGAGCTCTTGCAGATCCATGATAGCCTCCAGTTTCAAGCGCTTAGAAGGTTGCGGTTGAGATTTGAATACAAACGACTAATCGCACTATCGACAGGCAAGTTTCAAGCAGGGCAATGTCAAAGTCATTTGCACCTTAGCAGCCCGTGGTGAAAGTCTGACTGCATTCGACGGGCGATCGATCCCCGTTGGCCGCGTTGCTCCTCGTTCAAATATTCCCGATATTTCTCGGTCGTCGCCTTGCCATCGGGGCGCCTCGCCCGTCTCGGTGCGACGCCACACTTTCACCACAGGCTGTTAGGCATTTGAATGCTCACGTTTTTCCGAAAATCCCCCCTTCCCCGCTTTTTCAATGGGGGGTATTGGCAGTCTCCCTTTGAAAGGGAGGTTTAGAGGGATTTCTCATTATTCCATTACTTTCTTCATCGACGCGATAACGTCGGCCGGCTGCGACATCACCTCCCTCGCCAGTTCTTCGATTTCTTCTCCGGGAATCAACTCGGGCTCGAGGCCATGTTTTTTCGCCTCGGCGATGAGCTCGGGACTGGCCAGCGCCTTGGCGTAGGCGGCGCGCAAAATCTTGACATGATCGGCTGCTATGCCCGGGGGCCCGAACATCGGCGCGCTGCCGAACTCTCCCGAACCCAGCATGACCGTTACGAGCCGGCGATCTGCTTCGGCAGTCTTATATTGATCCATCAATTCACTGAAGAGCGGCGTATCCGATAAACGCGGGTCGCGTTTCTTGCCGCCTTGAACCAAAACCCGCACCAGGTTCTTAGTGCGCCAGGTATGAAACGGCTCGCGGCCGAAAAAGACCTGAATGGTGAAAGCGCGGCATTGAACTTCACCGCGCTCGACCGCCAGTTCGATATCGGCGCCGCCCTGATAACCGGTCACCAGTTGAAACCTGGCGCCGATGGCTTGTTCCAGGAGCTTGGGCAAATAGTAGCCGGTATTGCCCGTGCCGGTAACACCGCACTTGGGCGGAACCGTCGCCGTGCGCACGTCGTGAATGGTTCTGTACGGCGTATTGGCCCACATATAGAGCAGCGGCGCAGTCGGCGTCGTGCTGCCGACCCAGGTGAGTTTGGGCCACTCGAACTGCGCTTCTTTTTTCTTGAGGAGTTGTTCGAAATAGAGCGCCGCGTTGTTCACACCGAGAGTCAAGCCATCCGGTTTCGCAACGCCATAGATATAATTCGTCGCCGTCATCGAGCCGGCGCCGGCCATGATCTGCACCACGGTAGCCGGATTACCTGGAATATGCCTGGTTAGTTGCGGCGCAATCATGCGAGCCCACAAATCGTGGGCGCTGCCCGCTGGATAGCCGACAACCACTCTGATTGTTTTTCCCTGATAGTAAGGTGACTGCGCACCGGCACTCGAACAAATAAACGTTAGACCGAACAGCCACAAACCGCTTCGCTTCATAGCCATCCTCCGATTTTGCGCGGCTAGGAACCGGCCGCGCGCTTGCCAGCAGCGGCGGCGATCTGGGCATTGATCTCGCCGCCGATGTACATGATGAGACCCATGAGGTACAACCACAGCATCAGGACGATCACAGCGCCGATACTGCCATACGTGGCATTGTAACTCGGAGAGTAACGGATATAAGTAGAGAAGGATAAGAGGCGAGTATAAAAGTCGTTACGGCAAACAGTGCGCCGGGCAGGATCCAGCTCCATCTTTGCTTGACGAAAACCGCGGCTGCGGTTGGCAAAAACGTTCTGCACCCAGGTTTCCACGATCCGGCTTGCATCGGCAGGCATGAGCCGCGATAGCCAGAACAGAATTATCTCCTGAACCCGCGGCATAAGACTAACCAGGTTCAGCAGAACAATGAGCAGCGGGAACAAAGCCAACTGAAAGTAGAAGGCAAGCTCGGCAGCCCTGCCAAGATAATCGTGTTTACGAATTCCCCGCCAGGTCTTAACGGCCAGCTGCTTGAGCGTAAGCCCTTCCAGGATGGCGGACTTCACAGCGATAACCCGCCCTCAGAAGTCTGCAAACTGGCACTGCCCGATGGTTTTCATCTCTTGGAAATAACAGCAGTCCGTAAGCTGTCGCAAAATAGCTAGCAGCCCGTGGTGAAAGTCTGACGACATTCGACGGGCGATCGATGCCCGTTGGCTGTGTTGCTCCTCCGCTCAAATATTCCGCGATATTCTAAGGTCGTCGCGCCTTGCCATCAGGGCGCCTCGCCCGTCTCGGTGCGATGCCACACTTTCACCATGGACTGCTAGGTGAAGCGAGCCGAGATTATTCTAATGCACCGAGAACAGCCATGACAGAGTCGTGATCAGGAACGAAGCCCCCTATGGCTAGCCAATACTATTGTTTTTGCCCTGCTCGATTTTTTCCGCCGCTTCTTCGTGATCACCCATGTCGGCCTCGGGCTGCTCCTGCTGCGCTTTTGTCTCGGGCTCGTAACTCAGCCTGATGAAGACGGGAAAATGATCCGAACCGAAGGAGGGAAGCCGCTCAAGCTGCAGCAGTCTAAAATGGTTGGAGTGAAATACATGATCGAGGGGCCACCTGAACAGTGGATTCTTGGCGCTAAAGGTATTGTAAAGGCCGCGGCCGATGCGCGGGTCGAGGAGCCCGCTAATCTTTTGAAACAGCTTGGTCGTGCGTGACCAGGCGACGTCGTTCAAGTCGCCGGCGACCAGAGCCGGTGCGCCCGACTCTTTGACGGCGCGCGCAACAACCAGCAGTTCCGCATCGCGCTCGGTCGAATCTTGACCGTGGCCGGGTTGCGGCGGCTCGGGATGCAGGCAATGCAACACGATCCGATCCGATGATTCTAACTCGACAACCGTATGGATCGAGGGCACGTTGGGTTCGATGAGAAATTTGATTTGCGGGTCGATCAGCTTTAGCCGGGAGCACAAGAACATCCCGTAGCAGTTCGCCAACGGATATTTAACTGTATAGCGATACTTTTGATCGAGCACGCCGAGCTGCTCTACCCACCACTGATCGGTTTCAACGGCGAGCACTATATCCGGATCCGCTCTTCTGACGATTTCCAAATATTCTCGCGCGTTGCGATTTTCCATCAACACGTTAGAGATAAGCAGACTAAAAGCGCCGGCGGAGCCATGCGCGTTGCTTGCCTGCACCTGCGGCGAGGCAAGAAAGGTGTAAGGAGATATCTTGTAGCCCTGATAGAGCACGCAGAGCATCAGCAGCGCCAGCCCGGCACTCTCAGCGATCGTTTGCAGGCTCCAGACGAACAGCCAATACAACAGGGTGACGCACAGCCCGCCGATGGCAATGTGCGTGCGTGGAAAATCGAACATTCGGATCCACGCGCTATCAGTGCGGCTAAAGGGCAGAGCAGTGGCAGCAACGAAGAAAATGGCGAGAGCGATCAGCAAGGCCTGGAGCATGGCAACTCTTGTAGACCTGCACGGCAACAAAGGCAAGATGCTTAGCCCGGAGTATGCACGAGATTACGTCTGAGGCGGAAGCCTTTCCGGTCGTGGTTCGACGGCGGTGCGCGAGCATGTCTTGACGCGTGGCTTCGCGCTGGACTCGCCATACCCTAAAAGCGAAAATGGATTGAGTGGCGGATTATAGTGGATTTCAGCCGGCGCCAAGCACGAAGCTGCTTGGCGTCGTCTCTGAAGAAATAAAAATTAAACCCTCGAAAAGATCCGGCCGTGCTTTAAGCTACCTCGTTTCAATCAGTCCTTCTTACCAAATCCCCGTGATTTCTTCGACCACGCGAAAAGATGAGGCTTTTAGGATGGCCGGCAAACGCCGCTCATGATTCGCGGCGTACCATGAGCGCCAGAGATATCTATCATTTCTTAACGCCGCTATTCCAGTAGCCCGAGCGGCCGTAATGGCCATAAAGACGGCTCTCGTAATCGCGCGTCATCGCATTGGCGTCGTATTCGGGAGCGTTCTCGATCGCTCGCACGCGAAACATCGACATGGATCTTTGAATCATTCCAGCTTATCGACTTGATCCAATCGGGTGAGATCACGACCTTCTTGCCGGGCAACCAGTTGCGCGTATCGATCGCGACGTAGCGGATCGCCCAGTTCTGGTCGTCGACTACGAAATCTTCCACATGGCCGATGTCTCCGTCGGTGGCTTCGACGTAGTAACCTGCCGCTTCCTTGGAGCTGCGCAGATTGCGATCTTCCGAGTTTCGCCTTGCTCTAGCTTCTTCGATCTCTCTGACTTCAGTGTTCGCCTGAGGTTTGTCCGGCGCCAGGTAACCTGGATACGGTACATCTCCCCACAAATAGGGACCGGTCCAGTAATACGGATAACCGTAATAAGTGTAGTACTCCTCTTCGTGCTGGCGATCGACGGGCTTATGGGTATCGATATCAGGACTATTCTCGACCTGCATGTTTCGTCAGTCCGACGTTGATGCGCTTGTCGTCCCAGTTGACGCCTTTGACGGAGTAAGGGGAGATGAGAACCTGTCGCCCTGAAAGCCATGTAGCCGGTGTCGATGACCAGATAGCGAATCGCCCACGCGTTGTCGTCAAAGTACAAGTCCTCGACCGTGCCGATTGCTTCATCGCTGCCGTGCAAGCTAAAGCCCTGCATATTTTTGGCGCTGTATAACATAATTGAGTCTCCGTTTATTTAAAAATCTTTTCCGAGCCTATAAATGTTCACGCGCGACCGGTTCTGGTTCAATTGGAACAAAGGATCATTAAACGATTGAGCAACTGGCATGCCATAAGATCGCTGCCATGGCGAACGTGCGCCGAAAGCAGGCCCTGCGCAATCTTTCAGCTGCTCTGGCGATCGGCGGCCGGTCCGGCGTCGCGAGAGAGGTTGAATGCAGTGTTGATCAGCGCCAGATGACTCAACGCTTGCGGGAAGTTGCCGAGCAGCCGCCGGTTTGTTGGATCGTATCCTTCTGATAACAGTCCGACGTCGTTACACAGGCTCAAAAGCCGCTCAAACAACCGGCGCGCGTCTTCGTAACGTCCCGACAATGCGAGATTATCGGCGAGCCAGAAACTACAGGCGAGAAATGCCGCCTCACCCGGCGGCAGCCCATCGACATGCTGTTTGGTCCGATAGCGCAGCACGAAGCCATCGGTCATGAGATCGCGCTCGATCGCTTCAATCGTGCCTCTTACACGGGCATCGCCGGCCGGCAGAAATCCCACGAGAGGTATCATCAACAGGCTGGCATCGAGCTCTTTTGCTCCGTAGTATTGGACGAAAGTATTGCGCTCACGGTCAAAGCCGCTGCGACATACTTCCTGGTGAATGGTCGAGCGGAGTTTTCGCCAGCGCTCGACCGGACCGTCCAAACCAAAGCGCTCCACTGCCTTGATCATACGGTCGAAGGCAACCCATGCCATCACTTTCGAATGTGTAAAGTGCCGCTTCGGTCCGCGCATCTCCCAGATGCCGTTATCTGGCCGGCTCCAGGCGGACTCGAGAAATTCAGTCAGCGCGCGCTCGACGCGCCAGGCATTTTCGTCCGGCGCCAAGCCACCGCGCCGCGCCAGATGCATGGCGTCCATCAACTCGCCGTAGACATCGAGCTGGAACTGCTCGAGGCCGCATTGCCGATCCGCACAGGCGCCGAAGCGCCGTAACCTGGAAGCCACCCAAGTTCGAGCTCAGTGAGCCGGCGCTCCCCCGACAAGCCGTACATAATGTTTAATTGCGCGGGATTGCCGGCCACCGCTCGAAGCAGCCACTCGCGCCATGCGCAGGCTTCTTCAATATAGCCGCCGAGCATCAACGCATACAAAGTAAACGTCGCATCGCGCAACCAGCAATATCGATAATCCCAGTTGCGCACGCCGCCGAGCTGTTCGGGGAGCGAGGTCGTTGGCGCGGCGACGATGCCGCCCGTCGGCGCATAGGTGAGCGCCTTGAGCGTGATCAGAGAACGAAGCACCACCTCGCGCCACGGGCCTTTGTAGGTGCAGCGGCGCGGACCAGTCGCGCCACCATGACTCACTATCGGCGACGGTTTCCTCGGCATCGATCATCGCCGGCGCCGGCTCATGAGACGGATGCCACATCAAGACGAAGGGCACCCTTTGTCCCGCCGACACCGTAAACTCCGCCTCGGTGCGAAAGTTCTCACTGCGAAGATCAACATCGGTGTTCAAGATGAGCGTATCGGGACCCGCGACCGCGCGAATCCCCTTGTCTGTGCGCCGCAACCAGGGAATGATAGAGCCATAATCGAAACGGATAATAAGCTGCATGCGCATGCGCACCTGACCGCGTTTGCCGACGACGATACGAACCATGTCCGGTTCTCTGGTGCGCGGCGGCATACAGTCAATCAACGTCACCGCGCCATCGGCGGTCTCGTAGTCCGTTTCCAGCACAAGAGTGTCCTGGCGATAGCGCCGCCGGACGGCTTGAATCTCCTCCGCCGGAGCCAGCAGCCAGCGGCCATGCTCCTGGTTGCCCAACAGCGCTGCAAAGCAGGCGGGGGAATCGAAGCGGGGAAAGCACAGCCAGTCAATCGAACCGTCGCGCCCTACCAGCGCCACTGTATGGCAGTCGCCGATAATCGCATAATCCTCTATCAGGGATGCCATTGTCGCCTTTTCAAATTATCAATAGAAACAATTTCAATAATCTTTTTGGTCGCCGAGCAAAACGCAACACAGAGACGCGCGCCCTTGTGCTAGCGCCGCAACCCAGATCGCGTGGATGCCATCCGGAACCTTCTCGTGGCCGGAAGCGGACGGATTTTTTTTGACGAGCATCGCCGTTTAGACTTTCACACTCTTTGGCTCTCGGTCGCCGGAGGCGCCGAGGACGATACCCGCCAGCGTGAGCCCCGCGAGCGCAAGCCACGTGCGGTTTTTGCTCAACCACATCTGCAAACTGAAGCCACTGGAGCGCCCATCGAAACTGCCACGCGCGCCATGATCGCCGGGCACAGACTGCCATAAATTATCCTGCCGGCCAGGCTCTACCGGCTCGTCGGTTTGTTGCGAGCTATAGGCGTTGCGGGCGAGGTACCAATCGGCGAACCGTGGCGCGATCTTGTTTCCCACTATCGCCTTCAAGGTCGGCCATCCGACATAAATCTCAGAGCGGCGGTGGTGCGCGGCCCAATAAATCGCATCTGCCGCCACTTCCGGCTGAAAGATCGGCGGAACCGGCTGCGGCTTTCGCGGCAGCCGGCTCTTGACCCATGAAAATTGCGGTGTGTTCAGGGCCGGCATGTGCACCTCGACGACCTTGACCTTGCTGTTGTCGTGGAGCAGCTCACAACGGAGCGAGTCGGTGAATCCCTGGATAGCATGCTTGGCGCCGCAATAAGCCGCTTGCAGTGGAATGCCGCGATAAGCCAGGGCGGAGCCTACCTGGACTATCACCCCTCGATCGCGCGGCAGCATGCGTTTTAGCGCTGACAGAGTGCCGTAGACGTAGCCCAAGTAGGTCACTTCCGTCACCCGTTTGAATTCCTCGGGCTGCATCTCTTTGATCGGTGAGAAAACCGAAACCATCGCGTTGTTGATCCAGATGTCGATGGCGCCAAATTCTCTCTCGACCGCGGCAGCGGCGGCTTCAACTTGATCGGCATTGGCCACGTCAACTGCTATCACCAGAGCCTCACCGCCCGCTTCCTTGACCTCGCGGCCGGCAGCTTCAAGCGCTTCACGGTTGCGCGCCAACAAGCCGAGCCGTGCGCCTTTCGCGGCGAACACGCGCACGGTTGCGCGGCCCACGCCGGCGGATGCCCCAGTGATGACGACTACTTCCGGTTTGCTCATCAAACGCCTCCCCTAGCGGCCCGTGGTGAAAGACTGACTGCATTCGAGGCGCGATGCAGCCCCGTTGGCTGCGATGCTCCTCCCCTCAAATATTCCCCGATATTCCCGGGCGTCGCGCCTTGCCATCAGCGCGCCTCGACCGTCTCGCTGCGATGCCACACTTTCACCAGGGGCTGCTAGCTTTTTAATGTGGTTTAAAAATATCACCGCCGGCGGCGCCAGACCAACGAAAAACCCGAAATGAACCTGGCCCGATCTGCGCGACTTGGCGGCATTTGATCGGCCCATCACCAGCCAGCCGGCGCCGTGACGGAGGTACACCAACTGAATACTCCCTCAAAGCTTAAAGTAGATGCACTGTTGCAGAATTGGTAACAAAACAGATTTCACCGTTTCAATTTCGGGACGCAGAATTTTGAGTCTAAACTTACGCTATTTGACTTGACCGATGCAGACTTTCTGTTGATCTGCTATACCTGCTGCAAGGAGCGAAAGCACAGAAATTCGTCCGGCGCCGCAGCAAGCTTAGACGCAAGAGTTCTCCGGCAATGCTCTACTGTCATCGGTAATTTAACTTTGTGAGTAGCTAGAATTCTATGGGCCTGCGGGTATATCTTTGGCCTGGACGTGATGATCTCGAGCCAGCGTTCAACAACGTTTAAGGAGAACCCTATATTAACAACAAGTTCAAGGAGAACCTATATTATGGAGCAGAAGACGGGTACAGCGGCAATCTTAGCCATCGTCGCGGCAATCGGCGGCATACTTTTAGTCTTCAGCGGCAACCCGGGCTGGGCACTGATAGTAGAGTTGATCGCTCTGGTTTGCGGCGCGCTCGGGTTCTTCATGGCCGTTTCTCCGAGGGTGAGCGGCGCGATTCTAAGCATCGCCGCTATGATCATCGCGGGCTTGGCATTTCCGTTTTGGGATTAATTGGAGCGATTCTGTTGTGACTATGGCGCGCTGATCGGGCGTTCGGTATTTTGCTAGGTGTCATAACTCGGCCTAATTAATAACTCTCGCGATTCTTCCAATAGGAATAATGAGCCGCTGGTCGGCAGGCTCGAAGTAAAGTGCCAAGCTCACTGTAGGTCGCAGAGCTCAAAATCGGCGCTCACCGGGCCCAGGAAAACCCGAAGGGGCAGGTCGCAATGGCAATTTCCCTCTACACAAACAGCAGCGAAACCGATAAAATTCCTGCTCGGCAGCCGGTTTTATGAATCAATCTAAAGTCAGTCTTGTTTTGCTCGCGACCACGGTAGCTGCGTTGGGCATCGTGGCGGGGACATTTCTCTGGCTGAAGCTCGCGCCGCGAGCCGAGACCGCGGCGTGGAACGCGCCGGCGCTCGAAGGTCTGGATAATTACGGCGCCGTTTTGGAATTTATCTTGGTTGAACGCACAGGCAAGCGCACTACATCGGCGGATATGCGCGGCAAAGTCTGGATCGCCGATTTCATTTATACGACCTGTACCGACACCTGTCCTACGCAAAGCGCGGCGATGGCCATGCTCCAGGGAAAATTTGGCAACCGGAGCGATCTCAGGTTTGTTTCTTTTTCCGTGGACCCTGAGCGCGATACCCCCGAAGTGTTATCGCGCTACGCCGATCGCTTCAGAGCAAGCGCCGATCGCTGGCTGTTTTTAACCGGTGATAAGGAACAGATCGCGCGCCTGGTGCAGCAGGGGTTTCGCTTGAGTGCCGCGGCGCTTACTGAAGCCACGAGCAAGGAAAGCATCATCCTGCACAGCCCGAGATTCGTTCTGATCGACCGGCAAAGCCAGATCCGGGGCTACTACGATAGCCGGGACAGCACCGCCCTGGAGCGCTTGAATAAGGACGTCGTATTACTACTCGACGGCAAAGGAAACAGTTGACATGGCCAATTCAGCCCGGGACAAAAAAGCCAGAGCGAAACTTGCCGAGCAGCCGGCGGCTAAAAACGGCCCGAACACGCCGGTACTAGCGCTCGCGGTAATCGGTATGGGTTTAAGCGGCTACCTGACCTATTCCGCTTGGGCGGTAAAGCGAGTAGCCGGCTGCGTCGAGGGCAGCGCCTGCGACGTCGTTCTCAGCAGCGCGTGGGCTACTCTATTCGGTATGCCCACCTCGTTTTGGGGCTTTCTCACTTATGCTCTTCTCGGCGCCATCGCTTGGAACAAACGTACCGCCGCGCAATGGAAGGCAGAGTGGTTTGTCGCGCTCTTCGGCATGCTTTATAGTTTGTACCTGACTGCGGTATCGTTTTATGCGCTGGACGCCGCTTGTCCGTATTGCTTAACCTCCCTGGCGTTGATGGCGGCGATTTTCACCATCGCGTCTTTTCAGCGGCCGGCGCGCATGGCCGGATTCAGCTGGCCGCCATGGCTGGCAAAGACCGTCGGCACCGCTTTACTCGTGATCGTAGCGTTGCACTTGCATTACGCCGGCTACTGGGGCAAGACCGCCGCCACGGAAGATCCCTGGATTCGCGGCTTGGCAACCCATTTGACCAAGGTCGACGCGAAGTTTTATGGCGCGTCCTGGTGCCCGCATTGTAAGCAGCAAAAAGAGATGTTTGGCGGCTCGGCCGGCCGGGTGCCTTATATAGAATGCAGCCCGGGCGGGCCCAGGGCGCCCGCCGCACAGGTTTGCAAGGATGCGCGGATCGAGAGTTACCCCACCTGGGTCATCAACGGCCAGCGCTACGACGGCACGCAAACCTTGCAAGCCCTGGCGCAATTCAGCGATTACAAACATGCCGGAGGTAAGCCATGAGCGCGCGCTATGCGAAAGCCTGGGTAATCGCTGCGCTGTTCCTGGTGACGTTGCCGCCGGCTCATGCCGACCCGACCCGATATCCTCAGTTTGCCCAGCAAGTCTTGCCGCCGGAGATCAAGCCGGAATTCATTTCCGTCGATACCCTCGCGGCCGATATCAAGAAGGGCGCAAAACCTGTGATCGTCGACGTGCGCTCCGCCGAGGAGTTCAAAGAAGCGCACATCGCCGGCGCTGTTTCGGCGCCCCTTGAGCATTTTCGCGATCACATCAAGAACATGCCAAAAGATCGCGCGGCTATTTTGTATTGAGCGTGCCCCCATCACCTGGCCAGTTTGGCCTATGGCATGCTCCACAAGGAAGGCTACCGCAACATGAAAGTTCTCGACGAGGGCATCGTCGGCTGGCACCAGAACGGCTATCCGCTCGAGGGAACCCGCGTCCCCAAACCATAACGATGGCTGGCAAACGGGCAGTTGTGCTCTTGAGCGGCGGGGTCGACTCGGCCACGGCCGCAGCCATCGCCCATCATCAAGGCTTCGAGATTCATGCGCTCACGTTCCGCTACGGCCAGCGCCATCAACGCGAAATTGAAGCGGCGCAAAAGGTTGCTGCGTTTCTCGGCGCCGCATCGCACCGGGTTATTGAGTTCGACCTGCGCGCGATCGGCGGTTCGGCGCTGACCGATAGCATTGCAGTGCCTAAAGGGCGCAGCGCCAGCGAGATTGCCCACGGGATTCCGATCACCTATGTGCCCGCGCGCAACACCATCTTTCTTTCCTTTGCTCTCGCTCTGGCGGAGCGCCTCGACCTCGAGGACATCTTTTTTGGCGCCAATCAGTTGGATTACAGCGGCTATCCCGACTGCCGCGACGAGTATATTCGCGCTTTCGAGACGATGGCCAACCTCGCGACCCGCGCCGGCGTCGAAGGCCGCAGCCGTACAAAGATCAAGGTGCCATTGATTCACATGACCAAGGCACAAATCGTCAAACAGGGATTGGCATTGGGACTCGACTACGCGCTCACCTGGAGTTGTTACGACCCCGAGCCGGATGGCCGCGCCTGCGGCTTGTGCGATAGTTGCCGGCTAAGACAAAATGGCTTCGCCGAGGCCGGCGTCATCGATCCGATTCGATACGCCGTCTAGCTTCCAGGCAAAATCAGCCTTCCCGCAAAGGAGTTATGCGCCGCTAAGGACGCAAAAAAAGAAACCCCGACTGAGGACCGGCGACCGTAGACCGGCCGGACATCGGTCTTCGGTCTCAGTTCTGTTATCATCTGTTCCATGCTTCCGGAACCGTTTTCAGCGAAGTTTTTGAGCCAATTGGAAACCCTGCGCTTGCGCACGCGCAAGGAATTCCTCGGTGGCCATTCCGGCAGCTACACCTCGCCACGGCGCGGCACCAGCCTGGAGTTCGCCGATTATCGCCGTTACGCTCCCGGCGACGACCTGCGCTACCTCGACTGGGGCATCTATGCGCGGAGCGATCGGCTCTATATCAAATTGTTTCGCGAAGAGGTCGACCTGTTCGTCTATGTTTTCCTTGACGCGAGCGCGTCCATGGCGTTTCCGTCGGCGCGCGAGAAATTTCTCCCGGCAAGCCATGTCGCAGCGGCGCTTTCCTACGTAGTTCTGGCCAACCACGACCATGTCAAGATCCATCTTTTGGGCGGCGCCTCGGGCGCGAGCGCCTCGCCGTTTTATCGTGGACGGCGCCGGATGCTCGACTGCGTGAATTTTACCGCGGCGGCGAGACCGGGCGGAAACCTGGATATGGCAGCGTCACTTGCCCAACACCTTCACAAGCTGCGCCGACCCGGAAAAGCGATCCTGATCTCTGATTTCCTGATGCCTGCGGCGGCTTACCAGAATGGCTTGAATCTGTTGCGCGCGTTTAACCTCGATATCGCCGTGATTCAGATGCTTACCCGGGCTGAAGTAGAACCGCCGTTTGACCCAGGCGGGGTGAATTTGGTCGACAGCGAGACGGATGCCGAAATCAATGTTCAATGGGATAACCAGGCGCGCCAGGACTACCAGTCGAGGCTGGCGCAGCATAATTCACAAATTCGCAGCTTCTGCCATCAGAGCGCCATTCACTATTCGCTCCATGTCACCGATCGGGATTTTGCTGATTTCGTTTTTGCCACCCTGCCGGCGATCGGGCTGTTTAAATAATGG
Source organism: uncultured delta proteobacterium (assembly GCA_963801935.1). Taxonomy (GTDB): domain Bacteria; phylum Desulfobacterota; class Binatia; order UBA9968; family UBA9968; genus DATACQ01. Next base: position 99,153 of record CAWDHA010000011.1, read on the forward strand.
AATTCTTAAATCCCGGCGCGCTCTACGGGCTATTCGCCCTGCCTCTGCTGCTGCTCCCTTACTTTATGCGGCGTAAGCCGCAGCGTTACGTGTTTTCCAGCTTGTATCTGTTTACCGCGTTGGGCGCGAGCCCCACGGCACGGCCCTTCAAGCGCTTGCGCCTGCCGCTGATATTTTTCTTGCAGCTTTTACTGCTCGCACTCATGGTACTCGCCTTGGGCGAGCCGGTGTTTACCACGCGCCCGACTAGGGTCGCTATTATCATGGACAACTCCGTCAGCATGCAGGCCCTTGAACAGGGCAAATCGCGCTTCGCGCTGGCGCAGGAAAGGGCGGCTGAGATTTTCGCCGAGCTGGGCTCTGGCGCCGCACTGGATCTCTATCTCACCGCGCCGCGGCTCGAACGCTTCGGCGCCCGGAGTTTTTCGTCAGACGAAGCCGCGCGCTCGCTCAGAGGCCTGAAACCGCTGGACCTCGGCGAAGCTCCGTTGGATTATGGCAAAACTCTCGCTCAACTCGCGCGCGAGCAGCACTATGATCGGGTTTACCTGCTCACCGACCGACCGGCGAGCGGGCAAGGCGGCGCGATCCGGATCTTGTCGGTCGGGCAGCCACAAAACAATCTGGCGATCACATCCCTCAGCGTCAATCCGGCGGCGCTGGCGGAGTCGCGTTTAAACGCCAGCGCTGAGATAAGCAATTTTGCCAACCGGGATGCGCGAGTCAAAGTGATCCTGCGCGGCGGCGGTGCAGTGCTCGGCGCGCGCGAGCTCGTCGTCGGCGCCGGAAGCCAGGCCACGGTCAGCTTTGAGGGGCTTAGCGCCCATCCTTATTATGAGGCGGAACTCGACGCTCGCGATGCGCTCGCCATCGATAACCGGCGTTTCGCCGTGGCCAACACGACGACGAAACTGCGCGTCCTCGCAATATCGCCGCGGCCACAAGACCTTATCAGCCTGCGCGCGATCAGCGGCGTTGAGTTGGATATCGTTGCGCCCGATGATTATGAGCAGACCGAGCGCTCCCGTTATGGCTTGGAGCTCTTTCATTTCGCCGCACCCTCAACTTTGCCGCCTAACCCGGCTCTCTTCATCTTGCCGCCGGCGCAAAACGATTTGGCAGAATTGCGGCCGGCGCCGGGAAACCCGACTGTTTCCGGATGGCGCGACGGCCATCGTATAACCCGTTATGTCAATTTCTCGTTGTTTCGGCCGCGTTACGCGCGCCCGCTCAACCCGCGTTTGCCCGGTGAGAGCATCGTCAAAAGCGCAGAAGGACCGCTGGTCTACGCCGTCACCAAGCAGGGTATCAACTATCTGGTGCTCGGCTTTGATCCGTTTCCTTACCTGGGCCAGGAGAACCTGCCCATGTCTATTTTTACTGTGAACGTGATCGATTGGTTTTTCGCGTTTTCCGGGGAGCGCGGCAGCGCCACAGGCGAACCCATCGCGGTCGTCGGAGCTCATTCCGGCGACCGCATCATTACCCCGGCGGGCGAGCGGTTTTCACTTCAGCCCGGCGCCAATACCTTTCCCGAGACTCACTTCCAAGGGATCTATGAGCTCGTCCGCGGCAAAGAAAAAAACCTGATTGCGGTGAATCTGCGCGCTGTCGAGGAATCAGATCTGCGCCAACCGGCGCCCATCCCGCTGGGTTCTGAGAGCGACACCACGACCGGGACGTCGGTCTTGCTGCCGTCCTGGCGATACTTTTTGCTGGGCGCTTTGGCATTGCTGTTATTGGAATGGTTCTTGAAGCCGCGCATGGCGCGTCCCGGACAACTGGCTCGTGTCGCCCCTAAGCGGGCCGCCTAAAACAATATGCCCGCCTATATTCCAGACCTTTCGTTTATTCGATCCATAGAGTTCAGCAAGCCTGAGTTGCTCTGGCTGCTCGCGGCATTGCCGATATTGTGGTTGCGCTTTCACGACCAGCGGATCGTCGTCATATTAGCGCGCAGCCTGGTTGGCGCGCTGTTGGTCGTCGCCTTGGCGAATCCGCAAACGGTTACACAGCAAACCTCCCGCGAAGAGCGGCTTTTCGCGTTTGATCTTTCGCGCAGCATCGCGCCGGACATGCGGCGCTGGATGGAGGGAGCGGCTGAAGGCGACTTAGCTCCGGACGACGCTGACCGGGTTTTTCTGTTTGGCGCCGGCACGGTGGAAACAAACGGGTGGCGCGAGGCTTTAAGAGGCGCGGAGAGCGCCGGCATCGAGCCTCAGAAAACCAGTCTCGACAAGCTTTTGACCACGTTGCTGGCTCTCCCGCCCCGGCCGCGAAGTCTCTTTTTGTTCACCGACGGCTGGGAAACCGAAGGCAACGTTAGCCGATTGCTGCCGCTCATCGCCGGCTCCGGACTGAAGATTTTTCCAATCATCCCCGCTGAATCGCCGAAGATCGCCAACGTCGCGCTAACCAAGCTGCTGGCGCCAAGCCATGGCAATAGCTCTGAATCGATCAATCTTAAAGCCGCGCTCGAGAATTATAGCGACCGCGAGATCGACGGCTCTCTAGTCGTAGAACGCAACGGTCAGGCTTTCAAGACGGAGCGGGTCAAGCTTAAACCGGGAAGCCATCTGTTTACGTATGAGACCGCTCTACCGGACGATCCCGCGGTCTCTTACCGGGCAACCTTCGCTCCGAGCCGTCCGGAGCTCGATAACTATGCTCCGGACAATCACGCGCTCGCCTCGGTGACCGTCCGAACCAAGGCCAAGATACTATTACTGAACGGCCGGAGCGGCGCCGGGCGCTACCTGGAAGAGATTTTTAAACGGCAGGGCTTTGAGGTCGCTTCGCGGACGCCTGAATCGGCGCCGAATCTTTCGGGCTACGGCGTGGTCGTCTTTAACAATGTCGAGCGGGAAAAATTCGCCGCTGGTTATCTCACCAGCGTCGAACGGCACATCGCCGCCGGCAATGGTTTTTTGCTGCTCGGCAACGAAGCCAGCTTTGCCGCCAACGCCTATCGGGGTACAGCGATTGAAAACCTCTCGCCGGTGGAGCCCAAAGAGCCGCCGAAGCGCGAGGAGAAAAACCGCGCGGTCGTTTTGGTCATCGATAAATCGGGGAGCATGCGCGAAGACAATCGTATCATTTACGCCCAGGAAGCCGCCAAGGCGGTGGTACGCCAGCTCAATGACAATGACTTCATCGGCGTCGTCGGCTTCGATGCGAGCCCTTTCATCATCACGCCATTGTCCCGGGTCAGCACCGTTCGCAGGAGTTTCGACCTGGACATCGAGCGCTTGAAAGCGAGCGGCCGGACCTATCTATTGCCCGCCATCAACGAAGCAAAGCGCCAACTCGACCGCCAAGAGGCCACGCTAAAGCACGTGATCATATTGAGCGACGGCGAGACCGGCGGCAGCGGCGGTGATTATATAGACTTGGTGCATGTGATGCGCACCGAGCTCAAGATTACCGTATCCGCCGTCGCCATCGGCGCTGATGCCAACCTACCTTTAATGAAACGGATCACCCAGTACGGCGGCGGCTTTTTTCATCACATCCAAGATCCCAGATCGCTGCCGCGCATCGTCCTGCAGCAAATTGAGGAGATCCCGCAAAACGAGACTGCCAAAGAACGGGAGCTGATCCCGATGCAGGAAGCGCGCTCGGAGCTTCTTCAGAGCTTCACGCAGCGCAACTACCCCCGCGTGCTTGGCTATATGGAAACGGAGCTCAAACGCGGCGCCGCTCTGGACGTTTCAGTGCCGCGCGATGAACGGCGCGCGCCTCTGGTTGCCTCTTGGCGCTTCGGCCGCGGCAAGAGCGTCGCATTGACCATGGATATGGAAGGCAAGTTCAGCCGTAATTGGATTCAATGGAGCGGGTTGCAGGGCTTTTGGGACAAAGTCCTCGATTGGCTTCGGCCCGCGGTGGAACCGGTTCCGCTGCACGAGGCGCGCGTCAGCTTGGTGAATCTGCGGCCGGTTCTCGATCTATTCGTCTACGAGGATGCCAGCGCCAATAGCCAGTTCAGCTTCGAGATCGCCGGGAAAACCGGCAAAAACAACGGCACGCTCAAAAGAATCGCATCCGGCCATTATCAAACTTCTTTGCCTATCAGTATACCGGGAGAGTATAAAATCGAGCTGGCAGAGTCGCGCCGCGACCGGCGCATTCCGCTCTCGGCCGTTAGTTATTCTTTGCCCTATAATGCGGGCGCCGAGCTGCCACGGCCCGGATTTAACATGGCGCTTCTGGCGCAATTGGCGCAGACATCAGGCGGCGAAATCAATCCACGAATGCGCGACATCGCGGCGAAACCGGCTGTGACCGAGCGTGCCGCGACGAAACGAGAGCCTCTGATTGCCCTTGCTTTCCTTCTTTTCCTGTTTGAAGTCGCGCTGCGAAAGTTTGTCCTGGCTGAAACCGATTAGTCTGTCAAACGCTCCCTCTGCCTTGAATTTGACAATTTTGTTTACACGTTTGCCATATTTTGGGTTGACAGAGCACGGATAATCAAATATTCAGTGGTGAGGTTGTTGCAATCGGTGTGCGCTATGAACGCTAGCTTGTCTAAAAATGCCCGCCTAGCCGGTGCTCGGTAGTTGCGCGATCCTATGGTAATCAGGACTTTTCTTTGGTTCTGGGTGTGCGCCGCCGCGCTAAGTTTAGTACCCTCGAAATCCCACGCAGCCAGGCAGAAAAACCCAAGCGCCGTCGCCGTAAATGGCAAAACCGCCCCATCATCGGTGGGCAAGCTCGCAAAACCTCCGATTCGAAGGCTCCTCAACAAAGAGAAAGCCGCTGGCGATATCGAGCCCTTGGAGATCAGGGAGCATGTCGTGCATCGAGCGGGTCGCAATGAAACGCTACCCTCGATCATCAATCGGTTCAGGTTGGGAAGCTCGGAAAAACGTCTATGGACGCGCTCGCTGCTGGCTAACTTTGGGCCGCAGCCACTGCCCACCGGCAAGGATATCCATTTCTATTTTTCTAAAGCTACAACCCGTGGCCCCTTCAAGACAGCGCGCCTGAAAGCAGTAGAATTTCATCAGAGCGAGGCTATGTCGCTTCTGTGGGAAGACGTGGGTCAGGGGATTCTATTCCAGCGAGTCGACCAGCCTTATGACGTGGACGTTCAGACTGCCAGCGCCCAGCTCGAAAACTCGCTATTTGAAGACGGGCGCAAGGCCGGAATACAGCCCGTGTTGTTGTCTCAGCTCGCCGATATCTTTAGTTGGGATCTTGATTTGGAAAAGGGCATCGGCCAGGGCGATAGCCTTAGAATCCTTTATGAAAAAAGAACTCGTAAGGCCGCCAACGCCAAGACATCATTGCGTATTCTCGCCGCCGAGCTGCTGAGCGGCGGCCAAAAGCACACTGCGATATACTTTGAGAAACACAAAGGCGTTGGCGGGTATTACGATCTCGACGGTCGCAGTTTAGCTCGGAATTTCCTGCGCTTTCCGCTGGAGTTCGCGTCAATCACGTCGCAATTTGCTGAATCTCGTTTTCACCCGATCTTGAAAGCTCATGTGCCGCACAGAGGGGTGGACTTCGCAGCGCCACGAGGCACCCCAGTGCGGGCGGTTGGCGATGGAATGATAGCTCAGGCCGGCTGGAGCGGTCCCTATGGCAAGACTATCGACGTGGAACATGACTCGCGCTTGATGTCCCGTTACGCTCACCTGCATAATTTCGCCGAAGGCATCACCAGCGGCAGCGCGATAAAGAAAGGCCAGATCATCGGCTACGTCGGCTCTACCGGGAGGAGCACTGGCCCGCATCTCCACTTCGAGCTTTACAAAGATCAGCAATACATCGACCCCCTCAGCGTCGATTTTCCTGCTGAAGACACCCTCGAGCCGACCCTGCTGAGAACGTTTGACAATCAGAAAATTAACTACCTCGTCGAGCTAGCCGCCGCACCCCAGACTTGATCACCCCATACAGGTCGGCCCGCTCCAAACGCTTCAAAGAATCCAGGTCAGGTAGACAGCCATTCTTTCCTTTTGTCCTACACTGCGGGCACGGTGATTTCATAGGTGGCGAGAACAACCAAATCGTCGATCCACACCGATGGTATGCCAAAACTGGTCGTCGGAACTGTGACTGTCCACTCGCCTGGATTCGCTGCTGGTGAGTAACTCACCGTCCCGTTGGGATTGCCGTCATAAACGGAAGCGGCGGAGTGGAGGGTCATACTATCGATGTTATTTTCTGTGGTGACTTCGACGCCAGTATCTGTCCAGCCTTCCGGATCCTTCACGAGCGCTACTAACTGTATTTCATATATCTTCAACCCCACATATCGCGCAAAATAGGGAAAGCGCTTCTCTGAAAGATCTAATTTCAGCGTGCTTTCGGCGGCGCTTTGACTGGGGCGCAAAAACGCGCTCCATTCCGTGGGGAACTCATGCTTCGCGGAGAATGCTCTACGGAGCGGAATTTCCGAAAGCTCTAAGCCGAGGGACGCCAACGCTGCATCCCGTAGCGGGTCACCACCTTCGCGAGCGGTGTAACTTACATGCACGACGACATCCGTGATTGTCGTCCAATCGAAGGTCGGCATAGCACTCGTGAGCTTCAAGTTCCAATCGCTGATGGCCCCTGTCCCTTCGAAGGGCAGGTATCGTTCGTCCCGATGGTCGGCGGCGAACAGCCCTGGATCCTCCTGGCCGCGGCTGATGACGATTGACTGGCCGGCGCCGGTGTCAAGCTGAAAACGCGCATCCTCTCCACTAGGGTCGAAGGCATATTCGCCGGAGGCAGTCGGATCGATACGGGTCCGGGTCGAGACGAGGGTCAGTCGAGCGGGCACGCTGGTATACGGGCCGGTCACGCATGGGACTGGACACGTCGATCGACTTGATGCGGCGGAAGTACTGACCGGGGTATTCCATATCGAAAAGGGCTTCGGGGATTGAAAATTCGCATTCCCCTTCGGTTTGAAGGTTCAAGAGCGCGACAGGATCGAGCAATGAGAGGGACACATGCTTGGTGATCTCGTATTCGCGGCGGTTATTGTTAAGGTAATCAAACTCCATGCGCTGCAAATCATGATGCAATCGTTCACCGGACATCAGACCTTTTTTCATGCTGTCAAAATATCCGTAAGCAATATAGCTACTGCTGTATTCTCCGGATTCCCGTTGATAGGCTTTTTCGCAGCGCTTCGCCAAATCATAGGCCAGTTTGTAGCTTTGAAAATAGATCGCCGACGTTTGCGAAACCATCCAGCCGTACAATTCCTTGTTGCTGAACTTGCTGCTTAGAAAATCCTTCACTTCGCGGGACTGTTGCACTTGAATCGCAAGGTTATCGCGTTCCTTTTCTGCTAGTGCCAGCCTTATCTGCGCGGCGATGATCTGCTTGTCAATTTGCTTGAGTTCATGCGTGGCCAAGCGCTTCTGCAATTGCCAGTCGTCCCAGCGGCGGTCATGTTGAGCGTCAGTCGAAAGCTTGTTAGCTTCGTAATTGTTAAACTCGCCGATTCATTACCAAATCCACTCGATACAGCTTGAGAAATCAAAGCCAAATTACTCCCACCGAATACAAATCCATTTTCTAATCGAAAAAGTAGGTGCTTTGATGGCAATAGTAAAATTGGGCATGTTAGCTAGAATTGAACCTGTTACATCTGCTGCTCCAGCTCTTTTACGGTTCTTTTCAGACTCTGACAATTTGTCGGTCGACGACCTTCTCTTTCTCAGACCTTTTTTCGAGCTTTGAGTAATAATCTATACGCGCTTCCACCAACACCTTCGATTTTTCCATCGCCGCCAGATTTTCCCTGGCTTCATCCACCTGGAGATTGCGCAATTCCGTAGAAGCTTTCAGCAAACTCTCTTCGTGCTCGGCACGCAGCATGCCCAAACCTTCCGCGTCTTGCTTTTCATAGGCCGCAAGCAACTGACTGCCGAGGCCTTTTACGACTTGGCAATATTCAACCGCTTTTTGCATTAAAAACACAAAACGGTAATGCGGCGCCGGGGTGGCAAGACTGGCTAAGGCGGCGCCGATGGACACGCCGCTGGCGCGGGCCAAAACCAGCAGCGCCGGATCGATCGGCGGTTCGAACAGCGGCAATTGCTGCACGACTCCCTCGATGGTCATGCAGTGGCGGATTTTGAAAAGCCGATCTGCCACCGTATCCCAATACTGCAACAAAGTTGGATTATTGGGGATACAAAAATACAACGGCGGCGGCGGGCTTACACTGCTTGCGGGGTGCCTCAGGCAAATTGATCAGATTTTCGAGTTCGGCAGCCGCATTGGAAAAGGCGTCCAATTCGCCCAGTTGATTATACGATTTTCGCGACCACTTTCAGTTCCGGCAGCGCCACCGGTCGGTCGCCGAGAATTTGATAGGCCAACATATAGTAAAGCGTCGCTTCGTTGATCGACTCGTGAGTAAACTGCTCGTACAGGTAATCGCCCCAGGCGATCAAATTATTCAGGTATTCCATCACCACGGTCTTCATGTAGGCCACCGGGCGAAGCGCGGCAATCGCGTGCGGATCGAAAGGATTGGCGCGCCACACGGTGATTTGCGCTAGGGTCTGGCTTCTCAATTCCAGCGTGGCGCTGTCGGCGGTAGCCGGATCCGCAGCCAGCGCGGAGAGCAAATCGTAGATGGAGTCGAACGGATGACCGGCGGTATTATCGTACATGTCGAAGAACGGCTTGAACTGCCAAAACCGCTGCGCGCCTTCGCCTTCGGAGCGCGAAGTCGGATCGAAAATGGTGTGGAACCACTTGCTGGGCTTCGGCAAATTGCTGGTTCTTACTCAGCCGCACGGCTATCAACAGCGGCAAGTGGAAAAAACAATTCGTAATTGTAAAACCCGTTTGCATCCAAATCGCTAAATGAAAAGTCACGAATCGGATAGTCCTCCGCAACGTCATCGGTTGGCTGATACGCTGCGATAAAGTACTTTTCGCTGGTGCTTTGGGTATCTCTCGACAAAGCGGTCGCCGTGCCCTCGCCGTTCACTTTTTTTATCAAGTCGCCGACCAGGGGATGGTAAAAAGATTCGAACCGATAAACATCCCGCATAGGCGGATAAAACTCCGCAACGCTGAGTATCTTGCAATCCGGCAAGCAGGTCGTCTTGTGAGGCCTGTGATGAGCGTCTTGCTTTGGCCAAGCGTTTTCGCGGCGGGGATTGATCGTTCAAGCGAAGCGGACGGAACGAGGCTGTTGATTCCGGTCATGGCTGTGCCGGAAAAGTCGTGAATCAAAGCATCATAAACGCCAATACCCGGACTGGCGCTATTGAGATAACCGTCGAGCAAGGGAGAATCCGTTTCCAACACTGGTATTGCGCTACTAATGAAGGGGCTTTGTCCGGGGAGACTATAAAGCTGCGTTTGTCGTCACCGAAGAAAAACGCATCGCTTGCGGAAAACTGCTCGTACTGATGTTGAATCGGCAAGCGGAAGGTGCCCGGAGTCTGCTCCAGTAAAGTCACGTAGGTTGTCTGCCACCAGCCTCCCGTGACCAGCGGGATTTCCAACATCCCCTCTTCATCTTCAACAAAGCGATTCGCTACAACGTCAGCGCCGGATGGTGTCTCTATCGGAGAAACCCCGGTGGTCGTCCTTGTGGTCGAATGCCAGAATCTCCTTGCTCAATATGTTGTATTCAAAATCCCCTTCAACATAAGGATAAGCGTAGATCGCCATCGGTGTAACGCAGGGTCTGCAAACACTCGACGGTAACGACATCATCGTCTATGGTCGTGTAGAAATTAAAATCGCCCGGCGTGGCCGGTATCTGATTTTCATCCAATAACGCGAGGGCGGAATTTTTTTGGTCGGATTCGATATAATCTTCGGATATGCGCGATGGCATCCAATTGCCGTTTTTGTATTCGCTGACCGAGAGTTTAATTTCAAAATAGTTAATTGTTTCCTCAAATTTTCCATCGAGTGCTTCCCTGGCCGAAACTAAATATTCATCCCAGGTTTCTGCACCTACGCCCACCAAATTTGCAATAGCATCATCCACTGTAAAGGTAATATCGAACTCAGCCGCAAACGCATCCGCCCATTCTTGCATCGATGAATAACCTTCACGAGATAAACTCGCAGGTGAACCAGCCACCCCATAATCGTAATTCATCAAATAATCCAGGTACTCATCATAAGTTACTTCTGCTACTTTCGCGTCTTTGGCGTCCTGCATTGTCGAATTACTCAGAACATCGACGCCCGGCAATCTGCTTTTCAAAAAACACCGGCCAGAACAGATACAAGCGGCTATCAATCACTACCGGTATGACCTGATCCGCGCTGATATCCGCATCGATTTCCTCCCAAGGCGACCAGGCCAAGCCGTCGCGCACCCGGTAGTAGTACTTATGCGGAATGCCCCGGCTGCGGGCGACAACATGCAGCCTGTCGATGCGGTTTCATCGTCTACGGCCAAGCCCGTCTCATGATAGGAGCCGGCGACTTCCAGATTAGAGATGTCGTCGAGCTCTTCCAGATAACGCAGCAAAGCCAGGTCCGCGACATCTTTAGTGACTTCGTTCTGTAACAGGACGCTTTGCGCGGCATCGAAGATTTCCGAGCGGGTGATGCGCAGCTCCGGCTTGATATAGTTTTCGGGATACAGAAATACCTTGCGATTGGCTTCCCACACCCGATAGTTCTTGCGCCATTCCCATTCCTCGGCGGCGGTCACCGCGACGAATTCGTCTTCCAGATTCAGCAAACATCGTTGCAAAAATAGCTGTACGGAACTCAGCGCCAGTTTCAGGCGCGACGTCAGCATGCAGGCCGACATTTCGGAATCGATCAGGTAATGATTGTAAAGCTCGACGGTTGTGCCAAACCCGCCCAGATGGAGCATGTAGGCGGTCAGCGCATCGCGTTGCTTCTCGCGCAATACGTCGCGCAGGGCCGGAGCGATGCCGTACCATTGTTCCAGCGTATAGCGGGCGCGCGCGGTCTGCTTGGCGTTGGCGGCATCGGTTTGGCTCAAGTCCAGCGCCGCCCAGGCTTTCAGTTGAGCCGCCGTGGTGCCCAAACGCACGGCGAGTTCAATGACTTCGGTTAGATAGACCAGGGTCGCGACGTTCAGCAAGTCCGGCAAGGATGCGGCCAATAATTCCGGGCCCGCCACATAGGTACATTCCGAAAAAGACCATCCGGTCGCATTGGCAAGCTCATAGAGCCATACCAGCAAGGGTCGATCCGTTTCCTGCCATACCCCGCTATCGATGAGAGCAGTCGACTTCGGCATTGACGCTGACGATATCGATTAAGCTTGGATTTAGAACTTTCTCGAGTTGGGCGAACAGCTGCGCTGTCTGTGGCAACGAACACTCTGCGGAGCGAAACCAGAGTCGCCAGGTTTTGCCAGGCTTCGAAGCCGGCGAAATTCTGCTCCTGTTCCACGAATGGGTAACCTTTGATCGGTAGAACCTGCAGCGCTGCGGCATGCTGGTTGAGTACGGGCAACTCGGTCTCGGTAATTTGCAACTTGTTGACGACCAACGCGGATTTTTGGATGCTCCAAACGGCTGCAAACTGCTCGGCAAAGACTTCTTCGCTGAGCGTATATTGCGCCTCATCCAGCGGCGCAGTCACGTATTGATAGCGTTCCACCACATCGGTCAGGGCATCGCTGCCGAGCAGATTTGTTTTCGCTTCCTCGCTGTCCAGAAAATCGAAATGCAGAACGATGAAAGCCTCGATCTCCGCTTCCGTCATGGTGGAAGTACCTTCGATGATGCTGAAAGCGTCCTGCAGAAATTCCGATGCGATCGCGGCCGCCAGCTTTTCTTTGCCGCTATCGATGAATAAGCGGTTCCAGCAGGGCATTGATGACGAACTCCCCCGGGTGACCGTTGCGTGAAACGACTTCCGTCAACAGCAGTTGCGCCACGGCCAAATCCAGAGCGAAAATGTCCGCAATGATTTGCGCTACCACATTGATGCTGCCGGAGGTTCGGCCATAGCGGTTTAGTAAAATCAGCAGATTTTTATAGCGAACATTAGCGGGCTTGCTTTGGTCGACGGCATTTTTCAGTTCGACGGGTGCAAGAAAACTCAAGGTTTCTTGCAGATAGGCTTGATCCTCCGGCGAGTAGGGCACGGCTTGACCGACCATCGTGACAATTGAATCGATGGTTTCCTGGTCAAAATAATCGCCGAGGCGCGCATTCAATTGGTCGATCGACGGGGTATTGCTCAATGCGTAACGTATCCAGACGGCCCGCACAGCTATTTGGATCTCCCTCAACAGATTGGCAATGGAGGTCGCGGGCATCTGCACACTGCCCACGCTGGCTTCGTCGTGCAGCAGCAGATAACCGAGCTCGGCAGACGTAAACGCCGAGGTCTGTTGAAATTGAACGGCAGCGATAAATTGCATAGCGGCTTGCGGCTGACCCGCATCCCAAGGGTCGGCATCGATCAATCGCGTCATCAGAAAATACTGACTTATGTCGATGTCCAGCGCCCGGCAGAGGGAAGCGATACGATACATCTGACTGAGATTGTTCAGCGTCAGCGCATCATCCGGCAAGCTTTCCGCCAACAAAGTCGCGGTAGCTTCGTTGACTTGCAAGGCAGCGGCGATCGATGAGAAATGCTCGGAGATCAGCGCGCCGGCTCCGGCTTCGACAGCCAGGCTGGTTCGATCGGCTTCGTCCAGCAAAAAAACCTGATCCGGCGGGTTTAACACGGCCGGATTGAGGAACACCGATTCATAGAAAGAACGATAATCAGGGTCTGTCGTATCCAGCGCGGTATCCAAATTGGCCCACCAGCTCAGCACTTCCAGCACATCGAGCGCCAAGCTGCCGACCAGGCGTTTGAGCGTCGAGATCTGTATCAGAGTTTTAACCGTCAGTTGGGGTAGCGGTAAAACGGCCAGAACTCGACCCAATTCCCAGATGGACCAACCGGTTTTGCTGCGCAAGCGCAAAAATCGCTGAATGCGATCAAAAGTTTCTTTCGATAATAATCGAACAGGGTCGAAGTTTCCGTTGACGTCGATATAACGCAGAACCGCGCCATCGATATCGCAGGCCGATTCGGCATCGCTGAAATCGATGCCAAACGGGCCATCGGCTTGCACATACGGAACCTGCAGAAGTTGCAGCAGCTCGTCGTAAGACAAGCCGCTGCGTTTTAGAAATTCAGGAACACTCGCTAGAGGTGTTCGCCAACCGAGTGCGCTGAAGCCCCACATCTTGCCGACCGCCGCCAAAGTCCCCGAATAAGCCGGCGCGCCTTTTAGAATTTCGACATCGATTGCCACCAAGCCCAAATAAGCCAGGCTAACCTGCTCAAAACTGGCGTTACGGCTACTTGGCAGTTTGATCAGCTTCTCCATCAGCTTCCAGCGGGACGCGCCGAGATGATTGAGATAATGATCGGCTTCAACATTCCAGAGTCGAAACGGCAGTGTCAGAGGATAAGTAGTTTCAGCCAAGACATCGTAGGCGCTGCTGAGGATATGCTCGGGATTGGTCTTGAGTTCCTGCTCTGTCCAGTTGGTCTGATATAGGCTGCTGTCGGTTTCCCCAACGACCCCCCGTTCGAAGATCTCGTTGACCAGATCGATGTAAGGCAAAAGCGTGTTGGTGTTGGCGCAATCCAAACGGATATCGCCGAGATCGGGACGGCGCGCGAACAACACATCGAGGCCGGTTTTGTCGACCACTTCGCCGTTTTTGATGATTTGGACATAGACGCTGCCGCCGATTTTTTTGGTGACCAAGCTTTGCCGCAGGTACTCCAGCAGATCGACGAAATAGGCGGCCGGGCCATAGACCGAACTGCAATGGATACATTCGCAAAAACTCTGCGAACCGAACAGGTCTTGATAGCTGGGAATCACCAGATCGCCTTCGGCGTCGGGTTGCGAGATCGGCACCCCGCCGCCGATGGCATAGACGCCGGATGCGTTGAATAGGTCGCTATAGCCGGTCAATACGTTGGTCGACAACCGCAGCAACAGTGCTCGCTTTGTCATAAACGTATGCGGCGATCTCCGCGCCGCCGAGGGCACCGGTATACAGATCGATAAATTGCGCGCTGCCTTGCAGAATGATGTCTCGGGATGAAGTCAAACCGCCCGCATAAAGCGTATCCAACACCGGAAATTTGTGCTCGATAGGCGCTACGCGATACAAGCGTTGCAGGCTTTTCAAGGTTTTTTCCAAGGCTTTGCGCGACTCTCCGGTTATTTGGGTCTTGTCTAACACCGCCGGTATGGAACTGTTGCCGTAATCAAAATCCGGCACGGCGTTCAGGAATTCATGCAGGACGGGGTCCGCGAAATTATCGCTACGCAGCACATTAGCCGTGGTGTATTCACGGGCAAATGCCCGTTTGACGGTCCGGCTCATGGTTTCGACATAGAAACCGATTCGGTCGTGCCAGCGAATCGCCCGGGATGCTGTCCGGCACCGATTGCAGGGTTTTCCCAAAGGCTTGCCAATCTTTGTTTTGCCACGACGCCAAATCGTTGATAGTGCTTTCGGCGCCAAGTTTGGTTTTGAACGCTTGCATGGTAGGCAGGTGATAGGTCGTTAACGCGCCTATTTGCAGGGTGGTTTTGGTTTTATCGGCGTAAGGCGCAAGCTCGTTATCTTTGCCCAGGGTTTCCCAAAACGACGCATCGTCACCATCGTGTTCGAGATAGAGGCTTACAAGTTGTTCTTGTGCGGACGCAGGCACTTCTGCCATCGTCAACAAATCGCCCACAACGGCGTGATCGAGCTGCTGACTATTGCTAAGAGAGCCCACCACGGCCATGTGGCGTAGAGCCGCCAGCAATGAATCAAAACCATTCTTATATTTCCGGTCGATGATATTCTGCCGAATGGAAGTATTGAGCGCCTTTTGCAATACCTTGGGGGGCTGCAAAACCAAACCCTGCAGCGTCGCCGGCATTCTGGCGCGAAACAGGCCATAAAATACGGCTGTCGGCACTTCGCACAAACTATGCAGCTTACGGGCAATCAGATAAAAGCTCAGTTTATTCTCGGCCAAACGGGTTTTGCCAAGCAGGTAGTCGAACTGCTTTTTGCCGATGACGGAAATATTGAAGTCGTCGTTGCATTTTAGCACCCGGTCTTCGACGCCTTGAAATTCTGTCGGTCCGATATAGAGCTCGTTACCTGAAATTAAGTCGATTCGAACCGACTTGCCTACAGCAAAATAGATGGCGGATTTTGCAATCGGGTTGTCATTGATATCGGCGCTAACCTGGATATCCGGCGAGCATTTGCCATCCCATTCATAAATCATTTCGTAGCGCCCGGTCTTGCTGGTTTGCGCCTGGCCGAGCGGTTTTTCGCCGCTCAGGCTAATAGAAGCCGCAGACACAGTGGCCAGTACCGTCTCGCCGTTCAGTGTAGAAACTCTCCCGCGCACATACCACTTATTGGGATCCAGCGGCGGCGGCCAGGGAATTATGTCCTGACCTAATTTGATAGCGATGGCAAAACCATTCTGCACGGGCGCCGGAGGGGCCTTATCGACGACACGCAAAGGTTTGTCATTCTTTGAAAATGCAAAACCAATACGGCTCCAGTCTATGGAATCCGGTGAAGCTGAGGGTATATCAACAGTGAGCTTGCCATTGTCATTGGCGGTTATCGGTTGACTTGTCCACGTGCCACCGGCCGGCAACTCGTAGCTGAATACAAGCTGCACACCGGCCGCAGGCTTGCCGTTCACCAGACTTGCGGAGACAAAAAGTTGCACAGAATTCTCAGGCGTAGTCGGCGGATCCAGTTTAATGATGAAGGGCGGCTGCTGGGCCCATTCAACGACGGCGTTTTCCGCAGTGGTGTGTAACAAAGTATCGCCGGAAAAGATCTTGATGACGCCAACCGGCCGGCGACCTAACGCTTGTTTAGAAATGTTAAAGTCAATGACGAAGTGACCTTCAGCATTTGTCGTCGTCTGGCCTAATCGCTTGTCCGCTTTGCCGGTTCGCGCCCAAGCCTCCACACGCAGATTTGGCGTGCCCTTGCCGGTTGTTGCGTTGAGGATCGAACCGGTTAACTTAAAGCTTGCCATCGTCTTAACCTCCAGAATCAGTGATAATTAAGAAATAAACCTCGGGCTCCTTTTCCTTTTCTGACGAAGCAAAAAATGAGGTCACCCATTAGCCGGCAGGTCAAGTAGGCACAGAAGTTCCCGCGGAGAAGAATTTCTTGTCCTTCTCCCTTGGTAACAACTAGTCAAAGAATTATGACCAACTCTCTCCTCATTGGTGTTGATAAATTCACCCCAGCCTACGCGGGCTACTTGATAGTTCTTTGCTCCATTATTTTTTCAGCCATTCCCTTTAAAATCTGGTCCTCATCAAAGGTCGACGGCATCTTGCCTTCCAAGATCACCTGATCAAGATATGTCCTTAATTCCTCGCTTATCGGCTTCGTAGTCGGGAACTGCGTGCCCCGCCAGTTCTCCTCATAGCCAAAATCCTGTCTGCCCACACGCCTATTGTAACGATCCATTACTTCTTTGAGATCTCCATCGCTGCCTTCGGCTATCGCTGGATCTTCGAGCATCTTTTGCAGACTCTCATACGTTGTCAGCCACTCTGTTACTCGGAATTCGACGTACGTGGCAGCAGCCTCCTGGAATACTCGCTCATGGTCGCTTGCTACCTGCTGCCCGCTTGACCCCGGCGGGGGAAGCAGTGGGGCATTTTCATAATATTTAGCTCCTGATTCGCTGAGTTGTTTCACTTCGGCATTGTCCGTGTTCACGTCAAACCAAGCATGTACGGATTCGTGAAACAGTGTGCCAATGCTTGAACCATCTGAAATCTCTTTCTGCTCGGCGAGATCTGTGTAGGACACAAACAACTCGTTCGTTGCGGTGTTGTAATGGGCTCTATCGCCGGGAGATAGGTTGGCTATGGCCAATTCCTGACTGTAGTTGAACGTCACATTGCTACTGCTTACTGTCTCCAACATCGAGACTGGCAGCCCCATGGCGGACAATTTACCCGTAAGCTGCGGCAGGTCGTTCTTGATTCTTGCGTTGTCTGTTATCTTCGTACCGTACTGGTCATCCTCGAGAAGCACAGTGGCCGCAATGACAAGCACCACCACCACCGGTACCGGGATTGTCCCCGTCGCATCGACATAAGCAAGAGGGTTGTTTCTGTTAGCTCTAAATGCGTTCGGGCCGTCGAGAATTTCGGCAGGGTCTGTACTTATCCACCGCCCCAACCACCCCACATAGTACCTCACCCCATGATAACCCAACCCCGTCTCCTCATCCCTCTCCTTGCCGGTGTATCGATAGCGCTTCGCCGCTGCCTTGATGCTCGCATCCACTGCCTGATACGACGTGCTGCCATAGGGGTAATACTCCTCGTAGGAGATTACTCGCCCGTCTCATCCAGTTCCAGGCTCGGCGGAGCCGAGGTGATTGCCGATCTGGTAGCGCATGAGTGCGCACCGGAGCCGTCATCGCTGACTGGCGTCCACGGTCTTGGTTTCGACGAGCGCGATGCGCTGTTTGTCGTCCATGATGTGCAGCGTCTCGCGCTCCAGCGTCACCTCGAGGCCGTCACCGCCGTACTCGCGATAGATCTCGAATCCGCCGAGGTAGACGCGCTCCTTCATCCGCTGGCGCTCCGTCTGCAGCCGCTTGCCGCTCGGTAACCTTGCGCACCCGCTGACCGGCAGCGTCGTAGACGTAGTAGGTCGTTTCAGCCGTGCCGTCGTTGAACACCTGTGCCGATGACGCTTGCAGACCGCTCTGCAAAGTCCCAGGTCATCAGCGCCAGATGCGGCATGAATGTCATGCTGCCGTGTAGATCGTATTTGTACTCCCCGGTGTAAGGTCCGTTGGGATCGTCGCCGGGCAGGCTGGTCGTGAGTAAGCGATTGCTGTCGGTGGCATATCGATAATACCGCGTCCAGCTCCCGCCGTTGGCCTGGTGGATCATCGCAAGAATGTTGCCTACCCCGTCGTATTCGTAAGACTCGCTATAAGGCCGCATCGCTTCGACGTTGTTCGGGTGCGGCAAGGGATGGATGTCCGGATCCCTGTGATCCACCTGAGCCATCTGACCGATATGTTCCCGGCCGTTGGCCTCGATCAATTGGTAGATCGCGTCGTAGGTGTAGTCAGCGTCGGGAGTGATCTTGGTATTGGCGAAGAAGATCGTCTGCTGGGCGGCGTCCTTTATATAGGTGATATTCCCCGCCGGGTCGTAGGTGTAGGAGAGATTTTGCAGATCACCATCGGGATCTCGCGTCGTCTTGAGATCGATCAAGCGAAACGTCAGCGGATCGTAGTCGTAGGTTGTTTGAACTCCATTGCCGTATTCGATCCGCTCGCCGCTGCCCTTTGGCGTTGTAGTCGATGTCGGTGACGAAGGCTCGTCCACTCGGCGCGCGCCGCGCAGCCGGACCTCGACCTGCTCCAGCAAATTGGCTTCGTTGTAGGTCGGTTGATCTCGCTGTTGTCCGGCGAACGAGGCTCATCGGCCGGTTCAGGGCGTCGTAGGTTGTGCTGTTCGCGAATACTTCCGGTTCCAGAGTCCACGGTCGCGGCCCAGTCCGGTATGCCTTTGTAGTCCGCCGCCAGCTGGCGGGTGCCGCGCAGCAGATTGCCCTTGAAGTCGTACTCTTCGCTGCTGACGACGCCGGCGTCATCGTAACTTTTGAAGGGCCGCGTGCGCAGATTGAGCGCGACGTCGTCTGCTTGCTCTTCGCCGTATTCGATCTTGCCGAACAGCACCTCCCGGTCCAGCACGCGCGGGTCGGATTCTTGCGCATCGGTGCCGCGCACGAACTGACGCACTGGGCGGTGCAGCTGATCGTACTCGGTGCGAAAGGCGTGACCCCGCGCGTCCCAGGCGCGGATGGGCTGGCCCGCCACGTCGTTCAACATCCAGCGCTCGCCGGCCTCCATGCTGGTCGAATGAATCCGGTTGCCGAGCATGTCGTAGTCGTAGCGCATCACGACGCGGCCCAGGGCGTCGATGACTTCGCGCTGGTTGCCTTCGATGTCGAGTACGACGCGGGTGCGGTAGCATCTCCTCGACCGTTTCGACTGAGCCATCGCTCGTCTGTGCGTTCAAACCTGTTGTGCGCGATGGTGAGGAAGGTGCGGCCGAGGCAGTCCAGGTGGGCGATGGTCGGAGTCTCGGCGTGGACGGCGGTCTTTCGCGCGGCCGTCTGCTCTGGGCGCCGAGCGCGCCCGCAACGCGTGCGCCGTGCCAGGTGGGCAGGTAGTCGTCCGCCGGCAGTCGAGCGAAGAAGTCGCCCACGTCCGCGTCGTCGGCCGGGTCGCCGATCAGGACCGTGTCGTTGACATCCCAGGTCTCCTGCTGCCAGGGATCGAAGACCACCTTCTGCCAGGTGTGGTTCGGATGCAGCGTCGCGACCACGCGCTGCGAGGGGGTCGTAGCACAGGATCGGGCTCACCCCGCGCGCGACGTCGAACTCGAAGCGATGGGTGGCGCTGAAGAACGGCTCGAACTGCCGCACCGGCTTGCCCTTGTTGTTGAACACCGTCCAACCGCTCCCCACCCAGCGCGGGCTGATCGTCCGGACCGCCCTGCTACCAGCGGTCCCGGCTCGGCCTGGATCTTCTTCTGGATCTCCCGCCCGAAGCCGTCGGAGTAGCCGAAAGCGTGCTGGATCCTGGTCGGCTCGCCCGCTCCAGATCGGACTGGTGGGTTTCCCGGGCCAGAGAGTAGGCGACCGCCGGCTGCGGCTGCGGCATCGGCTGTGTCCGGCTGTAGGCGAAGAGGTCGTAGACCAGACGGGTGGTGGCCCCCCGCAGGATGGCGTGCGGGTCGGCCAGGGGATTCGCCAGGTGCGCCAGCACGTCGGCCTCGACCAGATCGGCACGAACTCCGCCAGGGTGTCGCCAGGCTCTCGTCCAGGCTTGCCCATCACCGCCGTGCCGACCACCATGCCCAGGGCGTCGAACGCGACTTCGGTACTGGTTGCCGTTGGGATCGGTGATCAGCCGTGGCTGCAGGGTGCGGTAGTCGTTCACGGCGGTGACCGTGTTGCCCAGCGCGTCCCGCGTTTGCACCGGGAGCAGGTCGTAGGCGTCGTGCGTGCTGACGGTGAATCCTGGCCGAAGGGGTCGCGGAAGCGCCGGGGGAGGAAGAAGTGTGCCCTGGCGGTGGCGAGCTCCTGCGCCGGCGTGTCATCGGTGCCCGGGCGAGAAGAAGACCCGGCCCGCGGGGAGCCACCAGTCGCCGTCTCCCGTCGCGTCGACGTAGCCGCCCTCGGAGGCGAGGACGTCGGGCGTGACGCGCCCGCCGAAGAGGGCCTCGATCAGGTCCGGGGTGAAGGCCAGCCGGTAGCTCTCACCCGGGAGGGCCAGCGATTCGAGCTGCCCCAGCGGCAGCAGCGCCAGCGCATCGCCGGCGCTGGCGCCCAGATCGTCTGGCCGGTACCGGGTGCACCCGTTCGATCAGGCGCTTCTGGCGCGGCGTCTGGTCCGCGGCCGGCTGCTGGTAGGGGATCTCCGGCGGCCTGTCCAGGGCGAGCGGCGCGCCAGCTCTCGAAGCCGAAGCGGGTGGCGTCGCCCTCCAGGCGCAGGCCGGTCAGCTCGTAGGTGCGCGTCTCGCCCGGCAGCGGGGTGCGGTAGGCGTCGTCCTGCTCGACCGGGTTGGTGAAGCTGTTCTCGGAGCAGGTGACGAAGATCTGCGCCTGCTGCGCCCGATCGGCGGCGGGCAGCGTCGCGTCCGGCCGGCGCCGTCCGTAGCCCACGGCGGCGGAGCGCAGCACGTTGCCGAAGCCGTCGACGTACAGGGTCAGGGCGTGGCCGAGGCGGGGATCGTCCGGGCTTGCGCTCGTACGTGGTAAGCGAGCGCCTCGCGGGGGTGGGTGAAGAAGACCGCGTGGCTGTTCGCCGGCTCGCGGCTGCAGGCAGCTGGATGGTGAAGTTCTGCTCGGTGACGGCGTAGGGATGGCTGCTCTTCTTCCGTCCCGTCCAGGGCGTAGACCTCCTGGCGCAGCATCGAGCCCTTCAGGGCCCGGCAGGCCTCGCGCTCTTCCTCGAGCGTCAACCCGGTGGGCAGCACGGTGTCCTCCAGGAGCAGTGTCTGCGCCTCGTCATCGTCAGGCCCGGCTCGCGGTAGTACTCGCCCGTGTCGTCGGCCGTCCAGCAGCCCGGCGAAGAAGTCCGAGATGTGATCCCGCCCGAGATAGACGCCGGTGTGGAACCACGTCCGGGTCAGTACGGGCGGAACGTGGGAAGCTGCCTCGACGTTCGTCCCTGCCGGGAAACTCCTGGCTTGCGCCGAGCGCCGCAAACTCCTCCGTGTCCCACTGCTCCACCAGGCCGAAGCCGCGGAACTCGCGCTCATCGCCGTCGAAGTAGCCGTGGTGGTAGGCGTAGCGGGTGACGAAGCGGTTGCCGCTGATGCGGTCGTAGGTCTCGACGCGCTCGACCACGTGCACCGGGAAAGGGAAGCCTGGTGATCCACGGTCTCCCGGCCAGCTTGTCCGCGAGGTAGAACTTCGTCGACGGCGCGTAGTGGACGTGGGTCTCGGCGCCCAGATTGTTGACCGACCTGATCAGCAGATGCGGCTTCTGCCCGCCCATCAGGTCGATGTAACGCAGCGGCTGGCGGCGTCGCCGGGCAGGGGCGACGACCACACCAGGCAGGCGGTGCCGTTGCCCAGCAGGTCGACCGCTTGCACCGAGGGAGACTGTCGACTGGCGGGAACTGGCATCAAGCTGACGCGGCCTCGCTCCAGCGGTTGCCGGACTGATTGAAGTAGAGATGGACGCCGTCACCGCCCAGGTAGATGATGTCGTTGATCCCGGAGCCGTCGATGTCGGCCAGCCGGATGCGCCGGTGGTCGAACCGGTCGGGGTGGTCGAACCAGGGCGCGTTGTCCATCGTCACCTTGGCGCCGAAGCGGCCGTAGCCCAGATTGGGCCAGTAGCACACCTCGCCGTTGCGGATGCGGACGAGGTCGGTGAGGCCGTCGCCGCACATGTCGGCGAGGTAGATGGACTGGGTGCCGTCGGCGAAGACCAGGCGCGGCCCTTCCTCCTCGTCCAGCGCCTCGCGGAACCCTCTCGGCCGGCCCGAAGCCGTCTCCGCCAGCGAGGGATACCAGCAGAGGACGTCGTCCTCGGTGATCAGGACGTCGGCATGGCCGTCGCCGGTGAGGTCCACGAACCTCAGATTGGGGTCGTTCCAGTCGAAAACCGGCAGGGAGGTGAAAGGGGCTGAACGAGCCCCAGCGCCCGTCGTGCGTGCGCTCGTAGAAGCCGGGCGTCGCTCCCGGAAGCTCCACCAGATCGAGCTGCCCGTCGCCGGCGAGGTCCAGGAACTGCTGGCTGCCGCCGCGCCTCAGCGAGGGACGGTCTTTCGACGACTCGGTCGAGGCCGCGAAGCGCACGGCGTTCTCTTTACCCTCTTCCGTATATCCGTTGACCGGACTCAAGTTGCGCTTGTAGAACCAGCCCCCGGCGTGTTCGGTGAGCACTCCCGAGAGGCCCTCGCCATCCAGGTCGACCCACTGATAGTGACCGTTATCCAGCCCGTAGGGCAGGTTGGCGAGGCTCTCCGGATCGCCTCGTGGATCGCTTCGCTAACGACCGGCTGTGCTGTACTCGAACTCGAGCGGAGGCAGCGATTTCTTGAGGTAGGAGCCGTCCGCCTGACGCTCGTACCCGGACTGGGTCACCGAGCGGAGAAAGGAAAAGATCGGATTGCGCGGATCGGCGGGCTCCTGTTCGTAGCTATAGGTGAACTCGGTGGAGCGCACCAGGCAGTCCTGCGCGCCGAGCTCCTCGGAAACGGTGGAACATCAGCACCCGCTGGCAGCGCCGGTAGGTGCGCACCTCGAATCCGGCGCGGTAGCTGGAGAATGGATCGCGGCGAACCGCCCACGATTGCTTGGATCGGCGGGCGTCGGTTGGTTCAAATCATGCTCGTCGTAGTCGAAGACCACTTCGAACAGCCATTCAACCGGCGGGGGGTCGGCGCTTCACTGGGCGCGAGTATGATACGGCGCGCGGTTCCCGTACAGGATGCTCTTGAGGTAGCGATTGGCCGACGTGTCGTCTCAGTGCGGTTTCGCTCATGGGCCTGGGCGAGGTCGATGCCGTCGCAGTTTTCTCCCTTGTACTCGTAGACGATGGCGTTACCCTTGTCGTCGTAGCTCTCGCAGATCAGCCAACGGAAGACGTGCGCGGGATCGGCGAATCGGCGATCCGGCTTTCAGTAGTCTTGCCGTACCAGGTGGTGATGTTGTCCTTGGAGATGGAACGCCAGTAGCTGTCGGTGGCATCGTTCTGGTTGGTCCAGCGCTCGATACGCGCGAACAGACCCTCGATGCGCGGGCGGTAGCGCTGGATGCTGTAGCTCCTTCCGTCCCCTATACGCGGGGGAAGAGCCTCCGGTTGCCATCGACCGTTGAACTCCACCAGAACAGGCACAAGATCTTCGGCACCGGACAGAACAAATCCATCCGACTCTTCCGCGTCTTGATACCTCGGCAACCCCTTGTCGGTCTTGCGGGTGATCGCTGGCAGAGAAAGGTTCCAACCGAAACCGAACGGCCCGTTGCCGGCGCCGGAGTCATAGGATAATGAAAGTCTTGACCCAAAGCCGGACCGCCCTGGGCTCGTCGCTATCGGCACCGTCATCGAACCGGTGCCGCTCACCGGGTTCGCCGCAAATTTTTCCCCCATCCCACGTATCGCCCCTCCCCCTTTCGGTAGCGATAGCGCGGGTGGAGAGATTTGATTCTGTGAGGCGCCCGCTTGATTCCCGTTGTCGGACCGCGATGATCGATTTAATTGCTCGTTCATGAGTTGCCGTTGATAACTGATTCCTTGTCAGTTGCAGAGCACATACCAAGATAAAAGTTCTTCTCGTCGGTCAGCGACGCAGAGTCCAAATATTTCTCGACCTTTTTTATTAGGCTTCATGGCATTCACGGTTTTTAGTTAGGGATCGTTAAGTCCAGAAACGACACCGCTCCCGCCAAGGGAGCAATCTCTTCTCGTTTCATCTGCAGTTTGATTCATCTGCAGTTTGAGTGGATATGTGACTGGTTTCATACGACCTCCATGTCGTGAAATCTTCGACTTCCGTGTCCGGCTTCTGTCCACCTAAGTCATGGTATACAAGGGGAGCCACGTAACCTGCCGCAATCTGTCTCCTGTCTTTTCTGTTTTCAGCTAAGACGACAGCACAAAGAACGTGTGATTGATCAAATTAGTACCGAACAGCACCCCACCCTTGAGTCAGCGCTGTTTTTGATGCTCGACAAACTTCGAATAGAGTTGCTCTTTGTTCCAATTTCCACCCTGAGAAAGCGCAAGGAGATCTTCTTCACTAAGATTTCGCAGGAATAACTGATACTCGTCCCTCTCCCCTGCATCGGGTAAATCAGATGAAAGATGAAGGTAAAAATGCATATCGCTCGGCGTCATGCTGGGGAGTGGGAGATACGACAACAGCGCGTTTACAGTTGACTCAAATGGTTGCTCAATCAAATCGGACCATCTGAAGACAAAACTTTCCCATGTCATTTGAGACTCTCCACACTCTGTTGCATTGGGCCCCCCACAACGGCCCCTGCTATCGTTAGTCGTTGTTTTTTTGATTTCAATGCCCGGTGTTCCACTACCTTCACTCAGCGTTGCAAGTTTTGGAATGCCAGTCTTAAAAAATTTCGTGCTGCTCGGGCTCCCGCTCCCATATAGGTAAGTGAAACTGTAAACTTCCCCGCCATCGCTTTCTGCGTTCGATTTTTTAAGCTCAGATAGAGGAATTTGAACGTGGATCGGGGTCATCATAAGATCACCGGCCCCTGCCGAACCGGGTTCAATATTCGTGACGAGCCCTTGCGCTCGTAAATCACTCCCCTTCAACACTGTTCTCATATAAATCTCGAACAATTTCACAGCGTCTTCGCCATCTCGTTGGTCTATGCGAACGCCGTCAAGTCTTAGGTTGCTATCAGAGGAGCTAACCTCTTGCTTTATATGGGGGTTATAAAATCTGATCTCTAAACCCTCCCTCGCCGCATAACGAACGTAGAAACGCATGGCAAGATCGGCGCAGTCATATCTATTAAATACGGTTGGCTCTTTGCCTTCGGTTTCTTGTCTGAGCCTAGCGTATTCTTCGTTCACAAATGTTCCGTATTTTTCCGCATCGGTCGCAGGATCCCAATCCCGCTTTTTCTCCCACGCCGCCTTGCCATTGGGATCAACGAACTTCACCGGATTGTTTCTCACATAGCGGTAGAGGTTTAGCCCGTCGTCGATCCCTCCGGGATCAAGGCTCGTCCACCTCCCCAACCACGACGCATAATACCGCGCCCCATGATAGTACAGTCCGCTTTCCTCATCCTTTTCCTTCCCCGTGAACCGATATCGTTTCGCACTGACTTCGACTGCGCCGTTTGTCGCGCGATACGATGTCGTGCCGTAGGGATGATATTCTTCGTCGGATATCACTTGCGCCGCGTCATCGAGTTCTAGGCTGGCCGAGCCGAGGTGATTGTCTAGCTGATAACGTATGAGTGAGGCGGCATTTGTGAGCGGTGAGCTGGAATCCATGGTCTTCGTTTCCACGAGCGCAATGCGCTGTTGGCCGTCCATCACATGCAGCGTCTCGCGCTCCAGCGCGACGTTTAGACTCGTCCCATCGTACTCGCGGTAGATCTCAAAACCGCCAAGGTAGACGCGCTCTTTCATCCGCGCCGCAGTTTGGCTGGTAGCCGCTTGACGCTCCGTAACTTTGCGCACGCGCTGGCCGGATGCATCGTAGACGTAATAAGTCGTTTCAGCCGTTCCGTCGCTTACTGCTTGCGTCGATGACGCTTGCATACGCTCTGCAAAGTCCCATTCCACAAAAGGCAGATGCGGCATGCGCGTCATGCTTCCGTGTAGATTGTATTTGTATTCCGCGGTGTAAGGTCCGTTGGGATCATCACCGGGCAGGCTGGTGGTCAGTAACCGATTGCTGTCGGCGGGGTACTGATAATACCGCGTCCAGCTCCCGCCGTTGGCCCGGTGGATCATAGAAACAATGTTGCCCACCCCGTCGTATTCGTAAAACTCGGTGTAAGGCCGCATCGCTTCGCTGTTGTTCGGGTGCGGCAACGGATGGATTTCTGGATCGTTGTGATTTACCTGGCCGACCTGGCCGATGTGCTCCCGGCCGGTGGCTCCGATCAATTGATTGATCGCGTCGTAGACGTAGTCCGCATCGGGCGTGACCTGCGTGTTGGCGAAGTAGATAGTCTGCTGGGCAGCATCCTTTATATAGGTAATATTCCCCGAGGGGTCGTAGATGTACGAAAGGTTTTGCAGATCGCCATCGGAATCGCGTGTCGTCTTGAGATTGATCAAACGAAACGTCAGCGGATCGTAATCGTAGGTTATTTGAACTCCATTGCCGTGTTCAATCAGCTCGCGCTGCCCTTTGGCGTTGTAGTCGATGTCTTCGACGAAGGTCGTCCAATCCGCCGCGCCGCGCAGCCGAGCCCGCACCAGCTCCAACAAATTGGCTTCGTTATAGGTCGGTTTGATTTCACTGTTGTCCGGCGCAATCAGGCTGATCGCGCGATTCAGCGCGTCATAGGTAGTGCTGCTCGCGAATACTTCCGGTTCCAAATCCACGGTCGCGGCCCAATCCGGTATGCCTTTGTAGTCCACCGCCAACTGCCGTGTGCCGCGCAGTAGATTGCCCTTGAAGTCGTACTTTTCACTGGTGAGGATCCCCGCGTTATCATAACTTCTGAACGCTCGCGTACGAAGATTCAGCCCGACGTCATTTGCTTGTCCTTCGCCATATTCGATCTTGACGAACAGCACATCCCTGTTCAGCACGCGAGGATCCGATTCGTTCGCATCCGTCCCACGCACGAACTGGTTTAGTGGGCGGCGCAAGCGATCGTATTCCGTTCGAAATTCGTGATCCCGCGCATCCCAGGCGCGGATGGGCTGCCCGGCTACGTCGTTCAACATCCAGCGCTCGCGGGCATCCATGCTTACCGAATGGATTTGGCTGCCGAGCATGTCGTAGTCGTAGTGCACCACGGCGCGGTCTTTGGCATCGATGACTTCTCGCTGGTTGCCTTCGATGTCGAGTAAGACGCTGGTTGGGTACTTCTCCTCGACCGTTTCAACTGAGCCATCGCTCTCTTCACGTCCGAACTTGTTGTGCGCGATGGTGAGAAACGTGCGGCCAAGAGAATCTGTATGGGCAATCGCGGGAGTGTTCGCATGGAATTCTGATTTTCGTGCAGCTGCCTGCTCGTAGATTCCGTTTGCCCCATTGATCCGTGATGCATACCATGTCGGGAGGTAATCGGTATCTGGTAGTCGGCTGAAGAAGTCACCCACATCGGGATCATTTTTTGGGTCCGGTTCCAGCACCGTGTCGTTAACGTCCCAGCTTTCCTGACGCCAGGGATCGAAGAGAACCTTTTGCCAGGTATGGTTGGGATTCAATGTCGCGACCACGCGTTGAACTGGGTCGTAAAACAAAATCGGACTCACCCCGACGCACACGTCGGACTCGAAACGATGAGTAGCGCTGAAGAACGGCTCGAACTGGCGGACCGGTTTGCCCTTGTTGTTGAACACCGTCCAGCCGGTCCCGACCCATCGCGGGCCTACCTGCGGCCCGCTTTCGATCAGTGGTCCGGGCTCCGCCTGAATCTTTTTCTGGATCTCGCGGCCAAAGCCATCGGAGTAGCCGAGAGAATGCTGGACTTTGGTCTGCTCTCCCGGAGCGAGGTCAGCTTCGTGAGTCTCCCGCACCAACGTGTACACAAGCGCGGGTTTAGGTTCCGGCTGGTCCTTGGTTCGATTGTAGGCGAACAGATCGTAAACAAGCCGGGTCGTGGCGTGCTGCAATATAGCATGCGGGTCGGCAAGCGGATTGTCTAGATGCGTTAGAACCGTGGCGTCGTCCAGATCGCGATTGAATCCGGCGAGTGAATCGCCTTGGACTGGCGCGGGTAAAGCTTTACCCATGACTGCCGTACCCACCAGCATTCCCAACGTATCGAATGCCGCCTCGCTCCGATTGCCGTTGGGATCGGTTAGCAAGTCCGGTTGGAGAACACGGTAGTCATTCCGTGCTATTACTCGATTGTCCAGGGCGTCACGGGTTTGAGTTACGAGCAAGTCGTAGACGTCGTAAGTAACGGGGCTTTCGGTGCTGAAACCTTCTCGATGAAACGGATCGCGTATGCGGTGCGGCAGAAAAAAGTGATCTCTGGCATTAGCAAGTTCTGTCGCCGCATCATCGTCGGTGCCAGGCGAGAAGAAACTGCGCCCTGAGGGTATCCACCAGCCGTCGTTATCTGCGAGTCGCACATAACGGGCTTCGTCTTCGAGCATCAAGTCGGTTACCTTGCCGCCATACGTTTTTGCGATCAACCCGAGAGTCAATGCGAGCTTGTAGCTCTCGCCGAGGATCGACAAAGATTCCAGCGCGCCCAACGGCAGTAACATCAAGGGATCGTTTTGCGACAGCCCGAGATCGTTGGGACGGTACAGGATGCGCACATGCTCGATCAGCCGTTTCTGCTTTGTGACGCTGTCCGCCGTCTCCTCATAGGGGATCTCCTCCGCCGATGCCAGCACGGCAAAGTTATTGCGCGCCAATTCATCGAAGCTAAACCACGTTGCGTTGTTCTCCGGCTTGAAAGCAGTCAACTCATAGGTGCGGGCTTCACAGGACAGAGGGGTGCGATACACATCGTCATCCAAGATGGAGTTGGTGAACGCGTTCTCGCTGTAGGTGATCAATAGCGGAGATTGTTTGGTCTGGTCTTCCACCGATAGCGTCATATCCGGGCGGCGCCGTCCATAACCCACGGCGGCAGACTTGAGCACGTTGCCAAAGTCGTCGACCTCCAACGTCAAGGCGTGGCCGATACGCGGATCTTCGGGATTTCGTTCATACTGATAAGTAAGGGCCTCACGGGCATGGGTGAAAAAGACGGCGTGTTTGTTAGCGGCTTCCGGCTGCAGGCATCTGATGGTGAAGTTCTGCTCGGTGACGACGTAGGGATGCGCTTGCTTTTCTTCTGTGCCGTCCAGCGCATAGACCTCCTGGCGCAGCATGGCGCCCTTCAGCGCGCGGCAGGCTTCGCGCTCCTCCTCCAGCATCAATCCGGTCGGCAGTACGGTATCGTCAAGCAGCAGTTTCTGCACTTCTTCATCGTTGGGGCTCTCGCGGTAGTACTCGCCCATGTCGTTGCCGTCCAGCAAGCCGGCAAAGAAATTGGAGACGTGATCCCCCCCGACATAGACCCCGGTGTGGAACCAGGTCTTGGTCAATACCGGCGGAATATGGGAAGACTCATCGACGTTGTCTCCTGTGGGAAACTCCTGGCTTTGGCTGAGCGCCGCAAACTCCTCGGTGTCCCACTGCTCCACCAGGCCAAAACCCCGAAACTCCCGCTCGATACCGTCAAAGTAACCGTGGTGATAGGCGTAGCGCGTCACGAATCGGTTGCGGCTGATGCGGTCGTAGATCTCGACCCGCTCGACCGCGTGAACGGGAAACGGAATCTTGCTGATCCAGGGTCTCCCGCCAAGCTTGTCGGCGAGATAGAACTTTGTCGACGGCGCGTAGTGTACGTGGGTCTCCGCGCCCAGATTGTTTACCGACTTGACCAGCAGATGCGGCTTCTGGCCACCCATTAGGTCGATATAGCGCAGCGCGTTTTCGGCGGCGCCGGGTAACGGCGAGGACCACACCAGGCAGGCGGTGCCGTTGCCCAGCAGATCGGCGGCTTGCACGGAGGCCAGACTGTCGATAGCAGGAAAGGCATCTAAGTGACGCGCCGGGCTCCAGCTGTTGCCCGATTGATTAAAGTAAAGATAGACACCATCACCGCCCAGATAAATAATATCGGTGACCCCGCTACCGTCGATATCAGCCAGCCGGATGCGACGTTGATCGAACAAGTCGGGGGCGTCAAAGCACGGCGCATTGTCCATCGTCACCTTGGCGCCGAAGCGGCCGTAGCCGAGATTGGGCCAGTAGCACACTTCGCCGTTGCGAACGCGCACGAGGTCGGTGAGGCCGTCGCCAGAAAAATCGGCGAGGTAGATGGACTGGGTGGCGTCGGCAAAGACCAGACGCGGCCCTTCTTCTTCGTCCAACGCCTTCTGAACTCTTTCCGCCGATGCGAAACCAAGTTCCGCTAAGGATGGATACCAGCAAAAAGCTTCGTCTTCGCTGATCAAAATGTCGGCGTGGCCGTCACCCGTGAGGTCGACGAACTTGAGATTGGGATCGTTCCAGTTCAAAACCGGCAAAGAAGTGAAGGCGCTGAACGAGCCCCAACTTTCTTCGTGACTGCGTTCGTAAAATCCGGGAGTCGCTCCCGTAAGTTCAACCAGATCGAGTTGGCCGTCGCCGGCCAGGTCGAGGAACTGCTGGCGGCCGCCGCTGATCTCAGCGAGGGACGGTCTTTCTACGACTCGTTCGATGGCCCCGAAGCGCACGGCAATGTTCTCTTTACCCTCTTCCGTATATCCGTTGACCGGACTCAAGTTGCGCTTGTAGAACCACCCCTCGGCTTGTTCGGTCAGCACACCCGATAACCCTTCGCCGTCGAGGTCCACCCACTGATGGTGACCGTTATCAAGTCCGTAGGGCAGGTTGGCCAGGCTCTCCGGATCTGCCTCGTGGATCGCTTCGCTAACGACCGGTTGCGTGTACTCGAACTCCAACGGTGGCAGCGATTTCTTGAGATAGGAGCCGTCCGCCTGAAGCTTGTAGCCGAAGTGGATCGCCGAAAGCAGAAAGGAAAAGATCGGATTGCGCGGATCGGCGGGCTCCTGTTCGTAGCTATAGGTGAAATCGGTGGAGCGCACCAGATAGTCCTGGGTGCCGAGCTCCTCGGCAAAATGATGGAACATCAGCACCCGCTGGCACAGACGGTACGTCCGCACCTCGAATCCTGCGCGGTAGCTGGAGAATGGATCGCGGCGAACCGCCCACGATTGCTTGGAATCGTCGGGCGTCGGTTGGTTCAAATCATGCTCGCCGTAGTCGAGCACCACTTCAAACAGCCATTCGACCGGCTGGGGGGTCGGCGCTTCATTGGGTGCAAGTATCGGAAAATACGGCGCGCGGTTGCCGTATTTTATGCGCTTCAAATAGCGATTGGCGGAGCGTGTCGTCTCAGTGCGGTTTCGCTCATGGGCCTGCACGAGATCGATGCCGTCGGAGTTTTCTTCCTTATACTCGTAGACAATGGCGTTACCCTTGTCGTCGTGGCTCTCGCATATCAGCCAACTGAAGACATGCGCGGGATCGGCAGGATCGGCGATGCGGCTTTCAGTAGTCTTGCCGTACCAGGTGGTGATGTTGTCCTTGGAGATCGAACGCCAGTAGCTGTCGGTGGCATCGTTCTGGTTGGTCCAGCGCTCGATACGCGCAAACAGACCCTCGATGCGCGGGCGGTAGCGCTGGATGCTGATAGCTCCTTCCGTCCACTATACGCGGGGGAAGAACCTCCGGTTGCCATTGGCCGTTGGACTCCACCAGAACAGGCACAAGATCTTCGGCGCCGGACAGAATAAATCCATCCGACTCTTCCGCGTCTTGATATCTCGGCAAGCCCTTGTCGGTCTTGCGTGTGATGGCTGGCAGAGAAAGGCTCCAACCGAAACCGAACGGCCCGTTGCCCGCGCCGGAGTCATAGGATAATGAAAGTCTGTGGACCCAAAGCCGGACCGCCCTGGGCTCGTCGCTATCGGCACCGTCATCGAACCGGTGCCGGTGACTGGATTCGCGGCGAACTTCTCCCCTATCCCACGTATCGCTCCACCACCCTTGGGCAGCGATAGCGACGGAGGCGTTATATGGTTATTTGGCGCGCCGTTGACTTGATCTTGGTGCCGGTTGGTAAGCTGCGCTCTTCGATCTGACTTCTCATCCATGAGCTGTCGTCGAGAGATGCTTTATGAAAAGACTTATTCCAGTTCGTTAGCCTATGTCAAAGGAAATTTTGTGAAGTTCGTGTAAACACAGCCATGTGAGCCAATACTTATAGAGCGTATTGGCGCAACAACCGGTCAAAAGCGTAAAGCAACACTCAAACTTGGCACTGAACAGATCCTGCCGATGGTCTCTGAGGTGACTGAGCAGCGAATACGCTGCGCCGGTCGCCATCTTTGCTCGCTATCTGGAAACCGCTATGACCTCTCTCAAGTCGGTCGAATGGAATCCCGTGATTAAGGATGTTTGCCGGTGAAGAGCGGAAGAGTTAACGTGAGAGCGAAGGTTTGGAGCGGGAGTGCCCGCCGCATGTGAGACAAAGTTACCGCGCGGTTCCTTTAATACCGTTAGTGTTCCGGCCGCCACGGCCGAAAAGCTGCCGGGCGGTTTTTTCGGCATCGTGTCGACGGTGTAATCACCGGCGCATATACTCTCGCAAGCCTGGTACGCGTTGGTCTATTGGAGTTCGTTTTGAGCAAACAACCGCCGCTTTCCGATGCCTGTGATGAGCTCAGCAATGCTCGCGTTTTTAAAATCTGCGGCTTGTCTCGCAGGGAGCTGGCCGGCTTAGTGGCGGGCATTGATTTGGGCCATAATGCACGCTTCTCCATCATTGAGAACTATCCGGACCTAACTTTGCGGTTGTCGATTGATTCGGCGGCGGATCGGGAATCGTTACACCTGCGAGATCGAGTGCGAGCTGTCTTAGGCTCTCACATCTACGCTGAAGGCGACCGAACTCTGGAGGAAGTCGTCGGCGATTTGTTGCTGGCAAAGCAGAGAACTTTGGCACTGGCTGAATCGTGCACCGGCGGTTACCTCAGCCACCGTATTACTCGAATCGCCGGCAGCTCAGCTTATTACCTCGCCGGCGCGGTGACCTATTCCAACGAAGCGAAAGTGCTGTTCCTCGGGGTTGAGCCCGAAACTCTCGAGCTCCATGGCGCGGTTAGCCGGGAAACAGCTCTTGAAATGTCACATGGAATCCGCGCAAGAACCGGCGCCGGCATCGGGCTCAGCGTCACGGGTGTCGCGGGTCCGAGCGGCGGCAGTAGCGAAAAGCCCGTGGGCACGGTGTGGATCAGCATCGATCAGGATAACTTTCATGAGGCCCGCCGGTTTCAGTTCGATGGCGAGCGCCAACGGATTATCACCGCGACGTCTCAGGCGGCCCTCAACTGGCTGCGCCTGAGCCTGCTTTAGCAGGCGGTTCAATGGTTCAAAGTTCAATGTCCGGATTCGGATCCATAACCTTGAAGTTTGGAACCTTGAACTTTGAACTACTGCGCGCGAGCAATCTTGTGATACGAGCCTTCATTGCCGTTGAAATCGACCGAGGCGTTATTCAGCGCATTGCTGATGTCACGCATGGACTGGGAGCAAAGATTCCCGACATCCGCTGGACGCGCCGCTCCAATTGGCATCTAACCCTGAAATTTCTCGGCGCCATTGACGAGCATCAAGTTGAATCGCTCGGCGATGCGCTCGCACAAGCGTTATCCCTCTTTCCGCGCTGCACCATAAATGCTAAAGGATTAGGGGTATTCCCGGACGTAAAACGGCCGCGCATGCTCTGGGTCGGCATCGAAGGAAAACGGTTGGCGGCGTTGGTGGAGAGAGTTGAAGTAGCGCTCGGGCCGCTCGGTTTTGCAAAAGAGCAGCGCGCCTTCAAGCCTCACCTCACCATTGGCCGCTGGCGCGAAGGCAAACGCAGCAGCCCTGAGCTCGGGCAAGCGCTGGAGACTTGGCGGGCTAGCGATTTCGGCAATTCCAGAGTGGCTGAAGTCAACCTCTTCCAAAGCATATTGACACCGGGCGGCGTGGAATATCGGCCGCTCAAGAGCGTGCGGTTAAGAACCAGTCACGATTGCGTAAACGCAATGTCCAAGGAGGATAACGACTAATGGACGTCAATCGGGATAAGGCCATCGAACTCGCCGTAAGCCAGATCGAACGACAATTCGGCAAAGGCGCGATTATGAAACTCGGCGAAGCCGGAAGGCCAAAGGATCATCCGGTGATTTCCACGGGCTCTCTCGGCCTCGACATTGCGCTCGGCATCGGCGGAGTGCCCTGCGGCCGGGTGATTGAGATCTACGGCCCCGAGTCCTCCGGGAAAACCACCCTGGCACTGCATATCGTCGCCGAGGCCCAAAAGAAGGGCGGCATGGGAGCATACATCGACGCCGAGCATGCGCTGGATCTCGGCTATGCGCAAAAGCTCGGAGTGAAAACCGACGATTTGTTAATCTCCCAGCCGGACCACGGCGAGCAAGCTTTGGAGATAGCCGAAACCCTGGTGCGCAGCGGCGCTATCGATGTCCTGGTCGTGGATTCCGTAGCTGCGTTGGTGCCGAAAGCGGAGATCGAGGGTGAGATGGGGGATGCTCACATGGGACTCCAGGCGCGGCTGATGTCCCAGGCTTTGCGTAAGCTTACCGGGACGATTTCCCGGTCCAATACTGTGGTCATCTTCATCAACCAGATTCGTATGAAAATCGGTGTTATGTTCGGCAACCCCGAGACCACCACCGGCGGCAACGCGCTCAAGTTCTATGCTTCGGTGCGCATGGACATCAGACGCACCGGGGCGCTCAAAGACGGTGACAGCATCGTCGGCGGGCGTACGCGCGTGAAAGTAGTCAAAAACAAGATGGCGCCGCCGTTCAAAGAAGCAGAATTCGATGTCCTCTATGGCACGGGCATCTCTCGCGACGGCGAAATAGTCGATCTCGGCAGCGAAATGGGGATTATTGAAAAAAGCGGCGCCTGGTACTCCTTTGGCAGCGAGCGCATCGGCCAGGGGCGCGAAGCGGCGAAGCAATTTTTAAAAGACCATCCTGATAGCGCGGCGCAGATTATGGCCAGAGTCATGGAAAAGTCCGGGCTGAAAAAACTCGAAGCGGAAGCGCCGGCACCGGCAGCAGATAAAAAGGGCCACGGCAAGGTGCCGCAAAAGGCTTAGAACAGCTCTGAAACCGTCGCGCGTCAGCTCCAAGCCGGCCGATGTCTCAAATGAGGCGCTCAATGCAGCGCTGCGCTTTCTTGCGCCGCGCGCGCGCAGCGAAGCGGAAATCGCCGGACATCTAAAAAACCACGGCTGTTCGCCCGCTCTAGTCCTAGAAATTCTTAAAAAGCTTCGCGCATCACGCTACGCCGGCGACCAGAGTTTTGCCCGGGATTGGGCGTCCTCGCGCGCTCATGGCCGGGGTTACGGTCCGCACCGAATCGAGCAGGAACTGCGTACCAAAGGCATTGATGATGCGCTGATTCACAGTACCCTGGCAGAAATTTTCGCCGGCGATCGCGAGAGCCGGCAAGCGCGCGCGCTTATGCAGAGGCAATTCGGCCGCGAATCGCTGGCTGATACCAGAACCTTGCGGCGCGCGGCGGCTTTCTTGCAACGCCGCGGCTACAGTGAAACAGTAATATTAGACGTGTTAGGCCAAAACGAAGATTGATCAACGAGATGACCACCGGTAACGAAATTCGCAGATCTTTTCTCGATTATTTTAGCAAGCAGGGGCACACGGTCGTGCGCAGTTCTTCGCTGGTGCCGGACAAAGACCCTACCTTACTTTTTACCAACGCCGGCATGGTGCAGTTTAAGAACGTTTTTCTCGGACAGGAACGCTTACCGTATGGCCGCGCCGCCAGCGCCCAGAAATGCCTGCGCATCAGCGGCAAACATAATGACTTGGAAGCGGTCGGGAGAGATACCTATCACCACACTCTTTTCGAGATGCTTGGCAACTGGTCCTTCGGCGACTACTACAAGGCCGAGGCCATAGATTGGGCCTGGGAGCTGCTCACCAAGGAGTGGGGCCTCCCCAAAGATAAGCTTTGGGCGACGGTCTATGTCGATGACGACGAGGCGGAAAAACTCTGGGCGAAAATCAGCGGTCTGCCGATGGAGCGCATTCGCCGCTTCGGTGACAAAGAGAACTTTTGGGAGATGGGCGAGACCGGCCCGTGTGGTCCCTGCAGCGAGATCCATCTCGATCGCGGTCCCGCGGCCTGCGATAAACAGGGGCTCCCATCCCATGAATGCAAGGTCAACGGCGACTGCGCCCGTTATATCGAGCTCTGGAACCTGGTTTTCATCCAGTACAACCGCCACGACGACCGGAGCTTGAGCGAGTTACCGGCCAAGCACGTCGACACCGGCATGGGTTTTGAGCGGATTAGCGCAGTCTTGCAAAAGGTTTTGTCAAATTACGATGTCGACTTCATGCGCAAGTTGACCGCGACGACCGAAACTTTGAGTGGTAAAAGATACGGCGCCGATCCGGCGGCCGATATTTCATTTCGCGTCATTGACGATCACGCTCGCGCCGTCAGTTTTTTGATTGCGGATGGGGTGGTGCCGAGCAACGAGGGACGCGGTTATGTGCTACGCCGTTTGCTCCGGAGAGCCGCCCGCCATGGCCGGCTGATCGGCTTGAAAGAACCATTTCTGCACCAGGTCGCCACCGCCGTGGTGTCTGTAATGGGGGATGCCTATCCGGAACTGCCCCTGGAAAAACAGCGCATCGCTGAAATGATCCGCGCCGAAGAGGAACGCTTCGGCGAGACATTGGACCGCGGCCTGATATTGCTGGAAGATGCCACATCCAGACTGAAAGCCGCAAAACAGCAGACTCTGGCGGGTGACGTCGCCTTCAAGCTCTACGACACCTATGGTTTTCCTCTGGACCTTACCGAGGACATCTTGAGCAGCGAAAACATCACCGTCGATCAAGCCGGCTTTACAAAACTGATGGAGGAGCAGAAAAACCGCGGCCGCGAAGCGCGCGAAGCCGCCAGCATGGAATCACGGATTCAGCTCGACCAGCCAGTCTGTTTCATAGGTTATGATCGCCTGCAGGGCGAGTCCACCGTGCTCGCGATTTACCATAACGGCGCCGCCAAGCAGGAGGCGCTTGAGGGAGAGGAAATCGAAATCCTGACGGCCGAGACGCCTTTTTACGGCGAATCCGGCGGCCAGGTAGGTGATCGCGGCACGATTCAAACCGCGCGCGGCGATCTCGTCGAAGTCATCGACACGCATCATCCCACACCGCAACTCACCGCGCATCGCGCACGCTTGAAAAAAGGGCGCGTGCAAGTAGGCGATCAGGTGCGGTTGGCGGTGGATGCCAAGCATCGCCAAAGAATCAGGCTCAATCATTCCGCTACCCATATTCTCCACGCGGTGTTGCGCCGCGAGCTTGGCGATCATGTCCGCCAGGCCGGCTCATTGGTCGCGCCGGACAGACTGCGCTTCGATTTCCATCATAGCGGTCCGATTCCTGATGAAAAGCTCGCCCGGATTGAAGCTCAGGTCAACCAACACGTGCGCGAGGACGCCGGCGTCAGCATCAACGAGATGAACTACCAGGAGGCGCTCGGCGCCGGCGCATTGGCTTTCTTCGGCGACAAGTATGGCGACCGCGTGCGGGTGGTGAAGATCGGCGATATCTCTACCGAGCTTTGCGGCGGCACTCATGTCTCCCGTTCAGGGGAGATTGGGCTTTTCAAACTTCCCTTCGAAAGCGGCGTCGCTGCCGGCGTGCGCCGGGTGGAGGCGTTTACCGGCGAAGGCGCCCTGGACTTGATTGGCAGCTATGAACAGCGCCTCAAAGAAATTGGCGCACTGCTGCGCGGCGGTGTTGACGACGCCATCGACCGAGTCAAAAAAGTCTTGGAACGCCAGAAGGAACTGGAAAAGGAACTCGAAAAACTACGCGGCCAGTTCGAAAAGAATCAGATTTCCGAGCTACTCGCTAAAAAGCAGTCGCTGAACGGGGCCAATATACTGGTCAGCCGGATCGACGGGCTCGAGCCGCGCCAGCTCCGCGATATCGCCGATCAATTGAAAGAAAAACTCGGCTCCGGCGTAGTCGTCCTCGCCAGTGCCAGCGACACCAATGTCAATCTGGTTGCGTCTGTTAGTAAGGACCTGCTAAAGAAATTTCATGCTGGAAACATGGTCAAGGAGCTGGCCCGCATGGTCGGCGGCGGCGGCGGTGGTCGCCCGGACTTTGCCCAGGCCGGCGGCAAAGAGCCCGGCCAGATTGGCGCCGCGTTAAAGCGCGCCGAAGAGCTCATCCGGGCCGCGCAATGATGTTGCGCGATTGACTCCAAGCAGCGCTACTGCGGCGCATGAGTGCCGAGCTCTTTCCAGCTCCGGTTGCCCGGCAACGCCGACGCCCGACTAAATCGCGTGACAAAGATTTGCACCAAGAAGCTTTCAGAGAAGACCTCGGGTTTCTGCGACATCATCGACATCACTGCTAAAGTTAGAAGCCAGCTCGCCGAAGAAAAAGTCGCGCGCGGCCAGGTAACCCTTTTCGTCTCAGGTTCCACCGCCGCTCTGACAACCATCGAATACGAATCGGGCCTCCTGCAGGACCTGAGAGAATTTGTCGAACAGTTGATCCCCTCCGGCAGAAGATACCATCACGACGACCGCTGGGGCGACGACAATGGTTTTTCCCACCTGCGCGCTGCGCTTTTTGGCCCATCCTTGGCGATCCCGGTTGACAACGGCGCGCTGGCGCTCGGCACCTGGCAGCAGGTAGTTCTCCTCGATTTCGACAACCGGCCGCGCACCCGCGAAATTATTATGCAGTTCATAGGAGAGTGCGAGTGAAAGACGAAAGCGAAAAAGTTACCAGCATATTGAGCAAAGTTGAAAGCAACCGGCTTGACTTCAACGATCCACACTTGTTTCGTGACCTGCTCGGACAACACGATCAGCACATAAAAATCATCCAGCATGCGCTGCAGGCCAAAATTCGCGTGCGCGGCTCATCGATCGAGATCGAGGGCGATCCCCTGGAGGTTGAACTAGCGGGGCAGATCCTGCGCCAGCTCTATAGCCTGCTGGAGAAAGGTTATCCCGTTTACGCCAGCGACGTCGATTACGCGATTCGCATTCTAAGCGGCGATGGCCGCGCCAGGCTCCAGGATATTTTCCTCGACACCATCTATATTTCCGCGCACAAGCGCACCATCACCCCCAAGAGCATCGCTCAAAAGTCTTATATCGATGCCATCCGCAATCACGACATTGTCTTCGGCATAGGTCCGGCGGGAACAGGTAAAACTTATCTCGCCATGGCGATGGCGGTGGCGGAGTTAATGAAAAATAACTGCGTGCGCATTATTTTGACGCGCCCGGCTGTGGAAGCCGGCGAGAAGCTCGGCTTTTTGCCGGGCGATCTCGCCGAAAAAGTGAACCCTTACTTGCGCCCGCTTTATGACGCGCTTCATGACATGGTGGATTTCGACCGCGCGCGCAAACTGGTAGAACGCGGCACCATCGAAGTCGCGCCGCTTGCGTTCATGCGCGGACGCACGTTGAACGATTCTTTCGTGATTCTCGACGAAGCGCAAAATACCACCCCAGAGCAGATGAAAATGTTTCTGACGCGCCTGGGCTACGGCTCCAAGGCGGTAATCACCGGCGACGCAACGCAGATCGATTTGCCTGCGGGTAAACCGTCGGGGCTCAAGGAAGCATGGCGCATTTTAAAAGGCATACCCGGCATTCGCTTCGTGACCTTTACCGAAAAAGACGTGGCGCGCCACCATCTCGTCCAGGAGATCATCACCGCCTACGAACGCGACACGTATCAGTCAGACGGCCGCTTCGAGAAGCCATGACGACTCAGTGATCGGTTATCG
Source organism: uncultured delta proteobacterium (assembly GCA_963801935.1). Taxonomy (GTDB): domain Bacteria; phylum Desulfobacterota; class Binatia; order UBA9968; family UBA9968; genus DATACQ01. The sequence continues at coordinate 138,751 of CAWDHA010000011.1, forward strand.
GTTTTCAGGTACCACGCCCCAGGCTGATCAGTAACCTAAGCGCTGGGATCCAGCGATCGTGATCTATCGGCATATAGACCCAGTTATGATGATTCGCCATGAATGTTCGACTACGCTCAGACGTCGGCCGTTCTGCGGGCCTCAGGACAGAGGGGTCCCTCGACAGCCTTTAATCCCGAGCCTGGTGGAAGGGTCAGCATAAACGGAAAATCTCAGATAGTTTTGACCGCTCCGACTAAACATCGCTCGGCCGTTCGCGTCATCTAGGAGAGAATTATGACGCCAAGCTTGAAAATACTCATTTGCAGCATGGCTCTGCTCGCCGCGCTCCTGGTACATCCGGCATCGTCCAAGCGTGCCGGCGCGCAGGATGGCCACACTTCGAAACTCATCGAGGGCGCCAAAAAAGAGGGCGCTCTCATGTGGTATACCTCGACCAGCATCGAGGATGTGAGAGGCCTATTCAACGTCTTCAATAAAAAGTATCCGTTCATCAAGACCGAGTTTGTCAACGCCGGCTCGGCGCGCCTGTTCAACCGCATTCTTAACGAGGCGCGCGCCGGCAAAGTCTATTTTGATCTGGTGGCGGTGCGCGGCGTGGAAACCCAGATGCTGGTCAGAGGCAATTTTATCCAACCTTACATGTCCCCCGAGAGCAACGCTTATCCCGCCGGTTTTAAAGATCCTAAAGGTTACTGGGTCGACTATTTCGATGCCTACAACGTCATCGGCTTCAATACCAAACAGGTGCCCAGAGAGCAGGCGCCGAAAAGCTGGGAAGATCTGCTTCAGCCGCGATGGAAAAGCAAGATCGCCCTCGATGACGGCATGTATTCATGGTACGGCGCGATGCATTTAGCCTGGGGACGCGAACGCGCTCAGAACTATATGAAGGCGTTGGCCAAACAGGATATTCAAATGCGTGGCGGGCAAACTCTGATCGCGCAACTCATGGCGGCTGGAGAGTTTCCCATGGGCATGGTGCTCGCCCATCGCATCGAGCGCATGAAAGAACAGGGCGCGCCGGTGGATTGGGTTACCACCCTCGATCCTATTACCGTTTCGCTCCATCCCATCGGCGTGTCAACCAAAGCGCCCCATGCCAACGCAGCAAAACTGTTCATCGACTTCGTGTTATCAAAAGAAGGACAGCAGACGGTCTTGGCCATCGGTAGAACCCCGGCACGCCCGGGCATCGATACCAAAATGCAGTCGAAAAACTTAAAGCTCTTGCCGATTCCGCCCGAGCTCGGCGATCACTATACCCAGCATGTCAAAGAATTTCGTGAACTGTTCGGCGGCTAGCAGCCCGTGATGAAAGTGCGGCGTCGCACCAAGACGGGCGATCATGAAAGCACTCCCGCCCGAAAACTTTCTTGCGCTAACGGCGCGTTATCAGACAGTCAACGACCCTGGCGCCTTTGCCGTTGTCGAAAACCAGCAGTGGGTTGATGTCGATCTCGTCAAGATCGTTTTTCAGATCGACAGAGAGCTGCGAGAAACGTAAAGCGATATCGATGATCGCGTTGATATCGGCCGCGGCTCGGCCTCTGAAACCCTTTAAGATGCTTGCACCCCTTAATTCATTCAGCATCTCCGCGACATCGAATCTGCTCAAGGGCGCGACCCGGAGAGAGATATCTTTCAAGACTTCAACCAGGACTCCGCCTAAACCGAGGACAACCGCAGGCCCCCATTGCGGGTCTTGGGTCATGCCGATGATGATCTCTCGGCCACCGCGCAGCATTTCTTGGACTAACACGCCGCTGATCGCCGCCAGCGGATTGTACGCCCGCGCTTTGCTGATGATGCGATTGAAGGCGGCGCGCACTTCGGCGTCGCCGTTTATGTTGATCTCGACCGCGCCGGCCTCGGTCTTGTGCGCGATCTCCGACGACTCGATCTTGAGAACCACCGGATAGCCTATCGTTCGGGCGATGCCGGCGGCTTTTTCGGCGTCGGTTGCGAGAGCTTCCATTGCGACCGGAATGCCATACTCGGCAAGAATCTGCTTACTCTGGCGTTCCGTCAGTTTCGGACCGAAACTTTGCAGCATGCCCTTTACTTTGTCGATGTCTACAGCCACTTCGGGCGGCCGATCGAGCGGTGATCGGTCTCGGTCAATGAAGCGCTGATAGTTGAGCAAGGATTTTAGCGCCTTGAATCCTTTGCGGTATTCCAAGAGAAAAGGGATCTCGTGCGCGCCGAGGAGCCGGCGCCAATACTCAGGCAAGCTTACCGACGCGCGCGAAAACACGATCAGGAGCTTGTCGCTCTTTTCACTTGCGGTAACCAGATCAGCGAATCGGTTGACAACGTTTTGGTCTTCTCGCAAACGCGGCAACGGCAGCCTGAGACCCAAGATATCGATGTTTTCATCATCGAGCAGCGCGCCGATGCAGCGGTTAAAGATCTCGGCGCTGCGCGTGTACTGCTCCGGCGCGTTCATCGGGTTGCGAATCGAGAGAAACGGCGATTGCACTTGCTTCAGCCGGTCGATCGTTTTCGCGGAAAACTCCGGCAGATCCATCCCGCTGTCCGCGGCAATGTCGGCAATCAGCCCGCACTCCGCGCCCGAGGGCGCGATAAATCCTAAACGCCCGCCGCTTAACTTCTTGCGTTTCGAAAAAAGCTCGACGGTTTCGATAAAGTCATCGAGATCATCGACCCGCACCACGCCGTACTGCTTGAAGACTGCGTCATAAACCGAATCTGAGCCCACCAGGGTTCCGGTATGGGCCTGGGCCGCTTTCACGGCTTTTTCCGACTTGCCGATTTTCAAAACGATCATCGGCTTTTCAAGTTCAGCGGCTGACTTTGCCGCCTGGAGAAATCTCTCGGGATCTTTTATCCCCTCGGTAAGAATACCAATAACTCGAGTACGCTCTTCACGGACGAGATAGTCCGCGTAATGCGCGACATCGATGACCGCTTCATTGCCGCAGGAAATCGCATAGCCGACGCCCCAGCCGCGGTCCCAGGCGGCGAGCAAGGTCAGGTTCAAAAGTCCGCCGCTTTGAAATACCAGTCCGATCTTTCCCGGCCGTACATGGCGCACGTCGGTGCCGAGGAGTAGCGCGACCCGGTCGTGGAGATTGGCCACGCCGAAACAGTTCGGGCCGCAAATTCTGATCTCGGCCGCCTCGGCGATTTGTCTGATCCGGTCTTGCAGCGCTTTTCCTTCGGCTGAGGCTTCGGCAAAGCCGGCGGAAACGATCACCGCTGCGCGCACGCCTTTTTCAGCGCATCCCTCCAGGGCGGCGATGACGTGGTCGCGCGGGATCGCGATGACGCAGGCATCGACCGTTTCGGCGATATCCGTGACCTTCGGATAACATTTGAGACCAAATACTTCGGCGCGCTTGGGATGCACCGGGAATATTTTCCCGCTATAGCCAAATTCGGTCAGGTTATTAAATAGCGCGCGCGCTCTGGACGAGGACTCCGAGGCGCCGATGAGGGCGACCGAGCGCGGCGTGAATAGCGGCTGTAGATCAGCTTTCCAATTTTCATTCATTGCGCCGCGATCGCCTCCGTTCTTTCGCCCACGTCCCATTCTAGCACCGAACAAAAGGCGAGGAGGCTGGAAATCGAGGAGTGAGCCTCTTCATGAATTTGGTTCAAACGTTCAAGCGGGTCAAGCCGTTCAATCCCCCAACCTTCATAAGGTAGTTGGCCCATCGGCCACGACCGAAGAGGCTCGCTGCTCGATCAGCTTTTATAAATAATGCGGATCAGGAACATTCGAACGGAGCCGGTTCTAGGCCGGTTCAAAGTATGGAATCGTCATGCTGATTTCCTCAACCTCGCGAAAAACCACCCGGACCGGCATATCGATATGGACAGATTCTACGGGGCAATTGATAATGTTACTCGAAATCATCGGCCCCTCGCTGAGTTGAATCAACGCATAAACATACGGCGTGTCATCCTTGAAAGCCGGGCGCATGGCGACCCGCGTGATGTTGAAAGAAATAATTTTTCCCCATCCGCTGGCGTCGGTCCACGACAGGCTTCCGAAAAATGGTTTGTTCCGATGATTGCGGCAGTAGGTCGCCGGCCAATACCAGGCGCCGCATTCGTCGCACTTCATTAACAGCAAGCGGTGACTTTGCAGTCCCGCCCAAAAGGGCTTCATCGCCTTCTCAACGACTGGAACCGGTTTAGTCCAAGCCATCACGGCCTCCCTAAAACCAAACTGGTATGGATCGAACACATGCCGGGCGCGAACACTTCGCCGCCGTGTCCCGTGACCAAAGAAATGCGCGCATTGGCTATCTGTCGCTCGGCGGCCTCGCCGCGCAATTGAAAAACCGCTTCCGAGAGCCCGGTCATGTCAGCCAGATGATAGGCCGAGAGCAGCCCGCCGCTGGTATTGGCGGGGGTGTCGCCGCCGGGGCCGATGTGGCCGGCTTCGACGTAAGCGCCGCCTTCGCCTTTTGCGCACCAGCCGTAATCTTCGAGCTGAAAAATCAGCTCCGCGGTAAAGCAGTCGTAGAATTGCGCAACATCGATATCTTTCACTGTGATGCCGGCCTGACCGAACGCAGCTTCCTTGGCCTTCGCCACCGGCAGCCTGGTGTAGTGCGCGGCGCCCTCCCACCACTGGCCGCCCTGGGCATCGCCGTAGCCGATGCCGAGCACTGAAACCGGCGGCTTGGCGCAGTCGCGCGCGCGCTCGGTCGAAGTCAGCACGAAGGCGACGGCACCATCCGTAGTCACCGCCATATCCATCAGATGATAGGGCTCGATGTACTTCGGCGAGGCGAGATAGTCGGCCATCGTCGCCGGGCGGCCGTACATATACGCCAAGGGATTCTTGCACGCCCAAGCGCGCAACTGGATCGCTCCGGCGCCGAACTGTTCCTCGGTTGTGCCATATTCATGTTTATGGCGCGCGGCAAACATGCTGTGATCGTGCGCTGCGGCGGTGCGGCCAAAAGTCGGACCCCACATGCCGGCGACGGTCGCGAGATTGACCTGGCCGCGTACTCCCTGGTCGCGAACGTCTTTTCTGTGGCTCCGCGTCCAATCTTCGCGCGACCCGGCGATGACAACGTATTTTGCCAAGCCCAATTCGAGAAACGACAAAGCGGTGACGATGCCGATGGTGCCCCAGCCGCCGCCGCGGCCGCAGTGATAGTAGAAATTGACCGGCAATCCCAACATGCGCGGAAACGCGTCCATGTGCTCGACGACTCCACGGCCGCTGCGCGGTCCACCGTGGACGTGGACGGCGCCGTCGATATCTTTATTGAGCAGGCCCGCGTCTTCGATGGCGCGGCGCGCGGCTTCAGCTTCAAGATCCTTGGCCGAGAGGTCGAGCACGGGTGAGGGAATCGCGTGTTCCAACATCGGATGGCCTGGAACCTCCGCCTGGCGTCTTGCTAATTCCTTCTCCGGCACGCCGACGACCATGCCCAATCCCGCGATCGCGTACTTTCCTGACAACCGATGTGTTTCCATCGATAGACTCCGATCCAGCAAATTTTTAGCGCCGCGAAGAGCGCGCTCTAAGGTCCCGCCTTGGGAAAGCCGAAGGCCTTTACCGCCATGCCCATCCAATCGGGTCCTTTCTCATAGTGGTTCCAGTCCTTGAGCCAGATTTTCTTGCCGCGGATGATTTTTTCCACCGCCGAAGCCGACGAATAGATGGAAGATTTCAGCGGCTCATGTTTGTCGATGATCGCTTGAGCTTCGCTGCCGGCGAGAAACTCCAGCCAGAGCAGCGCGGCGTGCGGATGCTTCGCTGTCTCGACGATCATTTGCGGTTCAGATAAGCGCACGGGCACCGGCTCGATGATTTTCAACTCCAGGCAGCCGGTTTTGTCTTTCTCCTTTGCTCTCATGGTGCTGTGATAATTGATTCCCGAATGTAACAGGTACTCGCCCGCCGCGATCTGGGTGAGCACCCGGCTCGCGCCTCTGATCCAGACGGGGTCCTGGGCTGCGATCTTTTGCGCATAGTCGAGCATCCATTCTTCGCCGGCGCCGGCGGCAAAGGATTGATAATGAAAAGGTCGGATATCGACGAAGAATTTTTTTCCCTTGAGCTCGGGCTTCAAGAAGTCCTCCCAGCGCTCAGGGACCTTGCCGGCTTCGAGGAGGCATTTGTTGAAAGCAACGGCAGCGAATATCGTCGCCGCCGAGATCGCCTTGCGCGATAGCGGGTCAATCATCTTGAGCGGTATCGACAAAACCCCTTGCTCGGCCATGCCGAGGATGTCGAACTTCTTACCACGCGTAATGAATCCTTTATAAAAATCTTCGCTGATGTAGGTGAAGTCGGCCTGCGCCGTGCCGCTCTGAACTTCCAAAAGAAAGCGCTGGGTCGCTTCGGTGCCGGTCACTTCGCGAAGCCTCAGATCGAGAAACGGATATCTGCTTCTGAACGCTTTGATCAACGGCCCGAAGGTATCCGGATCGAGCGAGATGATGCCCTCAACCCGCGCTTCCAGTTTCGCGAGCTTGACGATCTCGTCGTGGCTGGAAAGAAATACGTAACCCCTGGCTTGCGCTTCTTGCTTGCTCTTTTGCAGCGCCGGCGCAGCAGCGAGCGCACTGGACGCGGCGTAAAAAAGTCCGATGAGCAAACAGGCTAGAGTCGCCATCCTCATTGTATCGGCGCAGGTCAAGATCGCATGGGTGACTCGCTGCACGGGTGATGCCGGCGCGATCGCCGGCGGCGCGCGAAAGACGCCGTAACAGAGCAACGAAGGCACACTCTTTGGGAGCGTCAAAGTCATGTCCCGGCGTGTAACAAGGCTCACTTAATATTGCAAGGATACCTAAGAGATTTCTCGTAAGCCGAGAGGGCCGGGACACGCTATTTCGAATTTTGACGAGATTAAGGCTCAATAGCCTGGCACCTCGATCCGCTTCGGTAAATACCCGGCCTGTTAGAGACGTTGCCGGACGGTCAACTTCCGTAGTAGAAAGCTAAGGATTGATTGCAGCTTGCCTGGACCGCCTTTTGAGAATTATGTTCCGATTTTCGTTTGCCGCACCACGCTAGCAGCCCGTGGTGAAAGTGTGGCGTCGCATCGAGACGGGCGAGGCGCCCTGATGGCAAGGCGCGACGACCGAGAATATCGGGGAATATTTGAGCGAGGAGCAACGCAGCCAGCAGGGATGCATCGTCCGTCGAATGCAGTCAAACTTTCACCACGGGCTGCTGGGGACAACTGGAAAATGGCGGATCCTCAGATAACGCCGGCGATCACACTTCGGCATTACAACGCCGCGGCGGATTTGCTCGAACGCAATCTCGCCGCCAGGCCCGAGAAAATCGCTTACGTCGATGAGCATGGCAGCTATAGCTTTGCCGAACTCGGCGAGCGCGTGAATCGCTGCGCCAATGTTCTCACCGGTTTGGGGTTGGCGCTCGAGTCACGCGTAATGCTGTGCCTGCTCGATACCATCGACTTTCCTGCGGTATTTCTCGGCGCCATCAAAGCCGGTTTCGTGCCGGTGCCCGTCAATACCCTGCTCACAGCCAGCGATTTCGATTTTATGCTGCAGGACAGCCGCGCCCAAGCCTTGATCGTATCGGAAGCGCTCCTGGCCGCCTTTGCTACGATTCTCGATCAGCAGCCGTTTTTGAAGCATATCGTTGTCTCCGGTGGCAAAGCGTCCCGCTATCAAGCGCTGGCAGAATTTGACCGCAGAAGCGAACGGAGTTTTTACCGCCGCGCCGACGCGACCCGATGATGCCTGCTTTTGGCTGTACTCTTCGGGCTCCACCGGCACTCCCAAAGGGGTCGTCCATGTGCAAACGAGCATGGCACGCACCGCGGAACTCTACGGCCAAGCGGTACTTGGCATCGAGGAATCCGATGTGGTGTTCTCCGCGGCCAAGCTATTTTTCGCCTACGGCCTGGGCAACGCGCTGAGTTTTCCGCTGTCGGTCGGCGCCACTACGGTGCTTCTAAGCGAGCGGCCCACACCGGCGGCGGTCTGTAGCATCTTGCGCGATCATCGGCCGACGATCTTCTACGGCGTGCCAACTTTGTACAGCGGTTTACTCGCCAGTGGCGAATTGCCGCGACGAAACGAGCTCAATTTACGCCGTTGCACCTCCGCCGGCGAGGCCTTGCCCGCCGACGTCGGCCGGCGTTGGCATGAGCTTACCGGTGTCGATATTCTCGACGGACTCGGCTCCACCGAACTGCTGCATATTTTTCTCTCTAACCGGCCCGGTGACAATCGTTATGGCACCTCCGGCAAGCCCGTCGAGGGCTACGAAATCCGTTTGGTCGGCGAAGATGGGCTGCCCGTTGCCAAAGGCGAGATCGGCGAGCTGCAAGTCGCCGGACCCACGAGCGCCGCTTATTACTGGAATAATCGCGACAAGAGCCGCGAAACTTTTTTGGGCAGGTGGACCAGGAGCGGCGACAAATACATCGAAGGCGAAGACGGCTATTATACTTATTGCGGGCGCGGCGACGACATGCTCAAAGTAAGCGGCATATGGGTGTCGCCTTTCGAAGTCGAATCGGCGCTGGCCTCGCATGACGCGGTACTCGAAGCCGCTGTCATCGGCCACACGGACGAAAACGGTTTGATCAAACCCAAAGCCTTTGTCGTTCTCCGTCCCGGTAGAGCGGCAAATCCAGAGCTCACCGCGGTTTTGCAACAGCACGTCAAAGCTCAGCTTGCGCCGTACAAATACCCACGCTGGATCGAATTCATCGCAGAGCTGCCTAAAACCGCGACCGGCAAAATTCAACGCTTCAAATTACGCGCTTGAATCGCCGCCGCATTCGTCTAAAGAATGGGCTTACTAAAGAGTTCTTTTGTTATGTGACCCCGTGAACAATCCGGCTGGACACTTATGAACTCCTTAATATCTTTCAAGCGGAGGATTTAAATGAGACTCGATGGCAGCATTCACGCGGCGGCGCTTTTTGATCCACAGCGGCGCGCTCGCGGCCGGCGCCCTGCTGCCGAGAGCCGGCTTCTCGGCGCAATCACCGAAGCTGCGCATCGGCATCATGTTGCCCTACACCGGCACGTACGCGCAACTCGGCAGCGCCATCACCAACGGCTTCAAGCTCGCCGTGAACGAACGCGGTGGCAAACTCGGCGGCCGCGAGCTGGAATATTTCACCGTTGACGACGAAGCCGATCCGGCCAAAGCGCCTGAGAACACCAACAAGCTGGTGCAGCGCGACAAGGTCGACGTGCTGGTCGGCACCGTGCACAGCGGCGTGCAGATGGGCATGGTCAAGATCGCCAAAGAAACGGACACGCTGTTGATCATTCCCAACGCCGGCCTGGACGCCGCCACCGGCGCTTTGTGCGCGCCGAACATTTTCCGCACCTCTTTTTCGAACTGGCAGCCGTCCTACCCGATGGGTAAAGTGCTCGCCGATCGCGGCATCCGCAACGTCATCTCGCTCGCGTGGAAGTACGGCGCCGGCGAAGAAGCGGTGGCCGGTTTCACTCGAGGGATTCATCAAGGCCGGCGGCAAATCGGTCCGCGGTCTGTGGATCCCGTTTCCGAACGTGGAATTTCAGGCACTCCTCACCGAGATCGCTTCGCTCAAGCCGGACGCGGTCTTCGTATTTTTCGCCGGCGGCGGCGCGGCGAAGTTTATTAAAGACTACGCCGCGGCCGGACTGCGCAGGAATATTCCGCTTGTTCGGCTCGGGCTTTTTCACCGACGGCGTGCTCGACGCCGTTGACAAAGCCGCCGAAGGGCTTGAAACCACACTGCATTACGCCGACGGTCTGAACCACCAAACGCGATAAGGATTTCCGCACAGCCTATACCAAAGCGCACAAGAGCGACCCCGACGTCTACGCCGTCCAGGGCTATGACGCCGGCGCTGCTTCTTGAGCATCGGCCTGGAGGCGGTAAGGGGACATCGGCAAGCGCAAGGAAATGATCGCCGCCATGGAGAAAGCCAGGATCGACAGTCCACGCGGCGCCTGGACCATGTCCAAGGCACACAACCCGATTCAGGACATCTATCTGCGCAAAGTTGTCGGTCGCGAGAACCGCTTCGTCAGCATCGCCCACAAAGCGCTCGCCGATCCGGCGCGGGGATGCAAATTATAAAATTTCGAAATTCGAATTTCGAAATTCGAATTCGATAAAATCATGTTTTACCTGATCCAGCTTTTAAACGCCGTCCAATACGGCCTGTTGCTCTTTCTTCTATCGAGCGGTTTGACCTTGATCTTCGGCATCATGGGCGTGATCAATCTGGCTCACGGCAGCTTCTACATGGTGGGCGCCTATCTCGCTTACTGGCTTGCCACGCTCACCGGCAGCCTGTGGCTGGCGATTCCGCTCAGCAGTCGTGATCGCGTTCGCCATCGGTCTTGCTCCTGGAGACGCGCTATCTTCAGCCGTCTCTATAAGCGCGACCATCTTTACCAGGTGCTGCTGACGTTCGGGCTGATCTTGGTTTTCGAGGAGCTGCGCAGCATCCTGTTCGGCGACGAGGTGCACGGTGTGGCCGTGCCCAAACTGCTCGACTATTCGATTCCTCTCACCGACACTCTGTCGTATCCCGTTTATCGGCTGTTCGTTACCGCAATCTGCCTGGTGATTGCCGGCCTGCTCTATTTCGTGATCCATAAAACCCGGGTCGGCATGATGATTCGAGCGGGCAACAGCAACCGTGAGATGGCGGCTTCGTTGGGGATTAACATGCCGCTGCTGTTCGCCCTGGTTTTCGCTTTTGGCGTGGCTCTCGCCGCTTTCGCCGGCGCCGTTGCCGCGCCGATCTCTTCGATCTATCCGGGTATGGGAAATCAGATCCTGATCCTCTGCTTCGTCGTCGTCGTGATCGGCGGCATCGGTTCGATCAACGGCGCGCTGATCGCCTCTCTGGCAGTGGGGCTGGCAGATACTTTCGGCAAGGTGCTCGCCGCGGAGTATTCCAGCGTCGCGGTTTATCTAGTGATGGCGGCGATTCTTTTGTGGCGCCCGCAAGGTGTCGGCAATAAGGTTTGAACGGTGACTCCCCTCACCTTGCCGCGTTCACTGCTGTTCGGTGCTGTGGCGCTCCTGGCTTTGTTCCCTGTTCTGGGTACGACTTTTTATCTCCAACTGGGCGCCAAGATCATGATTCTGGCGATCTTCGCGTTGAGCCTCGATCTGCTGGTCGGCCACACCGGCCTGGTCAGCTTGGGCCACGCAGCGTATTTTGGCATTGCCGCATACGTCCTGGCATGGATCTCGCCGCAGTACGAAGCCGCCAACTTCTACTTAAGCCTGGCTGCGGCCGTCGCCGCGGCGGCTTTCGCAGCCTTGATCATTGGTTACCTCGTGGTCCGCACCACCGGCGTCTATTTTATTATGGTGACTCTGGCTTTCGCGCAGATGCTTTACTCGCTCCTGCACGACACCAAACTCGGCGGCGGCTCGGACGGTGTTTATATCAACGTTCGTCCGGAACTCACTCTGGCAGGTTTCAAGCCGCTTGATCTCGAGAGCCCGGCGCAATTTTTCTACCTCGTGCTGCTGATGCTGATCGCGATTTACGCGTTTCTCACTCGCCTGTTGCAGGCGCCTTTCGGCCGCGCATTGGCCGGCATCAGGGTCAATGAGCAACGCATGCGCGCGCTCGGTTACGCGGTTTTCGGCTACAAGCTCGGCGCGTTTGTGATCGCCGGCGCGCTCGCCGGCATTGCCGGTTATCTGGCGGCTTGCCAGTTTGGTTTCGTCAACCCCGATATTCTCGCCTGGCACCACTCCGGCACGGTGCTGATGATGGTTATCCTCGGCGGCATGGGCCGGTTGCACGGCGCAGCCTTGGGCGCATTGGCTTATGTGCTCATACAGGAGCTTCTTTCCGCCCCGGCGCTGATGGGTGCCTACGCCAAGCACTGGCAGCTCGCCATGGGCGGCTTGATTGTGCTGATCGTGCTGGTGTTACCCCATGGCATCGCCGGTTTTATCGATACCGTATTGCGGCGCGCGATGGCTCCCGCACGCGCGCGCGCCGAAGCAGCCGACCGGTGAACAAACCCTTTCTTCAGATAGACTCTTTGAGCAGAAATTTCGGCGGACTCGTCGCCGTCGATCGCGTTTCTCTGGAGGTCGCCATCGGCGAGTTACACGCGATCATCGGCCCTAACGGCGCGGGCAAGACTACCTTGATCAATCTGCTTTCCGGCGAGTTGGCGGCGAGCTCGGGGCGCGTCATCCTTCAGGGCAAAGACATCTCCCGGCTGCCGACCGAGCGGCGCGCCGGTCTCGGCATCGGCCGCAGTTACCAGAAGACAAATATTTTTTTTGAGTTCAGCGCGCTGGAAAATTGCCGCTTGGCCGCCCAGGCGCGCGCACAACGGCCGTTCAACTGGTTTCGTGACGCGTTGTCGTACGATGCCGTCAGCAGCCGGGCAAAGCTCGGACTCACTTTGGTCGGCTTGTGGGACCGCGCCGGCGAGCCGGCGCTGGCTTTGAGTCATGGCGAACAACGCCAGTTGGAGATTGCCATGTGTCTTGCCACCGCGCCGCGTGTACTGTTGCTCGATGAGCCGCTGGCCGGCATGGGAACGGAAGAATCACTCAAGATGGTCGAACTTATCCGCCGCTTGGGCGAGACCCACGCGGTGCTGCTGGTGGAACATGACATGGATGCGGTATTTCAGCTGGCCAAAGTGTTGACGGTGATGGTCGACGGCAAGGTCCTCGACCTCCGGCACGCCGGAACAAGTGCGCGCCAACCGCCTGGTGCAGGCCGCTTACCTCGGCAACTTCGACGACCAACCAGCGCCAATTGTAAATTCTAAGTTGTGAATTTTTTATTAGCGCTCTTTCGGACATCGAAGCTAACGCAAAACTTAAAACTAAAATTAGAAAACTCTAATGCCCGATCCGCCGATTATCCAAGCCCGTAATCTGCACACCTATTACGGCGCCAGCCATATTCTACATGGCATTGACTTCGCTGTGCGCGCCGGGCGAGGTCGTGGGTCTGATGGGCCGCAACGGTATGGGTAAGACGACCTTGATTCGTTCGCTGGCCGGCCACGTCCCACCGCGCCGCGGCGAGATCCAGATCAATGGCGAGGTCGATGAACCGGCGCCGCGCCGCACAGAATAGCCCGGCAAGGTATCGCCTATGTCCCCGAGGGACGCGGCATCTTCGGCAACCTCACAGTGCGAGAGAATCTGCTCATGGCCGCCCGACCGGCCAGGCGTGAATAAAAGTCAATTGGACCTTGGCCAAGGTGCTGCAAGTCTTTCCCGCGGCTCAGCGAGCGGCTGACCCACGGTGGCCAGCAACTCTCCGGCGGTGAGCAGCAAATGCTGTCGATTGGCGCGCGCGCTTATGACAAATCCGGCGTTATTGTTTCTCGATGAGGCCACCGAGGGGCTCGCGCCGCTGGTGGCAAAGGAAATCTGGCGCGTTATCGGCATGATCAGGGAGACCGGCATCGCCGCGGTGATTGTCGATAAAAACTTCGCCGCCGTCACCGCCCATACGGATCGAAACGTGATTCTCGTCAAGGGCCGCGTCTCTTTCGAAGGCAGCAGCGCCGATCTAAGAGCCCAGCCTCAACTGCTGCAGCAGTATTTGGGCATTTAACCATCAGCTCCGCGCTAAAAAGTTCAAGGACGATGGATTGCGAGGCGGTCATCCAAGCGATCGTCTATTTGATTAGTTTGCAACCGCGCTTCGATGCGCGCGAGCGCCTCGAAAATCTCGGCGAGTTCGTCGCGTTCTTCCTCGATCGCTACGGACTGAAGGTTATTGACGATGACTCCGACGAAAAAATTCAAGGCAACGAAAGTGCCCAATAAGATGAAGCTGACAAAATAGATCCAGGCAGCGGGCATATCTTCGAGCACCTCTTCCATGACCGTAACCCACCCCTCCAGAGTGATGACGCTAAAAAGCGTCAGCACGCTTTGGTGCAGCGTGCCGAAATATTTCGGCGCCACATCGGCGAATAACGATGTTCCAACCGCAGCATAGACGTACATCAACAGCGCAAGCAGGACCACGATGTGACCCAGCGATGGAAGGCTCCGCAGTAAAGCCGCGATCACTCTCTGCAGATCCGGCATGACGCTGATCGCGCGCAAAACGCGAAATATGCGAAACAGACGCGCCACGGTAATGAACTCTGAGGAGGGAAGAAAGCCTGCGCCGACGATAACCAGATCGAAGACGTTCCAACCGTTGCGGAAGAATTCGCCGTGAGGTTTGGTTGCCGCGAAGCGCAAGATCAACTCCAACGCAAACAAATAGAGGATGATTTGATCCGCAACGTTGAGGCTCGCTCCATAACGAGCCCGGACCTGTGGGTAGGTTTCCAAACCGACGATGACGGCATTGAGTAGGATGAGAGTTGTGACCACCTGCCGGAATCCCGGGGATTCGGTGATCAAACCGATCCTGTTGAATCGCAAGTCATGACTCATTGGCTTTGACCTTCTTGTGTGTGCAAGTTTGCAAAACTTACTAACGGATAGCTGGGGCAAAGTCTAGATGAATTTCCCCCAGAGCGACCACTGGTGAAACGCGCTCTGTGTGACTCGCGCTCGTGCCGTTTCGAGTCATCGAACGCTTGGACCTTTGAACCAGGCTCTCGGGCTAGTATGTTCCGGGCGGATGGGTACGACTGCCGAGGTGCCGCATGTTCCACGTTGCGGGAATTCCCGAAACGTGCAAGTCAGCAAGTGATATCTGCTCTGGCGCTGGCGCCATGGTGCCGTTAAAGGGCAGTTTGAAAGGCGCTAGGCGGCCGTGGCCCTACCGGTAACCGGCAAAGTGCTGCTCAAAGAATCCTGTGCGCGAGGAACAAAACAAAAAGCAAGAAAGTCTAGAAGTAACAGTCAGATTTTATCTCCCCGAGAAAGAAAGTCTGTGACCATGTTTCCGATCTTTTGTCGCACTGCAAGACCTGACCCGCCTCTGCTCGCTGCTAAGCTCGAAAACACCAGATTTTGAAAAGAAAATTCTGAACTTACAGCAACTTAGCTTGGTCCGACCCAAGACCCTGCTCGAAACCGTGACACGGCCGCTTAGGTTGCATTTGCCGGCGCAGCTTATCAGATCACCAGCCGGGGTAGTGCCTCCCAGAAGATCTTTTCAATGCCGCCGAACAACTGAAGAAAATAGAGCAACGAAATATCGATATTGGATTGCAAGACGTGACGCTACCGCTGATGATTCACGAGACAGGGATGCAGGTGCTCGTCGGGTTCATAGCGGCGCTGTCCGACCCTCAACTAGAAGCACTGTATTGTGACCGGTCCAGCAAAGCTTAGCGAGATGTGAAGGGTGAAAGTCTTAATGGCAGTCTATTTTTTCCCGGTGTTCTCTACACGAGGAAAACCATAGGCTTCGACAACTTTCTTCTGATAGTCCTGCATCTTGGTTGCATGCTGCCAGTCTACCAGCGAAAGTTTTTTCCCACGGCTGGCTTGATGGGCTGAAGTAACAGGAAACAGATACGAGCCCTCATAACTTCCCTGATCCGCAAGTTTTTGCGCCTCTTCGGTCGCACAAAACTCCAACCACAAGAGGCCGGCGTACGGGTATTCGGCTTTGTCAAAAATGGCTTGATGTTCGCCTATCCACACCGGAACGGGTTCGACTACTTTAGAGGCGATGCTTTTCGTACGGTCCTTATCTATGGCGCGCTTTGTCGAGTTTAAATTCGCCCCCATCAGCATGGCATATTCACCCCCGGCCATCGCGGTAAGCACCCGCGAATGGCCGCGGGCCCAAATCGGCTCCTGAGCTGCTATCCCTCTGGCGAAGGCGAGAGTCTTTTCCAATCCCCATGCCGGAACTAGAGCCGCGATCTCCTGTGGGCGAATATCCGCCACAAATTTTCTTCCCTTCAATTCTGGTTTTAGGAAGTCCTCCCACGAGTTCGGCACCTTCTCCATCGAAATCATTTTCTGATTATAGGCGATTAGTTGGACCGTCGAAGAATATGCAACGATGTTTCGATTAACAGGATCGATCATCTCTATTGGAATGCGAAGGGCTCCGTGCTGAGCCATGCCCAGGAGATCAAACTTCTTCTGGTACGGAAGGTATTCATCATAAAAATCTGTTGTCATGTAATTGACGTCCCAAGCTCGGGTCGCGCCGGACTTCATCTCCAACAGCATTCTCTGATATGTATCGGTCCCGGCCACTTCCTCGGCTCTTATGTCGATAAAGGGGTACTTTTGCTTAAACGCTTTGACCAGTGCCTTCAGCGACTCACTGTCAAAGGATGAAAACACTCTGAGTCTCCCCTCCTTTTTGGCTTTTGTGAATATTGCGTCATGACTCGTTTCGAAAACGTACCCTTTAGCTTCCGCGTCCTGCTTGGCCTGTAGCACGGTGGAACTCAGAGATGCAGCATGCGAAGGTGACTTGGAGCAGATCGCGAATAGGCTGACTGCCAATAAAAGCAATTGCGCCGAGCGCAGTTTCATAGCCGCCTTCCAGTTTGGTGGATTAAACCACGGGCTGAGAAGCAGCGGGCGACGACTCAGCGCCGTCCACGTTTTGCTGACCCATTTCGAACCGGCCGTGATCTAGCCATGCAATCACCTCGTCAGTCGTACGGATTTCAAGCCGACTGGCAAGTGCCGGATACGCCAGCTCTCTTTTTTCCGGTGGGTAAGTCGCATCGCTCACCAATGTCACTCTGTATCCGAGCCCAACGCCCTCGCGGGTGCTGTCAGCCACGCAACCCACCACCGACCCTCCCGTCACGATCACAAAATTTACACCTAAGTTGCGGAGCATCCTGTGCAGGTGGGTTGTGCCGAAAGCGCTGTGGCCGCGCTTACCGACGATGTAGTCGGAAGGCTGGGGCGTAAGCTCAGCGACGATCTCGGCTCCCCAGGTTCCATCGGCACGATATTCCATCCCCTTTTTCCGCATTCCCGCTTTCGCGCTGGCCGTGTCAATCAATCGATCTTTCCCGCGAAGGCTTTTGACGTAAACGACAGGCAACCGCTTTTGCCGCATCAGGTTCAAAAGTCGCAAATTGTTTCCAATGATCTCTTGTCTTTCTGCGTCGGTAAATTTCTGGGATCCGCGATTTGTTTGGACCCCTTCCGGATGGATGAAATCGTTTTGAATATCGATGACCAACAGGCATGGATTGATTTGTTCGGTGCCATCGGTTCGAGGCCGTTCCTGCTTGACCCAGTCCAAAAGCTCCGGAGTGGAGACGTCGAAGGTCCGGCTGCCAAGCGTCTTTAATAGAGGGAATCGGACGGGAAAGGATGCATCGGATACGAGAATATTCTCGTATCCCAACGCTGCCCCCTGTCTTAAAGTCTCCTCCACGCTGCTGAGAACATTCCCAACCACGACGCACGTATCTACATGCAAATCGGCGAGAGCTCTGTCCAGGTGGGTAAACTGAAATGCGCTATGACCCTTTTTGCTAATGACGAATTCGTTCTCCCGCGGCGTGAGTTCGTCAACGACGGCCGCATTATTTGTACCTTCAACCAACAAGTCGGGATTCTCCAGAACGCATTTCTTCCACTCTGTAGAGAAATAGCAGTCCGCATGGTCAATACGGAAGGTCGTATTGATGAAAAAGATCGGGCGGCCTGCTTGTCTAAAGGCGCTCAAGACAGATCCCGCGTTAGACTTAAACTCTGGGACCGTGCTCGAAGTAAAAGGAATGAGACCGGAGTGGATGAACGGATTATTCTCGTTCACGAATGCCTTCTGCACGTCAAGCAACAAAAGCGCCGCCCTGTCGATATTTAGCTCATCGAGCATGTTGAATCTCCTTTTTTTGTCTGCGCGCAGTTCGAAGTGGCGCAATCCAGCAGATTGCAGCACATACCCCAGCTCAACGAAACATTGCGCCACGAGTGTTTAGATCGATCAAGTCATACCTCCATAATCCTGCCAGCGTGGGATACTCTCTCACGAACAGGCTCTAACACAGCGCGTCTTACCATCGCAAGCGTGATCTCTTGATTTTTCTCGTGTGTCACGACTAAGTTTTTCCAGCAAGAAATGCCGAAGCGTTTTTGCTTCAAAGGTAAAGCAAGTCATTCGATGATGCCGTCGATTCATACCGGACCTAGCGAATTCGCTCCCTACTTTTTGAACGGAGTGAAGCGGTTGAATGACTGGAACGATTTGCACCGGGTTAGTGGTTAGTAGTGTTGAACTTTGAACTGCGGCTTGCTCACCGATCATCCGTTGCTTAAGCCCGCTGTAGCGATGCAATGGCTCCATCGCTAGCGCCCGTCCTTGCCGATGCCGACCCCCGTCTGCGAGTAAGATCTCCCTCACCGACCGGAAATAATTCGCCGCTTGCTTGATTAGCGCCTCAGCGTCGATGCTTTGAATCTTTCGATACGACGATTGATCTTTAGGGCTGCCCTTGATCTTCATTCTTTTTAACTTTCGATAAAGTCCCGGTCCTGTAGCACCAGGTGAGATGACAGATCTTCCCGACGGCGCAGCGAAACTTCCCCGTGCGATAATACATGCGAAGTCTTTGCAGCGGAGCGTTACAAGTTAATCGGAGGGCACTCATGAAGAAGAAACAAGCGCGGCGAGTAAAGGGCGCAAAGAATATGAATATGTTCCTCGATCTCGGCTTCCCACCGCATGAGGCCGCTGTGATGTTTCTACGTTGCGAGCTGGCCGAAGCGCTTCGAAAGTGGCTGGACCCCCAGGTGGAAGCCGCCAAGCGCCTTGGCGTGGTCCAGCCCCGCATCTCCGAAATCGCGCGCAACAAGGTCGACAAGCTGTCCTTGGACTACCTCGTCGCCCTGTGCGCAAAGGCCGGTGTCTCAGTCTCGGTGAGATTGGCCGCCTAACAACACCATGAGCTAGACACCCGCCATGCCCAAACCGAAACCCCGCCCGTTGAACAAGAAATCGACGCGGCAGCCTGCGGATTTATTTCGAGGCCTGGGCCCAGGTCGGGTTTTAAAAAATCGCCTCTGGCGCGTGCGCCGGGTCGCAAGGACTTCCCCGCCCTCGGCGTCTCTGGGTCAACATGGTGGCGTCATTAGCCGATTGCGTGCTATTTTGATTTGATAATGCTAGAGAAAAACACCGCGCGGGCAGCCGAAGAGCCACAGCTTACCGAGTTTCCGAAACACATCACGTCCCCAAGCCAACACTCCGGATTTTCGACTTTCGCGGCCCTGAAACATAGAAATTATCGTTACCTTTGGAGCGGCACGTTGCTGATGGGCGCGGGCCAGTGGGTCCAGCAAGTAACCTTAGGCTGGCTTCTTTATGACATGACGGGCTCTTCAATTCTGCTCGGATTTCTCAACGGCGCCCGCTCGATTCCCTTCCTCGTCGTCGGCCCCATCGCTGGCGTCGTTGCCGACCGCGTCGACCGGCGCAAGCTACTGCTCCTGGCGGAGCAGTTTTTGTTTGCCGCTACGTTCATGATGGGACTGCTGGCGGCAACGGGGGTGGTAGCGCCCTGGCATCTGTTCGTCTTCACATTGGCAACAGGTATCGCGTGGTCGTTCACCGATCCGGTGCGACAGACTCTCATACCCAACGTCGTGCCCAAGGAGGATCTCATCAATGCCGTAGCGCTCAATTCCGTCGCTAACAACGCCACTAAAGTCATGGGGCCCGCTCTGGGTGGGCTGCTCATTGCCGCGTTCGGAGTGTCCGGCAACTTTTTTGTCCAGGCCATCGCTTATGCCGGCGTGCTGGTGCTGATTTATCGCATGGCGGTTCCACGCACGCCCGCTGAAGCAAGGCAGTCCTCGATGTTTGCTAACATGCAGGAGGGGTTAAGCTACGTATGGTCGAACCCCCTGGTCTTGACTCTGATTCTAATCGCGTTGGTGCCGCGCTTGCTCGCGGTGCCGTATCAAACGTTGATGCCGATCTTCCAAAAGGATGTGCTGCGCGTCGGACCCGCCGGCCTGGGAATGTTAATGGCCGCGCCGGGCATCGGCGGATTGATCGCGTTATTGACGTTAGCTTCGATCGCAGGCCGGTTCAAACGCCAAGGGCTGTTGATGCTCGGCGCGGTTATGTTACTCGGCGCTTTACTAGTGATATTTTCTCAAACTACTTCGTTCAGATTGGCACTGCTCACCCTGGTCGGGGTGGGCGGCTGCCAGGTTATGTTCAATGCCACTGTCAACACCCTGCTGCATCTCACCATTCCTGATGAGCTACGCGGTAGGGTTATGAGTATCTATATGCTCGATCGTGGCTTGATGCCTGCCGGAGCCTTGCTGGCTGGGACAAGCGCGCATTTTATTGGCGCGCCCGCGACTACAGGGCTCATGGGGTTTGCCGTATTTCTGCTGGCAATTATTCTCGCTTGGCGCATGCCCGCAATACGTCGGGTAGAGATCTGACCCCGCCGGAGGCTTATTGCACCGCCTCCAGAATGATCTTGGCCTGAATTGAGCTGCCTTCACGAAGTAAGGTGAAATTGACGGAATCGCCGACGCGGTATTTTTCCAGCGCGAGAAACAGGTCGTTAGGCGATTCGATCTTCTTGCCGTCAAGGGCGGTAATAATGTCGCCCAAACGAACGCGCCCGGAGCCGTCGCGACGGGTCGGGCGGATACCGGCTTTGGCGGCGGCGCCGCCGGGCGCGACATCGACTATCAGGACACCATTCACTCCAAGCTTCTCGGCGATCTGCTCTTCGGCTGTTTGGATACCGAGACCCGGCCGGATGATCTTTCCCGAGCGAATCAGCTCGGGCACAATACGATTGACGGTATCGACGGGTATGGCAAAACCGATCCCTGATGAGCCGCCCGACGGGCTATAAATAGCGGTATTAACCCCGATCAATCTGCCGGCGCTGTCGAGCAACGGTCCGCCTGAGTTACCCGGATTGATTGCGGCGTCGGTCTGGACCACTCCTTGAATTGGCCGGCGGGTCACGGACTCGATCTCCCGGCCGAGCGCGCTGATGACTCCTCTGGTCAGCGACTGGTCAAGACCGAAAGGATTGCCGATGGCAAATACGCTCTGGCCAACCTGCAGTTCCTTAGACGCTCCCAGCGGAATCGGCCGGAGCCGGTTGGCCGGAGCATCGATGCGCAAGACGGCGATATCTTTGTCCGGCGCAACGCCGACACGACGGGCTTTCCAGATTGACTGGTCGGCCAATGTCACCTGCGCCACATCGGCATTTTGAATAACATGAAAGTTAGTGATGATGTTGCCATTCGCGTCCCAGACAAATCCTGAACCTGTGCCTTCGGGAATCTGGTAAAGGTTGAGCGAAAAGAAGTCGCGCTGCACGGTGATCGCCGTTATATGCACCACTGATGGCGATGCCTGCTTGAACAAATTGATCGTCGATTTTTCTTCAGCAAAAAGTTCGCCACGCGATGCAACCACGCGCGGCATCGCGCCCGGGTCGTTTAGCGCCGCGCTACTCACCCATGCCTGCTTGGCCAAGATCAATACGACGGCCGCCAGCGCGGTAGCCGCCCAGGGATAGATCGATGAACCCGTCCTAAACAGAGTCTGCTTTACCGACATAAGGTTCCTTCCGGTTAGTCTTTCGCAGCCCGTGGTGAAAGTCTGACTGCATTCGACGGGCGATCGATCCCTGTGGCTGCGTTGCTCCTCCCCTCAAATATACCCAATATTTTCGGTCGTCGCGCCTTGCCAGCAGGGCGCCTCGTCCGTGTCGGTGCGATGCCACACTTTCACCACGGGCTGCTAGTCCAGTGTTTCTCAACGTGACAAACTAGGAAGGGCCGGGTGGTTTGTCAAGCGAATTGACACGCCCATGGTCGCCACCGAGCTCTTTGGATTGATTTGCAAAAGGACGCCTTTGCGGTATGGCAACGCGCATAAACAAAAAGGGCGCCTGATCTCTCAGGCGCCCTTTTTGGTTTGTGCTCGCGTCAGCTTTTAGTAATCTTCGTGATCGTGCGGCATTGCCGGCATGTCTTTTTTCCTCTCGGGCTTCTCGGCAATCATCGCTTCGGTGGTGATCAATAGGCCGGCCACCGATGCGGCGTTTTGCAGAGCGGTGCGCACAACCTTGGTGGGATCGACGATTCCGGCCCTTACCAGATCTTCGAACTCCTCGGTCGCGGCATTGAAGCCGAAAGCGCCTTTACCGTTTTTTACCTTGTCGAGAATAACCGAGCCATCGGCACCAGCATTGCTGGATATCCAGCGCAAGGGCTCTTCAAGCGCCTTCTGCACGACTCGGACGCCAACTTTTTCATCATCCGACACGCGCATATTAGGCAAACCCACAGAAGCCCGAATCAGTGCGACACCACCGCCGGGAACGATACCCTCTTCGACCGCAGCGCGGGTTGCGTGCAGGGCATCTTCGACGCGGGCTTTTTTCTCTTTCATTTCGACTTCGGTCGCTGCTCCTACTTTGACCACCGCGACACCGCCCGCGAGCTTGGCTAACCGCTCTTGCAGCTTTTCCCGATCATAATCCGACGTCGTATCTTCGATCTGCGCTCGGATCTGGGTGATTCTGCCTTCGATAGCAGATTTTTTGCCGGCGCCTTCAACGACCGTGGTGTTGTCCTTGTCGATAATCACTCGCTTGGTGCGGCCGAGATCTTTTATCGTCACATTCTCGAGCTTGATGCCGAGTTCTTCAGCGATCATCTTGCCATCGACCAGAATGGCGATGTCTTCCAACATCGCTTTCCGGCGATCGCCAAAACCGGGAGCTTTGACAGCCACGACTTTGAGAGTGCCACGAATCTTATTGACGACCAGAGTTGCCAGAGCTTCGCCTTCCACTTCCTCGGCAATAATCAGCAACGGCTTGCCGGTTTTCGCGACCGCTTCGAGAACTGGCAGCAGATCTTTCATGCTTGAAATTTTCTTCTCATTGATCAAGATATAAGCGTCTTCGTAAACGCACTCCATGCGTTCCGGATCGGTGACAAAGTAGGGAGAAAGATAGCCGCGATCAAAGCGCATGCCTTCGACCAGATCAAGCGTGGTCTCGAGACCCTTCGCCTCCTCGACCGTGATAACGCCCTCTTTGCCGACCTTATCCATCGCCTCGGCGAGAATCGCGCCGATGGTCTTGTCATTGTTTGCAGAGATCGTACCCACCTGAGCGATCTCGGCCCGATCTCGGGTTGGTTTGGAGATCGCTCTCAGCTCTTCGATGACCTTGGCCACGGCTTTATCGATGCCGCGTTTGAGACTCATCGGATCATGTCCCGCGGCAACCAGCTTGAGGCCTTCGCTAAAAATTGCGCGCGACAGCACCGTCGCAGTAGTTGTGCCGTCACCGGCGACGTCAGAGGTTTTGCTGGCGACTTCTTTGACCATCTGGGCGCCCATGTTCTCGAATTTATCTTCGAGCTGGATTTCTTTTGCGACCGTGACGCCGTCTTTGGTGATGGTGGGCGAGCCCCATGATTTCTCCAAGCAGACGTTGCGTCCTTTAGGACCGAGTGTGACCGTTACCGCATCCGCCAAAATGTTTACACCACGCAAAACCCTGCTTCGCGCGTCTTCGCTAAACCGAACATCTTTCGCAGCCATGTTACCTTGCCTCCCTTATTCAATAACTCCGAGGATGTCATCTTCCCGCATGATCAGATGCTCCTCGCCGTCGAGTTTGATTTCCGTGCCCGAATATTTGCCGAAGAGGATCTTGTCCCCCGTCTTAACGCCTAGCGGAATGACTTTCCCATCCTCCTGTTTTCCCGGACCGACCGCGACGACCTTACCCTCCTGGGGCTTTTCTTTGGCGGTGTCGGGAATGATGATTCCACCGGCGGACTTTTCCTCCTCCTGAATACGCTTTACAATGACCCTATCGTGTAGGGGACGAAACTTTGCAGCCATATAACCCTCCTGAAATAGTGTGTAGATTCACGTGCCCTGACGGGCAGGTTGGATGCGCCCAATTTAATCCCCGTTCAGCATTCGTCAAGGGGTAGGAGAAAAAAAAGCTAAATCTATTTTGTTCGGGGTTTCTCTCCTTTCGTAGAGCTGGAGAGGCTGCGCACATAAGAGACTACGTTCGCAACCTGTTTAGGATTGAGCGAAGTTCCCCAGGCGGGCATAAAACCCGACTTGTTCACCGCGCTCCCGCCTTTAGTGATGATGTCGGTCAGATAAGTGTCCGAGAGCTGGCTCATGACAGCGCTATTGGTGTGATCAGCGGGTTTGACGGGCAAAGAGCGAGCCGCAACGCCATCGCCTTTGCCTAGATCGCCATGGCAGGAGCCGCAGTAAGCGACGTAAAGATCCTTACCTTCGGCTAGGTTTTGCGCCGAGCCACGGCTGGCAACTAGGGTACCTAACAGAATCAAAAAGCATTGAAGCCCGCCGAGGTTCATAGATATATCGCCACTGAAGACGTTTCTTACATAACAGATAAACTTTTAAAACGGTAGCGTGGAGATCTTTCATTCACCCTCTTAGGGCTGTTGTTAGAGCTCAAAGGATGATATCGCTACTAATAATCCATCCGTCCATTGGAGCAAGGCGATGATAAAAATATGGGGTAGGACCGATTCATCAAACGTGCAAAAAGTGCTGTGGTGTTTAGGCGAGCTCGCCCTGGATTTCGAGCGCGTTGATCTCGGCGGCAAATTCGGCGGCAACAAGGAAAAATCCTATCTCGACATAAACCCCAACGGGCTAGTACCGACCATTCAGGATGGCGACTTTATCCTGTGGGAATCCAACAGCATCATGCGTTATCTCAATGAAAAATATGGGCAAGGCCGCTTGCTGCCTGCTAGCCCCGAAGGCAGAGCCGGCGCCAATCGCTGGATGGATTGGCAACTATCGGTGCTTAATCCATCCATAGTGCCGCTCTTCTGGAATCTGATTCGCACTCCTCAGGAAAAGCGCGATGCCAGTGCCGTAAACAGCGCGCTGGAAAAATCCAGCACCGCTTGGCAAATGGTCGAAAACCAATTGGCAAAAAGCCGTTACATGGGCGGCGATGCGTTCAGCCTGGGTGATATCCCTGCCGGAGTGTGGGCCTATCGCTGGTTTAACCTGCCCATCGAAAGGCCCAAATTCGAACATCTAAGCGCCTGGTACCAGGGTCTGTGCGCGCGGCCGCCGTATCAGAAGCACATCATGATTCCATTGAGCTAATCACATAAGTCGGGGCTAGGATCACTTGCCGCCTTCCGCCAAACGCATTACCGCCTCGACGATTTGATCGACGCCGGGAATCATAGCGTCCACCAAAGGCGGACTGTGCGGCGGCGGTATCGGCTGCGCCGCAATCCGGATCACCGGACCGCGTAAGTCTGAAAATAAATTCTCTTGAATCAACGCCGCGATTTCCGCCGAGATACCGCCTATCAACGGCCCCTCGTCGAGCACAATCGCGCGGCGCGTCTTGGCAACCGATTGGAGGATCGTGTCCTTGTCCAGAGGCGCGAGCGAGCGCAGGTCGACGATTTCAATATCGATGCCTTTTTCTTGTAACGCATGCGCCGCTTGATCCGCCTTTAAAACCATGCCGCCGCAAGTAACGATCGACAAGTCCTTGCCCTCCCGGCGTACCGCCGCCACGCCGATGGGCACCGTGTAATCGCCCTGGGGAACGAGCCCGCGCACGCCATAGAGATGATGACTCTCGAAGCAGAGAACCGGATTGGGATCGCGGATCGCTGCGAGCAACAGCCCTTTTGCGTCGGCCGGTGTCGTCGGCATGATAATTTTCAGCCCGGGAAAATGGATGAACGCGCCATGATTGCAGCTCGAATGGCTCGGACCGCCACCGGCGCGAGTCGCGAATTTGTTACGCACAACCATGGGAACGTTGATCCGCCCGCCGGTCATGTAGTGATAGCGCGCCGCATGGCTGGCGAGTTGATCCATCGCCAACGGCAACAAGTCGGAAAACTGGATCTCGACCACCGGGCGCATGCCGTTGATCGCCGCCCCCACTGCGAGCCCGACCAGGGCCGCCTCGGAGATTGGCGTATCCAAAACCCGGCGCTCGCCAAACTCTTGCATCAGCCCGCGGGTAACGCCGTAGGCGCCGCCGAACAGTGCCACATCCTCGCCCATCACGAATACCCGTTCGTCGCGCGCCATCTCGTAACGCAACGCCTCACGCAAAGCTTCTTGCATGCGCATTTCTTGCACCGCCTCGGGGATCGCGCTCGCTGTAGAGCTAGCCATGATCAACCTCGGCGCTTGCATAAATACTGTCAAGATCCACTGCTTTTTTCGGCAGCGGCGCGGCCTCGGCGCGTTTTGCCACTTCGGCCAGTTCGGCGTAGACCTTTGCTGACATTTCGCCAAATTCATCTTCTGACAAGCTTCCCTCGCCAATGAGTTTTTCCTTCAGCCGCTTGATGGGACACTTTTGTTTCCAGGACTCAATCTCGTCCTTGGCGCGATAGCCGGTTCCGGGATCGCCACCGAAGTGGCCATCCCAGCGATAGGTCATGCATTCGAGAAAGGTCGCACCGCCGCCGGCGCGCGCCTTGGCCGCGGCTGTTTGCATGGCGTCGTGGACCACCTCGACATCGTTGCCATCAACGGTCTTGCCCTCGAAGCCGTAGGCCGCGCCGCGCACGCTCAATTGTTTAATCGCAACACTTTTTTCGAAACTGACCGTCATCGCATACTGGTTATTTTCGCAAACGTAAATCACCGGCAACTTCCAGACACCGGCAATGTTCATCGACTCGTGAACCACACCCTGATTGGCGCCGCCGTCGCCGAAAAAGCTCACGACAACTTCCTTCGAGCCGCGCGTCTTGGCGGCCAGTGCCGCGCCGGTGGCGGTGGGTACCGTGCCACCGACAGTGCCGGTATTGCCGATGAAGCCGAATCCCATGTCGCCCATATGCATTTTGCCGCCGCGTCCTTTGGAATAACCATCCTCTCTCCCCATACATTCACAGAGCAAGGTGTACAGATCGGCCCCTTTCGCGACCAGATGCCCTGTGCCTCGATGGTAGCTAGCGATGAGATCATTGCGCTCGAGCGCGGCGCAAACCCCCACTGCAATCGCCTCCTGGCCGCGGTACGAGTGCGTGCTGCCGTACATCGCCTTTCTCTGATAAAGCTCTTCGAGCTTTTCTTCGAAGGCACGCACCAAAATCATCTGCTGCAACATCGCTTTTCTCGTCGCCGCATCCGCCATGATTCCTCCTGCCAAGCTTTTGCTTGTAGTTATTTGGCTCGGTGGTGGTTGTCAAGCTGTTTTGCCAGCTTAACTCCTGAGTCGGGGTGGTTTTTATAGTCGACGATCACCTCGCGCTCAGGTCATTGTCATTTCAGCGCTCCTGAGGCTTCGCCACCGACGTAGCGCTTCAAATCAGTCGCATTAGTGATAGCGTGGCCCTGTGCGTCGTTGTTGAAGTAAGCATAGACGTCCTTTCCGTCAGCCAGTTGGTGTCTGATCCATGCGGCCTCCGCTTGCAACTGCTCCGGCGTGTAACTGCCACTATAGCGTTGACCGTGGAAGCGCAAGTAAATCCAGTCGGCGGTGATTCGGCGCGGATGATCTTTGATCATGTCGTGGATGCACAAGGCGGCGTTGTGGGTTTGTAGAAGCGCAAAAACTTCCTCGCAGAGCCAACTGGGATCGCGGAATTCGACCGCCCAACGGATAGACCGCGGCGCAGCTTGGAGGAAGTCCCTGAGCCGCCGAGAATCGACGCGCCACTTCGGTGGCAGTTGAACGAGTACCGGCCCGAGGAGGGTATTTAAACGCTTGGCGCGCTCCAGGAAAATTTTGATCGTCGCACGCGGGTCTTTCAATCGTTTCAGGTGCGAGCCGTAACGACTGAATTTAAGAACATAGAGAAAACCCGGCGGCGCCTGCTTATGCCATGCATCAAAGGTTTCCGCTGACGGCAGCCCGTAGAAGGTGTTGTTGATTTCGACCGTATCAAAATGGTTCGCATAATAAGCGAACCATCGCTTCTGAGGAAGGTCCGTAGCATAAAACATCCCCTTCCAATGCTTGTATTGATAACCGGACGTGCCGATGCGGATTCGTCCTTTGCGGGATACCATATGGCGCGCCCCTCAATGAGCGCGGAAGCAATTTGGGTGCCGCAATCTGGCTTTTTTGCGAATTTAGGAAATACCAAGAGGCTATTGCGGCTGGGTTTTTCGGCCTGAGACGCAATAGCCGGAGCGCAGTCGCGATCCGTTACATTGGCGCAGCTCGCGACTATTTAATAAAAAAGCTTAGCGATCGGGTGGTGTATTGAGTGAGCGGGTAGAAATAGATTCCAAACAACAGGGTGAGCGCGGTGAGCGCCGCGAGCGGCAGCAGTAGAGTACCGTCCGCGCTAGTGAGGGCGATGGTTTTATCGCCCGGCTCAGG
Source organism: uncultured delta proteobacterium (assembly GCA_963801935.1). Classification (GTDB taxonomy): domain Bacteria; phylum Desulfobacterota; class Binatia; order UBA9968; family UBA9968; genus DATACQ01. The sequence continues at coordinate 166,982 of CAWDHA010000011.1, forward strand.
GGTATCGAGAAACATTACCTTTACGATCTTTGCATAATAATAAAGCGAAACCACGCTGTTGGCGACGGCCACGAGAGCCAGTATGACGAACACACCGCCTTCCTTGAGCACGGCGGCGAAAAGCAAAAACTTGCCAATGAACCCGGCGAAGGGGGGAAGACCGGTCAATGAAAAGAGAAATATCGCCAGGCACACCGCCGGAATCACGGCGCCGCGCCAGGCCAGGCCGCGATAGCTGTCGATGTCTTCATTGCCGGTGACGTTGGCGATCATAACGACGACAAGAAATGCCCCGAGGTTCATGATGAGGTAAACGACGACGTAGAATAGAATCGCCTGCAAGCCATCATTGGTCAGCACCGCCAAGCCCATCAACATGTAACCGGCGTGAGCAATGCCGGAATAGGCCAGCATGCGCTTGACGTTTCTCTGGTTCAAAGCCGAAAGATTACCGACGGTCATGGTGATCATGCTGATGAACAATAAGACATGGGGCCACTCCACCCCTGCCAAAGCGGTCCAATCGCCGCCGCTTGCCACGACCGACACACCCGGAAAGAAAAAGCGGATCATGATGGCGATGCCGGCGGCATTGGATGCCACGGAAAGAAAAGCGGTAAAGGGCGTCGGCGCGCCTTGATAAACGTCGGGCGACCACATGTGAAATGGCACGATGACGATCTTGTAGCCAAAACCCGCCAGGATAAAAATAAAAGCCATGAACAAGGCGACCTTGTTCGGTTGACTTTGGCTGAGCGCCGTTTGAATCGCGGCGTAATCCAGACCGCCGGTCATGCCGAAAATCCAGCTCATGCCATAGATCATGGTGCCGGAAGCGACGCCGCCGTAGATTAAATATTTTAGCGCGGCTTCGCTGGAGCGGCGATTGTGCGGCAGAAGTCCGGTCAGCACGTACGACGTCAGGCTCACCAGCTCCAATGAAAGGTAGGCGCTGAGTAAATTGCTCGACGACGCCATGAACATCATCCCCAGGGCACAGGTCAAAAGCAGAGTATAAAATTCGCCCTGGTTAACCGTGTCGATCTCTTTGCTGCCGAGCGAAATCCATATTGTCAGAATGGTCGCCGCTAAAGCGAGCACTTTGAAGAACAGGCTAAAGTTGTCGAGCACGATCATTCGATAAAACAGCAAGCCCGGCTGGGCGCTATACAGATCAAAAGTGGCGACCAGAGATAGAACGCATCCCAAGATAGCAATGACGGCCAATGCCCGCCCGCTGAGCTTCACTAGATCGAGCACGCTGATCAGCAAAATCGCGCCAAACATCAGCAATTCCGGCCAGAACAAGCTCAAGCTCGCGTAGTTGTGAAGGTCCATGGTTTAACTTTGCAGATGCGGTATGACGAGCTGGTTAATCTGGTCAAGCGATGCGCGCAGCAGATCCAAGACGACGCTCGGATAGATACCGAGGAAGATTACGATTGCGGCCAACGGCACGAGGGTGAACATCTCCCGGCCGTTGATCTCGGCGAGCTTTAAATATTTTTCATTGGCGGGCCCGAGATAGACACGTTGCAGGGTCCAGAGGAGATAAGCGGCGCCCAGGACGACGCCGGTGGCGCCGAAGATCGTTAAGACCGGATACTTCTGCCAGGTGCCGAGAAGCACCAGCACTTCAGAAATGAAACCGGAGAGTCCCGGCAGCCCCATGGACGCAAAGAACGCCAGAGCGGTCACACCGGTATAAACCGGCATAATCGCGGCGAGCCCGCCAAAGCCCTCGATCTCTCTATGATGCGCGCGATCATAGATGACGCCGACCAGGAGGAAGAGCATGGCGGTGATGGTGCCGTGATTGAACATTTGCAGCACCGCGCCATTGATCCCCTGGGTCGTGAAACTCGCCATACCGAGCATGACAAAGCCCATGTGGCTGACGCTCGAATAGGCGACGAGTTTCTTCAGATCCTTCTGCGCCATCGCGCAAAGCGCGCCATAGATGATATTCCATGCACCGAGCGCGCCCAAGAACCAGTAGGCAAGGTCAGCGGTAGCCGCCGGCAACATCGGGTAGTTGACGCGAAGAATGCCGTAGGTGCCCATCTTGAGGAGCACGCCGGCGAGGATGACCGATATCGCCGTCGGCGCCTCGACGTGGGCATCGGGCAACCAGGTATGAAATGGAAAAGCTGGAATCTTGATAGCGAAGCCGATAAACAACGCCATCCAGACAACGTGTTGAAATCCCCAACGCAATTCGCCGAAAGGCCAAATCGACAACGGTTGGGTGGGATACTTGTCAGCCTGGGCAATCAACAAGCGCATATCGAAGGTGTTGGGTTCGCTGGTGAAATACAGCGCCAAGATTGCGAGCAGCATCAGAACACTGCCGAACAAGGTATAGAGAAAGAATTTAATAGCGGCGTACTCCCGGCGCGGACCGCCCCAGATGCCGATTAAAAAATACATCGGCAGCAGCATTACCTCCCAAAAAACGTAGAAGAGAAAAAAATCGAGGGCGCAAAACACTCCCATCATCCCGGCATCGAGCAACAGGAACAAAGCGAAATAGCCCTTGACGGCCTTTTCGATGCCGAAGGAAGCAAAGATACAAAGAAAGCACAAGAGCGCGGTGAGCAACACCATGGAAATACTCAGGCCGTCAACTCCCATGATGTAGCTGATCCTGAACGCCGGAATCCATTCGTAGGCTTCGATAAACTGAAAACCCGGCTTGGTCCGGTCGAAATTATTAAACAACCAGACCGCCATCAACAGCGGCGGCACCGTGACGGCGGCCGATACCCAGCGAATCAGCCGATAATTGCCGCTCGGCAGTCCAAGCACGAGAATCGCCCCGGCGATGGGGATAAAGGTCATATAAGTGAGAAGGTTTTCCATCGTTCCAGCGGCTCCCTATAGATCAGCTCCAGTACCGAATCTTGACGATGACGGCGAGCGCTATCGCAATGAGAATCCCGTACAGATAACTGTTGATGTTACCGGTCTGAATTCTGCGAAATTTGTTACCCACCCAAAACGTGAGGTTGGCGATCGCGTTGACGATGCCGTCGATAATGTAGAGATCAAACAAGCCGTTTAACCAGGATACAAACCGGGTTAAGGCTGCCGACCCATTGACGATGCCGTCGACGACGTATTGATCAAACAACGAAAAGAGACGCGCCAGCAGTAATGCGCCATTGACGAAAACGGCCTGGTAAATCTCGTCAAAATACCATTTGCGGTCGAACAGTCTATAGAAAAAGCCGCCGGCGAGCTTGGCAAACGGCTGCGGCGAGAGCGCGCCGCGATAGTACATCAGGTAGGCTAGTAGTAGCCCGCTGGCGGCGACGCCGATGGAAAGCGCCATCAAGCCCAACTCGGCGGCGTGAGAGCCATGGTGCTCTCCTTGGGCAATCACGGGCTCGAGCCAGTGCGCAAATTGACTGCCGCCGAACACGGCAGGCAATCCGATCCAGCCCGCTACAACCGCGCCGGCCGCCAAGACTACCAGGGGCAAGGTCATTACCCTCGGGGATTCATGAAGATGTTCTCGGATGTGGTGATCGGCTCGACACGCGCCGAAGAAAACCATGAACAGTTGGCGAAACATATAAAAGGCGGTGAGGCCGGCGCCGATCAGCGCGAGCAGCCAGATCACCTCATGATGGCCGGAGAAAGCGAGCCAGAGTATCTCGTCTTTGGAAAAGAAGCCGGCCAAGGGCGGGAAACCGGCGATGGCAAGGACTGAGATAAAGAATGTCACGAAGGTCACCGGCATGGCCTGCTTGAGGCCGCCCATCTTACGCATGTCCTGTTCATGGTGCATGGCATGGATCACACTGCCGGCGCCAAGGAACAGGCAAGCTTTAAAGAAAGCATGGGTCATCAAATGAAAAATAGCCGCGGCGTAAGCGCCGACGCCGATGCCGATGAACATGTAGCCGAGTTGGCTCACGGTCGAATAGGCGAGCACTTTTTTGATGTCGTTTTGGGTGAGCGCGATGGTGGCTGCGACCAGCGCGGTGGCCACGCCGGTAACCGCAATTACGTTCAGGGTAGCGGGCGCCATTGAAAAAAAGACGTTCATCCGCGCCGTCATGTAGACGCCGGCGGTTACCATCGTCGCCGCATGGATCAACGCGCTCACGGGAGTCGGTCCCGCCATGGCATCAGGCAACCATACGAACAGCGGGATTTGCGCCGATTTTCCCGTGGCGCCGACAAACAGCAAAAGCGTCGCCAGGGTGACAACCTCGATGCCCCAAATCTCTTGGCCTTGCAGGGTCGATGCCCATTGGACCATTTCTCTGAACGTCAAGGTTGCGTGACCCTGAGAATCGAGCGACCAGAACAGCAAAAACATCCCCAAAACAAAACCGAAGTCGCCGACGCGGTTGACGATAAACGCTTTGTTACCGGCGCGGGTGTTGGTGTGATCGGTGTGCCAGAAACCGATCAGCGCCCAGGAACAAAGCCCCACGCCCTCCCAACCGACGAACATCACCAGCAAGTTGTCGCCCAGAACCAAGGTGAGCATCGCCGCCATGAATAGATTCAGATAAGCGAAAAAGCGCCAGAAGGACTCATCTTCGTGCATGTAGCCGGTGGCGTATATATGGATAAGACCGCCGATACCGGTAACGATAAGGATCATCACCGCCGACAGCGGATCGACGACGAAAGCCATATCTACTTTCAGGGAGCCAAGAGTAATCCAGGGAAACAGATTGTCGATTAGCGAGCGTTTCGCCGGGTCGAGCCCCGTGAGCGTGAAAAAAGCCGCGAGCGACAAAGCAAAGGCTAAAACCACGGGCGCGCACGCAAGCAAAGCGATAGCGTTTTTGCCAAAGCGTTTTTGAATTTTCGCGCCGAATAAGCCGTTGATGATCGCGCCCAACAACGGCAGAAAAATGATCCAGCGCAAGTAGTCGGTCGGTATCGGATTAGCCATTTTCAATTCTTGGATTTTATTGATTAAACCCAAACCGTTTCGCCTTCTAAACCTTGAACTATTCTCTCAGCGTCTCCGCCGCCTCGACGTCGATGGTATGAAAGATCTGGAAAATCGCCAGCACGATCGCCAATCCCACCGCCGCTTCCGCCGCGGCAAGCATAATGACAAAGATGGCGTACAATTGGCCGTCCAAGTTGCCGCTGCTGAAGTGGGAGAAAGCGACGTAGTTGATATTGGCGCTGTTTAAAATGAGTTCCACGCCCATCAGCACGCTGATGGCGTTGCGCCGGGTCAACACGGTAAACAGCCCGAGACAAAAAAGGATGGCGCCGATGATCAGATAGGATGTCAACTCGTTGGGCGAAAAGCCGGGCGTCATGGCTGCTCTTTGATCTCCTTGCGCGATAACACAACGGCGCCGATCATCGCCGCTAGCAGCACCAGCGACGCCAGCTCGAAGGGCAGCAGATACTGCTCCAGGAACAGCTCACCGATTTTCGCGGTGGTGGGCTGAAAGCTCACCTCTTTGACCTTGGCCCAGGGCGTCTCACGAATCGTTTGCGCGAGCAAGGCGAAGAATACGCCGATGATAATCAGCGCGGGAATGCGCCCGGCGGAGCGATTGGTAATTTCGACATCGGTGATCCGATGCGTCAACATGACCGCGAAAAGAATCAACACCAGAATGCCGCCGACGTAGATCAAAACTTGCACGGCAGCAACGAAGTCCGCGCCGAGAAAAATGTAGACGCCGGCGATCCCCATAAAAGTGCCGAGCAGTGAGAACGCCGAGTAAATGATGTTTCGAGAAAAAGCCACTAGCGCCGCCGAACCAACGGTGATCACCGTAACCAGATAGAATACGACCGTGGATACTTCCATAACGACCTTGAAAGATGTCGTGGGAACGCTAAAGAGTTGTAGGACTTCTGGCTCAATTACCGGAAGAATCGTTGGAGATCAAGGGGAAGGCCGCACTTTCGCGCCGCTCATCCTTCCGCCGCGCCGCCGCCGCCGTCGGGCGTAGCAAATTCATCCAAATACTTCTGCCCGATGTCAACTTTCTCGACCAGTTTGGGCTCTGTCTCGCCGCCCTTTTTTGGCTTGTACAGGCTTTGCGGTTGCGGCGCGAAATGACGCACGAGCCCGGCCGGGTTATAGCTAGCGCCTTCGAATTCCTGCGAGTGGCGTATGGAACCGGTTGGGCAGACCTCCGAACACAATCCGCAAAACATGCATTTACAGATATCGATATCGAAATGGGTAAACTGGCGCTGCTTGGTTTCTTTGTCCATCTCAATGCCGATGGTGATGCAGGTGATCGGGCAGACGCGCTCGCATGCCAAGCAGCCGGTGCAGATATCGAGATCGACTTCCAGGATGCCGCGGTAGCGATGCGGCAAGGTCTCCTGTATCGGCACCGGTATTTTATCCGGATATTGGATCGTCATCGGACGGCGCACCAGGTGGGAAAAGGTGATCGACATGCCTTCAAAAGTCGACTTCACAGTGTCAACAATATCTTTAACGTAACTCGCAACAGCCATAGTTCCTCAGTCGTCAAATTTGCGGTTTGAAATAAAGCTCTGGTCGCGCCTGGCGAATTTGGAATACGACGCGCATGAAGAAGACGATTACCAGCGCTACTCCCAGGCCGAACATTGCCGCGCTGACGACGCGCTGGACGTGGCCTGGCACGAACATAAAAGCGATGGTGCCCATCAGGCAAATAAACGCCAGCGGCACCATGTATTTCCAACAGAGGGTCATCAACTGATCGACGCGCACCCGCGGCAACGTCGCCCTGATCCACATCGCAACAAAGACCCAGAAATAGGCTTTGAGAAAGAATGTGACGAATTGCGCGACGCCGAGCAGCGCCGGGTAATTATCGAAGATCGCCAGCGGCGGAACTTGCCAGCCGCCCATGAACAAAGTGGTAGCCACGGCGCCGATAACGTACAAGTTGCCCCACTCCGCGAAAAAGAAAAATAGGAAGCGCATACCGCTGTACTCGGTGACGTAACCGGCGACCAACTCAGATTCAGCTTCGGGGATATCGAAGGGAGTGCGGTTGCCTTCCGCCAGCGCCGCCGTGAAGTAGAGAAAAAATACCATAAAGGTAAATGGATTGTGGAACATGAACCAGTCCCAAGGTCCCCAGCCCTGGACCTTGATGAGTTCCTGCATGCTCAAGGTCCCGGCGAGAAAAACAATCGTCAAAATGGCAATTCCCGCTGGGATTTCGTAACTGACGATCTGCGCCGCGGAGCGCATGCCGCCGAGCAGCGACCATTTGTTGTTCGATGCCCAGCCCGCCATCAGAATCCCGACCACCACAAGCGAAGTCACCGCGAGAATGTAAAGAATGCCGACGTTCAAGTCGGCGACGATAAGCGTGCTGCTAAAAGGGATAACCACAAAGGCGCAGAGAAAACCTACGAACACCACGTATGGGGCAAGTGCAAATAACTTGGCGTCGGCCGCCGTGGGGATCAGATCTTCTTTAAGCAAATTCTTGATGCCGTCAGCGAGCCACTGAAGGACGCCTTGCGGCCCTACGCGGTTGGGGCCGACGCGCGACTGCATCCGAGCCCAGACGCGGCGCTCGAGCCAGCTGGTAACCCCAGCCAGAGGAGCGACGAAGACCGACAGCACAACCAGGGCGATCGATACCATCGCGATCGCATAGACAACTTCCTTGGGCATCCCGGCGAAGTAGCCTTGCTGGATCAAACCATCAACGAATTGTTGCATGTCTTTTTAACTCTAGCGGTCGATCTCCGGCGCATCGACGTCGAGACTGCCGATCAAGGCGATTAGATCCGCCACCATGATGCCCTTGGCGAGTTTGTCGATGATCGCCATCGCGGTAAATGATCCGGTGCGAATACGCACCCGGGAGGGGTATTCGCTGCCGTCGCTGACGACATAGAAGCCCATGTCGCCACGAGGCGCCTCGACGCGCGCGTAACGTTCCCCCGCGGGCGGCCTGAACTTTTTCGGTACCTTGGAAATGGCGGGTCCCTTGGGCATCATTTTCAACGCCTGGCGCAAGATTTTACAGCTCTCCTGTAGTTCGCGAATACGCACCCAATAGCGATCGTAGCTGTCTCCCAAAACCCCGACTTGCGCCGCGCCCACGGGAATATCAAAATCCAGTTCCGGATAAACCGAATAGGGGATATCGCGGCGGATATCCCACCTGATGCCGGAACCGCGCAGATTGGGACCTACTAAATTGTAAGAGAGCGCGTCCTCCTTTGAGATGACCGCCACTCCGGCAAGCCGCTCGATGAAAATTTTATTGCCGGAAAGCAGCCGGTTGAACTCGTCGACGATGGGCTCGAAATGGTCGAGGAACTCAATGATACGGTCGCAGGTTTCCGGCAAAATATCGTAGCCGACGCCGCCGATGCGGATGTAATTGTAGGTCAGGCGCGCGCCGCAAATCTCTTCCATCAGGTTATTGATGGTTTCGCGCTCCCGCAGCGCGTGCACGAACGGCGTCATCGCGCCGATGTCCTGACCGAAAGTGCCGACCGAAATCAAATGGCTCGCAAGCCGATTTAATTCGCAGGCGATCACCCGGCAGAATTCGCCCCGGCGCGTGACTTCGGTCCCTGCAAGTTGTTCGGCTGCCATGCAGAATGCTTGATTAGCAAACATCGCCGCCAGGTAGTCAGCGCGGTCGGTGTACGGGACGTAGCCATGATAGGTGACCTTCTCGCCGATTTTTTCGATTGACCGGTGCAGATAGCCTACGTCGGGAATCGCCTCGCTGATCACTTCGCCGTCGGTTTTAACGACGAAGCGCAAGACCCCGTGGGTGCTTGGATGCTGCGGCCCGACGCTGAGTGTCATTTCCTCGGCGAAGAAGCCCTGGCCCTGATCTTGCGCGATCTCATTCATGATTTTACCTAACGCAACAGTTTCTCGACCAGCGGCGCGCGCTGGGTGCTCATACCATCGTATTCTTCCTGCTCGACATAGTCCTTGCGCAGCGGATAGCCGACCCAATCGTCCGGCAACATGATGCGACGAAGATCGCTGTGATGCTCGAAAATCACTCCGAAAAGATCGTAGATTTCGCGCTCGAACCAGTTCGCCACTTTCCACACCCCCTCCACCGTCTCGAGCTTCGGATGATCGCGCGGCAAGTCCACTTTGAGCACGATCTGATGTTTGTGAACGTAGGAATAAAGGTGATAGACGAGCTGAAGCTTTTCCTCTTTGGGCCAATCGAGCGCGGTCTGATCGGATAAGACCTCGAAATTCAGCCCCTCGCCGTCGCGCAGAAAACGGCAAACCTCGACGATCGTTGCTGCGTCCGCCGATAAATACGGTTCGGCAACGTCCCCTTTGAAATCGCGGACGTTTCCAGGGAACCGTTGTTCAAGCGCCGCGAAGACCTCCTGAGCGTCCATCCCTATGCTTGAGCCGTGTCGGCTGCGGGACGTGAGGGTTTCACGAGCCAGCGCTCGCGCATCATTTTGTCTTGAATTCTAAGCAAGCCCTCAGTTAGCGCTTCGGGCCGCGGCGGACAACCGGGAACATAAACGTCCACCGGAACGATTTTGTCGACACCCTTGCAGACCGAGTAGGCCAGTTGAAATAGACCGCCGCAGTTCGAGCAACTGCCCATCGAGATCACATACTTGGGGTCGGGCATCTGGTCGTAAAGCAGCTTGGTACGCTTGGCCATTTTATAAGTCAGAGTGCCGGCGACGATCATAAGATCGGATTGCCGCGGCGTCGCCCGCGGCACCGCGCCAAAGCGGTCAAGATCGGCCCGCGGACCGCCGGTTTGCATCAGCTCGATGGCGCAACACGCCAGGCCAAACAGCATATACCACTGCGACGAGGCCCTGCCCCAATTGAGCAGTTGATCAACTTTGGTCGTAAATACCGTCTCAGGAAGCGAATTTATCAATGGTTTCATACGATCACCAATTTAGATTTTAACTTTTTTAACCCACTCCAGATCACCCTTGACCCAGGCGTAGATGAGTCCAAGAAACAAGGTGCCGATGAAGATGAACGCTTTCACAAAAGCTATTAAACCGTCGCCGTCTGCCACCAGGCCGCGAAAAACCGCGGCTATCGGGAAAAGAAACGCGATTTCAACCTCGAAGATGATAAATATCAGGGCGACCAGATAGAACCGAATATTGAAGTTGACCCAGGCGCTACCCGTCGAAGGCTCGCCACATTCATAGGTCGACAACTTTCGCAGTTGTGGATTGGCCGGTCGCAACAGTTTGCCGATCAGCAAGTTGACAGCTACAAAGCCAAAGCCTAACGCGCTAAATACCAACACATTGGCAAAATCAAATAACATATTGAATTATCGCAATTTTCTCTCAAAATCTATTCAATTATTTTTAACCACAAAAATTCCGCAGAAGCAACCAGCATGGACAAGCACGCGGCGGTCAAATTAGTTGCCAACGCTGATGATATTGACTACAGTCAGCCTGTTTTATAATCACCACGATAAGATTTTACAACTAAATCAACCGAGGTGAAACCGCTAAACTTAACAGCCCGTGGTGAAAGTGTGGCGTCGCATCGAGACGGGCGAGGCGCCCCGATGGCAAGGCGCGACGACCGGGAATATCGGGGAGTATTTGAGGGGAGGAGCAACGCAGCCAACGGGGATCGATCGCCCGTCGAATGCAGTCAGACTTTCACCACGGGCTGTTAGGCTCGACTTCCGCCGAGTGATCCGAACTATGCGCATTGAGACTGAACGCAAGGTGCGCCGCTGGCGCGAACAGCGTTGGCTTTTGGACCAAGTCATTCAAGCTCGCGGCATCGACTGGGACCAGGGGAGAACGGCCAAGATTCTGCGCAATTGCGGCCCGGGCGTGCAAAGCGACCTTCAAGAAATCTGCCGAAGGATTCAAAAGTTCGTCGATATTTCGCGCGAGTTCTCGCGCGCGGCCGCGCGCCGCGAAGAACAGGGGCGCGCCGCGGAGAGCGCCGGCCATTTGCCGCAAGCGCGCGATCATTATTATATCGCCGCTTGCTTCTACACCAATGCGATGTGGGCGATCTATGAGGACGGCAACCCCGAGCGCCTCGAGTGGCAGGAAAGAAAGCGCGCTTGCTACGATAAATTTATCGAGTATGCCGGGCGGCCCATCGAGCGCGTCGAACTGCCCTACGATGGCAAAAAGATTCAGGCGGTTCTACATCTGCCGCCGAACCTGAAACGCGGCGAGAAAACTCCCTGCATCATGTACATACCCGGGATGGATGGGGTAAAGGAAGATAACCCGGCGACCGGTGATCCGTTTCTCGAGCGCGGATTTGCAGTGCTGGCTATCGATGGACCGGGGCAGGGGGAAAGCCGCGAAGGTGGCATCACGTGTAACGCCGCTAATTATGCCGCCGCCGGGCAGCTCGCCTGCGACTATCTGGTGCAGAGACCGGAAATCGATGCCGAACGGCTGGGAGTCATGGGATCCAGCATGGGGTCCTATTGGGCGCCGCGCGTGGTCGCAGCCGAAAAGCGCTTCAAGGCTTGCGCGGTCAGCGGTGTGTGCATGGAACCCGGGCAATATGCGATTTTCAACATGTCCTCGCCGACCTTCAAGCTCAATTACATGTACATGTCCGGCTACGATGATGAAGCGGCATTCGACGAATTTGCCGGGAGCTTGTCTCTGAAAGGCATCACGGCGAGAATTACCTGCCCATACATGGTCGCTGCCGGTGAGGACGACGAGCATTGCGATATGAAATTTGTCTACGAATTGATGGGCGAGATACCAGCGCCAAAGCTGCTTTATGTTTTTGCCGGCGAGCGCCATTCGATCCGCAACCCGCGCGCGCGGGCGCTGGTGATTAACTGGCTCATCGATACTCTGCTCGACAAGCCGTTCAAGTCGGAGATTATCCGCATCGAATCGAGCGGCAAGGAAACGCACCGCGACTGGTGATGTCGTGCCTCGTATTCGCGGCGTTATGACGGTTTTCCCCTGCCTCCCATTGCCTTCAAGCTACTGCGCCAGGATTTTCCTGATTCGGTCCAATACATCAGCCGGCTGATTGATAACTTCCCGAGAAATTTTCGCCAACTCCTCGCCACTGACCGCGGTAATCTCCAGATTCAACTTGTTGGCCTCCGCCAAGAGCTGAGGATCAGCCATGCTTTTCATGAAAGCATCGCGCAGTATCTTGGTCGTCTCCGGCGCTGTCGCCGGATGGGCGACAACCGGGCGACCGAGCTCACCGGAACCTAGCATGACTGTTGCGACCCGCCGTCCCAGCTCTGGGGTTTTATATTCGTCCATGAGATCGCCGTAGAGAGGAGTTTCGGGCAATCTCGGATCGCGCGTCCGGCCGGTCTGCATGAGAATGCGCACGAAATTTCTCTTGCGCCATGTATGATAAGGCTCGCGGCCGAAATAGGCGGCCGTGGTAAACGATCGGCACACGACTTCATTGCGCTCGGTGGCGAGATCGATCTCATTGCCGCCGGCATAACCGGTGACGACGGTGAACTTCGTGCCGAGCGTCTCCTCGAGCATTCTCGGAATATAATGACCGCTGGTCCCGGTGCCGGTGGCGCCGCATTTGGGCGGCTCTTTGGCATGGCGGATATCTTGCATGGTTTTGTACGGCGCATCGCTGCGCATGTAGAGCATGTGCTCGGATTTGTCTGAGCTCGCGATCCAGGTGAACTTCGGCCAATCAAATTTTATTTCCTTGTTGCCTTGAATTTGGTTGAAATAGTGCGCCGGATTGATCGAGGCGAGCGTCAAACCATCGGGCTTGGCCACTCCATAGACAAAGTTTGCCGCGACGATGCCGCCGGCCGCCGGCATGTTTTGCATAATCACGCTGGGCGTGCCGGCAATATACTTGCCGATGTGATTGCCCAGAAGCCGCGCGTAGATGTCATAAGCGGTTCCGGTCCCCGAGCCGACGATAAAAGTAATCGTTTTGCCCTGGTAGTAGGGCGCTTGCGCGAGCGCGGCTGCGGGCAACAGCACCAACACCATGAGCGCCAAAAATTTTTTCATTAGGCCTCCTCTTATATCATCAGCGTTTTTTTTGTGCCGCGCAGCTACTGCCGCTGGAGCGCCGTCATACTAAATCGGAAAACGATCCTCATCAAGCGCGCGCAAACAGGTGAATGAGCGCCGCCGCGCTTAAGCTCGCGGTCAAAGCCTTCCCATCGGAATAAAATTCCCTGGCCACCGGCGTGAACATTCTCGTTCATCGAGTGACCGGGTTTGAGACGCGCGCTGACGGGATGCCGGCACCATCTGCGCTCCTCGATAGGCCGACGATTCCCTGAAGCTCAGAAATCTTCCCGCGGCTCTCCGATCGCGTCAAAAGAGCCGCGCCCGCGTTTTCATGCAGCCGCGTCGTTGACCCGCGCTGCCGGCATTTACTGCCGGTGACGCTCTTTGGCGACGGCGCGTTTCGTTTATTTCGGCGTTCAGCCGCTGGCATTTCTCTTGCTCAACTCCAAACAATTTCAGAGGGTCTCCTTCCGAAAATGGCAAACCTCGAGTGATCGAGGGACGCAAAGTCACGGGTCCTGGCAGAGCCGGGACGGCCGGTCCGCCGTTTGGAGATAGTTTTTCACGCTTCTGGGAGGTGAACCCTCGTTCTCTCGCATCGGAGGGTTCATGTTCCAACGAGCGTCCATTTGTCGCGCGCGCAACCGTCTATCATGCGCCGTTTTCCCCATGGTGATTTTTCTTGCCACTGCGGCGCATGTTTTGGCCGCTCAAACGGAGGAGACACCCGAACGCTTGACCGATGCACTGATAAAATTACACGGGCAACAAATTAGAGCCGCGGAGTGGGAGCAACTGCCGTTGGTCGCGAAAATGCACGACGTCGCTCTGGCGCGGCGTCGCGCCATGCTCGCGCGCATCGCGTCAAATCCCGGCGCGGTGCTTAAAACCGCCTTGCCCGAGGGAGTGAGCCGCCGTTTTCCAGCGCCTGTCCGCGAGCTGCTCGAATACGAAGCGGAGCTCGACGGCGAACTCGAAATCGTTCACGAAGACCGGACGCGGCGCAGCCGTTTACATTACATTCTTAAAACGCTGGGCGTTAATTACGCGCTGCATTTCCGTAAGCATCCGCCAAGCCATCTTAGAACCGGCGCTAGAGTGCGAGTGCGCGGCATCAAGGTAGCAGAGAATGTGGCGCTCGAGTCCGGCGCGGAGAGCGTGCTCACGCTCGCCGCAGCGCTGCCCAATACACTCGGCGAACAGCGCACTATCGTCATCCTGGTGAATTTCAGCGACGCGCCGGAACAACCCTATACCCCCGCCTACGCGCAGAATCTGGTCTTTAACACCGCGAGCAACTTTTTACTCGAGAACTCTTACCAACAAACTTTTCTTAGCGGCGAAGTGAGAGGCTGGTTCACGATCAACATGAATCGGCCGGTCTCGAGCTGCGACTACAACCAGATTGCGAGCGAGGCCGACGCTGCGGCGCTCTCGGCGGGCGTGCTCCTGGCGAATTACAGCCGTAAAATCTATGCCTTCCCACAGGCCGGCGGCTGCGGCTGGTGGGGCCTCGGCACCGTCGGCGGGAATCCGTCGCGCGCCTGGATCAACGGTGAATTCGAGTTACGAGTCATCGGCCACGAACTCGGCCATAATCTCGGGCTCTACCACTCGCATTCGTTGGACTGCGGCAGCGTTGTAATGGGCGGGGTTTGCAGCGTCGGCGAATACGGCGACTCTATGGACACCATGGGAGCGGCGTCTTTTCACTTCAACGCGTTTCAAAAGGAAAGATTAGGCTGGCTCGACTATAACGTCTCGCCGCCGATTTCGCTCGCGCAGAGCGCTGGGAGCTATGCGGTCGCGCCGTTCGAAACAGTGGGAAATCAGCCCAAGGCGCTGAAGATTTTTCGATCTACCAATCCGTCGAACGGGCGGCGCTCTTATTTCTACGCCGAATGCCGCCGCGCGCTCGGCTTTGACGCGGGTATCGCCAGTTACCCAAGCGTGCTCGGCGGCTTTCTACTGCACATCGCTGAAGAAAACAGCGGCAACAGTAGTTACCTTTTGGACATGACACCGCAAACCTCTTCGTGGAGCGACCCGGCTTTGCCGGTCGGCGACAGTTTCACTGATCCGGTTGCCGGTTTAACCATCACACCGAGCGCGCCTTGCGGCGATTCTCTCGACGGCTACGTTACGGTTAGCCTCGGCCCGGGAGCTTGCGCGCGTTCCGCTCCGGATAACAGCTTGAGCGCAAGCCAAAACCAGTGGACCCTATCGGGGAAGCCGCTCACTTTCGCTGTCACCGTGACGAATCAGGACAGCAACTGTGGTCCTGCGAGCTTTACTCTCGCACCAGTCGTGCCTCAGGGTTGGAGCGCGACTTTTGCCGATCCCGTCTTGACCATCAATGCAGGCGCGAACAAAACCACTACCTTGACGATCACGCCGCCGGCGCGGGTTCTCGACGGCACCTTTGACTTTGACGTTACGGCGACCCATAACGACGACCCAGCGCTCAGCGATACCGCTTCAGGTAACGTCGGCGTGGTCTCCTCTTTAGCAGTCAACGCGGCGATGGACGCGCCGGCGTTTAGCGCGCCGGCAATCGCGATTGCCACGGTGGCTGTCGATCTGAGCGGCGCACCGATAGCCAAAGCCCGAGTTATATTCACGATCACGCGACCCGATGGCAGGGTTCGTAGGGCCAGGGTGCGCACCGATCATACGGGTACGGCAAGGTTTAGATACCGCCTGAGCAAACGCTTTCCACTTGGAACCTATCAGGTGAGCGCTAGCGCCGCGGCGCGCGGCTTGGACGGCAGCACTCAACTCAGTTTTTTAGTGCAGTGAAAAAGTCCTGAGAAGTGTCGGGAATGGTTCAGCCTGATTTCAAGTTTTTGGTTTCAAGTTTAATGGGTGTCAGCGCGAAGCCGATGGATACCTGCCATTCCGTGAGCCATCAAATAGAAACCAGAAACTAGAACCAGGAATGTTTATTCAGATCAGCGCCTTCAGGGCTTTAGCGAGAATTTCGATATTTTCCTCCCGCGCGCCGTAGCCCATCAAGCCGACCCTCCAGATTTTGCCTTTCAGCGGTCCCAGGCCGGCGCCGATTTCAATGTTGAAATCGTCATACAAGCGCTGGCGCACTTTAAGGTCGTCGGCGCCCTCAGGAATTTTCACCGCATTGATCATCGGCGCGCGAATCGCTGCGGCCACCGCCGGCTCCAGCTCTAACTTGCGCATCTCCCGGATGAACGTTTCATGGATGCGCCGGTGGCGCTGCCACGCGCCTGCCAACCCCTCTTCGAGCACGATGCGCAGCGCCTCATGCAAGGCATAGTTCATTGAGATCGGCGCCGTATGGTGATAGACGCGCTCATTGCTCCAGTATTTTTCGATCATCGAGAGATCGAGATACCAGCTTTGCACCTTGATCTTGCGCTGGCGCACGACTTCGAGCGCGCGGTCATTGAGAGTCACCGGCGAAAGTCCCGGAGGACAGCCAAGACACTTTTGCGTGCCGCTATAACAGGCGTCGATACCTAGTTCGTCGACCCGCACCGGCGCGCCCCCTAGCGAAGTGACCGCATCCACCAAGAGCAGCGCGCCGTTCTCGTGCACCAGTTTGGCGATCTCATCGAGCGGCTGCAATACACCCGTGGAAGTTTCGGCGTGCACCAGCGCCACCAGTTTGTAGCGCTTCTGCGCCAGCGCGCCTTTAAAAATCTCAGCATCGAGCGCTGTGCCCCACTCGGCTTGGACCGTATCTACCTGCGCGCCACAGCGCTGCGCCACGTCTACCATGCGTGTACCGAACACGCCGTTCACACCGATCAACACGCCATCGCCCGGTTCGATCAAGTTAACGAAACAGGTCTCCATGCCGGCGCTGCCGGTGCCGGACATAGGCAACGCCAGGCGGTTCTTGGTCTGAAACACCTCGCGCAGCATGGCCATGCTTTGGTCCATGATCTCCAGGAACTTTGGATCGAGATGACCGACCACGGGCAGCGACAGTGCTTGCAGGACGCGCGGGTTAACCGGGCTCGGACCCGGTCCGAGTAAGGTGCGGATCGGCGGATTAGCTTTAGGAGCCGCTGGCATAAAACCTCGTTCGCATTGACGTCTAATCCTCGTCCTTGACGAAGAGTTCCATGCTGCCGATGTTTTCAATGGTGCCGTGGAGACGGTCGCCATCGTGCAGTTGGCTGACGCCGGCGGGCGTGCCGGTGGTGATCAGATCGCCGGGACGAAGCGTCAGGCAGCTGGTGAGAAAACGAATGTGCTCGCGCAAACCGCAGATCATGTCGCTGGTATGGGCGGTCATCGCCTGTTTGCCGTTTTGCAGCACCTTGATCGAAAGATTCTGCGGATCATCGATCTCGTCTCGGGTTACAATCCATGGGCCCAGGGCGCTGAACGTGTCAAAGCCTTTGCGAATATTGCGGGTGTTATGAATGCCCTTGCCCCAGGGATCGCGCTGGCTGATGTCCCAGCACATCGTGTAGCCGAAAATGTAATCCAGCGACTGGGCTTCGCTTACCTTCCGCGCCCGTTTACCGATGACCGCGCAAAGCTCGCACTCGAAATCCACCAGCTTGGAAATCTTCGGCAAAATAATCGTATCGCCGGGACCGATGATCGACGAACTCGTCTTGATAAAAAACTCGGCCATCAAGTCATCTTTGTTCTTGATTTCCTTGTTCGCGCTTCCCACCCTGCCAACCATTTCGGCGCGGTGCGCATAGTAATTCGCCGCGGCAGCCCAGAGCGTTCCCGGGTTTTGAATCGGCGCCAGCAATTTAACCGAGCTTAGCGCGATCGATGAGCCGGCCGCGGAACAATCTCGGGCAATATCCATGGCCTTGGGATTGTTTGCCAGCGCATCGATAATTTCGAGCATCGTATAGCCCTGGCGCGCCAATCCCGCCTTTATCAAAGCATCGCCGATATTGAACACCTGATCATTGGCAATAACCCCGGCTTGATTATTGTTGTAATGACAAATTTTCATTTCCGTGCCTCCGCGGCGCAAAATCATGAACTGTTTTCTCTTACCTGAAGCACCGGCCAATGTCCAATATGATCGCCGCTGTCGCTGCGCTTACTTCAGGCCGCGCGCGGTTCAAGGTTCATTCGGAGCGGCGCCGCTTTCCGAATCATCGAACCTTGAGCTGTGAACTCGAAACAAAGTTATCGGCGGCGAGTTTGACGCGGTCCGCCGCGCCGTCGTATGGAAGAGCAGCACCCTTAGAAATGAGAAACAACGCTATGGCGAAATTGAAAGTCGCCTTGACTAAGAATCCCCGTTTCGAGCCGCTCATCGACGGCACGGTTAAATCCGCGAAGTTCGATCTCGATATCCTCGTCACCACGCCGCCGGAGCTTTTTTATCGCAATTTAAAGAACGATGAATTCGACGTCTTCGAGATGTCGCTGTCAGAATACCTGATCACCCGCGAGCAGGCCCAAGGCGAGCGCTGGCAATGGGCCGCGCTGCCGATTTTTCCCGCCAAGGCTTTTGTCTGGTTGGGCCTCTATGTCAACACGGCTGCCGGCATAACCGAGCTGAAAGATCTGCGCGGCAAGCGCGTCGGCGTGCCGGATTACGTCATGACCGCCGCCTTGTGGATGAGAATTATTCTCCGCGAACTTTATGGCATTCATCGCGGCGAAATCTCGTGGTACATCGGCCGCACCCGCGACTTGAGCCACGGCGGGCTCCTGGGCGGCGATACGGCGCCGCCGGCCGGCGTCTCGCTCACCTGGTTGACGGCGGCTGACACCTTCGATGTCATGCTCGATCGCGGCGCCATCGATGTCGCCTACGGCTTCGCGCCGCGCCATGATCCAAAACTTTTCTCGCTTAATATCGACCGTTACGGCGGCACTCCGCTCGAAGGCAACCCGCAGCTCAGGAAGTTGTTCGACGATGGCGGCCGCGCCGTGGTCGAGGCGTTTTTCCAGAAAGACCGGCATCGTTCCAGCCAATCACGTGATCGTCGCGCAACGCCGCCTGCTTGGGCAGCACGCGGATTTGGCGGCGGAATTGTTCCGGCTGTTCAGCGCGAGCAAACACGCAGCCTATGATCGGGAAGCACGACGCGGCCCCGCCTATCTATATTTCGAAGGAACCGATCCCGCGAGCCAGGCTGCGACTTATGGCGATGACCCATTTCCGTTCGGCATCGGCCGCAACCGGCCCATGCTGGAGATGCTTTTTCGCAACTCTCATGAAGAAGGATTAACTCGAAAACTGGCGGCAATTGAAGATGTATTCTTTAAAGGAAGTCTGGACACATAGAATACTCTGTAACGGATGTCCGGGAGGCGCGATAAATCGCGCCCTTACATGGATCGTTCAGCAGTTCGATGAATGAGGCAGAGCTCCATGCCGGGCCAAAAACCGCGGGCGACTGGTCTGTTCATCCTCCGCGCGATCGATCTCGATAGATCGCTTGCTTCATCGACGCTTGAAGCACTGCCACCTTGTGCGTAGAGTTAACTTTGCTCTCGCGGAGTTCACGGCTGTCTGATAGTAGCAATCATCAGGGATTTCTTGCGCGCGGCGCTTACTGGTTGGTTGGCGTACCCTACCCCGTGGTGTGTGGTGCGGTGACAGCGTTCGTGGCCCTGCTAGCAGCCGGCTCAAGCTGCCGCTGCTATTTCTTTTTTTCGGCATTCTCGGCGGCTTGGCGGTATTCGGTGCGCTCGGGCTGATTCTCGGTCCTGTGCTGTTCGCCTTGTTGGCGGCATTGCTGGACCTCTATTCGGAAGAATATGCTACGGCGCGGCAGCCCATTGACTTTGATTGATTCGTGCGCCGCAAACTATAAGAGGTGATCCCCATGGCCGACGATCTCCAGGTGAAACGAGAAATCGTTATCGACGCGGACGCCGAAACCCTGGAGCGAATGCGCAAGACCGGGCAGGCTCGCGGGTTTACGGTTTTTTGCGACGAGGGCGAACACAGTGGCGGTGACAATACGGCGCCGCCGCCGCTCGCGTATTTCAGCCTTTCCGTGGGCTTCTGACTATTGACACAAATTTCCCGGTACGGGGAAATGCTTAAAACTCACATCGAGAAAGCCAAAGTTTTCGTAACTGCGAGATTCAAAAACCAGGGATCGGTATTGCGCGAGACAATCCACGCGGAAGGCTTGAGTATCGAAACCCGCTGTGAAATTACTTCGGACGCGCCGCTGGAAAACGTCGCCAAGGTGATGCGCAACGCTGAAGCGGGTTGCTATGTGATTCAGACTATCCGGCATCCCACGGACGTTAAAAGCCGGTACACCTTGAATGGCGCGCCGTTCGATCCTGAAGCATTGAAAAAAGCTTAACGGCGCATTCTAACCGCAAGAAGGGGGACGGCAATGACGATAGAAAAAGAGTTTTTCAATGTGAAGTACAAGGAAGGCTCCATGGATAGGAAGACCGGGCAGTTGGTTTTTTTCGCGGTCTGCGTGGCGATCGGCTATGAGAGCGGAGCTAAAAACCACTTGAGACATGCGCGCGAGGCCGGCGCCAGCGAAGACGAGATCACCGAGGCGCTCGTCTATACGATGCGCCCGGCGGCGGCCAAAGTGCGCGAGTTCGGCAAATCGATCATTGCCAATAAACCCAACGGCTGAAATTCGAATTTCGACATTCGAATTTTACAATCCGAAATCAGGCGCTAACTATGAACCAATGGACGACCGACGTTAATGAAGAGAATTTCGAATTGGCGGTTGTGGAACAATCCAGGCAAGTTCCGGTGCTGGTGGATTTCTGGGCTGAGTGGTGCGGCCCGTGCAAAGTCCTCGGTCCGGTTTTAGAAAGATTGGCTGAAGAGTATGCAGGAGCATTTATCGTCGCCAAGGTAAACGTCGATGAAAACCCCGCGCTTGCAGCCGCGTTCCGCATTCAAGGCATACCGGCGGTAAAACTATTTAAAGCCGGCGCGCTCGAGTCCGAATTCACCGGCGCCCTGGCGGAACCGATGGTACGTGAGTTTTTGTCCAGGTTTTTACCCAGCGCAGCGGACCAACAAGCACAAGCGGCCGGCGCGCTCGAAGAAGAGGGTAAAACCGCAGAGGCTGAAGCGGTTTATCGGTCGATTTTAGAGAGCGACGCGAATCACTCCAAGTCGCTTTTGGCTTTGGCGCGTCTCGAGATCAATGCCGGGAACAATGATGCTGCGTTGGATCTTCTCGAGAAGATCTCAGTCGTTGCCGATGAGCGAAAAGAAGCGGAGCGTCTGCTGGCGCGCTTGAACCTCCAAGGCGGCGCCAGCGCGCAGGAAATACCGGCGCTGCGCGCAAAGGCGCAAGCTGAGCCGGACAACCTTGATGCCCGGTTGGCCCTGGCGCAGGCTCTGGCCGGCATGGAAAATTACCAGGAGGCGCTGCCCGAGCTTCTCGGCATTGTCAAAACAGATCGCGCTTTTCAAGACGATGGGGCGCGCAAAGCGATGCTGCAGATCTTCGAGGTGCTCGGCGCCGAGCATCCCTTGACCGACCAGTATCGCACTGAGCTTGCCAAGGTTTTGTTTCGCTAGCAGGCTGCTGAAAAAGACCCATAGGCGCTTACGCAGTTTCGAGTTCCGAGTTTCTTGTTTCGAGTTTCAACCCGAAACGCGGAACCCGAAACCCGAAACACCCGGAGCACGCCTCGTCTCTGGATCTTTTTGAGCAGCCTGCGAGAGTACTTCAGCAGCCTGCTAGACTAGCCTAATATTCTAGTTTTTGGGTTTCGCGTTCAACTCGAAACCCGAAACGCGGAACTCAAAACAAGTTAATCAGGAGCCCTGCCATGATCACCCTGGAACAAGCCAATCGAATCATCCAGGCGATTTTTGCTCGCGGTCGCGAATTGGCCTGCCGGCCGCTGAGCGTCATTGTCGTCGAGCCCGGCGCCAAGGTTAAAGCTTTTCAAAAAGCAGACGAATCGGCGATGCTGCGCTTCGAGATGGCGTATGGCAAAGCGTACGCCGCGCTGGCGCTCGGCCGTTCTTCATCGCTCGTGCGCATGCGCACCGAGGAACGGCCGCTGTTTATGCAGTATCTGATACGCGCTTCCGGTGATCAGATCTTTCCGGAGGGCGGCGGTATGCTGATCCGTAACACCGCAGGCGAAGTCATCGGCGCCGTCGGTGTCACAGGAGACACCCAGGAACGCGATGAAGAGCTCGCCGCCTACGGTATCCGCGCGGCGACGCTGATGACCGACGAAGACTGCGCGAAATTCGGCGCGAAGGTGCGGCTCGAGAATTAGCTCGGCTACTTGCGGGGAATAAGAAGCAACGCTCCGCCCTGCAGAAGATTGGCGCGGTTAAGCCTGTTTGCTTCAAGAATGCGCTCGACCGAAGCGCCGTAGCGCCGAGCGATCTGCGCAATGGTTTCGCCGGGTTTGACGCGGTGACGCAGGGGCTGTATTTTTGCCTCGCTCGGCGAATTTTCGCCGAGTCGTCTAGCGGCCTTGTGCGGCTTGTCTAATCTATTTTGCTCGACCTCGACGACCAGCGGCGCGCCTGGCTTCCAGGGTAATTTCATCTGGTAACCGGCTGGGATGACGCGCGCGTTGCGGCTAATGGCGGGATTCCACTGCAGGAACTCGTTGACACTTAGCCCCGAGGCCCGGGCAAGGCCGCTCACCGACGAACCATTCCTGACCTCGACCTCACGGAAATTTGCCGGCGTATCGAGCTCGAGACCGGGAAAGTATTTCCGGTAATTCTTACCGATTTCGACCGCGACCAAGAACTCCGCATAAAAGTTCTTCGGCGGATAGCCCCAGTAAGGATGAGAATATTTGTCGATCAAATCCACCAGATTGTCAGACCCGACTTGGGCGACGGCGCGCGCGATTCCGGCTTTGCCGTAATTATAGGAGGTTACCGCCAGGGGCCAATTCCCTAAGGTTCGATGTGCTTCGCCCAGGTACGACGCCGCTGCCCGGGTGGATTCGATGGGGTCGATTCTTTCGTCGACGTTGCGATCAACGCGCATGTATTGTCTTCCGGTCACGCCCATGAATTGCCACATGCCCATGGCGCCGGCGCTCGAACGCGCATTGATATTGAAAGACGATTCGACTAACGGTAGGTAGGCGAGGTCTTCAGGCAAACCGCGTTCGCGAAAGACACGCTTGATGTAATCCATGTAGCGACCCGAGCGTTTGATTCCCGCCTCGGTTCTTTCCCGAATACCTCTCTGTGCCTTGACCCTTTCGAGATCGACCCCATGAGCCGCGGCGATACGGGCTCGCTCATCATTGATGTCGTCATTGCTTTTGCTGGCTTCTCCGACATCTAGGACTTCATAGATTCTGGCCATATCCAAAGGATCGAAAAAAACCAGTTGTGAGATGCTGTAATCGGCAAAAATTTTCTTCCAAAACTCCACCGGCTTTTCCAAGCCGGGCACGAGTGGAAACGGTCCTTGGCTGTCGAGATTGGACTGCGCTCCGGTTCGGGGCGGTAGTATAAAAACGACCCCGAGGAGCAGGGGTGTAAAAAGCCAGCGAGCAGCGCGTTGCATTTTGACCTCCTGAAACATAGCCGTTGTCAGCAACCCTCGTGCCAAGGCCCGACAGGCGCTGAAGCTGGCATTCTAGGAAATTTATCGAAGCTAAACAAACGAAACCCGGGCATTAGCGATGAATTTTTCACTTGCGCGGCAGTGAGGGCATTGTTTAGCCTTTGACGGATCGCAAACACGTGCTTATAGTTCCGACATTTCACCCGCACAGCGTCATGTCTCAGGCTGAGTCCGGACGGGGTTCAAGAATCTCGTCTTCGTAGCGACAGTTTCCATAGGAAATGCTGCGCCGAGTGTAATGCCAAACTTGTATAACAGCTGAGTACGTCTCTGGCGGATAGCCGCAGGGACACAGTCCCTTACAGCCGCTGAGGAGTCATTTTGGAACACTCGACCTTGGTGCTTTTTGCCGAGGCTATGCTACGGGCGGTGCTTGGTGGGCGTATGCTGATCAGCGGTCTCAGCAATGTGCGCCGTTGGCCCAATCCGGTGAATACCGCCGGCATTCTCTTCCCTAAAGGCGCGACATTTTTTGGCTTCGCGGCAACGGTCCTAATGGTTGCCGGCGGCGCCGGCCTCGCTATCGGGTTCCAGACTCCGCTTAGCGCATTGATGATCATCGTTTTCTTGTTTCCCACTTTTTTCCTTCATTCGTACTGGCTGAAAGCGCTGCCGACGATGGCGCCGGCGGTCAGAAACGCGCTCAAGGATGAGCAAGCGCAGAGGTTTTTTTTGAGTTTCGACCGCCAAGCTTATCACTCCCACGAAGTCGGCATCCGCGATAATCTCGTGCTTCTAGTTGCTGCCGTGTACTTTACAGTACGCGGCGCCGCCGCCTTTGGCTTGGATAATTTACTCCCTGAATGGGTGGTTTGGCTGTTCTGAGTTTGCGCACTGACTGGATTTCCGTTGTCACGGGAATGACGCAGAGGAAAGGAGACTGTAATCCGAAACGGGGGTGCCCTGATAGACTGCTGAAAAGAGCCTCTTGCAGGCTGCTCAAAAGATCCAGAGGCTAGGGCGCGCGTGTTAGTTCCGAGTCTCGTGTTTCGAGTTTCGAGTTAAAACCCGAAACCGGAAACTCGTAACCCGAAACAGCAAATGCGCCTAGGGGTCTTTTCAGCCTGCCTGAATGTAGAGCGAAAAGCGCACGGTGCCCAGATTCGCAGGCTGCTCAAAAAGATCCAGAGGCGAGGCGCGCGAAGATCGATGAGCGGAGGCGTACTCCTGTACGTTGACGCGAAATCGGACGAGCGCAACGAAGCATATGGGTCTTTTTCAGCAGCCCTTCTATATGCCGCCGATAAACCGCCCGGGGTTAAGCAAACCGTGGGGATCGAACTGTTGCTTGATCTTGCGCATCAGCGAGTAGGTCGCCGGCGGCGGGCCCCAGACATCGATTGCTTGCTTCAAATGCGCCGGCGCGGCAAACAAGACGGCGTGGCCGCGTTCTGCCGACGCGAGCGCGACCAGTTGCGCGAAAAGTTTAGTGGAGTCAGGCTCAGCGGGCCAGGAAAGCCAAAGGGTACCTGTCAGCATGTCGCTGATTACTCGCGCGGCAGGCTCGATGTTGGTTTTCAGCGTTGCAACAAAACTCGCCACCCGAGCGCGCGGCAGTGTGACGCGATAAACACAGCGTTCAAGTTGCAGTGGAAAATTACAGACGCCGGTCCATAATTCGCTATGCGCGTGATCGCGGCGCACTGCCGTGGCCAGGCCAAGCTGCCGCGCCATTACCGCGCCGTCGAGCAAATGCCGGGTGACGTGCTCTGCCTGACCTTCGCACCCGACGGCAGCCTGCCAGCCGTCACGCTCGTTGCTATTCATGAGCACGACAGCCGCCGGGAGCAACTGCGACTGCGTAAGCTGATCCACGAAAGCCATAACTTTCTCGAACATCCCAGAGGCTAGGATGGTGGCGGCAGTCTCGGGAATCGGCGCTACCCTGGCAGTTACTTCGGTAATTACTCCGAGAGTGCCCAGTGAACCGGTGAAAAGCTTACACATATCGTAGCCCGCGACATTTTTCACGACTTTACCGCCGGCTTTGATGTGCTCGCCGGTCATAAGCGCGACTTTCATGCCGATGATCAAGTCGCGGACGCCGCCGTAATAAGCCCGGCGCGGCCCATTAATGTTCAACGCAACTGTTCCACCCAGGGTGGCTACGGCGGGGCTTGGCGCATCCAGGGGCAAGAACTGTTCTTGCGCGGAGAGTTTATCGCGCAAAGCCGCCAAGCTAATGCCGCTTTGGGCGCTAACCGTGAGATTAGCGTGATCATGTTCGATAATACGATGCAGCCGGGTCAAGTCGAGCCCGACACAAGCTTGGCGCGGAGCATTGCCGACGTTGACGCCGGTTGCGCCGCCGCATGGGCTCACCGCGGCGTTCGCTTCAGCGCAGACGCGCAGGATCGCGGCTACTTCCTCCGGGGTTGCCGGCGAGCAAACCGGCGCGCCGGTATCGCCGTGAGCGCCTGAGTCACTGGGCTCGCGCCGCACCGCAGCCGCGCCTAATGCGGATTGCAATTGCGCCGCGACGCGATCGAGAACGCTGTTCATATCAGCGCGAAGTTTCGGCCCGTGCGTAAGAACGATCGAGCAGGTCCATCAAATGGAACACCTCGAGCGCGCGACCGTGACGGGCCGCGCCATAACGAAGCTGCAGCATGCAGCCCGGATTCGGCGCGACCACGCGCTTCGCGGCGGTTGCCAGGATCGCCGGCATCTTTTCTTCAAGAAGCCCTGTGACATTTCAGTGGATGCGTGATGTTGTAGATCCCGGCACTGCCGCAGCAGCGCTCGGCGCCGTCCATCTCGACCAGTTTCAATCCGGGAATCGCCTGCAGTAATTGTCGCGGTTGGCCGCGAACCCGCTGGCCATGCGCCAGATGGCAGGGATCTTGATAGGTCACGGTCATCTCCAGAGTCGCCGAGTGTTCCCACCAGTCCGAGCTCGGCAAGAAATTCACCGGCGTCTTTGACTAACGCACCGAAGCGCCTGGCCTTATCGCGTATATGCAGGATCATCTCCGAGTAGATAATCATACTCCTTCATCGCGGCGCCGCAGCCGGCGGCATTGACGATGATGGCGTCGACGCCGGCAGTGAGAAATGCGTCGATGTTGCGTCGGGCCATTGCCTTCGCGACAGTCGTCTCGCCATTATGAGTGTTGAGCGCGCCACAGCAGATCTGATTCTCTGGAAAGATAATTTCGCAGCCGTTGCGTTGCAGCACCCGCACGGTGGCGTCATTGATGTCGCCAAAGAGCAACGGCATGACGCAGCCGTTTAGCAGCGCGACTCTGGCGCGGCGCTGGCCGATCGCCGGTAAGACACCCGCCTGCGGCTTGAAAAACTTGGCGGGGATCGCCGGCAGCATCGCGTCCATGTCGCGAAGCTTTTTCGGCAAGAACTGCTGAAGCAGCCTCTGCAAGCCGGTGCGTTGATAGAGACGCAACAGCGCCGACCAGGATTCTCAAACGCGTCGGATACGGAAGTAGCTGGGTGAACGCAAGATTCAGAATCGAGCGCGCGAGCGCGGAGCCCGGAGGGCCGATGATGCTCGCGCGCGGTCTCGGCGATACGGCCGTACTGAACGCCGGACGGACAGGCGGTTTCACAAGCGCGGCACAGCAGGCAAAGATAGATATGCTCTTTGAAGCGCTCGTTAAGCTCGATACGGCCCTCGGCCGCGGCTTTGACCAGATGAATCCGGCCGCGTGGCGATTCGGGCTCGAGACTGCAGCACGCGGTAGGTCGGGCACTGGTCTAGACAGAGGCCGCAGTGCACGCAGTTGTAGAGTTCGGGAAGATCTAGCGTAGCGATCTTCCCTGTACTCGGTTGCATTGCTATGTCTGATTTTTCAAGGTTTCCATGCATCAGTTTCGGGTTTTGGGTTTAGGGTTTCGAGTTTTTACCCCGAATCAAATACACATTTCAAAACAGTCTTCGAGCGGTTTGATTCGACAGGTTCGAGTTCTAGACACGAAACTCGAAACCCGTAACTCGAAACGCGCGCATTAGATCCACAGCCCCGCCGGAATTTGCGCCGGCTGCAGCCGCACTTCGCCGCAGCTTGCTGGCGCGGGAAAAAGTTTTGCCGGATTGAAACGGCTGTTCGGGATCGAACGCCCGGCGCACGCGCGCCATCGCTTCGAGGTCATCAGGGCTGAACAGCAAGACCGATGTAGGCCTTCTTCTCCAGGCCGACGCCGTGCTCGCCGGTGATGCTGCCGCCGAGTTCGACGCAGGCGCGCAAGGTGGCGGCGCCCGCTTCGATGACCCGGTCGAGCTCGCCCGGCGCGCGCATGTCGAAAAGAATGTTGGGATGCAGATTGCCGTCGCCGGCATGAAAGACATTGGCAATGCGTCAAATTGAACTGTTGGCTGATCGCCGCGATGCGCCGCATCATTTCCGGCAATTGACTGCGCGGCACGACGCCGTCTTGCACGTAGTAGTTCGGCGCTAACGTACCCATGGCGCCGAATGCGCCTTTGCGCGCCCTTCCAAAGCGTTGCCGTTCGGGTTCGTCCTGGGCGACCCTGATTTCCCGCGCGTCGATTGCTTGGCAAATTCGCCGGCGCCAATGCATCGCACGCTCGGTTTGCTCGCGCCAAGCCCTCGACTTCGACGAGCAGCACCGCTTCGGCATCGCGCGGAAAGCCCACCGGCGCGCCGGATTCGACGCCTTCGATGGTCGTGCGGTCCATCATCTCCAATGCCGCCGGGATGATTCCGGCGGCGGTGATTTCGACAACCGCCTGAGTGGCATCATCCATGCGATCGAAGATGGCGAGCAAGGGTGCGCACCGACTCGCGCAGTGCGCATCAGTCTCACGACGACTTTGGTGACGACACCCATGGTTCCTTCCGAACCGACAAACACACCGCAGAGATCATAGCCGGGCGTGTCCGGCACTTCGCCGCCGAGCCAAACAATTTCGACCATCGTCCAGCACGATTTCGACACCGAGAACGTGATTGGTGGTGACGCCGTAGGCGAGGGTATGCGGCCCGCCGGAATTGTTGGCGACATTGCCGCCGATGGAGCAAGCGGCTTGGCTGCTAGGATCGGGCGCGTAGAAAAAACCGTCTTTGGCGACCGCTTTGGTTATGTCGACATTGATCACGCCGGGTTCGACGACGGCAAGTACGGTTTTCTAGATCGATTTTCAAAATTCGATCCAACGCGCCAAAGCGACTAGGACGATGCCGCCCTCGGCCGGCACGGCACCGCCGGCAAGACCGGTACCCGAACCGCGCGGAACGATCGGCACAGCGGCGTGCTTGGCGGCTTTCACCACCGCGGCAACCTGTTCGGCCTGTCGGCGGGCAGGACGACGATCTCCGGCATGACCTGGAAGATTGAGCCGTCTTGTTCATAGACGATCACGTCTTCCTTTTCGACCAGCACATAACGCTCGCCGACGATGGCGCATAGCTGGCAGCAGATTGTTGTTATCCATGGCTTGTCTAGTCTCTCGGCGACGCTTAGAGCGTAGCGGAGAGCGGAATACGGTGTCAATGAGCAAAAGAACTCGGCCGATGCAATGAGCTGAGATACAATATTCAAGCGACACGACCGGTTGAAGTAGGATAGTTCCATCGCCGCGAGGTACCATTGACGTAAGTCCCAAACTGTAATATAAACCGTGAACAGCTCAATTCCTACGAAAGGAGAGACCATGGCTAATGTCCAAGAAACAGCGCAGGAGCAAGAGCCAAAAAGATTTCACGCCGAAACGTTCTCAAAGCGGCGGTTGCCGCGGGCGGCGTTGCGGCGCTCGGCTTCCCGATGATCGCCCGAGGCCAGACGGGGCCGATCACGATGCGCTGGCAAAGCACCTGGCCGCAGAAAGACATCTTCCACGAGTTCGCGCTCGACTTTGCCAAGAAGGTCAACGACATGACCGGCGGCGATTTGAAGATCGAGGTGCTGCCGGCCGGCGCGGTAGTGCCGGCCTTCGGGCTGCTCGACGCGGTGTCGAAGGGCACACTCGACGGCGGCCACGGCGTGGTCGTGTACCATTACGGCAAGCAGACGGCGCTCGCGCTTTGGGGCTCGGGTCCGAGCTACGGCATGGATGCCAACATGATGCTCGCCTGGCACAAGTACGGCGGCGGCAAGGAATTGCTCGACAAGCTCTACAAGTCCATCGGCGCCAACGTCGTCTCCTTCCCGTACGGCCCGATGCCGACACAGCCGCTCGGCTGGTTCAAGAAGCCGATCACCAGGGCCGACGATTTCAAGGGTCTCAAATTCCGCACCGTCGGCCTCTCGATTGACGTGTTCACGGGATTGGGCGCGGCGGTGAACGCGCTGCCCGGCGGCGAGATCGTGCCGGCGATGGACCGCGGGCTGCTCGATGCCGCCGAGTTCAACAATGCGTCCTCGGACCGTATCCTCGGCTTCCCCGACGTCTCCAAGGTCTGCATGCTGCAGAGCTACCACCAGAACGCCGAGCAGTTTGAAATTCTGTTTAACAAGACCAAGTTCGACGCGTCTGCCGGCGAAGATGAAGGCGCTTATCGAGTACGCCGTGGAAGCCGCTTCGCAGGATATGTCGTGGAAAGCGATCGATCGCTACTCGAAGGACTATGATCGAGATGCAGACCAAGGACAAAGTCAGGTTCTACAGGACGCCGGACTCCGTGCTGCAGCGGCAGCTCCTGGTATACGACGAAGCCGCCGATAAGAAGGCGGCCGAGAATCCAATGTTCAAAGAGATCGCAGCGTCACAGCGCCAGTTTGCTGCGCGGGCGGTGAAGTGGGACCTTGACACTAACGTCGCCCGCCGCATGGCCTACAATCATTATTTCGCCAAGCGGCGGCCCGGCGGCGAAGGCGAAGCCAAGAAGAGCTACCCCTCCGTGACTTGTCCAGCTAATCACGCCAGCCATCTCGTGCGTCAACGGATGGCTGGCTTTTTTGTCTTCTATGACTGCTCTAGCGCTGATTCGAACGATTGATCAGATCAGCTACTGGACCGGCAAGGCCTTTGCCTGGCTGATCATGGCGCTTACCCTGGTCGGTTTCCATCGAGGTGTTCAAGCGCTACATCCTGAATGCGCCGACGGCTTGGATCTATGACTTGAACAGCATGCTTTACGGCACGTTGTTCATGATGTGCGGCGCTTACACCTTGGCGCTCGCCGGGCATGTGCGCGCCGATTTCGTCTATATCTATCTGCGCCCGCGCGCCCAGGCGACTTTGGATTTGGCGCTTTATTTCTTGTTTTTTCTGCCCGGCATGCTCGCGCTTGATCTACGCCGGTTACGGCTACGCGGTGGAATCCTGGCTCATCGGCGAGCATTCCACCGTGACCGCGGAAGGTCCGCCGATCTATCATTTCAAGTCGGTGATCCCGATTGCCGGCGCGCTGGTGGCGCTCCAGGGAGTGGCAGAGATCGCGCGCTCCATCGTTTGCCTGCGCACCGGCGCCTGGCCGGCGCGCCTGGAAGATGTCGAGGAAATCGACGTTATCGAAAGCCAGCTCTCGCACAGCGAGTTTATCGACGAAGAGTCGCGCCTGGCGACCATGAAGTCGGCGCACGCCATCGATGAAGCGGCGCGCCATCGGAGCGCCAGCCATATCGAGGAACAGAAAAAGCCATGAGCGACCCAGCGCTGGGCTTGACGCATGCTCGGGCTCATCGTGATCGCGATCATGATGGGCTTTCCCACCGCCTTCACACTCATGGGGCTGGGTATGGTGTTTGGCTTTCTCGCCTTTTTAGACCCGGCCGGACATTGGTGGGACAACCGGATCTTCGATCTGATGGTGCAGCGCACTTATGGCGTTATGGTCAACGACACTTTGCTCTCGGTGCCGCTGTTCGTTTTCATGGGCTATATCATGGAGCGCGCCGCGCTCGTCGATCGTATGTTCCATAGCGTGCAGCTCGCGTTTCGGCGGTGCCGGCATCGCTGGCAGTGACGACCTTGCTCGTGTGCGCCTTCTGGGGCATCGCTTCCGGCATCGTCGGCGCGGTGGTGGTCTTGATGGGCGTTATCGCGCTGCGGCCGATGTTGAACGCCGGTTACGATGTGCGACTCGCGTCGGGCGCCATTACGGCGGGCGGCACTCTGGGAATACTGATTCCGCCTTCAGTGATGCTGATCGTTTATGCGGCGGTCGCCGGGCAATCGATCGTAAAACTCTACGCGGCGGCAATGCTGCCGGGATTTTTCCTGACATTCCTCTATCTCGTCTACATACTCGGCTGGGCGATGATCAATCCCAAGGTCGCGCCGCAATTGCCGCCGGATCAGTATCGTGTCCAAGCGCCCGATTGGTTGCAGTTCCTTGAACGAGGCGGCGCTCAGCCGATCGCTGCTCGGCTTCTAACTGCGCTCGTTCGACCGCATCGATTGCGCGGCGCGAGGACTCGCGAGACGGCCAGCCGGTGGGCTACGGGTTTATCGTAAAGAACGCTCTTGTGGCGCTGGTGCCGCTGGCGTTGACCGTCGGCATTTTTATGACGGCGTGGTGGTATGTGACGATCTATAACGCGCCGTCAACCGCCGCCGTAGCAGCCCCTGGAGCTGATCTGATCGGAACTCCGCAAGCGCCACCGGCGCCGGTTGACGATAAGCCTCAAGAGCTTGGTTCAGCTCCGGCAGCGCTGGGCACGGAACCAGCGCGCGCGCCGGCGCGGTGCTGGAAACGCCTCAGGAACTGGGGATCGCGGAGGAAAAGCCTCAGGAGCTCGGCTTGGCGAGAAACGATCCGAGAATCCACCGCACCGGTTGACGGTCCTGAACCCGCCGCCGCAGGAGGTGTCATCTCGCACCGAGGCAACCGCGCCGGCATCGGCTGGAAAAATTCCCCAGCACTTTTATGCCTGGTTCTGGGGCCTGGCGGCAGGCGCGGCTCTTTTACTGGCAATTTACTACCGGCGCATGGACGGCGAGCAGTTTGTGATTCTTAAAGAGCTGGTCGTTTCCGTAGTGCCGCTCGGCGTGCTCACCATTGTCGTACTGGTGGTGATCTTGTTCGGCATTTGTACCGCCACCGAGTCGGCAGCCATCGGCGCGTTGGGCGCTCTATACCTGGCGGTCATGGTTAAATTTCCGCGCAGTTGCGCCTGGTCCAGTTTGGTTGGCGCGGTTATAGGTTTCATCCTCGGCCTCGGGCGCGCTGAAGTCGCCACCTTGATTGTCGCTTCATCCCTCGGCGCCGCCTTCGTCGGCACCTTAGTGCCGCTCCTGGTATATCTGCCGAGATCGCCGGAGCTCCGTCAGAATCTCAAGCAATCGGTTTTTCTCACGGCCAAAACTACGGCGATGGTTTGCTGGCTGTTTGTCGGTTCGGCGCTCTTCTCCAGCGTCTTCGCGCTGCACGGCGGTCAGGGGCTGATCGAACGCTGGGTGCTGAGCATGAATCTCTCTGCGGTGGGATTCTTGATGGTCTCGCAAATGATTATCTTCCTGCTCGGTTGGCCCCTCGAATGGACTGAAATCATCGTGATCTTCTGCCCAATCTTCATTCCCTTGCTGAGCCATTTTCAGGTCGATCCGATTCTGTTCGGCACGATGGTAGCGGTGAATCTGCAAGCGGCGTTTTTATCGCCGCCGGTGGCAATGTCGGCTTTTTATTTGAAAGGCGTGGCGCCGTCGCACGTAACCCTCAATCAGATTTTTGCCGGTATGATGCCGTACATGCTGATCGTGGTTCTCTGTTTGATCTGCATGTACATTTGGCCGGGAATGACGTTGTGGTTGCCGGAGTTTCTCTACGGCGGCTAGTCTCACCTGGAATCAAACACTGATACAGCCTAAACACAGTCAAGTCCCGCCGTAATCCCCTCCAAGACGGCCGCAAAGCCATTCGATCACCCTGGGCACGCCGCTGCCATCCTTCAGATTGGTAAATAAGAAAGGGCGCGCGCCGCACATGTGCCTGGCATCCGACTCCATTACCTCCAGATCAGCGCCGACATAAGGCGCCAGGTCGATCTTGTTGATCACCAATAAATGTCGCGATTGCATTTTGCGCTTCAAACTATGCCTGTTTGCTATGCGCAGTGCTCAATTACTAACCAGCCGGCTGGCGCATGGTGTCAATTGCAGCGCTCAGTCGGTGGACAAATCGCTGAGCGATGGAGTATGAACTTCTTGAAGGCGGGAGCGATTTTTAGAAACACTTTTGCAGACGGCGTGTCGAAGCGCGCCGAGTTCCTGATTTGAGTCGAATTGCCAGATTGTGAAATCCTGATCAGCAGATGTTCGCGCTTGCCAATCGTCGATGCTTGCCAATCGCGGAAAGGTGCTCCGGATGAAATCGATTAGCACGACATTGGCCGTGGTCGCGATCAATCTGTTTCTCCATCTCGCGCTCGAAAGTGCTGCGACAGCCGCGGAAAAGACCCCCTTTTATCAAGGAAAGACCATCAACATCGTCATCAATTTTGCCGCCGGCGGGCCGACCGACATCGAGAGCAGAATCTTTGCCAAACACCTGCCGAGACATATTCCGGGAAACCCGACGGTAACGGTTCAAGCCATGGGCGGCGGCGGCGGCCTCACAGCAGTCAACTACATCGGCGAAGTCGCCAAACCGGACGGCTTCACGGCGGCTTACTTCACCGGCAGCCTGTTCCAGCAGCAGATCAAAGATCCTGCCCTGCGAGTGGACATCAGTAAATTTGGCTTCATTACGGGTGTGAACGGTGTCACCGTATCGTATATTCGCGCGGACGTGGCGCCGGGCATCAAGAAGCCTGCCGATTTTATGAAAGCGCAAAAGTTTCGTGCCGCCGGGCTCGGCATCAGCAGTTCCAAGGATGTGCGCTTCCGCTTGTCCTTCGACGTTCTCGGAATCAAGTACGACTATGTGACGGGCTACAACAGCAGCTCCGATGCGCGTCTCGCGGTGCAACGCAACGAAGCCCAGTATCACGACGAAACTCTGCCGAGCTACCGCTCGCAAGTTGAGCCGCAGATGGTAAAGACCGGCATGGTCACGGCGTTGTACTATACGGATCTCGTAGCCCCGAGCGGGGAGATCCTGGTGAGCCGGGATGTTCCTGAGCTGTTGCCCTTCAGCTATTTTTACAGAGAGGTTCACGGCAAGGCGCCATCGGGAATTAAATATGAGGCGCTCAAAGCGGCGAACATGTCGAGCACCAATATGACGCGCATGTTTCTGCTGCCGCCGAAGGCGCCCGCCGAGTCCATCACGATTCTGCGCAAAGCGTTTGACGCGCTCGGCAAAGATCAAGATTTTTTGGTCGACGCAATTAACGTCATGCGCTTTCACCCGCGTTTCGAAGTCGGCGAGGCCGGCGAGCGCATGTTCAGCGTAGCTTCATCGATCAAACCCGAAGTCATCGCGTTTCTCCGGAAATATATCGAAGAAGCCAATAAATAGGCTGGCGCGCGCAGGGGAGAGGCAACAGTCTGATGCTCTCGATCGCAGCTAAAGGAGCCTGCACAATTTTGCGTAGGGCTTAGGTCTACTGCGTTCTCCGTTAGGAAAATTGATGCGTCTCCATCTAATCGGTTTGCTCCTGCTGGCGCTTGCCAGTGAATCTACAGCGCAATCGCGCAAGCCTGCCACGGTCAGCGAAATCGTCACTTATACCGGAGAAGATCGTCAACAAATGCTTTACGCCGGGGCTAAAAGCGAAGGCGCGGTAACGTGGTATACCTCGCTGGCGGGCGATTCTTACAAAGCGATCGCGCGTGGCTTCGCCTCCCTTTGCCAAAGGGAGGGACCGATGCGGATGTCCGCGCTATAATTGAGGTAACGATCGTCGTGAATTTTCCCCCTTTGAAAAAAGGGGATTTAGGGGCATTTATTTGTTGGAACTTGCACATCTGAGGCATAGCAAGCTGCTGTTTTAAATAACCGGGGTGCGTCAATGAAAAGAACATCAATGCCGTATGAAGTAATTTTCCAGAGGAGATTTTTTAGATGAATTTACTGATTCTTTTCCTGCTCAGCTTGACGCTCCTGCTTCCCGGACAGGCTTTTGCCCAAACCAAGCAGATGACGATTTCGGAGCTGGTTACTTATGCCGCCAAAGATCGCGAAGCGGTTCTCCATGCCGGGGCAAGAAGTGAAGGAAAGGTGATCTGGTATACCTCGCTCGCGGGAGAGTCCTATAAAGGCATAGCTAAATCATTCGAGAGCAAATATCCCGGCGTCAGAGTGGAAGCCTACCGCGTTTCGGGTTCCGATATGACCGTGCGCATGCTGGAGGAATCCAAGGCCAAAAAATACATCGTCGATACCGTCGAGACCACCGAAGGCAACCTGATGCTGATGCGCGATTTGTTCCTGATCCGGCCTTATCATTCGCCGCATCTCGCTGCCTATCCCGAAGACGCCAAGGCCAAGGGTGAGCGCGGCCTTTACTTCTGGGGCATCGCGCGGGAATCTTACATCGGCTTTGCCTACAACAAGAAACTTCTTTCCAAAAACGCCATCCCGAAAAACTACGAAGGCTTATTACACCCCGATCTCAAAGGCCGCATGGGCGTCTCTTTGAGCGATCCGGCTTACAAAGTCATCGGCGCGATCATCCGGACGAAAGGCATCGAGCTGGTAAAAAAGTTGAAGGTTCAGGAGATCGCCCTGCACACGATCATACCGCCGGCTCTCCTGGAGCTGATCGCCTCGGGTGAAGTACTTGCCTCGCCGGTCATTTTCCGCAATCACACGTTGAATGCCGTCGCGAAAGGCGCTCCCGTGGATTGGCTACCCATGGATATCGTGCCGACGAATGTCGGCGGCGCGGCCATCTCCGCCCAACCACCGCACCCGCATGCCGCTTTGCTTTTGGCGGACTACCTTCTGGGCGCAGAAGGCCAGGGCGTACTGGAAAAATATGAATACGGCAGCGCGACGAAAAACCTGGGCTTCAAACGCTGGCGCCCCGAACACGGCTCCACCACGGAGAAGTTCGAAAACGACATCGAGCGCTGGGAAAAGCTGCTAAAGGAGATAAGCCGCAAAGGGTAGAGAAAATTTAGAAACTCAAATTTTCCACACTTCGCGCCGAAATGGCCCCTGAGTTATGTTGCGAACTTTAGTTACAAGACACTAGCCCCGGATTATTCATCGCATCTCGAACACAGTGTAAGGCCGACGAGGAAGCCTCGTAGAGAGCGGACACATGAGTACAAAGTTACGCCGACCTGTGGGGTGCGTGGCACTAATTCGCGTTTCTCCTCGATCACCGCTGCACTCACTAAGTCAGCCGTCCTCCTCAAGGTACAGGCCCATTGGCCGCGACTCGGAGAGACTTTCTCCTCGGCCGTAATCTCGTGTTTATTGCGGTCTAGTGCCGCGCGCCTTTGCCTATCTTCCCTCATAAAGCTTTTTGATAAAGCCGCTCTTGTCGAGCTCGGCGACAAAGCTCGCGTCGACGAACTCTTCGGGCTTGTGTTTGTGAATGTCGGGGCGTCTAAACGCGACCATCTCATAGATAGCCTCCAGCCCCTTGGTAATAGGATAGGGCGCCGCAATAAAATCTTGGCGGAATATAACATATGCGCCCTCGAGATATTCCGGGTCATGGGTCCTGAGATTTTTCGCCAGGACCTTCTGGCTGAATTCTTTATTTTGTTTCAAAAACGCCACGCCCTCAACGTAAGAACGAACGAAGCGCATGACCGTGTCGCGCTCTTCCCGGATCGTTTTGCGCCGCGTGACGACCGACGCCGTCGGATAAACCAGTTCTTTTTTGGCGTCGAGTAAAACGCGAAATCCCTTGCGCTCCGCCTGCACGTCGGCGGGATACGACAGATCCGCCGCATCGACCGCGCCGTTAAAAAGCGCTTGCAGCCGCTCGCCGGTGTTACCCACAGCGAGAAAATTAATTTCCCGATTGGCGTCGATGCCGTGCTTTCTGAGAACGTAGCCGAATATTAAATCGCCCGCGGAGCCCAGGCTCGACACTCCGACCTTTTTACCCCTCAAATCTTCGAGCCTGCGAATCTCCGGCCGCACCATGAGCTTGCTGCCCTGCGCGGCAATGCCGTGGGCCACGTTCGCCAGATCGGCGCCATTGAGATTTGCCAGCATCACCGCCGGCGAAGCCACCGAAGAGGCAAACAAACTTCCCGATACCATCGCCTGCGAAGTTTGCCCCGAGCCCCTGAGCAACACCGTTTCGACATCGAGTCCGTTCTTCTCAAAAAGTTTAGCGTCTTTAGCGAGCCAGGGAATCCACAGGTTCGGCGACAGAGTCGACACCCCGTAATAGATTTTCTTGAGGGCCTTGTCCTGCGCGCTGCTTTGCGTCACGAGTAGAGCCAGCAAAATAACGGCTGATAGCAGACCCCTCAGCGGAAAACTCTTCGTCATGGCTTCCTCCTGGGAGTTTAAACTTCAAGTTTCGAAGTTAAATGTTCAGGTCAGAACCGGGATTCAGCTCTCGTGGCTGGTTTTTCTGCGCTTCACGAGCAGCGGTATCAATTGCGTCACATCGTCGCAAGTCTCCAGCCGATCGACGGCTTCGATCACTCTGTCGATGCGCTCTTCCGCTAGCACCGCGCGCGCCAGCTTGCGAAACTTAGCGCGCAACACCTCGCGGCTGACCATGTTGAGCGGCGAGCCGGGTGGATAAGGCTCGAACGCTTTGTAAGTTTTACCGTTGGTAAGCTTCACCTCCATCGTCGTGTTGTAGTTCTGGTCTCTTGTCGCGTTCGGGTCGGCGTAGCTTTTCACTTTTCGAGCGAGCGCGAGAACTTTTGCATCGGTCCAGAGTTTCGGAGTCCATATAAAAGCTCAGATCGTTGTCGTTTTTCAACAAGCGGATCGCGAGAGAAAACGGCAGGCTGAATTGCGCGCTCGCGGTATCGTGCGGCTCGTAAATCGCGCCGCCGTGCGAAACCGAGGTCTCGGAGATGCCGACGCGGATCTCGTCGATATCGTCCGCGCCGAAGCGATGTTCCTCGATGAGCTTACTGAGCGTATAGATCACGCCCTGGACGGTGGCGACACAGGGGTAGAGCTTGAACCAGATGCGCATGATCTTGAACTCACGTCCGAGGTCGCGGGTAATTTCCTCGGGCTCGGACTGATCGGCAAAGACTTTCAAAAACCCGCGCTTGCCTTCGATCATCGTCGGCGGCCCGGTGAGCCCGAGTTGGGCGAGCATTGCAGACTGGATGCCGCCGCGCGCGGCGACCCCGGCAATAACCCTTTTTACTTCGCCGCCGGTCTGATCGTATTCCATGGTGCCGCTGGAGTGCATGCCGGCGATGCCAAAGGCGTGGAGAATTTGCCCGTCGTTCAAGCGCATCAGCCTTGCCGCCGTCGCCATCGCACCGAAGGGCGCGCCGATGCCATGACTGTGAAAGCCGCGCCTACCCGCTGAAGGCCGCACCGCCAAGAGTAGGCGATACATGACGTCCCAACCGACGACCACCGCGGCGAGAAAATCTCTGCCGCTGCTGCTGCTGCTTTTCACCCACCGCCAGCGCCACCGGCACGGTGGCGGCGCCCGGGTGGCCGCCCGCAGCGAAGCCGACGTCGTCGAGCTCGCAGCCCTGGCCGAAGGTCGCGTTGACGAACGCGGCATCCAGGGTCGGCACTTTGCTGCCGTAGTTGACGACGGTGCTTTCGCCGCGGCCGCCCATTTCGACGACGTAGCGATAGGCGATTTTGTTCCACTCCAAAGTGGAACCGATCAACTCGACGCCGATCTGGTCGAGAATACAGTCCTTGGCCTTGTCGATTGCCTCCGGGGGAATGTCTTCGTAGCGGACTTTGGCTGTATGGATCGCCAGTTGTTCGGTAATGCCGGTTGCCATTTTTATTTCTCCTGTGCGGCGAATTTCGTTGCATCCGTTAACGCCGCGGCGCGGTCTCTCGCCGCGCCGCGGCGGCGCGCCGTTTTCCGGAGCCTCGCCCCGACTCCGGGCGTCATTTCAAACCGAAGATGTCTTTGAACTCCTTGTCGTAGCGCGCATAGTCTTTCGCCAGGCCGATGTCGCTGACGTAGAGCTTGATGCCTTTTCTTTGCAGATCGTCCGGCTCGATGCCTTTGCGCGCCGAGCTGCGGCCGAAGCCGCGGAGAATTTTCTGGCCTTCTTCGGAAAGCGAAAAATCGATGAACAGCTTGCCGATGTTCGGATGCGGCGCGTAGCGGCCCAGCGCAATCGGAGTGACACGGCTGACGACGGGAGTCAGCGGCAAAGACTCCACCGGCGCGCCGCGTTTCTTGGCGGACTGTACCAGGTGATCGTAGTTGTTCACCGCCAGCGGCGCTTCGCCCGAGGCCAACACCTGAGTAATCAAGGTCCGCCCGGGCCGGAAGCTCAAGTCTTGGTTGGCGAGACCGCGCATCAGGCGCAAGCCTTTCTCCCTGCCGAGAATTTGCAGCATGCTCGCGTACCATTCGGTCTCGCGGTTATCCATGAGCATTTTGCCCTTCCACTTCGGATCGAGCAGATCGTCGTAACTCTTGGGCAGCTCCTGCGGCTTTCACAAGATTGGTGTTATACGAAACCACGCTGGCGTTGTGATAGGCGCTGACCCAGTATCCTTCCTTGTCCTTGAAGTCGTCGGCAAAGGCGCGCCGTTCCGGCGAGTCGTATTTTTGAAACAAGTCCTCTTTGAAAATTTCGTAGAACTGAAAACTGGTCGCCGAGATGACGTCGAACAGATGCGCGCCGCCGCGGTGCTCCTGGAGAACTTTGACAACCACCTGGGTGCTGCCGAGACGAAGCAGCTTGGGTTCGATAAACGGATATTTCTTTTGAAACGCATGGACCATCGCCGTGCCGTCGCGGATGTCGGTGGTGCTGTAATACACGAACACCTTTTCTTCTTTGGCCTTGGCGATGATCGCGTCGCGGTCTTGCGCCGCGAGCCGACCCGCGAGTAAAAACATCGAAACAATGACAAAAGAAAGAATGAATTGGTTTGCTTTAGCCAATTCACGTGCGCTCCTCCTTAACTGTTAAACCGAGCGATAACGTGACTTTGAACCTTGAACGATTGAACGCGTCGGCCGGCGCTCTAGGCGCGCTTCGCCTTGGCGAAGCCGGCTGCGCTGGTGCCCGCCAAGCCGGCCGAACACGGCGCCCTTCATCAAACCGGACCCGCCGGGATAGTTGTTAAAAAACGATCCGCCGGTTATTTCTCCGGCGGCGAAAAGTCCGTTGATCACGTT
Organism: uncultured delta proteobacterium; assembly: GCA_963801935.1. Classification (GTDB taxonomy): domain Bacteria; phylum Desulfobacterota; class Binatia; order UBA9968; family UBA9968; genus DATACQ01. The sequence goes on from CAWDHA010000011.1 coordinate 207,553, forward strand.
GCCGCTGGTGTCCTTGACTTCGCCTTTTTCGGTGATGCCGACGCCGCCGAAGGTAAACGTGATGCCGCAGGTCACCGGAAAAGCATAATACGGCGGCGTGTCCAGACGCTGCGCCCAGTTCGACTTCGACGGGCGTGATGCCGCGCGTGCATTTGCCGTCGTGCTTCGATGGATCGAACGGCGCGTCGTTGACCGCATCGTTGAACTCTTCGACGGTTTTGACGACATTTTCCCAATCCAGGCCCGGCAATTTTTTTGCCAGCGCTTCGATGGTGTCGGCGGAGACGTGAAAGCCGCGGTTGTACTCGGAGCGCAGCAGCGGGCGGGTTTTGCTGTCGAAAATCTGATAGGCCGTGCGCCAGGGCAAGCGCAACACTTCGCGGCCGCACTTCGCGTAGGTGTAGCTGAAAAAGTCCTCGCCTTCGTCGACAAAGCGCTTGCCGTTGATGTCGACCATGACGCCGTAGGGATACGAGTAGCGGTGCTCGTAGGCGCATTCGACGTCGGGCGCTTCGGCGTCGACCAGCACCGCGTGGCAGCCGCTCCAGTGGCCGATCGGCTGCGCGCCGAAGCCCAGCGCAAAATTGAGCACCTCGCCGGAGTTGTAGCGCGAGCCGCGGACTTTCACCAAATCCCAGCCCGTGCCGAGATAGCGCGCGCGCATTTCGGGATTGGCCTCGAAGCCGCCCGCGGCCAGGACGACGGCTCGGCTCTGAAATCTATTAATCCTTCGCGTTGTTTGCACCCGGACTCCAGAGACCTTCCTTTGGCATCGACGGTCAAAGCCGTCGCTCTGGCTTCGTAGATGATTTCGATGCCGTTTTTTTCCGCGGTCGGAAACAGCATCTCGACCAGACCGAGGCCGCCGTCGTTCACCGAAATCACCCGGCCCGAGGGAAACTTGATCTTCCCTCCCGTCTTGACCGCGTGGGTGCTGCTCGCAAGAATCCATTTGACGTTCATGTCCGTCAGCCAGCGCGCCGTGGCATAGGATTGATCGACCAGAATATTCGTGAGTTTTTTGTCTGCGGCATACTCCGTCACTTGCATGACGTCTTCGAAAAATCCGCCGTCGAATAGGTGCCGACCTCCATCTTCGCCGCCTCTTCGTCGGTGAGTTCCGGCAGCATCGGCCGCATGTCGTCCAGGTTGTTGTAAGTGAAGCGAAAGCCGCCGCCGGAAAAACGCGTGTTACCGCCGCGCGCCGTCCTTGGGACACTTGTCCAAGAGCAGCACGCGCATTTCCTGCTGCCGCGCCGCCAGGGCCGCCGTCAGATCCCGCGTTGCCCGCGCCGACCACGATCACGTCATAAGTCGGTTCCGCCATAGAAATCCAACGCCCCTGCGCCGGTTTCGGTCGTTCAAGAAATTGCCAGCAGCGGAAAAAGCTCGGCGATATCTTCCGCCTGCTCCAGCCGCCAGGCCCAATCGATAAACGTTCGGCAGCGCGTCCTGCCGAGCGCCGGCTCGGCCAACCGGAGAAACTTTTCTTCGACCTCGGCATCCGAAAATGGGTTTTCCGGGTGTCCCTTTGGGTACGCGACGTGGACTTCGTGCCGCGACGCCGGCAAAAGTGTCCGCGACCAGGCGGCAGTGCCATTTTGCCGGGTATTGTTTGGTGAACGCCGGATCTTCGCGCAGAATAATTTTCGCCATCAGCTCGATCACATCGCCGTCCAAGAATCGCTCGGAATCGAAGGTATGGGCAGCTGAGGCCGCCGTCGAGCAGCGCCGCCGCCACGCAAAAGGGCACGCTGTGATCGGCCGTCTCGCGCGATTTCGGCGCCCATTTTTCCGGATCGGTGGCGCCGCGCCCGATCAAGCGCTGATACGATTCCACCGCCAGCGACTTGATTTCCTGCGGGTCTGACTTTCTCGCGCAGCTCGATGGCGGCATCGACAGCTCCCTGGGCGCTGTAGAAAACCGGCCAGCTTCTTGAGATAGACGATTGCCGCGCGCAAAGGCGCAGCGCCGAGGCGAGAAAGATCGAGCGGGCCGGAAACTTGCTGGAGAAAACCGCTTTTTCCTTCCAAGGAGAGATACGGGCCGCTTACTCCTGCCTGGGCGAGTAGACACGCAAAGACACCGTTACGGCAAGCGTTGGCCGACGCCATGCCCTTCCACATCGATAGTTCGCCCAGGCGGGTTTGCCCCAACGGACAATTCGCCGTCGCCGCCAAACTCAAGCTATCGCGCAACGCGCCCGGCGCGAGCCCGAGCGCCTTCCCCGCTCCCAGGGCGGCGGCGACCGATGTGTAGGTGACGTAATCCCATCCGCGCTCGCGAATTCCGACTGCATCGACAAAGGTGCACAGCACTTCGTAGGCAACGGCGACGGCGGCGACAAACGAAGCGCCGTTGCCATGCGCCATTTCCGATGCCGCCAACACCGCGCCGATCAGATCGCTCGGGTGCGGGCCGTCCTTGCCGAAATAGTCGTCGTTCAAATCGAGACAGCGGATCATCGTCGTGTTGGCGAACGCCGCCATCTCCGGCGAAGTTTGGCCGGCGCTGCCGATCACACCGGCTGCGTCGGAGCTTTGCACCTGGGCAGCCAGGCGCCGCGCGATCTTGGCGGGCGCTTCGTCGTAGCCGGCCAGAGCGCAGCCGATGGTATCGATGAAGCGAAGTTTGATCGCGTGCAGGACCGGCGCGTCGATATCACCGAAAGCAAACGAGTCGACAAACCGAACCAATTTTTCTTCGACGGCGTCCATCACAGAAATTTCTGTCCTGAATTATTCATTTCCAGAGGAGAACCTACGAAAGAGTGTAGTCCGAGGAGTAAGCTTCATAGCGAAGCCGCAAAGCGCTAAGCGGCAAGCGTTTCGGCTCCTGCGCTTTGCTCTTTGCGCCGTGCTCTTTGCGCTTAAGGACAGGCCCATTTCCACCACAGGCCGGATTAGCCTGCGGCTGAGGCGGCCGACCTCCGCGCGAACAAAAAACCGCGGCGAAAAGAAACACACTCATGCCGATAAGCGCTGATCTACGCTTGCCAAAATTACCGCTGCCTGGGATCCGTCAATATCACGGCGCCGTCATCAGCGAGCTTAGCGCCGCGACGCTTTGCGCTTTTTCGATGCGCTCCACGGCGGCGGCGATCGAACCGAGTCTTGCCTCATCCAGAGCCGTCCGGCCCAGCCGATAAAACTTTTCTTGCAGCTCGCCGGCACTCAGCGGGTTCTTATAACTTCCCTTCGGCGCCGCCAAAGAATCGCGAATTTCACGCCCATCTGACAACTGAATGATCATCCGGCAGGCAAAACGGCGCGGGCCCATGGCTGTAGGATCTGCAACCAGTTCGATTTTTTTACCGATCTCCAACATCATCGGATCACTCCACATCGCGGCATCCAGATAATGCTCCAGGTCGTTATTGCCTTTGAGGAACTTGAGCGCAAGCGAGAACCGCAAGCTGAATTGCGCTTCGACGACTTCCTTGGGCTGATAAATTGTGCCGCCGTGCAGCAGGATCCCTTCATTGACCTCGACTTTGATCTTGGTAACCTGGCGTGGGTCGATGTTGTGGGTTCGGGCCAGTTGATCGAGCAGCTCGATAGGCGAATGCTGGCTGGCATTCACCGGGAAGCGCTTCGTCGCCGCGTGATACAGCGCTAGATTTTCACTTCCGGTTTGCAGGTCTTTGACGATCGGGTCGATATCGCACTTCCCGGACATCACTTTGAGAATGCCGCGCTCCCCTTCAAAGATCGTCGGCGGTCCGGTGAGTCCGAGTTGCGCAAGCAGCGCGGCGCGAAGCCCGCCGCAGCAGGCCATGCCGTTGTGCAGCCGCTTGACCTCGCCGCCGCTCTGGTCGAACTCCATCGTGCCGCCGGCGTGGCTGCCGGCAATGGCCAACGCATGAGTCATCTTTTCCGGATCGAGGTGAAGAATTTTCCCTGCCGCGGCGGCAGCGATAAATACGCCGACAACGCTTTGGGCGTGATAGCCGCGCTGCATCATTTCCGGCAAGAGCGCCCGGCCAACACGCCACCCGACTTCATAGCCGGCAACCATGGCGGTGATCAGCTCCTTGCCGCTGACGGACTGCTTGTGCGCCAACGCGAGTATGATCGGCACCGTCGCCGCGCCGGGATGGCCGCCGCCTTGATCGTAGTAATCATCGAGCTCGCAACCCTGGGCGAACGTTCCATTTACCAGAACCGCATCGTCAAGCGGAACGTCGTTGCCATATTTTACGATCGGGGCTGGGCCGCCGCTTTTCGCGCTTTTTATAAATTGATAGACCGGCTGGTTCCACGGCATGCTGGCGCCGATCAACTGACAACCTAATTGATCCAACAGGAGCTCCCGGGAGCGCGACACGGCGCCGGCCGGGATGTGCCGATAACTAAGCTCGCAGATAAACTGTGCGAGGTTTTGCGCCGCAGTAGGTTGCGCACTCCTGGAGTGATTCATGGTCGCACTCGTTTGTCTCGGCGGCGATCGATGGACTTTTCCAAGACTCGCGCGCCAAGCGGCTTTGATTCCATCATGTGGAAAAACCTTTCATGGTTGCGCAGAAATCTTCTAGTACGGGCGTTACGGTGGGTCAAGAGTGACTGTTAGAAGGTTTCCCATAAACGCGGCAGTGAGACACGAACCTTTTTCTTGATGAAACAATCGCGCCGCTATTCGGAAGGACGGGTTAATGATCGCAAACGATATTTTGCTTGACGCGCTGCACATGAGTCGTAGCTAATTACGCCGGGACGGTAGCCCGGTACTTTTGCGCTTTGACGAACTCAGGGGTTACATCGCGCGCGGGCAGATTTACTGCGGTGTTGAGGTGGACGAAAAGTGCTACCCTCGACTCGTCAATGATAGGGCGAAAATGTGACGTTTTCACTTCTCGATCCCATGAACGTTCTGCTGCCCGTTTCGCAATTGTATCAATGCATCAAATTAATTGTGCTTTGATGTATGCGCACAACGATCACTCTCGAAGACGATGTCGCGGCCTCACTCAAGCGCCTGGAAAAACGGCGGGGGGTAAAATTCCAAGCGCTGATCAATGAAGCTCTCCGAGAGGGCATCAAGTGCATGACGGCACCGCCCAAAAACGTAATGCGTTTCGTACACGTTCAGTCCACCTAGGTTCGTGCCGGGGCGTGAATGTGGACAATGTCGCCGAAGTGATTGCGGTAGCCGAGGGCGAACCTCGGAAAGATTAGCGACCACCGGTCGCTTGGTCACTGTCCTCCATCCATCGGAACAACAGAAATCAGGCACCATCGAAACCTCTTAGTCGACGAGGCTCTAAGCGCCAAAAACACGCTCCTACGGAAGACTGTTTTTGCAAATTGAGTTGTCAATAGTAACAAGATATATAGATCACGGCGGCTTCCCAACTTCTACTACCAACATAGCAACTGGTACAGCTTGGATCGTCATGTCCCGAAACTTTGGACCAAGGAAAAAAGTTATGCGCAGGATTTTAAAACTGTTTCCCGCTTCGTTTCTCATCATAAATCTGGTTACTTCGTGCTCGACCCAAAAAACCGTTACGACCCGCTATTCGCAATATGACCCGCGCACAGGCGAGCCCGTAACGATAGAAAAAGAAACCACCAGCACTACAGAGAACTCTGGCGCGGGCGCAGCGGCTTTAAGTGGAGCTGTGAGTCTGATCGGCACCGTCATCTTGTTACCCGTCCGCGCGGTCGGCATCGTGATCGGCGCAATTCTGTGACGCAAAGCGGCGAATGTTTACATGGGACCACAGCGCCGAAGACGCAACTCGAGGTCGTGTTTGTTCCACGTCGAGCCACTCTGGCTGGGCTGATCCTGCCAAACTCCAAGAGCTTAAAAAGCTCAGAGAGACTACCGATCCCTTCAAGCTGGCCAAGACTATCGAGCAGAAACTCGAGCGTATCTACCAACTCGTCAACGACCGTGTTAGCCCAAGCCCTGAAATCCCACAGCCAACCTCTCAACCCTTAACTCGTGCAGAACGCCAAGCAGTGCTGGAGATCTCTGAACTCTTGGGCATCAAAGTGCGTAATGCAACTCAAAAAACTAACCAGCGTAAGGTTACATCTTAAATGATGCAATGATTCCCGTAGGGTTACATTCCTAAATGATCTGACAGGGAATAGAGACCCTGCGGCGAATCAACACAAAAGGCAATTGACAACCTCCCGGTCCGGCGATATTGCTCGGACCAGAAAAAAGTGGGTTGAGTTTCCTATAGCGATCGAAACCGCGCGCCGGAAGATACTCGCGCATAACTCCACGGCACTGTGGGCACTTGGGCAAATAGCAAAGAGGCGAAATGGCGACCAAGACGGAAACACTACGGATAATCGACGCGGACACTCACATTGACGAAACTGAAGCGACCTGGGACTACATGAACCCCGAGGAGCAAGGGTTTAGGCCCACGAAAGGGTCTGCTCCACACCCCGATCCAACCCGCCCGCCTGTCCCGTACTGGTTGATAGACGGGCACAAGGAGCGCAGGCCGGCGCGCACCGACACAAAGTCCAAGACCACCATGGAAACCCGGGAGCTACTCGATGTAGAAGCGCGTCTTAGGCATATGGACGAGCTTGGGACCGAAATTCAAGTCATCTATCCGACGTTATTCATTAGCGACCCCGGCGGTACGGCCGGAGGTGGACTTGGCCCTTACCCGCAGCTATAACCGGTGGCTCGCGGATCGCTGTGCTCTCTCCAAGGGTCGCCTGCGCTGGATCTGCATACCGCCGCTCAAGACGATGGACAAGGCAGTGGAGGAGCTGCGCTGGGCCAAGGATCATGGAGCCTGTGGCGTGTCGAAAAAGGGGGACCAGGAAGCCGGCCATTACGCGGCCGAAGACTATTTCCTCCCCCTCTATGAAGAGGCGGAGCGGCTGGACCTGCCGATCTGCTTCCATACGGGAACCGGCACCGCGCAGGAGCGTCGCTGGTTACGCGCGGGCGCCCCCACCTTCCTCCGCAGCAAGGCCACGGCCGTTACCGGTATCCACTCATTCTTGGAAAGCGCCATCCCGGCGAAGTTCCCGAAGCTTCGGACCGGTTGTATCGAGGCAAGCGCCTCATGGCTTCCCTTCGTGGAGCACACCATCAGGCGGGCGGAGAAGAAGCATACCTCCCGTCAACTCCCACCAAAAGACATCTTCACCACGAACCGTATCTACGTAGCTTGCCAGATGGACGAAAATCTACCTCTGGTCTTCCAGTACATTAGTGAGAACAACCTGCTCGTTGGGTCCGACTACTGCCACGAGGATCCCTCTCAGGACCATGGCTTCATCGTCCCGTTACAGCAGGCCGCCGATCGGCAAGAGATCCCACATTCGGCGGTACGGAAGATTGTTTACGACAACCCCAAGACCTTCTACGCGCTCTAACTGGGGCGCCGTGCGGCATTTCACCACAATAGAGCACGGCTTCGAGAAGACTTTCCAATCGGTACAGAATGGCGAAGACGAATCTCTTCTTCGGGCCATATTAGAATGCGGGTGCTCAAGCGATCCGGTTGAATGAGCTCTTCCATGAATTCTTACATGGTCGACCGCTCACGCTGTCCCCTATCGAATACCTGCTTTGGCAATCTATTTAATCCCAAACGTCTTCTTAAAATCTTTCGCATGCTCCTCCAAATTGGAGAAAAAGCTGTCGCTTACCACATGCGTTGTAAACTTCATCCCCGGATAATCTGGGAACGGGTCGACATCTCTCCTTATTGGTATCCGGCCCAATTTTGCCATGCTTTCCTGCACAGGCTTTGAAATCAGAAAGTCCAGAAACAGCCTGGCGCTGGCCGGATGTTTAGCATCTGCTGAAAGACCCAAAGGGGCGACCACCGCAATTATCGGTCTCAGTGTCTTGACCCAATCGATCGGCGCACCGACCTTTCTCATCGCTTCAACGCGGTGAGCATAGGTAATTCCAACGGGAAATTCTCCCGCGGCGATCAACTGGCTAATCAAAGCGTGATTTCTTCGCCACTGAATATTCTGACCGGCCAGGCCTTTCAAAAAATCGCCGCCAATCTCTTTCGACGCTTCCGATATCCCGCCGTACCACTCGTAGTCTTCAGGCTCCATGACAATGCGATTCTTCCAGCGCGGATGTAGAAGATCCTGCCAGTCTCTTGGTATTTCGCTAGCAGATAACATTCGTGGGTTGTAAGCCGGGGCGAAGTATATGGCATAGAACCCGTACCAAAATCCCTGCGAATCGCGATACTCGGGACTAAAGCCCGTGACCTCAGGCGACAGGTACGGTTGCAGCACGCCGTGCCGCTTCAGCACGCGCAGCACACCGGAGGAGGCAACATCAAATTGCGGCTTCCCGGCGTTCTTCTCAACCAGTATCTTGCTGACGATCTGAGTGCCGCTGGCTCGGTGAATCTGAACCTTAAGGAAAGGATATCTATGCTGAAACAGATCCGACAGGCTGCGGGCATCAACGAGATTCATACCCGTATACCACAACAACGTTCCTTCCTTCTTCGCCGCCTCATCATCTCGGCGGAGGGAAGCTGAGCCTGGGCCAGAGTCACCAAAGCTAGACAAGAAGTTAGGACGATGGCAACTGCTCGGAGGATTGGCATAATTTTTTTCGCGCCGCCCGGGAAACTCCGCTGGGTATCTCAAACACCACCGCTGTTGTCAACGGTTAGAGAATTGGTAGACGTGAGAAAATACCTGCGCTTCGCCACCCGCCTATACTGCCCCTAAAAGAGCAAAACCGTACCGCCAAAATCACTCCAGTAAACGTACCATCAATTCGACAAACCATCGGAGTTGGAGTAATTGATGAAAACCAACATACAAGTGTAAAGCGATTCCTAACTAAACCCCGGTTATTTTCAACCAACGGAAAGTTTATAACGGCGGTCAAGTTTGATCAGGAGGCATGGATGAGCATTCTGGTTTTTGGCGGCGCTGGTTTCGTGGGCTCTTATCTGGTCAGAAAACTGATGGAGGACGGCGAAGATGTCGTGGCGCTCGATGTGGCGATGCCGGACCCGCCACCGCCCGCCCTGAGGGATGTGCTCAAGAAGATTAAATTCGAGTATTGTCACGGGGAATATGCCTCAGAAGTGATCAAGATGGTGACCAAGCATAAGGCGGATGCTGTGGTCAATCTGGTTACGTCTTCATCCCCCGATCTGGAACTGAATCCACAGCGAGCCGTGCGCATCAATTTAGAAACTCAGATCAACATACTGGAGGCAGCCAAGACGTTTGGCCTAAAGCGGGTCGTTTCTTCAAGTTCCGGACATGTCTACGGCGCCGGCCGGAGCGAAGCGGTGCATGAAGAAAGCCTGCTAAGCCCGACACCTTATACGGCGCGTGTAAAGCCATGAATGAGTATCTTGGCGCTCACTATCACAAGCATTTCGGTGTCGATTACGTTGCCTTGCGCCTGTGCTTGATCTTCGGCTGGGGAAGAGCGCAAAGAAAATCCGTCTCTCACCGAGGGCCGTGGATCATTGAACTTTTCGAGAATCCTGCGCGGGGCCTACCGGCAAAGATTCCTCTTGCCGCAACGAAACTTTCGATGGTTTACGTCAAGGATTTGGTCGCCGCCATTATTCTTGCGTTAAGAGCATCGGACCTGAAACACCGTGTTTTCGATGTCGTCAATGAACCTCACACGAAGGCGGAGGCTGCCGAAATCGTGAGAAGATTGATTCCGGATGCAAAGATTGAGTTGGATCTGGAAGGGGCGTTTGGCGCCCCCCATGCGCCTGACCAACCGACACCGAGAGCTTGGCAGAATAAGCGGATCACGGCGCAATTAGGGTACCGGCCCCAATACTCATTTGAAGAGGGCATCAGCGATTACGTTTCCATGGTCAAAGCGAACCAATTCAAATGGTGATATCGAATTGAGATTTGTCACCTGGACCAGACGAGTGCTGGCGGGGCGTGGGGTCGGACCGGACCAGCACAAGGTGTTGATTCAAAATAAATGATTGAACAAATGGCGTCGCCTTGGCTTAGTGCCCGGTTTTCGACCTTCAAATGGGCGCTCTATTCGAATAGGCAAGAGGCAATAGTAACATTAGAATAGAAATTTGACGTGAACCGTTGCGCTCACCAAATAAGACCCGTTCAACGGTTCAACGGAAAAAACAAATGGAGTCATTCCAGACGTTTCACTGCCGCACTCTGTTCACCCCACATACCCGTTACTCTCCAGGATCGTGGCGCGCTAGTAGAGTTCGAACAATTGCTGGATCTTTTCAACGTCGTTGGTGCTTGTCAGCGCGAGTTGCAGGAGAATTCGAGCTTTTTGAGGACTGAGGTTATCTCCCGCGATGAACCCTGCCTTTACATGCCCGGCGGTGCGGATGACCCGCCCCGAACCGGTGCGGGTGGTTACAACTACCACAGCGCCATTGCGGCGCGCTTCGGCGAGCGTGTTCGTAAGTTCGTCGCCGACGCCGCCGCTCCCCATTCCGGCCAATACGATCCCGGGCACTTTGGCGTCCATGAGCGCGCGAACTAAAAGTCCGTCGGCACCCTCATATCCATAAACGATATCCACTCTCGGCAATTCCGTTAACCCGCTCACATCGAACTCAGATTGACAAGTATGCCGGCGCTTGGGCATGCGGTAAAAAACTGCTTTTAGATCCGAATCCAGATATCCAAGCATGCCCAGATCGTGTGTGCCGAAAGTTTCCAATCGGTAAGAGTTCCGTTTCGTAACCTCGCGCGCCGCATGGATCTCGTCGTTCAGCATGATCATGACGCCCATGGCGTGCGCTTCCTCGGATCGCGCGAGAATCACAGCGCGCAGCAAATTGTTGTCGGCATCGGTGCTCAGGGCGGATGGCGGGCGCATGGCCCCGGTGAGAACCACAGGCTTGGGGCTTTTGACCGTAAGGTTTAACCAATAGGCTGTCTCTTCCATCGATGATGTTCCATGGAAAACAACCACGCCTGAAGCTTCTTCGGAATCCCGCAGGATCTCGTTGATTCTTTTGCTCAGCCGGAGCCAGGCACCAGGCCCGAGATTACCGCTCTTCGCTTGCGTGATTTGCTCCGTCTGGATTCGAGCGTAGTCATAAATCTCCGGCACTCGCTCCAAAATTTTTGATACGCCAAGCCGCTCGCCGCTTCTGCCGTAGTCAAAGAAAACCAGGCGCGGCGATCCCCATGACGAAACCGTCCCGCCGGTGCCGAGAACCCAGACTAAAGGTTTTTGCTCCGTCATAGCAGTCATTCCATTGCGCGCGCCGGCCGATGAGTCTCCGGTAAATTCTCCGGTTTCCACTATTGCCTGATGCCTGTGGCCTATTCCCTCTTCAGCGATCTTTATTTGCCGTCCACCGATACATTGTAGAGCAGGTAGTTAGCCAGCGGATTATACGTATAGCCGTTAACGTGGGATCTTCTCGCGACGAAATCCATCCCATAGTTGATCGGGATCACGGGTGTGTCCCAGGCGATGATATCCTGGATTCGATAATAGATGTTTTTTCTCTTTTCCGCGTCTCTCTCGCGGTTGCCTTGCGCTATCAGATCGTCCACTTCTTTGTTCTTGTAGCAGGAGTAATTGGGATAAGGAGTGTTGGTCGATTGAAGATAGGTTGAAAATACGATGTCGGGATCCGGCGGTCTGGACATGTTGCCGTACAGGAAATCAAGACGCCCTTTGGCCCAGGTCGGCTCCATGCTCGCGCGGTCAAGCATGCTCAAGGTCAGCTTGATGCCGACCGCGCGCAGCTGCTCCTGGATGATCGGCGCATACATCTTCCACGGGTCGCCGGGATAGTAGAGCAGCGTGGCATCCAATCCCTTGGGAAAGCCGGCTGCCGCGATAAGTTTCTTTGCCTTCTCCGGATTATATTCATGGACAGTAACGTTTGGTTTGTGCGCGAGATAGCCAGGGTTGAGGAAGTTGTTCGCTTGCCGGGCCTGGCCGCCAAAACCGGCAGCGATCAGCTCCTCTTTGTTGATCGCATGATGCACCGCTTGTCTGAGACGGATATCATCGAAAGGTTTCTTGCAATTGTTGATGTTCAGATAGGTAATGCGCAACGATAGTTGCTCCTGAAGAATGACCTTCCCGGTTTTCACCGCGCCAAGCGCCTTGAGCCCGGCTAAATCCTCCGCGCTGCTGAACACCGCCAGATCGATATCGCCTCTCTCCAGAGCTAGTTGCGCGACGGCGTCTTCGTTGACCATTAGAAAAGTTATTTTCTTGAGCTTCGGTGGACCAAGAAAATAATCTTTGTTGGCAACCAGGATCGTTTTAGAGCCCGGCTCCCAGCGCTCGAAAATAAAAGGTCCGGTTCCTATCGGCCCGGACCTGTAGTTTTCTTTCAAAGTCTCGATCGCCTTCTGATTCACGATATAGCCCGGACGGTAACAGAGAACCTTTCGGACAAAGGACATGTCCGGCGTTTTAAAATGGATCTTCAGGGTGTGATCATTGACGACCTCTATTTCTCGCACATTTTGGAAATCCGAACGATAGCGGCTCTTCGTCTTAGGATCCAAGATGCGATCGAAACTGTACTTTACGTCGCGCCCCGCGAGCCGGCCGTAACCCTTGTGCCACTGGACGTCTTCCCGGAGATTGAAGGTGTAAGTTAAACCGTCCGGAGAGATGCTCCAGGACTTCGCCAGATCCGCCTCGGGTTCCATGGTCTTGGGGTTAAATTTGAGGAGACCGCTGTAGATATTGGCGGCGATGGTGTAGTCGTTGGAGTTCGTAATCAGAGCCGGATCCATGAATGTAAAATCCGAATCATTGCGCACCGTGATCTCCTGCGCACCGGTGAGACACGGACGACATGGCACGAACAAGATCACTGCGAAAAGGAAAAGCGTCAACGCGAAATGAGAGTTGATCATGAGATTAGCCTCCAGCGCGCTAACTGACAAGGTGGATTCCGTATACTGCACTCGTGCGGGTCCAATCCAGCGTGGCAGCCAGCAAGTGCAGGCGATGAATTGGGAAAATCGCTGCGCTCCGTTCAAAACGTCCAAAGCTGACAGTTCATCAATTCAAAAGGTGTCGACAGGGATCAAATCTTTTGTTGGCAAATTCGTAGAATGCTGCTTACACGTTTGCGAAAACTCGCGTCCGCCTGCATCCTTGAGGCGACTCCGGTGACAGGCCCAACCCACCGTGCCATAGCTCCCGGCCCCCCAAACTGTTCGGCGATCTCCTTTAGCTTGAGGTCGCACAGCTCTGTGGCCAAATAGATGCCAATCCTCCGGGGCTCTTTGTCTTTCCTCGCTTGCCCCTCATGAGATCTTCGACCTCGAGCCCGTACCTCTTCGCCAAAGTTTTTAGCGCCTGATCCATCGAAGGCCTCACCGCAGTCCGCTCGCAATCTCGGCGCACTGACGAGCGCAAAAAAACAAGGCCACGCCGTCGCACAAGTCTTACGCTTATTGACAAGCGACATGCGGGCGCGGCCTGGAAAACCCGTAAAGAAGCCGCGGCCGTCAAACGGTCAGAACTATCCTTACGCTGCGGCTTTTGGAAAATTCAAGGCGTCGATGGAGAATTTTCGCAGCTCGGGCATCACTCGCTCGGTAAAAAGCCGCAGTGAACCGAGCGCCTGTTTCTGCGCAAGCTCGCCAAAAGTAAACTCGCCAAGGAAAGTATCCGCGCCGGCTTCGTTAGCGATCTTCTTGATTTGTTCGACAACACTCTCCGGCGCGCCGCAAATAAACGACCCTTCGGCAATCGAGCGCTCCATGTCCATTAGATCCAGGCGGCGGCTGCCGTCGAGAGTCGTCGATAGCCCGGTCGAGCCATGGGCGCCGTAAGTGCGCGCGCCGCCGCGCCGTTGCCAAAAATTCTTCCAGTGAAACTCGCCTTCGCTGCGCGCTTGTTGGTCGTCTTCAGCGACATAGATTTCGCGCATTAAACCGATGTGCGGCTTCGCGCCGCCGGGCGCGCCGCGCTGATAAGCTTCCCGATAATCATCGAATGCTTTTCGCACCGCCTTCATTCCCGATGGCACCCATTGCACCGTGCTGATACCGCTTAACGCCGCGGCTTCGATGGAATCCTTGCTGCGCGCTGGCATCCATAGGGGCGGATGGGGCTTCTGCACAAGCGGAATCGAGAGATCGATGTCTTTGCATTTAAAATACTGTCCGTCAAAGCTAAAAGTCTCCTGCGTCCAGATCCCTTTGATTACGCGCAGCGCTTCGAGGGCTATCTCGCGCTTCTCCTCCCAAGAAACGTTATAGGCGGCAAAGGTAAACGGTCCGGTGCCAGCGCCGAAGCCGCATTCCAACCGACCTTCGGTCAAATTGTCGAGCAGAGCGACTTCCTCGGCAAGCCGGATGGGGTTCCACAGCGGCAGCACGTAAACCAGCGGCCCCAGGCGTATCCGTTTGCTGCGCTGAGACGCCGCGCCGAGAAAAGCGCCCGGGCTGGGACACTCGGAAAAGCCCAGGTCGAAGTGGTGCTCGGCTACGAAATAGAAATCCATCCCAGCGTGATCGGCGAACTCCAGAACATCGAGATGGCTCTTGTAGAGCTCAACATAGGAGCGGGACGGATGATCGTGCTTTTGCATGTGGTCGAACAATCCAAGCTTCATGAGCGATCCTTATCGCGCTGCTTCTTGCTGTCCTGAGTAACTGCGGTTACCGGCATAGCTGCTTAATGCCGCAGCGATCGTAGCGCGTGATAGCCGAGGGTATCGAAGAGGTCAGTGTCAAACGGCTGATCAGACGGCCAGAGACCCGTGTTGCGGCGTTCCAGGGCGGTTCTAAATATTTGCGGATGTCGCTTTGGCGTTCCAACACATGTCCATCGGCATCGATTACCGGCGGCCAGTCTGCCATGTTCCTTCCTCGTCAAAATTGGTTTTGACTTTACGGTGCCGCATCGTAGCACCACTCCGGAGTGTGTCAACCTTTGCCCCGGCTGGATGAGCGCCGCTTGCATTGAGCGAGGGCACAAGCAAGCTATTGGTGAATTCAGAGCTTGGAGACAGTTGTAGTTTTCACGTAGGCTCTTACCTGGTCGAGTGTATGCGACTATGACGGCCAATTTGAAAAAACGAACGGCAGGACCGAGGACGGCTCCGCCACCCGGGCTGGAGTTCACCCGGGGATTGGGTTAACGAATCCATGTAATTTGAAAAGAACTAGATCCTTCAGGCAGAATTGTTAAGATTAAAAAGGCTTGGCGCCGCTGCGGAGCGTTAGCGTGATTCAGCGATGAAGGATGACACAGCCGAGGTTCTGTCGATCGAGGGACGCGAGGTCCGTGTGACCCACCCCGACAAGCCGTATTTTTCCAAGCAGACGAAGCTCTCGAAACTCGATCTCGTACGCTACTATCTGTCGGTCGCGCCGGGCGCTCTCGCTGGAATCCGGGATCGTCCGCTGGTTCTCAAGCGCTTCGTCGACGGCGCCGAAGGCGAGGCGTTCTATCAGAAACGCGCGCCCGCCAAGCGGCCCTCGTGGTTGCGAACCGTCACGCTGTCATTCCCTTCGGGCCGCAAAGCGGAAGAGGTCGTCGTCGATGACGCGGCGGGGCTCGCCTGGATCGTCAACCTGGGCTGCATCGAGCTGCATCCGCACCCCGTGCGCTCCGGCGATCTCGAGCACCCGGACGAGTTGCGCGTCGATCTCGATCCAGGTCCTGGCGTCAGCTGGGAGGACGTGCGCCGTGTTGCTCTCGAGGTGAAATCGCTTCTCGAGGAGATGGGGCTTCGTGGCTGGCCCAAAACGAGCGGTTCACGCGGAATGCACGTGAATGTGCGGATCGAACAGCGCTGGACTTTCGTCGAGGTGCGCCGCGCCGCGCTCGCGCTATCGCGCGCAGTCGAGCGGCGCGCTACCGGCGCTGGCCAGCTCGAAGTGGTGGAAGGAGGAGCGTCACGGCGTGTTCCTCGACTACAACCAGAACGCGAAGGACCGCACGACCTGCTCTGCGTATTCCGTGCGCCCGCTTCCCGACGCCCGTGTGTCCACGCCGCTTCACTGGCATGAGGTCCCCGACTGCGACCCGGCCGACTTCACCGTGCTCACGGTTCCGAAGCGCTTCGCGGAGTTCGGCGATCCGCACGCAGGCATGGACGCCGCGCCAGGTTCGCTCGAAAAGCTGCTCGAGCTCGCGGCAGAAGACGAGGCGGCGGGTCTCGGCGACGCGCCCTGGCCGCCGCACTTTCGTAAGATGGAGGGCGAAGCACCGCGCGTGGCCCCTTCGCGCGCCACGTCCGCGGCGAAGAAACCCCGGCAAGAAGCCGCGGACGAAGGTGCCACTTCTGGTGGTCGCGAACTCTCCGGACAAAGAAGCGGCTCTCGCCGGTCTGGAAAGGTGGAAGAGCAAACATCCCGAAGTGGCCAGGCTTCTCGCCGTGGACGACGTGCTGGTCGACTCCATGCGAGGCAGGTCATCCACCTGGACCCGCATCCGAGTGAACCTGCGGAATGTGCCGGAAGCGTTGCGCCCGCCGCAGGAAACTCCCGACCCGGATGACGATCCAACGCGTGAATGGCGTACCGGACGTAAGGCGCGTCAACGTTCGTCAACGCTTCGAATGCAGAAGATGCATGAACGGACGCGCTTGACGCGAAGTTCGAGCGGCCGCCGGCGAAAATCTCCGCCAGCTCCTGCGGCGGAACAACTTCGAGCTGGGCATAGGTGCAGTCGCTCGGCTTCTTGTCCGTGCGCCATCTTCGAAACTGCGCCATGTGACGGAAGCGGCTGCCCTGCATGTGGTCGTAAGCGACTTCGACCACCAGCTCGGGACGCAGCGGCTCCCAGGACAGGTCCTTGCCCTGGCTCCAGCGGCTCTGGCCGCCAGGCATGCGATGCTCGGCTTCACCGCTCGCTGGCTGCATGCTCGGCCCAATCTTTCCAGGGGTGAGCGGCGAGCGCGTCCTTGCGGTATGGCGCGAGGAATTCTACCAGCTCGCGGCGCTTCTTTTCCGTGAAGCTCGCGCAGACGCCGACATGCTGCAGCGCGCCGGAGTCGTCGAAAAGGCCGAGCAGGAGTGAGCCGACAGCCGTGCGCTCACCTTTCTTGTGCCAGCGAAAGCCGGCAACGACACAATCGCAATCGCGCTCGTGCTTGACCTTGAGCATCACGCGCTTGTTGGGTTCGTAGGTTCCCGAAACCGGCTTGGCGATGACGCCGTCGAGACCAGCGCCCTCGAAGCGACGAAACCAGTCCGCCGCTACGCTCGATTCGCTGGTTGCGGGCGTCAGGTGTATCGGCGGCGCTGCGGATGAAAGCAGCGATTCCAGCTTCTGGCGACGCTCTTGGAACGCCATGCCCCGCAGATCTCGGTCTCCCTCGCAGAGGAGATCGAAGAACACGATCGATGCCGGGATTTCCTGTGAAAGAAGCTTCACCCGCGACGCGGCGGGATGAATGCGGAGCTGTAGCGCATCGAAGTCGAGCGCGCCATTCTTTGCGACGACGATTTCGCCGTCGAGCACGCAGCGAGCAGGCAACTGTGACCGGAGCGGCTCGAGCAGTTCGGGAAAGTAGCGGTTCAGCGATTTTTCGTCGCGGCTCTGGATCAGGATCTCGTCCCCGTCGCGAAAGACCAGGGCGCGAAACCCATCCCATTTCGGTTCGAAGATCCATGTTCCGCCTGCCGGTAATTCGCCGACTCGCTTGGCGAGCATCGGCAAAATTGGCGGGTTCACAGGAAGATGCATATCTCAATCTTATACTGCACGCGCTCGATAATTCCAGAGTTGCGCTTCCGCGGAATATTTTATCCGGCCCTTTGCAAAGACCCGAGTGATCAACCGCGCTTCAGCATTGAGATTTTGCTGAAATTCATATGACTGTGATACAGCAGCCGTGGTGAAAGTGTGGCGCCGCTACCGAGACGGCGAGGCGTCCTGAGGGCAAGGCGCGACGATATTTGAGCGAGGAGCAACGCAGCCAACGGGGATCGATCGATGCAGTCAGACTTGCACCACGGGCTGCTACACAGCTTCTCTTCTCTTACCGGCATAGAGTTCAGGGAGGCGCTGTCAAGCTCAGGCTCATGCGATTATGCTGGCGCTAGGAAACTTTCTTTGGCAGTATTTTTGAGCGCGGCGGTGATCAAGCCTCTTCCCAGTAATCAACGTGAGATTACTCGAGGCCAAAGCCCCTCCGTCGGCTAGCGACACCAGACCGACGACCGATGACCGGCGGTCAGCCGTGATTGATTCTTTTCGCGGCTTACTCTTCGGACGACAGCCTGTCGCAGATTCTCCTCGTGATATTTTGGGCTATTAGTGAACGTGAGATGGAGGCGCATGATGAAGGTTAAGTCCCTTCGGATATCGAGCGCGCTGACAGCATTCCAATTGACTTGGTGGTTGGTATCTCCGGTGGCGCACGCGGCCGCCGCCGCTGCTGCCGCCACAAAGGCAAAGCACGAAGCCGAGACAAGAGGCTACGCCTTTGAACTGAGTCACGATGATATTGTGAGCAAGGCCAAACGAGAAGCTAAGCTGCGGGTCATGTCCTCGCTGGAAGGCGACATATTAAAGCCTGTGGCCGAAGCTTTCAGGAAAAAATATCCGTTCATTGAGCTCCGTGCCGAGGAAATAAGCGGGACCGACACCTACCAGCGCATCATCCTCGAGATGAAGGCGGG
Organism: uncultured delta proteobacterium; assembly: GCA_963801935.1. GTDB lineage: Bacteria > Desulfobacterota > Binatia > UBA9968 > UBA9968 > DATACQ01. The sequence continues at coordinate 226,114 of CAWDHA010000011.1, forward strand.
CACCGCCCGAGGCTGGGACGTTAATTTCATGGCGGGTGATTTTTACAATGAGTATTTGCCGCATCAAAAAAGATTCGACATTCTCGGCATGGCAGAGCAGCGCATCCTGCAGATTCCTGTCGGCATGATCGATCCGGTCAATCGCAATATTGTTGCCTATACAACGAATACCATGATCGTCACCTACAACAAAAATTTGCTTGCCGGCGAAAAAGTGCCGAGCCAATGGGAAGAGTTCCTCAAGCCTGAATTTCACGGACGAAAATTTCTCGCCGACATCCGCCCGCAGTTTACATCGGCGCTGGTGCCCGCCTGGGGCATCGACAAGACTTTGCAGTTTGCCAAGAGCATTGCCATGCAAAACCCTGTGTGGGTGGCGGGACATTCGCGCGCCATCGGTGCGCTTTCTACGGGTGAACACGGCGTCTACCTGGGCGCGAATTTAACCGGCACAAAAAGGTTCATGAGCAAGGACCTCGCGGGCGCGCTCGACTACAAAATGGTCGAGCCCATCCCGGTGCGGATCGGCGACCACGAGGCGGTATTCGACAAGGCCGATGCCCCCTACGGCGCTTTGTTGTGGTTAGAGTTCGTTTCGAGCCCGCAAGCGCAGAAGCTCATCGAGGCGGGCTACAAGGGCTCGATCTTCTCTCCCGGCACAACCGCTTTTCAGGTGGCCCGCGCCAAGAAGATTTCTTTGGTGGACTGGCAGCACTACACCAAAATGCAAGAGTATCTGCGGCTCGTCGTTGAGGCGTATGGGTTTCCAAAGGCGGAAGCGGCCGGCAAAAAGTGACCTGGCTGGACGAAGCATTCAGAGGTTTATTATCGTCGCGACCACTTTATAGCTGCTGTCGGCTCCGAGGCTCGTGCTCGAATATTTTTCGGGTTGCCGCCGCCAGCGATGCCTGGCATCGTCGAGGCCAGCCGCATGACGAGCGATAAAACCAGACTTTGGGCATCCAATAAACGTGGTGTTTGAGTTATAAAGGTTTTCTTTTGGACGGCGAAAACAAATTAGGGTCGGTCGATGAGCGTCAAGTCATCGATGACTGAGGCTCCTCTGATAAGCGCTGTTCAGTCAGGTTCGGCAGCGGTTCGCTTGCGCGAGGCGCGCCGGTTTCTCGACCAGTTCGAAGCCGGCGCAGAGGTGCTTCTTCTCGGCGCATCACGCGGTTCGGTGGACGATCTCGCGCGCGCGATTTCGCTCGAAAGAGGCGCGACGTTTGGACTGCATCGACTTTCTTTCACCCAGCTCGCGGCGCGGCTGGCTGTCATGGAACTGGCTGCTCGCGAGCGGGCTCCCACGACTGCGCTGGGGCACGAAGCGGTTGCGACGCGGGCGGCGTTCGAGGCCGCGCAGCGATGACGCGCTGGAGTATTTCTCGCCTGTCTCCCAGACGCCGGGGTTTCCGAAGGCGCTGGCGCGCACCCTGCTGGATTTGAGACTTGCTGCTGTAGCCAGCGGTGATTTGGTCCGGCTGCCGCGCAGCGGAAGTGATCTTGCCGCCTTGCTGGATCGCGTCGATACGCTTCTGAACGAGGCCGGCGCCAGCGACCGGGCTGCATTGTTCGAGATCGCAACGGACGGCGCTGGGCTCGCCTGTGACTGGCTGGCCGCCGATGCCGCTGCTGCTGCTCGATGTCCCTTTCGCAATCCGAAATCGAAGCGCAGTTTCTCTGGGCGCTGATCCAGCAGTCGCCGCAGCGTGATGATTACCGTGCCCGCAGGCGACGCGTCTGCCGTAAGCCAGCTGGAGAAGCGCGGCGTCCGAGCTCCAGATCATGGAGGAAGCCGAGCAGAACGATCTGACCCAGCTTGCGCGTTATCTTTTTTCCAAAGATCCACCGCCCGAGAGAACGCGTACGCGGTGAACTGGTGTGGTTTTCGGCGCCGGGCGAAGGCCGCGAATGTGTCGAGATCGCGCGCCGCATACTGAAAGAAGCCGAGCGCGGCGTGCGCTTCGACGAGATGGCGATCGTCATCCGCTCGACGCAGCAGTATATCGGCGTGCTGGAGCATGCGCTCGCCCGGGCCGGGATCCCCGCGTACTTCGAGCGCGGCACGCGTCGTCCGGATCCCGCAGGGCGGGCCTTTCTCGCGATCTTGAGTTGCGCAACCGAGAATTTCTCCGCCAAACGCTTTGCCGAATATCTTTCGCTCGCCCAAGTGCCGTCGCTGGACGATTCCGGCAAGGCTCCGGTGGGATCCGGCGATTCGACCTGGGTGGCTTCACGCGACGACGTCTTCGGCGTCCTCTCCGAAGCTGCGCCCGACGAGTCCGACGATAGCGACAGTGAGCGACGAGGACTCGCTAGCGACCAGCAACATCAATGACGATCAGGCTGTCGTGGCCGGCACGCTCAGAGCGCCGTGGAAGTGGGAAAGCTTACTCGTTGAATCCGCCGTCATCGGCGGCAGTGATCGCTGGGCGCGACGGCTAAACGGACTGGCGGCGGAATACGAACTAAAGATTCGCGAGCTGACATCCGAGCAACCGGACTCACCGCGTATTGCTCACCTGGAGCGCGAGCGGCAGAATCTTGCGCATCTCGGAGGTTTCGCGCTGCCGCTCATCGAAGAGATGTCTGCCTGGCCAAAGCAGGCGACGTGGGGCGATTGGATTCAGCGCCTCGAAGAATTTGCGCCGCGGGTGCTGCGGCGCCCCGAGTTCGTGCTGCGCGTGCTTGCCGATCTGCGTCCCATGGCCGCGGTGGGACCGGTGACTCTGGCCGAAGTGCGCGACGTGCTTGCCGATCGGCTGGCAACGCTGGAAGTGGAACCGCCCGCGCATCGATACGGCCGGGTGTTCGTTTGCAGCCCCGATCAAGTCCGCGGCCGCGCGTTTCGCATAGCATTTGTGCCGGGCTTGGCCGAGCGACTGTTTCCGCAAAAGCTGCGCGAGGATCCGCTGCTGCTGGACGATCTCCGACGTGAGATTGGCGGCGAACTGACCCTGCAAGAGGATCGGGCCGAGCATGAACGGCTCTTGCTACGCCTCGCGGTCGGCGTGGCGACCGAACGGTTGTATGTCTCGTTCCCGCGCATCGAAACGGCCGAGGCCCGCGCGCGGGTGCCGTCGTTTTACGCGCTCGAAGTTATGCGCGCCGTGACCGGCCGCATCCCCGACCATCAGCAGCTCGAGCTTGAAGCTTCGGAAGAAGCCAACGCGAGCCTCGGATGGCCGGCACCGGTGCGCCCGGAAGACGCCATCGACGATTTCGAGCACGATCTCTCGGTGCTGCGCATTTTGATGCGCAGCGAAAAGGACGTGAAAGGTCACGCGCATTACATGCTGCGGCTGAACGACTGCGTTCGGCGCTCGGCCAGCGAGCGTTGGGCGCGCGCAAGGAAGCCATGGTCGTCCTATGACGGTCTGGTCCGGGTCACGGACTCCACCCGAGCCCTTTCTCCAGTCGCAGCGGTTGGGGGCGCGCCCGTACTCGGTCTCGGCGCTGCAGAATTACGCGTACTGCCCTTATCGATTCCTGTTATCGGCGATGTACCACCTCGAACCGTCTGGAAGAACCCGAGCCGCTCGCAGCGCATGGATCCGCTCACGAAGGGAAGCTTGTTTCACGAGGTGCTGGCTGAATTCTTTCGCGCCTTACAGCAGCGGCAAATGCCGATGGCGACGACGTCGATGGATGCGGTGCTCGAGGTCCTCGACGCGACCCTCACGCGGGTCGCCGCAAATTACGCCGAGCTGCTCGCGCCGGCGGTGGATCGCGTATGGCAGGACGAAATTGCCAGCATTCGCACCGATCTGCACATCTGGGCGCGCGAGCTCGCCGCGAGCACGGGATGGGAGCCCTGGCTGTTCGAGTTTGGCTTCGGCCTGCCTGATGCACCCGGGCGTGACCCGAACAGCCGGCGCGAGCCGGTCACGATTGACGGCCGCTTCATCCTGCGCGGCGCCATCGATTTGATCGAGCGAAAGCCCGGCACGAATATTCTCAGAGTCACCGATCACAAGACATCGAAGAACCGATCGGACCGCGGCTCGATCATCGGCCATGGCCAGCAACTTCAGCCGGTGATCTATAGTCTGGCAGTCGAGGCGGCAACCGGATGCACCGTAGAAAGCGCGCGCTTTTCATACTGCACGACTGCGGGCGGATTTACCGAACACAACGTTGCCGATCAATGAGCGGACCCGGCGGATGGGCATCGAAGCGCTGGAGATCATCGATCGGGCCGTCGAGCTCGGCATGCTGCCACCCGCGCCGGCCGAGAAGGCGTGCGGCTTTTGTGACTTCCTGCCGGTGTGCGGTCCGAACCAGGAGCGCCGCGCGCGGCGCAAATCACGCGAGCAGATCGCCGATCTGATCGAGCTGAGAGGAAGGGCGACAATGAGCTGCCGGCCACTTGCGGATCAAGCCGATCGCGAGCAGATTGCCACAGCGCTCGACGACACGCTCGATCGTCGAAGCTGCCGCCGGCACCGGCAAAACCACCGAGCTGGTGCGGCGCATCGTGCGTGTCATTCAAACCGGGCGCGCCGAAGTGACCGGGATCGTCGCCGTTACGTTCACGGAAAAGGCCGCCGGCGAGCTGAAGCTGCGCCTGCGCGAGGCGCTCGAAGAGGCAAGACGAGCGATCTGCAAGCGGCTCCGCAGAGCGCGACCGGCTCGACCGCGCGCTCGGCAGGCTCGAGGAAGCGCAGGTCAGCACCATTCACGGTTTTTGCGCGGATCTGCTCCGGGAGCGTCCGGTCGAAGCGCGGATCGATCCGTTATTTACAGTACTGACCGAAGCGCAGGCGGCGCGCATGTATGATGAAGGATTTCACCAGTGGCTCGAAAGCCAGCTCGCTGATCCATCAGAAGGCGTGAAGCGCTCGCTGCGCCGCCCGATCGTTCGGCGGTTTTGGCGCTCAAGCGGACGGCGGCGACGGTCCGATAGACCGGCTGCGGCGAGCAGGCTGGGAGCTGATCCAATGGCGCGATTTCGACGGCGACTGGCAGCGCCCGCCGTTCGATCGCTCATCGCGCATCGACGAGCTGGTTCAGCTCTTGAATCGGCTTCACCGAATTTTGGAGCCGCCCGGCTCTGCCAGTGACACTCTCTACAGCGACAGCTGGGCGGCGAGGAAACTCGCCGAAGAGATCCGGCGCACCGAATCAGTCGCGCCGCGCGACTACGACCGGCTCGAGGCGGGCCTTATCGAGCTTAGCCACAATCGCAACTTCAAAGATGCGCGAAAAGGCAGCGGCAAAAATTACCGCAGCGGCGTCCTGCGCGAGGATGTTTGCCGCGGCGCGTGAAGACCTGCACAACGCTCTGAGCCGATTTCGAAGAGGACGCCAATGCCGATCTTGCCGCGCGCGCTGCGCCAGGAACTGCGCGGCTGCGTGAGCGCGTATGAAGCCGCAAAAGCCAAGGCCGGCGCCCTCGACTTTCTCGATCTCCTGCTCAAGACGAGAGATCTCATCCGGGATAACGCGGAGGTGCGGTCGAGCTTCCAACAGCGTTTCAAGCGAATCTTCGTCGATGAGTTCCAGGACACCGATCCACTGCAGGCCGAGATCCTGTTGCTTCTGGCTGCCGACGATCCGGCTGCGACGAACTGGCGTGAAACTCGCCCGGTTCGCGGCAAGCTCTTTTTGGTGGGCGACCCGAAGCAGTCGATCTATCGCTTCCGGCGCGCCGATGTCGGGATTTATCGCAGCGTTTACGAGATGCTGCAGGCGGCGGGCGCCAGAACGGGTGACGTTGCGCACCAGTTTTCGCGCGCGGCCGAATATGCAGCGCGCCATCAACGCCGCCTTCGAGCCGGTGATGACCGGCGACGGCGACGTGCTGCAAGCAGCGTATGTGCCGCTCGAGCCGTTTCGGAGCGAATCCGAAGACCAGCCGTCGGTCGTCGTGCTTCCCGTGCCCGAGCCGTACGGCTACCGAAGACTCTCCAATGCCGGCGATTGAAAAGTCGCTTCCCGATGCGGTCGGCGCCTTTATCGATTGGCTGATTAACGACAGCGGCTGGAAAGTCGCCGAACGGCCGGCCGCCGCGAAATCGTCTCTGGCGCCGACTGCGGCGCGGGGCTTTCGGCCCGGCGAGACGGAGCATCTCGTGCCGATCCAGGCGCGCCATATCTGCCTGCTTGTTCCGCCGCTTCACCAGCTTCCAGGAGGACATGACGCGGCCGTACGTCGAAGCTCTCGAAGCGCGCGGCATTGCCCATCTGCTGGTCGGCGGCCGGTCTTTTCACAATCGCGCGGAGATCGAGACCTTGCGCGCCGCGCTGGCTGCCATCGAGTGGCCGGAAGATGAGCTGTCGGTATTTGCAACGCTTGCGCGGGTCGCTGTTTGCGATCAGCGACGAAGAGCTGCTGGAATATCGCCATCGCATCGGCCGCTTTCATCCATTTCGCATCCCCAATGAATTTCCGGCAAACCTCGCTCCAATCATCGAGGCTCTGAGATTGCTGCAAACGCTCCATCGCTCGTCGCAATCGGGTGCCGGTGGCGACAACGATCGCCTCGCTGCTCGAAGCAACCCGCGCGCACGTCGGCTTTGCGCTCGAGCATGGCGGCGAGCAGGTGCTCGCCAACGTCGCGCACGTGATCGAGTTGGCGCGCCGCTATGAGGCCGAAGGCGGCATTTCGTTTCGCGGATTCATCGACGAGCTGCGCGAGCAGGCCGAGAGCGGCGAAGCCGGGGAAGCGCCGATCCTCGAGGAAGGCAGCGACGGCGTGCGCTTGATGACGGTGCATAAAGCCAAAGGGCTGGAATTCCCGATCGTGATCCTTGCGGACATGACGGCGAAACTGCGCGCGTCCGTCGCAAGCCGCACCATCGATTCCGAGCGCAGGCGTGTGCGCGATCCGACTCGGCGGCTGCGCGCCGGCCGATTTGCTTCAGCACGAAGACGAGGAATTGCGGCGCGATGAGGCGGAGGGTATGCGCGTCGCGTACGTCGCGGCAACCCGCGCGCGGGATCTGCTGGTGGTCCCCGCGGTCGGCGATGAGGAGAGGGAAGGCTGGATCCAGCCGCTGAACACAGCGATCTATCCGCCGAAGGAAGCGCGGCGGCAACAGATTCAAGCGCCCGGCTGTGTGGAGTTCAAATCGAAAGATTCGGTATTGGTCCGGCCCGGCGGCAGCGCGGCTGGAACGAGCACGGTTTGTCCTGGTCTGCACGTGTGCAGGCGGATCTTCTGACCCCCTCCTTCATCCCCCGGCGCGGCGCGGCGGAGGAAAGAGGTGGGGGCGCCGAGTTCTCCGTGGTCTGGTGGGATCCGCGCGCTCTGAAACTTGGCGCCGAGGCGCCGCTCGGCATCCGCCGGCCGGAGCTGATCGTGAAGGACGTCGCGCCGGATATCGTCGAATCCGGTCTTGCCGCTTACAACTCCTGGCGCGAGCGGCGCCAGCAGGCCCTCGACGCCGGCAGTCAGAGCGTCGTGTCACGTGCGAACGGTAACGCAGGCGGCGAAGACAGCCGGCGAAGAATCGCGCCGACTTGAAGCTTCCGCCGGTGGAAATTGTCGAGCTGCCGCGCCCGCCCAACCGGCCGTCGGGACGTCGCTTTGGTGCGCTCGTACACGCCGTTCTTGCGAGCGTCCCGCTGGATGGTGATCTGAACGTCGATCCAACGTCTCGCAACCATTCACGGCCGCGTACTCGGCGCTACTGCAGAAGAGATCGCTTGCGCCTCGGAGAGCTGTGCACACTGCGCTCGCGCATCCGCTTCTGAATCAGCGCGCGCAACGCTGCGCAACGAGGCCGTTGTCGCCGTGAAGTGCCGATCGCGTGGCGCGATACTAACGGCTTGCTCATCGAGGGTGTAATCGATCTCGCCTTTGAGCAAGCCGGCGGGCTGGACGGTAATCGATTTCAAGACCGACGAAGAGTTCCGCGGCAATGAACCGGCTTATCGACGGCAAGTCGGAATGTACGCAGCGGCAATCGAGGCGGCGAACGGCGCGCGAGTTTCGGCGCTGTTAATGCGAGTGTAACGGGAATGAATTCTGTTCAAAAGGTTCAAAACGTTCAAGCCGTTCAAAACGTTTGGAAGCATTGAAACGTGTCGGATGACTGACCTTTCGTAGAAAGGCGATGCTATCTTATTCTTCGACCCGACGGTGGGAGTTCATATAGCTTGAGCTTGAACTGGGAGCGCAAGATAATATGAGTTGCGCTGAGTCGCCGCTAATTTTTTTAAGGAGAGCTAAATGATTAAACTGAAAAGCTTCTCATTCTCGATTATCTTCCTGGCGTTATCGGGCTTCTGGAATCACTCTCTATGCGCTCAACTGAGCAAAATCAACGTCGGCTACAGCGCGATCAGCGGCGATGCGCTGCCGGCCTGGGTGGCCAAAGACGCCGGTATTTTTGAAAAGAACGGGCTCGACGTTGAGCTGATCTTTTTTTCCGGCGGAACCACCGCGGTCATGGCGCTGATTTCGGCGGACACGCCGATCGCCCAGTTGGCCGGACCTGCGGTCATCAATTCGGTTATGGCCGGCTCGGACGCGGCCCTTATCCTCGGCGGTGTCACCTCGCTTAATTACTATTTGCTCGCACGTCCTGAAATAAAATCACCGGAGCAGCTTAAAGGAGGCTCTGTCGCGATCAGCCGCTTTGGCTCGTCTTCCGATTTTATCGCCCGCTATGCTCTCGCGAAAATTGGCCTGACGCCGGGGAAAGATGTCGCGATCGTCCAGATCGGCAGCACCACAGCGCGGGTAGACGCGGTTCTCTCAGGCAGAGTGCAAGCGACGGTCGTTCAGCCTCCCGCCAGTATCATCGCACAAAAGAAAGGCATGAACATCCTGGCCGATCTGCCCAAGCTCGGGCTCGTCTACCAGCACACCAGCGCCGCGACCACCAGGAAATATATCCGCGAGCACCCCGACATCGTCAGGCGCTACGTCAAATCTCAGGTCGATGCCGTGCACCGGATCTACACGGATAAAGAAGCTTCCTTGAGAGCACTCGCACGGTTTATCGGCCGCAGCATCGAGCGCGAGATTTTAGAGAAGACCCGGGAAAACCTGCTCAGCGAATCCGTGCTGCCGAAGAAACAGTACCCTTCCATCGAGGGCATCAAGACGATCTTGACCAGCGAGTTAAAAGGAAAGCCCGCCAATCCGGAGGACTTTGCCGATCTGAGCTTTATCAGGGAGCTCGATCGAAGCGGCTACATCGATGCGCTCTACAAAAAGCAGTAACTGATCTCAGCCCCTTATGCGCCAGCCGCTGCCAGCGCCGGTGGCGCGGTTGCTTGACAGCCAGCAATGACAAGTAATATGGCTTGGCCATTAGCGCGCGAAGGCGGTACTGCCAATGATCAACTGTGCTGGAATCGAAATCCTCGATACCCTCGATGAGCTCGTCGAGCCAAAACATACGGCATTGCTTTTATGGGACTTTGCCGAAAATGTTGTGTTGAACCGATACAGCACGGATGATCTAGTGCGCAATAGCTCCAGACTTCTTGCCGCTGCAAGAGCGCACGGTGTGCTGACCATATTTTCACACCAGAATAATATGCGCATCGTCGGCGACACCGGCGCGCCGAACGTGCGCATGCGCTTGACGCGCGCAGGCAAGCCGGTCTCGGATATCAGCCGCGAGCCTGAACCCAAGGGTTTTCCCGCGAAGCCGCAACTGGTCGAGGCGATGCGGCCAACGGAAAACGAAATCGTCTTTGAAAAATTTACCCCTAATGCTTTCCTGGGTACCTCGTTTGAGTGGTGGTTACGAAAGTATTCGATAAAAACCATTGTTCTCACCGGCGTCAACGTGGCGACCGGCATCAACAACACGGCCCGGGAGGCGATCTGCCGCGGGTTTTACGCAGTTATCGCGCGCGATTGCGTGGGCACCAATTCACCCCAGGATTATGCGGCCGCGGTCGATTACCTGGAAAAAATCTTCGACGTGTTCGATTCGAGCGCGATCATCGAGTCCTGGGAAAGAAAAAAACCGTGAATCAAAGGTGGGGGACAGCCGCCGCTGAATAATCCAGGCTTGCTTCTCGCGTGTTTTGGGTTAACGCAGGGAATCTATCGCGTAAAGCGCCGGCGCCATGTTTGATTTGATGCCTTCCTGCGCCAGCTCCGCACCGTAAATTCGTCTGATCTCCGGGTCTTCTTCCTTATAGTCGATGCAGTCGCCGCCTTTGCTGACGCTCAGAGTGGTTTTGTATTTGCCTTCAACGCCGAAGCTGCCGCGCAGCGCCAGATAACGGGTCGGCGTCGTGCTGGTCGGAAAATGAAAATGAAACCATCCCGCCGGCGGCACGATAATGGTTCCCTTTTTCCAGGGAATCTTCATCTTTTCGTGCTCTTTTCCCGCCGGCCACATGAGTGAGTAGCCCTTGCCGTTGAGCAGGATGATATGAGCGCCGCCGCCGTGGCGGTGCGCCCGCTTGTATTTCCCCACTTCGAACTCCGCCGCGTGGCAAATGACGGTATTGTTGGACAACTTAAAATGCATGCTCGCAAATCCCTCACCCGCGCCGGGCATTCTCTCGACCTCTACGGTGCGCACATCGGCGATAAAGTTGGTTCTGAGGGTATTTGAGCGCGCCGGTTCTTTTCCTGCCTGAAAATCCTCGACGGAGTTCCAGCGCGCGTAAGAATCTTCCCAGCCCAACGGCGTGGTCTTGGTGCTGAAATAGTCTTCTTCGGCGTTGAAGCGATTTTTGAAGACATAGTCGTTATGAAAAACCAGATCGAGGTCGCGAAATAAGTTTAACGTCGTTGGCGCCATGGTCATAGCGATATACCTGGCAGGTTTATCGCCCTGGCCGTTGAAGTGCTGATACCAACAATTCAGCGGCGGCGAGAAGAGGCTTCCTTCTTGCCACTCGAAAGTGCGTTTCGGACCGCCCTCATTCCACACCGTGGTGGCGCCGCGCCCTTCGAGTACGTACACTTGCTCCTCATAAAAATGCTTCTGGGGTTTGAGCTGTCCTCCTGCGGGAATCTCGCATAAGTAAAAGTCATTGATCTCCTCGGAACCGACCAGGTTGATAAAGCAGCCTCTTCCGCCTTTGCGTTCCCACGGGCCGAGCGTAAGCTGGTCAACGTCTTCGACCGAGTATCCTTCGAAAACCGGCACTCCTTCGGTGTCTTGCCACTGTTTATAGAAGGTCCGTTTGACCTGTCTTATCTGGCCCGCGGCATCAATGAAGTATTGCTTTTCCATCTGCAAGCTCCTTGCGTTGATTCTGCTGGTCGTTAAAGTTTTCGTTTAATGAATAAGCTGATCGGGTTATTTCGCTCCGGGCAAGCCGAGGATTTTAGCATGTTCCTCGCTGTACTGTTCTAACTTGATGGCGCAATCGGCGCCGCATATCGCCATGTATTTTCCTTTGGCCATCGGATATTTCCGCGAGGTTGGTATCCAGGGAAAGCCACGATAGCTGGTTTTCTCGATCAACGGTTGAGCGCGGGTCGCAAGCCATAAGGCGAAGAGTTGCGTGGTCGCCGGTGTCGCCGACCAGCGCACAACGTGCATCTCGGTGGTGACATCCAGGATGAAGGGATCCGGTAGCAGGAATACCAGGGGCGCGCCTTCATCGATCATCGGCATGGCGTTGTGATAGTTCGCCGTGCAGCTTATAACGTACTCACCGGCCGTAACCTTTTCCAGGTTTTCTCCCATGCCGCGATTGAGAACCACTTTGTTCGCGACCAATCCCTTCAGCCATTTCAAAAACCAGTCCCTGGTTTTGGGATCATGTTGGAAAGCGGCCAGGGTGGCGCGCGGATCGTAGATGATTTTGCCGCGCCATTTTGGATCGAGGCAGTCATCCCAGCCCTTGGGCGCCTGATCGGCGCGAACCAGATTCTTATTGTAGGCGATGCCGCGCGCGCCTCCCGTGCTGGCCATATAGAGCCCTTGGGGGTCGAGGCTTCTTGGATCCGGCTGAACCCAGCCTTGCGGCAGGGATCGCAGGAGATCTTTGTAGGGAAAGCGCGGCACGACGAACATTTTTTCCTTGAAGTATTCGGGCCAGAGCTCGTTGGAAATGAAAGGGATGTCGATATCAGGCGGCCGTCCTGACTTGAACTCCATCAACATGCGCTGCATTTGTTCGACGGTTCGAAGACGGACAAACGAGATGGTTTGGATAAAAGGAAATTCTTTTTTGAACTCCTCCAGCACGGGTTTGGCCTGGGCATCGGTCCAGGTTATCCCGATGATCAGTTTGCCGCCCTTTTTCTCAACCTCGGTCTTGGCGCTTTCGACGAGTTGGGAAAACGCATTGGTTTGTGCGAACCCTCTGGAAGAATGGGCAAGCATTGCCGCGATCAGCGATGCCGCGATAGGAACCCTGTGTTTGTGTCTAAATCGCATCCGCACACCTCTCTGTTGTCGAAAATGGCTAGCGCGCGTCACCACCGCTCGGTGAAGCTCTGAGATGAAAGCGACCATGCTTCTTAGCCCGTTCTTAGCCCGAATTTCGTCAGAAAGTCTAGTAGCCCGTGGTGAAAGTGTGGCGTCACACCGAGACGGGCGAGGCGCCCTGATGTCAAGGCGCGACACGGGCTGCTAGCTCTGAACAAGCCCGCACATCGAAAGGCTCGCTGCTCGATCCGCTCTCGGTAAAAAAGACCTGCTAGAGCGCCGAATTTGACTCCCTCAGATAGCGATAGTAAGTATGCTTGTTTCATCGTGCGATCAAGCAAAGGAAGCTGTCGGTATGTCGAAATCTACTTACCAGGAATACGCTTTCGAAGAATACATCACCGCAGAGCAGCCGTTTTATCTTCCGGTCGGTCCGGAAGTGGAAGTCTTTGAAGCGGCCTATGCCAAGAAACTTCCGGTGCTGCTCAAAGGGCCCACCGGCTGCGGCAAGACGCGCTTCGCTGAATTCATGGCGCACCGGCTCGGCCCGGTGCCGCTCATCACTGTGGCGTGCCATGAGGATCTCACCGCGACGGATCTGGTCGGTCGCTACTTGCTCGAAGCCCAGGAAACCCGCTGGCTCGACGGTCCGTTGACCCGCGCCGTGAAAGCCGGGGCGATCTGTTATCTGGACGAAATCGTCGAAGCGCGAAAAGATACCACGGTGTTGATCCACCCTTTGACCGATCACCGCCGCATTCTGCCGATTGAGCGGCGCGGTCAGGTGCTAGAGGCACACGAAAACTTTCTGCTGGTTATCTCTTACAATCCCGGTTATCAGACGGTGCTGAAGGACTTGAAACACAGCACGCGCCAGCGTTTTATCGCGATCGAGTTCGACTACCCGCCCGAGGAGCTTGAACGAGAGATCGTCCGCCACGAGACCGGCTTGCCGGAAGCCGACGCCGATCGTCTGGCCCGGTTGGGCGCCAAGGTGCGCAATTTGCGCGAGCATGGGCTGCAGGAGGGAGTCAGCACGCGCCTGCTCATCTACGCCGGGACCCTGATGAACACGGGAATCGCGCCACGCCTTGCCTGCCAGGTCGCCGTGGTGCAGGCGTTGACGGACGACAAAGAAGTCGCTCAGAGCCTGCAGGAAGTCGTCGACGCGATCTTTCCCGAGTAGAACGAGTGCCTTTCTTGTCAGAATGGCCTCGTCGAGAAGACTCCTTTTCCGCTGCCCGCTACATGAGCCAGAGCTTCTCAGCCGCTTCGAGCCCGTCGCCTCGCGCCCACCTCAAGCAGGTTGTTCAAGTAAGCCGCTGCGCGGCCGTTAACCCGTCCTGACATTCGATTCGGTTCCACCACCATAATTCAGCGCGGGCTTGGAACCTGGAACTACTGGAATATCTGGAACCGGGGCTGCGCGGTGTGCCGGGGCAAATTGAACTTTTGAACCGTTGAACCTCTGCACTAGGATCTTCCTTCACGTTCCCTGGAAGAGACGCCAGAGGTATGTTGACAAGCATAGCTTGTCAGCCTAAAGTATTGTTAGATGATCGCGTCGTTCAAGCACCGGGGTCTTCGGATTCTTTATGAAGACGACGATTGGCGACGACTAACCGCCGCCCACGTAGACAAGATCAAACGAATCCTGGCTCGGTTGGATGAGGCTACGGATATCAAGCACATGGCGTTGCCCGCCTTTAGACTGCATCCGCTCAAGGGCGGTCTTAAGGGCTTCTGGGCGGTCTCGGTGTCGGACAACTGGCGCATCATCTTTCGCTTCGGTAACGGCAATGCGTACGACGTAGATCTCGTCGACTATCATTAGGAGAGCACATACATGCCCATCAAAAATCCGCCGCATCCTGGATTGTCGGTTCGCTGCGATTGCCTTGAGGCGCTGGGTATTTCGGTGACCGAGGGAGCAAAAATTCTTGGCGTCACAAGGCAGGCGCTAAACAACCTGGTCAACGGTAAAGCGGCGATCTCCCCAGAGATGGCGATCCGGCTCGACAAAGCTTTCGGTGGCGGCGCTGAAACGTGGCTCCGACTCCAGGCGGCCTATGACCTCGCCCAGGCAGAAAAATACGCTGACAAAATTAAAGTCACTCGCGTCGCCTAAGATGATTTAATACCTTATTATAATTAACCATCAGCGGAAATTAACCACTGGAACCTGTGGAACGACTGGAACCAGTGGAACCGGGTTCGCGCGGTGTGCCCGGGTAAATTGAATTTTTGAACCCTTGAACCTTGAACAAAGCTAAATGGGTTAACGTATTGAACGAAGCGCAGCGGTTGAACGACTTGAACGACTGGAACGGCCGCCATAAGGTATTGAGTGCCGCCTTGCGTCCTGCGAGCACGGTAATTAGAATCGCCGCTAGTCATGACTCCGTCAGCACGACCAGCGCCACGCTGCATTATCATCGCCGGACCGAATGGGGCGGGGAAAACCACCTTCGCGCGTGAATTTTTAACCAAAGAGGCGGGGGTGATCCACTTCGTAAATCCGGATTTAATCGCCAGTGGGCTATCGCCGTTACGGCCGGAACTGGCAGCGCTCGCCGCCGGTCGATTGTTTCTTCGGGAGCTCGATCGGCTCGCGCGAACCAGAGCAGATTTTGCGTTTGAGAGCACGCTGAGCGGGCTGACGTACGTGACGCGGTTGAAGCGTTGGAAAACGGCCGGCTGGCGAATCGAAATCGTCTACTTGCGGATATCATCGCCGCAGTTGGCGCTGCGGCGGATCGCCGCTCGGGTCAAGCAAGGCGGTCACAATGTGCCGCGGCGCGATGTGCTCCGGCGTTTTACGCGCAGCAGGAACAACTTTGAACGATACTACCGTCTTTTGGCTCATGCGTGGAGCGTGTATGATAACTCCGGTAGCACGCCGAGATTATTGGAAAGATCGCAATGAAACGAAATGCCAAACTAGCAACTAGTAAAGAGTTCTCTGCCGCCGTCGGCCGCGCGCTGCGGCGCGCCGCCAAGGTCGCGCGCAAGACTGCGCGCATGCACGGCACGCCGGTCTATATTTGGAAGGACGGCAAAGTCGTCGCCGAAAAACCGTAGCGCCATTGACGATCGATCCTCCCGCGCATTTTCCGGTGTCGCCGAAGCCTGCAAAGTTTTCTCCCTGAATCTGACCTTGGACGCTTGAACCGTTGAACCTTTGAACGGTGGCTGTTCCGGAAGCCCAGCCCAATCTGACCTTGAACCTTTGAACGGCTCAAGTTGCGTCCTTGGGCAAAAGATTCTGATGCCGGGATGATTTTAGTGAACCCATCCGCCTCTGAGCCCGTCTAATAGCAGGCGAGCGCTGTGGCAGGAGAGTTTTTCAACGTTAATGAATCCAGCGCGAGTGCCCGGGCTGAACTAAGCTTGTTTATTTTGTCCAGACCAAGAGAGAGGTTCATGAACGACCAGCCAACAATTGACGTATCCGCTAAGCCCAGTCGAGTCCAGCGCCCATTTGTTTTGGCGCTCTTTGCGCTATTCGCCGGTGGCTGCAACTCTATCCTCGAACCGATCGAGCAGCGTTTTCTCTTCCGTCCGCGAACCGCAGACCCGGCGTATCTAAGCGCGATCGCGACGCCTGACGGCGGTTTAGAGGAAGTGCGCCTCAAAGCCTCCGACGGCGTTATGCTGCACGGTTGGCTCAAGCGTCCCAAGATCAGCCCCGTGAGCGGCCGGTTTCCGCTGGTGATCGTCTTCGGCGGTGTGCGCCGGGAGACGTCCTGGCTGATCGATCGCGGCGACAAACCGGAACATTGGGGTTGGCTGTTTATCAACTATCGGGGCTTCGGTCTTTCCGAAGGCGAATCTTCCGAGCGGGTGGTGCTCGAAGACACGAAATTTGTTTTCGACTATGCCGCGGCGCGGCCCGACGTCGAGTCATCGAACATCGTCGTGTTCGGCCGGAGCCTGGGAAGTTATTTTTCGGTGGCTTTGGCGAAAGAGCGCAAGGTTCGAGGCGCAATCCTGGCGACGCCTTTCGACAGCTTCAGCGCCCTCGGTCAGGAACGATATCCCTGGCTGCCAGTGAGCTTCCTGCTCGACGGGCGCTATGATGCGGCGACGATCGCGCCGAAGGTCAATGTCCCCGCGCTCTTCCTGCTCGCGGAGAACGACGACGTGACGCCGATGGAGAACGGCGCGGCGCTCGCGCGCGCCTGGGGCGGACCGCAGCGAACCGTGACTTTGATGGGCGCGCGCCATTACGGCATCGAGCGACGCGAGGAATTTTGGAGAGCGGTGGCGGAATTTCTCCGGGAAATAGAATCCACTCCTAAGCGTCTCGAGGGCTACGCCGGCCTGCTGGGCGCGCAGCCGTAGAGCCTGGTCGCCTTGCGCGGTCCCCAACTTGTGCTTATCTTGCGTGACTTCTCAATCTGCCGCTAAATTTATTTCCGTTAGCGGATTTCGTCGCACTGCTCTAGCGAAGGCCGCAGCTTCTGGCGGCAAACCGGAACGTTTGGAGTTGACGTAAACATGAGCCATGGCCGATAGTGATCGGCGGCACCGATCCAGACGGAAACAAACATGGACATATCGACCTATGGATTTCCGACCGGGTGATCCGCTGCCGGCGTATCATCGATGCTTGGACAGAGGGTCGACTCCCAGCCGCCCGAATGGCTTGGTCCACGTCCTGACCGATTGCGGTATAGTCAGGCCGTAGTTTCTACCGTTTTGAACGCAGGAAAGGGTTTGAACGATTTGAACGCCGGGGACCTGCCCGAAAATCTGACCTTGAACTTTTGAACCGTTGAGCCGTTGAACGAAGCCTAGCAGTCCGTGGTGAAAGTGTGGCGTCGCACCGAGACGGGCGAGGCGCCCCGATGGTAAGGCGCGACGACCGAGAATATCGGGAATATTTGAGCGAGGAGCAACGCAGCCAGCGGGGATGCATCGCCCGTCGAATGCAGCCAGACTTTCACCACGGGCTGCTAGTCTTAATCGGTGGTTTTCCACGCAAAGCAGAATGTTACAATATGATCGGTGAACTTCAGCGATTTTGCCTCGCTCTGCTACGAGCTGGAAAAGACGCCGAGCCGGCTCGCCAAGGTCGGCGCGGCGGCAAACTACCTGCGGCGCCTCGAGCCGGATGAAATTCGTCCTGGCGTAGCGTTTCTCTCGGGCCGCGCCTTTGCTATTTCAGATCCGCGAACACTGGACGTGGGTCCCAGTGTGTTCGCTCACATCGCGGCGATTCCGCAACACGAGAAGACCGTCCTACCCCACCTTACGATCAGGGATGTCGCTGATTGTTTCGCCCAGGTCGCCGAGGCCACCGGCAAAGGCTCGCGTGAACAGAAATCTACGCGGCTGAGAGAGCTCACTGAGATGGCTTCGGCGCAGGAGCGGCCGATCTTGTTTCGTTTGCTGCATAACGAGCTGCGCATCGGCTTGCACGACGGCCTTATTCAAGAAGCGATCGCCCGCGCTTCGGGCAGCGAACTGAAAAAAGTGCGGCGCGCGGCGCTCTTTCTCTCGGATCTCGCTGAGGTTGCGGTCATTGCGTTGACCGGAGGCGCCGAAGGTTTGACGCAAGTCGATATTAAGTTGTTCGTGCCGCTGCTGCCGATGCTTTCGGAGCTTTCTCAAGACTTTGACGAGATCTTGAAAACCCACAACGGGAAAACGTCGCTCGAGTATAAATACGATGGCGCGCGGGTGCAGATTCATAAGGATCGCGAGCAGATCCGCATTTGGAGCCGGCGCTTAACGGAAGTCACTGCAAGTCTGCCGGATATCGCCGAGATTGCCCGCAACCAATTACAGGGCGAGTCCTTTATCCTCGATGCCGAGGTGGTGGCGACTGGCAAGGACGGCCGCCCGTTTCCGTTTCAGGAACTCATGCGCCGCTTCCGGCGTGTGCACGGCATCGAAACCGCAGCGGATGAAATCCCACTTTCCCTTTACCTTTTCGATTGCCTCTATTTGGACGGGCACTCCCTCATCGACGAGACCTATGAGCTGCGTTGGCAAAAACTAAAAAAGATCTCCGCCGGCAAACATTTGGCAGCGCAGACCATTGTCAGTGACAAGACCCTGGCGGAGTCGTTTCTGACGGCATCACTCGCCGCGGGACATGAGGGTCTGATGGCGAAGGCGTTGGACAGCGCATACATGCCGGGCAACCGCGGCAAGCTTTGGTTCAAGGTAAAGCCGTCCGAAACTATCGACTGCATTATCGTCGCCGCCGACCGGGGCTCCGGCAGACGGCGCGGCTGGCTTTCGAACTATCATCTTGCGGTCGCCGACGAAGCCGGTGGCTACGCTCCGGTCGGCAAAACGTTTAAAGGACTTACCGACAAACAGTTCATCGAGATGACGGCCAGACTGCAGGCGATCCAATTAAGCGATAACGGTTACACGGTCACCGTGCGACCTGAGGTTGTGGTCGAGGTAACCTACAACGAAATCCAGCGCAGCCCGCAGTACAGCTCGGAGTTCGCCCTGCGGTTTGCTCGGATCACCAGGATCCGCGAGGATAAAGATCAGAGCCAAATCACCACGCTCGCCGAGCTTCGATCACTTTACGAACGCCAGTTTCTCACCAAAAGCCGGCGTTAGATTCCGCACGTCGCCCCGTAGATGCGCCGGGACGTTATGCGCTGACCCGCATTTCCGGAAACATCGAAACTCCATTCCGAATCCGTCCTTGAACTTTTGAACCCTTGAATCTTGAACAAAGGGAAATGGGTTAACGTTTTGAATGGAGCAAGGCGGTTGAACGATTGGAACGATTTTAACGGGCCGATCTTTAAATCTCTTGAACGTAGCGCCGCGATGGAACGACTGGAACTGTTGGAACGGGGGTCGAGCGGGTGTGCCGGCGTAAATTGAACCCTTGAACCTTGATCGGTTAGTATCGGGACCCTTGTCAGAAACCTAGCCAATCCAGTAGACTGCCGTCATGAGAAATTTTCTTTTGTTGGCGGGCGGATATCGTGGCGCATCAAGTGTGGATCGTCGCACTTCGCTTGAACCCCACGCGGTGAATGGACGATCGGTATTCGGAGTAAAACGCGATGAAGACAACCGTTGAGATCCCCGACCAGACGCTGACACGCGCCAAGACCCTGGCCGCAGCAAAGGGCGTTGTTAGAGCAACTCGTCGCTGAAGCCATTGAGGAGAAAGTGGGTCACGGCGAAGCTCTAGAGAAGCGCGAGCCGCGATGGATGAAGCTTTATGGCGCTTTCGCAAAATCGGAGGATATGCGAAGCGACACGCGCAACATCCAACAAATTATTGATGAGGAGTTTGAGAGGGTTGATCCCGGGGATTGGAGATGATCCTCGATACCAACGCGATTTCCGATTTCGCCGACGCAAACCAACGCTTGCTCGACCGCATTCAACAGGCAGACGACGACCTCTATCTTCCGTTATCGTGTTGGGCGAATCCGCTATGGGCTCAAATCATCCCGTCTTCGCGTTGCGCGTGAGAGTTGGCTTGATGAACTCGAATCCACGGCGATTGTACTCACCATTACTTCGGAGACCAGTCGTGTTTATGGCGACAGCCGTCATGAGCTCCGCCTCGCCGGCCAGCCGATTCCGGAGAACGATCTTTGGATCGCCGCGCTGGCGAGGCAGCACGGACTGTCGGTTGTCAGTAACGATGCGCATTTTGATCAAGTCTCCGGAATCGGTCGAGTCGGTTGGTAACGACAGGATCGCGGCTTTGTCACTTACACAATTCCGCTCGTTGCGCTCTACGGCCGACGATAGCTGGCATCCATTTGAACACTCTACAGCAGCAGCTGAAGCGGAGCCTTAATCGGCTAACGTTTTGAACGGAGCACATCCTTCGACGAGATCAGGACGAGCGGAAGACCAACCCGGTCATGGTGAGCCTGTCGAACCATTGAACGGTTTGAACGATTTTAACGCCTTGTTTCAGGGTTTGTTTGAACCTTTGAACCGTCCTCGATCTGGGAGACCGCCCGGAAATCTGACCTTGAGCTTTTGAACGTGAACCGTTGAAGATGCCTTGTCCGTTAACATCCTGAACGAAGCGAAGCGGTTGAACGACTTGAACGATTTGAACTGGCTTGTTTAAAGAAACCCTTGCCACCTCCCCGGCGATTCCAGTAGAGTGACGAAAATTTGCGCCGAGTCATCCCCCGCGATTGTATCGCTTGAACCGGAGCGCGTGTTGAGCGTACGCAAGCGAGTCAAAAGACCGCGCATTAGCCGTTTACGGGAGCGGAATCGAAGATTGTAGTTAATGTTATGCCTGACCCCAAATCACCTTCCGATGCGAAGGACAGCGATGGCAGCAATTGCAGCATCTGGATTGGCGCTGACGGCCGCGACTGCCGAAGAGACGCCCACCCGGCGGGGATCGTCTTGCTCGACCACGCGGCGCTGCGGCCCTGGATGTCGATGACGGCGACCTGGCGGCGGTCGGGCTCCTTGTCGACTCGACCGGCCACAATTGCACGCCGACCTACTGCGTGCAGGGCGACACGCTGGCCAATGGCAACGTGATCGAGGAGATGGGCAAGGCCTTCGAGACCGCGAAGGGGCCCTTGGCAGAGCGCCTGTTGGCTGCCCTCGATGCCGGCCAGGCTGCAGGCGGCGACCACCGCGGCATGTAC
>CAWDHA010000012.1:0-14796 GCA_963801935.1 uncultured delta proteobacterium
GTCCGAGCTCACCAAAGCGCTGCTCAGCGGCGATCGCGGCGAGTTGGAGCGACGCTTCCGCGCCGCAGCGCGCCAGGAACTTGAAGCCGGCAACCTCGAAGGATTTCGGGTCACGCCTTACATGCGGCTCGGAGCGCGGCTCTCAATTGGACCTGGTAGAAAAGGAGATCGAGCATTTCAAAGGGCTGCTACAGATGCTCGGCGCCCGCGGCCCAAACCAGCAAGACCTACAGAACATCGTGCGCTACCTGGACGAGCGGCTGCGCGATTTAAATCGCTTGCTGCGCGAGGCCATTCACCAGGAGCAGCGCCAGCAAGGGCATGAACCGCGCGACTCCAGCGCGCGCGGCGCGCTCGCCGAAAAAAGTTTTGCGTTCTACACCGAGGACGATATCCGGCGCATGAATGACGCGGTGACACGACTGGCCCAGCGCCTGAAGAACCGGCTATCGGTGCGCCGCAAAAAAGCCGCGCGCGGTCGTTTCGATGTAAAAGGAACCTTGCGCAAAAACCTTCAATACGGCGGCGTGCCGTTCAAAATCATGCTCGACCGGCGCAAAAAGACCAAGCCCCGGGTGATGATTCTCTGCGATATTTCAGACTCGGTATTCAAACGCTTCGCGCTTCATGCTGCAGTTCGTTTATTCGATCCAGGATCTCTACTCAAAGGTGCGCAGTTTTGTTTTCGTCAGCGATATCGGCGAAGTGACAAAGCTCTTCGAAGACAATGAAATCAACAGGGCGGTAGAGACCGCGCTCAAGGGCGACGTAATCGATGTGTTTTCTCACTCCAACTTCGGCCGCGCATTCGAAATGTTTCACAAGAATTTTTTCGCGGCCATCGACGCCAAAACCACGGTGCTGATCATCGGCGACGGGCGCAACAATTACAATCGTCCGAGCGACTGGGTGCTGAGAGAGATTCAATCCAAGGCGAAGCAACTTATCTGGCTTAATCCGGAGAGCCGGATGACCTGGGGCGTGGGTGACAGTGAGATGCCGCGTTACGCGCCGCACTGCCACGTCGCCGAAGAGTGCCGCAGCATCAGCCAGCTCTACAAAATCGTCGATCTGATAGCGCCATGAAGAAGCTCTACGTGCAAACTTACGGCTGTCAGATGAATCAATACGATTCCCAGCGCATCGCCCGGGTGTTGGGGGGCCATGACTATGTTCTGACCGACAGCATCGAATGCGCTGATCTGATTCTACTCAACACCTGCAGCGTCCGCGACAAGGCGGAGCAAAAGGTCTACAGCGCGCTGGGAAACTGGAAAGAATATAAAAAGAAACGCGCCGGTGTCATGATTGGAGTCGGCGGCTGCGTTGCCCAGCAGGAAGGCGAGAATCTGCTGAAACGTATTCCTTATCTCGATATTGTTTTCGGCACACAGAATATTCACAAACTTCCGGAAATGATCGCCGAGGTAGAAGCGCATCAGGCGCGCCCGGTACAGACCGCGTTTTATCGCGATCCCGCCTACATGGAAGACAGCGATACGCCGGTAGAGATCCATGGCGCCAAGGCATTCGTCACGATCATGCAGGGTTGCAATAAAGTATGCAGTTTTTGTATCGTGCCGCGCGTGCGCGGCCGCGAAGTGAGCCGCCCGAGTGCCAAGATCATCGGCGAGATCGAGGCCATGGCGCGGCGCGGCGTCAAAGAAGTGATGCTGCTCGGGCAAAATGTAAATTCGTATGGCAAGACGATGCCCGGCGAAATCGGCTTTGCTGAATTATTGAGGCGAGTCAATGAGATTGATGGCATCCGGCGCATCCGCTTCACCACTTCTCACCCGCAGGATCTCTCGCCGGAGTTGACCGAGGCCTTCGCCACGCTCGGCAATCTTTGCGAGCACCTGCACTTACCGGTGCAATCCGGTTCCGATGCGGTGCTTGCGCGCATGCGCCGCGGCTACACCATCGACGAATATCTTGGCCGCTCGAGCGGCTTCGCCAACGCCGTCCGGACGTCGCGCTCAGCACCGACATTATCGTCGGTTTTCCCGGCGAAACCGAGCCCGAGTTCGCGGATACGCTAGAATTGCTGCAGCGACTGGAGTATGATGAAATTTATTCGTTCATGTATTCACCGCGACCTCAGACCGTATCTGCCAAAATATATGGCGATGATGTTCCGGCGCCGATCA
The DNA here is from genome assembly GCA_963801935.1 of uncultured delta proteobacterium. Classification (GTDB taxonomy): domain Bacteria; phylum Desulfobacterota; class Binatia; order UBA9968; family UBA9968; genus DATACQ01. The sequence goes on from CAWDHA010000012.1 coordinate 2,151, forward strand.
AAAAGGAGCGCTTGAACGCCGTTCAATCCTTGCAGCGAGAGATCGCTCTAAAGAAGAATAGACAACGCATCGGCGCGGTCGACGAGATCCTGGTGGAGGGCTATTCGAGAGCGGGATGCGGCCAAATCATGGGGCGGACGCGGGGAAATAGAATTATCAATGCAGCGGGCGGGCAGAGCCTGATCGCAACCTTTCAGCAGGTGCGAATCAGCGGCGCGACGGCGAACTCGCTCATAGGAGAGATCATTCATCCCGCAGCCACGGAGATTCATACAGAGGGAGAACGGCATGACTAAGAGAGAAGACAGCATTCAGATGTCGGTTGGCGGCTTGACTTTGGATCCCGTTACGAAAACTCCGATCGTCATTCTTAAAGATCCCGATAACAAGCTCAACCTGCCGATCTGGATCGGTCTTTTGGAAGCCACCGCTATGGCCACGGAAATAGAAGGGGTCAAGATGGCTCGGCCCATGACCCACGATTTATTGCGCAACATCTTAGGCGAAGTGGGTTGCGCGGTGGAGTCTATCGAGATCACCGAGCTAAAGGAAAATACTTACTACGCTATGGTACGACTCAAGCTCGCCGGCAAAGAGTTGACGATTGACTCGCGTCCGAGCGATGCCATAGCGCTGGCGCTAAGAACCAAAAGCCCAATCTATGTGGCGAAATCGGTTTTGGAAGCGTCCAGCGTGCTGCAGCAGAACGACGAGAGTAGAGATGGCCCGGTCGAGAATATCTCCAACGTTTCTCAGGAAAAGTGGGCCGAGATTCTGGAGAAAATGACGCCCCAAGATTTCAAATACAAGACCTAGGTTTTTGCCACACGCTTTTGCCGCCTCCTTGAAAACCTCGAAGCCGATCGCCGCAGATGGCAACGACGAGCAAGAGAATCACCCGCAAAGAATTGCGCCAACCGGATTGGTTTCAGTTAACCACCGACAACGCTTTTGAACGGCTAGCCCGGCATCGCACTAAGATTATTAGCGCGCTGGCTGGGCTCATCGCGATCGCATTGCTCATCGCCGGCTGGCAACTCTTTAAAGAGCCGGCACAATGCGGCCGCAAGCAAGGAGTTTGGCAGCGCGCTGGCTCTTTATCATACAGAAAAATATCGCGAGGCTATTCCGGAGTTTCAGAAGGTTCAGGGCTATCGCTGGTCGCGTTACGCTGCGCTCGGACACCTTTATGAAGCCAACAGTTACTTAGCCCTGGATGAGCTTCAGAAGGCAGCGGCGCCGGCAACGCGTTTCTTATCGGCTACCGGTCCGGATACGCTTTACCGGCAGATCGCTGCGATGACCCTGGCAACAATTGAGGAGCGACAGAATCAGTGCAAGCAAGCGCTGTCACGCTATGCGGAAGCCGAAAGAATCAAAGGCGCTTTGCAACAGCAAGCAAGACTCGGCAAAGCGCGTTGCGCCGAGGAGGTGGGTGACATCGAGGCGGCGATCATCAGTTATCGTGAGTTTCTGAAGGAAGATCAGGAGTCAATGATAAGTGTTCGGCTGGCCGAGCTGGAAGCAAAAGACCAAAGCAGCATCACCCGCCATTAAATAAATAGTCATAAGGATAACGTCTGATAAGTAACATTATGTCAACTTCGATCGATGTTTGAAATCCGTTTCTCTACCCCGCCCACCCCCTTTACAGCATGCTTCGCAAGCTGATCAGAAGGATTTATAGACGAGGCGCGCGAGATTGTCGCGCGGAGGCGTACGTTCAGGTACGTTGACGCGAGACAATCAAACGCAACGACGTAGATGAGTCCTTATGACCAACCTGCGCTAGAAGTAACGCCAGAGCCACCACTTCTCAAATCCCACCTTCGCCCAGTAGATCGCTCTCGAGGGTCCCCAAGTTCGCGCCTCAGTCGCGCCAAATGGCGGCCAGCCGGACGGATATGTGGTGCGATTTGCCGCGGCGCGCCCGGCGCCGAACGCCAGCAGTCATATGGTGTGCAGCCAGAGATCGACCGGCCGACCTTTCCCGGTTATTTCAGCGGTGAGATTGTGGGCGATCACCTCGGCTTCCTGATGCGCGACACCGCCTGATTTGGACGCCGGCAAATCGGCGCAATCGCCGAGCGCATAAACGTTATCCCACTTGGTCTTGAGCGTATCATAATCGACCCGAATGCCGTTCTCGGTTTCGGCGAGACCGCAGTCGAACAACGCTTGCGCCGGGCGGTGCGGCGGCACCATGACGAGTAGATCATACGGGATCTCATAGCCGTAGAGCCCCGACACGGTTTTCCTTTCAGGATCGATGGCATGCACTACAAATTCGTAGCGCTGCTTGATTTTACGCCGGCGGCTTTCCGCATCCATCCACACCGCCGGCGATCGATGGTCGCCGGCGGGCTCGGGATCGCGCGTAAAATATTCGATTTGCACCTTGTCGCGGATGCCCCGGCGCGTGAAATAGTCATCCAACATCCATTGAGCTTCGTACGGCGCCGGCGGGCAACGATATGGACCGAGGGGTACACCGACGACGACGCGGCCGCCGCTAAAGGTGGCAAGCTTCTCGCGCAATTCCATGGCGCCCTCGAGCTCCCATGGATGAAGCGAGCCCTCGGCGAAACCAGGCAGTAGATCAGGGCGGGTCTGTAAACCAAGAGAAACTATAAGATAGTCATAACTAATCGTTTGATTTTGCACATAAACTTCCTGGCGCAAAGGATCGACGCCGAGAACCGCGGACTGGATGAATCTAACATTTCGGCGCTCCAGGAGTTTCAAATTTCGGCTGACATCCCTGGGCTGGCGCGCGCCTACCATCACGAACAGAAACGCCGGCATAAATAAATGATCCGGCCGTTGGTCGATTAAAATAACGTCATGGCGCTCGCCCAATGCTCGGCCGAGATGGCTAGCCGCAACCACCCCGCCACTGCCACCGCCAAGGATGACGATTTGTTTTCGGCCGTCGAGCCTGTACATCTCAGTTAACTCCAGCTTGGCTCGATCAGCCTTTTCCGCGTAGCGCTCTTTTGATCTTAAGGACAATCCTTTGAGATTGCGCAACCGCTCTGCGCGCCAGGATCGCTGCTCCTGATGGCCTGCGCTCGTCAGCTCGGTGCCAAAGCCGGAGGTCGTCTTAAAAAACCAGGTGAGAAGTTTATCTGAAAGGTGCTTAAACCATTCCATATACTTGCCCTGGCGTCTTCCACGAGCGGCGAGCAATTTTGCCCTTGAGGCTGTGAATGGCGCTATCTCAGGAAGGTGTCTTCCTGGCGGAGTTTTTCGCCCGCGTCGAGCAAGGATTGCGGTGTTGGCCCGGCTTCGCCGATCAAACCGACCTGCTCAAGAAACTGGCCGATCTGGACGTGGTCGCGTGGGCTTACCGGCGCATAGGGACGTGCGGGGTTGCCGATGTCGACACCGAAGTGTTTCATCGCGGACTTCATCACCGGAGGGAGCCCGTAGGCTGCCCATTTCCCCGGGAACAGTGCAAAGCAGCGCGCCCAAAAGCGCGCGCGATCCAGGTCGCCGGCGCGAAAGGCTCTGACAACCTGCGCGCCGATTCGAGTTCCCGGCGGCGGCATCGTCGCGCCCGAACCGCCGAGCATTAGAGTGACCAGCAGCGGTTGCATGGTCGTAAAATAATGACCCCGCCCGGCAATATCAATTTGTTCAATCAATCTCGATATTTTTGTGATATCTCGCGAGCTTTCCTTAAAATAGCGAATATTGTCGATCTCGCTGATTTTCACGAATGCATCTTGGGGCGGATCGGCGCCTGGCCCAGGATTGTGGTAGCAGGTAACCGGCAGCGGGCTCGCCGTTGCCACCTGGGTGTAGAACTCCATCAGCTCGGCGATCGTTGGTTGCCCGCCCCACGGACGAAGTGGCATCAGGACCTGGACAAAATCGCCTCCCACTTTGGCCGAGTATTCAGCGAGTTCAATGACTTCTTTAGGGGACGGACTGGAGCAGCCAAGTATCACGGGAATCCGGTGATTGACCATCTCGGTGGCCAGCTTGAGAACCTCTTTGCGCTCCTCACGCGACAGCATCGTGTACTCTGCGGCTTCCACGGCAGCGATGGTGACGGCATCGCAATCTTGCACCAGAAACTCAATTTCCTTTTCCAATGCCCGGTAGTCGATATGATCGTCGTCATCGAAAGGCGTGAGGCACGCGCCGATGATGCCATTGATAGGTTTGTTCACCGGCATGGCGTTTAGTTCAAAAGCTCTGCGACGATCCGCGCATGTCCGGCGTCGCTGCCCTTTACCCGTAGAGGCAAAGCCAGGATGCGGGTTTTTTTGCCGACAATGCTGCCGATATTGGCGACGTTCTCCGCGATCAGCACGTCGTTGCCCAGGAGGGTTTTATGAACCGGGAAGGCGAATCCCTTGGGGCGCAGCGGCGTCGGCAAATCCACCGTGATGCAATCGATGCACACCATCTTGATGCCTTTTTTTACCATCCACTCGGCTGCGTCGACGGAAAAATAAGGGTGCATGTTGTAATCGGAGCTGTCGAATTTCTCGTCCCAACCGGTGTGCAACATCAAAATGTCGCCCTTATGCACGGGCACGCCGGAGTTTTCCAGATCCGCCGCGGTGATCTGCTCGCCGCCGTTCTTGTTGACTGAGATCGTTGCACCGTTGCCAACGAAAGCGTCCAACGGCAGTTGCTCAATGGATTTGCCGTCGGGAACGATATGGATCGGCGCATCCACGTGAGTGCCGGCGTGACAAGGCAGCGATAATTCAGTGACGTTCAACGGATGACCTTTAGCCAGATCAAAAAATTTATTAACGTGAACATCGGGAAGCACGGGAATCTTCGGCATGCCGTCGTAGATCACTCGGGTGAGATCGACCAGTTCCATAATTTTTTCTCCTCAATTGCCATTGCGCCAGCGCGCGTAAAGCGGGTCTTTGTCAACAAAAGCGCGCTTGATGCCGTCGAAAGCGAGCCAGAACTGATCCAAGGTCTTCTGCACGGACGCGCGCACTTGATGCTGCTGGAAATCGGAGGTCGCGTAACGTTCCACGGCGAGCGGTCCCACTTTCATATGTTCTTCGTCCACACCCATGTGCAAGGTCCAGTATCGAATATCTTCGGACTCGCGATCGAAGCCGTAGTGTTGGGTGAGCCCATTGACGATCCGCGTCATGCGCGGGTTGGCCGTGCCCTCAAGGCAAAAACCCTGGCAGGCGTAGAGCTCAAGCCAGGTGCGCTGATACATCAGCAGCTCACGCCAGTCGAGAAAAGCTTGGGCTTCAGGAGTGGGCTCGACCCTGTCCAACTCGTCTTTAGCAAACCCACAACGTTCGGCGAACCGAATGAAAAGAGCCTTGTGGCTGTCGGTCCCGGTAATTTCGCCGGTCCCTTCTTCGACGACGTTTTCGATCCACATTTTTTCCAACTCAGGATCATCGGGGCAGCGGCTCAGCATCGCGGCAATCGGTTTGGGAAAAGGCTTGGGGAAAAAAAGGTAGAATTGTCCGACGAAGCCTTTTAGTTGTGCGCGCGTGAGCTCGCCGTTTTCAATCATGCCGATAATCGGATGGTTTTTGGAATGCTTCTGTTCGACCCGATCCTGGATTTCTTTGACAAACTCTTTGCCGGTCAGCGGCATGCTAGGCTCCTCCCACAAGCGCGCTACGAACCGCGGCGGCGAGATCTACTATGATACCGATCGATGGCGCGCCTGACTTGTTCTGAAGTCTTAGCATATGAAAAATTGAGAAAAAAGCGAGCGCGCCGAGGTGACGTCTCTGTTGTGCTCACTTGCACGTGGTTGTGCATTGGCTCCCAAAGCAGCATTGCGTGCAAGTCACCATGCGTCCATTGACAATGTAGGTGTGGGTCATGCAGCTTGCCCAAGCGCTAGCGGCTTGCGCTAGCAGAGTGGCGGTCAAAGCTGTTGCGGCAAATAAGCGTTTCATTGTGTATCCTCCCGTTGTTTGTGCCACTGTTGCTTCCTGTTCGCGGTCCAGCACGATCCCCAGGTGACGTTCCTGTTCCGCTCTCGCTGCCTCCTTTTCTCGAAGCGCCTGTTATCCACCGGCTCGTCAGACCACAAGAATCAAAATAGGTTCCGCTTCTTAAAAGAGAAAGACTCAGGAGACGATGAGCGATCTGGAAGGACTCATTCAAAGCGGGGGAAACAAACGTCGGCGTGAATCCCTTGGCACGTTTTGGCACAACTGGCACAGCAAAAGAGAAATTGCTATTGTCACTGCCTGATTTCCTTGTGCCCCCGTAGCTCAGGTGGATAGAGCACAGGATTCCTAATCCTGGGGCCGCGTGTTCGAGTCACGCCGGGGGCATTTAATTTTAAATCTTCTAACACAGCCACTTGCATTGTAAAAGCTCGCCTTTCACCTAATTACGAAACTGCCGTTTGTCCGGTCGAAGTGTCCTTAACGTGACCAACTTCATCGGTAAAAACTTTCTGCCCGCTAAAAATCGCGCCTGATAGTGTTGCTGCTGAGTGAGTCTGCATCCTGGGTATGAAATGGGCATAAACGGTCAGCGTAATACTGAGCATTGGCATGGCCAAGCATGGCGCTGACTTCCGGGAGCGGGGTTCCCCTCATCAAATGAATCGAAGCGCCGCTGTGGCGCAGGCTGTGGATCGTAAGCCGTGGCAGCTTCTCATCGTCTTTCGCGTCCTCGTTTGCTTTCTTGATCGCTTTTTCCATTGCCCGCCACACCGTCTTACGATGCTGAGGTCGCCCATCGTCTTGGGGAAACATCAAATCCCACTTGCTGGGTGGGCATTGAAGCTTCCACTTCTTCAAGGCCAGGCAGAGCTCGTCTGAGATCGGTATTATCTGAAGGAGCCGGACCCAGCAGAGCGAGAGTTAGCGGTTTGGCGGGACGTCGATCGTGCCTTCGCACAACCGGTCGACCGCGAGGAACATTCCGCGCATTATGCGCCAACGCAGGTAATCGCTGAGGAGTTTCGTAAGCATGGTCTTGACGGAATTGGATACCGCAGCTCACTTGGTCCGGGGCATAACGTCGCAATTTTTGATCTCGATGCTGCAGACTTACTCAACTGCACGGTCTTACAGGTTTACGGAATCGAATTTCGTATGTCAGAGGCAGCAAACCGGTACTTTGCCACGAAACACTATGCTAAAGACGCCGGAAGTGACGTCTAACCCATCGGGTGAAGCTAGCGCGGATAACGTGAAGGTTGACTCGGCAGCTTTGAACGCGCAGCTTACCGTTGATGCGTTAGGCACCCGAGGTTGCTGCGCTATACACAACCAATCAGTAACTTCTATCACGACGAGTCCAGCGTCAGAATGCGAAGGAGGACGCCATGAAGCATTGCCGATCGGTAATTTTGTCTGCTGCAGCGATCGGCTTGCTCAGCCTGATGGTCGCGTGCGGGAAGACGGACTACGGTGAACTCGCTGAGCGACCGGCAGAACAGGCGGCGCCGGCGCTTCCGGTCAAGCAGGAGTCCTTCATTACCCTGAACGCCCTCTTTCCCTACGAAACGCTGAGCCAGGCGCTGACAACCGCGTTGCCGGCGGCGATACCGCTGCAGGGCCGGGAGCGGGTGTGCATGAACGTCGAACGCAAGTGCAAAAGACGATTCAGGAGAGGATCGGCGGAGACGTGGGAAAGCTGATCGGTGGCGTGGCGCGCATCATCACCAAGGTAGTCACGGTCGGCCAGGTGGAGAACCTGTGCCTCGATGTTGATTACCGAGCCACGATCCGCCGCGACGGCAATGTCATCGTCAGCCCGAACGGTGACGCGGTCCGCTTGAGCGACACCAGCAGCAGTGTCGAGACGCTGATTGAAGCCGCCGAGCAGATCGAGACGGTGGTACCTGAGAGTGAGGGGCCGAAAGAATTGGTGGCGGATAAGGGATATCACAGCAATCAAGCGCTGGTGGATCTTGAAGCGGTGGGCGTGCGCAGCTACATCGCGGAGCCCGATCGTGGACGGCGCAACTGGCAGGATAATCCTGAGGCACGCGACGCGGTGTATCGGAACCGCCGGCGCATTAGCGGCAGGCGCGGCAGGCGCTTGATGCGTCAGCGCGGAGAGCTTCTCGAACGCCCCTTTGCGCATCTCTATGAGACCGGAGGGATGCGACGTGTGCACTTGCGCGGTCATGAGAACATTCTCAAACGTCTACTGCTACACACTGGAGCTTTGAATCTTGGGCTGTTGATGCGCACGCCGTTCGGCGTGGGCACGCCGCGAAGCCTGCAGGGCCGCGTTGCCGCGTTCTTTGTAACTCTGTGGTCGTTCGTACGGGCCCCAGAGACGTTCTGGTCACGGCTTACATGCCTATATCGACTCGCAATCTCGAATGTAGACTTACACGCGTGCCGCACGGCATGTCACATCAGATTTGCTTTCATAAGCGCTTTTGCCACGGGCTGTTAGACGTCATACCAACCCTATGTCTACATTTCGAAATAACGCGGTTAAGTACGCTGTAAAATGGTTCTCGAATGAACGCGACCTCGTGCGCGGCGCCGAGGATACAGATCGATCGGTCCGAGTCGCGGCCACTGAGCGTGCGGGCGGTTACTTTAAGATCGCGCGCAATCTTCCGCGCCGTTACGACGTCGGCCGTGGACTTGACGAATGGCGCCCGTCGTTGAAATTATCGACGAAGCCACGTATCAGAACCTCGATAGAGACGGAGCCCGTGCCGCAGTCCGCACGTTGCGAACGCGACTTGCCGTTGCGTACGGCGGGCGTGATTTACTTCTGCGGCTGCTGGCGGACGGCACTGTGTTCCGGGGAGCTTCGCGGCGCTGCGCGCCCACGGCGAGCATGGCCGGCTACCAGGTTGGCTGTCCTTTGCCGTACCAACTGGCCCCCGCTTGTTACCCACAGAGTCTTGGGTCGGACCAAGCTAAGTGGACGTAAGGCCAGAATTTTCTTTCCAAAATCTAGACTTTTTAGAGCTTAGCGAGCCATTTTTAGCGGTAAAATTGGACCCGTAAGCTTCATTCTGCTTCTCAAAAAAATCCAAATTGCCGACCGCGTCGCGTCTCGACTCACCACCTTCTCTCGCCATCCTCTCACGCGTAAGTGAATCGTCTACCCACCGGCGCTGCGCTTGCTGAAATTCCGCAAACTCACCAAAACCACATAATGAACGTAACTCCCGTAGAGCGTTGAACGTTGTATTCGGGGATGGGAACGCCGAACGGATGCTGTTGGCCTGCCCTCAGACATCCGTCTCTTTTGAAATCCCTCTCACCGCATCTGGCTCCATGCGGAGATACGCTCCCTAATCTCCGCATTTTGAGCGGAGAATGGCCTTGCATCCTGGCCGCCCCATGTTTTCACGTCGATGGTTCGCGTATGGCCTTTAGCAAGACGTCAATTCGGCAATTTCGGCCGACGACCAACGATTTGCGTCAAGCCGAAAAGAGCCTGGCGGCGAGAGTTAGAAAGAGCATTGCCGTTGGGGCTTGACAGCCGGCTCGGCCGGATTAAATTTTTCTCAAAAATTCGCTCTGAAAGGAGGTACTGAGCTATGTTTGGTGAATTGATGAGATGGAATCCGACGGAAGAACTGTCGAGCTGGCATCGCGATATCGATGAGCTCTTTGGCCGGTTCGGCGGACGCAGTGAAAGTCCGGTAGGGAGCTGGGTGCCTCGGATTGAGGCGCATCGTAAAGAGAACGAGTACGTCGTGCGGCTCGATCTGCCGGGGGTTAATCCGGACGAAGTCGAGGTCCAGGCTGAAGGCAATCTCCTGACTATCAAAGGAGAGAGAAAGACCGAGACGAAGAATACGGATTACCAGGAGACTTACTACGGAAAATTCGAGCGCTCGGTGAGCCTGCCGCAAGGCGTGGAAGCTGACAAGATCTCCGCGCAATATCAGCACGGTGTTCTCGAAATCCGAGTGCCGCTTCCGGCGCAGCTTGTGGGACGGAAGATCCCGGTCCAGATCGAACAAAAGAGCAACAAGAAGCTCGAATCCAAAGCGGCTTAAGTCGCGTGCCGCTAATTTAATCCGCCCATCTGCGGCGGCTAAGGGGTCCCCGGCGGCGGGGACCCCTTTTTTTATGGAAGACACTCATTTTCACCGGAATGACTCGGCCAGAAACGCCTTTACTTCTTAGACTTGCGCTCGGATCCGAACCTGTTCATACGCGAACGGGAAGCTACCAGCTTGAGATTCTAATATGGAGGCGCAAATAGAAGTTGTGAATCCCTAATCCGCGGAGAGGAATCTCGATGATGGATCTATTGGAAACCATTGGTGGGATTTGCACGGGGATAGTTGTCTCGCGCTCTATCCTTCCTTCTCCCCCGCAGGCGATGCACGAGAACAACCAGTCTCTTCCTGAACCACCGCAGAGAGAACATCGTTGAAAAACTGGTACGCCAATGGGAACGACAACACCCCGCCCGGCTTCAGCAGGTGAAAGGATCACCTCAACATCGAGATCTTCGATGCGCTCGCCTGTGGGCACTTCAAAGCCCATGAAATTCCTTTCCATCCTGTCAAAGAGCGTATTCCGACCCAAATTGGCACCCATTCCGCTGGCAAATCGGCACTCGTTCCGATCCAAATCGGCACTTGTTCCGACGCAAATCGACACCCCTGTTTAGGGTAAGCTAAACGAAGCGACGCTGGATAACCCGGCTGCTATCCTCACTGGCGCAAGAACCCAGGAGGAGGATGAATGGCCAATACGAGGTTATCCATGCGTAAGATCAAAGATGTGCTGCGGCTGACCCACGACGGTCATCTGAACACCCAGCAGGTGGCGCTGAGCTTAAATATCAGCCGCAGCACCGTCAAAAACTATCAGGAGCGGGCTCACAAAGCCGGATTGTCCTGGCCTTTGCCAGAAGACTTAACCGAAGAGGCGCTGGAGCAAGAACTGTTTCCGCCGCTGGTCTCGCTCCAAGCACCCGCCAAAGCACTGCCTGATTTCGATTACATCTACCGCGAGCTCAAAGCCCACAAGAAGTTCAATCTCACCCTCGATCAGCTCTGGCGCGAGTATAAAGAACAGTATCCTGACGGCTAGCAGTACTCACAGTTCTGCCAGCTCTATCGCGGTTATCGAGACAAGCTCGACTACTCGATGCGCCAAGGACCACAAGGGCGGCGAGAAACTGTTTGTCGATTACGCTGAAGGACTATCGTTGATCGATCCGCAAAGCGGTGATCCCATCCCAGACCCAGCTTTTTGTCGCAGTTTGGGGCGCCTCGACCTACACCTTCGCCGAAGCCAGCTTGACTCAGCAGTTGCCCTGACTGGATCGGCTCCCACACCCGAGCCTTTGAGTACTTCGGCTGCGCCCCTAAGGTCCTGGTTCCCGATTGTCTGAAGAGTGCGGTCAGCCGCGCCTGCCGCTATGAGCCCGAGTTAAATCCCACCTACGCCGACATGGCCAGCCACTACGGCGTTTGTGTTATACCGGCACGTCCCGCTCGTCCCCGGGACAAGGCCAAAGTCGAAAACGGCGTGCTGATCGCCAAGCGCTGGATCCTCTCGGTCTTGCGCCACCGAAACTTCTACACTCTGGCCGCTCTCAATGCGGCGATCCGCGAGCTGCTCGAACGTTTGAACAACCGGATGCTGCGTAAGCTTAAACAATCGCGCCGCCAACTCTTCTTGCTTTTACCGCCGTGCGCGTCCAGGCCATTAAAGTGCGCTCTGCCGCGAAAAACACCCTTGGATCATTCAGGTCCGACATGGGGGATGCTGTATATTCCTTCTATTGCGTAATTAACTCTTGAATTGTCCAAACGTGCGAACTGATCCCTGCGGCCATCGCGGGAGTCGATTTCTGCAAAGATCCGTGCGGCCTGCAAAAATTGTAGTGGGCGAACTGTAGCGCATACGCCCATTTCAAATCCAAGCCATTTCTTCGAGAATCTATGGCGCATAACGCTCCCGAAGTAGGGTTAATCACCAATTTTACTGCGGCACATGCCTTGCGTTAAATAAGCGCGACTGAATTAGAAAGAAACCGCAGAGGAATTTGATATGAGTCAACCTGAAAAAAATCTGGAGAAAAGCCAGCGCGCGGACAAAGCGGTGGCAGGAAGTACGGTAGCAAATGGGATAATCGCCCAGTTTCATAATTCGGATGAACTCAAACCTCTTGAAAGGGTTGATCCGCAGGTTTCGAAACTTTACGAGCGTTTAGCTGGCGTGGATGAAAAAATTCGGTCACTTGAGAGAGACGTCTACGGCTTTAAGGCATCTGCCCTCGGTATTGCGAATCCTGACATTAGAACAATATCCCTAAAACACAACGAACAGTTTCCCTCAAATACGGTCGGTACGGAGGGGCCAACTTTTATTGGATACACTGTTGTCGGAATTGATGAAAAGACGGTTAGCATCCGAGTGGATGTGCGCAATGCTCGCAACAACGTAGTTCAAGGTGGCATAGTTTGCATGCTACCAGTCGATCCCGGAAAAGTGGAACGAGTTACACCTCCGATTGTAGGAATGCCGCACTTGCTTATGACAATCTTGGAGCGGCCCACACCTGACACAGTAGTCATAGCAGTAGGCCAATCAGAGCCGGATGTTCGCGAGGCCAAGATCTGTATTTGCATGCAGCCAGAAGGCGCCGGCAGCGAGAACAACCGTTAAGAGGATGCGCAGCATTCAGGCAATCAGACATCAACGAAGACCTTCCACCGCCAATAAAG
>CAWDHA010000013.1:0-96707 GCA_963801935.1 uncultured delta proteobacterium
CAAAATCCGCTCGCACTTTCCTCATCATCGCGCGCAGATCCGCGCGCAGCTCGTCCAAGGTCGGCCGGCCGAGATACCAGTAGCCGCAGTAAAGATTGTGGATCGTTAAGTCGGGCAGCAGCGAGAATGGTAGGGCATCGCGGTTACACCGCGGCTCTTCGATGTCTCGGTCATGTCCAGCAGTTTGATGACCTTGCGCTCCTGGTCGCTAAAAAACGGAAACGTCGCGCCGAGGCCGGTCCGAAATGCATCGTTCACTTACGGTGAATCGACGCTGACCACCGCCAGCTTGCAATAATTGACGGCCAGTTCATCCTGCAGTAGAACGTAGTGGCGCAACTGCACCTGGCATTTTCCTCACCAGTAACCGCGGTAGAAGGTCAGAATAAATGGAAACTTCCCCACCAGTTCTGAAAGTCTTGCCGATTGTCCTTGGTGATCCGGCAGTACAACATCGGGGAATTTTTCGCCAACAGCCAGGTTCATGCGACACCTCTTGGATTCACTTGCGGACGTTGCTCGATCACGGATAGCGCTTCGCCATCTCGGCGAAAAATCCTTCTTTCTCCAATTGCTGCAACAGCGACAGGTCAACGAATTGCTCAGGTTTGGCAGCTTTCGCTTGAGGCATCTTCGGCACAATTTCGTCGAGTAAGTACTGGATGCCTTTGAGAGTTGGATAAGGCTTCTTGCTCACTCGTTTCACAAAAAAATCGTAGGTCGCGTCGAGCACGTCAGCTTCGTTGGTGCGCATATATCTGGCGGCGATGCGCCGCGTCTCATCGCGGTAGCGCGGAATATAAAAAATCGCTTCGACGTAAGCCTTCAGCGCCGCCAATGCGGTATCGCGCTGGCTGCGAATGAACGAACGCGACGTCGCATAACCATTTCCCTGCACTTCTATGCCGAGCTCGAGCATGTCATAAACTTCCACCAATCCTTGACGCCGGGCGCGCGGCAACTCCGACGGCGTCAGCATGGTGGCATCGATGCGCCCGGCGTCGACCGCAGCCAAGCGTTCCATGGTCGGCCCGGCAACCACAAGCGCGACGTCTTTGTTCGCTTCGAGGTTAAATTTCTTCAGGAGAATCAGCGAGGCGTTGTGCGAAGCGGAACCGAAACCGCTCACCCCCAGGCGCTTGCCCTTGAGCTGCTCGACCCTATTCATGCCGGCCTTGGCGACGACTGAATAGTTGTAAGCTGACTCCGACGAGGCGATCAGAACGATGTCATGTCCTTGAAGCCCGGCCTGCACGACGGTGCCGATATTGACGATCGGCGGATCGCCGGCCACGAGCGCCTGCGTCGCCATCTGCCCGCCGCGAAAGAAGATCACCTCCGCGTCCAGACCATGCTTGCGGTAAAGCCCCGCGTCTTTTGCAACCCAGATATGCACCTGATTGTAGGAGATCGCCGGATAGCCGATCTTGATTTTTTTTATTTCCTGAGAAGCGCCGCTGCTGGCGCTGAAGAAGAGCCGCAAAACAACGATCGATGACACGAGCGCGATCTTGGCCGACCTGTGAGTAAGAAGCATAACCAGCGATGAGCTTTCCTTCGCCTCGCACCGTAACCGAAATGGTTTAAGCGGTCAATGCAACGGTTGCGGCGCGCTTTGCCGAAGAACTTTTTCCACGTTTAAAGCCCCGGCGCTAGCGCTTCATCGCGCTTGGGCATCGAGCGATTTGCCGGTAATCCCAGCGATTCATCCGAGGCGAGATAGACAAAGGCTTTCATAATTTCATCCGGCTGCGGCAAAGTCATCGGATCTTCATCCGGATAGGCAGCGGCGCGCATCGCCGTCCGCGTCGGGCCCGGATTGAGGCAGTTCACTCTGATGCCGTTATCCCTGACTTCTTCAGCGAGAGTTTGCGTGAAGCCTTCAAGCGCGAACTTAGAGGCGGCGTAGGCGCCCCAGCGGGCTTTGCCGACGCGCCCGACACCGGAGGTAACATTGATAATCGAGCCCTGGCGGCGCCGGATCATTGTCTTTAAAACCCGCGTAGTGATCAAGAAAACCGCATCAACATTGACGCGCATAACTTCTTGCCACGACGAAAATGGATACTCGGCAAGCGGCACACGCGGGCCGAGCAGGCTCGCGTTGTTGACCAAGACATCGATGGCGCCGAAGCGCGCGGCAGCCGCGTCGACAATGCGCTCGGCGTCAGCCGCAACGGCGATATCCCCGGCAGCAGCGTCGATCTCGCCACCGTTACGGCGGACCTCGTCAATGGCGCGCTCGAGGTCCGGCTGGTGGCGCGCGCAAATGAACACTCTTGCGCCTTCGCCCGCGTAAACCGCGGCGATGGCTTTGCCGATGCCCGGCTTGCGCCGGTGACGAGCGCGACCTTGTTTGTTAACTGACCGCCAGCTTCGCTTGCCAGTTTGACCTGCTCTCGACAAACTTTGGCTATGACTTTCGAGGTTGAAATTCGTGTCCTAAACATTGAACTCTAGCAGCCCGTGGTGAAAGTCTGACTGCATTCGACGGGCGATCGATCCCCTTTGGCTGCGTTGCTCCTCCCCTCAAATATCCCCCAATTTTTTCGATCGTCGCGCCTTGCCATCAGGGTGCCTCGCCCGTCTCGGTGCGACGCCACACTTTAACCACGGGCCGCTAGACCTTGAAATTTGAACCGAACACCCGAGTGTGAAATAACCATAACAACAAACAGCGATGAAATCTCTGAAGACCCACCAGCGTTTGCTGTTATTCCTGATTTTCATTTTGGCGCTCACCTGTCTCCTGACCCCTTGGTTCGCAGTCTCAGCCGACTGGCTCAATGCGAAGCACCCTCAGCTGGTAGGGGAGCGCTATTCCTTTGCCAAGATATTTAACCGCACCTTCATGATCTCCGGTATCTTGCTTTTTTTCCTTGCTCGCCGCTGGCTCGGCATCAGCAAGCCCGCCGATCTCGGCCTCACTTCGTTCAGAGACAGCGGTCGCGATCTCGCGCTTGGCTGGCTGCTAGCCGTAGGTTCGATGGCCGGCCTCGGCGCCGTCATGGCGTGCCTGGACGTCTTCACGCCGTTTTTTCGATTGTCACCGGCCGAGTCCATCAGTCGCGCTGTGAGCGCGCTGTCTGCCGGCGTGTTTGCTGGTTTTTTAGAAGAAGTTTTCTTCCGCGGCATCTTGTTCAAGGGCTTATATGAGCAAAGCCCACTGCGGGCCTATCTCGGCGCCAATCTCTTCTACTCGGCGCTGCATTTCATTAAACCCGGCGATGTCTACTTCATGGAAGTGTTTGACCCGTGGGCCGGCTTTCGCCATCTGGCATTGACCTTCACCCCTTTTCTGGAGCCGCTGGCGCTCATCCCCGGCATCTTCGGCCTTTTCCTACTCGGCGTTGTTCTGAGCTTCGCCTTCACCCGCACCGCCAACCTCTATCTTGCCATTGGTCTGCACGCTGGCTGGATATTCGGACTAAAAACCTTCCGCGTTTTCGGAGATTTCAGGCGCGAAGATCTGGACTGGATGTTCGGCTCCACCGAGCCGAAGATTGTCAGCGGTGTTTTTACCTGGATCGGCATTGTCCTGGTCGCGCTCGCGGTCTATGGGATCACCCGCTGGCGCAAGACCAGGTTGGCGGCGAGCAGCGCCGCTCAGCCGAGCCTTGTGCCTGATCGGCCGTAGGGCGCCACGCCGTGCACTTACAATTTTCGTGATCGTCGCGACCAGAGCGCGCTTCTTTTATTCTCTTTGGGCTAGCAGCCCGTGGTGAAAGTCTGGCTGCATTCGACGGGCGATGCATCCCCGCTGGCTGCGTTGCTCCTCGCTCAAATATTCCCGATATTCTCGGTCGTCGCGCCTTGCCATCGGGGCGCCTCGCCCGTCTCGGTGCGACGCCAGACTTTCACCACGGGCTGCTAGCCGATTCACAGAGCCGCGTCAGCTTTCGCGCACCAGCACGCAGTGCTCCGGCCGCGCCAGTGCAAAGACACTTTGACCTTTGTCATATTGTTGGCGCGGGCGGCGCAACGACTCTTAGACTGAGGGGATGCGGCGCCAGATCTATCACATAGTCGATGGCGTCGCCGAAATAGATGCGCCTTTGAATAACGCCGGCGAACAGATTGTAGCCGCGCTCTCCAAGGGCGCGCGCCTCCGATTCGCTTATCGGTAAGGACGAGATTGTGCGGCCGTATGCAAACAAAGCTCGCGCCGTTGGCAGCGCCGCCGGCGGGCTGCGACGTTCAGGCATAGTCCTTCGTCCAAAACGATCTTGTGATCGGCTTCAGCGCGTCCCGGGAGAATGTTGGTTTTGCCGATGAATTCGGCGACGAAGCGGGTTGTCGGGTGGTCGAAGATCTCCTCGGGTGCGCCGACCTGGATGATTTTCCCTTTGTTCATCACGACGATACGGTCGGACGCGACCATCGCCTCGCCCTGGTCGTGGGTCACATAAATAGTCGTTATGCCGAATTGCTCGTGCAGCCGGCGAATCTCAAAGCGCATCTCCTCGCGCAGATTGGCGTCGAGGTTGCTCAGCGGTTCGTCCAATAAGAGTATCTGCGGCTCGACCACTAAGGCCCGCGCCAGCGCCACTCGTTGCTGCTGGCCGCCCGAGAGTTCCGCCGGATAGCGCGCCTTCAAAGCCTCGAGATGCACGACATGCAGCAGACGCTCGGTCTTTTTTTCGATTTCACCCCGCGAAAGCTTTTTGAACTTGAGGCCGTAGGCGACATTCTGAAAAACCGTCAAATGCGGCCAGACGGCGTAGCTCTGAAAGATCATCGACATATTGCGCCGCTCGGGCGGGATTAAGACTTTAGCCGATGAGATGACTCTGCCGTTGACGCGTATCTCGCCGGCGTCCGGTTCGAGAAAACCGGCAATCAATCTGAGGGTGGTCGTTTTGCCGCAACCGGATGGGCCCAAGAGCGAAACGAACTCTCCGTCTTTGATCTCCAGCCCCAGGTCCTCCACGGCGGCCATACCGGTGAATTTTTTTGTCAACCCATGAAGCGCGACGGTGGCCATGCTCTATTCTCTTGTCGCCACCACTTCCCGTCCGGCAAACCATTGCATCGCCAAGATCACCGCGAAGGAAGCCAACAGCAAGAGAATCCCCAGAACCGAGATCACCCCGACCTGGCCCTCCTCTTTAAGATCGAAGATCACCACCGAAACCACCTTCGATGCCGGCGCAAAGAGCAAGATGGACGCGCTCAGCTCGCGAATGACGCCGATGAAGATAAACGACCAGGCGGCGATCAGTCCGGAGCGCGCCAGCGGCGCGGTCACGTCCTTGAGCGACATCAGGCGGTTGGCGCCGATGATCCGGCTCGCGTCTTCAAGCTCCGGGTGAATGCTCTTGAAGGTCGACTCGGCTTGGGAATAACCGATGGGCATTTCCTTGGTCAGATAGGCGACGAAAAGAATCCAGATAGTGCCGTAAAGCACCAGCGGCGGCTTTGTGTAAGCGATAAACAAACCTACCGCCAGGACAATACCCGGAATCACCAGCGGCGCGAGCGCGAAGAAAGTCAGATAACGCGCGCCTCTGAACAGGTTGCGATTGGTGATGTAAGCGATCAAGGTCGCTATCAATGTTCCGACAGTAGCGGTCAGCAAACCTAGTTTGAACGTGTTGAATATCGCGCGCTGGGTGTCGCCGTACTCAAACAACGCGAAGGAAACATTCTTCAAGGTAAAGTTGTCCCAGGTCAAAGGCATCGCCCAGGCTTTGGAGAGCGCGGCTTTTAATAGAATCCAATAAGGCAGAAAAACCGACAGCGACAGTATGCCGAAAACTAAAAACAGCACCGGGATCCTTCGCCAACCCAGGCGGAGAGAGCGTTTCTGGCCGCCTTTGCCTGCCACCGTGCTGTAACCGCGCCGGCCGAGAATTTTTTTCTGCGCGGCGATCAAGCGCCATGGTCGCCAAAAGCAGCGGCACCGAAAACGCCGCCGCCATGTCCAGACGCGGCGGATATTGAAACAAGGCCCAGATCTGCGTCGTGATCGTGTGGATGCCCGCCGGCAAGCCGAGAATCGCCGGGGCGCCGAAGAGCGATAATGAATGCAAAAAAGCGAGAATAAAGCCGCCGATCAGCGCCGGCAGCGCCAGCGGTAGAGTGACCGTCCAGGCGGTGCGCCATTTGTTTGCGCCGAGTATCTCCGCGGCATCTTCGAGGTCCGATGAAATCAACTCGCAGACATTGGCGACCATGGAAAAGACATAAGGAAAACTATAAAGCGCCATGACAAAGATCAGGCCCGGCATGGTAAAAATATTGAAGAGCGGGTCATCCGAACCCGTCAACCAGCGAAAAAATTTGTTCAGCGCGCCGGCGTTGGGGCCGGCGAGCAAGGTCCAGGCGAAGGCGCCTAAAAACGGCGGCGTCACGAAGGAAGCCATTACCAGAGCGCGAATCGGTTTTTTCCACGGCAAGTCCGTGCGCGTCACCAACCAGGCGAGCAGCGCGCCGATACCGACCGAGATCACGCCGACCCAGAAGGAGATGATCACGGTATTCCAGATCGCTCTTAAGAAAGCGCCATCGGTAAAAACTTCGAGATAGCGTCCTAGGCTGAAAGCCGCTCTCGTCCCACAGGCTCGCCCGGAAGATCGAGCCTAACGGGAAAAGCATCAAAAAGACGAGCAACAGCGCCGCGCCGATCCAGACCGGCAAAGTTGGATCCTTGAACCGCGGTAGGTACCAGCCGCGGCTGTCGCTATTCGCGATCGATTCGGTTCCGGCAGCGGCCATAGTGTGCGAGCGGCTAAACTCGACTAGGCGCCGAAAAACTCGACAAAGCGCTTGCGGATTTCGCTGTTGCGCTTCTCCAATTCGTCGGCATCGGCGGTCAGGAGCTTCAGCTCCTTGAGCTTGGGTTTGTCCGCAGGATAGGTCACCTCGGGATGGCCGGTGTAGAGTCCCTCTTTGTCGGCGAGCAGTTGTTGCGACTCTTTGGAGAAGATGAACTCGGTAAAGAGCTTGGCCGCGTTGGGGTGGGGCGCATCTTTGGCGATGGCGACCGGTGAAACCACCAGCGGCACGCCCTCTTTCGGGTAAATAATCTTGATCGGGTTCCCCTGCTTTAATGTCTTGTAATAGTAATACTCGGCGCCGTTCACGCCGATCGGGCGCTCGCCGGATGCGACCACGCCGGCCGGATCGTTGGCCGACTGCACCAGGTGGAGCTTGTTCTTGGCGAGATCGCGAAAGTACTCCCAGCCATATTGATTCACCAGCGCCAGCACGTGGGTCATGATGATGCCGCTATAGCCTGGGTGCGCCGTGACAAGTTTGCCGCTCCATCTGGGATTCAATAAGATCCTTCCAGGTTTTCGGCGCGTCCTTCTCAGCGACGATTTTCGGGTTGTGCGCGATCACTGAAAGCGTGGCGCGCATGCCGTAGTAAAACCCCGCCTTGTCCTTAAAGCCTTCGGGGAACCCGGCCGTACCCTGGGGCGTAAACTTGAGCAGCAAGTTCTTGTCTTTGAGCAGCTCGAAATGGCCGGCGTCCGAGGTATGAACGATGTCGGCGTTCTTTATTCCCGCCGAGGTTTCCTGCATGAATCGCTGCAGCACGCGCTGCGAGCCGTTGCGGTGCACTTCGACTTCGATGCCTTTGTACTTATTCTGAAAATAATGAGCGATGGCGGTGGAAGACGGTAATGCCAACGAGGTATGCCAAACCACTTTGCCTTCTTTTCGCGCCGCCTGAATCAGCGCTGCTCCTGGGCCGATCGGTATGGACGCCGCGGAGAATGCACAGGAAGAAGCAACAGAAAAATGACGCGTCTTTTTCATCTCAAGACCTCCTGGTTATTCCACGGCACGGACCCAATAAGCTCAGAAAGTGTAGCGATAGAGGAAAGTTGCTCCAGCCGGCTGACCGAGTCAAGCAGCGCGCTCAACCGTGGTCAGCGGCAGCGCCAGGCGCGCGTTGGCGCGAAATTTTTCTTCGATTTCCTCCGGCGGCAACGGCTCTTCGTAGCCGCCGCGCGGGTAAGGCTGATTTTCCTCCAACACAGTTCCGTCATTGAGAAAAATTTTCACGTGGCCGGAGAAGTGGCGCGGATAGTCGATCGTCGGGTCGAGCACATAGCGGACTTTGACAGCCAGCGTTTAGGACCGCCGGATCGTGAATCGCCTCGTCGGTAAACTCGTCGAGACCGGCTCTGCCGCGAACCAACATCACGGCGATGCTGTAGGGCAGGCTGAACTTCGCGCCGTAGCGAGCTCACCGGCCGTTGCTTGTCTGCGAGCGGCTCCCAGAGCCGGCACCGGCCCCTCCGCCGTGCGGCAGACGACTTCGCGAATGTTTTGTCGGCGCCGGATTATATTTGTGCTTGATCTTGAGCGCGCAGTCCATATAGGGATGCGAGATCGAGCCGCAGGGATAGGATTTGAAAGTCGAGGCGCGGCATCTCCCACTCTTTGCCGAGCTCCAAAAGTTTTTCAAAACGATACTCGTTCTCGCCGCCGAAGCTGCGATAAAAACCGTGGGTTCCCTCGAAAACCTTGGCCGGTCCGCGAAATCCTTCGGCGCGCCAGCATGGTCGCGATCACGCCGCCGTGCGCCGACCAGCCGGGATGCAAGCGCTTGGTCCAGGTGCCGTCGGCAAGATATTCGATGATGCCCGAGCTCTGGCTGCCGCAGAGCCCGAAAGCATCGATCCACTGAGCCAGGTTAAGGCCATAGAGTTTGCCCGCTGCCGCTGCGGCGCCAAAGGTCGAACAGATCGCCGTCGGATGAAAACCGCGAGCATGAAATTTTCCCGGCGCCACCAGGCCGACTTTGCACATGACTTCGGTGCCGGCGATGGCCGCTTCGAGAACCGACTTGCCGCTGGCGCCGAGTTCTTCGCCGACGGCCAGCGCAGTCGTCGCAGGCAACGCAGCCGGTGTGAACGATCGCTTCTTCCAGAGTGTCGTCATAATCGAGGCCATGAGCCAACGTGCCGTTGGCGAGCACGGCATTGGCCGCGGCTACTTTGCTCGCCGTCCCGACCAAGCGACTCTCGGCCGCGCCGCCGAGCTTTTGCGGCGACGTTTAGAACCATCGCGCCGAAATCCATCGTTGACGAAGCCAAGGCGATGCCGAGCGTGTCGAGGAAGACCAGCTTGGCTTTCTCCGTCACCGCGTGCGGCACTCGACTGAGATCAAGACCGCCAACGAATTTTCCTATGGTCTGCGAGTACGATTCCATCGTCTGCTCCCGGACTTTGCGCGGTCGAGTCTTTCGCGCCGGTTTTTCAGCGCCCGGCACAAGCGCGCGCAGCAACGGCGCGAGGCTCTGTTGCTGCGGCAAACCCCTCACCAACTGAATGACCGCAGTCAGCCTTGGCGCGCGGCAGCACCAGCGCTGCGCAGTCATGAAATTTCTCGGCTGATTTCCGCCCAGCTCATCGGTCTCTCGCGGATGGCCGCGGGCGACATCGGCGCGCGCTTCGATGATCTTGCCGTTCTTGAGCGTGATGCGGATCTTCGAGCGCACCTGATCATAGCCGAGTTTCTCCATCTCGTCGTCGACGTAGAGAGTCACCCGCTTCATCAACGCGACAACTTTGCGCTCGCGTACTTTTTTGTCGGTGAACTGCGCGATGCCGGCCTTGCGCTCCAGGATGGCAATGGCCATGCAAAAAGGAATGCTGAACTTTCCCTCCAGGGCGGTTTTCGGCATCGGATAAATCAACGCGTTGGGCACGTTGGCATTGGTGCCCACTTCGACGCTCGCGATTTGACTGCCATGAAGATCATGCTGCTTGACTAAGTCAAGAATCAGATCTTGCGCCGGATGGGAAAGCGATCCCGAGGGATAGGGCTTGATCGAGATCCCCGGCTCCTGCATAAAGTAGGGCCGGCCTAGACGACCGCTGATTTTGCTTTCATCGAAGCCGCCGGCCATGGCGTTAAAAAAACCGCGGCGCGCTTCGAGAATATTAGTCGCCGCGCTGTGGCCAGCCTGAGCGAGCAGCGCCGCGGTGACGCCGTTTTCCGCCGCCCGTCCGGCGTGCAGGGGCTTGGTCATAGTGCCAAAATTTTCCCGCAGGCCGGATGCCATACTCGCGGCAATTCCGAGGGCATGCAGCAAGGTTTTCTCCTTGAGCCGGAGTATTTTTCCCACCGCCATGGCGGCGCCAAGCCCGCCGATGGTCGCGGTCGAGTGAAAACCCGACTGATAATGGCGCGGGTTAATGGCGTCGGCGATGCGGCACTCGACCTCGACGCCGACGATGTAGGCAAGCAGCAATTCCGCGCCGCTGATTTGTGCGCGTCGCGCCCATGGCGAGGGCGGCACTAAGCACCGGTGTGGTCGGATGGGTGAGCAGGCCGTAGACGGCTTCCTTCGAAGTCGACAATTGCGTATCGTCGTAATCCATGGCGTGAGCAGATACCCCGTTCACCAGCGCTGCCTGCGCTACCGGCAGCCTAAAGACCGTCCCCAGGACGGGAACTTCTTCCCGACCACCGAGGCGCCGCGCATAGTTCAGGACAATCCGCGTGCCTGCTTCGGTCTGCCCTGCCAGCGCCACACCGAGTCCATCGAGGATGAATCCTTGCGCCAGAGCGATCACATCCGCGGGTATGTCACGAGCGCGAGTTTTAACGACATAGCGTGCAACTTCTTGCGTGATAGCCATCGACTTCGCCAATTTGTTCAAGCGTGAATAGCACGAATCCGAAGCGACTGTCGAACACGATGTTGACACCTGCTCAAACCATGGGCTAGGTTAATCGCAAGTAAGCCAATGAGCACGCGCCTTTCGACCGATGAAATCGAGCGCTACAGCCGGCAAATTCTAGTGCCGGATTTGGGTGGCAAGGGGCAGGTTCGGCTGCGCCAGGGCCGTGTGCTGGTGGTCGGCGCCGGCGGTCTGGGATCGCCGGCGGCATTTTATCTGGCGGCGGCCGGCGTCGGCACTCTCGGTCTGATCGATGCGGATGAGGTTGAGCTATCGAACTTGCAACGCCAGATTCTACATGGCACGGCGGACATCGGACGCAAGAAAGTCGAGTCTGCGCAATCAAGACTGCGCGAGCTCAACCCCGGCGTAACCATCAACATCCATCCGGTTCGGCTCGAGTCTGAAAATGCCGTGGAGATCCTTAAAGATTATGATTTTATCGTCGATGGCAGCGATAACTTCGAAACAAAGTTCCTCGTCAACGACACCGCGGTCGCCCTCCACATCGCTTTTTCCCATGCCGGCATCGTCCGCCTGCAAGGCCAGACGATGACGGTCATTCCCCACAAGAGCGCTTGCTACCGCTGTTTTTTTAAGCAGCCGCCGGCGGCGGCGGAGCTGCTGAGCTGCCAGCAGGCGGGGATTCTCGGCGCGGTTGCCGGCACTATCGGTTCGATTCAGGCCACTGAAGCGATTAAATTTCTCGCTGGCTTCGAAGAAGGCCTGCTCACAGATCGGCTGCTAACCTACGATGCTAAAGCGATGAAGTTTCATACAGTCGAGGTCAGAAAAGATTTTGCGTGCAGCGCTTGCGGCGCGACAGCTAATCGGCATTTTTGAGTTCTCACGGTCTTGAGGGGGCGGCGAAGCGAGCGACATCCTGCAACAGATTGCCCAGCCCGACAGAATCAACTCGACGAGAGTTCGAGCGGTCTTGCCCGGGATTGACGGCACGGGCAGAAGTGGGTGCAGTAGTTAATCCGGCCGTGGCCGCCTTGAAAGGCTCAAGTTGACGGGCTATTTTAAACGACCGAACAAGGCACATTCGAGGAGGAAAAATTATGTCAGTGCAAGTACGGGTACCTACGCCACTTCGCAAGTTCACGCAAGGCGTCGACGAAGTCACCGCGCAAGGCAGCACCATGCGCGCATTGATGGATAATCTAGAGCAGAACTACCCCGGCATCAAAGAGCGGATCTGCGATGAGAGCGGGAAAGTGCGGCGCTTTGTCAATGTATACGTCAACGGCGATGACATCCGTTTTTTGCAGAACCTTGAAACCAGCGTGAAAGATGGCGACAACATTGCTATCGTCCCGGCGATTGCCGGCGGCATGCAAAGCTAGCAATCATGGCACTTGCCTCGCCTAGATTGCGGCTCATTTCATCGCCAGCGCGCGATCTGAAAAAGGTCGAGTCGGTGCTCGACTTGATCGGCAATACGCCGCTCCTGCAAATGCGCGCGCTCGCCGATGGGCTCGCCTCGGGAGTGCGCGTGTTCGCTAAACTCGAGGGCCTCAATCCGGGCGGCTCGGTGAAAGATCGCCCGGCATGGCGCATGATCCAGCATGGGCTCGCCACCGGCAAGTTATGCGCCGGTAAGACGATTTTGGATTCGACGTCCGGCAATACCGGGATAGCCTTGGCGCTCATCGGCCGGGTTCTCGGCTATCCTGTCGAACTTGTGATACCCGCCAATGTCAGCGTCGAGCGCCGGCAGATACTTCAGGCTTACGGCGCCGATGTCACTTATAGCGATCCCATGGAGGGCTCCGATGGCGCCATTCGTCTAAGCCGCAAAATTCTCGAAGCGAATCCCGAAAAATATTTCAAGCCCGACCAATATTTTAATCCGATGAATCCACAGGCCCATTACGAGAACACGGGCCCGGAGATCATGCGCCAGACCGATGGAAAGATCACTCATTTTATCGCCGGCATCGGTACCGGCGGCACGGTCATGGGCACTGGGCGTTACCTGAAAGAAGTCAATCGGAGTATCCGAGTTATCGCCGTTGAACCGGATGACGCGCTGCACGGTCTTGAGGGTCTCAAGCACATGGCCACTTCCATCGTGCCCGGTATTTATCACGAAGAGGAACTGGACGAAAAGATCGCCGTGTCGACCGATGATGCGTATGCGATGGTTTACCGCCTGAGCCAGGAAGAAGGAGTGCTGGTCGGCCAGTCTTCCGGCGCGGCCATGTTCGCGACCTTGAAAATCGCCCGCAAGCTCGATTCCGGAACCCTGGTGACGATATTTCCCGATTTTGGCGACAAATACCTGAGCACCAATCTCTGGGTCGGATGGCGCGACCGCATGGCGGTCGGCAAACTCAAGTTCTCGATTTAGCAGGCTGCTCAAAAACGACCCATGGCGATTGCCCTGAGCATGGTCGTAGCGCACGCTTCGCCTGTGAATCTTTTCAGCAGCCCGCGATTAGCGGGCGGTAGCGGATATCGACAAAACCAGCACGCCACCCTCGTGGGGCGGCCCGCCAAGAATAAAGTTTCCGCCGTTATTCAGGCGCACAGTCGTTTCAAGCTGCGGCTTGTCGCCTTGTTTGAGTTGCACTCTCAAGCCGAGTTGATTATTGGTCACTTCTTGCGGACTCACGGTAAGTACCCGGCTACCTGGAATTTCGAAGTTTGCGTTGCCTTGCCAGCTTGCCGTCTGGGTTTCTTCTTTCAACAGACGGTAGGAGCGATAGTTCAACGCCTTGAGCTGTTTTTCCAGAGGGGCCAGGCGCGCATCGAAGTCGTTACCTTGCTTGCCGGCAGCGACCGTTTGGATCGTTATGCGCACTGACTGAAAGCTTCTCTCGGCAGCGTCCAAACAGACCGCCGCCAAGCCGAGAAAAAGACTAAAAAGCAGGGCCTTTGTCAGACACTTCACCGGAAGCCTCATTTTCGCTCTCGGGATTTTGATAGAGCCAAATTACGGTTGTCTTGCTCTCATGCTCGCGCAGCAGCGCAACGTTTCGTCCAAAGGCATCGATGGATTCGACGGCGGCGAAGGTGTTGCGTGGTGATCCGCTGCTCCAGATCTGGGCAAATAGATTTAAGTACAGCGTACCGAGCAGCATTAAAATTGCTACCGGCACCGCCCAGGCAAACGCTGGGGCTCTAAACATCGGGCTGGCCCACTCCGACAATCCGGCGTACCAGGGGCTTTTGGCTTCGAGCCGTTGCCGCAGGTCGTGCCAAACTGGCCGCTCTTCGAGCGCTGCCGACTCTGATTCCAATAGAGCTCTCACCGCGCTATCGAGTTTTATCAAATGACGCTGCTCTTCGGCGCAGGCGGGACAAACCATAACATGGGAGCGAACCGCATCGGCGCGCGCGCCCGTTAACTCGCCGTCCAGCGACGCGCCGATAGAATCTCTGACTTCCGCGCAAGAATTCATAAGAAATCTCTTAGCTTCTCCTGTAACTTTTTCCGCGCATAATGGAGCCGGCTCATCACCGTGCCGTCGGAGCAACCCAAAATCTCCCCGATGTCTTTATAGGATAAGCCCTCGAGCGTCCTTAAAACTATCACGGAACGGTGCTCAGGACTCAACTCGTTTATCGCCTGGGTCAGTTTCGCTCTTAATTGCTTATCGTGGACATCAACGAAAGGATCTTTGGCGACCTCATCACGCTCTTCCAAAATCCCGTCCATTGACTCTCTTAAGTCCAGAGGGTTCCGCTTGATGCGCCGCTGCGCGTCGATTGCCATGTTCACCGCGATGCGGTAGAGCCACGTGTAAAAAGACGAGCCGCCCTTAAAGCTGTTGATCTTACGATAAGCGCGCAAAAAGGTTTCCTGAGACACTTCCAGCGCATCTTCCCGATTGCGCAGCAACCCCAGTATCACCATGAGAACCTTTTGCTGATAGCGGGCGACAAGCTCCTGAAAGGCGCTCATATCCCCCGCCTGGCACTGCTGGACCAATTCCCAGTCACTTACTTCGACCACAACAAGCCTATTTTTTAGACGCGCTGCTCGAGATTTTATTCAGCTATCCGAAGAAGTTACTGGCAGAATCTTGAAATCCTCGCGCATTGCCATACAATCGTGCTGATTTCTTGAAACTTCCTCGCGGTCAGGCCTAGCAGCCGTGGCCGGCGCGACGACCGAGAATATCGGGAATATTTAAAGCGCGGTGCAACGCAGCCAGCGGCGATCGGTCGCCCGTCGAATGCAGTCAGACTTTCTCCACCGGCTGCTAGACTCAAGGAACTATTCATGCTTGTCCAGTGCCCAAATTGCAAGACGACTTACAAGGTTTCCGAAGATACAGTGAAAGGATCGGCGCCGTCGTTTCGCTGCTCGCGCTGCAAACACACCTTTCAACTTCAGTCCGGGGTGGAGAGCTCGCTCGACTTCGTGGCTGAAATCCCTAGAGAAGGTCCGGATAACAATCTGACATTTAACTTTGAGGCAGCTGCGCCGGACGAACTCGGTCCGGCGCCCAGAGATGCTGCGCTCACGCCCGAAGCGGCTGATGCGCCAACGCCAGACACGAGGAATTTGGTTGCCGCCGCAGATGGAGCAGGGGCAGACTCTCCGATCGCGCCAAACCGCAAGATAGCCGAGGCGGGTGTTCAATCGGATGAAGCCGACAAGCAGCTCTCCTATGCTGGCGCTCCAGCCTTTCGTGAAAGCGCCGAGAAAGTCTTGAATATCGAGCCCTATCGCGACCAAAGAGCATCGGTGATGCCCTTTTTGACCTTGTTCGCGTTAATCATCGTTCTCGCCGCTTTTGTTTTCGCTTATCAGAAAATCCATCCCACCGCGTTCGAAGACCGGCTCGCCAGTATCCCTCTGCTGGGGCCTTCAGTGGTGCAAAGCGACCATTTGAAAAAAGCCGTGTTACTCAAATCACTAGAAACAAAATTTCAGACGCTGCAAGGAAATCGCGAAGCGCTGCTACTGACCGGCGTTGCCGTCAATCAGAATCCCATCATGATTCGAAATGTCCAGCTTGCCGCGCAACTATTCGATCAGGAAGGAAAGGAAATCGAACGCCAGACGATGTGGATAGGGAACGCCATTTCACTACAACTTATCCGCGGCATGACGGCCCAGGATGTCGCCGATCTGCAGCGTTTGAAGCCGTTGAAAACTTTTGAAATCCCGCCCGGCGATTCTGTACATTTCGCCCTGGTGTTTTTGCGCCCAGGCAAATCACTGAAGGATGCGCGCTGCGAAGTGTTATCGGTAGAGGCGGCCTAGCAGCCCTGGCCGACACTATTCACCAGGGCGCTTTTTCGATTCATCCGGCGGCGTGATATCGATTTCATCCGGCTCATTTATCGCCTTCTTAAATTTTTTGATTGCGCTGCCGAAGCTCGCGCCGACGTCAGGCAAGCGGCGGCTAAAAAATAACAGCACCACTGCCAGTACGATCAGCAGCTCTCCAATACCGAGACCAAACATTTACCTTCCTCCATGACGCGCGCTCGCCCAAGCGGATGCCAGCGTTCTTAGTTGCCGGTACCACCCCGATCCGATATTATAACTTGGTGCGATTCGAGAATATATCCTACCCTTATTTCCTGGCTCTTTCGCTGGCATTGCATTTGACATTGGTGCCAATGCTATGGCGCAAGCCATTCTCGGTTGCGCCGGCGTTTGAACCGATCTCGGTATCTTTTTTGCCTGAGTCCAAACCGCTGGAAACACAGAAAGCCGAGACCCCGCCGCCGCCAGCGCGGCGCGGAGGAGAAGTAGCGCGAGCGAAGCCGCTCAAGCGCGCGCCGGCGGCTGAGCGAAAGCGCCCGGTGGCGCCGCCGGCGGAGCCGCAACCGAGCGCTCCACCGTTGCCGCCCGAGTTACCGCTCCGCATCGAACCGCCTGCAGAGCCGGCTGCTATCGATCGGCAAGCGCGGAGCGATCAGGAAAGCCCAATGCGCAACCCTGAGCAGGCGCAGGCCTCGATCTTTACTAATGATGCCCCGGAGAGAACTATCAGCAAGCGCGATTTGCTGCCGGAAAAACGAGATTTAGTCGCCAACCATCGTGCGATTCCGCTCAATACCTCGGACGTGCGCTACGCGTCTTACACGCAGATGGTGCGGCAATGGATTGAGTCTCGTTGGCAGTATCCCGACCTGGCAAAACACTATGGGCTCCAGGGAAGAGTTGTGGTCGAATTTACGATCCGGCAAAATGGCCACGTTGAATTTCTCGAGCTGGTTCGCTCTTCGGGATCAAAGCTACTCGACGACGAAGCTGTGCGCGCCATCAAGGCCGCCGTGCCTTTCAGGCCGTTTCCCCGCACCATCCAGGAATCCAGCCTGCGCATTATCGCCGGCTTCATCTACTCCGACCAGCGCCTGCGCGTAAGCGGCACCAAGTAAATCGGCTAAGCGGCTGCGAGCACCAGCGCCGGCGAGTCTAATCATTGACCGGCTGCTCCCAGCGGAGCACCGGCTTGCGCGCGGCGCGCGCTTCATCGAGCCGGGCCACCGGCGTCGTATGGGGAGCGCTCTTGACGAGCTCGGGATTTTCCTGGGTTTCTTGAGCGATGGCGATCATCGCTTCGACAAATTCATCGAGGGTTTCCGGGGTCTCCGTTTCCGTCGGCTCAATCATGAGCGCGCCGTGCACTACCAGCGGAAAATAAATCGTCGGCGGATGGTAACCGTAATCCAACAGCCGCTTGGCTATATCCAGTGTGCTGACACCCTGTTTTTGCTGCAACCGGTCAGTAAAGATGCATTCGTGCATGCACGGTTGGTCGTAAGCGATGGCGTAAAACTTTTCCAAACGTTTTCGAATATAGTTAGCATTGAGCAACGCCATCCGGCTCGCGTCTTCCAGCCCGTCCGCCCCCAATGACACCAGGTAAGTGTACGCTCTAACGAGAACGCCGAAGTTGCCGAAAAAAGAGCGCACCCGGCCGATCGATTTCGGCGCCGCTTCGAGGATGCTGTAGCGATCGCCGCTTTTGCTGATGCGCGGCACCGGCAAGTAATCACGCAACGCACTTTTCACGCCTACCGGCCCCGCGCCGGGGCCGCCGCCGCCGTGCGGCGTAGAAAAAGTCTTGTGCAGATTCATGTGCAGCACGTCCACGCCCATGTGACCGGGCTTGGCGATTCCCATAAGAGCGTTAAGATTGGCGCCATCGAGATAAATCAGCCCGCCTTTGGCATGGACCGCGGCACAAATCGCTTCGATATTTTTTTCGAACAAGCCCAGGGTATTGGGATTGGTGATCATCAACGCTGCGACTTCTTCATTCATTATTTTCGCCACGGCGGAAGCTTCGATGATGCCCTGGTCGTTGGATGAAATCTGGATAACCTCGTAGCCGCACAGGGTGGAGCTTGCGGGATTAGTGCCATGGGCGGTATCCGGCACGATAATACTCTTGCGCGGATTGCCGCGTTCGCTAAGAAAAGCGCGAATCAGCATCAGCCCGGTCAGTTCTCCCTGGGCGCCCGCCGCCGGTTGCGCGCTCACCGAATCCATACCGCTGACTTCCGCGAGCATCGCTTCGAGCTCAAAGATCAGGCGCGCCGCGCCTTGCAGCAATGCGCCCGGCGCCAGCGGATGGATGTGCGCGAGCCCGGGCAAGCGCGCCAGCACCTCATTGACCTTGGGATTGTATTTCATGGTGCAGGAGCCGAGCGGATAAAATTGGCCTTCGATGCTGAAGTTGCGCTGCGACAGACGGGTAAAGTGGCGCAGGGTTTCAAGCTCGCCCAATTCCGGGAAGCCGGCGATTTCATCGCGCAGCAATGCTGCGGCTAGATAGGTGTTCGGGTTGGCTTCTTCGGGCCAGAACAGTGCCGTGCGGCCAGGCGAGCCGCTTTCAAAAATCAGCCGCGGGGTGATGGCCCGGGTTACTTTAGCCGGAGCTGGTTTCGACAAAACGATCAATCTCCTCGCTCTCGTTCATCTCGGTGACGCAAACCAACAGACTATCGGACAATTGCGGATACCAACGGCCGAGCGCAATCCCGGGAAGGATTTTTTTCGCCGTGCAACGTGCTTCCAAAGCCGCCAGATCGCCCGCGCGCACGACAAATTCATTGAAAAACGGTGCGCCAAAGCAACTCTCAAGCTTTGCTTCTTTGATCAGACGCGCCCGGGTCTCGTGCGCGCGCGCCACATTGATTTCCGCGAGCCGGCGCAGCCCGGTCTTACCAAGCAGCGACATATAGACGGTCGCCGCGGTAGTACAGAGCGTCTGGCCGGTGCAGATATTCGATGTCGCTTTCTCACGCCGGATATGTTGTTCGCGCGTCGCCAAGGTGAGTACGAATCCGCGCCGGCCCTCGACATCGAGCGTCTCGCCTGCCAGGCGGCCCGGCAGGTTGCGCACAAACTTCTTCTGCGTGGTGAAAAAGCCAAACGCCGGGCCGCCTAGACTCATCGGCACGCCGAGGCTCTGTCCCTCGCCGACTGCGATATCGACTCCGTAAGCGCCCGGCGGTTTGAGCAGTCCCAGAGATAACGCTTCAGTCG
This sequence comes from uncultured delta proteobacterium, assembly GCA_963801935.1. Classification (GTDB taxonomy): domain Bacteria; phylum Desulfobacterota; class Binatia; order UBA9968; family UBA9968; genus DATACQ01. The sequence continues at coordinate 19,112 of CAWDHA010000013.1, forward strand.
TTACGCTGATCAGTTGGGCACCGGCGCGCGCGCACGCCGCTTGGAGCGCGCCGAGATCTTCGATAACGCCAAAAAAATTAGGATAGCCGGCAACCACGCACATCGCACGATCATCGAGCAGGGTCGCAAGCCGGTCCGCATCCGTCGCGCCGTTACCGTCGAAAGGAATTTCGCTCAACTCGACGTCGCCGAGGTTCTTCAAATAGGTTGCGATGACCGCGCGATATTGCGGGTGGAGCGCCTCCGACAGCAAAACCCGGCGCCGGGTTTCGCGCTGGATGCGGCGCGACATCAGCACTGCTTCAGCGGCCGCGGCGGCGCCGTCGTAAACGCCGGCATTGGCGACCTCCATGCCGGTGAGTTGACAAATCAAAGTTTGAAATTCGTAAAGCACTTGCAAGGTGCCCTGGCTAACTTCGGGCTGGTAGGGAGTATAGGAAGTCAAGAATTCGGAACGCGAGATTACTGCGTCCACCGCGCTCGGAATGAAGTGTTGATAAATGCCGCCGCCGAGGAACAGGCTCCACTCCGGTGCCGCGGCATTTTCGGCCGCTACTTGAGCCAGCCGTTTCTTGACCTCAGGTTCAGTGAGACCGGCGGGCAGGTCGATGCGCGCGCGCGCGCGCAGCGCTGGCGGAATCTGGTCGAAGAGCTGTTCGATCCTTTCTAGACCAATCGCCCGGAGCATCCGCTGCCGGTCCGGCTCCGTCTGGGGAGTGTAACGCATGTGGCGAAATCACTTATCGTCTTCGTCTTCGTCTTCTTCCTCTTCCTCTTCGTGCTCATCGTCTTCGTCTTCTTCATCATCGTCGTCTTTCTGTTGCTCGACGTATTCTGCGTATTCCTCGGCGGACATCAACTCTTTCAGGTCGTCTTTATCGTTCATCTCGACGCGGATCATCCAACCGTCACCGTAGGGATCATCGTTTATGGTTTCCGGGCTATCGGGCAACACGTCATTGATTTCCAGCACCGTACCGCTTACCGGAGCATAAATGTCGGACACCGCTTTCACAGACTCGACCGCCCCGAAAGGATCGTCCCTGACTATTTTTTCACCGACCTCGGGTAGTTCGACATACACGACGTCTCCCAGTTCCTCCTGGGCAAATTCGGTGATGCCGATGGTCGCGCTGGTTCCTTCGACGAGCACCCATTCATGTTCTTTCGAATAGAGCAGGCCTTCGGGAAACTCCATAACTCTTCCTCCTTGAATCTCGCCCGGTAAAACCGATCGATTACCGGCGCACAAACGGCAAAGAAACTATTTTGGCGCGGCTCTTGCGCCTGCGAATTTCCACATCGACATCAGCGCCGCTAGCGGCGGCCTCGCGCGCTAAGTAGCCTAGCGCGATAGCTTTTCCAAGAGTCGGTGATTGGCTGCCGCTGGTAACGCGGCCGACCGCGCGATCACCACGATAGAGTGCATAACCGCTTCGGGCGATGCCTGGCTCGATGAGTTCCAGAGCGACCAGGCGGCGCGGCGTTCCTTGCGCTTTCTGCTCTGCCAGGGTCGGCCGACCGATAAACTCCGCCTTGGAAAATTTAACCACCCAGTCTAGTCCCGCCTCGAACGGCGTGGTCGTGTCGTCAAGCTCATGGCCGTACAACGGATAACCCATTTCCAGCCTGAGCGTGTCGCGCGCCCCCAATCCCGCGGGCACCAGCCCATCGGCGGCGCCGCCATCGATCAACGCGCGCCACAACGTTTCCGCCGCCTCGACCTCGCAGAAAAGCTCAAAGCCCGCTTCGCCGGTATAGCCGGTGCGGGACAGGAGACAATGAATCGATGCGACCTCCGCGAATTGAAAATGAAACATTCTCAGTGCATTCAACGGCAGCGCCGTGCGCGCTTGTAAGATCTTCTCGGCCAGCGGTCCCTGCAATGCAAGCTGGGCGTAGCGCGCGCTCACATTGGTGACTTCGATGCCGGCGCCGGCTTGTTGGCGCATCCAGCTAAAGTCCTTTTCAGTATTTGCGGCGTTGACGCAAACGAGAAAACTATCCCATTCAAGGCGATAGAAGATCACGTCATCGACGATCCCGCCGTTGTCGTTGAGCAGTAGATTATATTGCGCTTGAGAGACTTTCATGCGCGCGACATCATTGGCGGAAATACGCTGGCAAAACTCCAAAGCGGTCGCGCCACGCACTGCAATTTCGCCCATATGGCTCACATCGAATAAGCCGGCACGGTTGCGTACCGCCAGGTGCTCCTCGATCACGCCGCTGTACTGAACCGGCATTTCCCAGCCGGCAAACTCAATCATCCTGGCGCCGGCGCGCCGGTGCACTCCATGAAGCGCGGTTTTTTTTAGTGCCGGGTCCACGAGATCCTTGAGCGCCGCGACAATTACCGCTCGCGCTGGAGAGCGTCTTTGGTAGCTTTCAAGGTGTTGTAGAGCAGCATGCAGATCGTCATCGGGCCGACGCCGCCGGGCACCGGCGTGATCGCCGAGGCGCGCTCCTTCGCGCTCTCAAACTCAACATCTCCGGTTAGCTTGCCGCTCGGTAGCCGGTTAACGCCGACGTCGATCACCACTGCGCCCGGCTTGAGCCAGTCGCCGCGCACCAGGCCTGGTTTGCCGATAGCGACGATGACAATATCGCCGCCGCCGACCTCGCCGCGCAGATTTGCCGTGCGCGAATGGCAGACGGTCACGGTAGCGTGCTTTGCCAGCAGCATCAGAGCCACCGGCTTGCCGACGATATTACTGCGCCCGACGACGACGGCGTTTTTCCCTTTGGGATCGCAGTGCGCGGTTTCGAGTAATTTCATGATGCCCATGGGTGTGCAGGGCTTGAAACCGTCGCCGCCGAGCAACAAGGTTCCTTGATTAACCGGGTGAAAGCCATCGACATCTTTGTATGGCGAGAGCGCTTCTAATATTCGCTCTGGCCGGATGTGCGCGGGCAGCGGCAACTGGACCAGTATGCCGTTGACGTTTTTGTCTCTATTGAGTTGGTGAATCAGGCCGAGTAACTCTTTTTCAGAAATCGTCGGCGCCAGGAAATGCTCATAGGATTTGATGCCCACTTCGCGGCAGGCTTGCTCTTTGTTTTTTACGTAGAGCTGCGAGCCCGGGTCATTGCCGACCAGCACGACCGCCAATCCGGGGGTGATCCCCCAGCGCCGTTCCAACCCTTCGACTTCTTCTTTGATATGTTTTTGAACTTCTCTGGCGGCTGCCTTGCCATCGATGATCAAAGCCATCATCTTCTCCGCAGCGGGTTGAAGAACCTGAACCAAAAATTCGAGCTAAAGCCCGCAGACTAACTATTTGCATGACATGGGACAGGCCCGACGTCAACTCTGATTATCGAGCTCAACGCCGCGATAAAAGCCATTAAACTTTTATTGGAATCGAAGTTTTGATAGGAAGTAGTGGACGTTAAAGAGGATGTCGTATGGATAAACCGAGAACCATTGAAGCAGTAAAAAACGACATTCGCAACCGCATCGGCCGGCGCGCGCCGTTTCTCCACGCCGACCCGGAGGAGGCTGAGGAGGCTTTGGCGCGGCTGAGCGACTTCGATGGCGAGGTTTGGGCAGCAGCATGGAATGATCTCGGAGCGTGCTGGGAGCAACAAGCCAACGCAGCTGAACGAGCAGAAAAAGCATCTCAAGCCAAGGAAGCGTTTCTCCTGTCTTATGGCTATTACGGCATCGCCCGCCACCCGTTTCCCAGTACCCCCGGGAAACACCATGGCTACCGAAAGACCCGCGAGATGTTTCTCGCGGCATCGAAATATTTTGATATTCCCGTCGAGCGCGTGATCATTCCCTTTGCCGGCAACCCGGAGAAACCGATAGTCGGCCATCTGCGGTTACCGAAGGCGCTGCCGGCGCCGATGATCATGCATTGGGGCGGCATCGACAACTGGAAAGAAGAGCGCCATTCATTTGGCGAAGCCTTCGTGAAAGAAGGCTGGGGCTGTTTCATCATGGACAGCCCGGGCACCGGTGAGTGCCCGCTGCTTGCCTGCCCCGAAGCCGACGCGGTGCACACGGCAGCGCTCGAATACCTCGGCCGGCGTTCCGAAGTCGCTGCCGATAAGATCGCCGTCGTCGGCGCCAGCTTTGGCGGCCATTGGTCGACTAAGCTCGCCCACGTCGCCCCGGACAAACTACGCGCCGCCGTCAATTGGGGTGGCGGTGTTCATCACTTTTTCCAGCCTGAGTGGCAGGAACGATCGCGCCACGCCGACTCTTACCTTTTCGATTTGATTGAAGCGCGCGCCAATCTCTTTGGGAAGACTACCTTTGACGAGTTGTGCGCGGTGATGCCCGCTCTTTCTCTGCTCGATCAGGGCTGGCTCGACAAGCCTTGTGCGCCGTTGCTTATCGTCAACGGCAAAGAAGATAAGCAGGTGCCGCTGGATGATTTCTATCTGCTGCTGGAACATGGCGACCCGAAAACCATACGCTTGTTTGCCGGCGGCCACATGGGCGCGATTCAAAATATTTTCCAGGCCGTGATCGCCTGGCTCCATCAGCAACTGGACTGAACCGCGAAGGGCTCTCGCCTGCTATATGAAATTCAGCCTGCATAGCGTCCACGGCGGCGTTAAGAATATCGACGAGATTTACAAACGCGCCCAGCGCGCCGAAGAACTCGGTTACGATGGTATTTTTCTCGGCGAGAGCCACCTGAGCTCCATTGACTCTTTTCAGACGCTCGCCAGTTGCGCGATGATTACCCAGCGCGTGCTGCTCGGCATCGCCGTCACCAATATGGTTTTCCGCCATCCGACCGTTATCGCTGGAGCGGCGGCATCGCTGAATGAGATTTCCAAGGGCCGCGCGATTATCGGCTTGGGCACAGGTGATGGTCCGGTCTATTCGCAAGGCTTGAAAGCTACGCCGGTCAAAAATTTAGGAGCCGGCGTAAAACTCATCCGCGATCTCGCGCGCGGCAATACCGTGGCTTTTCCCAATGGCGACATCGGCCTCGGATTCACACTCAACACGGCCGCGCCGATCTATGTCTCGGCTGAAGGTCCAAAAGGTTTGCAGCTGGCCGGGCGCTCAGCCGACGGTGTCATCCTCGGTACCGGCTTCGATTTGCCTGTTCTATCAATGGGCGAGACAAAAAATCCGCGCCGGCGCCGCCGCGGCACAACGCCGCGAAAGCGAGTTGTCAATTATCGCGGCAGGCATGCTTTGCGTCCGTGATGACGGCAACGAAGCCAGAAAGATGGTCCGTAATCGTCTCGCTAACCGCGCGCACCACAACTTTCGTTTCACGTTGGCGACGGTACCGGCGGAAGAACTCGTGGGAGTCAAGAAATTCATGGATGGCTTTGATGTGATGAAGCCGATGGAGGAGCGCGTCGATCCGGACCTGGTTACGCCCTATCTGATCCAGCGTTTTTCCATTGCCGGCAACGCTAACGAATGTATCGAGCGCATCAGAGCTCAAAGCCGCGGGGATCGAACACCTCATGATGACTCCCGCGCGCAAAACCTACCAAGCCACGGTCGAAGCCTTCGCGACTAAGATCATGCCCCACTTTCGAACCCAGGAGCGCTGAAAACAATCAGGCAGTGCGTCGAGACGCGACCGCGGCAGTTTGGTGGACAAAACCGTCTTTAAAGTTTAGCCACTGGCGCCAGTGTCTTGACACTAGTGGTTTTTAAAAATAAATAGATACGCCCATGGCTGTAACCTTGATTCCAACTCTCTGGTTTTCATTCGTCTGTAATTTGCTCCTGCAATTTATGACGGCGCGCTCACCTATTATCTTGTGAGCCTGGGCGTGCCCGAGTTAAATCCCCTGGTCGGCGATGCCATTAGGGTGTGGGGCGCGGAGTGGGGACTGCTCTACTGGAAGACCTTGGCCTGTATTTCCATCGCCGTGATCTTCGCGCTGCGCCACAAGCGGCGCGCGCTGGCGCGCGGCGCTTTGACTCTGACAGCAACCGTCTACGGTAGTCTCGCGCTGATCGGCCTGCTAGAAGTTTTTCTTCACGTTTGATTGCTGGCGCCGCTGCCTGGTCCGATGTGACCCTCGAGGTGAGAAATTCGGTCTCGCTGATCGGTTTCGGTATCGTAACGCCATGCCGCTGATAGATCGCGCCGCACTCGATTGCGATGGTCGCAACGATTGGGTGGCCGCTTAGGTTTTAGCAGCCCGTGGTGAAAGTCTGACTGCATTCGACGGGCGATCGATCCGCCTTGGCTGCGTTGTCCTCCCCTCAAATATTCCCCGATATTCTGGGTCGTCGCGCCTTGCAATCAGGGGTGCCTCGCCCGTCTCGGTGCGACGCCACACTTTCACTACGGGCGGCTAGCCGATCGTTTCCAAGCCGCCCATGTAGGGCTGCAGCGCGTCTGGAACCGCTACCGTGCCGTCCTGTTGCTGGTAGTTTTCCAGGACTGCTAGCAGTGTTCTACCCACGGCCAGGCCCGAACCGTTGAGTGTATGGACGAAAACCGGCCGGCCGTTCTTCTCTTTGCGATAGCGAATCTGGGCACGGCGCGCCTGGAAATCTTCGCAGTTGGAACAGGAGCTGATTTCGCGGTAGGCAGTTTGCCCGGGAAGCCACACTTCCAAGTCATAGGTTTTTGCCGCAGCGAACCCCAAGTCGCCCGTGCAAAGCTCGATCACCCGATAGGGCAGTTTGAGCAGCTGGAGAATGACCTCCGCGTTTTGCACCATCTCCGCCAACTCCTGGTAGGAATTCTCCGGCTCAACAAATTTGACCATCTCGACTTTATTGAATTGATGCAGCCGAATCAGGCCCCGAACGTCTTTGCCGTAAGAACCGGCTTCACTGCGGAAGCATGGAGTGTAAGCCACATACTTGATCGGTAACTCCGCGCGCTCGATCATTTCCTCTCGATGCAAGTTGGTCAGCGGAACCTCCGCGGTCGGGATAAGAAAGTACTCGCCTCCGGCAATACGAAATAGATCCTCTTCGAACTTGGGCAACTGGCCGGTGCCGACGAGCGCGGCGCGGTTGACAAGGGCGGGCGGCAGCATTTCCTTATAGCCGTGTTGGCCGGTGTGCACATCCAGCATGAAATTGATCAATGCCCGCTCAAGCCTCGCGCCGGCGCCGCGATAGACTGCGAAACGAGCGCCGGCGATTTTTGCCGCGCGCGCGAAATCGAGGATTCCCAGCTCTTCACCGACGTCCCAGTGATTCTTGGGAAGGAAGTCGAACAGCGGCGGCTCGCCCCAACGGCGCACCTCTTTATTGTCGCCGGCGGTCGTGCCGACGGGAACACTTTCGTGCGGCAGATTCGGCAGACTCAACATGATCGCTTCAAAACGCGCCTCGATTTCCGCCAGCGGTCGCTCACCGTCCTTGATCGCCGCGCCGACCTCCTCACCCTGGCGCATCAACGCGCCGGCATCCGCGCCGGACTTTTTGAGCCTGCCGATCTCCCCGGATAAACGATTCTTTTTTTCCTTGAGTCGCTCGATATTCGCCAGAGCGTCGCGCCGCTCGCGGTCGAGCGCCGCCAACTCCTGCCAGTCTATTGTCGTTCCTCGCAGCGCCATTCGCGCTTTGACCGCTACCAGGTTGTCGCGCAATAATCTTACATCTAGCATCGAATTCCTCTAGCGCGCCGTCGCATTCGGCCTAGCAGCCCGTGGTGAAAGTCTTGGCTGCATTCGACGGGCGATCGATCCCCGCTGGCTGCGTTGCTCCTCGCTCAAATATTCCCGATATTCTCGGTCGTCGCGCCTTGCCATCGAGGCGCCTCACCCGTCTCGGTGCGACGCCAGACTTTCACCACGGGCTGCTAACACCGGCAAGTTGCCCTCGGCACCTTACCACGCGATAACGAAGGCATTCTGGATGTGCTCTACCAGGGGCTCGGTTCCCGGCCACGAGATCCCTACGACATCGAAGCGGGCATCTCGTTCGTGGAGTTTTTTCTGATGCAAAAAAAGCTGCGCCGCGAGAATCATGCGTCGCTGCTTTCTCGGTTCGACGGCTTCCAAGGGACTGCCGAATCCGTGATCGGTGCGGGTCTTCACTTCGACGAAAACAATAATCCTGCTGTCCAGAACGATTAAATCGACTTCACCGCCGCGGCAGCGGTAATTGCGCTCGACCAGCCTGTAGCCTTGCTTTTTCAAAAACACTTCGGCGATCTTTTCTCCCTCCCTGCCGAGCGCTTGCTTATGATTTTCTACAGCCATCGCTTTTCAAACAAATCGAGCTCGTATAACTCGCGCACCTGAGCGAAGGTGCGGCGGTGCGCGGGAGACGGACCATGACGGCGGAGCGCCGCCAGATGCGCGGCGCTGCCATAACCCTTGTGCACGGCAAAACCGTATTGCGGGTAACTCGCGTCGAGCTCGATCATCATCTGGTCACGGGCGACTTTGGCGATAATCGACGCTGCCGCGATCGAGAGGCATATCCGATCGCCCTTGATCAGGGCGGTTTGCCGCAGCAGCGGCGGGTACAACGCCTTCGGCAGTTTTAGCAGCGCCGCTGGAATCGTCTGCTTGCCGTCGATCAGTAAATGATCGGGAGCCGGCACCAGAGCGCGGCACGCCTTGGCCATGGCCATGAGCGTCGCCCTGAGAATATTGAAGCGATCAATCTCCTCAACGCTGACGATGCCCACGCTCCAACTGATCGCTGCGGCCTTGATAATCGGCGCGACGCGCGCCCGTTGCAGCGCTGTCAAAAGCTTAGAATCTTTGATTCCATCTTCATCGAAGTCTCGCGGTAGAACCACCGCCGCGGCCACCACCGGCCCTGCTAATGGACCCCTGCCGACTTCGTCGATGCCGGCTATACAGCGGCAACCTCGGGCGTAGTTTTCGCCCTCTATCGGCGCGAATACTTGCTCACCTTCGAGCCGCGTCTGCTTCGCCATTGTTTTCCTTGTAACCAAAAGAACCATCCACTGCAAATAAAATCCGGCCAAAAGATTTACCGCGGCGCCGCGGCGGATTAGTTTGGCATTGCCGCTAGCGCTATGTTAATTAAATGCGATGGCGATTACTCGAGAACAGGTGCGCCGTATCGCGCTGCTCGCGCGCCTGCGTTTCACCGACCAAGAGGAAACCCGACTCATAGACGAGCTGGAAAACATCCTGCAGCATATGGCCGTCCTCGAACGGCTCGATACGACCGGCGTTGAGCCCATGGCCCATGCCGTGGACGTGGTCAACGCGCTGCGCAGCGATCGAGTTACCAATGAGCCCGACACCGAAGCGCTCTTGGCCAATGCCCCTTCGGCGGACGCGAACTTCTTTGTCGTGCCCAAAATCATTGAATGAGTCTTTGTGCTTTAACGCTGTATGAGGCGAGCGCAAAGCTGCGCAACCGCGAGCTTTCGTCTCAAGAACTGACGGCGGCGGTTTTCGCACAAATCGCCAGGACCGACGACCGCCTGCATGCCTACATCACCTTGGCTCAAGGGAGCGCTCAGCTCGCGGCGGCGCGAGCCGACGAAATCTTGCGCCTCAAAAAGTCCTGCTCGCCGCTTACGGGCGTGCCGATTGCCGTCAAGGATAACTTTTTGACGCATGATCTGCGTACCACCTGCGCCTCCAAGATTCTCGGCGACTTCATGCCGCCTTATGATGCAACCGCCGTCGCCCGGCTCCGTGCCGGGCACGCGGTCGTGATCGGTAAAACCAATCTCGATGAGTTCGCCATGGGTTCTTCGGTGGAAAACTCGGCTTTTTTTCCGACGCGCAACCCGTGGAACCTCGACCGGGTTCCCGGCGGTTCTTCGGGCGGCTCGGCCGCCGCCGTCGCCGCCGACCAGTGCATGGCGGCGCTCGGCACGGACACCGGCGGCTCGATTCGCCAACCGGCAGCTTTCTGCGGCATCGTCGGTCTTAAGCCGACCTATGGGCGGGTAAGCCGCTATGGCATTATTGCTTTCGCTTCGTCGCTGGACCAGGTGGGTCCGATGACCAAGGATGTCCGCGACGCAGCGCTCCTGCTCGAAGCGCTGGCCGGCTATGATGCAGCGGATTCGACTTCGGTTCAGCGGCCGGTGCCCAACTACGCTCTGGCGCTCACCGGCGAGATCGCCAAGCTTCGTGTTGGAGTGCCCAGGGAGTATTTCGTCTCCGGCATGCAGCAGGAAACCGAAGCCGCCGTGCGCGCCGCCATCAAGCACTTGGAACAAAGCGGCGCAGTCATCGAGGAAGTCTCGCTGCCGCACTCGCAATATGCAGTTGCCGTTTACTACATCGTCGCTACTGCCGAGGCGAGCTCCAATCTGGCGCGTTACGACGGTATGCGCTTCGGCCTGCGCGTCCACGGCCAAGACCTCCTCGAAACCTATTTGGCGACTCGCGCCGAAGGTTTCGGCACCGAGGTCAAGCGCCGCATCATGCTCGGAACCTATGCTTTGTCCGCCGGTTACTACGAAGCCTATTATCTTAAAGCGCAGCAAGCGCGCGCGCTCATCAAAAAAGACTTCGATGACGTCTTTCAGCGCGTCGATCTTGTCATTACGCCGACGGCGCCGACCACGGCCTTTAAGTTTGGTGCAAAGACCAAAGACCCGCTGCAAATGTATTTATCCGATATTTACACAATCTCGGCGAATCTGGCGGGGCTGCCGGCCATTTCCATTCCCTGCGGTTTCGACGCGGAGAATCTTCCCATCGGCATGCAGATCATCGGCAGACCCTTTGACGAAGCGACGATTCTGAATCTTGCCTACGGTTATGAGCAATCCGCCGGCTGGCACCGAAAGAAAGCCAATTTATAAAGGGCGCCTGTCAATCACTCTATGGCGAAATACCAAGCGGTCATAGGACTGGAAGTCCACGCTCAGCTGCTCACCGAGTCGAAGATTTTTTGCGGTTGCTCGACCCGGTTCGGCGGCAGAGCCAACGCCAATACCTGTCCGGTATGCGCCGGCTTTCCCGGCGCATTACCGGTGCTCAACCGGCAGGTCGTCGAATTCGCCGTATGCGCGGGGCTGGCCACCGGTTGCGCGATCGCGCGCACCAGCCGTTTGGCGCGAAAAAGCTACTTCTATCCTGACCTGCCCAAAGGCTACCAGATCAGCCAGTACGAGCTGCCGCTGTGCGCCAACGGCTACCTTGACATCGAGATCGAGGGCGGCGCAGCTAAACGGGTGCGGCTCACACGGATTCACGTAGAAGAAGACGCCGGCAAGAGCATTCACGACGCGCGCGCGGCCGCGAGCCTGGTGGATTTGAACCGCGCCGGGGTGCCGCTGTTGGAGATCGTCAGCGAACCGGAGCTGCAGAGCGCGGATGAAGCGCGGCGCTATCTCAAAACTCTGCGCGCGATCTTGCAGTATCTGGCAATTTGCAACGGTAACATGGAGGAAGGCAGTCTGCGATGCGATGCCAACGTTTCCGTTCGGCGCGAGGGAAGCAAGGTATTAGGGACTAAAGTTGAAATCAAGAATCTGAATTCGTTCAAAGCTCTGGAAAAAGCAATTGTCTATGAGATTCAACGCCAGAGCGACGCGCTGGAAGAGGGTGGCACCTTGATCCAGGAGACTCGCCTCTGGGACGACCCTCATGAAGTCACGCGCGCCATGCGTTCCAAGGAGTCCGCTCACGACTACCGTTACTTTCCCGATCCCGATTTGCCGCCGGTCATTGTTGACGAAAATTGGCTCGCTCAGATCAGAGCATCCTTGCCGGAATTGCCGGATCAGCGTCGCGCGCGGTTCATGGCGGATTACAAATTGCCTGCCTACGATGCAGAGCTGCTGACCGCGCGAAAGGACGTTGCGGATTATCTTGAATCGGCTCTGGCGCTGCATGGCAATGCGAAAGCCCTGAGTAACTGGATCGTCGGCGATCTGTTCCGGGTCTTGAAGGAACGAAAGCTCGATGAGCAACTCCGCATCACCGATTGGCCCATCCAACCTCAGCAACTAGCGGAATTGGTGGCGCTGATTGACAGCGGCAAAATCAGCGGCAAGATCGCTAAGGGAGTGTTTGATGCGCTCCTAGACTCGAGCTGCTCGCCGCAAGAAGTCGTCGCCAAACAAGGGCTGGAGCAGGTTTCCGATATCGCGAGCATTGATGCCGCCGTCGATAAGGTTCTCGCAGCTAACGCCAAACAGGCGGTTGATTATCGCGACGGCAACGAGAAGGTACTCGGTTTTCTGGTCGGCCAAGTTATGCGGGCGACACATGGCAAGGCCAACCCCAAAATAGTCAATGAGATCCTCAAACATAAGCTTAGCCACCCCTGATTCTTGCCACCGGAGATTTCCGCGTGCAGCCTTGCACGTTCGGTTTTTCTGCCTACAATGGTGTGAACCGCGATTGATCTCTATTGACATAGCGTTTCGATTGCCGCTAGGATTTGTCGCTAGTGCGAGAGCCCCACTTTGTAAACTGGACAAGGACGCGAACGAGACCGCTTTGGACCACTTCATGTTTACTTTGGCCACGAAATCAAATGTTTTGCGGCACGCCATATTTAAATTACCCGAGGAAGTTCATATTCAAGGCTCGAGCTGGTAGCGGCCGCGCGTTATCGTCCATGCGCCGGTTTTCGACGCCCCGGCTGCGCCGACTCCAGCAGCCCATGGTGAAAGTGTGGCGTCGCACCGAGACGGGCGAGGCACCCCGATGGCAAGATGCGACGACCGAGAATATCGGGGAATAGTTGAGCGAGGAGCAACGCAGCCAGCGGGGATGCATGGCCCGTCGAATGCAGTCAGACTTTCACCACGGGGTGCTAGTGTTCGGCCGCAAGCAACCCAGCCGGGGCGCTCATCCTGCTGGGCGACACGACCCGTCAACTACCCGAATGATTTAAAGACTTCAGGTGATCACCGATTAGTAAATTGAGGCGCTCCTCACGGGAACAATCGATGCAAGGTACTCTTTCGGAGATAAACTTAAACGAAATCCTCGCGCTCGCCACGGCAGGTAGAAAATCCGGACTGCTGACCCTGCGCCACGGCAATGAAATCGTGCAAGTTTTTCTTAATGAAGGTGAAATAGTCCACGCCACGTGTCCCATCGGTGCAGGGGAAAAAGCGATTTATTATCCAGTCACATGGGCCGAGGGGAGCTTCAGATTAGATGCTGACGGCTCAGCCCCGGCAAGTACCATTCAGAAAAACTCAGCACAGATTCTAGAGGATTTGCGCGCCATGAGCCGCGAATGGGAGAACATTGTCGAGGTCATCCCTTCCGGCCAGTGTATCTTCCAGCTCGCCGACCTGACCGGAGAAGCGAATGGTCCGATCACTATCCTCCATGCGGCATGGCGAGTATTATCCAAGATTGACGGCCGGCGCAGTGTTCAGGAAGTCGCCGCGGCTCTCGGCGCTCCCTATGCCCAGACGGCGAAACTACTCTTTAATTTATTTAAGTCGGGGCTGGTGTCGGCAGCGCCGGCGGCAGCGGCAGGGCCGGAAAGTATCGTTCCGGCCGCCCTGCTCGCCAGGGTGATAGCACATCTGACAGAGTCCATGGGACCGATTGCGCCGTTCATCGTGCACGATCAGATTCGCGAGCTTGGCGAATCTCAAGAGAGCTTTCCGCAGCCTAAACTAGAAGAACTGATCGGACTCGTATGCCGGGAAATTTCGGACGTAAAGCTGCGCGACGAATTCGCGGCCGCCGCCGCGCGAGAAGTTGCCAGCGCGACGACTCGCAACCCTGGCCGCACCATTTAGTAGTCGGGAGGATAATAAATGTCGGAGGATTCTATTTCCCTGAAAAGTTCTAAATTTGCCCAAAGAACTTCGATGGCAGGCCGCAGCATGAGTTTAAAATGGAAGATAGCCGCGACTTCGGGCGGGGCAGTTTTACTGATGGGCGTGCTCGTGCTCGGCCTTTTTTATTTTCTGACTGGGGATGCCCTGCGTAAACAGGTAGATTTCCGGTCCGCCGCGATTGCCACGAACTTGAGCGATGCGGCGGCACCGTACATATCTCGCCGAGGCGTGCTAGAACTAGATGCGCTGGTCGCTAAATATGGCCGCCTTGAAGGAGTTGCCTACGCGTTTGTCCAAGACGCTAAAGGAGAGATTTTAGCGTCAAGTGCGCAGCCGTTCCCGGAGGATCTCAAAAGCACCCTAGGCGCCGACTACCAGACCAGTAGCACCACGGCGCGGGAGATTAGATTGCGTGGCCGGCCGGTTCGTGAAAACCGCGCGCCGGTGCTCGAAGGGCAACTGGGCACGGTCTACGTCGGTATATGGGATGACATCACACAGCAAAACGTTCGCGATACTTTGCTGCCGATTATTCTGCTGACGGCGGTCTGCCTGGCGCTAGCGGCGCTATTATCGGTCTTTATTGCCGGCAGCGTAATCAAGCCTATTACCGAACTAGCCGCCGCCGCCGATTCCATGAGCCGCGGACAACTTGACGTTCCGATTATCGCTCGCACCGATGATGAAATCGGCGAATTGGCACGATCGATTGAGCGCATGCGCGCAAGTTTAAAGGCCGCGATTACCCGTCTCAGCCGAACCCAGTAGCTTCATTGAGAGCGGAAAGATTGGCTCAAAGCGCCGGACACGGCGGCATAGTTTTTACAATCGCGCAATCGTGAGCACAGAGAGCCGAGTGCCGTCCGTCCGGATTGGGCGAGAGCCTAGGCTAGACAATCAAGCTCGCCCTGGATTTAGCAGCGTCAAATAACCGCCGGCTCCGTGTCAGCCAACGCGCATTGAGTTAAAACCAAGAAGCCCGTGCGATTGAGGATCAAGCAGGTTAGCGGCGAAATTGACCCATTGATCGCTTTTTACCAGTTGCTCGTCGAGTGGCTCGAAAGACTGAAATGGCGCTCGAACGCCTGGACTTCGGTTAAAATATTGCCATTCTGAGCAACGTTGTGGCGTCTGGCGCGCCGCCGATTGAGCGATAAAAATCGTCAATGGCGGTGGCGGCTTTGGCGCTTTTTTTGCTTTGACTGACACGTGGGCTGAAAATTGCCGTATATAACAAAGCGAAACAGCCGCCGATAAGTTAATGAGACCTGGATAAAGAATCAGTCACACGGGAACCAACCGACGATGGATAATATCGAGCAAACCGGAAATTCATTGTGCATACTGGTCATAGAAGATCATCCCGACCAGCGCGATCTGCTCTCTATAGTGCTCAGGCGTGAAGGCTACCGCGTCGTCACTGCGGCTAACGGAATTGAAGCACTGGAGCGGCTGCGACAGCAACAAGTGCATATCGCCTTGTCGGATATCATGATGCCCAAGATGGATGGTTTTGAATTGATCAAAGCCATCCGGTCCGATCCTGATCTGAAGAATCTATACATGATTTTGATCACAGCTCGAATCCAGGAGGGTGATCGGATTCGCGGACTCGACCTCGGCGCCGATGACTATATAACCAAACCCTTTTCTTTTTCCGAGCTGTTGGCGCGAATTCGTGTCGGTTCTAGGGTCATCCATTATCAGCAGCACCTGGAGTACCAAACACAGACCGACTCGCTCACCGGACTCTACAATCGCCGCGCCTTCGAAAAAAAGATGACCGATGAGTTCGAACGCGCGCACCGTTATGGCCATCCGCTCTCACTTTTACTGCTGGATATCGATAACTTTAAGATCATCAATGACACCTACGGTCATAACGGCGGTGACGCCGCTCTGGTAAAAATCGCCGAAATCTTGCGCGGCACCACTCGCCAGAGCGATTTTCAATCGCGCTTCGGCGGCGAGGAATTCGTTCTTATACTGCCCGATACCGACCATCAAAGAGCGCTACAAACAGCCGAGAAGATAATGGGCGAAATTCGTTCCTCGGTATTTTCCGTCAGCAATGGCCATTTTTCTCTCACCGTCAGCATCGGCATCAGCTCGACGACGATCCATCCGTATAGCGATGCCAATCAAATCATCGAGGACGCCGACCGCGCCTTATACGCCGCAAAGCGCAATGGCAAGGACCGGGCTCAGGTTTTTCAGCCGGGAAAACCTCAGGGCACGGATCCGCTCGTCGCCCACTGAAACGCCTCTCTTCAAGCGCAGCAGCCGCTTGCAGCGCGCTTGATTGGTTCTGCTAAAGTTAAGATACTCGCCCATCCTCCTGTCAGGTTCGTTTTAAAAGCTTCCGGCGATCTAGCAAACAATCTCAGGTGAAGCGACGTGATCCGTTGGGTCCGCGCTTCAATGGGACACCGTAGCCACACCCATGGCTCGTTCTGCCGGCCCATACCTGCCTCCGAGTTTCTGTACCCAAGATTAGTCGCAAGTGCCTTAAAACTTCTCAAACAGCGTTGGGCGCAGAAGAATTTTTTTTATGCCTTAGGTTTTCTGCAACCATGCTCTAGCAAAAGTAAAATGAATCAAAATGACGCCGATAACTAGAATAGCCGGTAAACGGCGTCGGCTAGATGTCAACTCGGATCCTTCTTTAGCCGCCAGCAGAGTACATCACGCTCGTACACGCATAAAGATGCCGG
Organism: uncultured delta proteobacterium; assembly: GCA_963801935.1. GTDB lineage: Bacteria > Desulfobacterota > Binatia > UBA9968 > UBA9968 > DATACQ01. The sequence goes on from CAWDHA010000013.1 coordinate 35,490, forward strand.
CATGAGCATTGCGAAAAAAACAATCTTAGTGAGCATCTTTATCAAAAGAAAAACGTCAGGGACTTTTTGCGATTAGGAAGCACGTCAGTGACCATGTCCCGCATGATCAGCAGGATTGCCGAGGATGCTCAGTTCGACATTCAAATACGCCAGGCATTATTGGCGGCCCAGCGCAACGCCCGCCCAGTCGGTTTACTGATCATCAATTTCGCTAGCGGCGACGCCTCTGAAGAGTCCGGCGTCGAATCCCAAGAGATTCGGGAGAAAGCTTTTTCGCTCATTGGCGGGGTACTGCGCGACTCGGATACGTTATGCCGTAGCACGGGCAGCGCGATTGCGGTCCTGCTCTCATCGATCGCGCATCCCGATAACGCCTTGTTAGTGGCGGAAAAAATACTTAACCGGCTCGATCACACGCTCGAGATCGAAGCGCACGAGTTCCGCGCCCGCATCGGCATTGCCGTGTTTCCCGATCATGGTCACAGTGCCAGCTCCCTTTTAGAATGCGCTGATCTTGCGTTAACCAGCACGCAGCATAACCAGGAACGCTGCGTCGTTTATTCTCCACAGTTCAGCGGATCAGCTCGGCCGGCTTTACACGCGCGCGACTTGCGCCAGGCCATTCTTGAAGATCAACTGTTCGTTGTCTATCAACCCAAGATTGACATGCGCAGCGATCGAATCACCGGCGTTGAGGCGCTCACTCGTTGGCGCCATCCCGTTCACGGGCTCATCATGCCGGATGAATTCATTCCGTTGGCCGAACGAACAGGCGTCATCGTTCCCCTGACTCTTTGGGTGCTCAGCCAATCGATCGCGCAATGGCGGCGTTGGCATGATGAAGGAATCAACTTGAGCATCGCGGTCAATCTCTCGATGTGGAATCTTGACGCGCCTGAATTGCCGGAGCAAATCGCCGCCTTGCTGAGCAGCGCCGCAGCGCCGGCGAGCCGATTGGAACTCGAGATCACCGAAAGCGCGATCATGGATGATCCGCAACGAGCCATGCGCACTCTCCGAGCGATCAGGGAACTCGGCGTCCACTTCTCGATCGACGATTTTGGCACAGGTTATTCATCGCTGGCGCAACTGCGAAAGTTGACCGTGAACAGCATCAAAATCGACAAATCTTTCACGCTCAACATGGAAACTGATAATGACAGCGCGGTCATTGTCCGCGCGATCATTGATCTGGGCCATAACCTGGGACTCAAAGTCATCGCCGAGGGCGTCGAAACTCTCGCTGCCAAGGAAATGCTGCTGCAGTTCGGCTGCGACGAGGCGCAAGGTTATTATTTTAGCCGCCCCGTCAGTGCCGCCGACATCAGCCGCTTAATTCGCAACCTGCAAGCGCCACCCACGGAATTCTTCGAGCCGGCAAACCTCGACGCGCCGTGGGCCTCCGAAAACCCCAGCGCTACTCCGCTGCGCTGAAATCGCCATTATAGCCCAACCACGCATAGCCTCGCTGCGAACTCGGCCGCTTCGAAGTTCTTTTTAGCCGCTGCTATTTTCTTTGCTCCAAAAGTTACCTTTGCGGCTTCTGCTAGGCACACGTTTAGCCCTTATATTGGAACCGCAATCGGACAGGCGATCGAGTACTTACAGAACAAAGCTTGGAACCCGTTGGGGAAGCAAATGACTAAAAGCCCTTTAGTTTTGGGGTTGAGCCTAGTCCTCCTAGGTATGCTTATTGTCGCCACACCGAGAGTCAAACGACTCTTAGTAGTGGGTTACATCGACCGTAGCGGCATCAATATGTCTCTTGGAATTCTTCTTGTCGCGGTCGGAGTAGTCTGTATGTGGCTGTATTTTCGCGAGCAAGGAAGGCCCCATCGTTTTCGGCATTACATTTGCCCAAAATGTGGGAACGTGCAACCAGCTCGCGAGTCGAGCATTCCGGTATGCGCGAATTGTGGAATTGATCTAGAAGAACTCCACGGTTTCTATGATAGGCATCCTGAACGCAAAGGAGATCCCTGAGACTTAGGATTTTTGCATTGAGGTTCTGTAGTGTGCTCACTCGACTCGATTCTTGAAGAGTAGATGGGGTAACGCGCATTCTGGTGATGTAACTTTGGCCCGGCGGTGACTGACCATCGTCGAAGGACTCAGTCTATGTTCTTAGGCTCACCATTGCGGGATTCCTCGTTAGGTCAGACCCACGTGGATCGAGGAACCTTGAACTTTGAACGCTGCACCTTGAAACCGTCTAACGTGACTAAGACGCCGCTTTAACTTTGTTTCGTTGCGCTTCCACGAGCGGCCGATACTTCGCGCACAGCGCTTTCCAAGCTTCGGCCTTTTTCTTGGCGCGCTCGATAGTCGTGTCGGAAAACTTTATGATGGGCGTGCGCGCCGGGCCTGGATTGACGTATCCGGCAAATTCTATCGGCAGTTTGGCGCTCGCGCCTTCATTACCGCCCGGCCGCTCGCCGCCGGCGGCGCTCATGATTTCACAGATGACTTTGAGCGCTTCCTGGTCCTCCCCTGCCCTGACGAGATTACGCAAGTGCAGCACCGGCCACGGCCCCATCCAGGCGTCGATGGACCAGCAGCCTGCCGCTCCCATCTTGTAATAAGGAAACATCTGCGACTGATTGGTCAACACGCTGATTTTGCCGCGGATGATTTCCATCAGGCGGACAAATTCCCGGGTGTCGCGGTGGCTGTCTTTCATGCCGACAATGTTTGGGTATTTTACCAGGCGCGGAAAAACCGAAACCGGAATTTTTACTTTATGATTGACCGGATTGTGGTAGATGAGAAAGCTGAGCTTCGGGAACATTTCCGCCATCTGACTGAAAAAGTCGGCGATGTACTCCGGCGACTGGGCGTCATAATAGGGCACGCCGAGCAAGCTGCCATCGGCGCCGATGTCTTGGATGAACTTAAGTCTTTGGACCACTTCGCGAGCATTGGCACTGGTGCTGCCGATAAAGACCGGCACCCGCTTTTTGACCGCCTCGACGCTGGCGCTGGCCACGGTCTTGTACTCGTCGAAGAACAGATTATAACACTCGCCGAAACTGCCGGTTGTGGTGATCAGGTCGATGCCGTCGCCGATCATCTTGTCGACTCCGGACTGCAGTGCATCGACATCAATGGTCGAGCTGGAATTCAGCTCGCCGGCATCGGCCGTCGAGAATGTTGGCATCATCGCCATAACGCCCTGGACCTCTTTCGCTGTTACCATTCAAGCACCTCCGTTTGAGTGTTGGTTTGTTTAGCGGGGATTTAGCATTAGCACTCGGCGGTGGTCAACACCGAGGCCGGCGCCGCCGATGCTGACTGAGCGGCAGCCGGGTTGCGCGCGAGCCGAATTTATCCATCTAGACTGGCGCGCCATCGATGATATTTAAGATTCGCCGAGCCGTTTGACTGGGCATAAGCTTAGAAAGTTAGTTTGCGATAGAGTTGCGGCAGGCGCTCAGGCAAAAGCGTGACGTCGGCCAGCACTTCATAGCTGAAATCATCCATCATCGCTCGCAGATAGTCGTTGCCTTCCTTGTCTACCGTGAGGCAAAAGGGGGTAATGCCTTCCCGTCTGGCTTCCACCAGCGCCATGCGGGTGTCCTGAACGGCATAGAATTTTTCCGAACTCTCCTGAGAATAAGCTCGGTCCTGCGGCCGGCCATCGCTGATCAAGAACAGAAATCGCGCGCGCGTCTGCTGCAGCCGTAGCTTGGACGCGCTATGGCGAACTGCCGGACCCATCCGGGTCGCATGTAACGGTCCCACTCGCCCCAAGCGCTTAGCCACGTCCGCGGAAAACTCATCAGCAAAATCCTTGATCACGTAAAACTCGACATTGTCGCGCCCATGCCCGGAAAATCCATAAACCGCATAACGGTCGCCGATGCTTTCCAGGGCGTCGGCCATAAGCACAATGGCTTCTTTTTCTATATCGATAATCCGCCGTTGCGAGGATTGCGCCGAATCGCCGCTTTGCAGCGAATCTGCCGGCGTCGCGATCGCCTCGCCGGTCGAGCCGCTCATGTCCAGCAAAAAGGCCACGGCGACGTCTCTTTCGTTCCTTCGGTGGCGCCAGAAAATCTTTTCTGATGGACTGACGCCGAGGCGAAGATCCGTCAGCGCCTCGATCGCCGCATCCAGATCGTGGTCAGAGCCGTCCGGCAAACGTTTCTCCTTGTGATAGATCTCGGGCGCCACCTGTTCGAACTCGCGGCGAATCCGTTGCAGCACTCCGGCATAGTTATGCAAAGTATCGCGGTAGAAGGTCAAATCACCGGGCGCCATGGCTTTCTCATAAACCTTGCACCAGCGCGAACGGTACCGACCCGCGAGAACATCCCATTCATCGTATACGTAGGTGTTCGGCTGGGTAATTGTGAGAGCACCGCTGTCGTCTTCCGATTGTAGCCAAGGTTTTTTCTCGACGCTTTGCATGCGCGGATCACTGCGGTCGAGCTCGCGCATCAGGTTCTGCACCATCTGGCTGGTCTCGGAATCTTGTTCCTCGCCCTGTTCGTCGGCGCCGCTGCGGCTCGGCCGCCGGCGGCTGCGCAGCAACTCGGCGAGCTCCGCCGCCGTCAGGGATTTCCGTTGCTCGCGACCGTTTACCTGCGGCCGGCTCAGCAACTGCGCCAGCTCCGGCTGGAATTCGCCGCGGTAGTCGACCCTTTGAGGCGCGAGGTAATCCCGCTCTCTACCTGCACCGGGCGGCAACACAAACTGCTCTATGGCGCCGTCGTACTGCCCCGTACTCAGGATTTTAGATCTTTGAGCCTCATCGATGGCCGTAAAACGATCTTCGTCGAGATAAACGTTGGTCACGCCGGCCAAGAGCGCATAAGCTCGCAAGGTCACTTCGGCCGTGTCATGAACGGTCGCGTTACTCGTTAGCAGGACGCAGAGCAATCCACCGAGCTTGGCGGCAGCTTCAGCCTGCTCGGCCGGAACTGGAATGGCGCCGGGTTCACCGAGACTCAAGCGAATTAGATATTCGAGAAGCGCTTCGCGCGCCGGCAGAAACACGATTTCCTGGCGCCGGGCGAGAACGCGTTGGCGCATTGCCCGGTAGACCGGAGCGATGCCCGGATATTCGCGCATTACACAAGCCTCCACCCTGGCGCTCTCCAAGATCGAGAATAAGTCCCGCGCCAGCCGGGTGTTCGGAAACAAACGAAAAAATCCTGTCAGCTCGGTTGGCCCGGTTGGATCATATTCGTGGTTGTGATGATGGCCGTGGCCATCGCTCTCGGCCCGGCGATCGAGCGCTGGACGCAAGTCAGTAAACAAACTCGAGGGGCGGTCGAATTCGAAGTCGAAGCTGCCGAACTCAATGTGGCCCAGCTGCTGCGTCAGCATGACCTTGAGAAAATCGTAGTTGTCCGTTTCGTCGGCAAAGCGATCGACCACGGCCGGCAGAAAAATCGACGTGCCATCGGTCGTCGCCGCATCGGCGCGCGACCAGCCGATGTTTTTGTCGAGCAGTCGCGTAAGATCTTGCAGCTCAACGCCGCGCTCCGCCAACGCCCGGCAGTAAAGTCGGAGCATCGCGCGAATCGGTTCTAACTCGACGACGCCTGAATCGGAGTCGGACATTCGCATGGGTTAGTTGGGCGGCAAGCCTTGCCAGCAGCTATGGGAATATTGCTGAAACGACTTCATCCAAGCTGCGCTGGACCTGCGGCTCGTCGGTAATTCCCCAGGTAACCGCCACATGGCAGGCACGCCGCGGCGCGATGCCTTCCTTGATCAAACGCCCGGCATAAATCAGCACGCGCGTGCTAGCGCCTTCTTTTAAGCCATGATCACGCAGGCTCCGAACCTTGTGGCCGAGTTTGGCAAGCAGCATCGCGCTACTCTCATCGACGCCCGATTCGTGCTCGATGATTTTAGCTTCACGCTCCGCGTCGGGGAACTGAAAATCGAGGGCGACGAAGCGCTGCCGGGTGCTGTGCTTCAGGTCCTTAAGAACGTTTTGATAACCCGGATTATACGAAACCACGAGCAGAAAATTATCGGCGGCCTCTACCACCTCGCCGAGCTTGTCGATAGTCAGCAAGCGCCGGTGATCCGTCAGCGGATGGATGATCACCGTAGTGTCTTTGCGCGCTTCGACGATTTCATCGAGATAGCAAATCCCACCGACTTTGACGGCGCGCGTGAGCGGCCCGTCGATCCAGCGCGTGCCATTAGCGTCGAGCAGATAGCGGCCGATCAGGTCGCTCGCGGAGAGATCTTCGTGGCATGACACAGTGACCAGAGGTATTGCGCCGTTCGATCCTTGATCGGCCGGCGGCGCGCTCTCTCTGACGATCGTCAGCGGCTGGCCGAGCTTCCAGGCCATATATTCGACAAAACGCGTCTTGCCTGTCCCGGTTGGGCCTTTGAGCAACACCGGCACTCGCTGACGGTATGCGGCTTCGAAAATTTGCACCTCGTCATAGCTCGGCACATAGTAGGGTTCCTGCCTGATGACGAATTCTTCAATCTGGTACTGGCGGCTATTTTCGGTTGTCGACATTAGCTTAAGCTCGTCCACAAAGTCTCTTTATACGCGCAGATTCTGCATCGTCAAAAACCGTAACCGATGGGCCCCGACCTGTCAAACAGGAAACCTTACCAGCAGCGACTCGGCAGAGCGCCAGCAACACCGACGGTTGACAGTTTAATTTCTCGGGCGATAAAGTGGCTACAGAGTTTCAATAAAGGAGAAAATGATGAGCGACCTGCATGCGGTTTTGGAAACCCCTGAAGTTCAAGCTTTACACCGCCGCTTGGCGGAATATTCATTGGGCGGCCATTGGCAGACGCGCGAACGCAATCCGGACTTGGTTCCTCACATCTGGCCGTGGTCGATCATTCATTCCTGTTTGATGGAGTCCGGTGAAGTCATCAAGTTGGGCGGGATCGATGACGCGGCCAAGCGCCGCACGGTCCAGCTCGTGAACCCTTCCCTGACCCACAAAAAGGCAACGTCGCGCACGTTGCAGATGTCGATCCAATTAGTGAAGCCCGGTGAACGCGCCGAATGCCACCGCCATAGCGCGGCGGCGCTGCGCTTCGTCGTTGAATCCGACGGCACCGGCTACACCAACGTTGAAGGCGAGCAGATGCTCATGGAACCCGGCGATCTGGTGCTGACACCCAACTGGACCTGGCACGATCATTTCAACGCCGGTGACAAAAATCTCGTATGGCTCGACGTGCTCGACGCGCCGTTGAGCACTCATCTCGACGCCCAGTTTCATGAGAACTACGGCGAAGGTCCGGCCCAGGCGATCATCAAGCGCGATGGCCACTGCAAGCAGCAATTCGGCGCTATTCGGCCGCGCCAGTCCAATCCGGGCATCGGCGCGCCGCCTTACACCTACAAGTGGCGCGATACGTTACAAGCCTTGAAGGACGCCGCCGCTCAAGGCCCGAACGATCCGCATGAGGGAGTGTTGTTGGAATTTATCAATCCAGCGACGGGTGGCGCGACGATGCCGACCATCGGCTGCTGGGTGCAGATGATTCAGCCAGGCGAGAGCACCCAACCGCATCGCCATACCAGCAGCACTATCTATCATGTCATTCAGGGCGTTGGCGCGACCTTCGCCGGAGCAAAAAAAGCCGCGGGCAAAGAAATGGCCTGGGGCGCCCACGATTGTTTCTTTGTGCCGTCGTGGAACTGGCATCACTTTGAGAACAGGTCGCCGGCCGAGCCGGCGATCATTTTTTCGGTAACCGACCGGCCGGTGCTGGAGAGCTTGGGGCTGTTCCGCGAAGAAGCATAAGGATAATCGGAATATTGGAGTGATGGAGTAGTGGAGTAATGGGTGAGGGACGATGGTCTTTCGGAAAACCCAACACTCCAATACTGCATCGCTGCTACACTCCCCCGACTCCTTACTCTTGCCCCTCACCTTGAGCTCGCAGCGCTTTGTAAACCTTTTCAGCCGTGATCGGTAGATCCCGGATGCGCACGCCGACGGCGTCTTCGATGGCATTGGCGATGGCCGGCGCCACCGGCGATATCGGATTCTCACCGATGCCTTTTATTTTATAGGGCCCGACACCGCTGGCGCTCTCGAGCACGACTGTTTTGAGCGGCGGGATATCTTTAACGCTCGGGATCTTGTACTCGCCAAAGTGCGCGATTTCCACTTTTCCCTCTTGCACCGGCAGATGCTCGATCAAACCGTAGCCCAGGCCTTGCACCACACCGCCGTCTATTTGCCCTTGATGGCCCGTGGGGTTCATGATCACACCGGTATCGTGGGCGGTAGTGATGCGGCGCAGTCTTACTTGACCGGTCTGCGGGTCCACCGCTACCTCTGCAACCTGCGCGGCAAACGCCGTGACCGCGGCGCGCTCTTCGTCATGGTTGATCGATTCACCGGAGATCGCGCCGCCGACGGCGGTTAGAAGCTCGCTCCAGCGCTGGCGCTTACGGCTTTTCTTGTGGATAATTTCTTTACCCGCAAGCGTCATGTCGTTCTTGGCCCAGCCAAGCTGTTTCTCAGCGAGAGTCAGGAGCGACTCCTTGGCGGCGCGCGCGGCCTGGTAGGCTGCGCCGCTTGAGACGCGCGTGCCACGGCTACCGCCGATGCCGGAGTCCGAATCAATGCCGGAATCGGTATCGAGAATTTCGATGCGAATATCCCGCGGGTCGCACGACAATTCCTCGGCCGTCGTCTGTCTCATGGTCGTATAAGTACTGGTTCCTTGTTCGAACAGTGAAGTGTAAATAACAATCGAGCCATCTTGGTTAAGCGCAACCTTCAACGACGTGCTTCCCGTGCCCGGGCCGCGATAGCCCATCGCGATCCCCCTGCCGACATACTTGGGCTTGGGAGCGCCATAGCCCGCAGCCTTGGCCGCGGCGTTGAGCGTTTCTTTGGCTTTGATCTCCTGATAGCGGCCGCCGGTCAAGGTCAGATCGCCGTCTTCCATCAAGTTCTTCCGACGAAACTCCAGCGGGTCCATCCCGAGTTTTCGCGCGACGCAGTCGATATGTGACTCCCCGGCAAAAAATGCCTGGGGCTCGCCGGGAGCGCGCATCTGCCCGCCGGGAAGATTGTTGGTATAAACCCGCGAGGTGGCGATGCGCGCGTGTTTCGCGCGATAACAACCCACGGCGTGGGAAATGCCGCCGACCACCGCGCCAGGTCGAAAACCACCGTATGCTCCCGCGTCGAGATAAGCGTCCATCTCATGAGCGAGGATCGTGGCATCGCGCGCGACGCCGGTCTTGAATAGGATCACGCCGGCGTGGCGCGGCGCGCCAGCGATAAATTCTTCGCTGTACTCCATGACCATTTTCACCGGCCGCCCGGTGCGCAGCGCCAGCACATAACAAATCGGCTCGTCGATGGGCGCGCCTTTGCCGCCGAAATCGCCACCGATGGCCACTGGATTGACGCGGATGGTTTGCTTTTCCAAGCCAAAGGCCTTGGACATGCTTTCCTTCAAACCATGCGGCACTTTATTGGGCGACCACATCTGCACTCGAGCTTGATCATCGATCCACACGAGACAACAATGAGGCTCCAAAAATGCCTGGTGCACGCGTCCGACCGTGAAGGTATTTTCAATGATGACATCGGCTTCGGCAAAGCCCTGCGCCACGTCTCCCCGGGTGAACAGCTCGTGAACGAAAACATTGGTCGGCCCGTCTATCGGTTGCGGCAACCCTTTGTAGGTATGAAGATCGGGATGAATAATCGGCGCGCCGGGTTTCGCCGCCGCCAAAGGATCAAAAACGGCGGGCAGCTCCTGGTATTCAACTTGAATGAGTTCCAGGGCTTGCTCGGCTTGCTCCAGAGTGTCGGCAGCGACGGCGGCAACCCGCTCGCCCAGAAAGCGCGCCCGATCCTGGGCCAAGACCGAGATATCCCGGTAGCGCCGGCCATAGAGAATCCCGGCCACGTCCTTCCCGGTAATCACCGCGCGCACTCCCGGCGCCTTTTCCGCGCCCGAGGTGTCGATGCGCAAGATGCGCGCGTGGGAGTACGGGCTGCGTAACGTCTTGGCCCATAAAGTGCCGGGCAATAAAACATCCGACGTGTAACGCGTCGCGCCGGTCACCTTACCGACGTTGTCGGTTCGCGGTATCGGCTGGCCGATGACTTGATAACTCATGATGGCTCCTTTTGATTATGGACTACTGGAGTGTGGGAGTACTGGTTCGCACACTCGCACCACTCCAACACTCCATTACTCCAACTCTTACCTGTCTTCACAGGTAGCCCTTCTCTTTGTAGTACTTCGCCGCGCCGGGATGAAGCGGAATTGTTCGCGGGCATTTTTCCGAGCCGTTGCACAGCTCGCGCATGTTCAACGGCTCGTCGTCGTCCACTGGGATCACCTCTTGGCGCTCCTCGATGGTTTCGATGGCGGCATACGCCACGCGAGCCGCCAGCCATTTATGTGTCACCAGCGCCCAGCCGCTAAAGTCGATCGTCAGAACGTCTCCGCTAAGCTGCGTGAACCGGCTCCGCGGCAATACCGCTCGGCTATAGCCCATCTGCTCAAGCTTCCTGACTATCTCCGGCTCGATGGCAATGGCTTCATAGCCGTTGTTCAGGGCTTGATCCAACCAGCCGCCGACAGTGCTGATGCCTTCGTCGAAGACGGCGTCGAGCGAGCGTTTTTCGATACTCTTCAGCCGTTCGGGAGTAAAGGGCCGGGCGCATTCCTGTACCTGTCCGCCCTGCTTTTTAATTTTCTCAAATGAAGTGCCGTAGAGCGAAAGAATCGTCGAGATCGTATAGTAAGTCGCGTTGTTTACACCGGAAAAGCGCGTCGAGACTTTCAGCGGGATTTTTCGCCGCGCGATGTCGTGCAACGATTTCACGCCGAGGTCTTTGGCGACGATCATGGCGATTCGGTCCCAGGACGGGAAACAGCCGAGGACGCGTAACGGCAGTTTCTGTTTGTAGTAACCCTTGCCGCGATAGGCCATCGCGACCATCGACGACGGATTTATGTAGGCGATGTCCAGCCGCCGCGTGCCCACCTCGATGGGCGCTTGCATGCCGCCGTAAACATCGCCGTTGATACCGATGCGAAATTCCGTTTGTGCGGATTCTCTCCGGCCTGAGGTCAGCGATACGGAAAGCTGGCTCGCCAAACCGCCGGAGCACCTCTTATAAACACCGGCCGCCAGCTCTAATCCCGTGGTCGCCCTTATCTGCGGCGGCCCGAGGTCGGTCATCATAAGCTTGTACCTTTAATCGAGCGAAGAAATTTTGCTCTTACTTGCCTCATCGATGCATCCGACATTAACGTTACTCAATACTTTCTGTCAACAAATCGGGCCGTTTGTAGCGCCGCAGTCGACTAGTAAGGCAAGAAATAAACCCGGTGAAACACGTTATGGCGATAACGCGCGACCTGTTGCTTAAGATTGCATTTTGCGCACCTGAGCCGAGCTATTGAGCGATCGGCGGGGTGGAACGTAATGTGGCGTGCGCTGTTCGGCAACTCGCTTGCAGCTCCGAGGCAAACTGCCGGGTCAGGTTGGCCGGCTGAAAAGTCTCTTTACAGGCTACTCAAAAAGATCCAGAGGCGAGGCGCGCGAGGGCGATAGAGCAAGGCGCATAGCGCATCGCGTAGAGAATCACTCCCCTCCAGTCTTCCGTCCCTGGTCTATCGAGAACGCTTTGCGCTTAGCGCTTTGCTAGTCAGTACGTTGACGCGAACTCCAGTCGAGCGCAACGAAGCATATGGGGTTTTTTCAGCGGCCCGTTAGGTTAATAACCCACCCGTTCGATCACCGGCTGGAGCCGATCGAGGTTGCGCTTGACCTCCTCGGTCTGGGACACTTCTGACCACGCTTCTTCCACAAGCTCGGTGCGCTTCACCGCGTCCACATCAGCGCGTCCAACAGCCGGCGGCAGAGCGCCGCCGGCTTTGTGTTCCTCAAGGATGCGGAAAATTCCTTCGCTGCTCACCAGACCATTCAAAGGAAAAAAGTGATCGTCCATGAGCATCATCGGAAAGAGATCGCGCGTGCGTTCCGCCTCATCAGGATTGTTGACTCGGAGCTTGGCCTCGACGAAGCGAAAAAACGGATAGTTTTCTTTGATGCGCATAAATTGATAAGCGCGGATCGACGCTTTCCAGTAGCGCTTGATCAACTCCGGATTGCGTTCGATGAAAGACTTGCGCGCCACGGTGACGCGATCGGGCCGGCCATGCGGCTTGTTGTCCTCGACAAAATCATAAAGCTTGTTAAAGCCGCGCTCCAGTAGTTGCGGGACAAATGGATTCTGGACGATGGCCGCGTCCGTTTCTCCCGCCAGTAACGGCTTCCACGCCTCGCGCAGCGAACCGAACCGGTAGCCGATTTTCCAGTCCACTTCGCGGTCCGGATCGATGCCGGCTTTGCGAAACTGCTGCTCGTACCACAAGGTCGCAATGCCGCCCTTGTACCAATCGCCGATGCGCTTGCCGCGCAACTGGGCCATCGATGTGATCCCAGGCGCCGCCACCAGAGTGCCGCGAAATTGGCTGCGCCAGCCGCCGATGATGCGCACTTCATCATTGCCCAAAGCGCGCTCGGCAAACGGCGTGCGCACGTGCACGTCGGGAATGATATCGATGCCGAAGGCGACCATATCACGCACCACCGTGCCGACTTCGTCGTAGCGCTCGCCACCCGGCCGGCTCGACTCGATCGCTTTAGGGTTGATCTTGGCATGGACGATCTCGGCGTCGATCCCCTCTTGGATGAAAAATCCCGCTTCGATGCCGACTGCGGCATGTTGCACATGGAACGCATGCCAGCAAGCATTACCGATTCGTAGTTTCAAGCAACCCCTCCGCTTTCGAACATAAATAAACTAGCTATCAGTGCTGATGCGCTAAAGCGCGACAATGATACTATTCGATTAATTTCCAAGTAGACCAACCAAACTCCCTGGGCTAAGCATCACCGTCGCCAGACAGCGCCCGTTTGGCGCCAATCTTTAAACGCGCCGAAACCGACAAATCCTGAAATACTGGCAACCCGGCACTGTGTTTCCCCTCGCTGCACCGCAAGGTCCAACTCCGCGCCATCGCCGTAACCCGTCACGATTTGAAATTTTGTGCGATATTTCGTTCATAAGCTTGGAACGTAATAACCCGTGGACGTTGACCCGGAAGCGCCGCATTTAACGGCATCGCCGGAGTTCACGACGTCGCGGAGGGTCTTGTACGGCGTCGTGCCCGCGACCAATATCAGATCGTTCCCCTCCACCGGACTGCCCACCCATGTGAACTTGGTACAATCGAACTGAACTTCCTGGCGACCCACCAATTGATCGAAATAAAGCGCGCGCGACACGACACCGATGCAAACCATCGTTCTTAGCGACTTAAATAAATAATCGGCCGCGATCACCGAGCTTGCGCCGGCCGGGTTCTCGACAATGATTGACGGATTTCCGGCAATGTACTTCGGCAAATACCACGCTACCAGGCGCGTCATCTGATCCTGGCTGTTGCCCGGGCTAGTGCCCACTACGACTCTGATTGTTTTACCATGATAAAAGGGTTCTTGGGCAAGGAGTTTGGAAGAAGAGGATATGACGCGCGCCAGCATTAAAACGGCTGCTAATGAAAGCAACACCCGAAATCTCATGGATTGCCCCGCAAAAAGTTGTAACCGCTGACAATCCTTAACATGGCCGCCAGGAAAAGATAGGCCGCGCTGCGCCGCGAGCGCGATTAGATAATGCCGGCGTCGCGCAGTGCTTGTAAGCGCTCTTTGGAGAAGCCCAGCTCGCCGCCGTAGATCTCGTCGTTGTGCGCGCCCATTTTCGTGCCGAGAAAGTCCACTGAGCCGGGGGTTGCGGAAAACTTCGGCACGACATTTTGCACGATCGCCTCGCCGAGATCCGGGTCCGGCACGCGCACCATCGCTTGGCGGGCGCGATATTGGACATCGCGAAAGGCGTCTTCCATATCGAAGACCGCAGAATAGGCGACGCCGAACTTATCAAACTGCTCAATGACTTCCTCACGGCTATGGCGTTCGATCCAATCACCGACGATGCCGTTGATCTCCAAAGAATTCTCGACGCGCGCCGGATTGTCAATGAACTTGGCGTCGGTGGTAAGTTCCTGGCGGCCGATCGCTTCGGCCAAGCGCACCCAGACATTTTGCGTGCTCGCGGCGAGCGTCAGATATTTGCCGTCCCTGGTCTTGAACATCGAGCTCGGCGCGACGTAGGCGACGCGGTTACCCGTCCGCCTGTGAACGATTTTCATCTGATCGTACTGAATCGGGTCGAAGTCAAGGAAACGAAACACCGCTTCATAAAGCGCCAGGTCAATTACCTGCCCTTCAGCGCCGCGCAGATCGCGATGGTAGAGCGCCATCATAACCGACAGCGAGCCAAAGATGCCGGCGATCAAATCGCCCAAAGGATAACCGGGCGACATCGGCGGCCCGTCCGGTTCGCCGATCAGGTTAGTCAAGCCGCTCATGGCTTCAGCGACCCGGCCGAAGCCGGCGCGATTCTTGTAGGGACCCGTCTGGCCAAACCCCGAGATCCGTAACAGTATAATACGCGGGTCAATGGCGCGGATGGTGTCATAGCCGATGCCCCATTTTTCGAAAGTACCGGGGCGGTAATTTTCGACAATGACGTCCTGGCCTTTAATCAGTTCTTTAAAAACTTGAGCCCCCTCGGGTTTCCCTAAATCCAAAGTAATGCAGCGTTTATTGCGCGACACCGATTTCCACCAGAGCGGGATGCCGTCCATGATGGGCTCAAGCTTGCGCTGCCCGTCACCGTACTTCGGGTGTTCAATCTTGATAACGTCGGCGCCGAAATCAGCCAGCAGTACCGTCGCAAACGGGGCTGCAACCATATTGCCGGCGTCGATCACCCGTACCCCTTTGAGCGGCTTGTTGGCGCTCTTCTGCGTCAACGGGAAGTCGTAATGTTCCTTTGCATAGTCTGTCATGGGGGCTCAAACCTCGGTCGCCTGAAAGGCCAGAAACCAAGGATTTCAGGGGCTATGAACCGGAATTGATTCTCAGCAGGCCGGCTACAGTAATACTTCTTTCCTTAAGTTCTTTAAGCGTATAACAGCGGGAAAAAAGGCATTCAAGAGGAGCCGGATTCGACGGTTCACGATATCGAAAGTATCAACGCAGCGAGCAGGGTAAAAACCACTAAAATAATCGGCACCGTTGGATCGCGATCTTTAAGCGGTCGCGAGCTTGCCTTAGCGGTCTTGGGGCGCGCAATCTCAAGGCTGGAACCAGGACCAGGCGCAACATTCTGAGCGCCAAGGATGCTTAGCGCGCGTTGCACATCGGCGCGGCCGACTTGGAGCTTAACAGCGCCTGCCTCCTTACCCGGTGCGCCATGGGCCTCAGGATTGAGCAGCTGTGGCTGATGCTGCGCCCTCAGGTCCTGTGACTTCTTGAGCGCGTAACTGCGCTCGGAGGTAAGCATGCTTTCAATTCCCGCAGCTGCGAGTTTGCTTCGCATCGCTTGTACTTCCGCGCCGTCGCGCACGATTGCGATGGTAACGGTTCTGAGATCCGGTTTGGCTCGCGCACTTGCCATATGAAACTCACTCCATTTCAAGAGATCTGACAGACAAAAACTCTCGGCCGAGTGTTATCGGTCCAATGAGTGTTGGCTTAGCTGCCAAAATATCTCGGAGCTCATCAAGGTACGTCTAAAAAAATTTCCATTTCGTCGATAAAAATCGTGAAATCCTTCGCCCCGTTGATCTTCTTGAAAGCGAGATGTGATTTGGTAGCATGGCCGCGGCCGGACACATGCTGCCCTAGTCTATGAGTACTTGAATATGAAAACCGCCGGCAAAATTCAACAGATCGACGGAGTAATTTCTTGCCGCGGAGCTCGGCGGGCCCAGTGGCGCGAGAACTCGTCGCTGCCAGGAGCTGGCAGCCGATTGCTCAAGGCAGCGCCAACGCCAGCCGTTATGCCGCGCGCTATGGTTCGAGCATCTTGCCAAGCTGTCTTAGGATCGAGCGCTGTTTAGCCGGAGCCAGCAAACTAACGGGAGATATCAAACTACTGCGTATGATCGGCCGGCGATTCCAGCAGGCGAGAATCTCGATGCTCGATGGTCTAGCAACGCCGTGGTAATTTCGCCCATGGACGTTGGTATTACCAGGCGATGAATCGCCTGCGGCCGCGCCTTGCCATTAGGGGCGCCTCGCCCGTCTCGGTGCGACGCCACACTTTCACCACGGGCTGCTAGCCCGCATTATTCATGGTTAAGCGAATAAAAAAGCCATCGGCACCGTCGAACTGTGCAATAAATAAGGTTGGTCACCACACTAACCTTTCACAGCAGACGGAGGAGCGATGGCTACACAGTGTCATAATCAACTCACGCTCAGTTTTCAACCGAAGATTGTTCTCGACTTTAACGGCGGCCAGATTACTAGCGACTCAGGCCTTTTGCTTTTGCGCCAGTTTGATGCGCAACTGGCGCTCACTAAAAAGCTTGCGGGGTTGTTTAATGACTGGCGTTATCGGCCGTTCATCGAGCACGACATTCATGAGATGCTTTGCCAGAGGATCTACCAGATCGCTGCAGGCTACCACGATCAAAATGACGCTGAGACGTTACGTAACGATCCGATTTTTCAAACCGTCGTCGGCAGATCCGATCCTCTGGCCTCCCAGCCCACGCTCTCGCGTTTGGAGAATCACGCCGACTGGCAAAGCATCCGCCACCTTAGCGAGCTTTGTCTCAAGTGGTTTTTGCACCATGGCTATGGCAAAGGGGAAAACCCGCACGAAATCCTGTTGGACTCTGACTCCACCGATGATCCCTGCCATGGTCAGCAACAGTTGGCATTTTTCCACGGCAAATACGGCGAGCACATGTATCACCCACTGTTTTTCTTCGACGCCAAAACCGGCTCTTTACTCTCAGCTCGACTGCGCGCGGGCAACGCCTCGGCTTCAGAGGGGATCGTCGCCGAACTTCGTCGCCTGGGTCCATCTCTTAAACGGCGTTTCCCTAAAAGCCAGATCAGCTATCGCGCCGATGCTGGCTCGGCCACGCCGCAGATTTACCAGACCCTGGAATCCCTGCTAGCTCATTTGTTGCCGTGCAGGGCTTGGTAAATTTTTTCCGCGGTAATCGGCAGACTGGTGATTCTCACGCCGCAGGCGTCTTCCACGGCGTTGGCGATGGCGGCGGCCGTTGGAATATTGCCGGTCTCGCCGATCGGCATGCTGTCATAAGGGCCGGCGCCGTGCGACGCTTCTGTAACCGATCCTTTGAATACCGGAACATCCCTGATCGTCGGAATCTTGTACTCGCCGAAATTGGTGGTGCTGACTTTGCCCTCGTCAATCATGACTTGTTCCATCAGCGTAAAGCCGATGCCGGTCATACTTGCGCCCTCGATCTGTCCCTGGTGCATCAGCGGATTGAGCACGGTGCCGGTGTTATGTGTCGAAGTGAATTTCTTGAGCTCGACCCGTCCGGTTTCCGGGTCAACTTCCACTTCCGCCACCTGGACGCACATGGACGCCGCGTGAACCTTGGAATTATCGTTAAAAGTCGCATCGACCGCGATCGGCGCTCCCTTGGCTTTGACGATTTCACCGTAGGTCAATCGCCGCTCCAGGCGCGGGTGCAGCGCCGCTCCCTTCACCAGAGTGATTTCATCCGCCGCCACCCCCATCTCGCTCGCCGCCGCTTGTTTGATCGCCGCCACCGCTTTGAGCGCGGCCTCGTAGCCGGCGTTGCCATAGACGCGCGTCGCCCGGCTGCCGCCGACGCCGGTATCTTTCACACCCGTCTGCGTATCCAGTTGCTGAACCTTGATCTGGCTCAATGGCATCTTGAGCTCTTCGGCGACGATTTCACTCAGCACCGTGTAAGTGCCCGCGCCTTGATCAGCCATGGCGGAGGAAATCGTCGCCACGCCTTCTTTATCAAGCGAGATCGCGACCGTTCCGATGCCGCCGGCAGGTGCCCACTGCACCATCGCGATGCCGCGCCCGACGTTTTTCGGCTTAGGTCTTTCGTAGCCCGAATCCTCCAGCGCCTTTTTAAGCGTCTCGTCGGTTTTGATGTAGCTGTACTCCTCGCCCGTCGGATCGATATCGCCGTCATGCATCAAGTTCTTGCGGCGGAACTCGATCGGGTCCATGGCCAGTTTTTTCGCGACCAGATCCATCTGGCTCTCATTAGCGAAAAATCCCTGGGGATCGCCCGGCGAGCGCATATGACCGCAGGGGATTTTGTTCGTGTAGACCATGTGTTCCTCGATAAACACGTGAGGAATCTTGTACGGCCCGGCGGACAGGTGGGGACCGTTGAGAAAGGCGTTGGGTTTGAACGCGCCGTAGGCGCCGCTGTCGAAGATAAAGCTCATGCGCTGCGCCACCAGGGTGCCATCCCTTTTCACGCCGGTCTTGACATCGATGATCGAAGCATGGCGCGGATTGCCGGCAATTAACTCCTCTTCGTAGTCCATGACCATCTTTACCGGCCGCCCCGCGTTTTTGGACAAAAGATACACCACGGCGAGATCCATAAAATCGCCTTTGCCGCCGAAGTCGCCGCCGATGTAGACCGGGTTGAAATTAAGTTTTTCCGGCGCCAGCTTGAGCGCGTTGGCCACCTGTTCGCGGACGCCGTAAGGCACCTTACTGCACGACCAGAACTCCGCCGAGCCGTCGGCTGCCGCGCTGACGACGCAGGAGTGCGGCTCGATATAACTCTGATGCACCACGGGAGTTGTAAAAGTGTTCTCGACGATTACGTCGGCCTGGCTAAATCCGGTCTCGATGTCGCCCTTGCCCCAGGTCACATAGACGAAATCGTTGGTCGCTTCCTTGAGTGGCTTAGGCAATCCTTTGTAGGTTGCCACCTCGGGATGGATCAATTTCGCTCCGGGTTTGAGGGCTTCCACCGGATCGAGCAGCGGCTCGGTTTCTTCAAACTCGACCTCGATCAAATTCACGGCTTCCTCGGCGATGTCTTCATTGTCGGCCGCCACGGCCGCGACTTTTTCGCCGATAAACCTTACTTCACCGTCGGCCAGGATCGGCATATCGTAAAGCCGCCGGCCGATTTTAAGCCCAGCGCAATCCGCGCCGGTCACGATCGCATGCACGCCGGGGAGCGCCTGCGCTTTGCTGGTGTCGATGCGTTTGATCTTGCCGGAAGCAATCGGGCTGCGCACGAGCTTACCCCACAGCATACCCGGCAAGACTATATCAACGGCGTACTTCGCCTTGCCATTGACCTTGGTTTCGCCTTCGACACGGGGAGTGGGATTGCCCACGAACTGTTTCGACGATGCCATCAGCATACCTCCAAAGAAGATATTGTAGAGATTATGTTGCGACTGAGTTGGTGGATCCGCTTCGATGGCTCGTTGGCGAATCATCGAAGCGGAATCGGAATCTGGCTCCCCGGGAGGGACTCGAACCCCCGACCAATTGGTTAACAGCCAACTGCTCTACCGACTGAGCTACCGGGGAATAACAACAGCTAGTGCGCGTTACGGCCTGCGATATCAGTTTACCATCGGAGCGCGCCGTTGGTTTGCAAGCTTCAGCCCGCCCGCTTGCCGCAAGCGAGCGCGCGACTTCACATGATCTAAATATCTTAGAAACTATGACCAGCGGCCACGAAGGAACAACGACAAATTCTTCTTCTAGCATACCAACCAGCTATTTTCCAGATTCAGAAACGGCAATTTTCCTGAGCTCAGTTAGCATTTTCTCGTGATGCGTCGCCGGCCAGTAGATGCGGCGGCATTCGGGACAAGCGAAAAACCGCTCCTCGGTCGAAAAGACATACGATGGGACCAGAGTTTCAACGGCCGCTTTGACCCGCGGCTCCAGCATTGCATTGCATTCAGCGCAGCGTGTAAACGCCCGCTTCACTGGGTCGAGGTTGCAAGCGCGCACGACCTGGCGCAGCTGCTCGCGGTAGCGGTCGCTGTCGATAAACAGAAAATCCGGCGGTTGTTTCTGTTTGAGACGGCGGTCGCGGGTAAGAATCAGGCGGCCATCTTGCCGAGCCGCGCGAATCAAACCATAACCGCAAAGATGCGGCCCATAGATGACGTCCTCACCCATGAGACGGAGCCACCTGGCCAGTTTGCCTAGCATACGGTCGGCGGCGAATTTCACGGCCTGCCTATCGGAAGTCACCGGAATTACTAGCGCGCAATCGCTTCAATCCGGCTGACTTCTTCGCTGGAAAGAGAAAGTTTTTCAGCCTGGAGGTCTTCTCTCATATGTTGTTCGCTGGTCGTGCCGGTCAACGGCAGCATCCCCACTTGCATGGCAAAGCGAAATATCACTTGCGCGGGAGTGACACCGAGGCGTCTCGCGATTTTTTGAGTTTCCGGATAAATCAGGACTTCGCGATTGGCGGTCAACAGCGAAAAACCCTGGTAGATGATGCTTTCGCGCCGGCAAATCTGCCGCGCTTCTCGGTCCCACCCGAGCGCGGCAAAACAGCGGTTTTGCACTACCATCGGTTTGACATTCGCCTGTTCCACAAGCTCTGCTAGCTGATCGGCTGTGATATTGCTGACGCCGATCATTTTAGTTTTGCCGGCGCGGTAGAGATCTTCCATCGCCGCCCAGACTTCCCAATCCGCGGCCCCTAAGCCGCGCCGCGAATAGGGAGCGTGCAAAACATATGAATCGACATAGTCGGTGCGCAGGTGCGCCAACGAGCCGTCGAAGGACTGTTTTACTTGGGTCATGATATCGGCGCCAGGATCGTAGGGGGTTTGCCCGCCCTGGCCGCCCACCGGAGTGAACTTTGTTTGGAGAAACAGGCTGTGGCGCTCTATCCCTTGGCGCTCGAGTGCCTGCAAGGCTTCGCCCACCAGCGCTTCCTGGTAGTGGATCAGTTGATTGGCTGTATCGATCGCCCTGAAGCCCGACGCCACTGCCAGTTGGACCAACTGTGTCGTTGCCTCTTTTTTCCAGGCCGTACCATACATGAACGAAGGGATCGTAACGTCGTTGTACGATTGCCAGGACATGATGTTTCTCCTATCGCTTGGCGCTTTCACAAAACTTCGTAGCGGCCGCTGCGCTGGCGCATAGCGCCTGTTTTGAGCCAGCGCCACCGCGCGCGGCTTCGAAGCCCCGTGGTCATAGCCGTCCGGCCGCTGCAGCATGTCGGGAAACTTGGCTACCATGGCCTCCGCCGGCATCGCATTCAGCCGGACATCGAGTTCTTGAGCAGAGCATGATCGCATTGGCAGCGGCGTTCGCTCGCGCATGGTTATTGTAAAACGCGAACGCTTTTTTGACGCCGGGCTTTGCCGTAGCGATTTTTATGCGCTCGGCGTGGCTCTTTAATTCTTGTCGCGAATATAGATAGTCGTAGCGCTGCCAGGATTCTTTCGCATGCCACCATGCTTTAGCGTTACGGCCGTGCGCGCGAAAATAAAAGATATCGCCGATCGACTCGGCTGCCTGACCGATGGAGGTGGCGAACTTCGGTTCGTCGATCATCACCCCGCTCGCTCTGTTTTCCAGCAACAGCTGCTTGACTTGAGCCGCCTGCTCGTCCCAGCTACTGTGGCGCAGCTCAACGACTTTCGGATAGTCATAAAACCACCTGAGAGTGTTCTGAACTTTGTCGATATTTTCCGCCGAGCGGTGAAATCCGGCGGGGTACTGCAGCAAGAGAGCACGCCAATTTCCCGGCTTCGGCGAGCGGCAGAATGCCTTTGCGAAACTCGTCAATGTCTTCCTGGGTGGGCGCGTGCCACTGCTCTTCAGACTTCTGGCGACTGATCTTCATCGGGTGCGTGAACTTTTGCCAGAGTTTGATGGCGAACACAAAATCCGCCGGGGTCTTGCTCGCCCAAGACTTTGCTATTGCCTCGGAAGGCGGCCGGTAAAAAGTATTATTGATTTCGCAGGCGTTGAAGATCTGCGAATAATATCTCAGCTCATCAAAGCCTTTGGGTTTCTTTTCGGGGTAGAACGCGCCAAACCAGCCCTTCGGCGGCGCGCCGGCGTAAGCATAACCGGAAGTTCCGATCTTGATCTGCTTGGCTGTATCAGGATTCATCGACTAATAAGGCTTTACGTTTTACGGTCTCTCATCGTGTTTATCGCGGCGCGGCAGCGCTGATCCGGAGAAGCCCAGGAGGACCGGCAGCTTCCCGGCCTTGGCAATCTTTGCGAGTTCCCTCTCGTAGTAATCGAACAAACCTAGCTCTCTCATCCGCTCTTCGATAAGGATTGACGCAGTCGGCTCGTGGCAATAGTCGTGTACGGCGGCGCGCCGCCAACGACCCGCTCTATCCTTTTTGCGACCCCAGTAACGGTCGCTCTGCCGTCTCAAGTCTCTCCACCCCATGACGCGTTCCGCTACCGCGGCATTCAATTCAGCGCCGGCCGGGATTTTATCGATCTTCAGCGAGCCCATCTTCGCGCCCGCCGCCGATCTAAAGCGGCGCTTAAATAGTATGCCATAGACGACTCCTTAAAGATCAACTGCGGCCAGAGCGCGGCCGGATCAAACCGGGCCGGGCGTGCGCCCCGAGCGTCAATTGTCTGACGCACTGAACCGCTCTCGGTTAGCGTCCATCATCGGGCGGAATGATTAAATTTTGCCCGATGTAAATATAATGAGGATTTTTTAACGTGTCACGGTTGGCTTCAAAAATCCTGTTCCATTTGTAGTTCGAGTTGTAAAACTTGAACGCGATTCTGCTCAGATTGTCGCCGGCCTCTACGACATAGGCGGTACCGGCGGCCTGGCCGACTGCGGCCTGGGATTGGGACGCCGCTTGCACCGGTTCGGGCTTTTCGGTTTTCATAGCCAGCTTGGTTTTGTCCTCGGCCGGCGCGGCCTTGGCGCCGGCAGGCGCTGTCGATTTGCTCGCAAGCGGCGCCACCGGCGGCGGTTCGGACGCGCGGGGCCGGTGCGGGCTGAGCTTTACTGGCAACGGCAGGTGCCGGCGCGGGTTCGATGCGCGCCGGCGGCGCCTTCGCAGTCGACTGAGATTTATAAAGACGATCGATAAAACCCGAGCCGTCGAGTTCTTTTATAAAGGTGAAATCGACGAACTGCTCAGGCTTAGCCGTGCGCGCAGGCACATCTTTCGCGCCCATCTCGCGCAACATAATCTGAATCCCTTTGAGGGTGGGATAAGGTTTTTCGGGAACCAGGGTGAGCACGATATTCTCGTAGGTCTCGTCCAAGATGTCCTTGTCGTCCGTGCGCAGATACTTCGCCAGGATCTCCAAGGTTTCGCGCCGGTGCGTCTTGGCATAATGGATTCCTTCGACGTAAGCGCGCATAAAGTCGCGGACCAATTCCGGTCTGGACTTGATCAAGGCTCGGGTTGTCGCGATCCCGGTGTGCTGGTATTCCAGTCCCAACATTTGCAGGTCCGCGAGCACCGGAAATCCCGCTTTTTTAGCCCTCAAGGTGGTTGGCGGCGAAAGCATCGCGCCCTGCAGTTTGCCCGCCTCGAGAGCGGTCAGGATGGCCGGCACATTTCCCAACTGCAGAATCGTGACATCCTTATCGGGCTGGAGGCCGTATCTTTCCAGAGCATAGCGCATGGCAAAATCGGTCGACGAACCGAAACGGGTTACGCCTACGGCTTTGCCTTTTAGCTGATCGGGGCGGCTGATGCTTTTGTCGGTGTATAGCTGGAAGATCAGCGTGTTGACCACTCCGGCGATCATCACCGCATCGGCACCGCGCAGGTTGCTCTGCAGTACGGCAGCGCCGGCCATGTGAGCGAATCCGATTTCTCCGGAGATCAAGGACTGCACCGTTGTGGTGCCGGATTCAATCAACACGATTTGCACATCCAGTCCATATTTTTTGAAAAATCCTCGCTCCTGGGTCACCCAGAGCGTGGCGTTGTTTCCGGAGATCGAACTATAAGCGACATTGACCCTCTGTGAAGTTTTCTCCGCAGCCAAAGAGACCGAGGGCCGGTCGATTCCGAGTAGAGCGGTAGCCAACCCGACCAAGAGCACAAGCCGCACCGTAAATTGATACACATCTTTCATGTTTCCTCCTTGAAGCAGATGGGACCCTTGCGCTTGATAGCGCACCCGCGCTTTGCACGCAGCCTAGTGCGCCTGTCGAGCGCCGTCAAGCCGCCAGTCGCCTGGAACGCCACCTAATGGGTCAGCCGGATCTTCATCTATGAGAGCTTACTCGGCCGACCTTCTACTGAATGCTCGGGCCGCCAGGCAAGCATTCGAGGATCAATCCAGGAACGGCCTTTACAAGCGGAGCGCGAGTAGTTAAATTCTTGCGACCATGAAACCCGCATTGCAGCTTGTCGCCAACGAAATTTTTACTCCCAAGACTCCAGCCAACGGCGCGCGCGCGGACGACGGCGATTTACTCGACGCCTACTCGAGTGCCGTCATTCAGGCAGCCGAAAGAATCAGCCCGTCGGTCGTCAATATCGAGATCAGCCAAAAGCCGCCAGCAGCGGAATCGGCAGCGATGCGCGGCGCCACCCCGCGCCGGGGCAGCGGCTCGGGCGTCATCTTCACGCCCGACGGTTTCATTTTAACAAACAGTCACGTGGTGCACCGCGCCGATCAGATCGATGTCGCGCTCGCGGATGGCCGGCGCTATTTAGGCCGTTTGGTGGGAGATGATCCAGATACCGACTTGGCTGTCATCCGCGTCGACGCGCCCAATCTTATCGCCGCCGAGCTCGGCGATTCCAACGCCATACGAGTCGGCCAGCTGGTCGTCGCCGTCGGCAATCCCTATGGCTTTCAATGCACCGTGACCGCCGGCGTGGTGAGCGCCATGGGCCGCTCGCTGCGCTCGAATTCCGGACGTCTGATCGATGACGTGATCCAGACCGACGCTGCGCTCAATCCGGGAAACTCCGGCGGACCGCTGGTCAATTCGCGCGGGCAAGTGATCGGCGTCAACACCGCGATCATCTTGCCGGCGCAAGGCATTTGCTTTGCCATTGCGATCAATAGCGCAAAGTTTGTCGCCGTGCGTTTGATGCGCGACGGCCGCGTCCGGCGAAGTTTTTTGGGAGTGGGCGGGCAAAATGTCACCCTGCCGCGTCCGCTGGCGCGCCAGCTGAACCTGCTTACGGCCAGTGGAGTGCTCGTGCTAGCGGTCGAGAAAGGACAGCCCAGCCGAAAAAGCCGGCGTCATTGAAGGCGATGTCGTTATTGCGATCGATGCCCTGCCGATCAAAGGTGTCGATGACCTGCATACCCACTTGACCGACCAGAAAATCGGCGTTAAGAGCGAGCTGACGATTATCCGCCGCGCGGCGATACTCTCGGTGCCGGTCATTGCGGCAGAGAACCGCCCGGCAGCTTGATGGCGCCCATGGGTCCGTACAGCGCGTTTATTTTATATCGGCCCGACCCCGGACCGGGACCAGTTCCAGAGCCCGATCCACGTGAGCCACCCGGCGATCCGATACCCGGTCCACCGATTCCGCCTGAGCCGCCCGTGTAACTTTAGATCTAGTTCTCCGGTAAAAGTGCTTTTTTAGCTCTGCCTTAACGCTGCTTGCTAATCAGCCGCGAAAAAGCAATAACGCCAGGGCTAACAGCGCGGCGAGAAACGCCGTGCCGGCGAGTCCTAAGGCCGTCACTATGGCAATGCGCCAGTGCGCCTCGACGTTTGCCAGCACCTTGGCCGGATCGATCAACGCACCAGCGCCGCCGGTGAAGAGCGATTGCCGCATTACATTTTTTGCCGAGAGCACATCTTCAGCGCCACTTTCAAAGTGGCGCTGATGAATGCGTTTACCGAGATCCGCCCCCGGCTCGGCTGCCGCCGCGGCTGCGGCTTTGATAACTGCATTCTTAATATCACCACCGCTGACGACGTAGCGTTCGGCAAGGATCCGGAAATCGACGTCGGCCGCCAGCGGGGTCTTTCTCGGGTGAATCTGCAACTGCCAAATCTCAGCGCGCTCTTCCACTCCCGGGATCTCAAAAAGCACATGGGTGCGAATGCGCCGCTCAAAAGCCGGGTCAAAGTTGGCGGCGAGATTGGTGGCGAAAATCACTATGCCGTTGAACGCCTCCAATTCACGAAGCAGTACATTGACGGTCAGATTAGCCTCGCGGTCAGAGCGCATCGGCGCGCCGACGGAGCGGCGCGCCGCGATCGCGTCGGCTTCGTCAAAAAACAGCACCGCGTTTTTCTCCACCGCCGAGCGAAATGCCGCGACTATGTTTTTCGGAGTTTCGCCGACCCACATGGACTCTGCCTCGGCATAATCGACCACCAGCAGCTTCATGCCGAGCTCATGGGCGATAGCCTCGGCGCAAATCGTCTTTCCTGTTCCGGGCGGCCCGGCAAAGTTAAACGCCAGGCCACGCCCCGAGGCGTGTCGCTCGCCTAGACCCCAGCGGCCGAAAATCAAGGCGTGATTGCGGACCTCCGCCAGTGCCTGTTCCAACGTCCGCCGGGTTTGCGGCGGCAAAACGACGTCCGCCAGGGTGCGCTCGGGCGTGACGGTTTGCACTATTCGCCGGCCGCCGAGGCTCGTGAAAAACGATATGAGAGGACTGGTCATATATGGTTTTGATCAGATTGTTAGCACTCCGGAGAGCAAGCCTCTCCGGCGCGGCCGGGCTGCTTGCGCCTCTGTCGAAATTCGAATTTCTCGGGTCGTCGCGCCGCTATCAGCGCGCCTCGCTCCCTCTGCGGCGCATTTCACGGGCTCCAGAACAATACGGTTCGGCCCGCGGTGAGCGACTGCATCGATGGGCGAGAGCGGCGGCCGGCTGAGAGCAAGGGAACCCCGAGACCGCGAGCCGCGCTCAGCGGCGTAGCTACGCGCTGCGGAGCTCATGCCGCAAGCCTCATGTCTGAAGCTGTTGCACCATGCCGGTCGCGCGGCTCGCTTCTTCTTCAGTTCTGGTTTCGCTGCCCGCCTGCCGGCTGCGCCGACGATCCAAATAGTCCAATACCTCTTGGAGCGGCAGCACATCTGCATACTTCTGATTCATGTCGAAGAGATTCATCGCATGGGCCGCCTCATGGCGATCGAAGACGCATTCCTCCACAACCGTCATGCGAAAGCGATAAGTGCAGCCGTCAACGACGCTCGCGCGCACGCACCCGCTGGTGCTTTCGCCGCAGGTAATGATCGTATCAACATGAAGAGCATTCAAATGGCCGATCAGCGGCGTCCCCCAAAATGCGCTCGGCGAAGCCTTGCGCAGCACGGCCTCGCCTGGAAGCGGCTCGACCTCGTCGATAATGTCAAACCGGCGCCTGAGCCGGTCTTGTGCTTCGGGGTCTTTGTTGCCCTTCAAGTTCCGACTCGCGCTCGGGCGAGCGCGCTGCCACACCGGCGCCATCGAGCCCGGTCATGTAGATGATTGGGATGTTCGCCTGGCGTGCTTTAGCTAGCAGCTTTTGAATCTGCGGGATTGCGTTCCAACCCTCCAGGCCACAGCTACTCGGCCATTTTTTGATGGCTGCCAAAATCGGTTCCGGCTCGTCGCCGAATACCCAGCGATACAGATCGATGAGCAGCAAAGCAGGCTTCTCGCCAAATCCCCGGCGCCGCGGCGGCCGCATCGCCAGATGGACCCGATCGCGCTCGGTTAAATACTGATCCCAAACTCGCTGTTCCATTAAACACCTCCATCTTGAGTTCGACTTTATGCGCCCGGCGGACAATTTTGGAAAGCTCGTATAGCTTGTGGCTACTGTCTAGTGCCTGCAAGTTTTTCTCCCTAAAGCAATAAATTCTCGCAAAGTATCAGATCCTTTCTGCGTTCACCAGGAGATCGCGGGGCAGGAAGTGGCCCGACGTCGAACCGGGGTCTTCGAAACTTCTCGAGCGCCAATTACTTGCGCGCGCAGCAAAGCTCCGCTGCCGGCGCTATTCTCCAGGTAGTTCTTGAGGCGACGGCCGAGGCCAGATCCGGGTCTTCGATCCAACCGCAAGCGCGCAGAGAGAAGCTCCGGAAACAGCGCGGCAACGTCGATGCCCTGGACGTTCATATCGTCAAGGCGGCGCGCGGATTTGACGCGCCTTCGCGGAGCCGCGCCGCCGAAGTCCCTTCCGGCGGACCACCTCTCGCCCGGTATGCGAATATCGCCCTTCAAACAGATAAACCTGCGGCCGGTCGCGTCTGTTACGAGCCTCGGCCAGCGGTCAGCGAATTTTGCGTCCGTATGGCTTGCCCAGACTCGTCGATCTCAAAAACATGGCCGTCGGCGTCAATCACCCCGCCCATGCGTCTTCCGTCAATCAACGCGCGCGAAACTTTTGCTGGACGAACAGCTCCTCAAACTCTTTGACCTTTTCCGCGTACTGGTTTTTGCCGAAGTGATCAGACTAGGTGGGATGGTTCGACTAATAAAAATGAAAGTACCGGCAACAATACAAATTGGCTCAAGACTCCTCCCGTGATCACCTTTATATCTTTTGTCTTGGAGAGATCGAGACGCTATCGCGATGGATACTACTTTTGCCCCGTTATTTATGCAAACTAGTGTCGCTAGATATTATCATCTGGGTCCATGAACGGAAAAGCTAGCAGCTCGTTGTTCGTATGATTGAATCAAAATAAATCACCTCATTCTTTGCTAACTGCCAGTCTGTTGGCTTCTCTAGCGTCCTTTCATGTAAATTCAATATTATGATCTTGATTAGGACGTCTCGTCTAAGCTAAGGAACCCGTGGACGCTTACGAAAAACTTTTGAGCCCGGCCCGGCGCCTGTATAGCTGGCTCGCGCGCTATTTCAGGCCGGTTCTGGATCCAACTCTACGCTTGCGCGTCAGGATACTTTATGGCGTCAAGCTGCTGGCGTCGTTGGGCGCAGTTGGCATTGCGCTCTTGTCCCTCTACGCGATCATTCTGATACCGTTCACGCCGAGCATCGCTGATCTACGCAAAGCCAAAATCGACCAACCGAGCATGCTGATTTCGTCCGACGGCAGGCGGCTGGCGATCTTTAAGCCGATGAACCGCCAATGGGTACGGTTGAGCCAGGTCTCGCCCCATGTGATCAATGCGCTGATCGCCACCGAAGACCACCGTTTTTACGAGCATTACGGTATCGATTTGTGGCGCACCGCGAGCGCCGCCCTGCGCACCCTCGCCGGCGATACGGAAGGCGGTTCAACTCTCACCCAGCAGCTCGCGCGCAACTTATACCCGGAGGAAATCGGCCGCGAACGAACGATCACGCGGAAAATCAAGGAAACCATCACCGCGATCAAAATCGAATACACCTATACCAAAAAGGAAATACTCGAAACCTATTTGAACAGCATGCCGTTTCTGTACAACGCCTTCGGCATCGAGATGGCCGCGCGCACCTACTTCGACAAGCCCGCTAGCAAACTGAATGTCATCGAAAGCGCCACCTTGATCGCGATGTTGAAAGGCACGAGCTACTACAACCCGGTGCTCAATCCCGAGCGCGCGCTCCGGCGCCGCAACATCGTGCTCGCGCAAATGGTCAATCGCCGACGTGTTGAGCCAGGCAGATTTCGCCAGTTTGAAAACCCGGCCGATCCGCCTCGATTTTGAACGCCAGCCGGAGTCCATCGGTCCGGCGCCCCATCTCGCCGCGCACATTCGTAAATGGCTGATCGAATGGGCGGACCGTAATGACCTCAACATTTATGCCGACGGCTTGATGGTGCACACCACCATCGACTCGCGTTTGCAGGCGGTTGCCAACCAGGCGGTCAGCCGGCAGATGGAAGGTTTGCAGGCGGTGGCGGACGTAGAGTGGGCATCGAGCTCCGAACGATTGTTATCGTCGAGCACAGGTGCTTACGTCGAGATGCGCCGGCGCGTGCAGCCGTTCGCTCATTTCTGGAAGACCAAGGCCGGCTTGATCGACGTCTTTATCCGCGAATCTTCGGCTTATCGCAGCGCGGTGGCCGCCGGCACCGCGCCCGAGGACGCGCTCGCGCAGCTCAAAGCCAACGGCGAATTCATGGCCAAGCTGCGCGCCGCGAAAACCCGTTTGCAAGCGGGCTTTGTCGCGATTGATCCCGCCACCGGCGAGATCAAGGCGTGGGTCGGCAGCCGCGATTTCAATAGCGATCAGTACGATCATGTGGCGCAAGCCCGGCGCCAAGCCGGTTCGACATTCAAGGCATTCGTCTACGGCGCCGCCCTGGAGCACGGCATGTCGCCGCACAAACGCTTCACCGACCGCGCTCTGGAAATCCGCCTGCCGGACGGATCGGTATGGCGTCCGTCCGACCTGGCGCAGCCGAGCGGCCGGCAAATGACCGCGCGCGAGGGTCTGATCCATTCGAAGAACACCATCACCGTCCAGGTGATGCAGGAAATCGGCGTCAAAAAGACCGCGGAACTTGCGCGCAGCATGGGAGTTAACCGGAGCAAGCTCGATGAAGTGCCGGCGCTGGCTTTGGGCACGAGTCCAGTCACGCCGTTGGAGATGGTCTCCGCCTACAGCACCATCGCTGCCGGCGGTAACTATCGCCAGCCTATCTTCATCACCCGCATTACTGATAAGAGCGGTAACGTGCTCGCCGAGTACAAAAACGCAGGCAAGCGCGTCGTATCTGAAAAGACCGTGGAGGATTTAACCGACATGTTGCGCGGCGCAATCGACCAGGGCACCGGGCAAGCGTTGCGCGCGCGCTTCACGGTGCGCGGCGATGTCGCGGGAAAAACCGGCACCACGCAGAACAATACCGATGGCTGGTTTATCCTGATGCATCCGCGACTGGTCGCCGGCTCGTGGGTCGGCTTTAACGACCCGCGGGTCACTATGCGCAGCAACTATTGGGGCGAGGGCGGCCACAACGCGATACTCGTCGTCGGCGATTTTTTTCAGCAAGCGCTGGCGGCGCGCTTGATCGATACCTTCGCGCGCTATCCATTTTCCCGGCCCGATGACTCCATTTGGGAACCTTATATGGAAATCGCCAAGGAATGGCTGTTTGGCTTAGTCAAAGACTGGTGGTTGGGAGAGCGGCCCAGACAGGCGCCCCAGCCGCCGCCGCAGCCGCGCTCCGACCCCGGGCGTGAAGCGCCGCGGTCGGGAAAGACCGAACGGCAGAAAGATAGTTGGGAGAGTGAGCCGGAGCGGCAACGAGGATTGGAAATCGAACGAGAGAAGGAGCGTTTACTAGAGCGAATAAGGGAGCGGCTACTAGAGCGGCTCGAGCGAGAAGAGAAACAACGTTTACTTGACCAATTCGGCAAAAGGCCAGATCGGCGCGGCCAGGACAAGCCGAAAACCGACTGGTATCAAGATTCGCAGTAACGTTAGCTCGGATTATTCACGAGATTACGTCCGAGGCGAAAGCCTCTCCGGTCGCGCTGACGAGAGCAGACCGAAGGCGGATGATAAGCCGGTCTTCGGTCATCGGTCATTTTATTTTTAGTTCGCCCTCATCTGCAGCAATCTTGCCGCATCCTTGGCGAAGTAGGTAAGAATCAGGTCGGCGCCGGCGCGCCGGATGGCATACAAAACTTCCAGCATGATCCGTTCCTCGTCGATCCAGCCGTTGGCTCCTGCCGCTTTGATCATCGAGTATTCACCGCTGACGTTATAGGCCGCCACCGGATAGCCGAATTTTTGCTTCACCCGATAGACAATGTCGAGATAAGCAAGCGCCGGTTTGACCATCACGATATCCGCGCCTTCAGCGATATCCATTTCAACTTCGCGCAGCGCCTCATCGGCGTTGGCCGGGTCCATCTGATAGGAGCGGCGGTCGCCGAACTGCGGCGTTGACTCCGCGGCTTCGCGGAAAGGCCCGTAAAATCCCGATGCGTACTTGGCCGCGTAGGCCATGATTGCAATGTGGGTAAAGCCGTTGTCGTCCAGTGCCTTGCGGATCGCGCCGACGCGCCCATCCATCATGTCGGACGGGCCGACGATATCCGCGCCGGCGCGGGCGTGAGACAAAGCTTCCTGGGCGAGCAACTCAAGAGTGCTGTCGTTATCGACGTCGCCGTTTTTAATCACGCCACAGTGACCGTGATCGGTGTATTCGCACAAACAGACATCGGTGATCACAATGAGCTCGGGAACTTTCTCCTTGATGGCGCGAATAGCCTGCTGCACCACGCCGTTGTCGGCGTAGGCTTGGCTGCCCGCGCCGTCTTTTTGTTCGGGTATGCCAAATAGAATGACCGCCGGTATGCCGAGCGCGTTGGCCTCCGCCGATTCGCGCACCGCGCCGGCGACAGTCAACTGCGCGACGCCGGGCATGGATACGACCGGACGAGCCGGGTCCTTCCCTGGGCCGACAAAAAGCGGATAAATCAAATTGCTCGCGGCGAGGCTGGTCTCGCGCACCATCGCCCTGATTTTTTCATTGCGCCGCAGTCGCCTCGGCCGGTAACCTGGAAAATTCATTGTTTCTCCGAATCGCCGCGGAAATATTCCACCATCGCGCGCACCAAACCGGCAATCGTGAACTCATGCGCCGACAGCGCCGCCACCCCGCCCAATTCTCGGACGGTATTTTCGGTGATCGGTCCGATGCAGGCAATCGGCGTTTCACCCAGTATGTCGGCCAACCGCCGGCCGTCGAAGAGCCGCGCAAAGTTGGTGACCGTGCTTGAACTCGTGAAGGTAATCATATCGATGGCGCGCTGCCGGAGTCTCTGTTGCAGTTCTCCAGTGTCCGCTTGTGCAACGATCGTCCGATAAGTTTCAATCACATCGACGTCGGCGCCCCACTGTATTAACGTAACGGGCAATACTTCTCGGGCTTTTGCCGCGCGTGGAATCAATATGCGCTTGCCGCGTATGTCCTCCGGTCGAAGCATTTCGAGAATGCCCTCGGCCTGATAAGTCCCGGGCACCAGGCAATTCTTCACCCCGGCTGCCTGCAAACGTTTCGCCGTCTCAGGGCCAATGGCCGCGAACTGAACTTGCGCCGGCCAGTGCGCGGTCGACGGCGAGATCGACCATGCGCTCTAAGAAAATCTCGACACCGTTGGTGCTGGTGAACATCAGCCAGTCGTAGCGATAGAGATTCTTAATGGCTTCATCGAGCGCGCTTAGATCCGCCGACCGCTGAATCTCGATGGTGGGAAATTCGATCACCGCGCCGCCGAGATCTTCGATGGCCAGCGCGAGGGGTCGCGCCTGCGAGCGCGCCCGCGTGATTACAATGCGCTTGCCGCGGAGCGGCAGGTCATCTCCAGCCGTCGAGACCAGGTTTTTCATGACTCAGCTTTGCCCGTCTCCCCTTGCAGCCGGGCCAGGATCTTTTGCGCGCCCTGGTTCAGCAAACGATCAGCCAACTCTTTTCCTAATGCTTCGGCTTTCTCCGCCATCCCCGCGAGCTCGGCACGGTAAAACTCATGGCCGTTGGGATCAGCGACAATGGCATCAATCTCGATCAACTCGCCGTAAATCTGCGCCCGGGCTCCCACCGGTACGTAGCAGCCGCCGCCGAGGCGGCTGAGGAGCGCGCGCTCGGCCTGTACTTCGAGATAACTAGGCAGATCGTGGAGAAACTCTAACTCCTCAGCCAAGCCGCGGTCATCTCGCCCCTGGATCGCCAGAGCTCCTTGAGCCACGGCGCTGACGCAGATATCTGCGGCAAGAAATTCGCTGATCCGGTCCGCTTTAGCGATGCGCTTGAGTCCCGCCGCCGCCATCACCAGAGCGTCAACTGCGCCGGCGTCGAGCTTATTTAGCCGGGTATCGATGTTGCCGCGAATCGGCTCCACTGAAAGATCGGAGCGGCAATGCAGCAGTTGCGCCTTGCGTCTCAGGCTGCCGGTGCCGATGCGCGCGCCCGCGGGCAGTTCATTGAAACGCGCGCCACTGGCAGAGACCAATACATCGCGCGGATCTTCCCGTTCCGGCACGGCGAGGATGGCAAGGCCCGGCGCCAATTCCGTCGGCAGGTCTTTCATCGAATGCACAGCCAGGTCGATTTCATTCCTGAGCAGCGCCTCCTCGATCTCTTTGGTGAAGACCCCTTTGCCGCCGATGGCTTGAAGCGAAGCTTCGATCAGGCGGTCGCCGCTGGTCTTGATGATGGCGAGGCTTACCGTCGCCTCGGGCCAATGGCGTTCGATTTCAGTCTTGACCCAGTTGGCCTGCGCCAAAGCAAGGGCGCTTCCCCGAGTGCCAACCCGAAGCGCTTTCACGAAACCGACCCCGCCGGCCTGCTCGCGCGCACCAGGTTTTGAGCCATCATTTGCCCTCCAGGCCGAACAGTTTCGTCAACGCCGCCAAATACAATGATTCCTCATCGTCGTCTTCCGCGCGATCTTTCTTCAAATGTGAGATCGGCAGGTGTAACATTTTGTTGATCATCGCCGCCGTCATGTCGTCCAGCGCTTGGCGCTGCTCGGCCGATAAATTTTTTAAGCTTCCGCTCAAAGAGCGGGTAAGCTCGCGCCGCCGGATGTCGTCGAAGCTCGCGCGTAGCGCGGCGATTGTCGGCGCTCGCTCCAGCGAGGTAATCCAGCTGCCGAAGCGCGCCACTTCCTGCAAAACAATTTCTTCCGCCTTTTCCGCTTCGCTGGAGCGCTCCTGCAAATTCTCCTCGGCCACTTCTTTCAAATCATCGATGTTGTAAAGGTAGGCATTGTCGATATCGTTGATGGCCGCGTCAAAGTTTCTGCGGTCACCGATATCGATAAAGAACATCGCTTGCTGTTTGCGCTCGCGCAGCACTTTTTCAACGGCCGCGGCATCGATGAGAATCTCGGTTGTACCGGTGCAGCCAATCACCAGATCCGCCATTTTGAGATAGCGTGGAAAGTCTTCGAACAAGATCGGGCTGCCGTGCATGCGCTCGGCCAGTGATACCGCGCGTTCGAAGGTCCGGTTGGTGACCATCAAGCTCGTGATACCGCTACGCTGTAGCTGGCGCGCCATCAGATCGCCCATCTTGCCCGCGCCTATGAGCATCACGGTCTTGTCGTCGAAACTGTCGAAAATCCGCTTGGCGAGGTCCACCGCGACCGAGCTTACCGACACAGCGCGACTGGCGATGGCGGTTTCCGTGCGCACCCTTTTGGCGACAAAAAACGCGCGGTGAAACAGCCGGTGGAGCAAGGTTCCGACAGTGCCGGCCTCGCGCGCGGCATTATAGAACTGTTTGAGCTGGCCCAAGATCTGCGGCTCGCCCACCACCATGGAATCGAGGCTCGCGGCGACGCGAAAAAGATGGCGCACAGCCTCGGCGCCCTGGTGCGTATAGAGGTGCTTCGCGAGATTGTCTGCGCCGCGCCCGGCGCGCTGCTCATCGAGAAAGACTCTGATCTGGTCGCAGGCCGCCGGCGCATCAGACACCGCCGCGACCACCTCGACGCGGTTGCAGGTCGACAGCACGACGCTTTCCTGAACGCTCGTATAACGGCTCAGCCTGCCCAGAACCTGGCGCGCGTAGCCGTCTTCGAAGGCGACGCTCTCGCGCACGTCGATGGGCGCGCTCAGGTGATTTAAGCCGACTATGACGATTTCTTTTGGCACCTTATTCGAACCGTCCCCCGTGCCGGCTGGGAAATAAACTCTCACCAAAGAGAAAGTAACCAAGCACCGCACAAAATCCGAACATCGTGAGGATCGCTGCCTTTTTGCCGCGCAGACCGGCGGTAATCCGGGCATGCAATAGGGTGCCGTAGAAGAGCCAGGCGATTCCCGATGAGATCTGGCGCGCATCCCAGGTCCAAAAATCGCCCCAGTAGACACGCGCCCACAAGCTGCCGGTCAGGATCCCCAGAGTCATGAGCGGAAAACCCCAGACGAGCAGTCTATAATTCAACCGGTCCAACGTTTCCAGTGATGGGATGCGCTTCAAAAGCGCGCTCATCTTCTTGTGTTTAAGACCGCGCTCTTGCAGCAGGTAGATCAGGCTCACTGCAAAAGCCAAAGCGAAAACCGCGTTGCCGAGAAACGCCAGGGTGACGTGAACCGGCAGCCAATAGGTTTTCAGACCTGGCGGCAACTCGCCGCCGGCCGCGCCGAACGCCGCGGCGGCAAGGGTCATCAAGGTGACGACCGGCGCGACAATGGCGCCGAGAACCGTCAGCCGGTATTTGATTTGAATGACCAGGTAAAGAGCGACAATGAGCCAACTTTTAAACGCGAGCGCATCATAAAATTGGGTTACGGCGGGATAGCCTTCGACAAAAAAATGCAGACCCAGGGCTGCCGTGTGCAGCACAAAACCACCGAGCAAAACCAAAGTCGGCAGGCGCGAGGCGGTGTTGCGCATTAAGACGTAAAAAATAAAACTTGCCGTCGCCAAAAAATAAAAGACCGCGGCGGTTTTGAGCAGCAGGTTGATGTCCATAATTCAGGGGTATTATAGGACAACGTCGGCGGCCTTCAAGCTCACCCGGCGCGGCCGTGAAATGGCTGCCGCGATGGTCGGAAAGGTCCTCATAAATAAATCTCGAACTCTTCTGAAAAATTTATCGATTGCCAAGACCGGAGGAATAAAATGTCAGACTACCGAATTATCGACGCTGACGGCCATGTGATGGAACTCGACAGCGAGCTCCAGGAGTTCATCGGCGCCGCCGTACAAAGATCTGGAATGGCACAAAAGCTATTCGTTCTGGCCCGGTCTCACTATGGACGGATATCTTCGTTCACTGCGCCAGCCCGGCGGCTGGGCGGGTGGCGGAAGCGGTCCGAGCGCCAGAGATTGGCTCAATTTTCTCGACAAGAACAACATTGAATTAACCGTCCTCTATCCGACGCAAGGCCTGACTCACGCCGCGATTCAGGACCATGACTGGGCGATCTGCATGGCCAAAGCTTACAACGACTGGCTCTACCATAAGTTCATGGCCGCCAGTCAGCGACTGGTCGGGGTTGCGCTGTTACCTGTACAGGACATTTCTGAAGCGGTTAAAGAACTGCGCCGCTGCGTTGACGAGCTGGGAATGGTCGGGGCGGTGCTGCCCGCTGTCGCCCCCGGTGGTCGTCTCTATAGCACGCCGGAGTTCTATCCGTTGTGGGAAGAAGCGCAGAGACTTGATGTGCCGGTCTCGACCCACGGCGGCCTCAGCATGCCGTCGCTCGGTCTGGACATGGTCAATAACTTCACTATCGGACATACTTTGGAGCACCCGTTCGCGCAAATTCGCCAGTTTGTCGCCATGATGTTCGAAGGTGTTTTTGAGCTCTTTCCCAATTTCAGATTCGGCTGCATCGAGTGCGGCGTCGGTTGGGTACCCTACATGATGGACCGCATGGACGAGGAGCAAGAGCGCAAAGGCCACTACTCGCCGCGCTGCAAACTCAAGCCCAGCGAGTACGTCAAAAAAGGCAACATCTATTTCGCCGTCGAAGTCGAAGAATCGGCGCTGCCGCTCGCCGCGAAAGTCGGCAATGAAAATGCCCTGATCTGGGCGTCGGACTATCCGCACGAGCGCGACCAGCGCGACTTTAGCCAAGACATCCCCAACTTGATCAATCGCGAAGATGTCAGCGACGAATTGAAGCGAAAAATCTTCTGGGACAATCCATTGAGCTTTTATCCGCGGCTCAAAGAGCGTGTGCTAAAAAGCGAAGTATTGCACCGTGTAGCGGCTGGATGACGAAACCGACGAAGCGCCAAACGGAACACGGTGAATTCGACCTTGACTGCCATTTAGCTTCCAGGCTATGTCTTGCGCGAAGCTCGTGAACCGAATAACGCAGTGCGCTCATAGGGAGAAGAGCCATGTCCAAACCAAGCGAATTTCCAGTTGTCGATGCCGACGCTCATGTGCTCGAAACCGAGCGGACTTGGGACTACCTGGAGCCAGCGGAAGAGAAGTATCGTCCGCAAATTCATTCGACACCGGGCAACCCGCGGCAGTCTTGGGTCATCGACGGCAAGATCGCCGGCTTCCGCTTCCCGACACTCAGTGAGCGCGAGCTCAAGGCGATGTCGGAAAAAACCGGCCGGAATGTGGAAACGCCGCAGGCCGCTCGCGAGTTGGACGATGTCGAACTGCGACTTAGGCACATGGATGAGCTGGGCATCGATATTCAGGTGCTGCACAATACCATGTGGATCGAGCAGGTGTCCGAGCGCCCCGAGGTCGAGGCGGCGCTGTGCCGCAGTTGGAACCGCTGGCTCGCCGATACCTGGCGACAAAGTCACGGCAGACTGCGCTGGTCCTGTGTCGTTCCCAGCATGATCATGGACGAAGCCGTTGCGCAGATCAAAACCGCCAAGCAGAATGGCGCCGTGGCGGTTTGCCTGAGGCCGTTGGAAGAGGCGCGTCACCTGGCGGACCCCTATTTCTACCCGCTCTACGAAACAGCGGCTAATCTCGACATGGCCGTCGCCGTCCATATCGCCAACGGCAATCGAGATTACTGCGATCTTTATCGTTCTTCTCCGGCTAGCCCGGTTCTCATGTTCCGGTTGCCGACCGTTGCCGCCTGTTTTACCCATCTTATGAGCGAGGTGCCGCAGCTTTTTCCCAAATTGCGCTGGGGCTTTATTGAAGCGTCCGCCGAGTGGATACCTTGGATCTATCGAGAGGTAAAGATTCGCTATCGATCGACCGGGCGAAAGTTTCCCACAGACCTGTTTGGCTGAAAACAACGTGTTCGTCACCTGCCAGACCAACGACGACATCCCGCATGTTCTCAACTTTTCCGGCGAGCACAGTTTGGTCATCGGCACCGATTACGGGCACACCGATTCGGCAAGCGAGGTCGAATGCGATCACGGAATTTAGAGAAACTCGAAGGTATCAGTGCGGCGGTGAAGGAAAGGATACTGTGCGACAATCCCAAGACCCTGTATGCTCTGTGAGTCACGGCTCGGCTCTTTTGGTTCTTTCTTATAACTAAAACGCCCGACCGGGTCGAGTAGGAGGTCTCTTATGAAGTCGGTCAGAGACATCCTAAAGGTAAAAGGAACCGACGTTTGGTGCGTCGAGCCCGATGCCACCGTATTCGATGCGCTCCAACGCATGGCCGAAAAGGAGATCGGCGCTTTGGTGGTCACCCAAGGCGCGCGAGTCGTCGGCCTTATTTCCGAGCGTGAATACGCGTGCAAAGTCATTCTCCAAGGCCGCGCTTCTCCAACCACGCGGTTAAAGAAATCATGTTAACCCACGTCGTGTATATTCACCTCGACCAACCGATTGAAGAATGCATGGCCCTGATGACCGAAAAACGCACCCGCCATCTGCCCGTTATCGAAAACGGAAAACTTGCCGGTCTCATCTCGATCGGCGATATCGTGAAATCGATCATCGCCGACCAGCAGTTCACGATCGAACAGCTCGTGCTACATCAGCGGGTAAAAAAATATTTACCAGTGGATGCGGTTTGTGTACCAGGCGGCTCGGCCGGAGAGCGGTCGGGAGGTGCGTGAAAGGTCTCTTCATGGCACCGCTCGCTCGAACTCAGAGCGAGCGGCGCTACGCTTGAGCCGTTCGTTGGCGATGACCGGCCGGGTGATATAGCGGCAGAGCTGCTCGCGTTCCTTGCGCTGATCGGCGCGCCAGCGCACCGCCGCATGGAGGCTAAAGCCATGCGCGTTGACGCCCAGCTCTGGGGTGGACGGCCTGGCTTGGCTCGGCAGGCTTTGCAAGCTCAATCGACCTGTCCGAACACGGCTCGCTCGGCACCAAGTAATCAGCCGCTTGCGCGGCCGGCTGCTGTGAGGATGATCCAGATCTTCCTTTGCGAGACCTCCGTTGGCGCCGCAATGTGGGCATAACGGGCTCGAGTGCCTGGCCGCCGCCCGGATGCCCCGAATGGGCCATGGAAATGGGTGATCTCTTTTTCCGTGCAGCGGGTTCTTTTGTATTGATCAGCCCTAACTCGCGCCAACCGCGTTGTTTGGCGCGCTGCAGGGACGAGGCGAGCCACAGCGACATCTGGCTTGCTCCATCGGCATTGAAAAGACGGAGGTGACTTGTGAACAAGATTCATAGAGCCGGGATCATTTGGCAGAAGGCTTGCGGATCGGCATTTCAATCGGCACTCAGAGCTCTCTTCTGCGCGCTGTTTTTCACCGGCTGTGGGATGGTTCAGCCGGGCGGAGAAAACCGGACTGGCCGCTTTGAGTTTGGGTTGATAGGCGATCTCCCCTACACCGCCGAAGACGAAAGAAAGTTCCCAAACCTGATTGAGGATATGAACAGCGCCAATCTCGCCTTTGTAGTTTTCACCGGCGACTTCCAAGCGGACGGTATAGGTTGGAATGAGAAAGCAGGAGGTCTACCGCCGTGCAGTGATGTAACAATCCAAAACCGTTTGGATTTAGCTCAAGCTTTTAGGCACCCCTTCATCTTCACACCAGGAGATAACGATTGGACCGACTGTCACCGGGCAAAGCCGCGCACGTATGACCCGCTCGATAGACTGGCTAAAGTTCGCACGATGTTTTTCTCTGGCGACCAAAGCCTCGGCCAGCGAACCATACGCTTAGCGCGCCAGAGCAACGACCCAAAGTACGCAAAGTTCCAGGAAAATGTCCACTGGACTCATGACGAAGTGTTGTTCGTCACGCTCCATATCGTAGGCAGCAACAACAATCGGGGACGTACTCTGGACATGGATGCCGAGTTTGCGGAGCGCAATGCTGCTGACTTAGTCTGGTTGAGAGAGGCCTTCAATTTGGCGAAGCGGAATGGAAATAAAGCCATGATGATCATCACCCAAGGCAATCCGGGGTTTCAAAACAGCTGGCCTGCAGCACGCTTTCGGAGATACATGCTGGGTTCGCCAATCACCGTCCCGGAGAAAAAAACAAAGACCGGCTACGATGACTTCCTCGCCGCGCTGGAGAGGGAGGTTTTGGCGTTCAGTAAGCCAGTCGTCCTTGTGCATGGGGATAGTCACATCTTTCGTATTGACCGGCCGCTTCTCAACTCCAAGACTGGTCGGATGATCGAGAATTTTACCCGGGTCGAAACCTTTGGTACTCCCGACTCGCACTGGGTTCGGGCAATCGTCGATCCCAATGATCCCAATGTGTTTTCCTT
Organism: uncultured delta proteobacterium; assembly: GCA_963801935.1. Classification (GTDB taxonomy): domain Bacteria; phylum Desulfobacterota; class Binatia; order UBA9968; family UBA9968; genus DATACQ01. The sequence goes on from CAWDHA010000013.1 coordinate 76,347, forward strand.
CAAGCCGGAAATCGTGAAGAGAAATTTGCTGGACCGCGCGGCAGAATAGATTGACGAATGAAGCTGGAGATACAGATGTATAGTTTTTTTAAACCACCTTTTTCTATGACCGGAGTTATATCGCAGGACCGCGAGAGTTGTCAATTCCTTTTCTGCTTGATGAAAAACCCACTGTTGTACCGGTCGGCTCGGCCGGAGAGCGGTCGGGAGGCGCGCGAAAGGTTCCTTATGGCGCCGCTCGCTCGAACTCAGAGCGAGCGGCGCCGTCGGCTTGCGTTGGCAAGCGGTTTTCGGCTCCTCAGATCGTCTGGAATAGATCGACTCGCCGCGCCGGCGCACGCGGCGGGGCGCGGGTCGGTAGGCCCAGATGGCTGAGGATTTTGACAATCACCGGCGGATCTTCGATGGCGGCGATGATCTTCAAGGCGCCGCCGCAGTTGGGGCAGTGTTCGATGTCGATGTCGAAGACCCGTTTGAGCAGTCGGGCCCAGCTCATGCGCGCCGGCGCGCCCTGCGCGTGAGCGTGCTCGCTTGAGGTCTCGGTGGCACGCTCTGCCGGAGCGGGAACGATTTTACTGCGCAACTTCGCGTTGGGCGCCAGCACGCCATGGTTTTTTGAGGTTTGACGATATTCCAACATGTGATTCCGACAAATTGAAGGCCTTAGCCGACAAACTAAGATTAACGTGGGTTCAGAAAACGAAACAACACGGAGGCATACTAGGTCGAAGTGATTATTGCCCATGTGGGAGTGGTCGGAAATACAAAAATGCTGCCTCTTACTAGGAGCCACTTAACCAACAAATGTCGCCTGCCTTATTAGCCGTACGGCATTTGGGTAAAGGATGCCGGACTCTAATGGCGACAAGGGTCATCCCGACCCGTTTTCTCCTCGGCCGTTAGATCAGGAGCAAGAATAGATTACGCCATAAGACGGGATTTGAACCCCCAGATCTTCCACACCCCATTTTGAGCGCGCTGCCTATGTTTGATAGAGGATCGACATGAGTGCAACGTCGCGTCGATCCACCGAATTCGTGCGTTGTGTCACTGAGCCATATTGGGTACCTTGATATATTTGGAGGGTCAAATTTCAATGGCAGTCTCGCATCGCGTCCGTCAAATTGAACGGGAGATTGACGCCGCTATTCGTGAGTTGCCGATCTGGCAGGGTTCGAGGGCTGGAGCTCTCGGGAACCTTGTGCGGACATATCGAGATGCCATTGAGGTGAGCGTCGGTATGGCTCTGCACGCTGAAACTTTTGATTCCCCAGACGACTTTGGCGCCGCCCTTATTCAGGAGAATCGATTCCGTGCTGGCTCTCTCTGGATGTTGAAATGGGCATCGGAGTATTGCCCAGAGGTCGGCGTACCCACTAGCCAGGCTCCACAAGAGCTAGTGGATCTACTTACGCTGGGTGAAACGTATGAGACGTTTGTCGATGCGTTGAAGTACGCCCAACATGATCTGATCACCGTTGTAGTGGACGAACCGTCTCGAACGATCGTCTTCTATGAAGGTGGGTCAGCCACGGCTTTTGATTCCAGTATCATCCACCACCAGCAGATCACGTCTCCGATGATACCCCACGTGTCGTTAACAGAAGATAACGATCGATTGACCTCGCGATGGACGGCTGGTGATTATCGCCGTGTTGCGAAATCGCTAGCTGCCCGCGCGGCCGGAGAAGAAAACACCATCTGTGTTGATTCTCGCCTCCTCGCACAGATTGGAAAAGGCGAGATCTCCATTCCGCAACCAACCGCTTCATGGCTCGATCGACCGGCTAACGTGCCGGATTGTTATGTATTCGATGACCTGACGTTGCCGACGATCGATGACGACGTGAAGTGGAAATTAGTTGCTTTGCTCGACACTCCTGTTGTTCAGGTGGGTGATAGATTCTGTGCTTTGTCGTCAGACCTGAAGACCATCGCGCGCGTCGACGATTACATGCTGCGTTTGGCAGCACGAGTCGATCCAAACAAATATAGCGCGGCAGCCACTCTACGAGAGGATCGAATGATCAGCATTTGTCGAAACGCTTTTGAGCAGTGCGTGCCTCCGTGGTCTGTCGCCCCACGCGTGCTCTCCGGAAGAATCCACCCCAAGAGGCCGACGTGCTGACAAGTAGAGGCGCCAATACCGTTGTCCTTCAGCTGAAATCGACCCTTCGGCCAGAGACTCCCTGGGAAGTATATAAGAGAAATGAAGGGCTAATTAATGGCATATACCACACCAAAGGACTGGTTGATCGCGGAGTCGCTAAGCAAGGATTCGTGGTAACTGATGGGTACAGGGGCGATTACGCGTGTTGGGCAAAAGCAATTGCTTACGGCATTCCGATAGCGACCTTGTACGACCTTGAGGTAATCGGGTCCGATCCTATCGCAGCTATTGCAGAGGTAAAGGATCGCGTGGGAATTACAGACCCTTCGCGTGGATCCTCAAATGGAATTGCGGATCGGGAGGCAGAACTTATGGGCTGGACACTACGCTTTTGCGACAGAGACGTGCCAACGGAAGGTCGGGCATGACTTGTGTTTGCTACCGTCGTTTATTGCAAGCGATTGATGCCAACGGACTCATAAATTTTCTAAGACGATTGAATCTGAAATCACCCCTTTTTTAGCCATTTTTTGCGGGTTTATTTTAGTGTTGCATCCTTTTCAGGAGCATAGCGACGAAATCAAGCAGCGTGGCCTGAGTCGTCTTGCTACGCTTCTTGAACACGCTGACCCAGTTGAATTGTTTGTCGCCACTATCACTTCTGTGATGTTTATTACGCCTGAGAAACTAACACAGGCAAATAGCGACACCGCATCAATCAAAATAGAACGCTTGGCTTATGAACTCTATCCTCATTTCGGACAATCACGCGCATCAAGCGAGAGGGAGTCAGTCAAATCGACTACTCTCCGCACGGGTGACATTCAACTGTGCCATGAAATCCTTGACGATCTGCTTTTTAGTCATATGTTTCAGGCATTCAGACCGGCGGAAGATGAAGCAGATGACCTCATAGCTTCAATCCGTGGCCGTGCAACAATCGTGCGTGGCAATGCCTATCCCCCGCAAACTGAGCGAGTATTACGGAGCTACAGGGACGATTCGATCATTGGTATGCCCGGCACGTTGGCATCGCTCCAACCCGTGCAGTCGATGTGCTTCACGCTATTGTGAGGGATCAGGAGAACGCCTTTAACGGTGTTGTGCGACCAGTCGCAGCGGAGACGGCCGATTTATTTGAAAGCAAGTGGCAAACCATACGTAAGAAGCACAAACACGGACGCGATGCCGAGGAGTCTGCATTCATACAACAGTTCCAGACGCGTGTGGCGGCGCGGTTAGCTGGAGTCGCTTTGGCTTCTGGGCACGCCAGTTTTCTCCACATTCCGGTTCGCTGTCCAGCACTAGAACCAGCGTTAACAAACGTGGAGTGGAATGCTTTGCTTTCCCTCATAGGGTTGACGGCTCAGGAGCGGGAGAAAATGCAGGACCCGGTCGAAGTGCGCAACTACCCTTTGTATGTACTTCCCGATGGTCGCGTGCTCTTCGTGAACCTATCCAATGTATTAGATGCCTTATGGGAGGCATTTGATCTCGCAGCGCGGCAAGACCAGACGTTCTATAACACACGGTATCAGCGATATGCAGCCAACTGGTTGGAAGAGCGGATAATAATTTATCTCCGCCGCCTCTTTCCTGACGGCGCTATCTATAAGACGCTCGACTACCCCGATGCACAAAAGGTACCAGGTGCGATCGCAGAACTCGATGCCGCCGTCGTATGGGGACCGTTCTGTTCTTCTCGTTGAGGCCAAAGCAAGACAGTTTCGTGTTGCTGGTCAACTCGGCGATGTCGGTCGGCTCCGTACGGACCTGAAGCAAAATGTTGAAGAAGCCTTCGATCAAGCTCTTCGCGCACACAAGTATATTGAGTCAGCCGACCGACCGGTGTTTAAGGAGCGGGAGACAGACCGTGAACTTGTTTTGAATAAGGCTCGCCTGCGCTGCGTTTATCCATTGACGGTTTCACTTCACCACCTGGCCACACTTACCACGCGTTTTGCGGCATTAGCGCCACTGGGGTTATTCAAGGAAAACGAATATCCATTCGCAATCAGCGAAGCAGATCTTGAGATCGTAGCTGAGCTTTGTCCTGGTCCTGAGGTATTCCTCCACTACGTTGAGAAACGAATAGCGCTGCATCGGATTTCTCCGCAAGTGTCCGGCGATGATGTAGATCTTTTGGGCGCGTACCTCGATACTCGTTTCGTTAATAGACAGTTGTGGGACAATCCCAAGAATCGTGTGTCAATGTTCGGTCTCGATGGGTATTCCGATAGGATCGATAGATGGGCGTTATATCACTGGACTGGTATCGGAGAACTTCCAGAGATTCAACTCGCCGTGCCTGAAGGAATCCGGGCTGTGCTGTCCCACTTACGAAGTCTGCCTGACGATAATAGTCGATGGATTGCTTTCTCCCTCCTCGATATGCCCTTTCCTGCTCTCAAATCATGTGTTGACGGCCTAAACAAAGCGCGCAGTGACCCACCGAAACATGGCGGCTTCCGACGATTTGTAGCCGTCGGAGGTCTTGGACGCGGGTTATTTGCGTCTTAGCCTCACACGGTCACTCATCTCAAGAGCTTGCAGCAAATCTGGAGAAGCGTGTAGCAATTGAGCTCTACAGGAGGCGTGCTCGGAAGGCGATCGGTTTTGGTTTGGCTGCTGGGGATGCAAATCCTTTTACTGTGGTGGTTTGGGAAGATAAGGAAATGGGAGCCAAATCCGGAGCTGGAGCGGCTCGTTGAAAACGACGCTCCCGGAATCCCGCTTCCAGGAACAAAAGTTCCGGGCAGAAACGACCCGTGTCTTTGCGGATCACGTCGAAAATATAAGAAATGCTGTTTGCAAAAGATCGAAGAGGCTCGTCGGAGACAAAGGTAATTGACATCAGCATCGCGCAGTTCCATGAGTTTGTTCTTGAGGGAAATGAAAACGCCATGGAGAAAGTTTACACGGGGCAATCGGGGTCTGGCCTGAGTTATGAGTTATTTGCTAACCTAGCCAGTTCGCTCCAAATGAGATGTATAGTATTTTCACCCACCTTTTTCTATGACCGGGGTCATATCGCAGCACCGCGAGAGATGTCAATTCCTTTTCTGCTTGATAAAAACCCACTGTTGTACCAGGGGCTCGGCCGAAGGCGGTCGAGAGGTGCGCGAAAGGTCCTTTATGGCGGCTTGCGTTGGCAAGCGGTTTTCGGGTTCTCAGATTGTGTGGAATAGATCGATTCGGCGAGCTGGCGGGCGCGGGTCGGTAGGCCGAGATGGCTGACGAGGAGCTGGAAAATAAAAAGGCCTCGAAGAAGCGAGGCCTTAAGTCTGGAGCGGGTGAGCAGGGTCGAACTCCCGACCTTATGCTTGGCAAGCAGGTCTAATGTTACGAAAGAACTATTCTATCCAGATAAGCGCCGATAAAAAACTCTCATCTGTTACTACAGGCGAGTAGCAGAGATTGAGTTACTTCATCATGATCCCTCAGTGTAACTTGTTCCTGTCCGCTTCTATCAAAATGTGGGCATAAATCCCGTCCCCGGTCCAAAGCTAAAGGCGGGGCCCGCTGTTTTCCACGGGGTTTAAATTCGGATACGCCCCAGTATCCAAAATGATATGCTTATCTCCCGTATCCCTAGATAAAATTGCGATCTTCTTAAACTTTTGTTTTGGCGACGACTGCTCCGCGCTCTGGCGGCCCGGAACCGGCCCCCAGTTTTGGAAGTCGCGCCGCACGGTGGCGAGTTTCAAGAATTTCGACGACGATTTCTTCCAGCAGGGCCTTCGGATTCAATCAATCCATGTCAAGAAGGGCATCATCACGGACGCGGAGTTCAAGCAGAAGCTGTTAGAGGAGCGTGCGGTATATCAGCGCATTCTGAATCCGACAACGCAGGAATCGTTCTGGAGAAACGAAGACAGCCACATGTCTCGACGCAAGTAGCCTTCCACGGTGAACTAATGGCGAAATACTAGGAAGCCCGTTTTTGCTTCTCTATCAATGGTACAAGGTCGCTGCAATGTGTTCGTGCTATACTGATGATTGTCTCATACTGCGCTTCATCGAGAAGAGATCGACAATCGTTCTCTTGGATCAACGTGAACTCTGGCAGTCCAAGTCGCTTTGGGCACGCCTCCAGGGGTAGGTACTTCTCTAATTCTTCCCACTGTGAAGAGCTGAGGCAAATGGTAATTTGATTGCTCATATCTCAGAACCTAGTCTGGCGGTGGACGGAAAGCAACTGCAACGGAGAGGGTATTTGTGAAAGTGGATTCAAGAAAACTCCCAATCTATTTATTGATTGAGAAAGGCACCGATGCGGAGTTCAAGGAGAATTGCTCCAAGAGCGTGCGGTATATCAACGCATTCTGAAACCAACGGTACAATGAGTGAGAAGCAGGTCTATTGTCATACCGTCTTAAAATCATCATCTTCGTTCTGGCGATAAACATCATCACCTTAGCTGCGGGTTATCTGATGCGCGAGCAGGGCCTTCATTGGTTTATCCCGGTCATCTTTGTAGGGCATGGGTAGCTGTGCTTGTGAGTCGGCGGTGGCTAGGGCGGACGACTTCATAAGGCTGATTCGACGCTGACGGAGTGATTCTCCGGTACAAACAATACTTATCAAGGCTTCTGACGCGGTGCCGAATGCTCGGTGAGTGACGGTCATTCCGTTTTCATCATCTTGTGGGGATAGTATTTTTAAACCACCTTTTTCTATGACCGGGGTCATATCGCAGGACCGCGAGAGATGTCAATTCCTTTTCTGCTTGATAGAAACCCACGGTTGTACCAGGCGGCTTGGCCGGAGAGCGGTCGGGAGGTGCGCGAAAGGTTCTTTATGGCGCCGCTCGCTCGAACTCAGAGCGAGCGGCGCCGTCGGCTTGCGTTGGCAAGCGGTTTTCGGGTCCTCAGATTGTCTGGAATAGATCGATCGGCGAGCTGTGGCAGCGGGGCGGGGCGCGGGTCGGTAGGCCGAGATGGCTGAGGATCTTGATGATCACCGGCGGATTACCTGTCGAGTTGTCACTTCGCCGGAATTAGTACTCGGTTGTCTACAAATCGCGAGAATTTCTCGTTTAATCCTAGCAGCCCGTGGTGAAAGTCTGACTGCATTCGACGGGCGATGCATCCCCGCTGGCTGCGTTGCTCCTCGATCAAATATTCCCGATATTCTCGGTCGTCGCGCCTTGCCATCGGGGCGCCTCACCCGTCTCGGTCCGACGCCAGACTTTCACCATGGGCTGCTAGGCCTGTATGGCCATAGACATTTATGAGCCCGTGAGTTAGAGGCTAATCATGGAAACCGACGCATTTATCGAAGAGCTGTGGAGCTACGCTGCCGAAGTGCCAATGGAGCAACATCCTTGGTTCGACGGCATCATCAAGCACCGCTGGAGTAAGGAACAGATCATTCTCGGCGAAGTGCAGCATTACCTGCGGGTGCGCACCAATCCGATCTTCTTTGGCTACATGGCCGTCAATGCCGTATCGGCGAAAGAGTATGCGGTCATGGCAACGGTCCTGGAAAACTTTATGGAAGAGCTCGGCGGCAAGCGCACGCACGTCGATATTATGCTTCAGTTTCTCGAAGAAGGCGGCATTTCGCGGGAAGAAGCGGATAACGCCGAGCCCGCCCCCGGTACTCTGGCTGCTATCGAGATGATTATCGGCTGCTGCCAGCGCCGCTCGGCACTCGAAGGCGTGGCCATGCTCGCTTTCGTTGAAAGCCAGCTCGGAGGCGCCGGCAAGATCTCTGAAAAGGTTTATCGCGAGTTAACCGGGTATTACGGGTTTTCGCCGCGCGCCGCCGAAACCTATCAAACTTCACGCCGCTCAGGACGAAGGTCACGGCAGCCGCCAGATCGACGCGATTCGTCTGCTCGCTAATGACGAAAAGACACGCGAGAAGATCCGCGCCGCGGTCAAACTCGGGTTGACGGCCTTTACTCTCGAATGGGACGGCCATGTGCAGGCGATGACGCGCAAGCGAGAGTTTTGGGGCGGCGTGGCCGATCTGACTCTGCGCCAACCGCCGGTCAGGCTCCCGGCCGGTCCGACTTCCTCTCCCTCTGGGAGAGGACAGAGGTGAGGGTAATTGCGCGGGAGGGTAACTGATCAGAAAACTAGAAACTTGAAACCAGAAACTTTGAAACTAATCAGACCGGCCAGTCCTGTGGCAAGTCTTTGCGGAGCTTCCTGTACTGCGGCATGTCGCTTTGCTCGCGGCGAGCGCGCTCCAGTGCTTCAATCACTTCCTCCTGAGAAATCTTTAGCGCATTGGAGACCATACCCGTGGTCTCTTCGAAGCCGACGCCTCAATTATTATGTCAGCCACGCATGCGCTGGAGGACATAAAGATCTTTTTCTTTTTGTGACATTTTTTCCTTTAAAGAGCCAAATTAGTCGGACACGCCGGAAAACCCAACCTTTTGCGTTGTTATTAATTCGGTGGCCGCTTCCGGTTCGCCCTTCGAGGTGACGACCATCCGAACCCTCACGAAGACGCGCCACTCCTCGCCAAGCCAGTTAACGCTAAATATCACGAATGCGTTTTCGGTAACCAGCCCGGCCGCCTCATCGCAAAAGACCTGAGTTGTAAACTTCGCGGCGCATGCCGGCATCAACTCGAATGCGGCCTCAAATCGTTGTTCAGCGGATTTGAATTGCCCATGGGGCAACCGCACAGATTTGAGCGTTAGTGCGGTTCTTCCGATGTTCTCGACCTGCCAGACAATTTCCCAGAAACCTTTCGGGCCGCGCCGACGCACAGAAAGCTGGCGCAGTTCGATTCGCGGGGCTGTGGACATCGCCAATGCCACGGCGCCAGCTATTGTTTGAATCGCCCTTCGGCGCGCGCTTCCTTTTGGGCGAGTTTAAGCACCCGATCGTTAACCATCGGGGTACATTGACACAAAAGCGACCGTTGTTGTATCCGTCATTGCAGCAATAAGGAGAGGCGGAGCGTGAGCAAAAACGGATTTAAAGTCTTAGACAGCGATATGCACATTATGGAACCCGTGGATCTTCGGGAACGCTACATCGATAGCCGGGACAAAGCGGAAGCGCCCCGGGGCCTCACCAGTGAGAATGTTCGCGATCTAAGGATGGTTCATCCTGACGGCCGGCCGTGGGGAGTTCAAGATCCTGCAGAAAGAATACACTTGGATCGTGGACACAACTTCAAGAAGAATCAGGGGGTCTATCGCGACCACTCCGCGCGCGGCTGGAGCGCGGAAGTCCAGCTCGAAGCGATGGACGTCGAGGGCACAGATGTCGCAGTGCTCTACCCGACGCGCGGCCTCAACGTCCTGAGCGAACCGTATATGGAGCCAAACTTTGCCGCCGCTTTGGCGCGCGCCTATAACAACTGGCTCTATGACTTTTGCGAGAAGAATCCCAACCGCCTGCTCGGCGCCGGAATGTTTTCGCCTTTCGACATCGAACGAGCCGTCGATGAAGTAAAACGTTGCGTCAAAGAACTCGGTTTTCGCGCCGTCTTCATGCGCTCCAATATTTTAAACGGCCGAAACTGGTTCGATAAATATTACGAACCGCTTTGGCAGACATTGGAAGAATTGGCCGTGCCGGTCGGCTTCCATGAATCGTCATCGTCCGGCGCCAGACAGACGGGCGATTGCTTCGAGCCCAACTTCATGTTGCGCCGCGCCGTGGCCCAACCGATGGAGCAGATGCTCGGCGTCACCAGTTTTTGTCTCGGCGGGGTCCTGGCGCGCCACCCGCAGCTCCGGGTGGCATTTCTTGAAGCGAACTGCACCTGGCTGCCATGGCTCTTGTGGCGCCTCGATGAAGGTTGGGAGCGCGAAGCCGACATCTGGGCTAAAGATGTCGCCGCGAAGCCGAGCGACTATTTCAAACGCCAGGTATTCGTATCGGTGGAGCCCGATGAGGCGGGCGTAAAGTACGTGATCGACTACATCGGCACCGACCGGCTGGTCTTCTCCACCGACTATCCCCACGGCGATTCAAAATATCCGCACGCCGTCGAAAGTTTCTTGGAATTAAAGATCAGTGACGCCGACAAACGCAAAATTCTCTGGGACAACTGCGCCGAGTTCTACAAGGTCAACTAGCCAGGCTGATGAAAAAGACCCATATGCCGATTGTCCTGACCCCTCGACAGGCTCGGGACTAAAGGCTGTCGAGGGGCCTTGCCCGGAGCCCCTCGAAGGTCGAAGGGTGCGTTTAATCGCCTCGCTGCAACGTAGAACTTGCAAAGCGCTAAGCGCAAAGAGCGGGGGGCAGGAAGCCTGTCTTGAGCGAAGTCGAAGGATCGATCTTCGCGCGCCTCGCCTCTGAATCTTTTTTGAGCAGCCTGCAAGAAGCTTCAGCAGCCCGGGAGCGGCGAGTCGTTGCGGATGTTTGCTTCCCCTGCTAACAAAGGATGGCATTAGTAGATTGCGTAGTCTTCATGGCCAACGAAAGTTCCAAACGAAAACTCAAGCTCGGTATCGTCGGCATCGGCGTCGGCGCATCGGAAATCTTGCCCCAGATGGAACAGATTCCGGAGTTTGAGCTCATCGCCGCGGCGGATGTTAATCCCCGGGTATTGGAAACGTTCAAGCAGCGCTACGGCTCGCGCACCTATGATAGCATCGAAAAGCTCTGCGCCGACCCAGATGTCGAAGCCGTCTGGATCTCGACGCCCAATCGGTTCCATGCGCCGCACACGATTATCGCCGCTAATCACGGCAAACATGTGGTGGTCGAGAAACCGATGGCAATTTCGCTTCAAGAAGCCGAGCAGATGATTGAGGCGGCGATTAAGAACAAGATCAAGCTTCTCTGCGGTCACACGCAAAGCTTCGGATCGCATATTCGCACGATGCGAAAAATCATCCGCTCGGGCGAGTTTGGCAAACTGTGCGCTCTACACGTCTGGGCTTACACGGACTGGATGCTTCGGCCGCGCACGGCCGAAGAATTGGACATCGACCAGGGCGGCGGCGTCCCCTACCGCCAGGGACCACACCAGATCGATACCTTGCGTTTGCTCGGCGGCGGCATGGTCAGAAGCGTCCGGGGCTACAACCGGGCAATGGTTTAAAGGACGGCCGATTCCCGGTTACTACTCAGCTTTCATGGAATTCGACGACGGCACGCCGGCGACCTTGATGCACAACGGCTACGGCTATTTTCTTGCCTCAGAGTTAGTCCCGTGGGGCAAGCAGAACAGCCGCTACAGCGAATCGGAACGCGCGGCAATCCGAAAGTCTTTGCTGGATGGCACGCGCGATGAAAACGCCGACAAGGACGAAATGCGCATCGGCGGCGCCAACGAGCGCGAGGTTCTCAATCGTGGAATTCCCGGTAGGGTCTGGCTCCCCAATGACCTGGGAATTCTGGTCGCCACCTGCGAACGCGCCGATATTCGGCAATCCCAGCATGGTCTATTTGTGCACAGCGATGGAGGGACTAAAGACGTTCCTCTAATTGGCGGCGGCGGTCCTTCGCGGCGCGGCGAGCTGATCGAGCTATATAATGCGGTCGTGCTCGATGAACCGATCCGCCACACCGGTCCCTGGGGCATGGCAACATTGGAAGTGTGCCTGGCGATCATGGAATCAGCGAAAGAGAGAAAGGAAATTTTCTTAAAGCATCAGGTCGCAGCGCCGGATGATTAACGAAGTTTCTGGTTTTTATTTGCTGGTTTCTAGTTGAAGAGAAACCAGCACCAGAAACTAGCCCGGATTAGCTATGCGCCGACGACACTCGCGACACACTATGACACCGAGAAATAAAGCCACTTGGTTCCGTAAACAAGAAACCAGAGATTAAAAACTAGAAACTTTCAAGGAGGCCCCATGTACAACAACCAAACGGTCGTCGATGTTCACGGCCACATGACCACTCCCGCCGTTTTCCGCCAGTTCCTTGCCGAAACCGTTTCCCAGAATACAGCGGGGCGAAAACTCGATCTCTCCGATGAGCAGCTTGAAAACGCTCAGCAGCGCCATCTTAAATTCATGGACGATCGCAATATCGACGTCCAACTGATCGGTCCACGGCCGATCGCGATGTGGCATTGGATGCGGCCGTTTCTGCAGGAATACTGGGCTTACGTCACCAACAACGTCATCGCGCGCATCGTGAAGTTGCATCCCGACCGTTTCCGCGGCATGGCCCAACTGCCGCAAAGCCGCGACAAAGACACGCGCAACTGCCTCGGGGAGTTCGAGCGCTGCGTCAAAGAACTGGGTTTCGTCGGCGCCTATCTCAACCCGGACCCGGCCGGCGACAAACAAACCCCCGGTGTCCACGAAGAATACTGGTTTCCGCTGTACGAAAAAGCCGTCCAGTTGGACGTGCCGCTGATGATCCATCCATCGATCACCTACGACCGGCGCCTGGAAGTGATTCCGGCGAACTATCAGATGAATAATTATCTCGAAGAGTTCGTGGCGATGCAGCTCTACATGCACGGCAAAGTGTTTGACGACCTTTCCCAAGCTGAAGGTCGTGGTTTGCCACTGCGGCGGCGGACTCCACCGTTTTATCGCCACCGACCATCACGTCGGCCAGGGAGACTTCAGCAACAACCTTTTCTACGATTCCTGCGTTTACGACGTCCATTATCTCGAAGCCGGAATCAAACAACGCGGCATCGATCAGATTCTCTTCGGCACGGAATCGCCCGGCTCCGGCGGCGCTCTTCGTCCGGAGACCGGCAAACCCTCGGATGACATGGTTCCGGTGATCGACGGTCTCAAATTCTTGAGCGCGGAAGACAAGATGAAGATTTTCCAGAAAAACCCATTGAAAGTTTTCACGAAGGTAAAGATTTAAAGCATGGCGTACTGGAGTGATGGAGTATTGGAGTGATGGGTTTTCAGAACCGATTATTCCCTCATTCCATACACTCCATCACTCCAATTTTGCTGTGGAGGAGAGTAGATGGCATATAAGAACGTCGGCAAGGCTGTACCTCGGCTCGAAGGCGCGGACAAGGTTTCCGGCAAGACGCATTATGCGGCGGACCTGGCGTTTTCGACCGCACTGTCTGCAAAGATACTACGGAGCCCGCTGCCGCACGCGCGGATTATTAATATTGACGATTCCAAAGCGCAGAAACTAAGGGGAGTGCGGGCGATTATTTCCAGCGCCGATATCGGCCCGGTCTACGTCGGCCTGAGGATGAAAGACATGCCGCTTCTGGCCACCGACCGGGTGCGCTATGTCGGCGAGCCGGTGGCGGCGGTGGCGGCAGACAATGATGACATCGCCGAGGAAGCGTTGAGTTTGATCGACGTGAAGTATGAAGAGTTGCCTTATGTAACCGATCCGCTGAAAGCGCTCGAACCCGGAGCGCCGGTGCTGCACGACGATCCGACGGTGTACAAGAACGCGCCCGAGCGCGACATCGAATTACCCAATGTCCAGTCTTACGGCAAATGGACCAACGGCGATATCGAAGCGGGCTTTAAAAAAGCCGCGCGGATTTTCGAACATACTTTTCGTACGCCGCTAGGCTTCCATGGTTACATCGAACCGCACGCTTGCACTGTGCAAATTCACGATGATGGGCAGGTGGAAATCTGGGCTTCGAATAAAGCGCCTTTTACCCTGCGTGACCGCTTCGCCCGCGACCTCAATATCGATCCGGCGAAAGTCAAGGTGCATATCTTGCCCGTCGGCGGCGATTTCGGCGGCAAGACCTCGGTCATCGAAGCGCCGGTTTGTTATCTTCTTGCAGAGCGCGCCCGCAAGCCGGTGCGCATGGTGCTCGACTACACAGAGGAAATGACGGCGGTTTCGCATCGACACCCCGCTGTCATCAGCTTGCGCACCGGGGTTGATGGCGACGGCAAGATTTGCGCTCTGCAAGCGCGCGCGGTTTTTAGCGGCGGCGGCTACGCAGCGCTCAAGGCCAATGCCGAAGTCACCGTGCAGGGGCCGCGCCGGGTGGCAAGTTACTACAAAATTCCCGCGATCCAGGTGGAGACGTTGTGCGCCTATACCAATCAGGTTCCGTGCACGCAAACGCGCACTCCGGGCAGCCCGCAGACAACTTTTGCCATGGAGTCGCAAATCGATATCATCGCGCGCGAACTCGGTATGGATCCGGTGGAGTTTCGCATGATGAACCTGCTGAACGCCGGCGAGGCAACGCCGTTCGGCCAAAAACTGCAAGGCATCGTCGTGCGGGAAACGCTCAAGCGAGCGCTCGACGTTGCCGGCTGGAAAAAAACCAAAGGGAAAAACATCGGCCGCGGTGTCGCCGTCTACGAGCGTCCGTCAGGCGCAGGAAAGTCCGGCGCGGCTATTACCATCGACACAGACTTTAGCGTTACCGTAGATCTCGGCGTTCCCGATGTCGGACCCGGCATTCATACCGTGGTGCAGCAGATCGTCAGCGAGGTGCTCGACGTTCCACGGCAGCGGATCAAGGTTCGCGTTGCCGATACCGACAGCTCGCCCTACGACTCGGGCACGGGAGGGAGCAAGTCGACAAACAGCGTCGGCACCGCGGCTTATCAAGCCGTCACTGAGGTCAAAGAAAAAATATTGGCCCTGGCGGCTGAGCGGATCGGCTGCAAGCGGGAAAATATTACGGCGCAAAACGGCCGCTACGTCGCCCCAGGTAGTAAGCCCATGTCGTTGAGCGATCTCATGCGTCTCGCGGTCGAGCAAAACCATGCGCCGCTCACGCATCTCAGCATCTATGAACCAGCGCGGGCGCCGATCACATCGTTCGCGGCGCAGGTCGCCGAAGTCGAGGTCGATCCGATGACCGGACAAGTCAAAGTCAAAAAGCTAACGACGGTGCATGACTCCGGCACAGTCTTGAACCACCTGAGTTACCAGGGTCAGATCGACGGCGGCGTCATCACCGGCTTGGGCTTCGCCCTGATGGAGGATAACTCGTTAGTCGACGGCCGCATGCCTACGGTCAATCTCGGCGAGTTTAAAATGGCCACCAGCGCGGATGTGCCCGAGTTAAAGACAGTGCTCATGGAAAGCCCCACCGGTCCAAGCCCGTATCAGGGCAAAGCGATCGCGGAAATCCCCAACGTCCCGACCGCCGCTGCGATCGCCAACGCGATTCAAGACGCGGTCGGCGTGCGCCTGTACGATTTGCCGCTGACGTCGGAGAAAATCCACGCGGCGCTGAACGGAAATAAGGCAGGCGAATGCCTGTAACGCGGGGCACGGTAAGCGGTACCGATCAGTCCGAGCGGTGAGTTCGTCGCTGCGGTCCTTGACCCACCGTACACGATGCGGTTTGCTTCGCTCACCGCATCCTACAATAACTCGGAAGCAGAACGCGAGACCGGAGACTCGATACTCGAAACTACTTACTTCCGTCCCGGCCCCTGATGATCTCTTTGATAAGATTGAACAGGGGCGTCATATCGGCGTATTTGGGATCGGAAACGTCGAAGTATTTCTTTCCCGAAACCATGCGGTTGACTGGCACCAGGACATCTTTCGGAATATCCATACGCCGTGAATTGGGCGGATCTTCGCCGTACAGATCGTTATATTTCTGCAAAGCGATTTGGCCCCGGCGCGAGAGAAACCAATTGACGAAAACTTTTGCGGCGTTGGGATTGGGCGCACCTTTGATCAAGCTCATCGAGCCGCCGCCGGAAGTCAGTTGCACCCCTTCCTTCCAGTCGACATTATCGAGCTCATCGACCGCAAGACCCTGAGATTTTGCCCGCGCTGTGTCGCGGCAGCCGACGCAAAGAGCGTATCTTCCCTGCGCCAGCCAATCGGTAATCTGGCGCCGATCTCGACCAAAGGTCGGCTGCATGTCGCCGAAGAGGCGCTTGATATACTCCGCGCCAAGCTCGGGATGGTAGTAATAAAACTGCATGGAAGCGCCGAGTCCGGTATTGGTCGGTTCTTGTGAGACGTATTTGCCCTTCCATTTGGGCGCGACGAGATCCCAATAGGATTTAAACTCCTTCGGGTTTACTTGTGTCGTGTTGTAATAGAAGCCGGAGGACGAGGGATTGGCGATGTAGATAAACACATGGCGCTGCTCAGGGTCGGTATAGCGGTGGCGTCCTTCGTACCACTTGCTCTCATCGAGCACCTCCGGCAGGATCAACGTCGACTTGATGGAGTCAAGAGCCTTTCCTTCATACAAGATTTCGTAATTGGTGTTGGCGCCGCCGCTAAACAGATCGGCCAAAACATTGCCGGCACGAGCCTCGGCGATGATTCGGGTGCCCAACGTATTACCGGCGCCGTTCACCGTCACCAGCTTGATCTCGGGAAATTCTTTTCTGAATTCATTGAGCAGCGGTTCGCTGCCGTAGCGTCCGACGTAGAAGTTGAGGCGCCCTTCTGTTTTCGCCGCTGCGATGGTTTTTTCCCAGGCGTCCTGCCAAGCGGGTTTAGACTCGGCGGCGTTGATCGTTCTTGGCCCAATCGATAGGACAAACAGCGCAATCGGCACCGCGCACACGAGTCGACTCAGAAACGCCCTTTCAATCATGCCGCCTCCTTGGCTGCGAAACCGGATGATGCGGTTCGGCTATTTTTTTGCCGGCAGCAGCTCGTCCAAAAGCTTGATCACGGGGCCAATGTCCTTGGTGTCGGGATCGTCGGTGTCGAAGTAGCTCATCTTGTCTCGGCGTTGCTCTTCGGGCGGAATGTGGTCCTTGGGAACGTCGACTCGGCGTGAGTTTCGCGCATCGCCGGGCGTCGTCATAATCTTTTGGAATAACGTTTGCCCTTCCCGCGACAATAACCAGTTAACAAAGACTTTCGCCGCATTCGGATGGGGCGCGCGATTCATGACGGCAAGCGAACCGAAGGCGGAGGAAAGATTAACACCTTCCTTGAAGTGAGCGGGCGCAAATTGATCTACCGGCAAGCCTTGGTTATTCGCCCTGTGCACCACCCCGCTCTGGATCGGCACGCACAGAGTATACTTTCCGACCCCGAGCCAATCCACCGCCTGGCGCAGGTCGGCGACCATCGTGACATCCATCTCGCTAAACAAGCGCCGCAGATATTTCGGCCCGAGATCGGGATGATAGTAGAGGAACTGCCAGGGTATCCCAGCGCCGCGCGCACGTCGAATATCCATGGACATAATTTTGCCCTTGAGTTTGGGATGTAAAAATTCCCAATAACTTTTGTACTCGCGCGGGTCCATCAGTTGCGTGTTGTAGGCCGCGCCGGCGCCGGCCGACACATTGCCCTCGTAGACAAATATATGTTGTCCTTCTTTGTCCGCATATTTCTGTTTGCCTTCCCACCATTTTGCCGTGTCCAAAACCTCGGGCAGGATCAATGCCGATTTGATCGAGTCGATCATCTTGCCGGTATAGAGAACTTGATTGAGCGAGTTGCCGCCGCCGTTGTAGACATCGGCCAGGTACTTGCCGGCGCGCCGCTCGGCGGCGATGCGCTGGGTGAGATCGGTGCCGGCGCCAGTGATGTGAGTGACCTTGATTTTCGGGTAGGCTTTTTGAAACACACCGCTATCGATGATCGCGCCGTAGCCGCCGATATAGACAATTAACTGCCCTTCTTTCTCTGCGGCTTTGACGGTCTGGTCCCAATCCGTTTGCCAATCGGCAGGACCTCGGTAGCTAAAAAATAAAAGATGAAAAATGCAACTAACTCAGTGATTTTAGCTGTATACTTCATCCTTATTCGACCTCTTGTCCCGGCGCAGCTCGATTGCGTCAATCCAGCATGGCGCGATGGAATCAAGGTTGACATGGATGTGTTCGGACGCATCCTGCGGACCTGGATGCCGGCAATCCATGCCCGCATGACGGAGGTGCCGATGGCCAAAAAACCTGTTGAACTAGGCAATGGCTTAGAGGGATTCACCTCTTTTTTGACGCTCTGTGGGCGAGCGCAAGCTCTTGTGGTTAAGTTTTCGGCCTATTGGTCTTTGCTCTTTTCGGCTCAACTCTTCTCGTGCAACGCTCGATACACTTTTTCCGCAGTGATCGGCAAATCGAAAATTCGCGCGCCGACCGCATCGGCAACAGCATTGGCGATGGCGGCGGCCGTTGGCACGTTGGGATTTTCTGCAATGGCTTTTCCGCCAAAGGGCGTTGGACCCGTTGGACTTTCCACCAGGACAGTCTTAAGGAATGGCACATCGGCAATACTCGGAAGCTTGAACTCTCCTAAAGTAAGAGTTGCTATTTTACCGTCAATTATCAAATTTTCTTCCATCAAAGCGAATCCAAGCCCTGTCACAACGCCGCCGTCGATCTGCCCGGTCAAGGTCAGATGATTGAGCACTACGCCGGTGTCGTGCGCGGTCGTGAGGTTCACGACCTTAACCGAACCGGTGGTCGAATCGACGTCGACTTCCGCCACCTGTGCGGCGAAGCCCGTGACTTTGGGCATGTCCTTCGGCTCGAAGTTAGTGAGATGAAACACCGGTCCGCCGTTTTCCTTGACCGCCAGGGCGATCATCTCTTCAATGGTAGTCGATTTTTTGTGGGGCGCCATCAGCTTGTTAGCTTGTTGTTGGATTTCTGCCGGATCACAACCGAGTTCGCGGGCAGCGAGATTTACCAGTTTTTCGCGCACCTCGCGGGCCGATTTGTGAACCGCATGACCGGATGTGTTGGTTTGTTTGCTGCCGCCGGTTCCGGGATCGAAGGGCAGGCTATCGGTATCTTTGAAGCTCACAGTCACTTTCTCCGGCGCCAGGCCTAGTACTTCACAGACCATCTGTTGGCTGACCGTGTAATAACCCGCGCCCACGTCCGGCACTCCGGTAAGAATATTCACCTTACCGTCGTTTTCGAGGATGAGCGCCGAGCTGGCCTTGCCTTCAGGCGTGCCGCGATCATAGAGCGCCATACCCCAGCCGCGGTTTTTCTTGGGCCCATCCTTTTTCCACCCGGACGCTTTGACGACCCGTTCGAGCACCTCACCCATCAAGATATCGGTCCACTTCTCGCCCATAGGGTTGGCATCGCCATCGCGCAAAATATTTTTGCGCCGCAGCTCCAGGGCCTCGATCCCCATCTCCTTGGCGATAATATCCATCTGCGATTCGAACGCGAAAACGATCTGCGGGCTGCCGGGAGTGCGCGTCTGGGTGCAGGGCACCTGGTTGGTGTAGGCACAAAAGGTTTCGACGTCGATGGCCGGGCAGCGGTACATGCTCGCCAGGCGGCGCCCACCGAGGACCGTCACTTGCGGATTGGCTTTTTGCGAACCATAGGCGCCGCCGCTGAAATAAACTTTCGCCTGTACCGCAGCGAGCGTCCCATCGGAGTTTACGCCCGTACGCAAACTGATCACTGCGGGATGTCTGTGACCGCCGGCTAGAGATCTCGTCGGTATAATCGAATACCAACTTGACCGGCCGTCCCGTTGCCTTGGCTAGATAGTACGCGACCGGCACGTCGATCAGCGAGGCTTTGGCGCCAAAATCGCCTCCCACATTCACAATGTGGATCTTGATCTTCTCCTGCGGCACGCCGAAGTCTTCGGACATCTGCTCGCGCAAGCCCCACGGGCCTTTGTTCGAAGGCCACACTTCGACCCTGCCGTCGGAGTGAACTTGGACGGTGCAGGCGCAGGGCTCGATGTAACCATGGTGCGACAGCGGCGTACGGAACGTATGTTCGAACACACGCGCAGCACCAGCGAACGCGGCATCGAGATCGCCGTTCTTCCAGCGCACGTAAGACTGCAGATTGTGGCCCGGCATTCCCTCGGGCAACTTGGGCGCATGTTTGTATTTGTTCCGATCTTCGTGAATCAACGGTGAAGTGGGCTGCAACGCCTCCAGCGGATCCTCGACGTAAGGCAGCTCTTCGTATTCAACATCGATCAACGAGATCGCTTCTTCGGCGATGGCGAGACTATCGGCGGCGACGGCCGCAATGGCATCGCCGGCCGTGCGGATCTTGTCGTGCGCGAGTACCGGTTGATCTTTGACGCGGGTACCGACGTAAATGTCCTTGACATCCGCGCCGGTTAACACCGCGCGCACGCCCGGCAACGCCTTTGCTTTATCGGCATCGACTTTGACGATACGCGCATGGGGCACGGAACTGCGCAGCACCTTCGCCCACAACAAGCCTTCGAACGGCAAATCCGCCGCGTATTTTGTCTTGCCGGTTACCTTTCCCGTAGCCTTCGATGCGGGGCAGCGTCTTTCCAATAGTCCGATATGCCAAGATTCACCTCCCAATCCGATTTTCGATTTTAGATTTTGGATTTTTCGATTGTCGGAACAAGAATCGGAAACTCCCTTCGAAGAAAATACTTTCGTGCGTCTTCTTCCCCAATCTAAAATCCAAAATCGAAAATCCAAAATTCCTTTAC
>CAWDHA010000014.1:0-306490 GCA_963801935.1 uncultured delta proteobacterium
CCCGGATTATTCATGGTTTTTGAAATTTGGCTATAGAACTTCATTAGTTTGCGATGCGCTTACAATGAGCATGTACATTTTAAGTTTTTGCATGGCCGAGAGAAAAAAACGTTATAGCCTTGGCATGAGGCGAAGGGAAAAACGCGTTTAGGGAAAACACACTTGTGGCTGCACTGTTATAAGTGCTGAGCTGCAAGCCATCGTGATAGTTTCGACACAGGAATTTAATTGGGCGCAGCCGGAAGCAGACCTTTAAGTGTTTGCCAGACTTCCGTGAACAGTTCGCGTCGGGGCCAACTAGAGGAGAGATGAAACCAGAGGTGGCGAGCCGTGCGATTGAACCGGGCACCCACTTTAAACAGTTTAAGCCGTAGAGTTTCCAAGCGGGCATGAGCGAGTTGGGTTTTTCTAAGGGCATGAAGACGGAAAAGGACGAGCAATTGGTAAGCCAGCGCGTGGAGTTGAAGGCGAAAGGCATTGGCGCGATAGCGATGGCAGGAAAGTCGGTCCGAGCTAAGATCGCGCTTAAATTCCTTGATGCGGTTCTCGCACTCGCCCCGCTCGTCGTAACCATTGAAGATCTGTTCGGCTCTGCCCGCTCGGTTGGTAACGACAAAGCGCAGATTGACGCCCAAGGGGCCCACTTCGATCTTGACCAAGATCCTTCTCTGTCTCCTCCAGCTTCGAGCCCGATGACGGAAACTGTAGAAGACTCGGATAGGTGTTTTGGTGCGGGCGTATTTACGCTTGGCCTTTTTGAGCCACGGCTCGGTTTTTCTCTTAAAGACCGCATTGGTGCCAATCCCGATGGCATAGAGCATATCGAGGGATTCCAGGGTCTGGTAAATCTGCGGCGTGGCCGAGCCAGCATCGGCGCGATAGCTGATCTGGCTTTTAGGGAAACGCCGTTTAAGAGATGGACCCAGGCGACGAAGTTCGGCGACGATCCCCTCTGAAGCCGAGGCGTTGCCCGCGCGCAGTCGAGCTGAGAGTAAAGAGCCGGTTTTGGCGTCGAAGAAAAACAGTGGGTGATACATGTGCTCGCCGTATTTGCCGTGGAAAAATGCCAACTGTTGCTGACCATGGCAGGGATCATCGGTGGAGTCAGAGTCCAACAGGATTTCGTGCGGGTTTTCCCCTTTGCCATAGCCATGGTGCAAAAACCACTTGAGACAAAGCTCGCTAAGGTGGCGGATGCTTTGCCAGTCGGCGTGATTCTCCAAACGCGAGAGCGTGGGCTGGGAGGCCAGAGGATCGGATCTGCCGACGACGGTTTGAAAAATCGGATCGTTACGTAACGTCTCAGCGTCATTTTGATCGTGGTAGCCTGCAGCGATCTGGTAGATCCTCTGGCAAAGCATCTCATGAATGTCGTGCTCGATGAACGGCCGATAACGCCAGTCATTAAACAACCCCGCAAGCTTTTTAGTGAGCGCCAGTTGCGCATCAAACTGGCGCAAAAGCAAAAGGCCTGAGTCGCTAGTAATCTGGCCGCCGTTAAAGTCGAGAACAATCTTCGGTTGAAAACTGAGCGTGAGTTGATTATGACACTGTGTAGCCATCGCTCCTCCGTCTGCTGTGAAAGGTTAGTGTGGTGACCAACCTTATTTATTGCACAGTTCGACGGTGCCGATGGCTTTTTTATTCGCTTAACCATGAATAATGCGGGCTAGCAGCCCGCCGTACACGAGAGTAACCGGTTACGCCTGGGGTAATCGCAAAATCTGGACGAATTAGTTTATCACTGCGGCGCGGGCATTTGACGGCTGTCGTGGCGCGAGTTAACGTCTCGGGAAAATATCGCGGAGGTTACGCGCATGGCCGCACCGACTAAAGAATTCGAAGTTCATCCTTATGTCCAATTCATGTTGGACAAATACAGTCCCTATAGAAAATGGATTGAATCGCAAGGCGTGCCGATCATCGGCGGGGCGTTCGTGCAGGACGTGCGCACGGAAAAGCTCGAGCACTGGGAGCGCAAAGGCTGCAAAGGGGCAATCTGTGCTTTTTCGGATCAAATGGTGGCCGACGCCTATATCGCTGAGATCGATCCAGGGAAAAGCACAACGCCGCAGCGCCAACTCTACGAAGAGATTATCACTGTTGCCGCGGGCCGCGGCGCGACGACCATCTGGTACCAAGGGACGGCTAAAAGAACTTTTGAATGGGAACGCGGCAGCACCTTCGCAATTCCCTTAAACGCCTGGCACCAGCACTTCAATGCGAGCGGCACTGAGCCGTGCCGCTACTTCGCGCTCACCAGCCAACCGGTATCTTTCGAGTTATTCCGCGACCCGGAGTTTATCTACGACACCGATTATATCTTTAAAGATCGTTTCGATCCGGGCGACCCGGAGTTTTTCTCGAAAGAAGGCAAATATTTCACCGAGTACTATGGCGGCATACTGCACTCGAACTTCATCCCCGACATCCGCAAGATCAACCTCGTGCCGCGCGAGAAGCGCGGCAAGGGAACGCGCAATATGTACATCCATATGTCCGGCAGCGCGATGCTTGCCCATGTGTCGCAGTTTCCCGTGGGCCGCTACAAAAAAGCGCACCGCCACGGCCCCGGCGCCCACGTTTTTCTGCTCGACTCGACCGGTTACACCTTGATGTGGAATGAAGGGGAGAAGGCGCAAAGATACGACTGGCATGAAGGGACATGCATCTCGCCGCCGGCCGGCACCTGGCATCAACATTACAATACCGGCAATCAACCGTGTAAGTTCGTCGCGCTTCATGCCAACACCGCAGTGCAGAAAGAAGAGAAGGGCGTCGAGCAGATCGAGTTCGAAGACGTAGATGACGCGATGAAAAAAATGTACGCAGAGGAATGCGCGAAAAACGGCGTGAAAGTGGATATGGAGTAGCAGATTGCGGAAAAATGCAAAGAATGCGTCGACGAGCTCAGCATGAACGGAAATATCTCTGCGCTTCTATTACCTGCTCGTCCTGAGACTTGTCGAAGGACTCCGAGAGAGTTTTTCAGCGGCCGGCGGGCAGGCATGAAAAAAGGCGCGCTGGGCGGTCAGCGAGGAGGGTCAACGAGCCTGCGCCCAGGGCGGTGAAACACCAGCGCACCCCAATGTCGAGCCGACGGAAAAAACCCGACCTACAACTGTTCATATGCTCGCAGCAGACGAGGTGAAAGAGTTTAACAAATACGAGAAGCTGTGGAAGGAAGTTTGCCAGCGTAGATAAATAGCACTTTAGCGGGCGAAACCTGGATTCCCGTTTGCACGGGAATGACGACGGACTATCCCATCCCTTTCGCCGAAGTTTCTTGTAGGGTGCGCTTGGGCACCACCGACAAAGCCATATCGTCGGGCAAATTTTGACGCAGACTGAAAATTCAAAAAGGCAGGCGCGTGCCGATGCCGCTCTGGAGCGCCGCTAAATAGACGTAGTTAGCCAAAGCGATGTCCTGATTGACCAGGCCGATGGCGCGGATGAAGATGCGTTCGCCGCCGGATTGGCGCGCCGGCTTTTTGCCCGCGAGCAGCTCCGGAAGCTCGGCGTACAGGTCGGTTCGACTCAGATACTTTTCTTTGAGCATGCGCTGCATGTCTGACTTGTTCTTGCAATGTAGCCAACTATCGACCACGAACTTGTCGAAGCTCTTGTAAACCGAGCTTTCCATCTCCTGATTTTTACCGATCGAATAGACGGTAATTCCTGCTTCTAACCACGCTTCCTTCACGAACGGAGTTGCGGTCGTGGTCGCGGCGATAACCATGTCCGCGCCCCTCAGCGCTTGTTCAGTCGACTCCACCGCCTTGATGTTGAGGCCGGACTCTCGGCCCACTTCTCGAGCATAATTCTCGCGGGACTCCGGGGTGCGCGAGGTCACGCGGATTTCTTTGAGGTTAAAGGCCTTGGCCATGACCGGCACAGCGGCGCGCGCGGTGTCGCCGGCGCCGAGCATCGCCATGATGCTTGCGCCGCCGCGCGCCAGCAGGCGGAGCGCGACTGTCGCCGCCGCCGCGGTGCGCACGGCGTGGCTCCAATCTTCGTCCATGATCGCGAGGATCTCGCCGCCTTCACGGTCGCTGAGGATAAGAATTCTTCTGGGCGCGCGCGCCGGCCGCGAGACGTCCCGGCTACCGCCGGCTGCTTTGATGGAACGAATACGAAAGCCGGCAACCGGCATTGTCGCCAAGGCGCAGCCGGTGACCCAAGACTGCCAGCCCTGCTCCGGCTTGATGGCGAGATCCTCCGGCGCCGACCAGATGACGCGCCCTTCGTTATGGTCGCGCAGCGCTTGCTCGGTGATCTCAATGGCGCGGCCGAGGTCGAGGACGTTTTTGACGTCCGTGTTTGAAAGATAAAGGATGCCTTGTTGTGCCATGGCGTTCTCGCAGGGTTGCCCTCACCTTTATCCCGGCGGGAGAGGATGTAAATTCAACCGGCGACTGCTTGTCCCGCACGCGTAACCTTCAAGTTTCCAACTCCACTTTCTTATTCAACCCTCTCCATCTGGGAGGGAAGGGTGAGGGCACAGATATGGCGTCAGTCGCCGTGAAGTTAGTTTATGACATCCAACCTGCGGCAGCCCGCTGTCAAAAACTCGGGGCCTTTCTCTGTGATGAGCACGTCTTCTTCGAGATGCACGGCGCTTTTCTCCGAACGCACTTTCGGCTCCAACGCCAGAACCATCCCCGGCCGATAGAGCTCGTTTTCTACCTCATTTAAGGATGGCGGCTCGGCGCGCGACAGGCCGATGCCGTGGCCGATGCGTTTGGGGCTGTCGACGGCCTGGTAACCGCGCTTGATCAATTCGCGATTGGCGACGCGCGAGACTTCGGCAATGGGGGTGCCTGGTTGCATCGACTTGAAGCAGAGCTGGATGACGTCGCAGGTGGTCTCGTGATCCTTCTTATGCTCGTCTGTGGGCGCGCCGAAGATCGCCATGCGGGTGACGTCGCCATAGTAACCTTCGTAACACGCGCCGAAGTCGGCGATCATGCGATCGCCCTTGTTATAGCGGCGCTCGTCGTAGCGCGTCGACGAGTTCAGCATCAGGAAACCGGGATGGCGCGGGTGAGCGCCTTCCTCGATCATTGATATATAGAGCCGATCGGCGATTTCGCGGCGGGTCATGCCCGGCTTGAGCTGTGGCAAACAGCGCTCGTAGGCTTTCGTCGA
Organism: uncultured delta proteobacterium; assembly: GCA_963801935.1. Lineage (GTDB taxonomy): Bacteria > Desulfobacterota > Binatia > UBA9968 > UBA9968 > DATACQ01. The sequence goes on from CAWDHA010000014.1 coordinate 5,149, forward strand.
AATGTGGCAGGCCTGACGCATGAAATCGATTTCCAGCGCGCTCTTGATGAGGCGCATCTCAGTCAGCGCGGCCGTGCCGTCTCTGATCTCCACCTGCGGCAGCGCCTCGGTCAAGCGCGAAAGATAGTTTACTGGGAAACCAAGACGCTGGTCATCGCCGAGCTCGAAGCCCAGTTTCGCACTGTCGAGACCCATTTCCTTAATAGAGCCGGCAATCATCTCCTGCGGGAACGGCACGTCGGTATAAGCCCGCACTTCGCCGACCCACGGAAGCGCTTTGGCTTTCGCTTTGTCGTTGCCGTAGACCAGCAGCATGGGCTTGCCGGTTTTGGCAAGAATACAAATCTGCGGTCGTTGGATATGATCCAATTGATAACTGATGAGACCGCTGAAATACCAGTAGTTGTTTTTCTCAGAGACGACTAATGCGTCGAGGCCAGCGTGCGCCATGAGCGCTTGGGCGCGTTTGTAGCGGTCCAGATATTCTTGCTCAGCAAACGGAGCTTCGGTTGCCATACGGTTTTCCTCGTGTACTGCGCCTCGCCTCAGTCCTCTCCTAAAGGGAAGGGATGTCAGAAGAACGGAAGAGGATTAAATAGGGAACTTCTTCGATCAACTTGCGATCGCCTTTCTACCTTCTATCCGTTTCACTTGATTCACGTACTCCAATGCTTCGTTCAGCTGGATGACCGAGGCATACTTAGCGTTCATCTCGAAAAGATTCACCAGGTGCGATGTGCGCGAACGGTCGAAGATACATTCCTCTACTGGAAATACCGGGTAGCCGTATGAGTAACCGTCGAGCACGGTGCCGCGCACACAACCGCAGGTGCTCGTGCCAGTGACGAGCAAACAGTCGATATTCTTGCGTACCAGGTACGTGATTAGATGAGTACCGAAGAATGCGCTAGCTCGGGCCTTGCGAACGATAAACTCATGCTCGCGTGGTTTGATCATTTCGGGAAACTCGACGGCGAGTTTCTCAAAGTCGGTTTTATCGACACCGCGCTTGGTAGCGTTGCCGAAAGCAGCTTTGAAATCGGGATCGCTGGTAGAATAAATCACCGGCACAGCGGCGTCGCGGCAGGCGTGAAGCAACTGTTGGATCTTGGGCAGCGCGTCCCAGGCGACTTGGCCGCAGCTTGTGGGAAATTCGTCGATGGCCTCCATCACCGGCATCGGCTTGGTGCCGGTGAAGCCGGTGATAACGTCGATGATCAGGAGCGCCGGGTTGACACCGAACTTTTCTTTCCCCTTGTAACCGGCTTTCTCGTAAATCTTTCGTTCCTCTTCGGGAACGAACGCTTCCCAGTCTCGCATCTATTCTGTCCTCCATATTTTTCTTTTTATTGTCACGACGCGCGGTATCGGCATCAAACTCAGCAGAACTCCTTACTCTACTGATGACAGCTGAAAAAAAGCCTCTTGCAGGCTGCTCAAAAAGACTCAGAGGCGAGGCGCGCGAAGAGCGATGAGCGGAGGCGTACTCATGTACGTTGAGGCGAAATCGCTTAAGCGCAACGAAGCATATGGGTCTTTTTCAGCAGCCTGCTAGGGTGAGTAAAGCTTATCGCCTCGCTTGGTCATAAAAAAATCCAGCGGCAATTCGGCGCCGATGCCTTTCTCCTTTGCTTTTTCGTACATCTTCCTCGCGGTGGCGGCGAATTGAATGCCCATTCCCGTGTTGTTTTTAAAAAAGGTGATCTCGTTTGCATCTCTCCGGCCGCGGCAGTTTCCGTTTAGCAGATCGCCGAGCTCGTGAAGATCTTCGGCTTTGACAATACCGCGCTCCAGGCGGTCATGGAACTCAGCCTGTTTGTCGATAAATATTTGTTGTTTTGATCCGACGATGATCAAGTTGGACTTGATCACGGCTTCGTCATCGAGTTCTTTACGCGGCAGGTAGCCGTCGCCGCCGACGATGCTGTTCAGATGCATGCCGGGTTCGACCCATTTGCCCTGAATCACCGGGTCCACCGTGTTGGTCGCGGCGGTGACGATGTCACTGCCGCGGATCGCTTCTTCGGCGCTGGCGACCGCAGTGACTTCGATGGCGGTCTCGGCGCTTAATTCGCGGGCGAAGCGCTCGCGATTTGCCTGCGTCGGGCTGAAGACTTTGACTTTGGTCAACGGCCGCACGGCAAGATGCGCCGTCACTTGGGTCTTCGCCTGTTCGCCGGAGCCCAACAGCGCCATGACTTTCGCATCTTCGCGCGCGAGATACTTGCTTGCCACCGCGCTGGTGGCGCCGACGCGCATGGTGGAAATATAGTGATCGTCCATCATGGCCAGGATCTCGCAAGTGTCCATGTCGAACAGCAAAACCAGACCGATAAAATCGCCGGGATAGACGCGCCGCTTGGCGCCGTTTACCAGGACATCCTTGGAAAAGCTCGAGTCGATGCGTAGCGCCATCGACTTCATGCCCGGAACCAGCCCCATAATATTGTTGAAATAGTACTGGCCGCCTTCTTCCTTCCAGGGCGTTCGCAGGCGCGCGCGCGGCGCGATCATCGCTTTGCCGGCGCCAAGCTCGCAAAACGCCTGCTCGATAGCCACGATCTCTTCCGCCATCGGCAAAAGGTTTTCCATCTGCTCATTCTTCAAGACTAATACCATGAAGCATCTCCAATAGGTCTCGGTACAACAAACGCCAGCAAAGAGTCAAGAATGACCAGGGCGCGCAATTACATTGCCGAGCCTCAAGCGGCAGAGCGCTAAATGTGCCGGAGCATCGCCATGGGCAAGGGGCACCGCGTGACTAATTCGGGTCAAATCAACGAAGCCGGGGCGAACCCGGCAGATCGGTGGGCGAAAAAAATAGAGTGCTGAGCTTACTCTCCAACTCTCGATTACGCCGGTCATGGTTCGACAGGCGCACCACGAACGGGAACCTCAGATCGAGGTTCGATCACATAGCCGTGCGTCCTGAGCTAATCGAAGGGTGGACGGTATTGTATGACACAATAGTGCTAGGACCGTTGTCATAAGAGACTTCAGCCCTTTTTTGCTTTAAACCAGTCGGCGTCGATTTTGGTAAATTGTTTCCATTTGTCCGGCACTGCTGCTTCCTCGAAGATGGCTTCGACCGGGCACACCGGCTCGCACGCGCCGCAGTCGATGCACTCCTCAGGGTCGATGTAGAGCTTGTTTTCTTTTTCAAATTCTTCAGCTTCGTTCTTGGTTGGATGAATGCAATCGACAGGGCAGACATCGACACACGCAGTGTCCTTGGTGTCGATACAGGGCTCGGCGATAACGTAGGTCATTACTCCTCCTCAGAAAACAAACTTTTAGTGTACTAGCAAATAGACCCGGGCAAGTCAATTAAGCCAAGAGCTTACACGCGCGAATTCTTGGTGGAAATTTACCGGTTGCGGCGCGCGCAGTGCGCCCGCCCCGAGATAATTTTAGAGAGTTAGCAGCCCGTGATGAAAGTCTTGGCTGCATTCGACGGGCGATCGATCCCGCTGGCTGCGTTGCTCCTCGGTCAAATATTCCGGATATTCTCGGTCGTCGCGTCTTGCCATCGAGGCGCCTCACCCGTCTCGGTGCAACGCCAGACTTTCACCAAGGGCTGCTAGGTTCTCTGGACGTCTGAGGCGCGCTGGCGGAGGCTGGCCGCGCGTTCAAATATTCAGGCGAGATAGACTCGATATCACGGCGCAGGACGAATCTTCAGGGCCAGGGTCTTGTTCGCAGAAGCGCCTATCTGGTCGGTTACCCTGATGGTAAAACGCCACGTCTTCACTTGCGTAGGCGTGCCGGAAACCGTTTGCGCGGCGAGCGACAAGCCGGTTGGTTCGGGCAAGCCGCGCAATACCTGGACAGTATATGGGGGTACTCCACCGCTGACGCTGAAAGATTGATTATAAGGGGTTCCGACCGTGGTGAAGTTTTGCGGCAAAGGGGTGACGGTCAACTTGGGGCAGGCCAGAGTTCTTTTTTTGACGACGTTGGACAGAGAAGACAGGTTCGCCGACTCATCTGCGGTCTTGATCGCGAGGTAGTAGGATTGACCGCAGAGCAGACCGGATACGGAAAGGCTCTGTGGAGTTCCCGCGGCCGCGGGCGCCGGCTCGCCGCTGAACTGGGTGGCCGCTGGCCAATTGATTTCTTTTAGCGGCGCGCTCGACATACGAATATCATAAACGCCGGCCGTTCCTGCATGGCCGTCATCGCCCGGCGCGGTCCACGACAGATCGATGCTCGTCAAAGCCGCGCCTACCCACTTGAGATCGGTTATTTTGGCCGGCGCGACGGCATCAACGGTTGAAATAGCGACGTTCCAACCGAGATCGGCCATGAGCTCGAGCGCTAGACCGACGTCGTGGTTAGCGGACGTATAAGACGGTTCCATAAGCTCGTCTAGGGCCAGCGCGTCGCTGAAATGAGAGACGGAAGAACCCGCTTCTATGGGGTTGGGAGCGTAAATTTCGACATGGCCGCTCGGATGGCGCCCGCTCGCCAGGCCTGCGCTGCCAGAGACCACATTGGCGCCCGTCCAGTGCAGCATGCCGGTCCTCCGGCTGGCGTTAGCGCGTTCGGCATTGGTCATCAGCGGAAACGTTTTGCCGGTGCTATGGTCTTCGAGGTGGAACATATAAGCATCATCGAGATTTAAAAATCGACCGCCCGAGCTCGAGTTAACCAGAGTAAGAAAACCTAGCCCGTGGCCAAGCTCATGCAACAGTACGGATACGAAATCGATTTCATTTGGTGCCGGGTTGGCATCGAGGCCATAATACCAGCCGCTCCCCGCCAGACATCCCGGCGTGCCGATAGCGCTATTGAACTCAGCTTCCATATCATCATCGTCAAGATCCAGATCGCTGGCGTTGAGACTGTTCGCCAGCGCTTGCACATACCAGGTGTTGACCAGCGCCGCACCGACAAAATCGCGATGAACCGTGTTCGGACCGGCGGCTCCCAGCACGGCAGAACTAGCATTGCAGAATAATGAGGAAGAAAAGCTCGCGCCGATTCTAATGGGTACTGAACTGTTGATCAGGGACGCCCAGATATCCACCGCGTGCTGAAAGGCGATGAGCCGCTGGGCGCCGATCGTAGTGCCGGTATTGCCGCCCACCGGCGCAGCCGCCGCCGGATCATTGAACCCCTCCCCTGCGGAATCGTTATTGACGACTGTCATGGTTGCCGCGCCGTAGGCCTGTGGCGGTATCAGTACGGCGGCGCCAAAAAGAAACGCTGCTAGCGGAAAAAAATTGCTGCGACGCATAAACCGCCTCATTTGACTTCCGGACGCGGGCGCGCGAGGCGGTGCCCGAATCTGATCTTGCCGTCGTCGTCAATGATGGCAAAGAGCGGTTGGTGAAACTGGCGGTTTAACTTTACTTTGACGCCGCCTCCCGGCTCTGGACTAGCTTCCTCGAAGGCCGGCGGCGCCGTTACCGGTGCCGATTGAAACTGCTGCGCGTCTGGTATTTGGCCTGGCGGTGGAGCGGCAGGCTTCGCCAGGATTTCACCGGTGACAGGATCGATATGAACGACTAAACCTGGCGTTTGCGCCGTGCGGTCGGCCGCGCTGTCCGCAGACTTTTGCGCCGCGCGTTGCGACACCGCTTCCAGGGATGTGCCGCCTGAGTGCGATACAAGCTTCTCTGCGCAACCACAAGCCAGCGCCGTTGCCAACATTGCGAGCGCGATTTTGTATGAGTATTTCGATCCGTTCATTTTGCCCTCCAGCAGAGCTTGTTCTACAGCGATTCCTGCCAGTGAGCCGGGTGGATCGCGGAGCCTGGCATGAGGAATATCGGCAACCGGTAAGATTTCTGCCGGGAGTAGCCAAGGCAAAGAAGAGACCACAGAGCGGAAGTCAATACAGAAGTCGCAGGATACTCCCGCAAACGTGCGCAGAGTCAGTGTGAAAACTCTAATAATGTGCAGCAGCGACCAACCCTGAGCGGCTGTCGGGAGTTCAGGGTTGAAACTCAGAACAAGAAACTCGAAATTCTAAACTGCGAAAGCGCATGTGGGTCTTTTTCAGCAGGCCTGCTAGTATTTCACCATGCCTGTTGACGTGGTACGGCGCGGTGCCGGGAAAAAACTTCCGGTCCGCGCCATCAAAGACGCGGCGCTCGAAGTGCTGCGCCTGCTAAAGCGCGAAGACGCCGAGTTAAGCCTGGCGCTGGTCGGCAATCCCGAAATACGCAAATTAAACGCGCGCTACCGGGGTAAGAACGCCGCAACCGACGTGCTGTCTTTTGCCGCCGAAGAGCATCTGGCCGGACCGATTCGTCTTCTTGGCGACGTCGTGATTTCGGTTGATAAGATGCGCGCTCAGGCGAAGCAGCGCGGCGCGCCGCTCAAACAAGAGATGACGACTCTATTAATCCATGGCATTGTGCACTTGCTGGGATACGATCATGAGCGCTCAGCGCACGCGGCGCGCGTTATGCGTAAGCTAGAGCGAAAACTTTATCGAGCGCTTTGTGAGCGCGGATATTTGTAGGTATAATCGACTTACGCGCTTTAGGCCGACCTCCTGTCGGCGGCGGCTGAGCTTGGGTAAACCTGAGACGCTCTGCTCATGGGCGGTACTAATTGAAGCGCGTGCCGCGATTGAAAAGAAAGGTTGCCGGAAGAGATGCTAGAAGAAACCCGCGAACAATTGACCCACCTCGAAGAGCGCCAGGAGTTACTGCGGAGGAGGCTTTGACGTCGAGAGCAAGCGCAAGCGCGTCGCAGAGCTGAACCAAATCACCTCCACGCCGGAATTTTGGAACGATAGCGAAAAAGCCCAGGGCATTTTGCGAGAACAATCCTCTCTCAAAGAGGTCATTGACGCTTGCGAGAAACAGCGAGCGGGCCTCGAAGAGGCGCGCTTTTTTCTTGACGTCGCCCAGGAGGAAAAGAGCGAGGACGCCTTGCACGAGGCAACGGCCAAGATTGCCGAGGTGCGCGGCGAGATGGAGCGCACCGAGTTGGCGCTGATCCTCGGCGGGGTCGACGACCGGCGCAACGCGATTGTGACCCTGCACCCCGGCGCCGGCGGCACCGAGGCCCAAGACTGGGCCGAGATCCTTCTGCGCATGTATCTGCGCTGGTGCGACCGCCGGGGTTACCGCAAAGAGATCCTCGAATACCAGCCCGGCGAAGAAGCCGGCGTCAAGAGCGTGACGTTCAGCGTGGAAGGCGACTATGCCTACGGTTATTTGAAAGCCGAGGCGGGCATCCATCGGCTCGTCCGTATCTCGCCGTTTGACGCGAATTCCCGGCGCCACACCTCGTTTGCGTCGGTGTTCGTCTATCCCGAAGTCGACGACGACATCAAAGTCGAAATCGACGAAGCGGATCTGCGAGTCGATACCTATCGCTCGAGCGGCGCCGGCGGTCAGCACGTGAACAAAACCGATTCCGCGGTGCGCTTGACGCATCTGCCGAGCGGCATTGTCGTTGCCTGTCAAAACGAGCGCTCGCAGCATAAAAACCGCGCCATGGCGATGAAAATCTTGAAATCACGCCTCTACGAGCTCGAAGTCCAGAAGCAAAAAGAAAAGATGGACGTGTTCGCCAGAAGCAAGAAAGACATCACCTGGGGGAGCCAGATTCGTTCCTACGTGCTTCACCCCTACCGCCTGGTGAAAGACCATCGGACCAACATCGAAATCGGCAACGCCGATGCCGTGCTCGACGGCGCCATCGATCAGTTCATCCAATCTTACCTGTTGCAGGCAAGCACAGATACTTAAACCGCCAAGCCTGTTAGGGAGGAGAAAACCGCCGTGCAAATTTTCACGGGGGATTTCAGCGCAACCAAGGGTATTCCACCGAGCGGGCTCTGCGGGGTGTTCATCGTGCCGGCGCGATTTAAGTGATCGAGATGAACCATGGCCCCGTTTGCGAAAGCCTCGCTGCCGGTGCTGCCTGCTTATCGTTACGCGGATAAGCGCGCATTCTAACGAATACATAGGTCCTTGTCTAAGTAATATAATCCTTACAGTTGTGCCCAGAATTCCCGGCGCGGTTGGAGCGGCCGCTTGGCGGTTTGCAGCAAGTAGAGGGAAACTTCTTCTTTGCGGGAACCTTTTTGCTGCCAACCTAGTTTCAACAGAGTAACGAGCGGCTTTGATATCCGAAACCGCAAAACACAAGAAAGGGAGAAAGCGTGATGAGGAAAATATTCATGGTTTGGGGTTGCCTGCATTAATCATCCCAAGGGCGCTAGTCGCCGCGCCGGCGAGTTGGGCGCAGGAACAGGGCGGCATGATGAAGGACGACAAGGGCGACATGATGAAAGATAAAATGAAAGCCGAAAAGAAGGGCCAAGGCGGAACGACCGACGGTAAAATGACGATGGACGAGAAGATGAAGATGGACGAAAAAAGCAATAGCCTGATTTTGCAAACAGTGCGATCGGGAACTCGGCACGTCTGGCGAGCCGCAAGCTGATTACAGCATCGGCGCTTGCCGTTTAGCTGCGCGAGCTTCGACGGCGGCGCGGCGGTTTGGCGCGCCGCGCCGCCGCGTTTGCGACAGCGCGCCTAAGCTCTGGCTCTGCCCTGCGCTCGGAAATCATCTGTCCGACCCCGCATCATTTAGCAGAGGCGCGCAGGCGTCATGACGCCGGAGTTGTTTATTGTGCGTGCACCGAGCTAATCTCCTGGTATCCGCCAGCTCCGCTTTTTTGTCGATGGTAGCGGAGTCGGACGATCGAGAAAGGGAGAAGCCAATAAAACTATGGAAGAACTTGCAAGAAGCGATGCGGCCAAGGGAAATAGCGGCGTTACGGATTGCGAGGCGGCGGTGCTTGAGCGTTACGGCAACGCCGCGCAGCAAGTCGAACCGCGTCTTTGCCTGTCCGTGAGTTACAACGCGGCCCTGCTGCAAGTCATACCCCAGGAAATCATCGAAAAAGACTACGGCTGCGGCGATCCGTCGCGCTACGTCCGCGCCGGCGAGACGGTTCTCGATCTCGGTTCCGGAAGCGGCAAAGCTTGCTACATCATGGCGCAAATTGTCGGCGCTCAAGGAAAAGTCATCGGCGTGGATTTTAATCCGCCGATGCTCGAGCTTGCGCGCAAGTACCAGAAATCCGTCGGCGCGAAACTCGGCTATGAAAACGTCGAGTTCCGCCGCGGCAAGATTCAGGACTTGAGAACTGACCTCGAGCTTCTCGGTGGCTATCTCGACGAGCATCCGGTGCGCTCGGTTGCGGATTTGCAAGAGCTCGAAAAATACCAAGCCAGGATTCGGCGCGAGCAGCCCCTGGTGGCGGATGACTCGGTGGACGTGATCGTTTCCAATTGCGTCCTGAATCTGGTCCGTTCTGAGGATAAGAAGCGCCTGTTTAGCGAAATGTATCGGGTTCTCAAGCGCGGTGGCCGAGTCGTGATCTCGGATATCGTCAGCGACGAGCCGGTGCCCGAACACCTGACTCTGGACGCCAATCTATGGAGCGCCTGCGTTTCAGGAGCGTTTCAGGAAGAGGAGTTTTTGCGCGCCTTCGAAGAGGCGCAATTCCATGGCATCGAAATCGCGGCGCTTGGCAGCGAGGCCTATCAAACCGTCGAAGGTATCGAATTTCGCGCCATCACAGTGACCGCTTACAAAGGCAAGCAGGGTCCCTGTATTGAGCGCGATCAGGCGGTGGTTTATCGCGGCCCCTGGAAACAAGTCGTCGATGACGATGGCCATACGCTTGAACGCGGCGCGCGCATCGCCGTGTGCGATAAGACGTTCAAGCTCTATTCGCAACCTCCTTATGAAGGGCAGTTTATTTTTGTGCCGCCGCGCCGAGAAGTCGCCATGGAGAGCGCCGGTCTGTTCGACTGCGCGCGCGATCGCCGGCGCCATCCGCGGGAAACCAAAGGAATGGATTATAAGATTACGACGATTTCCGAGCCCTCGTGCGGCCCAGATACGAAGTGCTGCGCGTAAACAGCCAGGCGTGCGTCAACAGGCAATAGCGCACGGCGCATCGAGCAAAGGGCAGAGCGCCAGAGGCAAAGAGCGAGGGAAGCCGTCGCGAAACGCTTCGCGCCGTGCGCTTTGCGAGTCATTCGAGATGCTGCGCCGGCCTGGGAAAGCGCTCAGCGTGAGAGCGGTTCTGCGGCGCGCCCATGACGAAAGCCGCTTGCAATCACCCCGATGCAACCGTTTCTAGAAAAACTTCATCTAAACTTTGATGTCCTTAGACGGCGCGCGCTCGAAGTGTTGCAGGTCAATATGGGCCGCTACTGCAACTTGGCCTGTGTGCACTGCCACGTCGAGTCCGGCCCGACGCGCAAAGAGATGATGAGCCGCGCCAGAGTCGATGCCGTGCTGCGATTTCTTCAGAGCACGCAGATCGCCACTCTCGACATTACCGGCGGCGCGCCCGAGTTGCACCCGAATTTCGATTACCTGGTCGAGTCAGCCCGGGAATTTGGCCGCCATGTGATGGATCGTTGTAACCTGACGGTGATCTTTGAGCCGGGCAAAGACTATTTGCCGGAGTTTTTTCGCCGTCACCAGGTCGAACTGGTTTGCTCGCTGCCATGCTATTCGGTGGAGAACGTCGATAAGCAGCGTGGCAAAGGGACGTTCGACGCAAGTATTCGCGCCTTAAAGATCCTGAACGGCCAGGGTTACGGCCATCCCGGCAGCTCGCTGCTCCTGAACCTCGTCTATAATCCGGTCGGGCCGCATCTGCCGCCGGCGCAAGCCGAGCTGGAAGCGGATTACAAGCGCATCCTCAAAGAACAGTTCGGTATCGTTTTTCATCATCTTTTCTGCTTGACCAACATGCCGATCACGCGCTACGCGACGCACTTGAAGCTGCGCGGCGAGTTGGGTGGCTACTTAAATCTCCTGGAGCAGAACTTCAACGCGGCAACCCTCGATCAAGTGATGTGCCGTAATCTCATCAGCGTTGGCTGGAACGGCTCTGTGTACGATTGCGATTTCAACCAGATGCTCGATCTGCCGCTGCGTGACGTGGACGGGGGCCGCCTGGATATTGCCTCGCTGACTCTTGATCAGCTCAGGGAGCGCGCCATTACAGTCGCCGATCATTGTTACGCCTGCACGGCGGGCTCGGGTAGCAGCTGCGGCGGCGCTCTGGTGGCAAAGGAGACGGCGGCGTGAAAAACATTTTAGTTGGATTGCTCGCGGGAACGCTGTTCGTTACGGCAAAGATTCCCGAGCGACCCCGTCACCGGTCTTTTCGCTGATAGGAATGACCGACGACCGAGGACTAAGGACGGGAACGAAGATCGACCGGTGACGGCAAACTGACCGACGGTCCCCGGTCTTGCGTCTCCGGTCTTTTGACAACGCCTTGCGCTTAGCTCGTTGCCGACAGAGTCTTTCGGCGCCGAGAGCTCGGTTGAAGTCACGCTCTGGCATCCAAACACCAGGTTGAATCATCCAAAGAATCATTAAACACCGCGCCGCTTTGAAAACCGCGCCGGATTGGAGATGAAACCCACTAAAATTCTGCTCGCTGCCTTGCTGGTTGCCGGCTTGCTGGCGGCTCTCTTCCTCCTGCCCGTGCGCGACTGGTTCAGGCATTTCGAAAGTTCCGTCCAATCGCTTGGCGCGGTCGGTCCGGTGATCGTGGTTCTGGCTTACATCCTGTGCACAGTTTTCTTTATTCCCGGCAGCGCGCTGACGATCGGGTCGGGCACTTTGTTTGGTTTGGCGACCGGCTTTGTGGTGGTCTTTCTCGGCGCCAATCTGGGAGCACTGGCGGCGTTTTTACTGGCGCGCACTTTCTTGCGGGAGAGAGTGGCCAACTGGGCCCGAGCTTATCCCAAATTCCGCTCGCTGGACCAAGCGATCGGCCGGCAGGGCTTCAAGATGGTTCTATTGACGCGCTTGAGCCCGGTTTTTCCTTTTGTCCTGTTGAATTACTTTCTCGGCCTGACGGCGGTGCGCACCAGCTCCTACGTTCCGGCAAATTTGATCGGCATGCTGCCGGCAACTTTTCTTTTTGTTTACATCGGCGCCGCGGCGCGCGATGCTCTGGCGGGCCAGCCCGACGGCGCGGCCGGATTTTACCAAGAGATTCTTAAGTACATCGGACTCGCCGCCACGGTTGCCGTGGTCATGGTCGTAACGCGCATAGCTCGCAAGGCGTTGCGCGAAGCGGAACAAAATCAACCAGAGAGCGCTACAGAGCCGCGCCTCGATTCAAACCACCGGCCGGCGCCTGTCGATGAGATGATGCTCCTCGATGATGTCCACGACCGACGATTGGTCGAGAACTGTCATCCGCATGGGTGGCTCAATCCGACGCCGTCAGGAAAGTACAATCTGCTAGTGATCGGCGGTGGCACTGCCGGCCTGGTGAGCGCGGCGGGCGCGGCGGGGCTGGGTGCCAAAGTGGCCCTTATCGAACGCACTCTCCTGGGAGGGGATTGTTTGAACGTCGGCTGCGTCCCGTCCAAGGGCGTGATTCGCGCCGCCCGGGCGGTTTTCGATGCGCGCCACGGCGGCGAGTTCGGCGTCCATGCCAATGGCGCGCGGGGCGCTGATTTCGCCGCGGCCATGGAGAGGATGCGCCGGTTGCGCGCCGGCATCAGCGCCCATGATTCGGCGGAACGCTTCCGCAGGCTCGGCGTCGACGTTTACATCGGTCATGGAGCTTTTACAGCCTCCGACACCGTCGAAGTCGATGGTAGGCCTTTGGAGTTCGATCGCGCCGTGATTGCTACCGGCGCGCGCGCCACGGAGTTGCCAATTCCCGGCCTTAAAGAAAGCGGTTATTACACCAACGAAACGATATTTACCCTAACCGAGTTGCCGCGCCGTCTGGTCGTCATCGGCGCGGGCCCGATCGGTTGTGAGCTGGCGCAGGCGCTCGGGCGCTTCGGCAGCGAGGTGACGATGATCACCGATGGCGCGGAAATTTTGCCTAAAGAAGATCGCGATGCGGCTTCAGTGTTGCGCCGCCAGATGGAGTGCGAAGGCGTGACGATCGTCACTCACGCGAAGATTGAAAAGGTCGGCGGCAACGGCGCCGGCAAACAGGTCTCAATTGCCGCTGCCGGCAAGATCCGGCAGATCGCTTGCGACGCAATTTTACTTTCCGTGGGTCGCCAGCCGAACCTCGAAGGGTTGGGTTTGGAGAAAGCCCGGGTTGATTTCACGCGCCGCGGCGTGGTGGTCGATGAAAGGTTACGCACGTCCAACTCGCGCATCTTTGCCGCGGGCGATGTCTGTTCGCAGTACAAGTTCACGCACGCCGCCGACGCCATGGCGCGCATCGTCCTCGCCAACGCATTGTTCTTTGCCCGGCGCAAGGTAACCGACCTGGTGATCCCATGGTGCACCTACACCGATCCCGAAATCGCCCACGTCGGCTACTACGAAAAAAACACCAAGCTTACGGGATATGAACTGGCAACGCTCACCGAACCCTTCAGTCATGTAGATCGCGCGATTCTCGACGGCGAAGAGGAGGGATTTGCCAGGGTGCACTACGATAAGAAAACCGGCAGGATCTTGGGCGGCACCGTGGTGGCGCGCCATGCGGGTGAAATGATCAGTGAACTGACCCTGGCGATGGTGGCGAAACAAACGGTCGGCGCCTTGTCAGCGACGATTCACCCCTATCCGACCCAGGCGGAGGTGCTGCGCAAAATCGGCGATGCCTACATGCGCGCAAAGCTGACGCCGACGATAAAAAAAATATTAAAGACTTGGCTGGAGTGGCGGCGCTGAAGTCGAGACGGTAATCGGAGGTTTTGATGGAATTCCGTAGCCGGCGGGCTGCTAACTTTTTTGCCGGAGTTCTGCTGCTTGCTCTGTTTGGCGCGCCGAAAGCAGAGCTCTGGCCGCGCTGGGAGAAGCATGATGGCGCGAGCGTTCAAAAAGTCGATCACACGGCGTGGAATGCATTTCTCAAGAAGCATCTGCTCGCGCCGCATGCTTCCGGAGTCAACCGCGTGCGTTATGGGAACGTATCGATAGAGGACCGAAAGGCGCTCAAGAGCTATCTTGCCGAGCTGCAGAGGGTGGCCATTTCCTCCTATCATCGCGGCGAGCAGAGAGCGTACTGGATCAATCTCTACAATGCCCTCACCGTCGACGTGGTGCTGTCTCATTATCCTGTCGAGTCGATCCGCGACATCGGCATCTCGCCTGGGCTATTCAACCGCGGTCCCTGGGACGCTAAGCTGATGGTGATCGAGGGTGAAAAGCTTTCGTTGAACGACATCGAACATCGTATCTTACGTCCCATCTGGCGCGACCCCCGGCTGCATTACGCGGTAAACTGCGCCAGTCTCGGTTGTCCCAACCTCCAGGCGGAGGCTTACAGCGCGGAGAACGCCGAAGCGCTGTTGGAAAGAGGCGCGCGCGAGTACATCAACCACCGGCGCGGCTTAACGCTCAAGGAGGGCAAGCTGACGGTCTCCAGCATCTATGATTGGTTCAAGGAGGATTTTGGCGCCAGCCGCGAGCCGCTCATGCAACACTGGCTAAAGTATGCCGACAAGAGTCTGGCCGAAGTCTTGAAGAATTATCGCGGCAGATTGAGCCATGCTTATGATTGGAGTCTCAACGGGCCCGAGCAGAAGTTAGAACCGTAATGTCTGCGAGGACTCGTTCGCGTGAAGCCGATGCAGCTTTCGATCTCGGTTATTATTCCGGTTCTCAATGAAGAGCTGACGATTGAAGCTCTACTGGAATCACTGCTGCGCCTGAAGCCGGACGAAATTCTCGTCGTCGATGGCGGCAGCCTCGATAAGACCCGGGAACTGGCGGCTGCTTTGGGTGTGCGGGTGATCTCGTGCGCGCGTGGCCGGGCGCGCCAGATGAACGAAGGAGCCAGGTTAGCGCGGGGCGCGGTGCTGCTGTTTCTTCATGCCGATACGCGCTTACCGGAGTCGGCTTTCTTTGACATTCGCGGCGCCATGCAGAGTCCCAGCAACGTCGGCGGCCGCTTTGACATTGCGCTCGACGGTGCAGGCTGGGTGCTCAAATGGGTCGGCGCCATGATCAGCCTGCGCTCGCGCTTGAGCGGGGTTGCGACCGGTGATCAAGCGATATTTGTCCGGCGCGAAGTTTTCACCAGGCTCGGCGGTTACCCCGATATCCCGCTGATGGAGGACGTGGCGTTGTCGCGGGCGCTCAAACGCGCGGGCAAAGTGGTGCGCTTGAAGAGCCGGGTCATCACCTCGGCGCGGCGCTGGCAAACCGAAGGGGTATGGCGCACGATCTTCAAGATGTGGGCGCTCAAATTGCTATATCTGCTCGGCGTCTCACCGTTTCGACTGAAGCGCTTTTATGGCGAGCCGCGCTGACGCGCTGGTGGTAATGACCAAAGCGCCGCTGCCTGGTCAAAGCAAGACCAGGCTGGTGCCGCCGCTGAGCTTCGGAGAGGCGGCGGCGCTGGCGCGCGCGCTGTTGATCGATCAACTGGATCACCTCGCAAGTTTTAGCGGCGCCGAGTTATTTGTCGCGTTCGCGCCGCCAGACGCCGCGGCGTTTTTTCAAGCGCTGGTGCCGGCGCGCTTCGCGATTTTTCCCCAGGAGGGCGAAGACCTGGGAGAACGCATGGGGCAAGCCTTTCAACATCTTTTCGCAAGCGGCTTTGGGAACATCCTGTTGATTGGCAGCGACCTGCCGCCGATCGGGCTGCCAACATTGGCTAACGCTTATGCATCGCTTAGCGCCGGCAAGGACGTCGTCCTCGGTGCCGCTGAAGACGGTGGCTACTATCTGATCGGCATGAGCCATTTAATTATCGATGTCTTTGAAGGGATGCACTGGAGCCGCGCCGACGTGCTGGAGCGAACTTTGGCAAAGATCAAGCGCGCTGGTTTGAGCTACGAGCTCTTGCCAGCATGCCAGGATATAGACACCCCGGACGATCTCGCTCGCCTCTACTCCAGGCACCAGGCCGAGCCTTTTCTCTTGAAAAATACCGCGACTCTGTTGCAGGAACTCCGGCAGCGAGGCAAACTGTAAGTAGAGTCTAGCAGCCCGTGGTGAAAGTGTGGCGGCGCGCCGAGACGGGCGAGGCGCCCTGATGGCAAGGCGCGACGCGCGAGAATATCGGGATATTTGAGGGGAGGAGCAACGCACAATGGGGATCGATCGCCCGTCGAATGCAGTCAGACTTTCACCACGGGCTGCTAGCTCATCACATTAGTCAAAAGTCTTTTGCTGCCGGTTGTGAAATGGTCCGTCCAAAGAGCAGCGCTCTCCCTGGACGCTGGGGAGAATTTTTCGATGCAAGAAACCCGAGACAAGATCGACGAGCTATGCGTCAACGCTATCCGCATGCTTTCCGTGGATGCCGTGGAAAAGGCGAAATCAGGCCACCCCGGCGCTCCCATGGGTCTCGCGCCCGTCGCCTTTGTGCTGTGGACGCGCTTTCTTAAACACAATCCGAAAAATTCCGGGTGGCCGGATCGCGATCGCTTCGTTCTGTCCGCCGGACACGCCTCCATGCTGCTTTACAGCATGCTGCACCTTACCGGCTACCAAGACCTTTCTCTCGATCAGATCAAACAGTTTCGCCAGTGGGGAAGCCGCACGCCCGGGCATCCGGAACGCGAGCTTGCCGCCGGCATCGAGACGACGACGGGCCCGCTCGGCCAGGGTTTCGGTAACGGCGTCGGCATGGCCATTGCTGAGGCGTTTCTGGCGGCTCGCTACAATCGCCCGGGATTCGCGATCATTGATCATTTCACCTACTCGATCGTCAGCGACGGCGATCTGATGGAGGGCGTGGCGGCGGAGGCCGCGAGCCTGGCGGGACATCTGAAGCTCGGCAAATTGATTTATTTTTACGATAACAATCGCATCTCGCTTGCCGCGTCCACCGATCTGACCTTCACCGAGGACGTCGCCAAGAGATTCGACGCCTATGGTTGGCATACCCAATCAGTGGATGACGGCAACGATTTGAATGCCATCGATCGCGCGCTCAGTCTTGCGCAGAGCGAGACTCGGCGGCCGTCGATTATTCTGGTGCGCACGCACATCGGCTACGGTTCGCCCGGCAAGCAAGACAGTTTCGAGGCGCACGGCGCTCCCCTGGGCGAAGAAGAAGCCAAGAAAACCAAACAGAAATTGGGCTGGACGTCCGAACCTTTTCATATTCCGGAAGATGCGCTGGCGCGCTTTCGCGCATCAATTGGCCGAGGTGAAAAAGCCGAGAAGGGATGGCACGAAAAGTTTTCCGCTTACAAGGGAAAATTTCCGGAATTGGCACAAGAACTTGAAGGAGTGCTCCGCGGCGAGCTGCCGCAAGGCTGGGACGCGGCGATTCCCGAGTTTGACGCCGACCCCAAAGGTTTGGCCACACGCGCTGCGTCGGGGAAAATTTTGAATGCCATCGCGGCCAAGCTGCCGACGTTGATCGGCGGTTCGGCGGATCTGAATCCCTCCACTTTCACGGCGCTTACCAAGCTCGGTGATTTCGAGAGCCCTGAAAGGGACTTTCAGAACAGCCAAGGAATGTCCGGCGGCGGCGCCAATTACGCCGGCCGCAATTTGCATTTTGGCGTGCGCGAGCACGCCATGGGGGCTGTGCTCAATGGCATGGCGGCGCACGGCGGTGTCCACCCGTTTGGTTCAACCTTCCTGATCTTTTCAGATTACTTGCGCCCATCGATGCGCCTGGCCGCGCTCATGGAAATCGGTGTTATTTATGTTTTTACCCATGACAGTATCGGCGTGGGTGAAGACGGTCCGACGCACCAACCGATCGAACAGCTCGCCGCTTTACGCGCCATCCCAAGGCTCGTCGTCATACGACCGGGGGACGCCAACGAGACCGCGGTGGCATGGCGCGTCGCGATTGAAAGCAAAGACCGTCCGGTGGCATTGGCGTTGTCGCGGCAAAATCTGCCGACTCTGGACCGCAGCCAATTTACCTCCGCCAAGGGAGTGGCGCGCGGCGCTTATGTGTTGGCCGATGTCGACGGCGCGGCTCCCGATGTTATTCTGATCGGCACCGGCTCCGAACTCTCGTTGGTGGTTGGCGCCCGGGAAAAATTATTGGAGCGAAACATCAAAGCGCGGGTCGTTTCGATGCCGAGCTGGGAGCTTTTCGATGCCCAGCCGCAGGAATATCGCGAATACGTTTTACCGCCTGCAATCCGTCCGAGGCTGGCCGTTGAGGCGGCGCTGCCGCTCGGTTGGCATCGTTACGTCGGTGACCAGGGCGACGTCATCGGTGTCGAGCGCTTCGGCGCCTCGGCTCCGGGAAACATCGTGCTGGAGAAGTTCGGCTTCACGGTGGAGCGCGTGGTAGAACGCGCCCTGGCGCTGGTGGAGAAATAAAAATGCGGCTGGTGATCGGCGCCGACCACGCCGGTTTTGCGCTCAAGCAACAACTCGCGACTCATCTACGCGAAGCTGGTCACGAAGTCATCGATATAGGTACGACAAGCAGCGAGCCGGTGGACTACCCGGATTTTGCCGAAGCCGTGGGCACAAGCTTGTGTAATAATCAGGCAGTTCGCGGCGTGCTCGTCTGCGGCAGCGGCGTCGGCGCCTCGGTTGCGGCTAATAAGATTCCTGGAATTCGCGCCGGCCTCTGCCACGACACGTATTCGGCGCATCAGGGGGTCGAGCACGACGACATGAACGTGCTCGTGCTCGGCGCGCGCGTGATCGGCCTCGAGCTTGCGAAGGAACTGGCCACGAGCTTCATTGCGGCCCGGTTCACCGGCGAAGCGCGCCATGCCCGGCGCCTTGAGAAAATAAAATCCCTGGAAGCGCGTTATCGGAATGGCAAATAATAGAGAGGGATCATGGCTCAATTGAAAGAACTACTGGCTGAGCGCCAGTCGGTGTGGCTCGACACTATCAGTCGCGGTTTGTTACAGAGCGGCGAGCTTAAACGCATGGTCGAGGAAGACGGCATACGCGGCGTTACCAGCAATCCGACAATCTTCGAGAAGGCGATCGGCGGCAGCGCGGATTACGACGATGCGCTCCGAGAGCTGCTGGCACAAGACCCGCACACGACCACCGGTGAGCTTTACGAGCCGCTCGCGATCGCGGACATCCAAGCGGCAGCGGACGTCTTGCGGCCGGTATACGACGAAACCGGCGGCGCTGACGGTTATGTCAGCTTAGAAGTATCGCCGCATCTGGCGCACGATACCGAGGGAACGATCGGCGAAGCCAGACGGCTGCGCAGCGCCGTGGCGCGGCAGAATCTCATGATCAAAGTGCCGGCGACAGCCCAGGGCATTCCCGCCATTGAGCAGCTCATCGCCGAAGGCGTCAGCGTCAACATCACCCTGATGTTTTCCATGGCGCACTACGAGGCGGTGGCGCGCGCCTATATCAAAGGTCTGGAGCGCGCCGCCGAGCCCGGCAAAGTTTCGTCGGTCGCGTCATTTTTCGTCAGCCGCGTGGACACCCTGGTGGACCGCGCTCTGGAAAATCTTGGCACGCCGCAAGCCAAGGCGTTGCAAGGCAAGATTGCCGTCGCCAATTCTAAATTGGTCTACCAGCGCTTCGAAGAGATTTTTCATGGCGAAGGCTTCGTCGCGCTGCGCCAACGGGGCGGGCGCGTGCAGCGTCCGCTGTGGGCGAGCACCGGCACCAAGAATCAGGCTTATTCCGATGTTCTTTACGTCGAACATTTAATCGGTGGCGAAACCGTCAATACCGTGCCGCTGGAAACCTTGCGCGCTTTTCAAGATCACGGCCGGGTGGCGGGTCCAACCATCAAAGAAAACCTGCAGGAGGCGGCGGCCCTGCTCGAGCGTCTGCAATCGCTGGGCATCGATCTCAATCAAATCGCCGAGAAGCTGCAGCAGGATGGTGTCAAGGCGTTCGCCGATTCTTTTGACCAGCTAATGGCCGCGCTCGAAAGAAAGCGCAGCGCTCTCAAGCCCGGCGAGCTGAACCAGCAGGAGCTCCATCTGGGCAAATTTCAAAACCGGGTGAATCGGCGGCTGAAAGACTGGGAGGCGCAGCAAATCGGCGAGCGCATATGGAACAAAGATCCGTCGGTGTGGTCGGCAGAGCCCCAAGCCGAGCTGAGCGACCGCCTGGGTTGGCTCGAGTTGCCGGAGACAATGACGGCACAAGTGGACTCGCTGGCCGCGTGCGCTGAAAAAGCCAGAGCCGATGGCATGCGCCACGTTGTCCTCCTCGGCATGGGCGGATCGAGTCTCGCGCCTGAAGTGTTCCAGCAAACCTTCGGTAACCAGGAAGGCTATCCGAAACTGATGGTGCTTGACAGCACCCATCCCGGCGCCGTGCGCGCCGTCGAGTCACAGGTTGATCTCGGGCGCACGCTTTTTGTCGTCTCGAGCAAGTCCGGCACGACCACCGAGACCAATTCCTTCTTCTTTTACTTTTGGGACAAGCTAAAGCAATTTAAAGAAGCGCCGGGTGGCCATTTCATCGCCATCACCGATCCCGGAACGCCGCTCGAAGCGCTGGCGCGCGAGCGCAAATTCCGCGCCACGTTTGCCGCGCCTGAGGAGGTTGGCGGGCGTTACTCCGCGCTCACGGTTTTTGGCCTGGTGCCGGCGGCTCTGATCGGCGTCGCAATCGGCGAGATTCTAACGCGCGCGCGCTGGATGAGCGAAGCCTGCGGCCCGGCAAAAACAGCAGCGAAAAATCCCGGGCTGATCCTCGGCGCCGCGCTCGGCGAACTTGCGCTCGCCAAACGTGACAAAGTGACCTTCGTGTGTTCGCCGTCGCTCGCCGCGTTTCCTGCGTGGGCTGAACAGCTCATCGCCGAAAGCACCGGCAAGGATCGCAAAGGCATCGTGCCGGTAGCTACCGAGGATAGCGGCGCACCGGAGAAATACGCTGAGGACCGCTTGTTTGTCTACTTGAGACTTGAGGGCGACGCGAACCATGATTTGGACCGCCAGACAGCGGCGCTGCGCGCCAACGATCATCCGCTGGTGCGCATCGAGCTTAAGGATAAATTGGATGTAGCTCAGGAATTTTTCCGCTGGGAATTCGCTGTCGCTGCCGCCGGCGCAGCGCTCGGAATTCATCCGTTCAATCAACCCGATGTCCAGTTGGCTAAAGATCTGGCGAAGAAAGCCATGGGCGACGCGGCTAAGAAGAGCGCTGCTAAACTGAAAGAAGAGATTTCGGCAACTGACCCGGAGCGCTTGCGCGACTCCTTGAATCAATGGATGAGCGGGCGCAAGCCGCGCGACTATCTGGTCATCCAGGCCTATGTCGCGCCGCTAGCGGAAAACCGCGCAGCTGTGCAAAACATTTCTAATGCGCTACGCGAGCGTCTCGGTATCGCTGCGACATTTGGCTTTGGTCCGCGCTTTCTCCATTCCACCGGACAACTCCACAAGGGCGGGCCGAACTCCGCGCTGGTGTTACAGATCGTTGACCAGCCGGCGGAAAATTTGGCGGTGCCGGAGACGAACTACACATTCGACTCACTGATCGAGGCGCAGGCGATCGGCGATTTGACCGCGCTCAAGCAACGGCGCCGGCGCGCGCTTCGAGTCAACCTCGGCAGCGATACATCGGCTGGTTTGGAACGCTTGGCGGCAGCTTTGCGCGACTAGTTCGGCTTGGCCTGCGGGAGGAAAAAACTATGGAACTCGGCATAATCGGTTTGGGCCGCATGGGCGCGAACATGACGGAACGTCTGCTCCTCGGCGGTCACCAGGTCGTGAGCTACGACCGTAGTCCCGAGGCGATTCAGCGGGTCGTCGATAAAGGCGCTAGCGGCGCGCACTCGCTGGCGGACTTTGTAAAGCAACTGAGCCCGCCGCGCGCTGTGTGGCTGATGGTGCCCTCGGGTAACCCGGTCGATCAGACCATCGAGCAGTTGCTGCCCAACTTGGTAAAGGGCGATGTCATCATCGATGGCGGCAATTCCTATTACAAAGATTCGATCCGTCGCGCGGAAAAGCTCAAAGGCCAGGGCATTTATTTCGTTGATGCCGGTACCAGCGGCGGGATCTGGGGCTTGAAAGTCGGCTACTGCATGATGGTGGGTGGGGAAAAAGAAGTGGTGGCGCGGCTTGAGCCGATTTTTACAACGCTGGCTCCACCGGACGGTTATCTGCACGCCGGCCCCAGCGGCGCCGGCCATTTCGTCAAGATGATCCATAACGGCATCGAGTACGGCATGATGCAAGCCTACGGCGAAGGCTTCGAGTTGCTCAAAGCTTCGCAATTCGATGTCGACCTCGGCAAGGTTGCGCATCTGTGGAACCAGGGCAGCGTCGTCCGCTCGTGGCTCCTCGAACTCTGCGAAAGCGCGTTTACCAAAGACCCGCGGCTTGCAACCATCAAAGATTACGTCGAGGATTCCGGCGAGGGCCGCTGGACCGTCCAGGAAGCGGTAGAGAATTGCGTGCCTGTGCCGGTGCTGATGGCGTCGTTATTCGCCCGTTTCGCTTCGCGCCAGGAGCATTCGTTCTCGGCGAAAGTGGTCGCCGCGCTGCGTAACGAGTTTGGCGGGCACGCGGTCCGGAAGGAGTAGGGCGATGTACGGCGATCCGCTGGCCGCCGCGGCAACCGGCCCAAGCCAGGCACGGCGGCCGCACGCGGCCGTGCTGTCAATCTTCGGCGCGTCAGGGGATCTCACCAAGCGCAAGCTCATTCCCGCGCTTTACAACCTCGCCCGGGAGAATCGTTTACCGGAAAGCTTTGCCGTGGTCGGTTACGCGCGCAGCGAAATGACCCACGAAATTTTTCGCGACAAGATGCGCGATGCGGTGCGTGAGTTTTCGCGCACTGGCTTGGACGAGTCAGTGTGGGAAAGATTCGCCTCTACGCTCTATTTTATTCCCGGCAGTTATGATGAGCCGCAGGGCTACCAGGCGATGAAGTCGTTTATCGACGACTTTGAGCGCGGCAGCGGCGTCCTGCCGGCGCGGATCTTCTATCTGGCGATCCCGCCGGATCTTTACGCCCCCGTGGTGCGCAATATCTCTGCCACCGGCCTCGCGCCGCGCGAAAGTGACGGTGATGCCAGAACCCGGGTGGTCATTGAAAAACCGTTCGGCACCGACTTGGGCAGCGCGCGCGAGCTCAACCGCACGGTCCATGAAGTGCTCGACGAAAAACAAGTCTATCGAATCGATCATTATCTCGGCAAAGAGACGGTGCAGAATATTATGGTTTTTCGCTTTGCCAACTCGGTCTTCGAGCCGATCTGGAACCGAAGCTATATCGATCACGTGCAGATTACCGCGGCAGAAACCGTCGGCGTGGAAAGCCGCGGCGGCTACTACGAAAAGTCGGGTGTGGTGCGCGACATGTTCCAAAATCACCTGCTGCAGTTGCTGTGCTTGACGGCGATGGAACCGCCTGTCGGTTTTTCCGCGGATTCGGTGCGCGATGAGAAAACCAAATTGCTGAGAGCAGTTCGTCCCGTGCCCTTCGATGAAGTCGGCGCGGCGGCGATACGCGGCCACTACGCACCGGGGCAAATCGACGGCAAAGAAGTTATCGGCTACAGGGAAGAGCCGGGTGTCGCCGGAGATTCAGCGACGGCGACGTACGCGGCGATCAAATACTTCATCGATAGCTGGCGCTGGGAGGGAGTGCCGTTTTACTTGCGTTCAGGCAAGCGGCTGGCCAAGCGCGTGACCGAGATCGCCATCCAGTTCAAACGCCCGCCCATGCTGATGTTCCGGGCGTGCCCGGTGGATGAAGTCAATCCCAACGTGCTGGTGCTGCGTATCCAGCCGGATGAGGGTATCGCATTAACCTTCGAAGTGAAGCCGCCCGGCCCGGCTATCTGCGTTAGCCCTATGAGCCTTGATTTTAGATACGACGAGGCCTTCGGCAGCAGCCCGCCGGAGGCTTACGAAACTCTCCTGGAAGATTGCATCGAGGGCGATTCGACTCTGTTCACGCGCAGCGATTGGGTGGAGTTGGCATGGTCACTCGTGGATCCCATTATTGTCGAGTGGGAGAACGATAAGCCGGTCGATTTACCGACCTACCCGGCGGGAAGCTGGGGACCACAAAAAGCCGATGAGTTCATGCAGCGCGACCGGCGGCGCTGGCGCCAGCCGTAGTACCGAAAACGAATGGCATCAAGGGCAGGGAGTAAAGACGAAAAGACGAGATCCGGCACGCTTTGCGCTTGCGCTTAGCACTTTGCGAGTAACCGAGCGAAGCGGCTCGCTGCTCGATCTGCTTCGGTGAATAATGCAGGCTAGCAACTTGATCCTGGCGGGAGACATCGGCGGAACGAAGACCCACATCGCGCTCTTCGCGCTCAACGGCGACAAGCTCAAAGTCGAGGTCGAGAAAACTTTTGCGAGTAAGCAGTATTCCGGACTCGAATCTGTCTTGCAGGAATTTTTGGCAGCCCGCGACTACCGAGTCGGCAGCGCTTGTTTCGGCGTGGCCGGACCGGTCGTCGATGCCTCGGTCAAAACTCCTAATCTGCCGTGGTTCATCGACGGTGGGCAACTCGCGAAAGCGCTGAACCTACCATCTGTGGCTTTGCTGAACGATCTCGAAGCCGCCGCTCTGGGCATCTTTACTCTTGAGCCTCACGAGTTTCTTCTCTCAACCCGGGCAACGCTCGGCGGCCGGCCAACAAAGCGCTGATTGCCGCCGGTACCGGTCTGGGTGAAGCTCTGCTCTACGATGATGGCCGCCAATACCATGCGAGCGCGTCGGAAGGGGGGCACGGCGACTTTGCGCCGCGCGACGATGGCGAAATCGAGTTGCTACGCTACCTGATGCGCAAGTTCGGCCACGTAAGTTACGAGCGGGTGGTTTCCGGTCCCGGCATTGCGAACATCTATGAATTTCTCTGCGCCAGCGGCCGCTATGTCGAGCCGCCGGATTTTAAAGAAAAACTCGCGGCCAGCGCCGATCCGAGCGCGTTAATTTCTCAAGCCGCATTGGCCGGAGAACTTGAGATCTGCGTTAAAGCACTCGATCTGTTTGCGTCGATCTATGGCGCGGAGGCCGGCAACCTTGCGCTCCGCGCCAAGGCGATCGCCGGCATCTATATCGGCGGCGGCATCGCGCCAAAGATACAGAAAAAACTCAACGACGGCTCGTTCATGCGCGCGTTTGTCGAGAAGGGCCGCTACCAAGAGTTTGTCTCGGCCATCCCGGTTTATCTCGTCTTGAACGAAAAAACCGCGCTCCAGGGGGCGGCTTACCACGCCGCGTTTCGTTCCCATGGCTGAGCGCGAAATCGCCATCTACCGTGATCTTGAAGAGCTCAGCCGAGATGCGGCTGAAAAGTTTATTGGCCTGGCCGAGCGGGCGATCCGAGATTCCGGACGCTTCAGCGTGGCGCTTTCCGGCGGCTCGACGCCGCAGACTCTTTACCAGCTTTTGGCCGAGCCGGCTTATTCGGAGCGATTGCCGTGGCAGCGCGTCCATTTTTTTTGGGGTGATGAACGCGCCGTGCCGCCGGATCATCCGGAGAGCAATTATGGCATGGCGCGAGCGTTGCTGCTGTCAAAAATTCCTTGCCCGGATGAGAATATCCATCGTATGGCCGGAGAAAAAGAACCAGAGCTTGCCGCTGCCGAGTACCAGAATACTTTGCAAGTTTTTTTTGGTCTTGCACCGGGTGCATGGCCGCGCTTGGACCTGATGCTTATGGGCATCGGCGAAGATGGCCACACGGTTTCGCTCTTTCCCGATAACGATGCGCTCGAAAATCGCCAGAATTTGGTTGTGGCACCCTATGTGAAGACCTTGAACTCCTACCGCTTGACCTTGACCTTACCGCTGATCAATCACGCCGCGAATATCTGGTTTCTGGTGGCGGGGGCGAGCAAAGCGGCCGTCTTGGGCCAAATACTGAAAGCCGACGGCGCTGCCAGCAAAATCCCCGCCGCGAGAGTCGATCCAATAAGTGGACATTTGGTGTGGTTGATTACGCAGGATGCTGCCGCCGGTTCGCCGTCCCGTTAAGCTCGGTTTTTTCCATCGCGAGAGTGGAATATCGGCCCGAGATCGCGCGCCTAGCGTGGTCGGGACGGGTTGCCGATATAATTTCGAACGGTGGCATAACCGCTGTCGGACTGCCCGTGTCCTATCCTGCGAATGTCGATAAATCGCAAACGCGTGCTCTTGCCGAAGAGTGGGAGCAAAGCGGCGTAGAAGGCGTTGTTTGTCGCAGCTCGTCGATCCTCAAAAAAGGCGTTTCGGTTTGGCGCGGCAGCCATGAAGCCTGGAGCGAGATTGCCTTTTTTGTGAGCAATACTAAGATTAAACCACGACTTCTCTCGCGTTCTAGACTGTCTATTTGAGCTTCTTGAGTTCGCTCAGAATCTGCTCGTTGCTAGGCCGCTGGCGATAATCGATTTCGACGAATTTCCAGCGCACCGTGCCCTGCTTGTCAATGACATAAGTCGCCGGATGGGGCCAGCCTTTGCCGTCACGAATGAGAATCCCGTAACGATCTATGACCTTGTGGTTCTGGTCCTCTAAGAACGGGAAATTGTAGTTGCCTGGGAATCGTTCCTGGAGCTTCTCGATGAACTTTCGCGTGTCCGCCTGGGTATCGACGCTCACCGCGAGAATCTCGGTATTTTCTTTTCCGAGGAGGTTTTTCAGCTCGCCGAGCTGTTGCGCGCAGTAGGGTCACCAGTGGCCGCGGTAAAAGACCAGGACAACGCTTTTCTTGCCGCGATAGTCGGAGAGCGAAATGTTTTTCCCGTCCTGGTTCTGCAGGGTGAAATCCGGCGCTGCGTGCCCAACTCTCACGCGCGCCAGATCGGTCGGTCCAAGTTCGGCGCCGTCCTTGGGCCCCCATTGGGCGAACGCTGGTATGAGGGCGATGAAAGATAAGGAGATCAGTGAAAATATTAAAGCCAGGCGATTCATTTTTTCACCTCGACTACTTAAACGTAGAACACTGCGGCACAGTTCCCGATGCCGAGTGAGCTATTTGCCGTCTGTTCTTCGACGCGCGGTCCGGGCGCGGAAGGCCCTGTATGAGACAGCGCGAAAAAAACCCGGAGCCAGCTGCTTTATCCAACACAGAAGCGCAAGCGAGCGCGGCCTGACGACTTCGAACTTCTTCGCTTCGATGGCGCGCAGGACGAGGCGGGATATGAGCTCGGGTTCTAGCACCAAGAAGGCCGGGGATTTCGGTGGATCGTCGACAAATGCCCGGTTGAAGTCCGTTCTGACCGGCCCTGGACAAATCACCGAAACGTGAATCCCATGAGGTTTGACCTCGTGATAGAGACTCTCGGAAAATCCGTTCATGGCAAACTTGGAGGCGCAGTAGCCGGACATATTGACGACGCCAACGATACCGGCAACGGAGGAGATATTGACGATGTCCCCGGAGCGGCGGGCGATCATCGACGGCAGGACTGCATGGGTGCAATAAATCATGCCCAGGTAATTGGTACGCATGATCGCTTCGATGGTTTCAATCGGAGTTTCGGCAAACGGCTGGCGCATGCCGAAGCCGGCATTGTTGATCAAGATATCAACCCTACCGAAGTCTGCTATGACTTTGTTGATCATGTCTTGAACCTGCTCGCGGCTGCCGACGTCGCAGGTGATCATCTTCGACGAGCCGCTTATGGCGCGAATTTCATTCAGCGTTTGATCCAGCGGCTCTTTGGAACGGCCGCAGCCGATGACGACAGCGCCCGCCTTCGCAAAATCGCGAGCAAGGCAGCGGCCGATGCCGCTCGACGCGCCGGTAATAAGGACAATTTGGTTTTCAAAGTTCATAGAGCGAAACCCTGTCGCGACGCGCGCAGCTCCGATGATGTCATGCTGAGCAACAGACTGTGTGAAAACCCCCGCTCACAGTTCGACGGGCTCACCATGAGCGGTTCCTGCTTTCAACCAATTCAGCAACTTCCGTTCGCCCTGAGCTTCGTCGAAGGTCTCCTAACAGTCTTCACACAGTCTGACGAGAGCGAAGCATCTCGGATTCTGATTGGCTGGTACGCTAACGCGCTTCATGCTATTCAGGTAGAAATTATCTTCCAATGACTCAAGAGTTTACGACAGAGGAAAGCGAAAGTCTCGCGCCGTTTTTCACTAATCTCGACAGAAACATCTTCGGTCTCAAACTGCCGCAGGAGGTTGCCGGCGCGCTGTTCTCGCGTTACAGCCGCTCGAGCAAGAGCCTGCGGCGCACTTTTCTCGACGAATTTCTCGGCGACCCCGAGCTCGAGCTCAAAGGTTTGATCGGGGCGCAGACTTCCGCCAGTGGCGACAGCGCGGCGCTCAAGAAAGCGCGCGCGTTCTATGACCGCGTACTGGTTGGCTACGGCGACGACTCGGTCGCGCAATTGGGCGGCGCACATATCGCCTGCGAGAACATTTCCAACGTTGCCGCGAAGCTTCTGGAAGACGCGCGCATCGGCATCGCGCCGCTGGAGAAATCGACGCGCTACGTGCGTTTCGACCAGAAAGACGCGAACGGCGATTATCTGTTTTGTCGCGAGCCGAAGATCATGGCGTCACGCCACCGCGATGAGTATCTCCGTGTCATGAATCTGCTTTTCGACACGTATTCGCGTCAGATGGAGCCGATGCTCGAATGCATCGCCAGGTCGCTTCCCATTGAGCAAGTGGAAGTAAGAGACCCGGCGACCGGCAAGGGACTGAGCTACGATGCGGTCAAGAGCGATGACCGCCTGAGACGCTGGGCGGACACGGCTTATCGAGCGACGGTGCGGGCGCACGCCTGCGACGTGCTGCGCAGTTATCTGCCGGCCGCGACTTTGACCAACGTCGGCATCTTCGGCGTCGGCCAGGCCTTTGAGTATCTGATCAGCAAAATGTATTCGCACGAGCTGAGCGAGGCGAAGGATCTGGCAGCGGCGATGCACGGCGAGCTCAACCAGCTCATCCCGTCGTTTGTGAAGCGGGCGCAGTTCAATGAATATTTGGCTGACACATCGACGATGGCAAAACAGCTCGCGCAGAAGTGCTTGAAGGCTGGTCCCGTGAACACCACCGGACCGGTGACGTTGATCGACTATGACGAGCAAGCCGAAGAAAAAATCATCGCCGCGATTCTGTACCCGCACGCGCGCCACCCGCTAGAGCAGCTTCGCCAAGTCGCCGCCGGAATGACCCACGTGCAGCGGCGCCAAATACTACAGGAGCACTTCGCAAAGAGGCGTAACCGCCGTGATAAACCGGGCCGGGCCTTCGAAAACGTTTATTACACATTCGATGTTCTGGGTAATCTCGGCCTCTATCGCGACCTTCACCGCCACCGAATTCTTACTCAGGAGCGCCAGGAGTTTACGACGGCCCACGGCTACGACACGCCGCCGGAAATAGAAGAGGCCGGCTTCAAGGACGAATTCGATGAATGCATGAAGCAGGCGACGGGACTCTATGAAAAGATCCACCGCGATCTTCCCATCGAATCGCAATACATTGTCCCGTTCGCCTACAAGGTCCGCTGGTACATGAAAATGAACCTGCGCGAAGCTGTGCACATGTGCGAGCTCCGCACCATGCCCCAAGGTCATCCCGATTATCGCTTCGTCTGCCAAGAGATGTGGCGCAAAATTCAGGAAGTCCACCCATCGTTAGCCGAGTGCGGCAAGTTCATTGACCGGAAGAGCTATCGTCTTGGACGACTGCAGTCCGAGATGCGCACGGAGTACAAGAAGTCCGCCTGGGAGAAATGACCAAAATTGATTCTCGCGAACGTACTCTGGCTGTCGACGAGAACGCAGGAGTCTTAATTTCGCCTTCCAGCCAGATGAGCGGTTTGTCTGCCGAGGTCACTGATTTGATGTCAAATTTGACGTGTCGGCAATGAGCATTGGTGCGGCTGCGCGTTACGGGTGGGATAAAACGTATCGGGAGTCATTCTCACCATGGAAGATAAAGCCTCGCAAAATTGTCTCTGCTTACTTCCGAGCATCCGGAGCGGCTTCGCAGCGTGGTCATCGCCGCCAGCGGCGGCGCCATCACCGACGAGGAGTTGCGCCAGCTCCGCGAGAAGACGGCGCTTCCTGGGTTTGCGAGCTGGCCCCGGACTTCCGAGAAACTGAGCATGGACTACATGGCGACCAATCCCGAAGTTCTGAAACGCTGGCTATAGATCCATTACAGCTTGCGACAGAGGGGGTGCGCCGGCGCGGCCCCAGCGCGTTCGAGAAGCTCGCGACGATTCGGGTGCCAACCTTGTTGATGCCCGGAGGTCAGGACCCGCAGACCCCGCCGTGGATCATGCGGCGATAGCTCGCTCATATCCCGGACACCAGTCATCGTGCTCCCGAACCCGCGCACTCGATTGATTGGGAGCAGCCCGAGGCCTTCACCCGCACCGTCCTGGAGTTTATCCGCACGCATTAGCCAACAGCGGCACGAAAGATGGTCATTCTGATCACGTCCAGTGCAATTTAGGGTGGCTCGTATTGGAAGATGGTTCCAGACGTGGTATTTTTACTACCATGAAAGCCACCATTGACGATGCTGGTAGATTGGTAATTCCAAAAGATATTCGCCGCGAATCAGGCATAAAGCCGGGAATGCCGCTCGAGGTTCGTTGGGAAAACGGCACTATCGCGATTACTCCCGCCCCTTTACCGGTTAAACTTGAACGGAAAGGCCGACTGCTCGTGGCCGTTCCGACTAAGGATACTCCGAGCTTATCGACGGATACCGTGGAACGCACCCGAAAAAGGCTGCGCAAAGAGCGCTACGGTCCTTCCACCTAAGCATGCCACCCGCTTTTCTTCCGGATACAAGCTGTATGATTGCTGCGGTATGTTCGTGGCATGAACATCATGAGGCCGCTGCCAGTGAAATCGAGAGGCGGCTCGTCGGGCGCGCAAAGATGATCGTTGCGGCTCCGGCATTGGTTGAGGCGTATTCGGTGCTTACCCGACTTCCGCCGCCGCACCGCTTGTCTCCTGAGACGGCTCTAGCTCTGTTGGAGAATAATTTTTTGAAACCGGCGACAGTGATTGCGTTGAACGCAAAGTCGTACGAAACTCTTTTGGTGCGCGCTCCGAAAAACGGCGTGGCAGGTGGTCGTACCTACGACGCTGTAATCGGCGAATGCGCCGAACTGGGCAAAGCCTCGACCGTTCTAACTTTCAATGCCGGTGACTTTAAGGCTCTCGGCAAAGACTTCGAGGTCGTGATTCCGGGAAGCGTTTAGGTCCAACGAAAAATGTTAAAAGTAAAAGACGCGACCCCATAGCTGGACCCCATGCGGTTTTCAATCGTTCAAACATTGGGGTTTTTTCTTGTTATGTGGGTTTTTTGCGAAAGCCCCTTATGACCCATCCAATACACCAGCCTAGCCAGAGCCTAGCCACGGCGATGCGCGTATCCCGCACACGGGGTCTGCCGCCAAGATGATCGGGGTCGGAAACGATCCAGGTCATAGTTTCCTCGGTAAAAGCAATCTACCACATGATGAAGCGGCACGCCACCGCCGCGCTTCATGTGCCCAGCAGCATCCAGAACAAATCAAAGCCTATCTGGGAATTCCAATAGAGGGAGATCCATCCGATAAGGGTCGCCCGTTGGCGAGACGTCGGGGGCAAAGTCGCTTGCGGGAAAATACTGCCGAGGTGAAGGGTCAACGCGGGTTATTAGAAATGTCTGATCACTTATTCAATCAAACGCGCTAGCGTTTCCCCTAACTCCCTATGATGCTATTTCTCGAACCGGTGCCAGTCGCGGTTTCGATTCAAGTCTTTTGAAATTGACATAACGCGAACTTCTCGGATACGTTCTGCCCAGAGATCGGGATATGGCCGAGTCTTTTTATTTAGCTGCTTGAAGATTCTGAAAACCGCTTATAACGAGTCGCGTGAGTGCTCGCGTCAATAAGACGTCGACCGGCGCTGATAAGTTGAAGCACTGGAGAAGTCTAATGAGTGTTACGCAGCTGATATTTATTGTTTGTCTTATCGTTGCGGCGCTCCTGGGTCTCGATGCAGATGCCGGGTCGTTGTTTGTCGTGATGGGATTCGCGGCACAGGCTCCTAGCGCCGGGTTCGCGGGTTACGCGGATCTGCCGGGCGCGCGTCTCTGGTACACGGACAGCGGCGGTAGCGGCGCGCCGCTCGTATTGCTCCACGCGAACACCGGCAATGCCGACGGCTGGCAGTACAACATTCCGGGCCTGGTCGCGGCGGGATATCGGGTTATCGCTTTCGACCGGCGCGGGTGGGGCCGCAGTACTGCGAATCCGGACAGTGGTCCTCAGCCCGGCACCATCGCGGATGATCTGCACGCCCTCGTAGAACACCTGGGACTCGAGCGATTTCATCTCGTCGGCGTCGCCGGCGGCGGCTTCGCGGCCTATGACTACGTTCTCTGGCATCCGGAGCGGGTTCGCAGTCTGGTCATCGCCGCCAGCGGCGGCGCCATCACCGACGAGGAATTGCGCCAGCTCCGCGAGAAGACGGCGCTTCCTGGGTTTGCGAGCTGGCCCCCGGAGTTTCGCGAAGTGAGTATGGGGTACATGGCGACAAACCCCGAGGGGTTAAAGCGCTGGCTTGAGATTCACCACCATTCGCAACAGAAAGGCGCGCCGGCGCAGCCCCAACGCGCGACGATCACGTTCGAGAAACTCGCGACGATTCGGGTGCCGACCTTGCTGATGCCGGGAGACCAGGACCTGCAAACGCCGCCCTGGGTCATGCGGCGCCAGCTCGCCCATATCCCAGGCGCCCAGTTCATCGTCCTGCCCGAGGCCGCGCACTCGATCAACTGGGAGCAACCCGAGGCCTTCAATCGCAATGTCCTAGAGTTCATTCGCGCGCATTAGCCGGGAGCCGCGCGCAGACCGTCATTCCGATAGAAAGACTCTCCGATGAAAAAGATTCTGAGCGTTCTAAAAGCCGAGAGCGGTCACTGGGTCGGTGATGGCTTTCCCGTGCGCACGCTTTTTTCGTATGACGGCTCAGCCGAACAGCGCAGCCCTTTTTTACTGCTGGATTATGCCGGGGCAACGGAGTTTCCGCCGTCCGAAGCTCCGCCGCGCGGCGTCGGCACACATCCCATCGCCGCTTCGAAACCGTAACCGTAGTTTACCAGGGCGAGCTTGAGCATCGTGATTCCGCGGGTAACCACGGTAGCATCGGCCCCGGCGACGTTCAGTGGATGACCGCGGCGTCGGGAATACTGCACGAAGAAAAACATTCGCGCGACCTCACCAAACGCGGCGGCACTTTGGAAATGGCGCAGCTCTGGGTGAACCTGCCAGCGCAGTCTCTATCTCGCTGCCGCAATCGCGCTTCAGTTCCCGTTGGTAACGGCCGATGCCAAATTTTATCGCGCCGTCAGCAAAGGCCCCTTCGCAGCGCATCTTGTTTGGGTCGAGGACATCTCGCAATAGACTTATGAGAAACGTAAAAGACCAGCCGGCGACTCCGTCCAGCCAGAACGCAAGCGTCCCCGTGCCGGGGCGATAAGCTTAGTAGGTTCAAAAAGTTCCAGCAGTTCAATCGCTACGCTCGGGTCAAAGCGTTTCAACGAATTTAATGCTTTCGACGTTTTGAATCTTCCTCACCCGGCGCTTAATTTGCTACATTGTTTCTCTGGTTTCCCCGGACTATAAACTATCCATGCGCTTGGAACTCGGCTGCTTCTATATAAAAGACGTTCGCTTCGCTGCGCGGACTGTCATCGACAATGGTGTGCTGACCATCAACCGCGCGGAAGTCACCACGCTGCTCCAACAAGAAGCGCTGTTCGAACGCGTCGAAATCGAGATCGCTCACCCCGGCGAATCCTGCCGCATCTTGCACGTCTTGGACGTTCTCGAACCGCGCTACCGCTTGAATGGGCCAAACTTTCCCGGCGCCCTTGACGGCAACGGCCTGGTCGGCGACGGCGCGACTCGCGCTTTGAAGAACGTTGCCGTGATCGAGACCGATCAGACAGCGCCGCGCTCGCGCAGCCTGATCGACATGAGCGGGCCGGCGGCGGACTATTCGCCCATCGCCAACACGCATAACGTCGTCCTGCTGGCGTATCCCAAAAAAAACGTCGATAAAAATGACTATCGTTTAGCCGTCAAGAAAGCCGGTCTCAAAATCGCTTCCTGTCTCGCCGCCGCGGCGCAGGATTTACAACCTGACGAAACCCAGATCTTCGAACTGCCGCCGGTAGCGGCGAATCAGGGGCCGAAGGAGCTGCCGCGCATCGCTTATATTTTTCCCATGCACTCGCACCAGCATCCGACCCAGCAGAAAGAGACGGTCTTTTACGGCAGCAACATCCAGGGCTTCATGCCCACCGTCGTCCATCCCAATGAAATTCTCGACGGCGCGCTGATGTTTTCCTACTCGGCATTTACCTGGTTTGCGCAGAACCATCCGGTGATCCTGGAGCTCTACCGCCGCCATGGTAAAGATCTCTGGTTCGCCGGCGTCGTCCTCACCGTGGCGCCAGCGGTGGTGTCGGAAAAGGAACGCAACGCATTTCTCAATGCCCGGCTCGCCAAGGAAGTGCTGAACGCCGACGGCATCCTCGCGACTAAAATCGGCGGCGGCGCCGTCGATACCGACTTGATGATGACCTACACGCGCGCTGAAGAGATGGGCATGAAGGCCGCGTTGATCATCATGGAGCGTTATCCCGACACCGGCATCACCTTCGTGCCGGAAAATGTCAATGCGCTGGTCACACCCGGGCTGACCCGCGACGCGATCACCCTGCCCGCGGTCGACCGCGTCATCGGCGGCGAGACCTTGCACCTGGATAATTCCAATCCGGACAATACCAATCCGGCCATTGTTCCGCTTCCGGCGAAACAGGAAATCACCGTCTGGATGGGCGACCTGGTCGGCGCCATCAGCCAAACCGGCGCGTCACGGCTGACGACGTATATGAGTTAAGAAAATCCGAAACTCCAAATCCGAAACAAATCCAAATGTTCAAGATTCAGGAAAATTTCAAACCCGCCCGTTTTGGATTTTGAAATTTGGCATTTGACTTTATTTATTTCGGATTTAGCGCTTCGGATTTTGCATTTTGCAGTAACTAGAGTTTGGGAGTCATAAGACATGAGTCGAAAAATTCGCGTCGTTCACTACTTGAATCAATTCTTCGCCCAAGTCGGCGGCGAGGACAAAGGCGATGTCGGGCCAACCGTTAAAGCTGGTGTGATTGGTGCCGGCCGGGCGCTGCAGCAAGCGCTCGGCGAAGACGCCGAAGTGGTCGCGACGATTTATTGCGGCGACAACTATTTCGCCGAGCATCAGGACCAGGTCATTTCCGAACTGCTCCAGCGAACAGCGGAATTCACGGCCGATCTACTCATCGCCGGACCGGCCTTCGAGAGCGGCCGTTACGGTGTCGCCTGCGGCGCGATTTGCCAAGCGGCGCAGCAAAAGCTCGGCATCGCCAGCGTTGCCGCCATGGATGAAGACAACGTCGGCGCCGGTTTGTATCGCAAAAATATTTACATCGTCAACTCCGGCGCGACCATCGCGCGCATGGTGCCAACTCTGCAACGCATGGCAGCTCTGGCATTGAAACTCGCGCGCCATGAAGCGGTCGGCAAACCGGCGGACGAAGGCTACCTGTCGCGCGGCATCAAGCGCAATGAATTCGCCGCCAAGCCGCCCGCCGAGCGTGCCGTCGATATGTTGCTCGCCAAGCTGGCCGGAAAAAAATTCGACTCCGAGATCGCCGCGCCGAAATTCACCAGCGGCAAACCGGCCGCGCCGCTTGGCGATTTGAAATCGGCGGTGATCGCCCTGGTCACCGACGGCGGCCTGGTGCTGGAAGGGAACCCGGATAACATAGAGCCGGGACGGCCAACGCGTTTCACGACCATTCCGATTCACAAAGTGAACACCCTTGCCGCCGACAAGTACGACGCCGTCCACTCCGGCTACGACACCGCCAGCGCCAACCTGGACCCCAATCGGCTGGTGCCCCTCGACACCATGCGCGAGCTCGCCCGCGAGGGCGTCATCGGCGCCGTCCATGAATTCATTCATTCCACCGGCGGCGCCCACGCCGCGGTGGATAACGCCGTGCAAATCGGCCGGCAAATCGCCGACCGGCTGAAAGCCGCCGGCGTCACCGGTGTGATCCTCACCTCCACTTGAGGCTCCAGCACTCGCTGCGGCGCAGCGATCAGCAAGGAAATCGAAAAGCTGCAAATCCCGGTAACACAGATCTGCACCATGATTCCGGTGGCCAAAGAGGTCGGCTCGCTCCGCGCCATCGCCGCCGGCGGCATCGTCAGCCCAACCGGCAATCCCGAACTGTCACCGGAAAAAGAAAAACAGTTCCGGCGAGAACTGGTTTTGCGCGCATTGCAGACGCTACAGCAAGAAGTCTGAGGCTAAACACAAAATCCAAATCTTGAAATCCGGAACAAATTAGAATGACTAAACTGCGGAAATCCCAAACCAGTCAGTTTTGAATTTTGCGCTTCGAATTTGACTTTAATTTGTTTCGGATTGGCTTCTTGGGATTTCGAATTCTGCCTTCATGGAGTTCTTATGAGACGAATCCTGTTGCTCGCAATCATCTTTTGTTTTGCCGGTTGGGAATCGTCTCTTCCTGCCGCCACTGTCGAAGACAACCTGATCGCCGGCGCTAAAAAAGAAGGCGCGCTGGTCCTTTACCTTTCCACCAACCTTACCGATGCCAACGGTTTGGTCCAGCTCTATAAATCCAAGTATCCCTTCGTCAAAGTCGACATGTTTCGCGCCGACAACGAGAAACTGTTGAATCGCATCCTGACCGAATCGGTGGCCAACAGGTTCAATGGCGACGCGATCATGATCAGCAGTTTCGAAGTCCGCGTGTTGTTGCAGAAAAAGCTTCTGCAACGCTATGTTTCGCCGCACGCCAAATACTATCCCGAAGGCTTCACCGATAAGGAAGGCTATTGGACCAGCGTTTACTCGATACCCCGGGTCATCGCCTACAACACCAATCTCGCCAAGCCCGACGTCGCGCCGAAGAGTTGGGAAGACATACTCCAGCCGCGTTGGAAAGGCGGTTTTGGCCTGTCCGATAGCGCTACCCTTTGGTACACCGGCTTCATGAAATATCTCGGCGAAGAGAAAGGCCGCGACTTCATGCGCAAGCTCGCGACTCAGAAGCCGGCGTTTCGCGACGGCGAAAGCATCGTCATGCAACTGCTCGCCGCCGGCGAGTTTCCTCTCGGTATGGTTTACTCGCACCAAGTGGCAACCCTGAAGCGGCGCGGTGCGCCGGTCGACTGGGTGCGCACCGCCCAACCCATCGTCACCGGCTTAAAACCCCTGGGCATCAGCGCCAAAACCCAAAATCCCAATGCAGCCAAGCTGTTCATTGACATGGTCCTATCAAAAGAAGGCCAGGAGCTGATCAAGAGCTTCAACCGCATCCCCGACCGCGGCGACGTCACCTCCGAGTTGAAAGAGGGCCTCAAACTCTACCCGGCTGATCCGCGCTGGGGCGACAGCTATGCAAAACATGTCGAAGAGTTTCGTGAGATATTTTTTAAGTAACGAGGCTGTGCATGAGAATAACCCCTTCCCCGTTTCCCTTCGTCCGGTTCATGCCCGATATCAACTCGGATGCCTGATGTGAAAACGATCGGAAAGCCGTGTGCGGGATAATTGCAAGTACGGTTTGACGAGGGTAAACAGGACTGTGTTATAAGATGATGCTAAACGGGCGCGCAGTCGGAAACGACGGAAACGGCCAAGCTTAAACCTAAAGAACGTTGCGCCTGTTTTCTACTCTACCGTTTCCCCGTGCATCAGCGTGAAGCGTAATCAACCTGACGCCCACCCGTCCCCTGGACAGTAACGTCCATTTACACTTTCTATCGTCCCTTTTGTTTCTCGTCTAATCAGGATCAGCGGAAGAAATCTGCTAAGCTTTCCGAAAACCATGTTCGATCGCCTTCGCTCGACCGCGCTGACAAGATTCATCCTGCTTTATGCCGCCATGTATGCAGCATTCGGAGTCGCTTCTCCATTTCTACCTGGCTTTATCAACGCGCGGGGGTTGCCGCCCGAGCAACTCGGGCTCGTGCTTGGCGCCGGCACGGCCGTGCGCTTGCTGACGGCGCCGCTCGCGGGCCGCATCGGCGACTTGATCCAGTCGCTCCGCATCGTACTCGTCGTCTGTACCGCGCTTGCCGCTTCGGTGACTTTGGGCTATCTCACGGCGCAGGGATTTTGGATTGTGCTTGGGGTGAGCTTGCTGCATGCCGCGTCCCTGGCGCCCATTACCATTTTAGCGGATGCACTGGCGCTCGGGTCCGCCTCTTCGCCGCCGAGCGGCAGCCGGCGCGGCTTCGAGTATGGATGGGTGCGCGGCACCGGCTCGGCTGCTTTCATCTTCGGCACTTTGCTGTCCGGGCAGGTGGTCAGCGCATTTGGCCTCGACCTAATCATTTGGCAACAGGCCTTGCTGCTTGGCACGGCAGCTCTTGCCGCGATCCTCGTGCCGGAACTGAGTCACGATCGCACAGTCGATGCCGTGGGAGCGCCGGTAGGCGGTGTCATCATTCTGCTCCGGCTGCCGATGTTTCGGCAGCTTGTTGTTGTGGCAGCGCTTATCCTCGGCAGCCACGCCATGCATGACGCATTTGCGGTTATCCGCTGGAGTGCCTCAGGCATCAGCCCGGCTATCGCGAGCGTGCTTTGGTCGGAGTCGGTCGCTGCAGAAGTGCTCGTGTTCTTCATGATCGGCCCGCCGCTCGTGACGCGCCTGACGCCGGCCGGCGCGCTCGCCGTCGCGGCCCTGGGAGGCATACTGCGGTGGGCAGTAATGGCGCAAACAACCGATGCGCTGGCGCTTGCGCTAGTGCAGCCGCTGCACGGCATCACCTTTGCGCTGCTTCATCTCGCCTGCATGCGTCTGATCGCAGAGACCGTGCCGCCAGGTCTCGAAGGGACGGCGCAGGCGATCTACGGCACGGTCGGCATTGGGGTAACGACGGCATTGCTCACCCTTGCCTCCGGCGTGCTCTATGCGCGCCTGGACGCGCAAGGGTTTTGGATCATGGCTGCGCTGTGTGCGCTTGCCTTCCCGTTGACCTGGAAGCTGAGGCCAGCTGGGTCCGCCGAAAGCCGCAGTCAATAAGCTCGTTGGGGAGACTCACAATTATTCTCCCGGCCAAGTCGCAGGGGCATGGGGCAGAAACCAGCTAGTGATGGAGCTATTGCATCGATACAGGGGCTTAAGCAGCCCGTGGTGAAAGTCTGACGGCATTCGACGGGCGATGCATCCCTGTGGCTGCGTTGCTCCTCGCTCAAATATTCCCCGATATTCTCGGTCGTCGCGCCTTGCCATCAGGGCGTCTCGACCGTCTCGGTGCGGCGCCACACTTTCACTACGGGCTGCTAGCAGCAGATGATCGGTGAACGATTTGGCTGAGGGAATGGTGAGCCGCAATCGCAGAGGTGACTTGGCAAGAGATCGAACCCGAAGATCCGAAAGTGGTTTCAGGATCTCGCGACGGTAAGTACCTAAATCAAATTTCCTTTTACCTTCCTGTGTACCTGCACTGCGAAACTGTCGGAGAACACTGCAAACCCGGTCACATAGTCAAAAATAAAAGACTGACCCTATGCGGTGCGGCGAATACCGCGCCGCAGGCGAGGCGCGAAGTGCCGAAGGTTACCGGTGACGAGAAAATCCGCGGCTCCATCTATCGCAACTTCAAGAAACTTTCCATCGGCGGCATCGGCGAGCTCCACCCTTGCTGTTATGGTGTAAACCCGTTCACTGGAGTGCAAAAGAAAATCCAGTAGGTGCTCAACCGTGTCCGGCGCGAAACCAAACTCCGCTCGGAGCAGCACGTCTTGATACTCAGCAAAGATGCGATGGTCGATGAGCAGTTTCGCCTGATGGCTTAAAATAAGGTCGAGAATACGAGCGGGTATTCCTTTCGGCTGGATCAGAGCGGACACTAATACGTTGGTGTCCACGACGATCTTCAACGTCTACCTTCGCCAGCCACTCTGCGCTTCCCGTGACGCCCTTTACGAATGATCTCATCCACGTCCTTTGCAGACCATTTATTCAGGCCGCGCGCCAGGGCAGCGCGGCGCATCTCCATCACGGCCCGTTGCGCACGCCCAGCTCGGAGCGAGGCGAGAACATCTTCCAAACTACTTTCGTCGGCGCGCGTCAGTACTGCGATCGGGCGGCCATTGGAAGTGATGACCAAATCTTTCACTTCCTCCAGTTTTCTCCATACCGTTCCAGGACTGATCCGCAGCTCGCGGCTAGAAACAAACTTCACGGCATCCTCCATTGCGCTACAATTTGTCTACATTTAGTCTACACCGGTGCTTGGCCGAGCCGCAAGAATGGGGATCAACTCATTGGAATGTAACCAACGGGCTTTTCGTAAGTTTGCCTGTCGGATTCCCTCGCTCACCCCAGTAGCCATTTTTTCGCCACAACTTAGCGAGCGGATGTGACACATCAGATCAGCCTTTGGATTATTTCCGACAGTCGGCTTCACCGATTTCGGCAGCCCAGAAATCCTATGGACTGGAAGCGGAGCGCCATGCCTGTGTTTGTCGGTTGACAGCGCAAGCGCTTACGGCGTAGATTCGGCGCGCCGTTCTGAAGAGAGTCTGTCGATACGCCGGCTGCAGGAGGAAGCAAATGAAAAAGAGCCGAACCCAGTGGCGGACAAGGATGCTGTTCTGGATGGCCGTGTCAGTCGGCCTAGCACCGGGCCTTGCGCATACGCAGAATAATTTTTATGCCGGCAAGACGGTTACGGTGATCCAGGGAACCGAGGCCGGCGGCAGCTCTGATATGTTGACCCGCGCGGTTCTGCCTTATCTGAAAAAGTATATCCCGGGGGAGCCGACCGTCGTCTCTGAATACATGCCGGGCGCCGGCGGGCTCAAGGCGGTCAACCATGTTTACAAAAACGTCCGGCCCGATGGTCTCACGATCGGCCGCGCCGGCGGCGCGCTGGTGACCAATGCCGTGCTCGGAGAGAACGGCGTCCTGTACGACATCAACAAGCTCATTTACCTCGGCTCACCTCACAAGACCTATCACTGGGTTTTCATCACGCGGCGCGAGGCCGGTCTCAAAACCATCGCAGCGCTCCAATCCGCGAGCGGATTTCGCATCGGCGCCCAGGCCGTCGGTCATTCAAATTATTTTGTCGGCCGGCTCTTCGCTTATCTAATCGGCATCAAGGATCCCAAAATGATCGTCGGCTACGGCGGCGCCGAACTGGACCTCGCCTTGACCAAGGGGGAGATCGATGGCCGCATCAACAACGCGGACACGATGCTTACGCGCAACGCCGATTTGTTGGCCAACAACACCATCGACGTCCACGCGATCATGGAGGTGCCGCGCGGCTTGAAGCACGAAAAGTTTTCCAACTTGCCTGAAATCACCGCGTTCGCAAAGTCGGAAAACGAGCGCAAGTTACTTGACATGGTAAGCGCCTTTCGCCAGTTCGGCTCGCCGTTCTTCCTGCCGCCGGGCACGCCAAAGGAACAGGTCAAGATTCTTCAAGAGGCGATGGTCAAGACCTTTAACGATTCGGCTTTTCACAAAGATTACAAAAAGTTTACCGGCGACGAAGCGTCACCGCTCATGCCGCATGAGATGGAGAAATTGGTAAATGAGATGCCGCGCGATGCGGAAATCGTCGAGCTGTTTAAGAAGTTAAATGGCGCCGGTCCGATGCCGGTACCGGTAGAAAGAAGGTTCCAATCGTTCGAGCCGTTATAATCGTTCAAATCGTTCGTCGGTTCACGGATCATGAGTGTAGGGGCGGGTTTTGAACCCGCCCTCTCCCCGTATCGCGCACGGTTCCGGTCAAAGTCGTGTTGAAGAGATTAAAAATCCCTCTAAATCTCCCTTTACAAAGGGAGACTTTCTATTCTCGCCCCTTCAAGAGAGTGTGTCGCGATGTCATTCCGAGGCCTTTCGACTTACTCGGATAAATGCAGCCGAGGAATCTCATCTTGGTCACAGTTTGAAAAGACGAGATCCTTTTCACCGATTGCGACGCATTCCGTTAAAGGGGGAGAAGGCGGGATTTGGGCTAGAGCTAGACGTAGTAGAGGAACGGCACGCCATAGCCTACCCTTTGACTTAAAGAATTCTACTGATAGGTTCTGGCTGCAAAGGAGCGGCGAGCGCTATCCGCCGTATTGATTCCACTCGTGCCCCATTCATTTCATCCAGACAAAAGGAGAACGGCCATGCGGTTGAGTAGATCGAGGACAACACCCGGATTGGGCTCAACTCTTCTCGCCCTTTATTTACTATGCTTTTTTCCCGCTTCCGGTATTTCACAGGAATCATTTTTTAAAGGTAAGACCATCACGATCGTTCAGGGGCGAGATCCCGGCGGCACCGGCGACCTCCGGGTAAGAGCGCTAGTCCCGTTTCTGCAAAAATATATTCCTGGTAATCCAACCATAGTGATGGAGTTTATGCCCGGCGGCGGCAGCCGCAAGGCAGGGAACTACATGTTTCGCTCGGCGCGTCCGGATGGGCTCACGATCGGCAACCTGAGCGCCGGCATGGTTTCGCTTGCGGTGCTGGGCGAGACGGGAGTCCTGTACGATCTCGACAAATTTCATTATCTCGGTTCGCCCTACAGCAGTTATCATTCGGTTTTCATGAGCCGCAAAGACGCCGGTTTTAGCAGCATTGAAAAACTTCGCGCCGCCACCGGCGTTAAAGTCGGCGCGCAGTCGCTCGGCTTCTCCACTTACAATGAGGGCCGTCTGTTTGGTTACATGCTCGGCTTGAATGAGCCGCTTTTTATCGCCGCGTTTGGCGGCGCCGAGCTCGATCCGGCGCTGATGCGCGGCGAAATCGACGCCCGCGCCACCGGACCTGACACGATTCTGCAGCGCAATCGCGACTGGGTCGAAAAAGGCCTGGCCGATATCCATGCGATCATGGAGACTCCCAAGGGCGATAAGCATGCGCATCCATTTTTCGCCAAGCTTCCCGAGATCGAAAGCTTTGCCAAGAACGACCGCGAACGCAAAGTGATTGCATTGCAGCGCGCTTTTCGCGTCACCGGCTCGCCTTTCATTCTGCCGCCGGGCACGCCCAAGGATCGAGTCGAGATTCTCCAGGAGGCTTTTCGCAAGACCTACCGGGACCCGGAGTTCTTCAAGGAGTACAGGAAACTTACATCCGATGATCCTTCGCCGCTGCTGCCGGAGAATCATGAAAAGGCGATCAGGGAAATTCCGCGCGAGCCCGAAGTCATTGAGCTCTTTAAAAAGCTCGCCGGGCCGGCGAAACTGCCGCCGCGGTAGAGTAGTGCGCGTTCGATGGGGACTTGTTCTGACGTCATCCGGCCTTGCCCCCGCGAAAGCTGGGGCGCGAGTGACCCCCCTCTTTCTCTCCCCCTTTGCTAAGGGGAAGAAACAGTGGGGTTCCAGATTCCCGCTTCCGTGGGAACGACGATTGAAGGCTGGCTTTCCTAAAGTAAAAACAGTGATTCGCCGCGTTAGACTTGGTTCAATGTTCAAAGTTCAAGGTGAAGCTCTCAGGTATCAGCTTTCAGCACTCGCCTCCGGGCCCGAACGCTGATCGCTGAAAGCTACAGCGGGAGGCTCGCGATGAAAATAAAAATGATGAATCGACTTATCTTTGCAGCGCTGTTAACGGAGCTTTTGTTACTCCCCGGCCGGCTTCAGGCGCAGGCAGACTTTTATCGCGGCAAGACGATTAGAATTGTGCACGGGCGCGACGCCGGCGGCTCGGGAGACCTGCGGGTAAAAGCGCTGGTGCCGTTTCTGCAGAAATACATCCCCGGCAATCCGACCATCGTTCATGAGTTCATGCCGGGAGGCGGCGGTCGGAAGGCCGGCAATTATATTTTTGGACTCGGCGGCGCCCGATGGATTGACCATCGGAAACGCCGGTAGCGGCATGGTGTCGAGCGCGGTTCTCGGTGAAACCGGCGTGCAGTACGA
The DNA here is from genome assembly GCA_963801935.1 of uncultured delta proteobacterium. GTDB lineage: Bacteria > Desulfobacterota > Binatia > UBA9968 > UBA9968 > DATACQ01. The sequence goes on from CAWDHA010000014.1 coordinate 48,915, forward strand.
CATCGACAAATTCATTTTCCTTGGCTCGCCCTATAGTTCCACTCATTATTTTTTCTTGACGCGCAAGGAAACAGGCCTGACGACCTGGAGAAACTGCGGTCAGCACAAGGCGTGCGCGTCGGCGCGCAGTCGGTCGGCCATACCTTTACAATATCGGCAGGCTCTTCGCCTGGGTTTTGCCGCTCAAAGACCCCAAGTTTATCAGCGGCTATTCGACTCCTGAGCGAGACGTCGCTTTCCTGGCGGGCGAACTCGACGCGCTCGGCACCACCGACGATCATCTGGTGCGCAATCCCGACTGGATACGACGAATAAAATTGATCTGCACGCGTTGATGGAAGTTCCGCGCGGAAACAAGTATCCGCGCTTCGGTCACCTGCCCGATATCGAAACCTTCGCCAAGTCGGATCGAGAGCGAAAAGTGCTGGCGATGTTTCGCAATCTGCGGCTTACCGGTTCGCCGTTTTTTGCATCGCCACGAACTCCCGCGGACCGGATCGAAGTGCTCAAGCAGGCGATGAGCAAGAGCCTCACTGACCCCGAGTTTTACAAGGAGCACAGAAAGCTTGTGAGCGAGGAGCCCGACGCCGCTTTTGCCGGACGAAAATCAAAAGGCAATTCGCGAATTGCCTCGTGATGCTGAGACCATCGCGCTTTTTAACAGGCTCGCCGGACCGGCGCCGCTGCCGCCGTGCGCTGAGTAATAAAGTTCCAATAGTTCCAGACGTTTCAGACGTTCAACTAGATTGGCGGAGCGGAGCTACCGCCGGTAAGAGTGGAGACTCGCCATGAACATAAAAATCATGTCAGGGATTTTATCCGCGGCGCTTTTTATTCAGCTCGTCTTGCTGCCTGATTCTTCTTTACGCACAGGCCGATCTTTTATCGGGGCAAAACAATCACCATCATTCATGGCCGGTCGGCGGGGGGATCGGGCGATTTACGGGCGCGCGCGGTGACGCCGTTTCTAACCAAGTACATCCCGGGAAATCCCAACATCGTGCACGAGTACATGGACGGTGCCGGCGGGCGCAAGGCGGCCAATCACATTTTCAGTAGCGCTCGTCCCGACGGCCTGACCATTGGCAGCGTCGGCGGCGCGTGGTCGAAAGTGCCGTGCTCGGCGAAATCGGCGTGCAGTACGATCTCGACAAACTTCATTTCGTCGGCTCACCTTACAGCCGTACGCACTATGTCCTTTTGACGCGCCGCGAGGCCGGCTTTCGAACCCTCGATAAACTCCAGCAAGCCTCGGGCGTGCGCTTGGGCTCTCAAGCGGTCGGTCACACCAACTATACCGTCGGCCGGATTATGGCTTGGCTCCTCGGGCTCAAAGAGATTAAGGAAGTCATCGGCTTTGCGAATCCGGAGCGCAGGGCCGCGTTGATACGCGGCGAGATCGACGGCTTGGCGAGCTCGGATGATATTTTGTCTCGCGATACCGACTGGCTTGAGAAAGATCTAATCGATCTTCATGTCATCGTTGCCATTCCCAGAGAGGAAAAACATCCGCGTCTTTCCCATTTGCCGGAGCTCGACGGCTTTGTCAAAACCGAGCGCGAGCGCAAGCTGCTGACCATGTTCCGCAATTTCAGATTGACCGGCGCGCCATACATTCTTCCTCCAGCCATGCCCAAGGATCGGATAGAAATCATCAAAGAAGCCCTGCGCAAGAGTTTCAAAGATCCCGAGTTTTTCAAGGAATATCGCAAGGTCGGCGGCGAAGATCCGACTCCGCTTACGCCGGAAGCAAATGAGAAGGCGATCCGTGAGTTGCCGAGGGACCGGGAGGCGGTGGAACTTTTCAAAAAATTCGCCGGCGCGGGCCCGTTGCCGGCGCGCTAGGGCTTGCGGCCGTTCAGCGTTCAACGTTCAAAGTTCAATGTCCGCGCCCAACTTTGAACCTTAAACCTTGAAATTTGAACCGAGCGCTGCCGGCGCGCTAACCTCAACGTTAAGGACGCTTCAACAAGTAGGGGCAGTTTCAAACCGGCCTCTTTGTCAACGCATTATAAACGCTCTTTTGCTTCTTGATTGCTGTTCACTTCTGTGGCATCCCTAGTGCGCTTGAGAACGGCGCAGGGCCCGGTTCCGGAGCTGACGAGAGAACAACTTCGCAATTACCGTTGCTAAAGGAATCAGCAACCAAGGAGCAGCCAAATTGGAAATATCGTTATTTGACGCCGCCATCAAAGGGTTTCTGAATATTTTGCAACTCAAAGTGTTTTTCGCCCTGTGCGTCGGTGTGAGCATCGGCACGTTCACCGCAGTGGCGCCGCAGGGCTTGGGCATGCCTCTTGTCTATGCGATCATGCTGCCGGTCGTGATCAAATGGGAACCGGTGACCGGCATCGCGCTGCTGATCGGCGCCAGTTCGGTGAGCGCCATTTGCGCAGCCTACTTGCCGGTGCTTTTTGGCATCCCGGGCGGGTCGGGGTCCCAGGCAACTATTCTTGATGGTTACCCGATGGGCAAGCGCGGCGAGGCGCGGCGCGCCTTAGGCGCATCTTTCATGGCCGGCGGCATGGGCGCTCTCATCGGCACGTTTACCCTGGCCGCCGCCATACCGGCGGCGAAACCTTTGATCTATCTCATGGGCTCGCCGGAGCTGTTCGTCGTGGTGCTATGGGGATTGAGCATGATCGCCGTGTTGGCCGGCCGCCGCCCGCTCAAAGGACTGATCGCCGCGGCTTTGGGTTTGCTCCTGGCTACCATCGGACAACAGGAACAGAGCGGCATCATGCGCTTTGTCTTCGACCAGCCTTATTTACTGGACGGCATGTCCATCAGCATCATCGCGCTGGCGCTTTTCGGCATTCCGGCGGCGCTGGATCTGGCGCTGATGCGGCTTGGGGTGGAGCAGCAGCCGGCGCCGTTAACCGGCAAGCTTTTCGACGGCGTTAAGGACACGGTGCGGGAGTGGTGGCTGGTGGTGCGTTGTAGCTTTATCGGGGTCTGGGTCGGGATCGTGCCGGGCATCGGCTCGCAGGTGGTCGACTGGCTCGCCTATGGCCATGCGGCGCAATCAAGCAAGAGCGGCGGCGCGACGTTTGGCTCCGGCGATGTGCGCGGTGTGATTGCGCCGGAGAGCGCCAACGATGCCAAAGACGGCGGCGATCTGGTGACGACTTTGCTGCTGGGTTTCCCTCAAGGGGTTACCACGGCGCTTTTCATCGTCGCACTTTTGGCATGGGGTTATCTTCCCGGCCCAGAGATGATCAAAAAGAATCCCGAAGTGATTTACAGCGTGGTCTGGATTCAAGGCATCGCCGGGATCCTCGGAACTCTGGTCGGCTTCGGTCTTTCCAACCAACTCGCCAAGCTGGCCCAGGTACGCTATTCGATCATGGTGCCGATTATTTTCATTTTTGTTTTGATGGGCGCTTTCAGCGTGACCCGCGATGCGGTGGATTTATTGGTGGTGGTAGGCTTCGGTATATTCGGCTATTTCATGAGGCGCTTCGGATATCCCAGACCGGCGCTGATACTCGGTCTGGTTTTGGGCGGGTTGATGGAAAGGTATCTTTACCGTTCGATGGCAAGCTACGGGTTCACCTGGCTCACGCGCCCGGCGGTGGTGGTGCTTTTGATTTTAGCCGCTACTTCTTTCATTTTCGCGGTGCGCGGCCGCCTGAAGACCGTGGCGGGGAGCGACGATGACAGCTAGTTTTACGCTGTTTTTGGTGGCGATCTTTTTTGGCGCGATCTGGTGGGGTTGGCAGTGGCCCTACATTGCCAAGCTCATGCCGGTTTATATAGCGGCCCTACCGGGATTGGTGCTCGGCTTGATACAACTATTTCGGGAAGCATCCGGCGCGGAAACGCGGAGCGCCAAAAAAGCCGAAGGCGTCGATATGGATCAAACCCACAACGTGGACATGGACGAAAAAATCGAGCTGCGCCGCACGTTGATATTTTTCGCCTGGTTCATCGGCGGCGCGGCGGGTATTTGGCTGCTCGGTATCGTTATCACTCTGCCGCTTTTGGCTTTTCTCTACATGCTGGTGGAGGGACGCGAGAAACTTGTTCCTACGATTGCCATGACGATCTGCACCTATCTTCTGATCTGGGGACTGTTCGAGTATACCCTGGAGATGCGCTGGCCTTCGGGACTACTTTTTGGCGGCTACTAGGCAGGCTGGTGAAAAAGCCTCATATACTTCGTTGCGCTCGATCGATTGCGCGTCAACGTACAGGAGTACGCCTCCGCTTATCGATCTTCGCGCGCCTCGTCTCTGAGGCTTTTTGACCAGCCTGCTGGTTTTTGTCTGCTTCATTTTGCAGCAACTCGCATCAGCTCGTGTGAATGGCTAGTTCTCGAACGTCTTTGAAAAAGAAGGGAAGGGAGATTGGTGTGCTCTGCTCGCTGGAAACCCCCAGGCTTCGTTGCGCTCGATCGATTTCGCGTCAACGTACTAACTAATTGGCTAAGCGCAAAGGGCTAAGCGCTAAGCGTTCTCGACGGACCAGGGACGAAAGACCGGAGACCGGGTGATTCTTCGCGCCACGCGCTATGCGCTTTGCTCTATGCACATTCGCGCGCCTCGTCTCTGAGGCTTTTCGACCAGCCTGCCAAAGGCAAAGAAGAGAGCGCCGCGCCAGGCGCAGAGCGCGAAGGACAGAGTCTCGCTCTTATCGCTAGGCGCTTTGCACTATGCGCCTTGCTCTATGCGCATCTCTGAGGCTTTTTGAGCAGCCTGCAAAAAAAGGGCGGGTTTAAAACCCGCCCCTACAGTGGCTTGGCGCGCTAGCGCGGCGGCAGCGGATCAGCGCCGGCGATCTTTTTCAGCAGCTCTACGACTTCAGGCGGGCGCTTTAATTCTTTCACCGTCTTATCCATAACTTCCGGGAAGACAAGTTCCGGATCGTCGCCGACGGTCTTTTTGAAGTACTTGGGAAATTCCGGGTCCTTGAATACTTTTGTCACCGCGGCTTGCAGGATCGCGACGCGCTCCCTGGGCGTCTCCGGGGGCAAAATAAACGGCGATCCGGTTACGCGGAAACTCCTTTGCAAGTTGATGAGCTGGCGGTCTCGTTCCGTCTTGGCAAACGTTTCGAGCTCAGGCAGGTGCGCGAATTTTGGATTGACGTCGCCTTTGATGATTTCCAGAGCGACGTGAAAATCCATCATCTTTTTTTCCAACCACTCCGGATTATTCTGCATAAGGCTGAAACTCTGGTTAAAGCGCGAGTCCAACTCGCCGCGCTCGATCGCCAGGTCGATTTCCGGGCTGGCATAGCCGGCGACAAATCGAGCATCTTTCATGGGCAATAAGAAGGCGAGCAGGCGGGCGATGTTGTAGTTGCTGTGACCCACCGACTGCGCGCCGATGCGAATCCCGGGAGTCGCGCGTAGCTTATCGAGACTGGTGACGCCTAATTCTTTGCGGGTGTAGAAAATATAATGGCCGCCGGCATCGCCCGCTCCCAGATAATGAAACTTTTCGACTTGATAATTAACGCCGGTTCCACCGAGGATGGCGCTGGCCATAAAGCCCGAACTGACGCTGCCGATGGTCAGGCCGTCGCCCTTCAAGCTGTAGACGTGGTTCGCGGCTTTCAAGCCGCCGCCGCCCGCCATGAACTCGTGGACAATGGTAGGATTGCCGGGAATATACTTGGGCAGAAATTGCGTGACCGCGCGGGCGCGCATATCGCCGCTGCCGCCGGGGCCGCGCCCCTGGAGAACGGTGATGGTCTTACCCTGATAAAACGGCGCTTGAGCATGGCTCAGTGAATTGAGCAATGGCGACGGTGGGCCGAAGAAGGCCAGGGTGAAAAGCAATGTCAGTCTGTAAGCCCCCGGAGTTTTTCTCATGTTGATCTCCTTTGCTCGCCGGGCCTGACAGGGCGGTCGAGTGAGGGAAGCTTAGTGGATGGCATGGCTTTGTCAAGCTTGTGCAGGCTGGTGAAAAAGCCTCATATACTTCGTTGCGCTCGATCGATTTCGCGTCAACGTACAGGAGTACGCCTCCGCTCATCGGTCTTCGCGCGCCTCGTCTCTGAGGCTTTTTGACCAGCCTGCAAAGGCAAAGAAGAGAGCGCCGCGCCAGGCGCAGAGCGCGAAGAACAGAGTCTCCCTCTCTTATCGCTAGGCGCTTAACGCTATGCGCCTTGCTCTATGCGCATTCGCGCCTCGCATCTGGACCTTTTTGAACGGCCTGCGGCTTGGTTGTGTCAGTAGCTTTTGAGCTCCGTCACAGTCCCCTGAGTTTCGACAAAGAGAATTTGATCGCCATAGTTTAAGCGATCAGGCTGTGAAAAAGCCTCATATACTTCGTTGCGCTCGATCGATTTCGCGTCAACGTACAGGAGTACGCCTCCGCTCATCGGTCTTGGCGCGCCTCGTCTCTGAGGCTTTTTGACCAGCCTGCAAAGGCAAAGAAAGAGCGCCGCGCCAGGCGCAGAGCGCGAAGAACAGAGTCTCCCTCTTATCGCTAGGCGCTTAACGCTATGCGCCTTGCTCTATGCGCATTCGCGCCTCGCATCTGGACCTTTTTGAACAGCCTGAAAAAAAGAGGGCGGGTTTAAAACGCGCCCCTACGCGTCAACTGCATCTCCAAAGATCGGCAAGACCTATGCGGTCCGCGCCATCGCTCCTATGGTAATCGTCGCGCCGTTCTGGCAACCGATTGCACCGGCCTCTTGCAGCACCCGCTTGAAAAGATCGGCTTTAAACCGGCGATTTTCTATCAGTCCCTGCTCGGTGCAAAAATAAAGCGGTTGGTTTTGACAAAGCCGCGCGAGCAGCTCGATGCCGATTTGCGTCCTTGAATCGTTCCAGCGCCGGCTCAGCAAGTTGCCGAGCTCGGTTGACGCATTGAGCTCAAGTCCCTTGAGGAAATTAATGATGCGCGTGGTGACGAACAGAGTGTAGATATCGTCGCGCTTGAAATGGTCGGTCTCGACCGCCAGCGCCGTAAGCCGGGCGCGCACGAAGTCTTCTTCGGTCAGCGCGAGGCCGCGCGCGATCGGCGCGTCGGGTGTCTGATAGAAAGGCGAGGCGCCGAGGAGGACCGGCAGGCGGGCGTTAAAGGCAAGCGTCTGAACCATGCTCTCGAGGCTTTCGCTTGGCAGACCGAGGATCTGGTATGATACGATCCTGAATCCGAGCGCATGAGCCTTGTGCGCGACGCTCAGGTATTTTTCCAGGGTGTGCGGGCGCTTGGTGGTCTCGCGCACGGTCTTGTCGGAAGAGACCAGCGCGAGATTGAGATGCGAGAAGCCTGCGGCAAACATCAACTCCAGCAGCTCGTCGTCGAGACTCAAGTAACTGATGCCGTTCATGGCGACGAATTGCATTTCCCGATGCGGGAAACGCCCTGCCAGCCGGCGGCACAGCTCTTTGAATATCGCTTTGTAGTAAGTAAGATTGTCGTCTTCGAAATCGATGACGCGATAACCCTGGCGATGGCGTAACTCGATTTCTACCAGCACATCTTCCAGCGTGCGGCGCCGATAATCGCGCCCGAACGTCGTATGCACCGAGCAAAACGAGCACTTGTGCGGACAGCTCCGCGAGGTGATCATGAAAGTCATGGGCTTGCCGGAGAGCGCGTAGCGTGAAGGCGAAAAGTCGCTGACGTCGGGAACCGGCAAGTCATCGATCGGATAGTTGTCGCTTAGCGGGTTGAAACGCAATCGGCCGTTTTGTTTGAAACCCAGATTAGGCACGGCCTCAATCGCCACCTGGCCGCTCAAATGACGCAGCAGCTCAACCAAAGGCTTTTCGCCTTCGCCGCGAATCAAATAATCGACGTAGGGCGATGAAAGAAGTGACTCAGGCGCCGCCGAAGCATGCGACCCGCCCACCACTACGGGGACGTCGCGGTCTTTCTTTACCCGGCGCGCTACTTCAAGTGCCTCACGATAGTAGGGCGTAAACAGCGCAGCGATGCCGACCACATCAGGCTCAAGTTCAGCAACTTCGGTTTCAATCTCGTCGAAGGTTTTTCCAAAATGGAAGTATTGATGAAACGTCGAGAACGGCGACTTGTCCATTGCCCTATAATATTCGCGTAGATAGGCTAGTTCCTTGGGAATTGAAACCGTTTGCCGGCCGGAGCCGCCATGAAAGTCCTTGATCGTAACCCTCACTTGAGGCAGGTGTTTGTTGACCGCGGCTTTCAAGTAGCACAGCCCAATCGGCTGCAGGCGCGCATCAGTATCGTAAAAATCTTCAACCGGTGGTTGGATGAGGAGAAGTTTCATCAGGTCTGTTTGTCTTATTCCTAACAGATATTTACAATCGCGGAAAACCGACGGATGCAACACGATAGCGGCGCTGGGTCATATCATCAGAGATAAACCCAATCAAGCTGAAGAACCACTGGCAACTCGATAGCTAAACAGTCTGAACAGATTATCGGATCGCGTGACAGCGCTGACGCGCGCTGGTGGTTGTTTCCGCGGCGATATGATAAAAAACTAAGCTTAAAGGAGAAAACTCTATGACGGAAGAAAGCAAACGCTTGTTCGTCGGGATCAAGATTTCATCGGCGTTGCAAAACGAGATCAATAGCCCAGCCCCGGGAACCGAGCGTTATTTCGAAAAGGATAACGAGGATTACCTGCAAATTATCAATCTAGGGGAGGACAAACTAATCGGCCGCTACGTAAAAGACGGGTGTCCCGTGGCGTCGATCGCGGACGTGAGCCGAAACGTTTGCAGCATTATCAAGCTGATCACTCGTGGACGCCGAATAGAAGAAAGAGAAGTCCACATTTACTCCTCATGAGCGACATTCCAGGCGCGCGCGTTTTATCGCACACTCGCCGCCACACTCCGAGCCCGATATTCAAGAGATCACGGCCAAGGTAAGACTCCTCGCTTGAGGGGAATTGGCTGATTCTCTGCGCCCCACAACCATCGCGCTAACGCAAATCTTTGCCAGGCACCCTGGCGGCATGACTTGGAGCCTTTTTACGCGCCCTCTACGGCGCTTACTCCTCGCCGACGTTAGTCGCGGGTTCTCCTCAGGGATAAGGGATACGGGCGCAATGGCGGGTAAAATGCCGAAATTAATCTCCGGTCCGTCGAGTAGCTAGTTGAGAGTGGGCATGTTACGATAACGTGTTATTTAGAGCTACCGGCTGAGTTTGGCACGCCTCTGAGGAGCTTTTTAGCTTAGAAAGGGGATTTTCGTATGAACCCGAAAGTAGAGGAAGTCGTCCTGGCGATGGGCACTTTGGTGCGCCATAGAGTGAGCGCTTATCTCGGCAGGATCGACGGCGTAACTGCGATCCAGAGCTGTTTTACCAACCGCGGCGCCCCGATACCGCTTACCGGCAACAAAGAAAGCTTTCAGTATCGCGTGATTGTCCAGGGCGAAAAGATACGGCGCATCGCGCCGGTACGCGACCTCGAGGTTCTTGCAGAGGGGATCCGCCTCGAGGCAACTTGTGTTGATTGCCAAACGACATTCTCCAGCGATCCCAATCTGATCGACAAGCCCGGTGGACTCTGCGAATGCGGCGGCTGGATTTGTCCGGACTGTCTCGCATGCCAGCCGTCCCCGGATGCAGCCAACGAATCGTCCCTCGCCACCTGTCCAAATCAACGAAAGCGGCTTCTCAAAAAGGCGACGCGTCAGAAACGCGTAAAGTCCGCGCCATCTTCGAAGCCTGCCATCGCTGAATTGCCGACGCCGAGATTTCGTAATTGACCAGGGGACATTCAGCGCATCATGAATCCTGAATAGTGTCTCCTGCGAATCCACCATTGCTTTCTCTCATCATCGGAGCCGTGCTTCGACGATGAGCAGCTTTAAAGTGTTTTAACCGGTTTGAGAATTTCTTAAAACTTGATTCCGGCAGGCCTGGGCGATAACTAGCGCGAGCCGGAATTCCTTCCGCCTTGATTTTCCGTCGAGGACCATCCCGGGTTGCGATAGAGACTAAACGCCGCATTCCACAAAGCCGGCGTTTTGGTGGGTTTCCTCGTGGACGATCGAGTCATTGTTCCGCGAATGGTAATGACCAGCACGCCCGGCCTTTCAACAAGCTCAACAGCACCCCCCAGCCCGGCGCGACCCATCGGGCCGTTGCCAAAGTGAAGCAATGCAAATCCTAGCCTGCCGAGCATAATTCCGCCCGGATCAGCCTTGATGCCGTCAAAGTTCAGAAATAAGATGCCTTCATGCACGAGCCATCCATCCGATCAGCAGTCGCGGATTGCGATCGCACACTCAAGTGGGTGCCTTTTTCGCGCGATGGCTTGACCCGACAGGCGGCTCAGGTGCTGGTTCAACAGTGGTCAAATTTTACCCGGCACAGCCGCCAATGCTGGGCTTATGTCGTTGTCAACTCTCTGATCTTTAAAGTGCGCAAATTTATCGTCACGGAAAACGTATACTCTCCCCGTTGGCACAGGGGGAGGTTAAGTGGGGGTTCTGGATTCCCGCTTTTGCGGGAATGACGACTAAGGCCGTCTGGGATAAAGTACAAACAGCGTGAGACACTACACTAGTTGCGGCTGACGCCGGATGAGAAAAATATTATTCTGCGATCGAAGAATGATAAGCGGGCTAAAGTCAACGAGTCAAGATTGAATGCTACAGGCCCGGCATCTAACCACTGAGGGAGAATATCGCAATGGCTAAATTGATCGACCCTCTGGACCATCATGATTGGAGCTCGCAAGAGTATGTCTCGCGATGGGCGGAGCGGCAAGATACCAGGGAAGCCGATCGGCAAGAGGTATTTCGTTTGATCGCGCAGACGATCCCTCACAAGCGCGACGCAGCGATTCGCATTCTGGACGTCGGCGCAGGATACGGCGCCCTGACGCACTTCCTTCTCGGCCACTTTTCTAACGCCACCGCGGTATGCCACGACGGCTCCGACGAGATGGCGGCGCTCGGCCGCACGCGCATGAGCGCACTGCAGCAACGAATTCAATATGTACTTGCTGATTTAAGCGAGCCCGGCTGGAGCAAAAAAATCGCCGGCCCTTTCGAGGCAGTTGTATCTTCGATAGCGATCCACAATGTGCGTTCGCACGACATCATTCGATCAATTTATGGCGAGATTTTTTCGCTCGTGGGTCAGGACGGTTGCTTTCTCAACTTCGATCGCATGACGCCGTCACTGAAACAGCAGCTCGAATGGTTGCGCCAAGCCGGGTTCGAGAACGTCGAGAGCTTGTGGGAGAGCGATAAACGCGCGCTGCTCGGCGGTTTCAAAAAATAGTAAAGAAAAACGTAACCTCGTGGACAATTCGGCGAGCAGCCTGCGGTGAAAGTCCGGCACCGAACCGAACGATCAAGGAGAAAAAGAATGAAAGCCCAGCCGCAATCCGTTTCATTCAGAGAAGCGTTCCACGAGCGCATGCATGCAAATAATATGTATGGTCTCTGGGAGCTGGCGAGCCAGATGACGCCCGAGCCGCGGCCAAAAATGGTGCCGCACATGTGGCCATGGTCCGTCACCGAGCCGATTATCGCGGATTCGGCGGAGGCGGTGCCCGTCGGTGACGAGCGTCGCGCTCTGCAACTCTTCAACCCCGGTTTAGGCGGCCGGTGGGCGACCACCAACAATCTGATCGCCGCCGTGCAAATTCTTTTGCCGGGCGAAGTGGCGCGGGCGCACCGTCACACACCGACGGCAATTCGCTTCATTATAGAAGGAAGCGGCGCCTACACCGCGGTCGACGGCGAGCGCGTTTATATGGAGCCCGGTGATTTGATCTTGACGCCAAGCTGGGCATGGCACGATCACGGCAACGAGACCAAAGAGCGGGTTGTCTGGATGGACGGGCTCGATATCCCGTTGATTGCTTCACTGGAGGCGATGTTCTTCCAGTTTTATAAAAACGAGCAGGTGGCCGCGAGCCGGCCGGCTAACACATCACAATCGATGTATGGGCAAGCGCAATTAAATCCGACCTGGGTCAAGGAAAAATCCAAATCGTCGCCGCTTCTGCTCTACTCATGGAAGCAGACGTGGGCAGCCCTCGATGCGCTGCGCACCCATGAAGGCAGCCCGGTCGACGGCGTCGCATTGGAATACCGCCATCCGCAGACGGGCGGGTCGGTATTGCCGACGATGTCCTGTTGGATCCAGTTGCTGCGGCCCGGCGAGCACACCCAGGCGCACCGCCATACAGGCAGCGCGGTTTACCACGTAGTGAGCGGGTCGGGTATGACGATCATCGATGGCCAGCGCTTTGACTGGAGCAAAGGCGACATCATTGCGTTACCGCCCTGGGCATTGCATGAGCATGCGAACAGTTCGGCGAATGACGATGCCGTGCTATTTTCCATCCAGGATGCTCCCGTGCTAAACGCGCTCGGACTGTTTTACGAGGAAACGCACCACGAAAACGGCGGCCGTCAGACAGTCACGTCGAAGTTCGTCCCGAAGTGATCGTAGATGGTTTCGAGTTTCAGGTTTCGCGTTTCGGGTTTGATGAAGACTGCTCCGCGCCTTGCGGTGAAATTGCGATTCGCATTCCCGTACCGAACGCCATCGAGCGTGCGGGGGCGGGGCCATCGACATGCACCATGACCTCGCATTCGATCGAGTAACCACTTCATCACGGTTCAATCACTAGAGCAGACCGGCATTTATTTCTCTTCGTATTCTTTCAACGCATCCCAGCGCGGCTCCAATCCTAATCCCGGCGTTTCCGGCAATTTTACCCAACCCTGCTCGGGCGCTGGCGGTTCTTTATAGATCGCATCGCCGACACCCCACATCTCAAAGTGAAACTCCACCCGCCAGCCGTTGGCCATGCCCGCCTGCAGGTGCATGTTGTGATGCGGCCAGCCGCCGCCGTTGGCGATCGGTAAATTGAAGGCCTGGGCGAGCGCCGCAACTTTCACCGCCTCGGTATAGCCGCCGACTGAGCAAACGTTGGGCTGCGCGATATCAATGGCGTGGTTTGCGATCAATTCGCGATGGCGAAAACGATGGCCCTCATTCTGTCCGGCGGCGAGCGGAATGCTCGTATGGCGCCGCAAGTCGGCGAGTAATGCCGCGTCGTTCTGATACACCGGTTCTTCAAACCAGGTGATGCAGTAAGGTTCGACGAGCTTGCACAGCTCCACCGCGCGGTTCAGCGAAAATAGATAATTGGCATCGATCATCAACTCGACGTCATCTCCGACCGCCTCGCGCACCGCACGCACTCGCGCCGCGTCCACCTTTGGATCGTCCGGATCCACCGCTACGACCATTTTGAGGCGCTTTTCTCCCTGCTTCACCAGTTGTTTCGCCACTTCCACCAGTTGTTCTCTGGAGTACTGCTTTAAACCGAAAGTGACGTAGCCCTGGACGGGATTCTGCGCGCCGCCAAGCAGGCGCCAGACAGGCTCTTTATAGTGCTTGCCCTTGATATCCCATAGCGCGATGTCTATGGCGCTTACCGCCGAGCTCCACATGCCGGTCTGTGAGCGCGGGTTGAATTGCTTCAATAATAGCTGCCAGACACGCTCGGTTTCGAGCGGATTTCGGTCTTTCAGAAATGGCCCAACTTCGCGGTTGATGAACTCCTTCATGCCAAAGCGCGACGGACCGCGGGTGAGGCCGTAGCCAGTGATACCCTGATCTGTCTCGACGGCCGTGAACAGTACGGCTGTGACGATCTTGTCTTTCAGGAGTGGCACATCGATTGGGACGCGATGGAGCGTGGCTTTGACTTCAGTAATCTTCAGTTTTCACCTCCGACTTTCACGATGCCAGATAGTTCGGATCTCATCGCCAAGTCAATCTCTGAGCCGCCGGTCGCGGCGTTATCTATCCCAATCATGGGCAACCCTTAGCGCAGTTCTTTGGCGCAAGTCAACAAAACCTTGACAGCAGTATGTCCAATAAGAGCAACAGAACTGAACGCGTTCGCGGCTGACCGGAATTTCCTTCGCCTGGAGTGTAGTGCCGGCCCGACAGTTTGATCAAACTCGAATGCAAAATTTGCGCGATGTATGGCGGCGAGCAACAGAATCGCGTGGAAGGTCGTTGATTTCATCGCTTCCAGCGCCCCGGGTTTCATACTGCTCATTAATGAGCTCGCAGGATCTTCAACTCATCGCTTGTTTTTAAGATGGCATTTGTCTTGCGTGGGAAATTGCGCGATTCTGCCTCTGCCTTGCGACAGCCGACCAAAATTTGACGGTTCATAGAGTCTATTAAGGAGGTTTCTATGGCAATTTGGAACCAACCGGTACATGAGGAGCCAAAAGAAAACGGGCGCGTAGAAGCGGCGCCGGCAATACCCCAGCCGCACATAGTTGCGGCCCCTGCGCCGGCGCCGTCGGCGCCTAAGGAAAGCGTGGCGAAAGATCGTCGTGAGTCGATATTTGGTCCCGGCGTTAGCATCGAAGGCAAGATCGAAGGCGACGCCGACCTGCGCATGGCCGGAAAATTTAAAGGCGATATTCAAATCAAGGGCGATTTGAGTATCGAAAAAGGCGCGCATCTCACCGCCAAGATCAATGCCGCAAATGTTATCATCGGAGGCGAACTCGAAGGCAATGTCATTGCCAGTTCACAGATCAGGTTGCTGGACTCCGCCCAGGTAATCGGTGATCTCAAGGCGACGACACTGACCGTCGCCGCCGGCTCGCGCATGCGCGGCCATGTCGAGTTCGGCTGGAGCGCTTCTGAGGCGGCGAAGTTTGTCAACGGCCGCGCCCAAGAGAACGAAAAGAACAAGGCTGTTGGATAAGTCCGCGGTGCGCGCCAGTAGATGAACGCTCATTCCGCATAAACGACAGGCGGCGGTGGGTGTTAACTGCCCCCTATCAGCTTAAAATTCAATCGCGCGTCGCCCAAAGTTGCCGAGGCGCTGAACGGTTGTCGTTGTTATTTGCCTTTTATCTTTCCGGACGTTCGCTCGCCATATTCAGTTTAAGCAGCCGTTTCGCGTTCTCGCCGAGGATTTTATCTTTCTCGCGTTTTGGGATCGGCATCGCCTCGATGCTCGGCACTGCTCCCGGCAGATCGCCGATGATCAGCGGGAAGTCGCTTCCCAGCACCATTCTTTCCGCGCCGTAAAATTCATAAGCCATGGCCAAAGCCGGCTGATAGAACGATACGGTGTCGCAATAGAGCTCGCGCAGATACTCGGAGGTGGGTTTTTTGGTTTTGATGCCGCAGGTCGGGTCATGATAGCCGCGGTCGATTCTACCGGCTAGAAACGGAATGCCGGCGCCGAGAGGGGACACGACGAAATGCAGTTCGGGAAATCTTTCGAGCACGCCGGAGTAGGCGAGGCGCGTGGCGGACAGCACGATATCGAACTCGAAGCCGAGGATTATTGCCAGCCGCCATTCCTGCATGACCTGAGCGCCCAACGGCGTGGTCGGATGGATAAAAATCGGCACGCCGAGTTCTTGGGCGCGCTCATAGACGGGCAGAAGGAAATCCGAGTCCAAGGTTTTTCCCGCAACGTTGGTGAGCATGCACAGGCCTTTCAAGCCGAGGTCTAAGATCGCGCGATCGAGTTCTTTTAATGCCAGCTTGGTGTCGATCAGCGGCAGCATGGCGACGCCCTGGAAGTGCTGCGGATATTTGCCAACCGCCTGAGCGATGCCGTCATTGATGATGCGGCTCATGTCGGCGCTTTCTTCCGGTGAAAATCGATCGACACCGGGATGCGGCGAGGACAGGATCTGCATATCGACGCGGTGTGCTTTGATGCGATCGACCCGGACGTCAACATCGAAGAAGTCCGGTGTTATCGGTCCGGCCTTGGCGCCCATGCTGAGAATAAACTTCTCGCCCTTGGCATTGGGCTCGATTCTCACGTCGCCCTTGGAAGCCTCGAGTTTTTTCAAATAGTCCTCGGGGTAAATGTGCGCGTGAAAATCGATGTTCATCTTAACTCCTAAAATACCGTTCAAAACGTTCAAGCCGTTCAAAACGTTCAAATCGTTTTAGTCTCCTGAGTTCAAGGCGCTACATTCTTCACATCAGCTTCACTACTGTCATTTCGCGCGCATTTAGAAACTGCTTTGTGGCTCTTGCATCCTATGGGTTTAAATTTTCTTTTTTGCACGGCTTGAACCTTTTGAACGACTTGAACGACTTGAACCGTGGCATTGCCGCGTTAGAGTCCTAATATCCGCTCGGCATTGCCATGAAATATTTTTTCCAGCAGCTCATCGGAATAACCGAGATCGTGCCATTCTTGGAAGATGCGCTCATAGGGAATGCTTGGATAATCGCTGCCGAACATGATCTTGTCTTTGAGCCGGCCTTTGATGTCGCGCTTCAAGGCGTCGGGAAAGTATTTCGGTGCCCAGCCCGACAGCTCCCAGGAGACGTTGCCTTTGTGCAGCGCCACGGCGATCATCTCTTCGTTCCACGGCCAGCCCGGATGCGCTGCGACGATGCTCAAATTTGGAAAATCGGCGGCGAGTTGATCGATGGCCGCCGGATGCGCGTGCCGGATCACGGCGCCCAAGCCGCCGGGCATGCCGGCGCCCATGCCGGTGGTGCCGACATCGATCATCACCGGGACTTTCATTTCATTGATGGTTTCCCAGAGCGGGTAAAGTTTCCGATCGTCCACCGAGAAATGGCCCATGATCGGATGAAAATGAAATCCGAGCATGCCTAGCTCCACGATCGCTTTCTTCACCTCTTCGATGGCGGCGGCGCCTTTCAACGGATCCACCGCCGCCCATGCCTGTAGAATCACGCCGCGGTTACGATCGCGCATCGCGGCAACGTATTCATTGCTGCAAGGCGGCGAGCCGGTGACGCTTTCGATATCGAAAGCGACCAGCACCGCCTCGACGGCAAATTTTTTGAACTCTTGAATCACTTCCGGTTCGCTCTTAGCTGCCCAAGCACGATTCCAATACTTCGCGAGCGCCTCGATATACGGCCCCTGGGATTTTATCCATGGGTCGGTGTTGGGATAACAGTGCAAGTCGATAATTCTCATGAGTCTCAGGTTTTTATCCGATGCTGAGCGCCCTGCCGATTCCTTCAAACCGTGCCTTGAAGTCTCTTCTTGAAGAGCTCGAGGGTTTTCGCCCACGCTTCTTTGGCAGCTTCCGGGTGATGACGCTCGGGGTTGCCTTGGTTATAAAAACCGTGCTGCGCGCCGGGATAAATCTTATAGTCGTACGGCTTGCTAAATTTTTTCATCGCCTCTTCGGTGGCAGGTATGTCCTGGTTGACGCCCGGATCTTTCTCGCCGTAGTGCGCCATGACCGGCGCCTCGATCTGTTGCACCAATTCGATAGGTTTCGGGCTGCGTCCGTAAAAAACCACCGCCGCCTTGAGCCCGCGCACCCGGGTTGCCGCGCAGAAAGTCATCTCACCGCCCCAGCAAAATCCGATGACGCCGCGCCGGTCGCCCCGGACATCAGATAGAGTTTGAAGATAGGCAAAACCCGCGCCGGTATCTTCGGCGACCTCTTGCCATGGAGCGAGTTCGCGGATACCGGACAACCCTTGACCTTGCGGATTGACCTTAGGCGTGCCGCCGCGACGGGAAAGATAGTCGGGAGTGAGCGTCACATAGCCTTCCTTCGCCAAACGCCGCGCTACCTCGCGAATATTATTGTTCAAGCCCTGATTGGCGTGAATTAAAACAAGAGCGGGATACTTGCCTGCTGCCGAAGGACGAGCAAGATAGCCGTACACCGGGCCGGTCTTACCGGCATATTCGATGTTGTGCCAGAGAATCGCCGGATCTCCCGGATCGACCTGCGCGGTCGCGCTATCTTGCAGAAGTCCGGCGAGCAAGGCATTTGCCCCGGCAACGCTTCCCGTCAACATTGCCAGACGCCGCATAAAACTCCGGCGCGTTATTTTACCGTCCTGGTAGTCTCGGATCAGCTCTCTTATCTCTTCAGGCATGGCATTGACCTCCCTAAAAATTTTTAGAAGTCGTCATTTCGGCGCCGCGGAAGAATGACCCGATCTTGCAGCGGGAATCCAAAAGAGGACGGGTTTAAAACCCGCCCCTACGAAATTTTGCTTCAGCCACAGGCTGATCCGCCTTTGGCGGATTCGGGAGCATGACGAGGAACACCCTCGAATTCTTTTGGAACTTTCAGATTTCACCTTCTTCTTTCAGCTTCAGCGTGATTTTTTCGGTCAGATCTTTTTTTGAAACTTTGCCGAAGGGCGAAAGCGGAAAGTTGTCGACGATCTCCAGGCGCTCCGGCAATTTATGCTTGGCGATTTCTTCGCTCATGAGAAAACCGACGAGTTGTTCCAGAGACAGGGAGGCGCCCGCGCGCGGGATTACGTAGGCGCACATGCGCTCGCCGAGAATCGGGTCGGGCATCGGCACGCAGGCAACGTTCTGGACGGCGGGATGCGTGAGAATGAGATTTTCAATTTCTTCGGCGCTGATCTTTTCGCCGCCGCGGTTGATGAGATCCTTCTTTCGCCCTTCAACCATGTAGTTGCCGGAAGGATGCCGGCGCATGAGATCACCCGTGCGGTAAAAGCCGTCGGCAGTAAACGCCGTCGCATTATACTCAGGCACGCCAAAGTATCCCCTTAAGGTGTAGGGCCCGCGGGCAAGCAACTCACCGGCTTCGCCCGCAGCCACTTCGTTATCGTCATCGTCCACAAGCCGCACTTCGTCGTCGGGACTGATCGGCCTGCCGACGGTTTCCATTTTCACTTCCTCGGGATCGTCGGCGCGAATGAACATCAACATGCCTTCGGCCATGCCGAAATTCTCCTGGACGAACACATTTGGTATCAGCTCTTTTGTGCGGCGGCGCACTTCCGGTTGCAGCCTCTGGCCGCCGCTCTGAACAACCTTGAGAGACGAGAGGTCGTACTTTGTGATCGCCGGCTCATTGATCAGACGAATCAGCAGCGCCGGGACCACGGGCAGATGGCTAACCCGATGGCGCTCGATCAGTGCGAAGATATCCTCGCTGCGCGTTGAATTTCCCAGCACAACCTTGGCGCCGTGCAAGACGTAGCCTTGCAGCCCCGGACAAGCGAGCGGCAGATTATGCGCCAGCGGTAGCACGTTTAACAGGACACTATCCGGACCGACCCCGGTCACAGCCGCAGCGATTTTGGAATTGTATAAATAATCGTTGTGCGAGCGCGGGATGAGCTTGGGAATTCCGGTGGTGCCGCCGGATAGCTGGAAGACCGCCGGGTCCTCGGGATCGATGGAGATAGTCTGCAATTCATCCGCTGGGACATCGTTTGGCTGCGCAATAAGCTCGCTCAAAGACAAGTAACCTTGGGGCGCATCGCCCAAGACTATTCCATAACGCACTGTCTTACTTTCAGTCCGAATGCGCCGGACGAGTTCTCGGTAATCGAAGTCTTTAGTCTGGTCGAGAGTTGCGCAAGCGATCGCGCCCGAGAGTTCGACAAATTGACGCATCTCGCGAAAGCGGTGTGTCGGCAGCGCCAGGATCGGAATGCAGCCGATCTTCTGCAGCGCGAAATAGAGGTAAGCGAACTCAACGACGTTAGGAAGCTGCACGACCACCCGATCGAGCGGACTGAGCCCGATGTCCAGTAGATTCAGCGCGAGGCGCGTCGAGCGTTGATCAAGTTGCTCATAGGTGACGAACCGGTCACGATCGACGATAGCAACCCGATTGGGAAACTGCGCGAAGCTTTCGTTAACCGCGCGGGCGACAGAACGGTCCTGCCAATATCCCTTGGCGCGATAGCGCGCGGCGAACTCAGGGGGAAATCGGACAACACCGTCTAACACTCTTTACTCCTCGCTGCGCTCGTCGCGTTCCAAACGTTCCAATCGTTCAAAACGTTCAAGCCGCCGGAAAATACTTTGAACGGCTCAAGCATGTCACGTGAAAACGATTGGACGGCTTTAACGACTTGAACGCTTTGAACAAAGTACTTCTATGTGGTGCTGGCGAATCCGCCGTCGACGATAATGATCTCGCCGGTGACGAAGCGGTTGTGCAATATCAGACTTAACATGCTGTCAGCGACGTCATCTTCGGTGCAGCAGCGCTTGAGCGGCGTGTATTTTGCGCGGCGCGCCATCAGGCTGTCGTAATTTTCCGCCAACGTGCGCTTCATCCAGTCACCCTCGATCCAACCCGGCGCCACCGCATTGACGCGAATCTTTGGGCCCAAGGCGTTGGCGAGAGTTTTAGTGAGATTTGCCACGGCGGCTTTGCTCGCCGCATAAGGCAAAGGTTGGGCGCTCGGCCTCAACCCGGCGATGCTGCAAGTATTAACGATACAAGCGTTGGGCGATTTTCTTAACAGCGCCGTCGCCGCTCGCGTGACGAGGAAAAGACCGAGAACATTGACGTTAAAAACCCGATTCCAGTCTTCGACCGTCAGGCCGTCGAAGTTTTTGGGCTCGACATCGACGGTGGTGCCGGCGTTGTTGATCAGCACGTCGAGCCGGCCGAATTCTTTCTCGGTTGCGTCCAACATGGCGCGCACCCCGGCATCGTCACTCACATCACAGCGGTAGAGCAATGCGCGCGCACCCGCGGCCTCACAGTGGCGCGCCGTGGTTTTCGCGGCTTCTTCGCTGCGGCTAAAATTGACGACTATGTCGTAGCCGTTTTTCGCCAGCACCACGGCCGCGCTGCGGCCGATACCCGTGGCTGCGCCGGTCACCAGCGCCGCGGCTTTGTTATAATCTCCGTTTGCCATTGCGCGCCGAGCGTACAAAAACAGCAGTTTCAAGTCAACGCAAGGCGCGGCTCAAGGTGTTCGGTCCCACACGAAAACGCGGTGTCTTTCCGACTCGGCGACGCGCGGTCGTGAGAAAAAATTCCCCAGAGTTGAGGACAGAGAGATAAAGAATTTGCAGGCTTCGGAGGTATCCCTCGTTCCGGCATCGAGTGCAACCCAGGTTACATGGATGTCTCCGGGCATCCTTGCGAGCCTGGATGCCGGCAATCCATGCCGGCATGACGTGCCGACGGCGGCCGCTGGGCAGGGCAACGCTCGGCATTAGCAAACGACCGCTTCGCTCAGCTCAAGGAGGACTACCAGAAAAAATGGCGCCGACCGGAGCAATTTGACATACGGCTACATTCACAAACCGAAAGCGTGACTATGGCAAGTTGCGGCATTCTTGACGCTTCAGTTCTTCCACCGTCTCCCGCGAGCGGGAGAGGGAAGGGTGAGGGTCTCTTGCCGGTTAACGCGGTACCGATACGCCGCTGACGCCGGCTTTCTCGATAGCGCGCGCGACGAACCCCGAAGCTTTCACATCTTCGATAAATTCACATAGATACTTCGCGGCCTCCTCGTGGCCTCTTGGAATACCGAGCGCTTGTTGTATCGCCATGAATCGGTCCTCAAAGACACGCGATCCCGGTAGCTTGGCCGCGTTGGCTACAAGGGTTTGTCGCACGCCGCCAAGCACATCGACCTTGCCGGAAACGATCAGCTCGAAGGCGGCGTCCGGGCTTGATGCCCGCAATAGTTGGGCGTGTTGAAGGCTGCGGCTCAGAAACAAATCGTACGCGCTGCCGGCCGACGCGCCGACGCGCATTCCCTCGCGATCGACCTCCGCGACCGTGCAGAGCGGCGACCCCGCAGGCACAAGATAGGTCCCTTCGATTTCAACGTAGGGCGCGGTGAAATCGATCTCGTCAGCGCGCAAGGGGTCAATGGCGAGAAACGCGACATCCCACGCTGCTGCTTTGAGCGCGCTGAACATCTTCCCCGCTGACTCGAAGCCGACCAGTTCGACCGGCACGCCAACACGTTGGCCGATCTCCCGCCCCAGATCAGGCGCCACGCCATGTAGCTCGCCGCTCACCCGGTCTCTTCGCGCCAGCACGGGGTTGGCATAATTGATGCCGACGCGCAAGGTGCCCGTCGGGGCGAGATCGTTACGTAGAGAAACATTATTCATAAATCCAGTTTATCCTTCTCGGCAGCGAGATCAGAAGGCCGGCCTGGCTGGCGCCGACGACGTTGTTACGCATAGGTTCGTCGCGCACGCGACAGTTTCGCGTTTCGAGTCTAACCCGAAACCTGGAACTCGAAACACGAAACTACTTTCCCTCGCCGTAAAGCCGCTTGACGAATCCACCCGCTTCGATCTCGCGCAGCAGGCGATCGTCGACGAAATCGCGCGGGTCGGCGCCGCGGGCGCGCGGATTGGTCTCGCGCCGATGCGCGTGACACCGATACTTTTGCCGCGCATCTGCTCAATCCGCTGGATTTGCGGGGCGGCCACCGTAAACACGATCACGCGATTCACCGGAATAGCGATATAGACCGTATCCGCGCCAGCCAGCTTGGCATCGACGCCCGCCGACCCGCCAATCGCCGCACATCGATGCTGCCGCCGACTAATGTCTGGACTGCCCCGCGACCCGGCGGCGATGTACACCAGCTCGACGTCCAAACCATGGCGTTGAAATATACCGGCTTCCTTCGCGATCCACGGGATCGAGAATGCCGCGGTGATCGCAGCATAGGCGACGCGCAGCTTCTGTGGCGCTTCCGCGCCGTGGGCCGGACTGGTCGTAAGGAAGAGAAAACAGAAAAGTCCCGCGTATAGAAACTTCTCGATTGAGCGTAATGACATCGCCATCGGAAATCACCTTCATTAACACGAAACCTTAAACTCAAAACCCGAAACAAGCATCTATTGCCCGTACAGCTTCTGAACAAAGCCTTCCTTCTCGATTTCGTCGATCAGGCTCATGTCGATGAATTCCGCAGGATTTTTATGACCCGTGCCGATCGACGCCAGGATATTCTTGATCCCCTCCATTTCCGTGCGCGGCGAGCGCAGCAAGCGCTTGGCGAAAAATTCATAAGTTCCTTCGACGGCCTCGGTGTCCGTGATTTGAAGATGCTTTCTGAGAATCTTTAGGCTTCCCTCTTTGTTGGTTTTGACGTAGTGCATGCCTTCGATTTGCCCTTTGATGAAACCTTTTATCGCCGCGCGATTCTTCTGGAGGTAGGACCGGTTGACGATATTCGAGGTATTCGTGTAGAAACCGAAATCCCCGATATCCGCCAAAACGTTCATACCAAGCTTGCGCGCTTGGTAGATTTCCGGATAGGACTGCACCGTGGCATCGACCTTCTTAGTCATTAGCGCCGCCATCCGCGCCGACGTACGCCGGTCTGCAACATCGAGATGTCTTTCGGATCGATCTTCCACGCTTTGAGCGCCATCAGGACTGCGGCATCGTTGGAACCGCCGAAGCGATTGATGCCAATGACTTTGCCGCGGAGCTGCTGCGGCTCTTTAATTTCAGGACGCGCGACGAGCAGCATCGGCAGGTTGTTTTCCAAGGTCGCAACAATCACCATCGGCGCGCCCTGGGTCGCGCCGATGACCGCCGACGAAGCCGCCGTTTGCGTGAGCTGAAGACTGCCGCCGAGCAGCGCTTGAATATTCGGCGATCCCGCCTGAATTAGAATAATCTCCAGATCGACGCCGTGTTTTTTGCTGAACCCGAGTTCTCTGTTAACCCACAGAGGAAGCTGATAGCCGGCGATGCCGCCGTAGCTGACGAGAAAACGGGTCGCCTCGGCACGCTCGCACGGCGAGCCTACGACCGTGGCGGAAAAAACGACCAGACCAAGCACGACCCGGCGCCATTTTCTGCTCACGTTCATCGGTTTCATTTTCTCCTGGCGCACGTCGATGCGCCGATTTTCTCCCGGGTCACGCCCATGGCTCATGCATTGCGACACAATATCTGATGGCGAAGCCTCAAATCCCGAAACACACTAGGACGTTATATCGACGCAGGGCCGTTGGCGGCGCTAGGATGCGACTAGTCGCCAAGAATCTTTTTCATGCGCTCGAGGACGGCGGGTGGTTGTGACATCACTTCTCTGGAGAGCCGTTCCATGTCGCTGCCGTCAACCGGTTCCAGTTCGTAGTTTCGTTTCTCGGCTGCTACTTTCAGCTCGGGATCTTTGAGCGCGCTCATAACGGCGTCGCGTAGAATCTTGAGCCGGTCCGCGGCAATGCCCGCGGGACCGACCAGGGGACGGCCAAACACACCGCCCGCAAGGATAACTGAAGCAACCCGCCGCGCCTGCTCGTCGGTCTTGTATTGATCCATCAACTCGTAAATCGTCGGTGTCTCCTGCAAGCGCGAATCGCGCTTGCGGCCGGATTGCGCGATGCTTCTTACGAAGTTATTTTTGCGCCAGGTATGAAAGGGTTCGCGCGCCATAAAAGACTCGATAGTCATGGCGCGACAGTGAATTTCTCCCTTTTCGACGGCAAGATCGATGGGGCCGCCGCCCTGGTAGCCGAGCACGATGTTAAATTTGGCGCCAACGGTTTCCTCCAGGAGTTTCGGAAAGTAATAACCCGTTCCGGCCGCGCCGCCGGAGCCGCACTTCGGTGGCTCGGCGGCCTTACGAACGTCTTCAATGGTCTTATACTGGCTGTCCGCGCGCATGTAGAGGTGGTGTTCGCTAGGTGAGGGTGATCCTACGAAGCTGTATTTCGCCCAATCGTACTTGACTTCTTTGCGCCCGACGAGCTGGTCGAAGTAGAGCGTCGGGCCGATCCAGCCGAGCGTAAGGCCGTCCGGTTTGGCCACGCCATAAACATAGTTCGCGGCAATCATGGAGCTTGCCCCGGGCATGTTTTGCACGATGAAATTGGGATTGCCGGGGATGAACTTGCCCATGTGCTGGGCAATCAGCCTCGGCCACAGGTCATTGACGTCGCCGGCCGGATAGCCGGTCACAATGCGAATGGTTTTTCCCTGATAGAAGGGCGCTTGCGCCTGAGCGGCGCTAAAACTGAGAAGGAAAATGATCACTACGAAGCTTTGCTTCATGGCATCCTCCAGCGGGCTCTGTGCCCTCATAGTATAACCCAGCGGCGCGGTCAATTACTTTTCTAGAGCGACCGAGTCGCTTGACGATGTATTCGCACTTCGGCTAGCGTAGCCCCGTTCGGAGAAACGTCAGCGGTCCAGGAGAATTATGAAACGTTCACTGATTTCGACGGCTTTAGTCGCTGCGCTGCTCTGGTTATGCGCGCTATCAGCCGCGGCGCAAGAACTGGGACCGGGGTTCCACAAGATCATATCTACACCTTCGCGCCGGACGAAACTACGACTACATGCAGCTTCGTCGTTACCGAGGCAGGCGTGGTGATGATCGACAGCTGCCAAAGCCCGTTGGATTCCCGCCGGATGTTGGCGTTGATCAAAAAAGTTACCGATAAGCCGATTGTTTTCCTCATCGATACGGAGACCCACGGCGATCATACCGGCAATCATTTTATCTTTTCGCCGCCGGCGACGATCATCAATCATGAGGGAGCGGGGGAGGGAATGAGAAAGGAGTACAACCCTAAGCGCCCCGCCCTAGCGGAACAGTCCGCCGAGATGCGTGAGGCTGTGAAGGGCGTGAAAATGATCCCGCCGCACATCGAATACAAGGACCGGATGACGATCAATCTCGGCGAGCGGACTTTTGAATTGATCTATTTGAAAAACGTGCACAGCTTCGCCGACACAGCCATATGGATGCCAAAGGAGCGGGTGCTATTCGCCTCGTCGGCGGCTAACGTAAGAAGATTCCTTAATCTCCGCCCTTCGGTTGTAATCCCCGACGTGCTTGCCAGCTACAAATTGATGAAGTCATTGAATCCCGAGATCGTCGTTACTGGTCACGGTCCGCCAACCACGACGAAGGTTTTCGACGAATACGAAGGATTTTATACTTTGCTTCTCAAACGCGTGGGTGAAATGGCGGCCCAGGGAAAATCCCTCGCCGAGATCAAAAAGGAACTTAAGATGCCTGAGTACGCCGATTGGCATGCCCAGAACCGTCTGGAAGCCAACATCGACGCGGCGTGGAAGTCGGTAAAAAAGTAGGGCCGCCAAAAAGTCGAATAGAGTCACTGCCGGCATTCGGAGTTCTCATGACAGCCATCGCCCTGAAACCCGTTGATCGCGTCGAAATTATTAGCGTCATGGATAACTCCATCGACGTTCTGATGGGCAATACGCCGATCGCCAAAAGGCTGAAGCGCGAAAGCGATGCGCTGGCCAAGCCGCAACTCCGCGCCGAGCACGGCGTCTCGATGCTTATCACTACCCAGGCGAGCGGCAACCGTGATTCGTTCCTGTTCGACACCGGCGTTACCGTCGATGGCGTGCTGCACAACATGGACGTGCTCGGGATCAAAGGCAACGAGTTGCACGCGGTGGTCTTGAGCCACGGCCACACCGATCACACCCGCGGTTTGATGGGATTCATTAAACGCTATGGCCGGCCCAGGGTGCCGATAGTGCTGCACCCCGATGCCTATCTCAAGCGCAAGAATATTCAGCCCGACGGCCATGAGTCCGAGCATTTTCCACCCAGCAGGAAAGATCTGGAATCGGAGGATGTGCAGATCATCGAAGAGCGCGGGCCGACGATGCTCATCGGTGATCATGCTCTGGTGACCGGGCAAATTCCGCGGGCGACGCCTTACGAAAAAGGCAGCCCGAATCAGGTCGCCTTCATCGACAGCATGTGGCAACCCGATCCGTGGATCCACGACGATCAAGCGATCGTCATCAACGTCAAGGATAAGGGTCTGGTTGTGCTCACAGGTTGCGGTCACGCCGGCGTGATCAATACGCTTAACTGCGCTCGCGAGCTAACCGGCGTGAGCCAGATACATGCCGTCATTGGTGGCTTTCATCTCACCGGACCGCTGTTCGAGCCGGTGATCGCGCCGACGCTGAAGGCGCTGAACGATTTCAATCCCGAGGTCATCGTGCCGCAACACTGCACCGGCTGGAAGGCGACGCACCTGATTGCGCGGCAGTTTCCCCGTGCTTTCATTCCGAATAGCGTTGGAACGACGATGATTATAGGCAGATAGTGCCTGGTTCCAAACGTTTAAATTGTTCAAGCCGTTCAAATCGTTTAAAGCGTTGAAGCCATGTAAGAAACAGATGAAGGTCGGATCGTTCACCGTGATCGCTCTCCTGAGCTTTTTAGTTTTCGGCTATTCGGCCGCGACCCAGGACAAGCCTAAGATTTTTCTCGGCGCGTCGAGTAAAACTCTGGGCTACAGCCCGCTTTGGGTCGGCACGAAGAAGGGGTTTTTTGAACAGCAAAGCCTCGACGTTCAGCTTGTGCTGATGCGCGGTATGCCGATTACGGTTCAGGCGCTTTCGGCGGGATCTCTGCAGATCGGATCGGGCGGTGCTGAGCCTTATGGTGCTGAGCCTTATATAGATGCCTCGGAACGCGGTCTCGACTTTATTTTGACCGGCGGCGTCATCAACGGCACGGCGCAATCGATCATTGCGGCCAAGCACATCAAGACCTACGAAGATTTGCGCGGCGCAACTTTCGGCACCGCCTCACTCACCGACTTATTGCCCGGCGTATTACGACTCTAGATCCCCCGCAACTGCAACGTTCTTGATGAGCAAAGATTTTCGGCGCCGCTCAATTTGCTTGCGCTGTTTGACTTGCTCAATCTTTCTGCGGTAACAGTGGCGCGACATGGAGGAAGCCTTAAAATGGAATATGTTCAATTCGGTTCGACGGATTTTAAAGTTTCGCGAATGGCGCTCGGCTGCATGAGCATGTCCGGGGCCTATGGGCCGGCGGATGACAATGAATCTATCGCGACCTTGCACCGCGCCTTCGATCTCGGCATCAACTTTCTCGATACCTCTGCGAGCTACGGCAACGGCCACAATCACGAACTGCTTGCCCGCGCGATCAAGGGGCGGCGCGAGCGTATCGTCATTCATTCGAAATCCGGCAGCCCGCGCGGCCCAGATATGAGCGGCATGCGCAGCGGCAGCACGCCCGAGTACCTGACACAGAATTGCGAGCAGAGCGTCAAGCGCCTCGGCATCGATAGCCTCGATTTTTTCTGCATGTCGCGGGTCGATCCCAATATTCCCGTGGAGGAGTCCGTGGGCGCCATGGCGCGCCTGGTCGAGCGCGGGCTCACGCGTTACGTCGGACTGTCAGAGGCGAGCGCCAACTCGATCCGCCGGGCGCGCAAGGTCCATCCGATTGCTTCGTTGCAGATGGAATACTCGCTCTGGTCGCGCGATCCGGAAAGCGGCAATATCGACGCTTGCCGGGAGTTCAATATGGGTTTCATGGCCTATTCACCGCTGGGCCGGGGCTTTTTCGCCGGGCAGGTGCACGACGTCAAGGACATGACCGACGGCGACGGACGCATCAGCCATCCGCGTTTTCAAGCTGAAAATCTCGAGCGCAATTTGCAATTGCTGAGGCAGTTCGAAAGTTTCGCGAAAGAGAAAGGCGCGACACCGGCGCAATTGGCATTGGCGTGGTTAATGGCGCAAGGTCCGGAGGTGATTCCGATTCCCAGCAACAAATCGCGCGGTCATCTGGAAGAAAATATCAAAGCGGTCGACATCAAACTGAACCAGGATGAGCTTAACCGGTTGAATACCTTGTTTGCGCCGGGCGCCGCCGCTGGCCCGCGAACCAGGGATCTGAATAGGGTCAACGTCTAACAGGTTCGAGTTTCGGGTCTCGTGTTTCGAGTTCACCCGAAATCCGAGGGGGGAGTGAGTTAGCAGTGATCAGCTATCGGCTATCAGCTCGAATCCGAAGATGAACAGTGATACCTGACCGCTGAAATCTACTTTCAAACACGTAGCTAGAATAGCGCGAAGCGCTGCAAGGAGGGCCTATGAGAGAAGTTACAATCGTGGTTGGTACCATTGGACAGAGCATCATGCGTAGCGAGGACAATGGCCAAACCTGGGCGCGCATCGGACCGCGGCGCGGCTTCGCTTACGAGGCCTCCGTCCGCTGTATCGCCATGCATCCAAAGCAGCACAAAGTTCTCTTTGCCGGCACGGAAAAGGGAATCTATCGCAGCGAAGATGCCGGAGCGAACTGGCAGTACATCGACTCGGCCCTCAATTCCTCTTATGTGTGGGCGATTGGGTTTGATCCGGTGAATCCGAACAATATGTTTGCCGGAACAGGCACGCCGACCCCGGCGATGATCTTTCGATCACAAGACGGCGGCCGCACTTGGGAGAAGCGGCCGGTGGAAGTCGCGGCCGAGTGCGAGGCTGTGGGCACCCCGAGAGTGACCGGCATCGCCGTCGATGCCATCGAGCCGAATAACGTCTGGGTCAGTCTCGAAGTCGACGGCGCGCGTCACAGTAAAGACGGCGGTGACACCTGGAGCATCGTAGAAGTTACCGGCCGGCGCGACATCCATAATGTTGCTGTGACCGCGGGCCCGCCGCGAACGGTATTTATCGTTGCAAATCGCGAAATATACGCGAGCACCGACAACGGCGCGA
Organism: uncultured delta proteobacterium; assembly: GCA_963801935.1. GTDB lineage: Bacteria > Desulfobacterota > Binatia > UBA9968 > UBA9968 > DATACQ01. Next base: position 78,113 of record CAWDHA010000014.1, read on the forward strand.
ACTGGAAGCCGCGCGACATGCAAAAGTCTCTGCCATGGGAGTATCCGCGAAAAGAGAACTATCTGCGCGGCATCACGGTGGATCCGGCAAACTCGAAGAGAATTTTTCTCGGCTTTGGTGATTTCACGCCGGGGACGTCCGGTGCGATCGCGCAGAGCGAAGACTTTTGCAAGAGCTGGAAGCTGCTGCCGCTGCCGGTGGAGCCGAACTCGACGATGTGGACGTTCGGCACGAATTCAGACGAACCCAATATTCTTTTTGCCGCGAGCCGCTACGGCTATCTCTATCGCAGCGACGATAGCGGCGGATCGTGGACTAAATTGCGCCGCGAGTTGAGCGAAATCGCGGCGCTGTGTTGGCTGCCGAATTGAAGTAGTTTCAGGTTTGGCGTTTCGGGTTTGAAATGCATCCGAGCCGCCCTTGCCGCTAACGGATGTATGGGCCATGTCATTTCGAGGCCTTCGATGTACTCAGAATAGACTCCGCCCAGGAATCTCGTCCCCGGAAGCACCTGACAAGACGAGATGCTTCGCTGCCGCTCAGCATGACATCAAAGCTTTTCGGAGATTGCGACACACTCCGAGCAGGGGAAGGAATCGGAAATCCTTCACAGCGTGAACGAAAGGAGCGGCTAAAGTGCCTAACGTAAAACTTCCCACCGGCGTCGATCTTTACTACGAGTCCCACGGCCAGGGCGAGCCGCTGATCTTTGTGCCGTCGACGGCATACTCGGGCGAGGTTTGGAAGCCGTCGCAAATGCCGTTGGCGCACTCGCTCAACATCATTTTTCATGATCCGCGCGGCTGCGGCCGCTCGCGGCCGCAGCAATCGGTGTATACCATCGAGCAGATGGCCTTAGACATCGCCGCTTTGATGGACCACCTGAAACTTCCGGCGGCTCATTTGATCGGGCACTCGATGGGCGGGCGAATCGCTCTATCGCTGGCGGAAAATTTTCCCGGGCGTGTAAAAAGCCTGATCATGGCAGCCAGCGGCTCCGGGCCGGCCGCCCGGCCCGGAGCGGACTGCATCTCCGGCCTGCCGCATCAATTGGTACTCGAGATGGTCGAAATGGGTTTCGAAAAGTTTATCCATCATGAAATCGTCGAGTGCGATACCTTCTTTACCAAAGATTATCGCGACAGCCATCGCGCCGAAGTTGAAGCTTTTTACAACCTCGCGTGGGCGACCCACGCTAAACTACCGGAATTTATCCATCTGTGCACGGCGCGCCACAATTTCGAGGGCACGCATCGTTTGGCAGACGTAAGAGCGCCGACCCTGGTTTTGATCGGCGCAGCAGACACGATCGGCAGCAATCACATCGCGCAATCGAAGGTGCTGGCCGAGCGCATCCCGGGGGCCCAAATGAAAGTCCTCGAGGGCCAGTCGCACGGCTTTTTCTGGCAAGCTTCCGACGAGACGAATGCGATTATCGGCGAATGGGTCAAACGGCACGGAACCAGCAGTTAGTCCATCCTTCTCAAGGCGCAGCTACGAAGTAGATGGTCTCTGCCTTTGCTGCGGACTGTTATTGCTCTTGAAGCGATCTTCTCGTATTTCATCGATATCAGCAGAATTACCACTCGGGTATTTTAGTCTCAAGCTTCCTTTGGGAAAGAGCCGCAAGGAAATGGGTGACGCAGGTTGACGCGCGGCTAAGCCGCGACGTTGAGGCCGGGTACCAGCATCCGTGCATAAACTTTTATGGCCGAGATTGAGTCCAAAGTAACTATCTCGGAGCGCACGGTGCCGGCCAACGATGCTGCCCCGGAAGTAACGCGCTTTCTCGAAGGACCGCAGCCGCGACGCAAGGAGTTGGCGCGGCTAATCCGCATCTTTGTTGAATTTCTTCGCGGCTTTCGCGTGCTGCACTTCGTCGGACCATGCGTTACGGTTTTTGGATCAGCGCGCTTCACTGAGAAGCATCCCTACTATCAAGTGGCGCGCGAGGTCGGGCAGCGGCTTGCCCGGGCCGGTTTTACGGTAATGACGGGCGGCGGACCGGGTGTCATGGAAGCTGCGAACCGGGGCGCCAGAGATGCCGGCGGTCACTCCGTCGGATGCAACATCAAGCTCGTCAGAGAGCAGCAGCCCAATCCGTATCTCGACACCTACATTACATTTCGCTACTTCTTCGTGCGCAAAGTCATGCTGGTTAAATACTCCTATGCCTTTGTCGCGTTACCCGGCGGTTTTGGCACCCTGGACGAAATATTTGAAACCGCAACCTTGATCCAGACCGGCAAGATACAAGACTTTCCGCTGGTGCTTATCGGCAGAGAGTTTTGGCAGCCGCTGCTCGATTTTTTTCAGGAGCGGTTTATTCGCGAAGGGACAATCGATCCCGTCGATATTCAACGCCTTCTCGTTACCGATTCGCCGGAAGAAGCGGTAGCCGCTATCCGAACTACGGCGATGCAACGTTTCCACCTGACCTACGGACCCAAGCTCAAGAAACGCTGGTGGTGGGATTAGCCGACCGCTGAAAAAGACCCATATGCTTCGTTGCGCTTGAGCGATTTTGCGTCAACGTACAAGAGTACGCCTCCGCTCATCGCTCTGCGCGCGCCTCGCCTCTGGGTCTTTTTGAGCAGTCTGCGAGCAATTTTCAGCAACCTGCTGGTCTAGCCGAAACAGATTGATCGTTCCTCTCTATTTGGTTGCGGAAAAAATGCCGTAGCGCATGCTGCCGGTCTTATAGGCGAGCCAGATACGGAAGATAGTCTTGGCAAAGATCCGGTTGGTCAAGCTCCGGTCGCGCCAGCGGCGCCGAAATGACGAATCCGTAATCGATTTGCCGACGAATCGAGCTGCGCACAGACTCCAGGTTTTCTGAACGCCCGCGGTCAGGTCTGAAAAACCTATATTGCGAAATCCCGCGTCTGAGAGCATTTCCTGATACTCGGTCGCCGACGCAAGGCTCGGCAAACGCCCTTCCACGCAAATGGGCTCCAGCAAAAGTTTTGTCTCCGCAGCATTAGGCCGTTCGCGCGTCAACCATGCGGCTACTACCAGACGGCCTTGGGGTCGCAGGAGCCGCAGCGCTTCTGAAAAAGAACTTGCGCTTGTCAGGCATATGCTCCGAGCTTTCGATGGCAATCACACTGTCGAACGAGGCCGCTTGCAATTCGTTCTCCAGCGCATCGCCCAGCAGAAACCTCGCATTGGCCGTATCGTGCGCAATTGATTGCGCGATCTCAAATTGTCTGTGTGAGACCGTTATGCCGGTAACATTCGCGCCGTAATCACGCGCAAGAACCAGAGCCGTGGCGCCGTAGCCGCAGCCGACATCGCACACCCGGGCGCCGGAACCGATTGCCGCTCGTTCGGCGATCAGATGGGTCAAGTTAAGCACCGCTTCATCGGCGCTTTCCTTTCCGGAGATCCAATAGCCGTGATGCACGTGATGGCCCCAAACGCTGCGATAGAACGGATCGAGATCGTCATAATGCGCGGCGATCGATGCTACGTCAGCGATACTTGGGCGAGGTATGATCACGGATACGCCACGGGCCTTGGAGACTGCCGACAAAATTTACAATAGCACGTTTTGTCCTCCGACAGGGAGCAGCGGTGCGCATGACTCCTAGCAGATTGTCGCCAAATGATTTGCTACGCTACTTACTTCGACCGTAGAGCTTTTCGAGATAACCGCTTTTCTTTAGTTCGTCGACAAAGCGTAGCTCGACGAAATCTTCGGCTTTGGCTTTCGTTGCTCGCGGATCGGTGAGCGCCTGGATTTCAAGCGTTTGCTTTAAACCTTCGAGTGTCGGGTAGGTGTCTTCTACTAAAAACTCGACGTTCGCCGCATACGCGGCTTCGAGCACTGCACGGTTTACGCCGCGGGTGTATTTTTGCGCGATCTTTATCGATTCTTCCTTGTGGTTTTTGTAATACCAGCCCGCTTCTGCCAACGACCAGACGAGGCGCCGAACTTCATCGGGGTTTTCTCGGATGCGTTTGCGCGTCGCGACGCTGCAATTGAACTGAAAGGGCACCTTGAGCTTGGCCATATCGATGATCACCTTGAGGCCTGACTTCTCGGCTTGGTTCTTTTCGCCCTCGCTCACGATGGTGAAATCCGCATGGCCGTTGATGGCGGCTGACAGCCGCGCGGGAGCGCCGCCGATGGTTACCGCTTTGATGTCTTTGTACGCTATGCCGGCTTTGGACAGCGCGAGCCTAATGGCGAAATCGGCCGCCGTGCCTGGAATGTGCACCGCCGCTGTTCGTCCTTTCAAGTCTTCCGGCGATTTAATGTTCGCGTTCCCGACAATAAGTAGGGCAGCGTGTTCACCTGGCTCTGGACAATCGCGACATCGGCGCCGGCCAATTGCGCATTGATCACTGCCGTCCCCACAGCGCCGCTATAGCCGAGATCTCCCGCGACAAGGCTCTGAATTCCCCGTACGCTGCCATCGATAAAGATCGTCTCTAGATCAAGCCCATGTTTCTTGAATATGCCGGCCTCTTTCGCGACCCAATAAACCACCGAAGAGCTGGTGGAGTCAGAGATATAGGCGATATAGCTCTTGGCGTGAACGCTTCCAGCAGAGCTGAAGTATAAAACTATTGCCAGCACGACAACTCTTGAAGATGGATTTCATGGGGGCTCCTTTTGTTTATGACTGCACGGCCGACGCTTTAGCTCATCTCTGGGTGCTGTGGCAAGAGCAAGCGTTTGTAACAACGTAAACAGGGCAGCGTCATTAACATCTCTTCTGATATGGCATTTAACGGCGGCCTCGGTATGATGCATTACGTGACGTCGAAAGCGCCGGTGGTGGGATTTAGCCGCGTGCTTGCGCGCGAGCGGAGCGGTGCTTCATTGAACAGGCGGAGAAGGCAATAGGCATCAGGCAATAGCTAAGTCGGAACGTCGGAAAGCGATCCGAAACGGGATCAGAATCCTGGTAAGGCGAGCCGGTGCGTGTTTCGAGGTCTCGGGTTTAAACTCGAAACTCAAAACTCGGAACTCGAAAACGCGTAGAGCGCAAATCAAACCTTTTCAGCAGCCGTCAGGAGGATATTATGGGATGGGTAGACGCCGATGCGCACGTCGTAGAGAGTCCGCGGACCTGGGATTATCTGCTTCCGTCGGAGCAGAAATTCCGTCCGCAGTTGTTCAAACCCGACGGTGAAACACAAAAGGCGCACTGGGTCATCGATGGTAAAATTCGCGGTCTGTTTCGCTTCACGTTCAGCGCCGACGATCTCGTACAAAAAATCCGCCGACATCGGCCGCGACATGACGACGACCATGGCGACTCGTGATCTCGCCGACGTCGATGCCCGCGTCAAGCACATGGACGAGCTCGGCATCGATATTCAGGTGCTTTACCCGAGCATTTTTCTCGATCAATGCACCGAACGAACCGAGACCGATGTTGCGCTCTGCGGCGCGTATAACCGATGGCTGGCAGACGTTTGGAAAAAGAGCAATGGACGCTTGCGCTGGATGGCAACCCTGCCGCTGCTCAGCATGCCTGACGCGCTCGATCAGCTCAAGTTCGCCAAGGAGAACGGCGGCTGCGGCATCTTTATGCGCCCGCTTGAAGGTACGCGGCAGATCAGCGATCCCTATTTTGATCCATTGTACGAGCAAGCCGAGAAACTGGATTTTTGCATCGGCTTGCATCAAGCCAACGGCAGCGCGGCCGCGGTGGACATGATGGTCAATCCGGACGGAAGCCGCGACTTCTTCAATCAGTATCGAATTTTCAACGTCGGCGCCTGTTTCCGCTTGATCAACTCCGACGTGCCAAAAAAGTTTCCCAAGCTCCGCTTTGGCTTTATTGAAACCGCTGCGTCGTGGATGCCATGGGTGATTTACGAGCTGCGCCGGCGCATGGAAACGGTTAATCGTAAATTGCCCGACGATTTACTCGAGCGCTTAGGGATTTTTGTGACCTGCCAGATCGGCGACGACGTGCCGTATTTGATCAAGAGCTGCATGGGCGAAAATACGCTGATGATCGGCACCGATTACGGCCATGCCGATTCATCCACAGAACTGGACGCCTTGACCACGTTAAAAGAAAGCGGCGGGATCACCGCTGCGATGCACAAGAAAATCGTCGAAGATAATCCGCGGGCATTCTACGGGCTGGCATAAGATCGGAAAAAATTTGGATTTAAACAAAAGAGCAAAAGCCCGCCAATGTGACGGAGTTTTTGGCCGGCGTGCTTTGACCGGTGACGGATGACGGGTGACCGGGCCGGTCCTCGGTCGTCCGTCTTCGGTCAACGCAGGATGCGTCCGCCTATATTAACCTGGATCCAGCACTCCATGCTGGAATGACGTAATCAAGTGTTCTGCTAGGCGACTGAGCTCATGACCGTATTTTCAAACGAAGTCGTCGAAATCGAACTTCCAAATCTCACGCCTTCGTGCACTTCGTGGTGGGACCGATTTATCAATCTCCCCCAAGTCTGGCGAATTACTACAAACGGCGGCCGAGATTCACGATGACTTCCTCGATGTCGTCGAGTGAATTCTGCCGCGGCGAGCCGCCGAGGTGAGGGCTGACGATGACGTTGGGAAACTTGATCAGCGGATCGTTGGCGTCGCCGGGTTCGTCATAAAAAGTGTCGAGGCCGTAACCACCGAGTTTTCCCGCCGCCAGCGCCCTGCCCAGCGCCTCACGTTCTACCAGGTTGGGCTGCGAGACGTTGATCAGGAACGCCCCGGGTTTCATGAGCGAAAGTTCGCGCGCGCCGACGAAGCCGAGGGTTTGCGGGCTGCGCGGCAGATGCAGGCTTACACAATCCGACGTCGCCAGGAGTTCGTCGAGACTGACATAGCGCGTCTGGTATTGCCGTTCCACCTCGGCCGGCAGCGGCGTCCGTTGCGTGTACACGATCTTCATGCCAAGCGCGAGTGCGCGGACGGCAAGCTCGCGGCCGATCTCACCAAGTCCGATAATCCCGAGTTGCCGGTTATAGAGTGTGACCATTCCTGGAATGCGCGCCCAGTTGCCGTTGGGAGTGTGCTTGCGATCGTACGTCGTCGGCTCATAGCCGGCGGCCTTCAGTTGTTCCACGCTAATAAGATTGGCGTTCCGAGTTATCTGGCGCGCCAGCGCGAGCATGAGCATCAACCCTTGCTCGGCGGTGGAGATATTCGCGCGCCGTCGGATCGTTAAAATCCTGGTTGCGTTATTCTCACATGCGCCATGGTCGATATTACGTGTCGTGAAGCCGTATTTTTGGATAAATCGGAGAGAGCCTCCCGCAGCCTGGACCTCTGCAGTGCCAATACTCAATTCCTCGACCACGGCGACGCATGCGGCTGGCAAATGCGCCAGGAGCTGTGCTTGATCGTCGACCAAGTGCACGTCAGACGGATAAATGTTCGGCACCTGAGCGCGTATATTCTCGCACCAGCCGCGAAAATCAGGCAAGTCATGCAAACAGAAGTGGGCAAAGGCTTGGAAACGTTCCTCCGGCGCAGTCGGGTCGAGGACGACCTGAATCAAGCGGAGAAACGTGTCGTTCTCAACAACGAATTTGAGACGGGAAGATGCTGCCATAGAGACTGTTCTTAACAGAGCACTGAAAACCGCTTCGCAGGCTGCTCAAAAAGCCTTAGAGACAAGGCGCGCGAAGTTCGATGAACGGAGGCGTACTCCTCTACGTTGACGCGAAATCGATCGAGCGCAACGACGTATATGAGGCATTTTCAGCAGCCTGCTAAGGTTCCGGATCGACTTTCAATGCCTTGAGAAACCGGGTTAGCATATTGTATGCGCCGATGAGCATCGTCAGCTCGACGGTCTGGCGTTCGCTGAAATGTTTTCTGACTTCGGCAAAGACGGCGTCCGGCACGTCGATGGCTCGCGTCATCGCATCAGTGTAACCAAGCAGCGCACGCTGCTTGTCACTGAATAATTTCGAGGTTTGCCAATCGGCGGTGTCCGTAACCTGTTCCGGCGTCAGTCCTTCCTTGAGCGCATAAGCAGGTCCATGGGCGCGTTGAACATATTCGACGTCGTTTAAAATCGCCACGCGGATAACCGCCAGCTCGCGGCACTGGCCGTCGATCTCCGTGCCATAGCGCACGGCTTGATTCAAGTCGAACCAGGCATTGGCCAGCATTGGACTGTGCAGCATCAAGCGATAAATGTTGATCAGCCGGCCGCCGCGCGCGCCCTTGATTGTGGCGATCGATTCCGCGAGTTCAGGATGCTCGTCTTCTGTGATGAGTTCTACGCGTGCCATATCAGATCTAAATCCCCCTAACTCCCCCTTTAACAAACTTAACAAAGGGGGATACTGAAATAGAAATGCGCAAAGCATAGTGAGAGGTGCAGTTTGCGTAGGCTGGATGAAGCGCAGCGTGAGCGTGATCCGGGTTTCCGGATCCCAAATTCCGTTTCACTCCATCTGGGCCACAGTACTGATAGAGCGAGCCTTTTAGTTCCTCCCTTTGTAAAGGGAGGTTTAGGAGGGATTTTCTGCATGCAATGTTGTGATGTTGATTTCATTGTCGTTTCTCCAGCCGCAGGGCGAGATTACCGCGGCGGATATAAACGTTGTTCCGCCGCGATTCGCTTCGTCAGTTCCTCAACTAAACCTATCAATGGATTGGTGTGACTCGCGTAGCTTCGCGGCGGCCCGGCGGCTTTCATTTTTTCCACGTCTTCTTTGCTGGAGAAAAAGCGCAGCAAGAGTTCCTCGTCGTTGACTCCGGCTCCGCCGTACTTACGCCGCAGATCGTGTAGCGAGTCCGCCGGGTGCGGCCGCTCGGCAATTTCCCGGGCGCGGGGACGATTTAAGATTTTATCTTTAATGTTCGCATCCATATAAGCGGCGCCTTCTTTGCCCCAGATTCCCATCGCATATTCGATGGTCTGATCGGTTACTTCTTTGTAGCGCTCGCCGATGATGACGTTGATGGCCGCCTGGCTGCCGACGAACTGCGATAGCGGCGTGACCATGATCGGATAGCCGAACTCGGCGCGCACTTGCGCGGCTTCTTCGAGCGTCTGGTCGATCTTATCTTCCATGCCGACGCGGCGCAGTTGATGGCGCAAGTTGGAGATCATGCCGCCGGGAATTTGATGGACGTATTGCGCGTAGTCGTATTCAGGCGTCTTGCCGACGGGTAAATTCTCCTCGTCTAGCGCAGCCAGTGAGGAACTTGCTAGCCTCGCGCAAAGGCTCTTCATTCACCAGGGTGTTATAACCCAGCGCGCGTGCATTCATGGCGACTGTAAAGATGGATGGATTTCCCGAGCCGTTGGCCAGCGGCGGGACCGCCGTGTTGATATGAACCATTCCCGCTTTGATTGCTTCCAAGCAACACAGTGTGCCAAGGCCGGTCGTGCAATGGGTATGGAGCTCGACCGTCGTTCTCACGGCCGCTTTGAGCACGGCGGGTACTACGGTCCTGGTGCGTTCTGGAGTCAGGATACCGCCGGGGTCTTTGAAGATGACGCGGTATACGCCGAGGGCGATGGCTTCGCGGATTTTATTGGCGTAGTACTCGTCGGTGTGGCGCGGTGAAACCGTGTAAATCAGATTGATGATCGGTTTTAGCCCCGCGGTCCTGGCTTGCTGGACGCGCCAGGCCCAGTCTTTTGCATCGTTCCACGAATCCGAAATGCGTACTTCTTTGACGCCGACATTGGCCATGCAGGTATCGAAGAGTTGGTGCACTGCGTCGGGATAAATAGCAAAACCGCTGCGCGTGCCGTGAACAAGACGAAGGGGGGTACGTTTGAATTTGGGGATGATCAATCGGTAGCGTTTCCACGGATCCTCGCGCAGCTCTTTGACGCATTTCGGTATTTCTATCGGACCACCGAGCTCGATGGCCTCAAAGCCGGCTTCGTCCAGATGTTCGCAGATCGGCGCGATCATGCCGGTCCGAATGTTATAAGCCCACAAACTCTGCGCGCCGTCGCGGATCGTCGTGTCCTGAAAATAAACTTCGGTCATCCATTTTCTTATAGCGCAAAGTCGATTGCGGTGGAACCGCGATTGAAGGACCAAAGCGTTTAAAAATCTTATGTGGTAAAGACCTTCCACAGTACGGCGACAGTCATGGCGAGATTAAAACCCATCGTCCATTTCACCACAGCCAAATCACCGTAGATCCGCACCAAGCGATTTTCGTAGCTTCCAACGGCTTCCGCCGTTTTTTGTCCTTTCTCTTCGCTGGCACCCGCTTGTTTCAGCGCGTCGTGCACCTCAGAGATCATCGTACTCATCAACTCAATCTACCCTATTTTTTGCTGGTTCGGCCGCCGCGGCCGTTCACCCCCCATGCCCGGCTGCGCCCTGCTTGACAAGGATCACAAAGTGTATGAGCTTTGTATGACGTTGTTATGCCGGAGGAAAGCATGAGAACAACGGTGGTACTTAAAGACGATCTTGTCAGAAAAGCAAAAAAACTCTCGCCTGAAACAACGTTGAGTGGCTTGCTGAACAGTTGCTTGGCGGACTGGATTGCCAATCCTACTCGGAGGGAACTGAAGACGCGATTGACGGCGGAATATCGTTCCACACGGCAAGAATCGCGGCGCATTAGCCGCGAATTTGGCTTCTTAGATAAGGAAGGCTGGCTTCGTGGTAAGGGGTTCACTGGTGTGGGTGAGTCTTGACCCTGCTCGTGGCGCCGAGGTTCCCAAGACCCGTCCGTGCATTGTTGTTTCCAGAACAGAAGCCAACGATATTTCTTCGACAGTAACCGTTGTTCCGCTCTCATCGGTAAGAGGACGAGCGGCTGAGCGTTTGGTCCAGCCGTTGTTGTCCGCTAAAGAAACTCAGCTGCGTAAGGATTCGTGCGCCTTTTGCGATCAAGTGAGAACCATAGACAAAGGACGAATTCGAGAAATCGTCGGAGTCCTGAACGTGAATTGTTGGGAAAAGTAGATCGCGGCCTGATTTTACATTTGGAACTCGAAGTTACGTAAGACTCTAGCCTATTCGTTTCCTGAATCCGTTAAGAGTTAGTCAGCGAACATCCGTTCATTTAACGTGCTCCAATCAACTTTCCTGACGAAACATCGGACTTCCGGAATTCCGAAAGTCCGAGGTCAGAAGTTCGTTCGTGCGGTCTTTATTTCAAATGCTAAGCTGGATTCCCGCCTTCGCGGGAAGGACGCCTGAGGTGCTCATACTGTAGATCGATGTATGAATTAGAACATTAATTTTCGCTCACTTGAACGTCGGGAAGATTTCTTTGGACATCAGCTCCAGGGTGCGGCGCACGTCGGGCATGGGCACGCCGCCGAAGTTGACCATGCAGATGATGTGGCTGACGCCGATCTTTTCGTAATCCTGGAAAATCGCGGAGGCGTTCTCAGGAGTGGTGAAGAGGGCGAGTTGGTCTTTTTTGATAGTATCGAAGTCCGGCACTCTGGCGCCCGGCCGCCGGTATTTTTTTAGATAATCCACCACGCGCTCAAAATAGGGGCGGGCCGATTTTACGGCTTCTGCTTCGTTTGGGTTCAGGTAACAATGCAGAGCGACCATGATGTCCGGCGCTTGCTTGTGGCCGGCGCGGACATACGACTCCATGAACAGGTCATTCTTCTGCTTGACCTCGAGCAGCGAAGTGGAGCGCACGAACGGAATGCCCATGATGGGAAAGCCCAGCTCTCCGGCCCGGATCAGGGTCTCGTCGCTGGACGCGGCGATCCAGGTCGGTGGCAACGGCTTTTGCAGCGGCTTCACGTATAACGATCCATCGTTGATCTGGTAATATTTGCCTTGATGGGAAAACTGCTCCTGCGTCCACGCCTTTAGAATCAAGTCGAACGCTTCCCAGTATTTCTCCCGTGCTTCTTCCATCGACATGCCAAAGGCCTTATATTCGGCCGGGGAGAAGCCGCTGCCGATCGCGAAATTCAGCCTGCCGCCGCAGAGATTGTCGGCCAAAGCATATTCCTCAGCGACCAGCAGCGGATGGTGCAACGGTAGCACGCTCACAGCCGGTCCCAGTCGAATTTTCTTGGTGCGCTGGCCGAGCGCCGCGATGATCATCGGCGGCGACACACAGGTGCCGTACCAATAAAGATGATGCTCGCCGAGCCAGAAAGAGTCGAAACCAAACTCCTCGGCCCACTCGGCGATGGTTAAAACTTCCTCGTAATAACGCTGGTTGGAGCGCCCTAGCTCCGGGTGGTTATCGCCAAAAATAAAGATACCAAACTTCATGTCAAGCTTGCTCGGCCAATGTGCGTCGTTGTACCCCACGGTGAAAAAAATATCCATCTTGCCCGCCACGCAGCCGCGTGAGTAGCGCGTCTTTTTGCCCGGTTTGGTATTGCTCTTCCAGGGTAAAGTGCGGCGCATTTTGGGCGATCTATAGACTCATAGGGACAAAAGGATTCCTCGGGCTTTCAAAGCGGCGGAAGAAACATCATGATCAAGAAAGTAAAAACTGAGCAATTAAAACCCGGTATGTTTGTCCATGATCTCAATTGTGGCTGGCTCAACCATCCGTTTCTGCGTAACCGATTCCTGCTTACATGCGCCGGAGAAATCGAAAAAATTCTTGAACACCAGATTAAAGACGTTTACATCGACACGGATCAGGGCCTGGATGCCGAGGACGCGCCGACTAAGCAGTTTGTCGATCAAGTCATTCAAAACGATTTGAGCAAGCTTCAGCCATGCAAGCCGGCCAACGGGTCCGTGCCCTTGGCGAAGGAAATCGAAAACGCCAAGGGTTTACTGCGCGAGTCCAAGCGGCAGACTCAGATCTTAATGGATGCGGTCAGGTTAGGGAAGAAGCTCGATCTGCCGCAAGTTGAAGTTGTCGTCGATAAGATGACGGAATCGGTGCTGCGCAACAAACATGCGCTGACAAGCCTGTCACGCATCAAAAATAAAGACGAATACACTTATCTTCATTCGCTGTCAGTGGCGGCGCTGTCTATTTCTTTCGCCAATCACTTAGGCCTGGAGGCGAGACAAATCAAAGCTCTGGGAGTGGGTGGATTGTTGCACGACATCGGCAAAGTCAAAGTGGCTTCCGAACTGCTCAATAAACCCGGCCCGTTGACCGAAGCCGAGTTCGAGGTCATGAAAACCCACGTCGCGCACGGCGAACGCATACTCGGCGACAGCCGCGGCATCGATGCGTTCTCTATCTGTGTTTGTCAGCAGCATCACGAGCGCCTGGATGGGACCGGTTACCCGCGCGGTTTAAAGGCGGGCGAGATCAGCGAGTTCGGGCAGATCGGCGCCATCGTCGACATTTACGACGCTCTGTCCTCGGAACGCTGTTACAAACGCGCGCTGCCGCCTACCGACGCGCTGAAAAAGTTATTCGAGTGGAGCGGTTCTTATCTGAACCGCAATTTGGTCGAGCAATTTGTTGTGCACATGGGAATTTATCCCATAGGGACGGTAGTACGATTGCATAGCGGCTTCATCGGCGTGGTGGTTGACCAGGGTGAAAAAAGTTTACTCGATCCGGTGGTGCGGGCTGTTTATGATACCAGGCGCGACAAACGCATCAGACCCTTCGAAATCAATTTGTCGAGCCGGCCCGCTGGCCAGCAACTCGATGAGATCATTGGTTGCGAAGCGCCGGAAGCTTGGAATCTTCATCCCGAGCAATATCTTGCGGCCTAGGGCCGCGTTCAATGTTCAAAGTTCAAGGTTCAACGTAGAGCAATTCGGAGGGGATCTCTGAGCCTTGAGCCTTGAACAAATATTGCGCTTGACTCTCTGCCGGCTTGCTTGCACAGTTAGCCAAAATCTTTATTCTTGATAGCCTCTCGGAGCCGATCTTGCTCGTCAACTGTGTCGCCTACCAAAATGGTCGTAAGCTCGCCGATATCCCGGTAAGCGATATCCACGATTATCTCAAACCACCAGACACTTTTGTTTGGGTAGCGTTAAAAGATCCGAATGCCGCCGAGCTCGACGAGATGCAAAACCAGTTTGGCTTACATGAACTGGCGGTGGAAGATGCCCGCAATGGCCATCAACGTCCAAAAATCGAAGAGTACGGCGAGTCTCTTTTCGTGGTTCTCCACGTGATCGAAATTGAAGGCGACGATCTAAAAGTCGGCGAGGCCGATATTTTCGTCGGGTCGAACTACGTCTTGTCAGTGCGCCGCCAGGCGGAGCGCGGATTTACCGACGTGCGCGCCTTGTGCGAGCGCGAGCCGGAACTCCTGCGCCACGGGCCGGCTTATGTGCTCTATGCGCTGATGGACGCGGTCGTCGATCGCTACTTTCCAGTTCTCGACGCGCTCGAAACCGAGCTGGAGAGCATTGAGGAACGCATCTTTGCCAGCCAGACCACTCGCGCCAACATCGAGGCGCTCTATAATTTCAGAAGAAAGCTCACCACTCTCAAGCATGCCACTGAGCCGTTATTGGAAGTGACCGGGCGGCTCTACGCCGGCCGTGTGCCGCAACTGGTGGCTGGTCTGCAAGAGTATTTTCGCGACGTGTACGACCATCTAATACGCCTGAACCAGTCCGTCGATAATCTTCGTGACATGGCCACTACGGGCGTAACCGTGACCTTATCTTTGATCACGATCCAGGAGAACGAGGTCACAAAGCGACTGGCATCCTATGCCGCGCTGGTCGCGGTGCCGACGATGATCGCTGGTATCTACGGCATGAACTTTCAACATATGCCGGAGCTGAGCTGGATTTTCGGCTATCCTCTGGCGATCGGCTCTATGGCCCTGATCGATGTCTACCTTTTTTATCGGTTTCGCAAGGCGACGTGGTTGTAAAGGCGGAATCGACCCGCTCTTCGTCTCCCCCTTAGTAAAGGGGAAGATACAGTTGGGGGTTCCAGATTCCGTTTCACGGAATTACGACCGAAAGCCACGGAATTCGTCCGGGGGATTGCAACACGACATTAGCGCGGCGGTAGCGCTGCCGCGCCGGCGAGTTTGTTGAAGAGCTCGATGGTCTCGGCATCGCGCGGCAGCTCTTTGACGACTTTTTCCAGCGCTTCGGGCATGAGCGGGGTAGGCGGTTCGCCGGCGAGCTTTTGGTACTCCTTGGAAAACTCAGGATCCGCGAAGGTCTTGCGCATTGCATCTTGTAGTGTCTGTATCCTCTCTCTGGGAGTTCCCGGCGGCAGAAAAAAGTTTTGTCCCGCAAGTCTGAAGGCGCGAAACATCTCCATTATTTTTTTCTCTTTGGCGGACTTCGCGAAACTTTCCAGCTCGGGCAAATTAGCGAAGTGCTGGCTGCGTTCGCCTTTAGGGATTTCAATGCCGGCATGGATGTCCACCAGTTTTTTCTCCAACCACTCCGGTGAACGGCGCACGATGGAGTCGCCGGTGGTTACCCTGGCGTCGAGCTCGCGCTTGAAAAGTGCGATATCGATTTCCGGACCGGTATAGCCGGTGACGAATCTTGGTTCTTTCAAGCCGAGCAAATAAGCGTAGAGCCGGCCGGTGATGTAAATCGGATGCCCCACCGATTGCGCGCCAATGCGCACGCCCGAAGCGGCGCGGAGCTTATCGATGCTTGATAGTCCAGCCTCGCCATGCGTGACGAACACATAATGCTGAGCGCTGTCAGGCGTGCCGAGATAAATAAACTTGTCGATGTCGTATTGAACTCCCGGTTCGCCGAGCACGGCGTTGGCGACCAGCGCGGCGCCCATGCTGCCGACGGTAAGCCCGTCCGGGCGCGCTCCCCGATAGACGTGATTCGCCGCCTGCCGGCCGCCGCCCGCGCCCATATGCTGGATCGTGACCGTCGGATTGCCTGGAATATGTTTGCGCCAGAAATTGCTAACCGCTCGCGTTCGCAAGTCGGCTGAGCCGCCCGGAGGTCCGCCCAAAACCACCGTGATGGTCTTGTCTTGATAAAACGGCGCCTGCGCGAATACGGCGCCGGCGCCGCCGACGATAAAATAAATAATCAGGATTGGCATCAATTGCATTTCAGTTACTCCAGTCAGAGCGACTCAGCGCCCAACCCGGCACTGCATCGGAAATATCGTCTCGCAAGCCGAAAAATTTATGGTTGTATTTTACTTTGACCGTTTGTACTCCCTGCGTCTCTCCGATTGCAAGCGAACTCGCGACTTTGGCTCTGGTGTTCGCCGGGCATCGTGCTCATTTGATATCGAATGACCTCGTCTCATAATCTTGACAGAAATTCGCAATTGACCATACCAGTCAAGTAGGATCAAAGGTGAGACCCAATACCATTGGAAACACGGATTTGAAAAGGAGCAGCGTCGCTGCGGCCCGCGGATTAATCTGACCTTTCGCCGCATTTACCTGCGAAACAACCAGCGCTGATCGGTTAAGGCGTTCTCGCCTACTTCTCGTAGAGCCGTTTGATGAAACCGCTCGCTTCGATCTCGCGCGCGATTTTGTACGCGACGAATTGTTCTGGATCGGCGTTTTTCGCCGCCGGAACCGTGCTTGAAAGCTCCGTCAGAATCGTCCGTATCCCGTCGACTGTCGGAATCGGCAAAGCCAGATACTTGTTTGCCGAATTGACTGTAGCTGTCTTCCAACACCTCGCGATCGTCGTTGCGCGTATATTTTTTCAACACCGCCAGCGCGGCTTCTTTGTTGCGCTTGAAATCGTGGATCGCTTCGATGTAGGCGAGCATGAATTCTTTTACGAGCGCTTCGTTTTTCTGGAGAAAAGATCTCGTCGTGCCGATGGGCGCCATCGGGTAGTGCAGCCCCAGGTCGGCGAGATCCCCGAGCTCGCGAAAGCCCGCTTTGCGCGCGATCAGCGACGCGGTGCCGCTCAGCACGCCGGCGTCGAGCATTTTGGTCTGCATGGCGCGGACAGTGTCCTGCGACGTGCCGATTTGCAGAATACTGACATCGCGCTCGGGATTCAGTCCCCATTTTTTTAGCGCCAGCCGGACGGCGAAATCCGAAGTGGCGCCGTAGCGGCTGACGCCTAATTTTTTGCCTTTGAGTTGCGCCGGGCTGGTAATTTCCGGCGCGCCGAAAACTTTGAAGATAAAGCCGTTGATAGCGGCGGAGATAATGATTGTATCGGCCCCCTGCAATGCGGCTTGCACCAGGCCGGAACCGGAGAGCGAGGCAATCTCCAGATCTTTGGCGATCAGCGCGCGCAGGGACACCGATCCGGTGCCCATGCCGACGAGCACCACATCGAGGCCGCGCTTTTCGAACAGTTTGGTTTCCTTGGCAAACCACAAGGGCGCGATGGCGCCGTCGGTTGAACCATAGCCGGCGACGACTTTGATGAGCGATTTGGCCTCAGCCGCCAACGCGCGTCGGAGCACGAACACCAAGAAGAATCGTGATAAACGCCGCAACTAATAAACTGATGCTGCCGTTGGCCCGCATAACACTACCTCCATCAGAACAGCGTCCCAAGCACTTCGATAACCGCAATCACTGGCGCAGGACCTCTTACGAGACAGCGTCTTCATCAATTAACCATTGATTCGCAATACCGAGCAGCGGTCAAGATTTGTCCTAGCAGCCCGTGGTGAAAGTCTGGCGTCGCACCGAGACGGGTGAGGCGCCTCGATGGCAAGGCGCGACGACCGAGAATATCGGGAATATTTTGAGCGAGGAGCAACGCAGCCAACGGGGATCGATCGCCCGTCGAATGCAGCCAAGACTTTTACGCACGGCTGCTAGCGCCGAGGGCCGAAAAACTCTTCGAATTTTTTTGCCTGTTCGTTCAAGTTAACCAGATTGCTGGCCGAAACCGGCTGCAAATCAAGGCCAGCCGGGCTCAGAGTCGAATCCTTCGGCGCCACGTCGGGGCGCGCCGGGACCGAGCCGTACTTCAAGATCGCGCTTTGACCCTCTTTTGAGAGAATCAAATCGATCAGGAGGCGGGCCGCGTTGGGATGCATCGGTTGCGCGGACAAGCCGATCATCGACGTCGAGACTACAATCGGTCTGGTCGTCCGAACCCATTCGAGTGGAGCGCCTTTTTGCTTTAGGTTCTCGAGCGCGTGCGCATAGACCAAACCGAGAGGAAATTCGCCAGCGACCAAAAGCTGCAGAACTTGTGTGTGGCCTTTGTGCCACTGGATGTCTTGCTGCGCCAGGCCTTTCATCAACCGCGCCGCTTTCTCCTCACCTAAGCCCTCGCGCATCGCTCCGAGCCAATCGTATTCTTCCGGATCCATGCCCAGCTTTCCCTTCCACTTCGGCTGCAACAAATCCGGCCAGTCTTTGGGCGCGTCCGCGCGCGCGACGTGCCTAGTCTGATACCCAATGACAAAATAATTGCTGGTCATTGAGGTCCAAAAATTCTTGTCATCCTTAAACTTGGCGCCGTACGCTTTCCTTTCAGGCGAATCGTAAGGCGCCAGGACTCCCATAGGAACGACCAGCGGAGCCAAGGACAGATTCAAGACGTCGAAAAATAGTTTGCCGGTATCTCTTTCGGCACGCACCCGATTGACCATGCGCTCGCTATTGTTCTGCGTGAGCTGCACCTTGATCGGCGGATACTTCTGCTCGAAAACGTCAGCCACGGCGCGCATGGTGACCAGGTTGCTCCCTGTGTACCATGCCACGATTCCCTCTTTTTTCGCGGCTTCGATCAGCCGCGTGTCTTGAGCGAATGTTGCAGGAGGTAAGAGCGCGACGAGCCAGAGCGCGGCAACGATCAGCGAGTGTTTAGCTTCAATCATGGAAGCCTCCGGAAAAGTTCTTTCTCTTATCACGGCTTGAGCGTCGCCAACAAGTGGCGCTCATGGCTGCGTCAAACGCCTGTTTACCGCTTGCGATCGTCGTGTTGCCTGCCTAGCGCGATGAACAGCGCAACGCAGACGGCGGCAAAATACTGCCGGCTACACGGCCCATGACGACTAGTTACTAAACGAAAATCGCCCGCCGATTTTTATAAGTATTTCGAATTTCTCTGAGAGCAACGACTGCGGAGCGCAGGCGCAATGGCGCGCACCACGACTCGGAACCATTACGTCGCGAACGGCGAGCTAGAGTATGAAGTTAAAACCCAGGCACGGCACCAATCGGCATATGGCATTGTTGACTAGATGGACGATTAAGTGGCGCGCCTCTTCCAGTGATTCCATCTAGTCAACAACGTAGTTGGCCGCGAATCGCAGGCTATTGCCGCGCAATGCTGCTGCTGCGCGCCACCTTGCCGGGATAAACGCCGGTGTGCTCGCCCTTTTCCATGAGCACCTGGCCGTTCACCACGGTCCACTCGATTCCCCGAGCGAGTTGTTTGCGGCGCCTGGCTCCGCCCGGCAAGTCGTGCGCCTCGCCCGGTTCCAGCGGGCTGATGGTCGCGGGATCGAACACCATCAGGTCCGCGGCCATGCCGGGACGCACCAGCCCACGGTCGGAGAATCCGAAGAGCGAAGCCGGTATGAAAGTGAGCTTGCGGATGGCATCCTCCAGCGACATGATTTGTTTCTCCCGCACCCAGTGAGACAAAAGATAGGTGGAGTAGCTATAGTCGGTGCGAAAAACCACGTGAGCGCCGCCGTCCGACTGGCCGATGACGGTGTACGGACTGGTGAGCAGCGCCGTCATGGCCGCTTCGTCGCTGTTGACTTCGCGCCGTTCGAACTCCGTTTCGAGGTTTTCTTCCAGCGCCAGGTCGAGGAACGCGTCGAGCACATCTTTGTTCTGTTCGCGCGCGATATCGGCGACGCTCTTGCCCGTGAGGTGCTGGTTTTTCGGCAGCGCCGCCTTGAACACGAACTGCAAATCCCAGCGGCGCGTGAAGTCGCCGGCGCGGTTGGTATCCATCGGCGTCTCGACCGCCTCGAAATGCAGTTTGGCGCGGGTTGCCGGGTCGCGGAAAGCTTCTTTGCGCTGCTCGAGCGGCAGCAGCATGACGTTTTTCCAGGTCGCCATGGCGTCGAAGTGCTGCGCGGTCTTCAGCGTGTAACGCAAATCGCCGGGACGCGGCATGACGAACTGGTAGGCGCGGTGTCCCTGGCGCATCAAGCTCTCGGCTTCTCCTAGCTGCTTGCGCCATTGGTCCGGAGCCACCGCCTGCTGGGTGATGTTGCCGTAGAAAACCGGCCGCCGGCTGGCTTTGGCCAGCTTCGCGCTGATAGTGCGGTCGCCGCCAAACTGAATGACGCCGCGCCCCACTTCGTCGGCCACGCCCGCCACCGCGAAAATCTCTTCCTCGGACGCCAGATTGGTCGGCGCCAGCCGGCCATCCCAATCGAAATGGCGCAGATTGCGCTCGAAGGAGACGCCCACGGCGCCGGCCTCTATGCCTTCGCGGACGATCGCTTTCATGGCCGCAACTTCGTCATCGGTCGCGTGCCGCTCCTGCGACGCTTCACCCATCACGTAGCGGCGCACCGCCGAATGGCCGATGAGGGACGCGACGTTCATGCCCAGCCGTTGGTCGAGCGCGTCAAGATACTCGGGGATCGTTTCCCAGGACCATTTGACTCCGGCCTGGATGGCTTCGAGCGGAATCGCTTCGACATGGGACAGGACTCCGGCGAGCATTTTCGCGATCTTCCTTATGCGCCGGAGCCATCGCCAGAGAACAGTTGCCGATGACGACGGTGGTAATGCCGTGATAGCAAGAGTAGGTGCAAAGCGGATCCCAGGTAACCTGGGCATCGTAGTGCGTGTGGTTGTCGATGATGCCGGGAGCGACCACCAAGCCATCCGCATTCAGTACCTGGCGCGCGCCGCCATTGACCTTGCCGATCTCGACGATCCGGCCGCCGCTGACGGCGACGTCGCCGTGAAAGCCCGGCAGTCCGGAACCGTCAATAATCTTTCCGTTCTTGATAATCAGGTCGTGTGGCATTGTTCCTCCTATGCGGCCGGCAAATTGCCGGCGTGGATAGTCGCTGTCTGACGCCGGTTAGTATTTGGCGAGTATTTCCGGCTCTAACCGGGTGAGATGATCGGTAATCGCTTGCTGGTCGATCCGCTCGGCGATTTCCTCGTAGCCGGCTTGTTTGACCATGGCGGGAAACCGAGTCTTCAACTGCTCCAAAGTCCAGCGCACCGGGTCGTCCACGCCTTCGTCTTTCATGTTGTGAGCCGCATTTTCGCCGCCGGAGGCACCGATGTGATAATGCGGGTTTTTGTAAAAACAATCGAAGCGCAAAATTCTTTTTCCCTGGTCTTCTGCGCCGGCGGTGGTGACGTCGAACGTCAGCCCTTCATCGCTGCCGCCGAGGCCTTGCCGGTGCGCGACGGTCATGCGCATACCCGCCTGCTCGATAATAATGTCATCACTCTTGGTCGTCGACAGATGCTTCCTTTTCCATCAATCCGCCCTCCTGTTAAATAGCTACGATCTTGGCTGAACTCATTACACTTTAGTTTCTACCTGTCAAACCGAAGTGAGTCGCCAACGCGGCTGCGCGCTCGGCACGCGCGGCAAGACCCTTCACGTTGGGCGGGTTTCTACAGCTTCGAAACAAAATCGTTATCGGCGATAATGAATCGCCAGGGCTTGCGGCTCCACAGCTCCAGCATAGTCAACGCCGATGCGCGGCGTCGTCAGGAACTTCGGCGCCGGACCTCCCGGATCTTCCAAGTAAAGCGCCTGGCCGCACAGATCGTTGCCGTTGAGAGTCCGGTCGATGGCGAAAGCCTGGCACAGTTTTCCGGGGCCGCTCGCCAGGCTTCGCAGTTGTTCTGTGCCGCGCCGCGCGGCCATCAACCTGACCCCTTTCAGCGGTTCCACGGCGCGAATCAAAACCGCCGCGGGAAAATCCACCGCTTCCGTTACAATGTTGAGCATATGATGGAAGCCATAAATCAGGTAGACGTAAGCGTAACCCGCGTCGCCGAACATAATTTGCGTTCTCGGCGTGCGCCCGCGTGAAGCGTGGCAAGCCCTGTCGTCGGGACCTACGTAGGCTTCGGTCTCAACTATTCGGCCCGCGGTGGTGCCGTGCTCATGTTTGTGTACCAGATGCTTGCCCAATAATTGCCGGGCGACATCGAGCGTCGGCTGGCGGTAAAACGAACGCGGCAGCTTCACGATAGCGGGTGCATTGATGGAAGTGAGGGGTTCACGAATAAAGCGTGAGCCAGCGGCGCTGTTGTTCGCGCAAGCGCTTGTCGGCCCAGCCGACGTAGTGCTGGTTATCAAAATCAGTGCCGATCCAGATGGTCGTGTGTCCCTCAATCAATTCCTGGCCGAATCTTAAAACCGTTCCGCTTTTCTTTAAGGCCGCCACGTAGTCGTGAAGTTTTTCTGGATAAAAAGCCGTCTGCAGCAATCGATCATTGTAAAAAGTAATCAACAATGCGCCGGAGTTGATCGAGATGGCTATAGGGCGCAACCCGCAACGTAAGAATTCGGTAAGGAGGCTTCGAACCTTCCTTGGTCAAGGAGGTGTCTTCAACCACTTTCTTCTCGGCATGGCGCGGCAGCTTGGGCGTAACTTCAGCTCGCGACGCATAACTTTCGTAGCCGGGAAACAATGGCGCCCGCTGTTTCTCGATTTCAGTAAAGTTCTCCGAGGCACAAGCCGCGATCGAGACCATTAACGCGCTCCAGACGATGCGCTTTATCCGATGCTGTTTCAAACAGAATGGTCGGTTGACCTGGCTGTCTGATCCTGACCGGTTTCTGGCTTCTCATGACCTCTGGCAACAGCCCGCCCAGGCTGATTTAGTTGCCGGCCTTGATTTCCCGCACCACGCTCCAGTCGACCAGCTGGTTGAGCGGGATATCTTTAGTGATCTTCAAGCGCTCTCTGGTGAGTTGGACGTCGAGCTGCACGCCTTTAGCGGAAATCATTCCATCGCTGGTGAAAGAGTTGATGGACGCATCGTAGGCCCTGGCGGCCTGCGCTGGGGTGATGCGCAGATAATCGGCGAGCATCTGGATCGTCTCGGCACGGTTCAGCTTCATAAAGCGCGAACCGCGAACGCCTGCGCGCACCACTCTTTTGACCTGCTCGCGCTGGCTCTGGAGCTTCAAGTTCGTGATGGCGATGCCCGACAACGGCAATTCAATGAGATCGCCCAGGTAAACCAGCCGGCGAAATCCTTCGTCTTGCGCCGTGACCGCAAACGCGACGTCGATGGGTGTTGCGTCGATGGCGCCGGCCCGTAGCGCCGCCAACCGGGTCGAGCTTTCTCCGGTGACGATGATGGTAACGTCTTTATCCGGCTCCATGCCGAAATGGCGCAGCGCGAGCCGTGACAAGTAATCCACCGTGCCGGCCACCGAATCGACGCCGACGACCTTGCCTTTGAGGTCCTTCGGCGCCTTGATTTCCGGCCGGGCAATCAGCACGTGCAGCGGCCGGCCGGCGAAACCGGCCACCGCCTTGATCGGCACACCCGTTACGGCCGCGCGTAACGCCGATCCCCAGGCAAGTAGGTAGTCGACATCGCCGGACATCAGTGCTTTGACACCGAGCGCCGGTTGCATCTGCACCTTGTCAACCTCGATCCCTTCTTCTTTGAAAAAACCTCTGCGCATAGCGACCACTACGGGAAACTCAAACAGTCCCCGGCTGGGAGTGGCGATCGTCACCCGCTCGGCCTTGACCGGCCCCTGATCGAGAAGCAAAAACACCACCGCAGCGAGAGCGATCATCAAGGTGAAAATTGACAGTTTGCGGTGAATCGCTGGCATCGCTCACCTCGCGAGCTCATCGCGCGCGCACATTCTTACTGAAGTCATATTGTCTGGCGTAGCCGTTTTCAAACTTCGACGAGAGGCGACGCGACTGCGCTTGTTTAACGCTATAGCGTGCCCTATATTTTCTGCATGGAACTCAAAGACGGCTCTTCTCTGGTCGCAGATCTCACCACCGTCGGACGGAAGAGCGGTTTGCCGCGCACCGTGGAATTGCGCTTTACTTATCTAAATGGCCGCTTCTACGCATCCTCCAGCAAGGTCGAAGGAAAACACTGGTGCCAGAACATGATCAAGAACCCCGCGGTGGAGATCAGCGCGCGCGGCGAGAAGATTTCCTGCCTGGCGACGCAGGTGAGCGACGATACCCTGCGGCGTCAAATCCTGACGCTGCGTGATTCAGCGCCGCGCCTCGAGCGCGTTGTATTCGAGATCGCGCCGCGCAAATAACCAATCCGAACGACCGCTCACCTCTTATGCTCGACCTCTTGGAGGTGACGCTAGAGCGCGCTTGAGCGCAAGCGCTGATGCCTGGGGATTGCGGCCGGCCTTCCGGTTTGCATTCCGCAGTCATGAAACAATCGGCCGCGAGTTACTTGGTTTTTTCGCCGGCCTTCTTCTCCAGGCCTTCCACGCCTTTCTGCATCCCCTCGTACATCCGTCGTTCTTTTTCCGCTCCTTCCTGCATCGCCCTTTGCGCTTCCTTGGTGCGTTCATCGGAGCTCTTCTGGTCACCGCCGCACGCCGTCACGGCCAAAATAGGAATCACCAACAGCCAACGATAACGTCTCATTGCTCTTCTCCTTTGATATAATTAGTTAGTTAGCAATAAAGCGCGCCGGCGCGCAACACGAGTCGTCCTCACACAGGTACGTCATAGAGGCAACGGAGGATTTTCGAATGGATGTGCCTTGGAGTTCTGAGTCAGGTGCAAACGACCTGGAGGCGTCCGTGGCTTCACCGCGTGCGGCTTTTTTTTACGTGGCCTTTTGCTATCCTGTCTAGCGGTGATGTTCGGTCCAATCGCGATTTTGATGTGGGTCCTGTTTCTCGGCGTTGCCGGCCAAGCCGGTTCAGCGCAAGCGCCGCTCAAGCTGAAGAGCAGTCCAGGCGTCGCGGTGATCGACGCCGGAACATGGAAGGCGGTTCAAAAAGGTATCGAGCATCGCAAGGTCACGCTGGAGCGCGAGGTCCCTGCCAATACACTTGACCTGAGCCTCTATCGCTTTGACACGAGTCTAATTGCGCCGCGAGTTATTTATGCGGCGCAGCATAATCTCAAGACCGCAGACGTTAAGACCTTGGCGCGGAAAACCGGCGCAATCGCTGCCGTCAACGCAAATTACTACGATCCCCAAGGAGCGCCTTTGGCCTTTTTGAAGACCGCCGCTCAAACAGTCAATCCGCGAATCTCAGCAGCAGCCATCTATACGGGGATTTTCGCAGTCAAAGACCGCCAGCCATTTTTCGCCCACCGCGACGGGTTTGTGCCGGCCCATGCCGATGAAGGGCTTCAGTCCGGACCACTGCTCGTGCTCGGCGGCAGCGCCCAGCCGACTACCGGGGCGCCGAATCGGCCGAGCCGGCGCGCCTTGATCGGCATCGACAAGGATCAAAGGCTGTTCATCGCAGTCACGGACAAATTGCTCGGCGGCCTCACCTGGGCAGAACTACAAGAGCTCTTCACCGCGCCGGAGTGGCAGCTCCAAGCCCAGGACCTCTTGGCGCTCGACGGCGGCGCCTCGGCGCAGCTTTACATCAAGAGTGGAAAACATGAAGAAATGATTCCCGGAACCGCCGAAGTTCCGGTGGCGATCGGGTTTTTCGCCCAATCCAACTAAGCTAACCGGCTGCTATCAACCCGCACGCTGCTCAAAAATTTCAACGGTGCGCAAGAGGGGACGCTTGTGACCGTCCCCTAACTCGAAGCTTTAAAACGGACGGGTGCGCAGCGCGAATGGCGCAGCGAAATCGGGGATCCTGGATTCGTTTCACTCCATCCAGGCTACGAACTTTCGAAGACCTTGGAAAGAGAGAGGTTAGAAGATCCGGAAAAACTCTGCTTGCAGGCTGCTCAAAAAGATCTCAGAGGCAAGGCGCGCGAAGAGCGATGAGCGGAGGCGTACTCATGTACGTTGACGCGAAATCGCACGAGCGCAACGAAGCCTATGAGGCTTTTTCAGCAGCCTGCGCTACTCGAGGGAAAAGAACGCTAGGCGGCTCCACTCCAGAGCCCGCGCCGGAAGTATCCCTAAATAGAGCGTGCCGGCTATTGCCAGGCCGACGGCAGTATACAGATATGGCGACTGGCTAAAAGACTTGCCCGGCGCGCCGCCTTCCTCCATGTACATCGCGACGATCACCCGCAGATAGTAAACCACCGATAATAAACTATTGAGCACGCCGACGAATGGCCAGCAGCGTATGGCCGGAGAGCACGGCAGAGCGAAAGATATAAAACTTTCCGGTGAAGCCGGCCAGCGGCGGAAAACCCGCCAGCGACAACATGAATAGGGTCATCGTGAACGCAAGAAAGGGGCGTGTAAAGCCGAGGCCGGCGAAGTCGCTATAGTTTTCGTGCGCCGTATCGGCTTCGCTCAGAGCCGTCACGACGGCGAATGCGCCGGCGGTCATCACGCCGTAGGCCAGCAGATAAAAGAGCAGCGGCATACCGCCCCATTCTTCGCCCACCGCGATGCCAATCAAAAGATAACCGGCGTGGGCAATGCTGGAATAGGCCAGCATCCGCTTCACGCTCGATTGTCCGAGCGCGAGCAGGTTGCCGAGAGTCATCGTCGCCACCGCCATAACCGCCACCGGGAAGACCCAGTCGGCATCCAGCGGTGAGAGCTTGTGGAGCACAATGCGTCCCCATGCCGCGAAGGCCGCCGCTTTGACGCCGACCGACATCAGGCCGGTCACCGGTGTCGGCGCGCCTTCGTAAACATCCGGGATCCAAAAATGGAAAGGCACGGCGCCGACCTTGAAGGCAAAGCCGGTAAGTAATAACAAGGCTCCGCCGACCAGATAGTAGGGCCAATCGCCTGCGGGCTCGATCAAATAGGTCGAGATCTCATTTAGATTGGTGGAGCCCGTGGCGCCGTAGATTAGCGCGATGCCATAGAGCAAAAAACCGGTAGCGAAAGCACCGGTCAAAAAATATTTCATCGCCGCTTCCGCCGCTCGGCTGCTGTTTCGTTGGATGCCGGTGAGCACATAGACGGCGACCGACATGGTTTCCAATCCCAGGAAGAAAATCATCAGATCGTTGCCCGCCGCCATCAGGATCATTCCGAAAGTGGCGAACAGGACCATCGCGTAGAACTCGCCTTCGTGAATTCTCGCCGCTTTGAGGTATTGAATCGCTGATAGAATGGTCAGCGCAGCGACACCGAGAAAAATCTGGGTAAAGAAAAGCGCGAAGTTGTCGAGAAAATAGCTGTCACGAAAAGCGCTCTCGTGGCTGCCCCAGAGAAATGCCGCTTCGCCGCTGCACAGCGCCAGACCGAGCAAGCTGATCCAGGCGAGCACTCCCTTCTCTTGCTCTTTGAGAAAGAGATCGAGCAGCATGACGACGAGCGCCGTAATCAGCACCTGGGCCGCCGGCAAAAGCGGTATCGGATTAACGTTCATCGCCTTTGCTTTCTTTTACTTTGTCGGCGGCAGCGGCTAGCCGGAGCGCTCTGCACGATGAAAACTTTTTTTAGCGTATGCTCTACGGACGGCTTCATGCGGCTCAAAAACGGCTGCGGATAAACGCCCATGATTACGATCAGCGCGACAATCGGCGCGAGGATCAGCAGCTCTCTGCCGGTCAGGTCGTGGAGCTTTTGATTTTCCGGACGGTCGAGCGGTCCGAAAATCACCCGGCGGCACATCCACAGCATATAGACCGCTCCCAGGATCATGCCGATGGCTGCCACCGCAGTCCAGCCGCGAGTCACGGCGAACGCGCCGAGCAGGATCAAGAACTCGCCGACAAAACCGTTCAGCCCGGGTAAGCCGATGGATGAAAAAGTAACGAGCAAGAGCAGAGCGGAGAAGACCGGCATCTGCTTCCAGAGCCCGCCGAACTCGTCGATCATCCGGGTATGGCGCCGGTCATAGATCATGCCGACGAGAAGAAACAACGCGCCGGTGGACAGACCGTGGTTGAGCATCTGGTAAATGCTGCCTTGCAGGCCGTGCACATTGAGAACGAACAGTCCGAGCATGACGAAGCCGAGGTGGCTGACCGAGGAATAAGCTACCAATTTTTTGATATCGGCTTGCATCATCGCCACCGCCGCGCCGTAAATGATCCCGATAACGGCAAGCGCGACGAAGTAAGGCGCGCTCGCCAGCGCGGCATCGGGGAAGAGCGGCAGCGCGAATCTTAAAAATCCGTAGGTGCCGAGCTTGAGCAACACGGCGGCAAGGATCACCGAGCCGGCGGTGGGCGCCTCGACGTGGGCGTCGGGCAGCCAGGTATGCAGCGGGAAAAGCGGCACCTTGATGCTGAACGAGAGCGCAAACGCGAGAAACAGCCACATCTGTTCGTCGGCCGGCAAGCGGAAATCATAGAGGCGTAAAAGGTCGAACGTTACCACCTGAGTTTCCTGCGCGTGGCGTGTGCCGAGGTAAATGATCGCAACCAGCATCAGCAAACTGCCCGACATCGTGAACACGACGAACTTGAGCGCCGCGTAGACGCGCCGTGTGCCGCCCCATACGCCGATCAAAAAATACATCGGCACCAGCATCACTTCCCAGAATACGTAAAAAAGCACCAGGTCCAGGGCGAGGAACGCGCCGAGCATGCCGGTCTCCAACAGCAGCATGCACACCAGATACTCTTTGATTTTGTCATGAACCGGCCAGGACGCCAGGACGGCGAGAGGCATGAGCAGAGTCGTGAGCAAAATCAAAAACAAGCTGATACCGTCGATGCCGACGATATACTGGATGCCGAAAGCGGGCATCCACGGGATGCGCTCGAGCAACTGCATTTCGCCCCTGGCGCCATCGAATGCGGCCAGGATTCTGAGCGACCAGACGAAGCTCACGGCGGTGGCCACAAGCGCGATCAACAAAAGCGCGCCGCGCCGGCGGCGCGGCAGCAGCAGCAAAAGCGCCGCGCCGAACGCCGGGATGAGCAGTAAAATAGTCAGGTTTCCGAGGTTGGTTGCCGGCATGATCACCGCTCACCGATATAGTATCCCAACAGCGCCAAGATCCCGACCAGAAAGCCGACGAGATAGTGTTGGACATTGCCGGTTTGCAGCCCCTGCCAAAGCACGCTAGCGCGTCGAGTGCCCGCGCCGATGCCATTGACCATGCCATCGATGACTGCGGGATCGAACACTCGCGCCAGCCAACTTGATACGCCGGTAAACGGCCGCACGATGGCATGATCGTAAAGTTCATCGATGTAGTACTTGTTCAGCAATATACGGTGGAGCGCGCCGCTCTGGGTTTCAGGCGCTGGCGCGATGGCTGCGCCGCGCCGACCATAGCGCGCGTAGGCCAGGCAAATCGCCACGCCGACAAGCGCCAGGGTCGCCGCGGTGACAAAAATTTCAGTTTCGATCGAGCCGTGATGCGCTTCTTGAGTTCCGAACACCGGCTGCCAGCCAGCGCTCCCAACGGCTACCCCATAGATACTCCGGCGCGCCGAGCCAGCCCGCGAAAATCGAACCGAGAGACAAGACGACCAGCGGCAACGTCATCGTCGGCGGCGATTCGTGCAGGTGCGCGCGCCCGGCTTCAGCGGCGCGCGATTCACCGTGGAAAACCATAAAGAGCTGGCGGAACATATAAAAGGCCGTCATGCCCGCGGTAACAAGCCCGATCGCCCAGAGCGCAAGTCGGCCGTGGCTGAAGGCTTGCCACAGGATCAGGTCCTTGGAAAAAAAACCGGCGGTTAGAGGCGCGCCGGAGATCGCCAGCGCCGCGATGACGTAGGTCCGATAAGTGGTCGGCAAGTGCGACTTGAGCCCGCCCATCTTGCGCATGTCCTGTTCGCCGCCGAGAGCATGAATCACGCTGCCGGCGCCGAGAAACAGGCAGGCCTTGAAAAACGCGTGCGTAAACACATGGAAGATCGCCGCCGAGAAAGCCCCCAGTCCCACGGCTAAAAACATGTAACCCAGTTGGCTCACCGTCGAGTAGGCGAGAACTTTCTTGATGTCGTTCTGGGCGAGCGCAATGGTTGCCGCCAGGAAAGCCGTGGCCGCGCCGATCCAGGCGATCAACTCCAAGGTCAGCGGCGACAAGGTGTAAAGGAAATGCAGCCGCGCCGTCATGTACACCCCGGCGGTGACCATGGTGGCGGCGTGGATGAGCGCGCTTACCGGCGTCGGCCCGGCCATGGCGTCGGGCAACCAGACAAAAAGCGGGATTTGCGCCGATTTGCCGGTGGCACCGACGAACAGGAGCAACGCAATCGCGGTGATCATGCGCGGGCTCAAGAGGCCGATGTTTTTCTGCAGCTCTTGGAAATCCAGGGTCCAGACGCCCTGGCGCCCGAGTTCCGTGAGCAACAGTAAGATACCCAGGACAAAACCAAAGTCGCCGATGCGGTTGACGATGAACGCTTTGTTACCGGCGATCGCGTTGGCGGAGTCCTGGTACCAAAAGCCAATCAGCAGGTAGGAACAAAGCCCCACGCCCTCCCAACCGACGAAAAGCACCAGCAGGTTGTCGGCCATCACCAGCACCAGCATGAAAAAGATGAACAGGTTTAAATAAACGAAAAAGCGCGCTATGCCCTCGTCGTGAGCCATGTAACCGAGAGCGTAAAGATGAATCAGAGAGCCGATGCCGGTGATAATCAAGAGCATTACCGCCGTCAAAGCGTCTACCTGAAACGACAGGTTTACTCGAAACGCGCCGGATTCGATCCAGGTGTAGAGCGTGTCTTGGAATAAGCCACCGGCCGGCAAGGCGAGGAATATATAAAGCGCGATGATGAAAGAGGCACCGACAGCCAGGCAGGCCAACAAGCCGGCGCCGGTTTTTCCCAGTTTGGCGCCGACCAAGCTGTTAAAAACCGCGGCGCAGAGTGGAATCAGCGGGATCCAGCGCAAGAGCTCGAGCGCCGCTATGGTTTCACTCGCGCTTACCATTTGAGGAGCTGCATTGCCTGTGGATCGAGGCTCTGGCGATGGCGGTAAACGCTGATGATGATCGCCAGACCGATGACCGCCTCAGCGGCCGCCACGGCCATGACAAAGAAAACCATAACCTGGCCGTCGATGGAGCCGAGAAAGCGCGAAAACGCAATGAAGGTAAGATTGACCCCATTGAGCATCAATTCGATGGACATCAACAGGACGATCAGGTTGCGCCTGATGAGAACCCCGAGCACGCCGATGGAGAAGATCACGGCGCTGAGCACTAGATAGTAACTGAGCGGCACCATCCCTGATTAGCGCTCCCTCTTGGCTAAAACGACCGCGCCGACCATCGCCACCAGCAACAGCACCGAGGCGATCTCGAAGGGCAAAACGAACTCGCTGAACAGACTCTGTGCGAGGTTTTCCGGGCTGCCGAACAGTTCCGTAGCGGCCACCGGGTCGGGCGGCGCATCACCGTTGGTGGTCACCGCCGCGAGCGCCGCGACCAGCAGCAACGCCATAATTATGCCGAAGCTGCGCCAGCGCGGGCTTCGGAGTTCCGGCACCTGAGGATTCAAAAACATGATGACGAAGAGAAACAACACCATGATGGCGCCGGCGTAAACCAGGATTTGCAGCACGCCGACCATCGGCGCGTGCAAGGTGAGAAATAAAATCGCGATCAGAAAAAGCGCCGCCACCAGCGCCATGGCGCAATAGACGACATTGCGGTGAAACACCACCAGGAGCGCGGCAAAAATCAGCAGGCCGGCGAGGATGAAGAAAAGTATTTCAGAACCCGTCATAAAATAGACTGCATTAGTCACCGAAGCAGATCGAGGAGCGAGCCTCTTCGGTCGTGGTTCGACCGTTCGACTAAGCTCACGGCCCGAGGTTCTCGAAGGGCAGGCTCACCACCCTGAGCACAATCGAAGGGCGGCCAATGAGTCATAGCAAGTTCAATTCGTTCAAATAGTTCCAATCGCTCAAGCCCCCACCTGTTTCCTCCCCCGCGTCGCGGGGGAGGACTAAGGAGGGGATCGAACGGCTTGAACAGCTCGAACGTTTAGAACCCAAATCATTACGAGGCCCGCTCCTCGATCTACAGCGTGCCTTATCTCTTGCTCCGTGCATGAATAAACGGATCAGGGCTGGCTCTGAAAATAAAAAATCACCAGCGCGGTGATGAGCACGTTCACCAGCGCCAGCGGCAGCAACATCTTCCAGCCGAGGCGCATCACCTGATCGTAGCGAAAGCGCGGCAGGCTCCAGCGCAAAAGAATTTGCAGCCAACAAAAAAACAACACTTTAAAGGTGAACGCGCCGACTTGCAAAACCACCACCGTCAAATGAGGCAAGAGCCAAGTGCCGCCCCAGGGCAAGAAAAAACCTTGGCGCTGCAAATAGGGCACCTGCCAAGCGCCGAAGAACAACGTGGTAATCAGCGCCGACGCGGTGACGATCTCGGCGAACTCGCCTGCGAAAAACATGAGAAACTTGCCGCCGGAATATTCTGTATGGTAGCCGGCGACGAGCTCCGATTCGCCTTCAGGCAAGTCGAAGGGCACGCGCTTGGTTTCGGCAACCGCAGCAACGAAAAATAACAGGAAGGCGAGCGGCTGCAAGAAAATGCCCCAGGCCGGCAGCCAGCCGATCGCACCCTTCGCGAAACCCCAGGAGTCGGGTAGCAGCTCAGCGATGAGCGTTCCCTGGCCGCGCGCGATCTCTTGCAACTCCAGGGTGCCGTAAGCCATGAGTACGCCGATCACCGACAAGCCCATGGCGACTTCGTACGAGATCATCTGCGCCGAGCCGCGCACGCCGCCGAGCAAGGAAAACTTATTGTTCGAGGCCCAGGCGCCGATGACCATGCCGTAGACGCCCAACGAGGCCATGGCAAAGATGTAGAGTATGCCGATGTTGATATCGGCGAGTTGCAAATTGATCACGCGCTCGCCGATGATCAGCACATCGCCGAAAGGAATGACCGCGAAGGTGACCAGCGCCGGAAAAAACGCCATGCACGGCGCCAGGGTGTGCAGGAAACGATCACCGGCGGGAGGAATCCAATCTTCCTTGGTGAGAAATTTAAGCGGATCGGCGAGCAGGGTGTTTACCAATCCCATGCCGGCAAAGCCGAAGATCGATGCTCGATTGGCGCCGATACGGTCCTGAATCAAAGCGCTGCCTTTACGCTCGATCCAACCGAGCAGACCGGCAAGATTGAGCACCATGAAGAGCACGAGAAATGCTTTGGCGGCGATAATGCCGATGTCTATGATCATGCCGGCCCGGACGCTCCCCCACCCAACGCCACCCCGTTATCGCCAAGCGCCGCATAGCTGAGCCCCTGGTAGGCCGATTTTTCTTGAGCCAAATTTGCAAAAATCTGCGATGGCCCCGCCCAGGTGAGTTTTTCGCCGGACAGATTCAACAAACGCAAGAAAATCTCGCTGTCCGCTAAAGCGCCCGGCGGCGCGATCACCGCCTGATTGAGCTTTTGCACTCGTCCCTGGCGGTTGGTATAGGTGCCTTCCTTCTCGCCGAAGTGAGTTGACGGGAAAACGACATGGGCAAGCTTGGCCGTCTCCGTCAGTCGGATATCTTGCACCACCAGAAACGCAAGCTGCTGGAGCGCGTCGCGCAATGCCGCGGAATTTCCCGTCAAACCAAGAACGTCATCGCCGGCGACGTATGCGCCGCTAAATTCGCCGCCGACCAAGCGGCCCATGAGCGAATCAAAGCCGCCGTTGCCAACACCCATGTCGCGGGCACCGCGGAAATTGGCTGAGCGGTCCGGGCTCTTGAGTATCTTTTCCGTCTCCGTCAGCTCGCGTTCCTGGTAAACCACTTCGAGCGCCGCATCGGCGGACAGTTTCTTCATGAGCTTGGCAAACAGAAAAGCCTCTTCGTTGGTGTTGCGCCCGGAAAGAATCCCGGCGAGCCGCTTGGCGCCGAGCAGGCCATCGAGCGCCGCTTGCAGCGCCTGCTCCCAGGTCGCCGGCACCAGACCGCCTTCCTGGCGAATCATCGGCGTCGTCAAGCGTTCGCCGCCGGTTAGGTCGTGAAAGCAGTAGCGTCCTTCGTCACATAGCCAATGGCTGTTTACCGCTTCGTTGATGCGCGGCTTGAAGCGGGCGATGCGATTTTGGTAGGTCTCGACGCTGGTGTTGCATCCGGTGCTGCACCCCGGGCAGATCGATGGTGTTTTCTGCAGGTACCACACCCGCACCTTGAAACGAAAGTCGCGGTCGGTGAGCGCGCCGACCGGACAGATATCGACGACGTTGGCGGACAGAGGATTGTCGAGCACGGCTCCCGGAAACAACGCGATCGTCGAGTCGTCGCTGCGCTCGATGACCGCCAATTCATGGGTGTCGGTAATTTCCTGGAGAAAACGAACGCAGCGGGTGCATTTGATGCAGCGCTCGCCGTCGAACACCACATTAGGACCGAAGATCTCGCGCTTGCGGTCATGCTCTTTGCGCTCGCCGAAGCGGCTCTGCTGGAGGTCATGCTCCATGTAATAGTCTTGCAACCAGCACTCGCCGGCCTGGTCGCAGATCGGACAATCCACCGGGTGATTGATCAGCAGAAACTCCATCACCGATTTGCGCGCCGTGAGCACCTTCGGGCTTTGGGTCAAGACCGACATGCCTTCGGCCGCTTGAGTGTTGCAGGCGATCTGCAGCTTGGGCATTTTTTCGATTTCGACGAGACACATGCGGCAGTTGCCGGCGATGGTCAGCTTGGGATGGTAGCAATAGTGCGGAATAGCCACACCGGCTTCGGCCGCCGCCTGAATCACCGTCTTGCCCTTGGTGGTGACGACGTCTTTGCCGTCGATAGTCATTTTGATCGGGTCCATGGCGAAGATTGGAGTGGTGGATGGAGTTTTGGAGTATTGGTCCGGGCCCATCATTCCATTATTCCACCACTCCGGTGCTCCACTTTCAATTTCTCAGCGGACAGCGCCGGTCGACGATATGCGCTTCGAACTCCTCTCGGTATTTCCTGATGAACGCGCCTGCCGGCATGGCGGCGGCGTCGCCAAAGGGGCAGATCGTATTACCCATGATGTTGCCGCTGACGTTAAGAATCAAATCCAGGTCGCCGGGCTCGGCCGTCGCCATGCTCGATACGGTGAAAAATCTTTTCCATCCAGTGACAGCCTTCGCGGCACGGGCTGCACTGGCCGCAGGATTCATGGGCGAAGAAGCGTGAGATATTCCACGCCGCGCGCACCATGCAAGTGGTTTCGTCCATGACGATGACGCCGCCGGAACCAAGCAGGCTGCCCGCCGCTTGCACCGACTCATAATCGAGATTGACTCCATCGATTTCTTGGTCGCGCAACACCGGCATGGAGGCGCCGCCGGGAATTACGCCTTTGAGTTTTTTGCCGTCACGGACGCCGCCGCAGTCCTCCTCGAGAAATTTCCTGAACGGATACCCCATCTCTAATTCGTAGACGCCGGGACGGGCGATGTGACCGCTAACGCTGAAAAGTTTCGTTCCTTTGCTTTTCTCCGTGCCCATGGCCGCATAGGCCGCCGCGCCATGCTCGATGATCCAGGGCAGAGCGGCCAAGGTTTCGACGTTGTTCACCACTGTCGGACAACCAAACAAACCGTGGGTGGCTGGAAACGGCGGCTTGACCTTGGGCCAGCCGCGCCCGCCTTCGAGCGACGAAAGCAAGGCGGTCTCCTCACCGCAGATGTAAGCTCCGGCGCCGCGGTGCACGATCAAGTCCAAATCATAGCCCGTGCCGAAAATATTCTTGCCGATGAAGCCGGCTTGATAAGCCTCTTCGACGGCGCGTTCCAGGCGCCCGGCGCCGAAGGCCATTTCGCCGCGGATATAAATAAATGCGGTATGTGAATCGATCGCATAGGCTGCCATCAAGGTGCCTTCGATGATGGAATGGGGATCCTTTTCGATGAGCAGGCGGTCTTTGAAAGTTCCAGGCTCGCTTTCATCGGCGTTGCACACAAGATACTTGGGCTTGGGACTCTCAGGCGGCACGAAGCTCCACTTCATGCCGGTCGGAAAGCCGGCGCCGCCGCGGCCGCGCAGGCCCGAAGCTTTGACGTGATCGATCAACTGCGCCGGCTGCATCTCGCGCACGACCTTTTCCCAGCTACGATAACCGCCGCACGATTGATAAACCGCCAGCATATGCAAATCCGGAACGTCAATATTGCGCAGCAGTAGTTTCTTTTCCATTGAGTTTGCGTAAGTTGTGTTCTAGTCCTGGGTCTGATGAACGATGCGCAAGCACACCGTACTCTTCGGACCTTGATTCGTCATTCCCGCAACGCGAGAATCCAGGTTTAGTGTAGTTGCAAAATGCGAAAGAACTGGATTCCCGCTTCCGCGGGAAAGACGAACTCGGATTTGCAGGTTGCGCTTTCTCCACGGGCCTTACTTGAGCCTTTCCAATATTTCGGTTATTTTTTCCTCCGTCAGATTTTCGTAATAGTCGTCGTTGATCTGCATCATCGGCACCGTGCCGCAGGACGCCAGACACTCCACCTCTGACAGGGTGAACCTGCCATCGGGCGTGGTTTGGCCACAATCGATACCCAGGGCTTTTTTGAGAAAACCCGTCACCTTTTCCGCACCGCCGAGCGCGCATGGCAAAGTGCGGCACACTTGTATATGGTGGCGGCCGATCGGCTTCATATTGAACATCGTGTAAAAGCTCACCACACCGTAGACTCGCGCCGCCGATTGCCCCATCAATTGAGCAATATAGTCGATGGCTTCGGGACCGACGTGGCCGAATTCCCGCTGCGCTAAATAGAGCACCGGCAGCAGCGCCGCTTCCTTTTGGGGGTAGCGCGCGACGATGTCCTCGAACTTTCTGTATGCCGCCGGCGAGAACGCTAAAGCCATTGTTACGTCAGTTTCTGGTTTTTCGTTTCTGGTTTCTAGTTAACGGAAGAAGAATGCTGAGACTGGAAACGTGAGACCCGGGTTGCAGGCCGCTCAAAAAGATCAGAGGCGAGGCGCGTGAAGGTTTCGGGTTTGCGTCGGGTTTCGGTTGATACTCGAACACGAAATCGGAATCGAACGCGCGAAGCCCTATGAGCCTTTTTGAGCGGCCTGCTAGCGGTCGCACTCGCCGCCGATCATATTGACCATACCAAAGGTCGGAACGATATCCGCGACCATGTATCCCTCGATCATCTTGTGGAATGCGCCCATGGCGATAAAACAAGGCGGGCGCACGCGCACGCGATAGGGGCGACCGCCGCCGTCGCTGACGATATAGAAGCCAAGCTCGCCGTTGCCGCCCTCCACCGCCAAGTAGGTTTCGCCCTGCGGCACATGGATGCCCTCCATGATGATCTTGAAATGATGCATCAACCCTTCAATGCTGTTGTAGACCTTTTCCTTTTCGGGCAGGACAAAGCGCGGATCATCGATCCACACCGGCCCGACCGGGAGCCTGGCCAACGCCTGCTCGACCAGACGCATGCTCTGTTCGATCTCCTGGGTGCGGCAGACGAAGCGGTCGTAGTTGTCGCCTTTTTTTCCCAGAGGCACATCAAAATCGAGCTGATCGTAAATCAGATACGGAAAGGTCTTGCGCACGTCATAATTGACTCCGGTGGCGCGCAGAATGGGACCGGTCAGGCAGTAACCGACAGCGGTCTCGCGAGAGATCACGCCAACGTCGGCCATGCGATCGATAAAAATCCGGTTGCGTGAAAGCAGGCGGTCGCAGTCGGCCAAAATCTTTTTAATGGTCTGAAAACTTTGCCGCACCCGATCGGCAAAGTCGCGCGGCAAGTCATGTTTGACGCCGCCGATGCGGACATAGGTCACGGTCAGTCGCGCGCCGGTCAAATACTCGGTAATGCGCGTAATCATTTCACGCGCCTCGATCATGTAAAAACCGACCGTGATGGCGCCCAGTTCGGAAGCCGCCATGCCACAACAAGTCAAATGATCGTGAATCCGCGCGAGCTCGCTGACAATCACGCGAATGTACTGGCAACGCGGCGGCACTTCGGCGCCGATCAGTTTCTCGACGGCCAGGGCGTAACCGACGTTGTTGATCAGTGAAGAAGCATAATTCAACCGGTCGGTGTAGGGGATGACCTGCGTCCAGGTCGCTTGCTCGCAGCTCTTATCGAAACCGCGATGCAGATAGCCTACCTCGACGTCGCAGGCGAGCACTTTTTCGCCCTCCAGTTTGAGATTGAATTTGATCGTGCCGTGGGTCGCCGGATGGGACGGGCCCATCTGCAGCTCCATGACTTCTGAAGGCAGCTCGTTAGTTTCGGCTTTCATTTGCGTTCGGCTTTTTTCGCCAATTCATGCTGCAGCCGCAAGAGCTTATTGCGCGAACGCTCATCGACGAACGTGCCCTCGACCTGGCGCTCCGGCACCAGCGGCTGCCACAGGTTGATGGGATAGTCCTTGCGCAGCGGATGCCCCTTGAATTCCTCATATAACAGAATGCGCCGCAAGTCGGGATGATCGGCGAAGCGGATGCCAAAGAGATCCCATACCTCGCGTTCGAGAAAATTTGCCCCGGGCCAAAGCGGAGTCAGCGAATCAACCACCGGGTCGTTCTCGGACAGCGGAACCTGGATGCGCAGCCGGGTTTTGTGCTGCAAGGATACCAGTTGATAAACGACCTCAAAACGCGGTTCTTTCTTGTTCCAATAATCCACGGCGGTGATGTCTGACAGAAAGTCGAATGCCAATCTGGCGTCTTCCTTCAAAGTACGAAAGCTTTCTCTGAGCCCGGCGGGGTCAAGCAGCAATACATCATCGCCCTGAGCTTGCCGGGCCGCGAGCACTTTCGCGCCCAGCAGCTGCTTAATAAAATCCAGGCGGGGGATGCTTTCAGACACCGGCAATCAATCCCACTCCAGGGCGCCTTTTTTCCATACGTAAATATAGCCGATGGTCAGGATACCGAGGAAAATCGCCATCTGCACCAACCCGAATAATCCCAACTGGCGAAAATAAATCGCCCAGGGATAGAGAAAAACAACTTCTAGATCGAAAATCAGAAAGAGCATCGCGACCAGATAAAAGCGCACCGAGAAGCGCGCGCGCGCGTCTCCCTTGGCCGGATTGCCCGATTCGAAGGGCTCGGCTTTTACCGCCGTAATACTCTTGGGACCTAGCTTTTGTGCGATCAGGAGGATTGTCAGAACAACGACTGCCGCTAGAGCGAACAAAACCGCGAGCGGAAAGTAAGGATCATTCATCGGGTCTGTGCTGAGAAAAGCCCAACCGTCGATTTTCGCGGCAAGGCTGGGCTCCAGGAATGCCGTCAGGAGTTAAAATTTTTGTAGTGTACTTTCACCTGGTTGTCAAGATAACTGGTCGCCGCAGAGAAGCAAAGTACAATCAAATTAAGTGTTTTTAACTTACATCGGTTGACTGCAAAACAAGCTCGGTGATAATCCTCGCCTGGTACTGGGTGCTCAGTTAGAGTCGCAAGGAGCGTGCGTTCATGAAGATCGGAACCTCTTTGATTTCGTCCCTGCTTCTGACGCGGGCGCTCCTGGCGCCGGTCCACGGCGCCGGCGAGCCGCTTATCGATGGCGCCAAGAAGGAGGGGCAGGTGGTCCTCTACGCCTCGATGGAAGCTCAGGCGGCGCAACGGATCAGCGCCGGCTTTGAGAAAAAATATCCGTTCGTAAAAGTCAACTCGACCCGCATCGGCTCGGAAAGAATGGCGACGCGGCTGATTGCTGAAGCTCAGTCACGCAAGGTGCAGGCCGACGTCGTCAGCCAATCCGGCTTCGACTTCCACGGCGTGCTGCAGAAAGGTGTGTTCGACATTTACAATTCGCCGGAACGCGCTGCCTTGCCCGCCGAGTACAAAGATGACAAGGGCCTCTGGGCGATGAGCGCCGCGACCCTTAACGTCATCGGCTACAACACTCGTCTCGTGCCCGCAAGCCAAGCTCCCAGGAGCTTTTGGGATCTCACCGATCGAAAATGGCAAGGCCAGTTGCTTATGGATGAGAACGAGAGCAAATGGATGGCGGGCATGATGACCTATTACGGGGAGGCGAAGGTTGTCGATTTGCTGCGGAGGCTAGCCACTCAGGACATCCAATTTCGCGTCGGCCATACCTTGATTCAAACGCTGGCCGCGGCTGGTGAGCGGCCCATCGTGGCTGTCGCCTTCGCCAACGGCGTGGAGCGACTTAAGAAGGACCGCGCGCCCATCGACTGGATCGCAGCCGAGCCGATCATCGGTTTGACCTTTGGTCTCGCGCTGGCAAA
Organism: uncultured delta proteobacterium; assembly: GCA_963801935.1. Taxonomy (GTDB): domain Bacteria; phylum Desulfobacterota; class Binatia; order UBA9968; family UBA9968; genus DATACQ01. The sequence goes on from CAWDHA010000014.1 coordinate 118,000, forward strand.
AGACGCGCCGCATCCGAATGCCGCCAAATTGCTGATTGATTACTTGCTCTCAAAAGAGGGCCAGGAAATCATTGCCGAGGCCGGTTATTTCGTGCCGCGCCGGGACGTCGCGGTGCCGATCATGAAACAGGTGCCGCCAAACATGAAAGTCATACCGCTGTCGATGTCGCTCGCGACAAAATACAACGAACACTTTCAGACTTATCGAAAGCTGATGGGATTGAAGTGACGTTGAATGATCTTGTCCGCAGGTTCAATCTTTACTTCCGTTAGAGGCAAGGCGCGGGCGTGGAACCCGTTAAGAGCGCGCAGGCGAACAATAACCACGGTTAATTCAGGAGGACCACGATGCTTTACGAATCCGAAAAAGGCGAATTTAGTTTGGCTTTGGCGGGAGACACGATGCTCACCCGCAAATTGATGCCCTTTAAAGAAGAACGGTTTATGGCGTTGCGCAAGATTCTCAGCGGCTGCGATGCGGCGTTTGCCAATCTCGAAGGCACCGTCCACACCTGGGACGAAGGCACGCCCGGCATCACCCAGGGGACTTTCATGACTACCGAGCCAAGCCTGCTGGAAGATTTAAAATGGCTCGGCATTAACGTGGTCTCGTGCGCCAACAACCACGCCTTCGACTACGGCGAAGACGGCGTGCTGGCGAACCTGAAGCATTTGCAGGCGGCGGGCATCGCCCATGCCGGCACCGGAAAGAATCTCACTGAAGCCAGGGCGCCGGGTTACCTCGACACGCCCAATGGCAGGGTCGGCTTGATCGCAACCACAGCGGCTTTCCGGCCGTGGAACCAGGCGGGCGAGCAACGCCCCGATTTACGCGGGCGCCCGGGCATCAATCCCCTGGGCTTTCAAACCGCCTACAGCGTTGATGCGGCTGCTTTCGAGCAGTTGAAGCGCATCAGCCGCGAGCTCGGCTTCGAAAAAAGCACCGAGAGGGCGCGCAAGCATTTCTATAGCGACAAAGAACTTCCCAAGGCGCAGTCGGCCGAGTTGAGCCTGTTAGGCAACCGTTACGTCGGCGGTGAAGGTTTCTCCATTGCCACCGAGGCCAACGAGCGTGATCTCCAGGATAATCTCAGATGGATCCGCGAAGCGCGGCGCCAGGCGGACTGGTTGATCGTCAGCGGCCACTGCCATGAGTTCGGCGGCTCCAGTCTACTCAGCGCAGGCAATCGCGCGGATTTGGAAGAGACCGCGGATTTTATGACCAAGTTCGCCCATCAAGCCATCGACGAAGGCGCCGATGTCTTCGTCGGCCATGGCTCGCACTTTCCCATGGGCATCGAGATCTACAAAGGCAAGCCGATTTTCTATAGCGTGGGAAACTTTGTTTTTCAGAATGAAACCGTGGGATTTTTCCCCGCCGACGCCTACGAACGCTTCGATCTCGACCTGCGAGCGACGCCCTCAGATTTTCTCGATGCGCGCACCAACGGCGGCAAGAAAGGCCACCCCAGCGAGCCGGCTTACTGGGAGAATATGTTCGCCGTCTGCAAGTTCGCCAAAAACAAGCTCAAGGAAATTCACATTCATGCCATCGACCAGGGGTTCGGCAGACCCCGCCCGCAGCGCGGCCGGCCGCTGCTGGCCGAGGGCGAGGTCGCCGAGCGCGTCATCGAGCGCGTCACGCGCTTGTCGCGGCGCTACGGCACGATAGTTTCGAATCGCAACGGCGTCGGCGTGATCGAGCTTTAATTTCGCGCGCGTTCCCTCACCTTCCTCCCTCGCGCACGCGGGGGAGGAAACAGGTGGGGGAACAACGGCTTGAACGATTGAAAACGTCTGGAACGGGAGCGCAGCGAAACTTAGCTTTCTTCTAGAACTTCCTTTATGCGATTGATGATTTCCGGCGGTTGCGTCACGGTCACCTCGATCTTTTTCTGTAAATCTTGGCCGGTTAAAAAAGTTGTGCCGTCCCAATCGAGTTGCTTTTTAGCGTCCGCGCTAAACTCGGGGTCTCTTAACATCCGCTCGAAGCTCTCGCGCAAAATTTGCAAGCGCTCCTTTGGCACCCCCGGCGGCGCGCCATAGGGGCGGTCGAACTCGGTATAGGCAAGCATCACGTCCATCAAGCTAACAAACGGTTTCGCCTGGGCATCGGCGAGCTCCGCGACCGTCGGAACCGGCGGCAGCAAGCGGCTTTTCTGCGGTCCCTGCTGGAGCACAAAAGTTACCCAGTTTTCTTTGATCCAACGATCCCAGGGCGGGCGAATGACGGTGACGTCGGAAGTAGCGCGGCAGTCAGCTTCGCCGCGCTCCATACCGAGATCGATTTCCCGGCCCGAGCCGAAGCCCAGGACGTTTTTGATCCGTACGTCCAGCGCTTTGCTCATTAAATTGGCGAAGACGTAACTGATGCTGCCCGTGCCGGCCTGACCAAAGCGCGGCGGGGTTTTGGCCGCGCGCATGGCGGCGATGCTTTTGTAGGGCGTATCGCTGCGGCAGGCGACCATCATCGGCGATTTATTGAAGCTGCCGATCCAACTGAATTTACGAAAATCAAACCTGACTTCCGGCTTGCCGACCATTTGATCGAGATAGTTTGACCGGGTAACTGCCACCAGGGTCAGCCCGTCAGGTTTGGCAAGATTATAGATGTGATTCGCCGCCACGAGCCCGCCGGCGCCTGGCATGTTTTGCACGATCACGCCGGGAAAGCCGGGCACGTGTTTGCCGAGAAAGCGGCCAACCAGACGGGCGCCGATATCGGTTGATGCACCGGGCCCGCTGGCGACCACTATCTGAATGGTTTTCCCCTCGTAAAACGGCTTGGTGTTTTGCGCCCACGCGCATTGCGCAAAGAACAGCGACACCATCGATAAGGATAGAAAAAGGGTGATGCAAGATAGATTGATGTAACCATTCAGTACAATCACGCCGGTTTCAGCTCCTTTGGCTCATTATTGCACGCATTGCAGGCTGCTCAAAAAGGCCCAGAGACAAGGCGCGCGAAGACCGATCAGCGGAGGCGTACTCCTGTACGTTGACGCGCAATCGGGCGAGCGCAACGAAGCCTATGGACCTTTTTCAGCAGCCTGCTACGACTCGGTCAGGATTTCCTTGATGCGTTTGATCACTTCCGGCGCTTGATTCATGGTCGTTTCCATTTTTCTTTGCAACTGCTCACCGGACATGTGGGAAACCCCGTCCCAGTCGAGGAGATTTTTCGCCTCGGCGGCAAATTCCTTGTCCTTGAGCATTTGCAGAAAACCCTCGCGCAAGAGCTGCAATCTGTCTTTGGCGACTGCGGGAGGAGCGGCGAAAGGCCGATCGAACTCTGTAAAGGCGAGCATGACGCCCATCAAGTCGACGGTTGACTTGACTTCCGGCGAGGCCAATTCGTACACGGTCGGAACCGGCGGTATCAGCGGACTTTTCTCGGGCCCCTGCTGTAAAATGAACGTGACGAACTTCTCCTTAACCCAGCGGTTCCACGGCGAGCGAATCACGGTGAGATCGGAAGTCGCGCGACAATCGACTTCGCCCCGCTCCATTCCCAGATCGGTTTCCCGGGCGCCTTGAAAACCCGTGACGTTTCTAAATTTGACGTCGAAAATGTTTTCGAGCAACCTGCCGAATACGTAACTGATACTCCCGGTACCCGATTGGCCAAACCGCGCCGGGGTTTTCGCGGCGCGCAGCGCCGCAAGATTTTTGAAGGGAGTGTCCGACCGGCAAGCAACCATCATCGGCGTTTTGTTGAAGCTGCCGAGCCAACTGAACTTGCGAAAGTCGGCTTTCACCTCGGGCCGATCGATGAGTTGTTCCATGTAGTTTGCCCGGCTCACCGCCAGGATCGTCAGCCCATCCGGTTTCGAAACATTGTAAACGTAATTAGCCGCTACCAGCCCGCCGCCTCCGGGCATGTTTTGAGCGATGATGTTGGGGTTGCCGAGGATATACTTTCCCAGATAACGGGTCAGCAAACGCGCGGTGATATCAGTCGTTGCGCCGATGCCGCTCGAGATGACTATTTGAATGGTCTTGCCTTCATAAAACGGTTTAGCGCTCTGTGCGGGTGCCCACGCGGGGTGGCCGATAACAAACAAAAGAATAGCGCCGGTGAGAACAAAAGTCTTTTCAGAGTTACAGGTGTATCCCATATAGCCTCTCTCAGCACCCGTCTTAATCCCGCACGCGAACAATTTCAATCGAATTCTCAAATGTCGCGGCGCTCCCGTTCCAGACGTTCCAATCGTTCCAAACGTTCAATCCCCCTCCTTAAGTCTCCCGCGCAAACGCGGGGGAGGACGGGGAAGGGAAGAAACGATTTGAACGGCTGGAACGTTTTGAACGATTGGAACGGGATCGCAGCGACACGATGCAGGTTGCAGTTTTTTGCCGAAGAGAATAGGAGAAACTATATTGTCCGCCAGGAGTTTGGCGCGAGCGGCGATTGTTTCGCGGCGCCAAACCGCCCCGGCAAACCGAGAGTCTCAAAATAATCACATTGGAGGAGCATGCATTATGAAAACCGAGAATTACGATGTCGTCGTGGTCGGCTTCGGCAACGCCGCGCAGGCGGCCGCAGTCGCGGCGCACCAAGCCGGCGCGAAAGTGTGCGTGCTGGAGAAAGCCCCGGAGAAAAAAAAGGGCGGCAACACCTGGTTCAGCCACGGCGCGCAGTTTCGCCACGTCCACAATGGTATTGCCGATGAGAAGCCGCTGCTGCCGCACGTGCCGGAGAGCGAGTGGGCAAAGATTGATTTGCCGGCTTACACCAAAGACGATTTTTATTCGGATATCATGCGGGTTACGCGCGGGCGCTCGGTTCCTGAATTGGCTGAATTGTTGGTCAACGAATCTTATGCGACCGTTAAATGGATGCGTGAAATGGGCATCCAGTGGGAGATTCTCTATAACCTGGCGAAGCCGGAAGGCGGGCGTTTCCACTGGCACCACGGCAGCAGTTTTATCAATTCCAAAGACGGCGGCGGCGGTTTGGTCGAGATGTGGCATGGCATCGTCAAAAGCAAAGACATCGCCGTGCGTTTTGAAACCGCCGCCGCGCGCATTCTCACCGATGACAGGGGACACGTGACCGGCGTCGGCGTGGATATGCCCGAGGGCAAGGGCACGATCAATTGTAAAGCCTTGGTCTTGGGAAGCGGAGGTTTTTCCGCCAATCCCGCGATGCGCGCTCAATTCCTCGGCGCCGGCTGGGATCTCGCGAAAGTGCGCGGCACAAAATACAATACCGGTGACGGCATCCAAATGGCGCTGGACATCGGCGCGCAATCATTCGGCCACTGGAGCGGCGGGCACGCGACGCCGATCGACGCCGACGCCGGCGACTATGAGGGTGGGTTTCTCGATCCCGCCAACCGCCGCAACCGCACGCATCGTTATGCCTGGACCCTGGGTATTATGGTGAATACCGAAGGGCGCCGTTTTATCGACGAGGGCGAAGACTTCCATGCTTACACCTACGCCAAGACGGGCGGGGAGATTCTGAAACAGCCGGGCGGTATCGCTTATCAGATCTTCGATAAAAAATTGGAAGAAGCGGTGAGCCGATATTTATACGAAGGCGCGGTAGCGGTGACGGCAAACTCGATCCGGCAACTGGCGGAAATGCTGGAAATCAACGCCGATGCGCTGGAAAAAACCGTCGATGAGTTCAACCGCGCGGTCCTGGAAGAACGGACCTTCAACGAAGTCGTCCGCGACGGCAGGGCCACCCACGGCATCCACCCGCCGAAGAGCAACTGGTCACAGAAATTAGACAAGCCGCCGTACACCGCCTACGCCGCGACCTGCGGCCTGACGTTTACCTATGGCGGCTTAAAGATCGACACCGATTGCCGGGTGCTCAATAAACACGACCGGCCGATTCCCGGACTTTACGCCGCCGGTGAGCTGACCGCGGGATTTTTCTATTACAATTACCCGAGCGGTTCCGGCCTGTTGCGCGGCGCGGTGACCGGAAAAATTGCCGGCACCAACGCGGCGGGCCGATAGCGGAAGCCGTTCAAAACGTTCAAGTTGTTCCAAATGTTCAAAACGTCTGAACCGACTTCAACGACTTGAACGGCTTGAACGATTTGAACCACCGAACGAAAGTGAGTGTTCATGAACATCGTCGTTTGCTGTAAATCGGTTCCCGGTTTCGTGACCGATCTGAAAGTCGGCGCTGATAGCAAATCGCTTCAATATCAAAGCCAACTGCTCGCCATCAATGAGTGCGATGAGTACGCCTTGGAAGAAGCCCTGGTGCTGAAGAAAGCCCACGGCGGCCAGATCACCGCGATCTCCATGGGCAGCATCAAGTCACAGGACGTCTTGTACTATGCGCTCGCTAAAGGCGCCGACAAGGCGATTCGGGTAGACTCGGAGAGCCAGGACCCGGCGGTGGCCAGCGCGGCGCTGGCGGCGGCTCTGAAGAAACTTGAATTCGATCTTGTGTTCACCGGAACCCAGGCGCGCGATACCCTGAGCGGGCAGGTGGGTATCATGGCGGCGAGCAAACTCGAATTACCGTTCGCCTATGCCGTCATCGGCATCGATGTCATCGATGATAAAACCATCAAAGCGCGCAAGGAACTGGGCGGCGGCCGCTATGCCGACGTCGAGCTCAAACTGCCGGCGCTTCTGTGCATTCAGACCGGCATCCAGCCGCTGACGTTCGTGCCGCCGGCGCGGCGCATTCGGGCGCGCCAGCAGCCGGTCAGTTCGTTTTCTTCGTCCGACCTCGGCGTTCTACCCGATCAACTGGCAGCTAAAGGTTACCGGATCCTTGCCGTACGGCCGCCCGAACGAACTCATCAGGTGGAGTTACTTCAAGGCAACCCGATGGATATTGCCGATGCGCTGCTCAATAAAATTCAGGAGAGTCGCTAATGGCAGGCGATATTTTCGTTCTGGTCGAACACGTCGACGGCAAAGTCGATTCGATCACCTTACAACTGCTCGCCGCGGGACGGCTGTTGGCGGACAAACTCAAGGTAGATTTGGTTGCGCTCGCCGTCGGCGACCAATTGGCGGGGGTCAGCGCCGCGCTGCAAAGTCACGGCATGGACAAAATCGTCCTCGTTGAAAGTCCAGCCCTGGCCGCGGCCGCCGGTGAAGTGCAGGCGCGGGTCATCGCCCAAGCCGCGGCGCCGATGAAACCGCGCTTCGTGCTCGTCGGCTACACGCTCGTGGGCATGGAATTAACGCCGGCCATCGCCGTCCACTTGGGCATGAATGCGTTCACCAACTGCGTCGACGTGAAGCTCGAGAACGGCGCAGTCATCGTCACGCGGCCGGTTTTCGATAATACGCAGCATGCCCACATAGCACTGGACGAAAACGATAGCGCTGTGATCGCGCTCCAGAAGGGATCGTTCCAGCCCATTGAGCCCTCCACCCGGCAAGCCGCGCTCGAGTCAGTCGCCATCGATGTCGCCGCCATTGGGGCGCGCAGCAAAGTGCTGGCAATCACCGATGAGCCCGCCGGCGATGTCGATATCACTAAAGCGGATGTCGTCGTTTCCGTCGGTCGCGGCATCGGCACTGAAGAAAAAATCTCGGTCATCGCCGAGTTGGCCGACGCGCTAGGGGGAGTGCTGGCTTGCTCGCGACCGGTGGTGGACGTCGGTTGGTTGCCGCGAGAACGGCAAGTTGGCGCCTCGGGAAGAACGGTCACCCCGAAGGTCTATATCGCGTGCGGCATCTCTGGAGCGATCCAACACCTTACCGGAATGCGCGATGCACACCGCATCATCGCCATCAACAAAGACCCCAACGCGCCGATATTCGGTGTCGCGCATATCGGTGTCGTCGGCGATCTGTTTGAAATAGTGCCCGCGCTCACCAAAGCCGCGAAGGAAGCCAAGGCGGGGTGAGGGTATTATTAGCAAAGCAGCGCGGCTCTCTGTGTCGTCCTTGATTAGGGGCAGGCACGGGGGCCTGTCCTACGAACTTGCTGAGACTCAACCAGACAAAACCCGCCGCTTACATCAGCGAACAAGTTTATCTAGCGTTCGCCCATCCTATGGCCGGCAGATCCTTTCTCCAGATTCCTGGTCCGAGCCTCGTGCCGGAACGCGTCGTCCGGGCCATGTCGCAACCGCTGATCGACCATCGGGGGGCAGAATTCGCCGCTCTCTTGCGTGAAGTCCTGAAGGGACTCAAAGCGCTGTTTCAGACCGCCGAAGGTCACATGCTCCTGTTTCCCGGCTCCGGCACCGGAGGATGGGAGTGTTGTATCGTCAACACGCTTTCGCCCGGCGACCAGGTGCTCGGTTGCGTCAACGGCTACTTCAGCGATCTATTTTGCCGGACCGCCACCTCCCTCGGTATTGACGTGCAGAAATTGGAAGTCGAGTACGGCGAAGGTGTGCCGGCTGGCGCGATTGCGGAGCGCCTCGATCAAGATAAGAATCGTCAAATCAAGGCGGTCCTGGTCGTTCAAACCGAAACCTCGACTGGGGTTACGAGCAGTCTGGCGGCGGTGCGCCAAGCGCTGGACGCGGCGGCTCACCCGGCGCTGCTCTTGGCCGATGTGGTAAGCTCGCTCGGCTGCACGGAGTTGCAGTTCGACAAATGGAAACTGGACGTCGCCCTGACCGCGCCGCAAAAAGGGCTCATGCTGCCGCCCGGCATGGCGCTACTGGCGGTCAGCGAGAAAGCGCTTGAAGCGAACCGATCGGCGCGCTGCGCGCGCTCGTTTTGGGACTGGCAGGCTGTGCTGGAAAGCAACGCCGCCGGCCATTTCCCCTACACCCCGGCAACTGCCCTGTTGTTCGGTTTAAGCGAGAGCCTTAAAATGCTTTTCGAAGAAGGGCTGGATAATGTTTTCCGGCGCCACGCGCGGCTCGCCGGAGCTTGCCGCAGAGCGATCGAAGCGATGACGTTGAAACTCTTCGCGCGCGACCCGGCGGAGTATTCTAATACGCTGACCGCGGTAGCGATGCCCGCCGGATTCGATGCCGATCTTTTTCTTGATCATGCGCTGAAACTCGTCGCTCTCCCGCTCGGCAAAGGTCTGGGCAAAGTTAAAGGCAAACTGTTTCGCGTCGGCCACCTCGGCAGTCTCAATGAGCTTGAGCTGCTGGGCGTCTTGGCGGGAATCGAAATGGCGCTCAAGAGTTTTGGCGTGAAGCTCACGCTCGGCGCCGGTCTGGCGGCGGCGGAAACTTTTCTCCTGGAGAGCGCGGAGCAGCGATCGCCGCTATGAAAATCGATCCCCACAAGTGCGTTGGCTGCGGCAATTGCTCGACGGTGTGCCCGTGATTCCCGTCATGGAAAACGCGGTCATCCCATAGCGCTGAGCGCGGCCATCGTCTCCCACGCGGCTTGGGCTGCGATCCTGTTCCCGACCTTCGTTGCCATGATCATCCAAGCCTGGAGCGCCGAATACGATCCTCGAGCTTCAATCTCGACGTTGTGCGAATTAGGCCTCCGCCATCTTTTCAGAAAGCCAATACGCCGTGCGCAGCAGACGCGCATCGCCGCCGCGCGGGCCGACGAGCTGAACCCCGATCGGTAAACCGTTCTTGGCTTGCATCAACGGCAAGCTGATCGCCGGCATGCCGCAGAGCGTCCACAAGGTGCAAAAAGATGGATCGCCGGTTGTGTCGAGTCCGCTCGGCGCCGGACCCGGAGCGGCCGGCGTCAAGATAGCGTCATAGCGCTGCTCGAACAGCTCGACAAAGCTCGCGTGAATCGGCTCGATGCGCGCCCGCGCGCGTTGATAATCGAGCGCCGGCACTTCTCGTCCCCGCTCGATTTGCTTGCGAAGTCTTTCAGAAAGCCGATCGCCCGCTCTGTCATATTCGCGTTCGAGATTCAGCGCCATTTCGGCGCTCATGATTGTCTGATGCAGTTCCCAGGCTTCGGCCGTCGAAGGAAAAAGCTCGATCTCTTCCACCTGCTCGCCCAACTGGTCCGCCAGCTCCGCGAAGCCTTCTTTGGTGTCGTCATCGGCGCGCTGCCACATTGGTGTTTTTACCAGGGCAAACATTGGCGCCAATGGCGGCTCTTCACTCAAAATACTTACAAAGGGGATATGCGCCCGCGGTCGCGTATCCGGATCGGCTTCATCGTAGCCGACTAATTGCTCGGCGAGCAAGGCAATATCCTCAACCGTGCGCGCGAACAAGCCGACATGATCGAGGGTGCGCGATAAGGCGGATACGCGGTGGCGTGAAATCAAACCGTGGCTCGGCTTGAAACCGACTATGCCGCAATACGCCGCCGGGCGAATGGTCGAGCCGTTGGTCTGGCTCCCCAGGGCGAGCGGAACCATGCCGGCGGCCACCGCCGCCGCAGACCCGCTCGATGAGCCCCCGGGAGTGTGCTCAGGGTTGTGTGGATTGCGCGTCTTGCCCGGGGAAAAAAACGCAAATTCCGTGGTCACGGTTTTTCCCATGATTAGCGCTCCCGCGGCACGCAACCGCGACACTGCGGTCGCGTCGCGCGACGGTGTGCGTCCGGCATGAATCACTGAGCCATTTTCAGTCGGCATGTCCGCGGTATCAAAAATATCTTTAACCCCGACCGCAACCCCATGCAGCGGCCCGATGGCTCGGCCCGACAAACGCAGCTCATCGAGAGCCCGCGCCTGAGTCACAGCGTAGTCCGCGTCGAGAAACGTCCAGGCTTCAACTTGCGGGTCCACTTCGCGGATACGCGCGAGATAGGCTTCGACCAGTTGCTCGGAACTAAGAATGCCCGCGCCAATCAAACGCGCCGCCTCCGAAGCGGAAAGTAAGTGCAAGTCGGTCATAGCCATTTGGCGCTCCTAAGCGGTTAGCGTTTTATCGTTACACCGATCTGATCGCAGTATCTTGCCACCGGGCAGCGGCTACACATCGGCGAGATCGGCCGGCACAGGTGCTGGCCGAAGCTGACGAGCAAGTCGTTGTACTCGATCCAGTACTGCTTTGGCAGCTTCGCCCGCAGCGCGGACTCGGTCTTTTCCGGCGTGGCGGTGCTGACGTAACCCCAGCGGTTAGAAATCCTATGGACGTGGGTGTCGACGCAAATACCGGGTTTTCTGTAGCCCAAGGTCACGACTAGATTGGCGGTTTTGCGGCCGACGCCTTTGAACTTGAGTAGCTCGTCGATTTCGTCGGGCACCGTGCCGGCGTAATTTTCGATGAGCGTTTTGCAGATATCGAGAATATTTTGGGCTTTAGTCCTATAAAAGCCGACGGGAAAAATCAGGGTTTCGATTCGCTTGGCGCTCAACTTGAGCATCGCTTGCGGCGAGTCGGCGGCCGCGAACAAACGCTGCGAGGCTTTGGCGGTCGTGGTGTCCTGTGTCCGCAGGCTTAGAATGCAAGAAATCAGCACGCGGAAGGGGCTTTCGTAAGTTTCCGCCATCAACGTGACAATCGGCGTGTCCCACTTGGGCACTTCGCGGCGCAGAATTCTTATCGCCGAATGTATTTCGCGCTCTTTCACCTTACTGGTTTTTTAACCAACGATCCGCTACATTAAAATTGTTGATATCATAACTAGAGCGTCGCTCAAAAGCGTTTCTTCAGCCGGTGGAGGAAATAATTAGACGGTATTTGCCGGCGCGCGTGCTCAGGATTTTTTTTACTGCAGACTCGGCGATTCTTGGATCGAGTGTATGATTACAAGACCGCGAACCGCTAGTTTCATGGCCCTCGCTTTGAGTATTGTTGGCGCACTGCTGGGCTGTACGCCGGCGCAGTATCCGTATATCTTTCTCCAATATGAATATGGCAAGGAACTGCGTGCCGTCGATTTGGCCAAAGTAGTTGCCGAAAATCCGCTTGGACCGAATGAGAACATCAAGCTCACCAAGTTGGGTCAGAGCCAAAGCTCGAGCCATCATGTGGTGCAGATACGCGAGCGCGAGTCTCCTCATCTGCACAAAGCGCATGATGGCACGGTTCTCATGGTGCGGGGCCGCGGCTATTTAGTGATCGACACCCGGCGCATCACTTTAAGCGCCGGCGATCTCGCCCACATTCCGCGCGGTGTGCCGCATTACTACGTCAACACCGATCTGGAGCCCACGGTTGCTTTCGTCATTTTCACACCACCGTTTGATGACAAGGACAACATCCCGGCGAAAATGCCTTAGCCGGGATGACTCACGCACCTGGGAAAGTTCAGAGATAACTGGGCTGGCAGGCGCCGCCTCTGCATGGCAAAGCACGTCTCACTTTGTTTGCTCGCGGCGCTACTTCTGGCCGCCGCCTATGTCAAGCCGGCGCTGTTTCCCTCGGCGTGGATAGCTTTCGTTCCCTTCTTCTGGGCATTCGAAAGAGCCCAGAAGACGCGCCACGCGATTTTTTACGGCTGGCTTACTGGCTTTTTTGCCCACCTCGCCGGCTTTCACTGGTTGGTTTACACCATCAGCGTTTTTGGCGGCCTGCCCTATGCTGCGAGCGTCGCGGTGTTTCTAATCTACGCCGCGCTCCAAGGTCTGCAGATGGCGCTCTTCGCGGCCTTCGTTCGGGCTGTCGGCTTTGGCCCGCTGCAGCTTTTTCCCGCGTTGTTTTGGGTGCCGCTCGAATTTTTGTTTCCATTGCTGTTTCCATGGTACGTGGCCAATTCCCAGGGCGGGTTTTCCTGGTTCGTGCAGACCGCTGATCTTGTCGGCCCCTATGGCGCGAGCTTCATCGTGATGTGGGCCAACGCGGCTATTTACAAGGTCGTATTCGCAGCGCCGCAAGAACGCCGGGAGGCATTGCTGCCGGTTGCCTATGCGGCGCTCGCGCTGATCGTGTCGCTGGTCTACGGTTACCAGCGCCTCCAAAGTGTCGCAGAGGAGATGGCGGGAGCTCGAAAACTTTCGGTCGGCTCAGTGCAGGCCAACGTCGGTGTGGATCTCAAATGGAACCCCGAGTTGGCCAAGCACAACCTCGAGAAACATGTGCGCCTCACGGCCGAGCTTGACGACGTGCCCGTGATCGTCTGGCCGGAATCGGCGATCGAATTCTGGATACCCGAAACTATTCAGGTGCTACCGCTGGAGCTGGTTCCGCCGCCCAACTCGGCGCGCGCCAGCTTTATTTTCGGCGCGCGCAGTTTCCGGGGCAAACCTGGGACAGCGAATTTCAGAGCGTTGAATACCGCATTTCTCACCGATGCGAAGGGCAGGGTGCTCGGACGCTATCATAAACAAGTGCTGCTCGCCTTTGGCGAATATCTACCCTTCGCAAAATTTATATCGCGCTTGCCTGGCTTGCCCTTCGCCGATGGATTCACACCCGGCGAGGGGCCAAGACTCTTTCATCTTCCGAGAGGCGTGCGCGCCGCGCCGCTCATCTGTTACGAAGACTTGATGCCCGATCTCGTGCGCAAGTTTGTCGGCGAAACGCGAGCTAATGTGCTTATCAATCTGACCAACGATGCCTGGTATGGCCGCTCCGTCGGACCCTGGCAACACCTTTGGCTAGCGCAGTTTCGCGCTATTGAAACGCGCCGGAGTTTGCTGCGTGTAACCAATACCGGCGTGACTTCACTGGTGAACGCCAAAGGTGAAATGACTCAGGCGCTGGCGACATTTACGCCAGCCGTGATGCGCAGCGAAGTCGATATCCTGACGAGCGAAACCTACTATGTTCGTTTTGGCGATTGGTTTGCCTGGGGCATGACGATCGTTGCCGCGGCGCTGCTACTTTTCCATCTGAAGCGCGCTTTAACCGACTGACGGCCCGCGCGGTCCAGCCAAGCTATGCGCCCGCCGCCGGGCAAGGTGATCCGGGCACCGAGGCCGAAGTCAATCGCCAATTCATTTATTTACGCGTTTTAATTCAGCGCAAACACTAAAAAGTATTGATAAGGCAGGAACGTGTGCTCTTTGGTTAAACGAAAGCCATTGTTCTCCATCTGCTTGATCAGATCTTCGCGGGCTATCTTAATTTGCCGCGGCGGCCCCACCGGAATATCCGCCTGATGAAAGTCGATCATCACGACCTCACCGCCGGGCGTCAGCAGTTTCTTCATCAGCGAAAGATACTTCGCCTGGTTCTCCACGTGATGCCAAACGTCGCAGATAAAAAAGCGATTCACAGACTCCGGCAGCAGTGGATCGTCTGGTTGCGCGAGCACGGCAACGACATTACTTGCCTTGGCATCGCGAATGCGCCGGTTAATGTGCAAAATCATATCGGCGCTTACATCCACCGCATAGACTTTACCCGTAGCGCCGACGTGGCGCGCCAAGTGGAAGGTAAAATAACCCGAGCCCGCGCCGATATCGGCGATCACTTCTCCGGATTTTAAGCCCAGTGCATGGACCACTTCGTGCGGCTTTTGATGGGCATCGCGTTTGGGATCTTCCAGCGCGCCGATGTATTCTTTCGGATCGCGATGGAGCCGGTGCATCTGATGCTGGTCTCGTTTGACTGGAGCTTGAGCTTGAACAGCCCCGGCTAGCAGAACGAGGCAAATGACAAAGGCCGATGGCTTCATAATTTCTCCCAAAGCGATTTCGGAAAACCGCAAAGCCGCGGAGAATATCGGGGACCGTCATGCCGGCATGGACTGCCGGCATCCAGACCGCAGGATGCTCCGGCAGTGAGCCTGGGTTCCGGCAATCCATGCCGGCATGACGGTACTGCAGTTAGGCGTTACCTGTGCAACAGCGCACAGAGCCTGCGTCTCCGCTACGAAACTTTTTCTTTCCCTTCTGGAACTATGCCTACTTTAACATTTGGGGGAACCAAGCTGAATAACGCACCCGGAAAAATGATTGCCTGTTTTGGGGATTACCTGTATTGCTAATCGTCATGGCTGAGACCGAATTGAAACGGCAAATAGGTTTGTTCAGCGCGGTGATGTTGATCGCCGGCGACATGATCGGCACCGGTATCTTTATATCAACCGGCGCCATCGCCGAGACCTTGCCAACTCCAGGAGGGGTGTTGCTGGTGTGGCTCTTCGGCGGGCTGCTTGCTCTCGCCGGAGCGCTCACATGTGCCGAGCTGTCGGCGAGCCTGCCTTATGCCGGCGGCGACTACATCTATATCCGAGAAGCCTATGGCAAGTTGATGGGATTTTTGTCCGGTTGGTCGTCATTTCTTGTCACCTTCTCGGGTGCGATAGCGTTTCTCGCGGTGATTCTCAATGGGTTTGTCTCGTTCTTTTTTCCGATCTTGGGTTCTGAGCATATCTTTCTTTCGCTGGCATTGCCGTTCGTGCCGATCACCATCAAGGCGGGCACGTTATTTTCTATCGTCGTCGTGCTGCTCCTCTCGGGATTGCATTGCCTGGGTGTTCGTCAAGGAACTCTGGTGCAGAACGTGTTGACGACCCTCAAAATCGGCGCGCTTTTAGCGATCATAATTTTCGGTGTTGTTTTCGGTAACGGCAGCGCGGATCATTTTGAGCCGCTGTTCGACTGGAGCAAAATAACCAACTCCAGCGTCTTTGCCGCGGCGTTCATTCCCGTGATCTTCGCCTATTCGGGATGGAACGCGATAACCTACATCGCCGGCGAAGTAAACGATCCGGAAAACAATTTACCGCGTGCATTGCTATTTGGCGTGCTCATCGTGGCGCTACTCTACTTGGCCGTCAATGCCGTCTACATTTACGCCGTCCCGGTGACGCAAATGAAGGGCGCGTTGCGCATGTCGGAAGTCGCGACCACGGCGCTTTTTGGTTACCAGACTTCGGCGTGGATCACCGCCATCATCACGATATCGATCCTCGGTGCGCTCAATGTCGTGACCATGATCGGACCGCGGATCTACTATGCGATGGCGCGCGACGGCGTCTTGTTCAAGAGACTTTCTCGCATTCATCCCAGGTTTGGCACGCCAACCGGAGCAATCGTACTGCAGGCCATCTGGGCTTGTTTTTTGATTTTGACGAATACCTGGGGGACCTTATTTACCTATGTGAGCGTGGTGATCACGTTGTTCTCGGCGTTCACCGTCGGTTCCGTTATGGTGCTGCGTTACAAAAGACCGGAGCTCAGGAGACCTTATAAGCTCTGGGGCTATCCGATCGTGCCGATCCTGTTTATCGTCATCCATCTGTGGATTGTCTGGGGCTCAATCAAAGAAAAGCCGATCGATTCGCTGTGGGGTTTTTTTATCGTGGCGCTGGGTGTTCCTATTTATTTTGTTTGGAAGCTCCTGGGGACGAACAGGCAACAAGCTCAAACCGCGCTATGACAAATAGCAGTCAAGACTCACAGGCTACTTAAGGCGAATGGCTATTCGAATAACTAAGGTATATACGCGCACGGGGGACAACGGCGAGACCGCGCTGGTCGGCGGCAAGCGCGTGCCCAAAGATTCGCCGCGGATCGATGCCTACGGAACCATCGATGAATTGAATTCTATCCTCGGGCTGGCGCGAGCCTTCAACGAGGAGAAATTGAACGCGGCCGGCGCGCATCAGTTTCTTGACGGTGTTTTACGGCAGATTCAAGACGAGCTTTTCGATCTCGGCAGCGAACTAGCGACGCCGGATGATTTCTCATATGACGGCATGTACCGCGTCGGTCAGAATGAAGTTAAAAGGCTCGAGCAAATTATTGACCAATGCCAGAAGGAGCTGGAACCGCTCAAGTCATTCATCCTCCCGGGCGGCGGCAGGATCGCCGCCTACTTGCATCAGTGCCGCACCGTGTGCCGCAGAGCAGAGCGAGAAATTATCCGGCTCGCGCGCGCTGAGCTGCTGAGCGAATGGCCGCTCAAATATGTCAACCGCTTGAGCGATCTTTTTTTCGTGTTGTCGCGCTGGATCGGCAAACAGACCGGTGAGCCGGAGTATCTCTGGCAAAGAGGGCTGGCGGAAAAGCCGAAGGCGAAGAAGTAATATTGTCGCCGAAAGAAAATTCAGAGTTCTAGGGGAGAGTAAGTCCGCGAATAAAATCTTGCTATCTCTTGTTCGGTCGTCATGCCCGCCCAGGCGGGCATCCAGGTTAGCAAAGAGCCTGGATTCCCGCTTTGGCGGGAATGACCTCTTTACTGTGGTTGACCTCGATTAGCTACAGTGACAAGTTTTCGGTCGGGAGGTCACGGATGGGGCTAGTGGACGGAAAGAAAGCGGCGATCTTCGGTGTCGCCAATGAGCGCAGCATCGCCTGGGCAATTTCCGAGGCGCTTCATGCCGAGGGCGCGGAGCTGGCTTTCACTTATGCCGGAGAGATTTTGGAGAAACGGGTGCGGCCGCTCGCCGAAGGCATCGGCGCGAAAATCATACTGCCGTGCGATGTCACCAAAGACGAGGAGATCGAAAAGGTTTTTTCAACGCTCAATCAGCAGTGGGGCGGAGTGGACATTCTGATCCATGCCATCGCCTTCGCCAACAAAGAAGATCTGGCCAATCCTTATGTGCAAACCAGCCGCGCTGGATTCCATCTCGCTATGGATGTAAGCGCTTACTCGCTGGTGGCGCTGGCGCGCTACGCCGTGCCGCTTATGGAGGGGCGCGACAGCGCCATGCTAACCCTGACTTACATGGGATCCGAAAAAGTCATTCCCAACTACAACGTGATGGGAATCGCCAAGGCCGCACTGGAAGCGAGCGTGCGTTATTTAGCTTATGATCTTGGACCCAAAAGGATTCGAGTAAACGCGATCTCCGCCGGACCGCTCAGAACTTTGGCCTCAGCGGGAATAGCGGATTTCAAGTCGATGCTGCATCACGTCGCTGAAAGGTCGCCGCTGAAGAGAAACATCGATGCCGAAGAAGTCGGTAAAACGGCGCTCTATCTGTGCGGTCCCTGGGGCAGCGCCGTCACCGGCGAGATTGTGCACGTCGACGCAGGGTATAATATTATGGGGATGTAGGGCGCGAAGCGCGCCAGGTTTCGGGTTTTGAGTTTCGAGTTAACCTAAACCCATAACACGAAACGCGAAACAGGAGTTATAATGGCCACCAAAGAAGTTACCCCGCAACAAGCTCACGAATTGCTCGCCGCTAGCGCCGATGCCGTTTACATTGACGTGCGTTCGGAATCTGAGTTCAGCGGCGGCCACCCAGCCGGTGCCGTCAATATTCCAGTTGCCCTCCCCGACCCAGCGCGCGGTATGGTAATGAACCCTGACTTCGTCAAAGTTGTCGAAGCGAATTTTCCAAAAGATAAAATTCTTGTCATAGGTTGCCAGGCGGGACCGCGCGCTAATGCCGCCTGCGGCTTGCTGCAACAGGCCGGTTATCAGGAGATCGCCAACATGCTCGGCGGTTTCGGCGGCATGCGCGATCAAATGGGCAATCTGGTTCGGCCGGGCTGGGCGGCATCGGGATTGCCGGTGAGTCGGGACAACGGCGAAGGAGTGAGTTACGAGACGCTGTCAGCAAAGGTTCGCTAGGTCAGAGCTCTGGGTTGCCCGGCAAACATGAACGACCGTCTCTACTTCAAACAACTCGAGATCGGCCCGATGCAGAACTACGTCTATCTCATCGGTTCGAAGGTAACGCGTAAAGTCGCGGTGGTCGATGCGGCGTGGCAGATCGATACGATCCTTCGCATCGCCGCCGAGGACGATCTTGAGATCACACACGCGTTGGTAACCCACACCCACCCGGATCACGTCGGCGGGCGATTTTCCGGCGTCGATATCGAAGGAGTAAGCGAGCTTCTCGGCAAAACCAAGGCAAAGGTCGTGGTGCACAAGGCGGAAGCGGGGTTTTTGAAGGGGCTCGCGCCGTCAGATTTGATCAAGAGCGAGAGCAGCGATAAGATCGACGTCGGCGGCGTCGAAATCCAACTGTTGCATACGCCCGGCCACACGCCCGGCTCGCAGTGCTTTATCGTCGATGAACGGATCGTTTCGGGAGACACGCTGTTTATCGGCGCTTGCGGCAGAGTGGACTTGCCCGGCGGCAATGCCGAGCAACTTTATTACAGTTTGACCGAGAAGCTGATGGCGCTGCCGGACGATACGATTCTTTTTCCCGGGCACAATTATTCAGTTCGTCCGACCTCGACTATCGGTCAAGAAAAACAGAGCAATCCTTACTTGCAATTTCACTCCCTCAAGCAGTTCCTGGCCTCGATGGGTTATCGCTAGCGCGCGGCGGCTTGTCGCATACATTCGACTTCTCCAGACCGCCGGACTATGTCGTGCCGCACGGTGAGCTTCGATCGGCTCGCCACAGAATGGTTGGAGAAGGGGCAACACGGCCGGCTGCTTGACATGAGCGACCATGACTTCGAGACCTGGAACCCGGAAGGGCGGGCCGCGCATCCCTACATGCTCGGCGGCGCGCTCGGACGAGATGTAAGAGGAAATTCTCTTTGCTACCAGGGTAGCAACGGCACGGGCTATTTGACGATGCTATTTCAAAGCTAGAACACACGCGTTCAAATAGATGAAGCGCATCCGGCATTCATGAGACCGCAAGGTTCTTGCTGAATAAGCTTTTGGATCACGGGCAAGAGTGACTTGAGCCAAATAAAATATCACTCTAGACGCGGTGGCTGTGCGAATTCTCAGGCGGGCCTAACCTCATGGGTAGATGACTCACACGCGATTGTGCCATCATCCTGCGTCCATCGCTGGAGGCTTCATGAAAAAATTAACTGTCGTCATCTTCTTGGCCGCGCCTTTATGTTGCGTGCTCATCGGCTACGGATTCTCTCAGACTCCCTTCTATCAAGGCAAGACCATTAACGTCGTCTACGGCGGCGGACCCGGAGGCACGGTCGATTTGCGCTTCAGAGCCACTGCTGCTGTTCTCCAGAAACACATACCGGGAAAACCTTCCCTGGCCATCGAGTACATGCCCGGCGGCGGCTCACGCAAGGCCGGAAACCACCTCTACAGAGCGCGGCCGGACGGGTTGACCATGGGCGTTATGCTCTCAAGCATTGTCCCGGCGGCGGTACTTGGCTCGACCGGGGTTCTCTATGACATCGATAAACTGATCTATCTTGGCTCTCCTACAAGCGGCGAACCTTATATTTTTCTGAGCCGCAAGGAAGCTCGCCTCGATACCATGGAGAAGTTACGGAGCGCCTCGGGCGTGCGTCTCGGAGCCCAGTCTGTGGGGCACAACCTCTATAACATCGGCCGCGTGCTGGCGTATCTTCTCAGCATGAAAGAGCCAAATTTTGTTACCGGATTCGCCCAGGGCAACGAAGTCAATCTCGCTTTGATGCAGGGTGAGCTCGACGCCAGGTGGACCATACAGGCTACTCTATTACGAGAAGCGCCTGATTGGCTCGAGAAGAACCTGGTCGATCTCCATCTCGTCATCGAGGTTCCCAAAGGGCGGAGACACCCCGCCCCCGTCTTTGCCGAGTTGCCTGATCTTGAACAATTTGCAAAATCCGAGAAGGACCGAAAACTTCTCGCCATGCACCGGGCGTTTGTCAGTGCGGGAACTCCTTTTGTCTTTCCTCCGGGAACCCCGCGAGATAAGGTCCAGATCCTTCGCGAAGCGATGCGCAAGACTTTTAATGACGCCCAATTTTACGCGGAATTCAAAAAGCTTGTCGGCGAGGAGCCCACGCCGCTGATGCCCGACGAACTCACCAAGGCGATTCGCGATTTACCCCGGGACCGAGAGGTTGTCGACTTGTTTAACAAGCTCTCCGGCGCGGATCCCTTGCCGCCGCGACCCTAGCAGCCGTGAGGAAATGCTCGTGGCTCTCGAGTTCCGCCTGTGAAAACGCGATTACGGGGATTTTTTTAGCGAACGCAGACGATACTTCACGCAGGACCTTGATTGTAAATTCCGCTAGTTTGTTTATATCCTAACCAGGTCCCGCAACAAAGCAGCTAATTTGGCCAGCAGTAATACTCAGGCGCAAAAAACATGATGCGCTATTCACCTAATCCCAACCGAGCCAATTTGCTTCGCTGGTACGATTGGGGCGAGGAGGCGTTCACCGCTGCCAGTCAGCAGAACAAACCGGTGATGCTGTTTCTCGCGGCGTTTTGGTGCCGCTATTGCCAGCGCATGGACGAGGAGGCGTTTTCTCAAACTGAAAACATCGCGTTACTGAGAGCTTATTTCATTTCGATCAGGGCGGAGAACGCGCAACGGCCCGATATCGATGTGCGCTATAACCAAAATGGCTGGCCGACGATTGTCTTTATGACACCTAAAGGCGAAGCGATCGCCGCCGCGAATTATCTAACCAGCGATCAATTACAAGATCTCTTGCTGCGCGTCTACATGGATCATCAGCAGAGCGCGGAGGCTGCCAACCCGGCAAACTCAACCGCGCGCGCTCCTGGCGCTGCGTCGGGCAATTCTCTGACGCGACCCGGCCTCAATGAATCTAGTTTGGTGCAGATCGACGGCACGATCATGGCGCTCGCCGACGGTGAAAATGGCGGATACGGCGCAGGGCAAAAGTTTATCCAATCCGAACCCAACGATTTCCTGCTGGCGCGATATGAGTCGACAGGAAATGCCCGCTATCTGAATCATGTTTGTTTAACTCTTGATCGAATGCGGGAACAGGCGATCCACGATCGCCAGGAAGGTGGATATTTCCGTACTTCGACCGGCCCGGATTGGCAGCAACCGCATCGGGAGAAACTCCTGGCGGAGCAGGCCGGGCTCATAAACAATTGCCTCGGCGTTTATCGCCTGACTCGACGTCCCGAGTACGCGCGCATGAGCGAAGACATCATCGATTACCTGGACGCCAAATTGTACGATTCTGTTAGCGGCGCGTTTTTTGGCTGTGAGGATTTTCTGCGTGTCAATGGCGAGCAGCAGAGGTCCGATGAATTTTTTACGATTATCGATAAGTGCATTTACACGGATGCCAATGCGCTTGTTGCCGGCGCTTATCTCGATGCGGCGATAGTTTTAGAGAATACCGCTTGCGCGCAGCGCGCGCTCAAGGCGCTGGAGTTTCTCAGGCTTCAGTGCCGCAACCCCGCGGGAGGAATGTTTCATTACTTCGACGGCGTGGCGTGGCTCGGCGGCTGGCTACCCGATCAGGTGCTCGTCGGAAGAGCCTTGCTTCAAGCTTACTCGACTACCGGCGAGAGAAACTATCTTCGGCAAGCGCTTGAACTGGCGCAACTGATTATTGCGCGCTTTAAAAATCCTAACGGCGGCTATTTCGATCTCGAAGTCAGCGGATTTGCTTACTTGAGCTTGCGGCTGACTCTGGTCGAACCAAACGGAATCGCGGCGGGTTTTTTTCTGAGCCTTGCGGCAGCGACCGGCGATCTCCGTTGGCGCGAAGCCGCCTTGTGGGCCTTGAGCGCATTCAAAGAATTCGGCTCTTACGGTGTTCACGCCGCCGCGTTTGGCAGGGCACTGGGCGATTATCTGGGAGCTATGAAACAGCTCTAACTAATCTTGGTTGCTTGACAGCTAACAGCCCGTGGTGAAAATCTGACTGCATTTGACGGGGCATCGATCCCCGTTGGCTGCGTTGCTGCTCCCCTCAAATATTCCCGATATCTCGGTCGTCGCGCCTTCCCATCAGGGCGCCTCGCCCGTGGTCGGTACGACGCCACACCTTCACCACGGGCTGCTAGAGATTTCAGCCGTTAGCGACTTGCACCTGACCTTTTCACCATAAAGTGGTGCGTGCTCGCTGAAGGCTGACTTACTTTTCACCCCGAGTTGAACAACCTGAGCTTTCCCGCCGTCCCTTCGCGCGTGAACTTGTAAAAATGCCAGTGCGTTACACAGCGATTCATAAACTGCGCGAAGCCGATGACATCAGCTCGAACGCGCAAGCTCCGCTGAAAAAAATTCCGCATATAGATGCTGCCGATCGCCATGAAACTTCGATCTCTGATCAAAGCTCGTACTAAACTCTGCAGCAGGAGCAAACCGTAAACCAAGGTTGGCAGCGTCTTTCCCTCGTTTGCGCGTTTACTGATTTCCGCGCGCCGTCGCGCGAAATCGGGATACTCGCTGACGGTGAAATAGCGGTCAAAGAAAGCCGTCGGATCGTACAAGCGTTTAAGTAGCGCCCAGTAATTTTGTTGAAGTTCGGCGGGTGTCATTTTCTTCGGCACGATGTTGCAGTTGGGATCATCGAGCCTGAGACGTCCCTCTTTCTCCAATCGTTCGTAAAGCGGAGTCTTGGGTACTGCGGTGAGCATGCCGACCATCGCCAGTAGGATCCCATTCTCCTGAATGAAGTGAAACTGGTCCTCAAAGATCGTGCGGTCGTCGTTATCGAAGCCGACGATGAACCCCGCGCTCACTTCCATCCCAGCGTTGCGAATTCGGGCGAGCTTTGCTTCGAGGGAATCGCCGCGGGTGTTTTGAAATTTTTTGGTCTCGTTGAGCGAGGCCATCCTGGGCGTCTCGATGCCGATAAAAACAGAGCGAAAGTTCGCCTGATAAAGCAATTCCAAAAGCTCTGGATCATCCGCCAGATTGATGCTCGCCTCAGTGGTCAGCCGCAGCGGATAGCCATTTTTCTGCTGCCAGGGGATGATCAAGCGCAGCAGTTCTTTGGCGGCTTTCTTATTGCCGATAAAATTGTCATCGACGATAAAGCATGAAAAGAAACCGACCCGGCGCATTTCGTCTAGTTCTTCCATCACCTGTTGCGGGTGTTTAGTTCTGGGGCGCCGACCGAAGGTCACAATAATGTCACAAAATTCACACTGAAACGGGCAGCCACGAGAGAATTGGAGGGCGCCTGAAGCGTAACGGTCAACCTTGAGAAGATCGAATCGCGCCTTTGGGACCTTGGTCATATCGGTTGGATTCTGCTGTTTGTAGAGCGTATCATAAGGCTTGCCGTCGGCGATGCAGCGCAAAAACTCGGGCCAGGTTTCATCGGCTTCGCCGGTAAATACGACATCACAAAGGCCATCGAAAAAGTGTTCGTCTACGGAAGCATAGGCGCCGCCGACGACCGTTAGCACGTTCATCGGGCGTAATTGATCTAGAATCTGGCGCATGCGCGCCTTTTGCACGTTCATCCCCGTCACGCCGACGATATCGAAGTCTTTTAGGACGTCCCACGGGATCGCTTCGACGTTTTCGTCGATCAGTCGAACCTCGTGGCCCTCGCTTAGGCCGGCAAGGTAAGGCAACGCGCCGGTGATCATGGTGGCTTTTTTGTTTCCGGGGTAGAGCGGCAAGGCATACTCAAAGCCCCAGTACGAGGGCTCGAACTTTGGGTTGATAAGGCAGATTCTAAGTTGCTTGGCCATACATTAACCGCGCTCGGTAGAAACCGCAGAGTTGCATGAACAATCCGTTACCTTGCTCGTCTTTGCCGATCCGGTACTCATTTCTGATAAACCTGTCTATCACATCACAACCCGAGAATCGATTCGCCCAAGGCAGCTCTCGTCTGAATCGACTGATCAACAGAAAACGCTCAGGGGCAGGAAATTTGTCAAAGAGTCGGAGCGCGAAAATAAATTTCTCTGGCGCAAACCATGCGCGATCAAACCTTAAGAGGTTATCCTAACCCAAGCCAGATTGACTGGTCGACTGATGTCCATTGATGAACGGCGTGAATTCGCTGAAGTCCACTGGGCCCCCTATTTTGGCTCGGACTGCGTTGCGATGAATCATGTGGCGGCGATTTGTCAAGCCGGTTGACAGCGTTCGACCCCGTGCTTAATTTTTTTTCATCAAGGAGGGAAATAAAGATGGAACTAGTAAAATGGCAACCTTTTCCAGGTCTAGGAAACATGCATTCGCTTTTCAGCGATCTGCTCGATGATAACTTTGGTCGCCCTTGGATGCAGTCGGGTTCTGCGAAGGGGTATCCCGTCGTTGACGTCTTGGAGAGCAAAGACGTGTACCTGATCCGCGCTGAGCTTCCCGGAATGAAGCGGGAGGATTTCAATCTCGAAGTGAAGGATGGCACTCTGACTTTGAGTGGTGAGCGGAAATCGGAGAAGCTAGCAGAGGGCGTTGAATATCGCCATGTCGAGAGGGTTAACGCCAAGTTTTGGCGGTCATTCAATCTTCCTGAGGCTGTGAAACAAGAGGCGATTGACGCGACCTATAAGGATGGCGTACTTGAGGTGCGCATTCCCAAGGCGGAGGAGCTAAAACCGCGGCAGATCGAAATAAACGTTCAGTGATCTGTTTGTAGTTGGCAAATAAAAAGGGGGGCAAAAGCCTCCCCTTTCCTCCTGATGGAGGCTATTAGTGCTGGCGCGAGGCGAAGAGTTTGTCGAATTCGCCGCCGTCGAGCCAAATGCCGTGACACTCCGCGCATGCGTCCAGGATGACTGAACGATCAATGCTGCTGTAAACGCGTATTAACTCTGAGTCGTCACGCGGACAGAAACCTTTCTTGCCGGCCAACTGTTCTTTAATTGATCCGCGCCGCAGCGAAGCTACGTATCCGGCATCCTGTGCGAGAAGTTGCGTAAGCTCGTAGGCATCAAACCAGGTGCCGCTGCAAGAAAAACAGCGCTCGACAACCACCCCCTTCACGATAAACTCCTTCAGCGTCTCTGTGCCACATTTTGGACATTTCATGTCGGCGTGCTGACCTTCCGTGCCGCCAGTTAATTGTTTAGCGGATCGCGCGTCTAAAAGGGAATAGCGATACTTCCGGGACTATAGCCTAACATCGAACAGTGCACCCTCGGAAGACCGCAGTAACGCGTTAAGCGAATGAGTCTTGACTACTGATTCGCCAGTTGTACCGTTGTATTATGGGGCAAGGCTTATAGCCGGGCGATATTTCGTGTCCTGGTAACACAATTTACTCCCTCTTCGGACCAAACTTGGCGACCTCAGGCTTATTTGCTGGGAAAGGAATTGCTGAGCATGCTAACTGAGTACTTGAAATATTTTGGATTATCCGAGCCGCCTTTTGATCTTGCCCCCGACCCGCGTTTCTTTTATGCGAATCGCGCTACTCAAGAAGCCTTTCTGGCGTTGCGTTATGGAATAAAGCTGCGGAGCGGTCTGATCGTTGTAACGGGCGAGTCGGGAACCGGCAAAACGACCTTGATCAGGATGATAAAGGATCGATGCGAGTCGAATATTCAAATCGGCGCAATTTCGAGTTCGAACCTGGAGCCTGCGTCTTTGCTCACTCAGTTGATGTGTGCGCTCGGCATCTCGGATACCTCAGCTGGGCGGCATGCAGCCGTTGAGGATCTCAAAAATTATCTGATTCAGCAACTGGCACAGGATCGCATAGTGGCAGTGGTCGTGGAGGACGCTCAAGAATTGGAGCTGGATTCGCTGCAGCAGCTCGAAGTCCTATCAAAGCTGCGTGCCGACGACAAACAATTGCTGCAGTTGATCCTTGTCGGCCGTCCAGAGCTCGAAAGAAACCTTAAAAATCCGGCGCTTGAGTCGTTCACCCGCAATATCGCGCTATGGTGTCGGGTTGAGTCACTTCAAACAAACGAAGTTGGCGGCTACATAAATCACCGCGTGGCGTGCTCCGGGAATTCCCCAGCAGAGCTATTTCAGCTCGGCGCGATCGAGCGCATCGCCGCCTATTCCAAGGGAAATCCCGGGTTGATTAACATAATCTCGGCTAAGGCGCTGTTTTCCGCTTACTCTGCCTCATCCGACCAGATCAATGCCGGCACCGTTGAGAGAGTCTGGCAGACTCTCCAGCGCACCGGAGAAACCGAATTCGAAGTAGCCGCGTTAATGTCCGAGATCAGACACCATTCCCGGTCTACTGAAACTGCCGACCGCGATAAGCCTAATCCTTGGCGCCGCAGCGCTGCTCGGTGGGTGGGATGGCCGGCGTCGCTAGCGGTGCTTTTCGCAGCAGGGATGTTTTATACCGAGATCGACAAGGATCCGAGGTCTTACGACATCCAACGCGCGTTGAAACAAACTAAAAGCCAGCAAGCTACTGAGATACCGGAGAAAAGCGAAGTGGTGCCGCTGGCCGATTTTCGATCAGCCGAGCTTCCTGAAGTTCCTAATGTAGCGGCTCTGCCGACAGAGCCTCAGCTGTCCCCAGTACTGCCAGAGGCGGCGCTGCCGGAGCGGAGTATAGAAAAACAGAGATTCGTAAGAGAGCCGGCGATTCAAAGGGTGAGTTCGTCTGAAGAGATGGGATCACCAAGAAACGTGCAGTCGGTCCGGACGGTATACGTTCATACCTCCGAGGGGCGTGACCGTTCGATAATCGAAGCGATCGGAAACGTTCTTAAAGTTGACGGTTACAACGTGCGCGATGCCCGGTTTTCACGAAATCCAACTCGGGGTGACGTGCGATTCTTTTTCCCGCGCGATCGATCCGATGCCGAGAGGGTGAGGTCGCTAGTCCAGTCGGAGCTCGGCAAGCGCGGTAATAACATATCTCTGCAGCTTCTCGAACGCGATGGCAGAAACTTCGAAAATGCTGCACCGGGAAAGATCGAAGTATGGCTGCCGCCGCTAGGAAATAATATGCAGCGGATGGGCTAATGCCCTAGCAGCCCGTGGTGAAAGTCTGGCTGCATTCGACCGGACGATCAATCCCCGCTGGCTGCGTTGCTCTCCTTGATCAAATATTCCCCGAAGCAAGGTGAGACCGAGCCGGATAAAAAATCCTTGTCAGTGTCTTTTGGCTACGCTCTGAACGAAACCGGAGCTATCGAGCTTTTGGATGAACGAGTCGTCGATCATGGTCTCGACCTTGGCGTCGGCGAGTTTTGGATTGATGTTTGTGAGCAAGCCGTGGAGGCGCTTCATGCCTTCGATGGTGGGATAAGGGACCCGTTCGTAAGCGCTAACCACAGCCTTGTAGGCTTCGTCGGCTTCACCGGCGCTCGCTAAGCGCAAGTTGGTCGCCATGGCGCGGGCGACGCCTTCCTTGTTAGCCGGATCAAGCAGATAAGCGATCGCTTCAATTAGCGCCTTCATATACGACTCAATAACCTGAGGTTTGGTCGTTGCGAAACGGCGCGTAGTGACGAGCATGGTCTGCGGCATTACGACTCCGGTCCCTTTAAAATTGAACAGCACGGGATAACCCTTCTGAGCATAAGTATCGCCGACGGACCCGTTGAGTGTGGTGGAATCAACGCTGCCGCTTTCGAGCGCGAGGCGACGGTTGATCTCGGTGCCGGGAATGGTGAGAAAAGCTATCCTGTCGCGATTCGCGTCCATGCCCATGTTTTGCAGGGCCAAGAGCGCTACCAGGTGCGACGTCGCGCCTGGACCGCTGATGGCGATACGCTTGCCGCGCAGCTCTTCTTTCTTTTTAATTTCCGGTCTGGTGTTCAGGCGGTAGTCGAGCTTCTGCACTAGATTGGCGACGCCGATCAGGTCTGCGCCACTGGAGCTGGCGTTGACCAAGTGTCCAGGGCCGATCACCGCGATGTCGATCTCGCCGGCGATGAGCGCAGCGACGGCGAGAGGCGAGCGCGGCATCAGTATATATTGGGTTTCAAGGCCGTACTTCCTAAAGAGGTTCAGTTCTTTCGCGATCCATATAGCCGCCATGCTTTCACTGGTAATGCTCGAGGCATAGTTGGAACGAGTCTGCGGCTGCGCGACGCTGGGTAAGAGTCCCAGAAATAAAGAAAAGCTAGCGAGAAAATATCCGCGGAGAAAGCCCATCGCCATGGTTCCCTTTTGTATCAACGCACCAGGGTTAACTTGGTTTTTTGTCGCCCACCAGTTCTACTTTGAGAAATCCATGTTCGGAAATGTCGAAGTAATTTCCATCCGGATCAGAACCGCGGGTCTCCGCATAAGGG
The DNA here is from genome assembly GCA_963801935.1 of uncultured delta proteobacterium. Taxonomy (GTDB): domain Bacteria; phylum Desulfobacterota; class Binatia; order UBA9968; family UBA9968; genus DATACQ01. Next base: position 146,517 of record CAWDHA010000014.1, read on the forward strand.
CGATCGTTGGGGCGCTGCTTCGGCAGTTTGTTAGGATTTACCTTTTTCATTCTTTCGACGATCGCCTCGCCGTTTTCCACCTCGAAACCAAAATGGTAAAGCCCGTTGGGCGAGTTTTGTTCCCGGTTCGGCAATATTGCGAGATTGAAATAGCCGTCGGTGAGATAAATCACGCCGCCCTCCTGCTTGTCGTGGTGCAGGACCTCCATTTCGAAAACGTCTTTGTAAAACGCCGCTAGCTTTGCGGTATCTTCCGTGCGAATAGCTAAATGGCGAAGTTTGGGCATAAACACCTCCTGGGTTAAGTTACTAGCTGGTCTATACGGCAGGGATTGACCTGTCAAGCAAACGGTTAACGTGTTCATCAATCCGGCATATATTCGGGCAAGTCGACGAGTTCGAGTTTCTCCTTTCCAGTCTCGAGTTTTGCACAGGAAAACAACAATCCAGAAACCACTAACTAAGGAACAAGAAAGGTTGGAGGCGCCATGAGCTTTGAGCGTATCGGCATTCTCAGCATCGGCGAGATGGGCTATCACTGGGCGCGTGTGTTGGGCGCACATGGAGTGAAAGTCCTTAGTGTCGAAGAGGGCAGGAGCGCGGCGACACGCGAGCGCGCGCAGAGTATCGGCGTCGAGCTTGTCTCCTCGATGGCGGATTTAGTTGGTCAGGTCGATCTCTTAGTATCGATTGTGGTTCCGTCGGCCGCCAAAGAAGTTGCCGAAAGAGCGGCTCTGGCGCTGATGAAAGTCGGCCGAACCGGCTCTCTCTACATGGATGCCAATGCGGTTTCACCGATGACGGCCGAATCGTTGGACCGTGCCATTACCGGGGCGCAAGCGCATTATATCGATGGTTGCATCATAGGCGGCGCGGCAAAGCTGGACCAGGGTACAGTCGTTTATGTATCCGGGCCGGCGGCGAGCCGGCTGAGCGAACTTAACCAGTTAGGTCTGCAGGTCAAAGTGCTTGGACCGGGTACGGCGCAGGCATCGGCGTTCAAAGTCATCCATGCCGGCTTGAGCAAAGGCCTCGCGGGGCTTTTCACCGAGTTGTTGGTTGGCGCAAGCGCGCTCGGCCTGCTTGATGAGACACTTGCAGACTATAACCAGAATTATCCGGGTTTGCTGCAAAAGGTCAGCAACTCGATCGGCTCGCTGCCGGTGCATGCTAGACGGCGCAGCGAAGAGATGATCGAGTTGCGTGAAACTCTTGCTTATTACGGTTTGACGCCGATCGTCGTCCCGGCGATCGAAAAAGTTCTGAACGCTATCGCCGATCTTAACATCGACGCGGCGGCAAGCCGCAGGCAGCCGCTGGTCGATGCGATCAAGCTGTTTTCTAAAACAGGCTTGTTGCGGAGCGAATCAAAATAGTTCCAATCATGGCAGTCGTCGGCTGCTCCAAGTAATGACATTCCGATACGGTCGCCGCCGGGGACAGAGACGGGGCTTGAATGATGGAACGATTGGTACGCTATCACCTCGAAGCACCGCGCTTGAAAGATGGCGCCGCATCGTCTTATGCTCGCGGCCATCATGCAAAACCAAACAACTTTCGGCCTTACCTTGTCCAACCGGGCGACAGCGATTGGGCTGCGTGTTACGTGGCGGTCGGATCACAAGATTTGGAAGGGAAACAAAGATGACAATGAAGTGGCAATGTCTCTTAATAGCCGCAGTGCTTTCGGCGGTGACGGCGCTTTTTAACGATGCCGCCATCGCCCAAGCGCGCCGGAGGGTTCTAGCAGCCTATGTGGCTCCCGGAATTACCCAAGCGATTCCAGCGATCACTAAAGAAGCCGGCTTATTTACCAAACACGGCATCGATGCGGAAGTGATCCTGCTGACCGGCAGCCCGCGGTTGATTCAAACTCTTATCGCTGGCGACATCGATTATGCCCTGGGTGGAACTTCATCAGTATTGCGCGCGCGTTTTCGCGGCGCCGATCCCGTGATTATTGCCGGCACTACGAATTTTACCGGTCAAAGGGTTCTGGTGCGCCCGGACTCTTCTTTGCAGCGCTTGCAGGAGCTCAAGGGTAAGACCGTCGGTGTGACGCAATACGGCTCTCAGGGTGATACATTTTTGCGCGATGCGTTGAGGAAAATCGGGCTCAAGCCCGATGCCGACGTCAGCATCCTGCAGATGGGCGGGACCCCTCAGGTCGCTTCCGCGCTGGTTGCCGGCAAAGTTGACGCGGCCGTCAGCGGTGAGTCATCACTATTGCTGGTTCATCAAGGCCGGGCAAAAATGCTGCCCGGGGCAAATGCCAAAGAGCTGAAGCTTCCGGGGATCGGCGCGACGCTGAATGTCACGCGCCGGTTTATAGCTCGCGATCGGGAGAGCATTGCACGCTTTTTACGCGCCTACGTCGAAGGCCTTCACTACTTTCGCGCCAATCGCGAAGGCTCAATAAAGGCTTTGCAAAAATTCTTTCGCGGCGCCACCAGCGAGCAGGTAGCATTTTTATATGATGACCAGCGCGAAGTGATGGACCCGCTGCCCATCCCCACCGACGAGGCGATTCAGGGCGAACTTGACCGTGAAACCGATGCCAAAGCGAAAAGCTTCAAGCCCGGAGATTTTATGGATCTGAGTTTTTTGCGCGAAATTGAGAAAAGCGGATTCTTGACGGAGCTCTATAAAGGAAGCATACGCTAAGATCTAGCAGGCGACGGTCACGCTTTATCTTCGTCTTCCCTGCGGCCGCCTGAAGAAAGACGGCTTGAATTCTTCCCTCGTCCCAGCAGCCTGTTTCAGCATTCTGGCGATAGTCACCCCCATAACATCCACCACATAGTTAGAGAGTAAGTGATCTCGCTTGTTCTTGATTTTCTGCCGAATAATATTCTTGCGCACGGCATCTTGTCCCGCCGCTCTCAAATCGTCAGTGGCGAGGCAAACGACTCCCTCACGACCGCGAGTTGACAGGCGCAGAGAGAACCTTCCTTCTTGAGTCTGATCCATCAGACTGTATTCGAGTTTTTTGTCTATACTTCGAATGATGCCCCTTAACAGCTCTGCGATCTGTTTAACCACGTCACGCTCAGCCATAGAGCCTCCATTGGGTAAATTCCGGCGCTATCAATGTCCCTGGAAGACCGGTTAGTCATATAAGCATGAACAGAGTCTACTCTGAAATCAGAGGAGACGGCTCCCAGGCGAGAAAAAGGGGCAATCCGACTAATTGCCCCTGGGTTATGTTTCGTATTTAGATCTGCACGAGAGAAACTACCAGCGATTACGTCCGCCGTCGCGACGGCCACCGCCCTCGTTATCGCGGCGCGCCATCGGCTTGGCCTCGTTGACCGTCAAGGTCCGCCCGTCGAGCTGGGTTCCGTTCAGCGATTCGATGGCTTTTTGAGCCTCGCTGCTCGAACTCATCTCAACAAAGCCAAATCCACGGGATTGTCCCGTGAACTTATCGGCGATGACGTTGGCCGATTCGACGGTTCCATGCGCTGAAAATAATTCCTGCAGGCGCCCCCCGGTTACTGAATAAGGCAACCCACCAACATACAATTTACTACCCATGTTCTCCTCCTATGAGAGAATGTTTGTGTCTTTTGACCCTGAGATTCAGACTGCTATAGGGCAGAACATGGAAGACTAGCTTAGGCCACGCTCTGGTCGGATATCCTTTAGAGAACGTTTCGCAAGGGGAGACGTTGGAGGCCTTCAAGTCTGGTCATCCTCTTTCAGAAGGCCGATTACTGAAGTAGGAGTGCTAAATGTACGTCTTAGCGGCGCCGCTGTCAACCTCGCAGCAATCTTATTATTCTAGCAGCCGGTGGTGAAGTGGAGCGTCGCACCGAGGCGGGCGCGGCGCGCTTGCTATGGCACGGCAGTAAGCAGCGGCAACGATGTTCACAGCGCTGTTAACGAAGTTAACGTGCGACCACTGCCGCGAACAGATTGTTCTCGGCGTTGTTATTGCCCAAAGCGATAATCGCCTAATTAAACCCGAGGAAAACCGCACCGGGCCGCTACTCGAATCCTGGCATTTCGATTGCTCAATGACTGCTCAGAAGTCAATCAGGGAGTTTGAGCAGCATAAAACGGTCCGAATCTGAGGAGGATACCATGGCAGCAGCGGCGGTATTTTGCGCTTTCCTAGCACCATTCGTAGCCCTGATCGCTGGCTTGGCACTCATCACCTTTTCACCGCTAAGGCAAGCTTCCCGGGCCAAAAAACTTGTCTTGATTGCTCTGTTTGTTGGCGGAGTAACAGCAATAGGATGGGCGCCAATTCTTTTATCTAAGAGCATCGGTTTGTGGGCTTACATTGGGGTCCTTGGGGTATCAAGTGTTTATCAGGCTGTAGTGATCCTTTTTGTCTCCGCCGAAATGTTGACCGAGCAGATGATCGACGAACCCGTCCGCGGATCGCTCCGCCCTCATAAAGTTTTTTAGTGCTCCAGAACCGATTCTATGGCGTGCGCGTGTGTTGCCGGGCGCGGCGGCGAATGCCGCTATCCGGAGCTCTTTTGCAATCCTCGATTGCGGCCTGCTCACGCTATCGCCTCTTGGCAGAAATTATGTTGAAATAATTGCTTGAATTAAGAGCTGCCGCACTAGTCGGCGGAAATTGGTTCACCCGGCTCTTTCATTACGTGCTCGACCAGCCTTTGCAATTCCGAATAAGGCTGCGCGCCGACCATCAAGTAGCGGCCGGCGCGAAACGTCGGGACGGCGTTGACGCCGTACGCGGCGCAGCGCCGCCAATCATCATCGACGGCGTCTTTGAATTTTCGGCTGAGCAGCACGTCAGTCGCTTCGTCCGCCGGCAGATCGTTTTCCTCGGCGATCTTCGCCAGCACTTGAGCTTTACCGATGTTTTTGACGTCGACGAAATAGGCGCGAAACAGCGCGTTGGTGAGCTCTTCAGCTTTGCCTTTGGTTTCCGCCCATTTCGCAAGCTCCTGGGCGAGGCGGCTGTTGTAGGACATGTTGCGCTCGATGTTATACGGCAAGCCTTCGCGCTCCATGTTGACGGCCATCTTTTGGTTGCGCGCGATGATTTCCGGCCCGCGCAGGCTGCCTTCTTCTGGAGTCTCCGGATGAAGCGGAAAGTTAGTGAACTTGATCGCCAGACCATAATCGTTTTTAAGTTTCTCGACACGCCCGGTGACGAGGTAGCACCAGGGTCAGACGAAGTCGGAGAAGACTTCAAGGACGAGCGGTTCAGACATATAAGCTCCCTTACGTCGCGTCCAACGTTCAAAGTTCAATGTTCAAGCCCCCACCTCTGTCCTCCCCGCGTCGCGGGGAGGATGTGGGAGGGATACGTGCGCAATTTGGTACCTGTTTGATTCTAGGGCCGGAGTCGCCGCGAAGTCAAAAGGATTTCTCGGTGAACTGCAACGGTAACGGGTTTCAGCTCCTCATGGCTCTCGCCTTACGCCTCACGCCTACTATGTTGACATGGCGCTAAGCAGTCGGATAATTTCAGTCGATGCCTTTTTTGGACGTTGGTGATTGTGTTCTTCACTACCAGGTAGACGGAGCAGCGGACAAGCCCGCGCTGCTTTTCTCCAACTCACTCGGAAGCGACCTGCGGATCTGGGACCCGCTGGTGTCTTTTCTTGCTAAAGACTTTAGGCTCATTCGCTACGACACAAGAGGCCATGGCTTGAGCGAAGCGTCGCCTCCGCCTTATAGCACCGGTGACCTCGCGCAGGATGTGATTGCTCTTTTGGATGCGCTTCAGATCAATAAAGCGGTAGTCTGTGGATTGTCAGTCGGCGGCGTGATCGCGCAGCAATTGGCTATCGACCAGCCTGATCGTGTGCGTGCCCTGGTGCTCTGCGATACCGGCGCGCGGATCGGCACGGTGGCGAGTTGGGAAGAGCGCATCGCCACGGTCAAAGCCAATGGGCTTACAGTGCTCGCGACGCCGTCGATGGAGCGCTGGTTCTCCGCGGACTTTCGCAAGCTCAATAGCGCGGCGCTGCGCGGCTACGCGAACATGGTTGTGCGCACCGTCGTGGATGGTTACGTCGGGACGTGCTGCGCTCTGCGCGATACGGATCTGACCGACACGTCCTCGTCGATTGCCAAGCCGACCTTGGTCTTGTGCGGCGAGCAGGATATCGCAACACCACCGGACATGGCTCGCGAGCTTGCAAAGATTATTCCGAATGCGCACTTGTTCCTTATTCCCGGCGCGGCGCATATCAGTTGCGTGGAGCAACCGGCTGTCATGGCAGCCGAGATCATACAATTTTTGCGGGAGGTTAAAATTGGCTGACGATCTATTTGAAAAGGGTATGGCGGTGCGTAAGTCAGTCCTCGGCGCTGACTATGTTGCCCGCGCTGAAGCCAGCAAGACCGAGTTTGATGCGGACTGGCAGAGATATGTCACTGAAAATGCCTGGGGCGCGGTCTGGACCCGGCCGGGGCTCGGAAAGAATATCCGTTCGATGCTGACCATTGCCATGCTCGCGTCATTGGGTTGCCAGGAAGAATTGGCGGCGCATATCCGCGCCACGCGTAACACCGGCGTGACGCGCGACGAAGTAAAAGAAATTCTTCTCCAGGTGGCGGTGTACGCCGGCGCGCCGGCGGCGAACTCGGCGTTCGCCGTGGCCAAGCGTGTGTATAAGGAGATGGAAGACGAAAGTAAGTGATCCAGTACAATCACAGCAGAGAATTCAAAGAACGCAGAGACCCCCTCCTTCATCCTCCCCGCGTTTGCGGGTGAGGAAAGAGGTGAGGGACAGGACAGGCGCATGCCGCCGAGACATTTGAGTTAGCAAATGTAAACGATGCAGAGGTTAGATAGATGCAAATCTCTGAATACAACCCGCGTGACTGGAAGTCCCATCCGCCGTTCGTTTTCAAGGGCTATGGCTCCTCTGTGAAACGGGGGCCGCTCAAAAAACTGGCGCCGATCAAACAAACCCTCTCGGAAGTTACCGGCCCGCTGTTTAGCGACATAACCCTTGAACCCGGTGAGAACGATCTCACGCGCAATACTGATACCGGCAGAGAGGCGATGGGCGAGCGCATTATCATCGTCGGAAAAGTGATGGATGAGAACGACAAGCCGATTCCCAATTCAGTCATGGAAATTTGGCAAGCCAACTCCGCGGGCCGCTACCAGCATCCGGCGGACCAGCACAACGCGCCGCTCGACCCCAATTTCTCGGGCGCCGGGCGCTGCGTCACGAATGGAAACGGCGAGTATCGTTATCTTACGATCAAGCCAGGAGCATATCCCTGGCTCAATCATCCGAACGCTTGGCGCCCGGCGCATATTCATCTCTCGTTGTTTGGACCGAGCTTCGCGACGCGGCTGGTGACGCAATTTTTCTTTCCCGGCGATCCGCTGATAGCGATGGACCCGATTCTCAATTCGATTCCGAGCAAGAGCGGCCGGCAGCGGCTCATGGCTTCGTATGACCACGACGTGACCGAACCTCAATATGCTCTGGGCTATCGTTTTGACGTCGTGCTGCGCGGTAGAAAAGCCACTCCGTTTGAAGAACTGCGATGAAAAAGCAGACGCCTTCACAAACCGTCGGGCCGTTTTATTCGCTCGCCCTGACTCGCAAACCGATGAACGTTATGGCGACGGAATCGACTCAAGGCCAACGCATCCGTGTTGAAGGTCAGGTGTTTGACGGCGATGGCCAGGCCATTCCCGACGTCATGGTGGAAATCTGGCAAGCCAATGCCCATGGCCGCTACAATCATCCGGACGACAAGCAAGAAAAACCCCTCGATCAGTCGTTTATCGGCTGGGGCCGCTCGGGCACGGACGAAAAATGTTTTTACAGGTTCGAAACCATCAAGCCTGGGCCGGTGCCGGGCGCCGATGATTCAGTGCAGGCGCCGCATGTCAATGTGGCGATTTTTGCCCGTGGCATGCTCACCCATGCGTATACGCGCATCTATTTCCCCGATGAGACGGCGAACGAAGCCGACCCGGTGCTGAAGTCAATAAAGAACAAGGCGCGGCGTAAGACGCTGATCGCTGGCCGAGAAGATAAAAACGGCAAGGCGGTTTATCGTTTCGATATCCGCATGCAAGGGGAGAACGAGACGGTTTTTTTCGATGTGTGAGGGTCGGGACGGTCGTGACCGTCCCCTAAGGCACGTGCCGGAACATCTGGATGACCCGCCATTTATGAATAGTTTCTTATTTCCTCCCCCGACGAGACTGTGTGGCAATGTTATTCTGAGCCGCAGGCGAAGAATCTCGGCTTCGTAAGTGAAAATCTGAGATGCTTCGCTGCCGCTCAGCATGACATCTATGAGACCCGTGAATTAAAGCCACAGTCTCTACCGGGGAGACTTAAGGTCGTTAAGGTGGGATTTCGCGTTCTGCACGGTTTGATGGGCCCCTATCCTGGCCTTCCCCCGAGACAGGGGAAGGAATAATCGATCTTCGGCTTCGGCCTAAAGATATATTATCCGATGAGTACGGTTCTGCATTCCAAAATTTTCGGCCCGTTGTTCAGCGACGATGAAATCAATTCGCTGTTGACCGACGACGCGTACGTGCGCGCTTTGGTGGAAGTTGAGATTGCGCTGGCGCGCGCGGAGGCGCTGGTAGGTGTCGTTCCTGCCGAAGCCGCAGAGCGGATTGCCGAGGCACAGGCTGACAAAATCGACATTGCGGCATTGGCAAAAGGAACAAGTCTCTCGGGCTTTCCGATCATTGCGCTGGTGCAGGAGCTCGGCAGACAAGCGGGGCCCGAAGCGGCGCCGTTTGTCCACTGGGGCGCGACGACCCAGGACATCATGGATACGGCGTGTGTGCTACAGATCCGTGGCGCAAACGAAATTCTACGCAGCCGGCTACACGCCATTGCGCGGCAGTTGAGCGAACTCGCCGAGCGGCATCGCGCGACCGTTCTGGCCGGCCGCACCCATAGCCAACAGGCGCTGCCGATCACGTTTGGGCTGAAAGTCGCCGGCTGGCTCGCGCCATTGGTGCGCCATGTGCACCGCTTGGATCAAATCTCCGCGCGCTTGCTCGTTGTTCAGTTCGGTGGGGCAGCCGGCACTCTGGCCGCGCTGGGCGATAAAGGACTTGCTGTGGCGCAAGCGCTTGGCGGTCAACTCAAACTTGCGGCGCCGGAAATGCCGTGGCATGCGCAGCGCGATAACTTTGTCGAGTTTGCCGGATGGCTGAGTCTGGTGACGGGCAGTCTCGCAAAGATGGCGCAGGATATTATCCTGATGGCGCAGAGCGAAGTCGGCGAGCTTAGCGAGTCCGGTGAAGCAGGGCGAGGCAGCAGCAGCACGATGCCGCAGAAGCGTAACCCCATCACGAGCGAGTTGATTGTCGCGGCGGCGCGCACGAATGCCGGGCTCTTGCCAGCGCTGCATAATGCGCAAATCCAAGAGAACGAGCGCGGCACTCACGGCTGGCAGGTCGAGTGGTTGGCCCTGCCGCAAATGATCATTCTCACCGGCGGCGCCCTGAAACACGCTTTATATCTTGCCAAGAATTTGCAGGTCGACGCGGTGGCCATGCGTTTCAACATCACTCGCGCCAATGACGTGGTACTTGCCGAGGCCGCGGTATTCGCTCTGGCCAAGGCATTGCCGCGGCCGGCGGCGGAAGATCTGATCAAGCGCGCTTGTGGAGTTGCGGTCGTCGAGAACCGGCCATTGATCGAAATCGTGAAACAGCTGGCCGGCGATTCTATCAAACCGGGCGTGGTTGACTGGCAAGCGCTGGCCGAGCCGGAGAACTATCTCGGTGACACGGAAAAAATTATCGACCAAGTGCTCGAAAGCGCGGCAAAGCTCCAGCGCTGAAGAAACTTCACCACAGACACCATGAACAAACCTGCAAATGCCGATAAACTTATCTCCATGCGGGAAGCCATCGCCACCCATGTCGGCGACGGCTGCTCGCTCGCGATCGAAGGCTTCACCGGATTTATTTCATTCGCCGCAGGCCACGAGATCATCCGCCAGAAGCGGCGCGACCTCACTCTGATTCGCATGACTCCGGACCTGATTTACGATCAGATGATCGCCGCCGGCGCGGCGCGAAAACTGATATTTAGTTATACCGGCAACCCCGGCGTCGGCTCGCTTTACTGCGTCCGCCGCGCGGTGGAGAAATCTATTCCTTGCGCGATCGAGCTGGAGGAGTATTCACACTACGGTTTGGTCGGAAGGTATGCGGCGGGCGCTACGCGAGCGCCTTTCTTTCCTCTTCGTAGTTATGTCGGCTCCGATATGCTGGCGGCCAATCGATTGATCAAACTGATCGAAGACCCCTACGGCACGGGCAAAATCGCCGTCGTGCCGCCGCTCAATCCCGACGTGGCGATTCTCCACGCGCAGCGCGCCGACCACCAGGGCAACACGCAGCTATGGGGTTTGCTTGGCATGCAAAAGGAAGTGGCGTTTGCTTCCAAGCGTGTGATCGTGGCGGTGGAGGAGATAGTCGACCAATCGGTGATCCGCGCCGATCCGAACCGCACTTTGATTCCCGGCTTGATCGTCGATGCCGTGGTGCATGAGCCCTACGGCGCGCACCCATCTTATGTTCAGGGCTATTACGACCGTGACAACGAATCCTATCTCGCTTGGGACAAGCTTTCCCAGGACCACGCGGCGGTTATGGCGTGGCTCGACGAATGGGTTTACGGCCTTGAGAATCACGCGGCCTACGTGGCCAAACTAGGGCAGGAGCGTTTTCAAAAACTCAAGCCGGAGCCTTTGCTCGCGCCGCCGGTGGATTACGGGAGGTACAAATGAGCGCGGCAAGATATACCGATTCGGAGATGATGATCGCGGTGGCGGCGCGCATGTTAAGAGGGGCGCGCACGGTTTTTGTTGGCGTCGGTTTGCCCAATATCGCCTGCAACCTGGCGCGCTTTACGGTTGCGCCTGACCTGGAGCTCATCTACGAGTCCGGCGTCTACGGCGCCCGTCCGGAGCGGCTGCCGCTTTCCATCGGCGATCCGACCCTGGTGAGCGGCGCGACGTCGGTGGTCTCCATGGCGGATTTGTTCGGCTTGTACTTGCAGCGGGGCCTGGTCGAGGTAGCGCTGCTCGGCGGCGCTCAGATAGACCGATACGGCAACTTGAACTCGACGGTGATCGGCGCGTACGCGAAGCCGAAGACGCGGCTGCCGGGGAGCGGCGGTGCCTGCGAGATCGCCACTAATGCTCAACGGACGTTCATGATCATGCGTCTGAAGCGCCGCGCGTTCGTGGACAAGCTCGATTTTCTCACCAGTCCGGGCCATCTGACCGGCGGCGACAGCCGCGCTCGCCTGGGCTTGCCCGGCGGCGGCCCGGAACTGGTGATCACCGACAAGGCGATTTTGGATTTCGCCAACGGCGAGCGTGAAATGCAGCTAACCCATCTATATCCGGGTGCCACACAAGAAAACGTACAGGCTGAAGTCGGTTGGCCGCTGCGCGTGGCAGAGACTATCCAGGAAACCGCGGCGCCGACGGGCGAAGAGTTGCGCTTGATCCGCGAGGAAGTCGATCCGCAGGCGATGTATCGTTAATTCAGTCTCTTCTTCAAACCGAATTTATCGGCTGGGCTGGTAGCTAAAGCAGCCCAGGGTAGCAGATTCTCGCGCCTTCAGGGCGGGCGAATGGCGGCAGCTTGTGCTCATGGCAGCCGTTATCCATGATATGGCGCACCTGCCAATCTCGGATCAGGAACGCATCGGCGAGTAACTGGCGGTGACATTGCCATGGGAGAGCTTCGGCGCACATGATCGCTGTGCGCTGTCCATCCGCAAGTTTTTCCATTTCCTCCATGATCTGAGAGAATTCAGAGGTCAACATGAAATCGGCGTAGGCGCGGAAAGCGCCGACTCGCCAGCCGGTGTTCGGAGAATCAGGCTTCGGTTTGCGGAACCCGCCGAGATCGCCGCGCCAAAGATAAGCGATTCGAGCCTCTTGCAATGAGGTGGATAAAGCTTCGCGGTGGAAATGCGGGTGGCGCCGCGATGCCGGCCAGCGGCGCACGTCGGCGATTAATGCGATTTCATGCGCTTGTAACAAGCTCAAAAACACTTCCAAAGAGCGCGTCGAATGTCCAATGGTGTGAATCGTCCGATAATTTTCGCAGCTCATAGAATAATTCTCTTCGCTCCTGTTCAAGACGTTCAAATCGTTCAAGTTGTTCAAAACGTCAGAAGAAAGAGTGCGGCGGTTGGAACTAATAGTCGCTGCGTTCCCATTCCAGCTGTTTAAAACGGCGCAAGAAGATGGAACGGCTATCGATGAATGTTATCATCGCGCTATGTGGCATTCTATTCCGCTCACCTTGTTCTGGTTTACCTATTTCGGGTCTTTGGGAATTTTCTTTCCCTATTTTAGTTTGTACCTGCGCGAGAACGCCGGCCTCTCCGGAACGCAACTAGGAATTATTCTGGCCGTCTCACCGCTGGTGGGAATGGTCGCGCAGCCGCTGTGGGGCCAGGTGGCCGACCGCACCGGAGCGCGGCGCCGTGTGTTGGGGTTTCTCACTCTCGGAACTGCCCTTGGGTACGCGGCGCTCGGCTTGGCGCAAGGATTCTGGAGTATCCTGATTGCCGTGGCGGCGCTTGCGTTCGTCGGCACTGCGGTGTTTCCGCTTATGAATTCCGTGAGCCTGGCCATTTTGCGCGACCAAGGCCGCCACGCCTTTGGCCGCGTGCGGGTGTGGGGCAGTATCGGATATTTTATCGTTGTTCTTGTCTTTCCCTGGTTTCTCAAATTCCATCAACCGTCCGGTGTAGTGGACTACGCGGCTCAGGAGATTTCCCAACCAGGTCTTGGTTTAATGTTTCCCATCACCGCTTTCATAGTGCTCCTTGCGGCGGTGATTGCCTTTTTCCTACCGCAAAAAGGCGCTATCGCACTGCGCGCGGGGCGTGGCGATTGGCGGGAGCTCATGACCAATCGCGCGTTTCTGCGGTTTCTTTTCTTCGCGCTATCGGCGCATTTTCTAATGCACGGGCCGATGTGGATGTTTCCACTTTTTGTGCGCTCTCGCGGCGGTGATCTCGATACGATTCGCGCTATGTGGATATTGATGTTGACCTTTGAGATACCCTTGGTGCTTTTGACCGGCAGCGGCTTAAAGCGGCTCGGCGCGCGCGGACTGCTGGCGGCCGGCGTTTTGGTGGGTGGTTTGCGATGGACTCTCTCGGCCGTACTAACCGATCCCATGCTATTGTTTGCCGTGCAGACGCTCCACGGTGTTACCGTGGTCGGCCTGAACTTGGGAAGCCCGCTTTACCTGGACACGGTCGCGCCGGAACGACTGCGCTCCACTGCCCAGGGGATTCTCTCTATGGTGGGCGCGGGAGTCGCGGGCATCGCATCGAACATTGCCGCCGGTTGGTTGGTAGACCGCGGCGGGACTGACACACTTTACTTATTCTGCGGCCTGGGCTCGTTGGTGCTGGGCTCGCTGACCATCTGGTTTTTGCCGGCTAAGGAAAAGCAGGACGGCAAAGTCGCGCGTGAAGTTCTGCCCGGGGAAGTGCTGCCGTAGTGCGGTGTCACTGAATTTGGTTAAATAATACCATCGTGATCCAGGGCAACCCAGCGAAAGCGCCGGCGACTCGGGACAGGGAAGGGCGGGTTTTAAACCCGCCCCTACAGCCGGCGGCTGATCCGTCCTTTGGCGGATTCGCCGGGATGACGGCAGTAATCGGATTTTGCACTCGAGTTTTCAAATTGGATATCGAATTGGAGCCACAGTGAACAAAGCGAATTGCTTAATGCCGGCGGCGATTTTGATCGCCGCACTCTTATCTGTGCCGATGTTGGAGGCGCCGGCGGCGGCGCAAAATTCTAGGGTGAGCGCGTTCCTCGAAGGATTGGGCTCGGAGCCGATGCTCGGCTCGCAGAACGCTCCTGTGTGGATCGTGGAATTCTCGGATTTTCAGTGCGGTTATTGCCGGAAGTTTTGGCAGGACACGTTGCCCAAACTCAAAGAGTCCTACATCAGCAAAGGAACCGTGCGCTTCACTTACCGCCACTTTGCGGTTCTCGGTAAACCATCTGAACAGGCGGCTTTGGCGGCCGAATGCGCCGCCGCGCAGAAAAAATTTTGGCTGTATCATGACAAACTATTCTCCAATCTTGGTGAAGCGCTCTTCAATGAAGCTAACTTTAAAAGGTTTGCGCGAGACGTAGGACTCAACGGCGATCAGTTCGCGGCATGTTTAAGCGCCGGAGAATACAAAGAAAAAATAGAACGTGAAGCCGCCACGGCGGCTTACCTCGGCGGCCGCGGCACGCCGTTGTTTTTCATCAATCAAAGGCTTTTGCCGGGCGCGCAACCGTACAGCCTTTTTCAAAAACTCATCGAAGAAGAACTGACGGCCAAAGTGAAACGCTAGCAGGTCGCCGAAAACATTTTCGGGTTCCAGGCTTCGGGTCTTGAGTTCGAACCCGAAAACCGTTAATTCGCAAGTGCGAAATTAATCGTAAAGCTGTGAGCACCGTGAATCACTCGGGATCGACGTCAGGGTTTTTCTCGCCCGACTCCATATTCTGGCGCGTCAACCGCGAGATGATCGGGTTGCTGGCGGGCGGACGCGCTCTGCTCATGCAGATAGCTCACCCGAAAGTCGCCGCCGGTGTCGCGGAGCACAGCCAGTTTCAGAACGATCCACTGATTCGGTTGCGGCGGACTATGAATACCATGTGGTCCATCACATATGATGAAACGGCGGCAGCGCGCGCTTCCCTCGAACGAATCACCGGCGTGCATTCAAAAGTGAGAGGCGTTGTCGCGTCCGGCGAAACATCTCTCTCGGGCGCGCGTTACAACGCTTCGGATCCCGAACTCTTACTCTGGGTTCACGCCACCCTGATCGATTCCGGCATGTTAGCTTACGATCTTTTTGCCAAGCTGCTCGCCTCAGGAGAAGCGCGGCAGTATTACGAAGAGAGCAAGGCGTTTGCAGCCTTGTTCGACATTCCGGAAAACATGGTTCCGGCATCGCTGGCGGCCTTTCGGAAATATATGAACGCGATGATTGCTGGAGATCAGATCGTGGTTGGCTCTAAGGCGCGGTCACTCGCAAACGATATTCTTTATCCGAGTCCCTGGCTAATAAAACCCGCTGGGCCGATCTTTCGTCTGATGACGGCGGGATTGTTGCCGGAAAAACTCAGAGCGGCGTATGGTCTTGCCTGGGATGAGCAGCGCATGAGAAGGTTCGAGCTTACGGCTCGCACGATTCGCGCTGTGCGGCCATTTGTACCGAGGCTGCTGCGAATCGTCCCCCACGCCCGCGCCGCGGAACGGCGCGCAGCGGCTACGCGCTTGAATTGCTGATGAGCTGTGGGATCGAAGCCTATAGTCTCACCGTGCGCCGCACAGAGGCTGACCTCAATGGAAATCTCCCCTTGCCCCTCTCAAAGCGGGGTATGTTCATTCCACTCTCATCTGCCGAGCGGATGGTCGAACGCAAACCCGGAACTCCAAACCCGAGACTCGAAACAGGAATTAATCCGGCAGCCCAGTGGCTTCAGGGACGCCGAGCATGAGATTTAGATTTTGAATCGCCACGCCGGCGGCGCCTTTTCCCAGATTGTCCAGACGGGCCATGAGCAGGATGTGTTTTGATTGATGCGGCAGGACACGCAACGAAATTTGATTGGTTTCGTTGTTTGCCTGCGGATCGAAGCTATGTTCATCGGTTTCGCTCGCGTCGGTAAGCGGCTCGAGGTCGATGAACTTTTCTTTTTCATAGCGCGATCGGAGCGTATCCCAGATTGCCTCAGCGGTGGTGGCTTTGGGCAAGGCTCTTGCCGGAATCATGATTTGCACCCGCATACCGCAGCGAAAGGGCGCGACGGCAGGCAAGAACTGGGGTTCGGTGGTGAGCGCGCCATGGCGCATGATCTCGGGTATATGCTTGTGAACCCTGCTGATACTGTACGGCGCTTCATAACCGAGCTTGAGTAAGCCGCGCTCAGGATCTTCCCAGCGCTCGATGAGCGATCGGCCGCCGCCCGAATAACCGGAAAGCGCATGAATCGACAAAGCCGTATCAGCAGCTACCAAGCCGGCATCGATCAGCGGCCGAGTAAGTAAGATTGCGGCGGACGCGTAACAGCCCGGATTTGCCACACGGGGTGCTTTGGCAATCTCTTCTCGCTGGCCGGCAAACAATTCGGGAAGTCCATAGACCCAATCTTCGTTCACACGATGCGCCGTGCTGGCGTCGAGAATACGTACGGACGAGCCGGCAAGCCAAGCCGCCGCATCTCTGGCCGCGTCGTCGGGCAAGCACAGAACGACGACGGCCGCATCGCGCAAAGCCTTTTTACGGGCGCCCGAATCCTTGCGCAGATCTTCGGGAAGAACCACAACTTCCAAATCACCACGCCCCGCGAGCCACTCGCGGATGCGCAACGCGGTCGTTCCCGCCTGACCATCTATGTAGATTTTTGCAGGCATGTTGCTGACGGGATTTTACGCCGATTGCGCCATCTCAGGCCTGATCTTTCGCGCGGTGCGCGGACTCGGATAACCGAATTTCTCCTGATATTTGTTCTCCATTGGTTATTCCCCCGATGCAGCCGATCGTAGATCGGTATTCAGCAACCTGTGAAAAAGATGCTCCCCTGCTTCACGCCGCACGGAAAGCCGCCCGGTGTTGTAAGCCCGAGAAGCGAGCCCGCGCTGCACAGATTCGCAGATCGGCGGCGTCTTCCGCTTGAATGCGCTCGCTCATGGCGATGCTCGCTTGGTTACGTTCACAAGCGGGTTCAGACGCATCGGCGAAGTAGTAGTCGAAGATGATTTCGGTGCGATCGACTGCCAGGGGAAGTACGAGATTGGTATCCATAACGCCTTGATAGATGTTGATCATGAAGTTTGGATAGATCCAATAGTAGAGCGCCCGGTCGCCTTTGCGCACTGAAGCTGTTTGGGGGTCGCCCGCAGCGTTCGTCATCGGGCTTGATTGCAGACAATAGTGCGCGCCGGTTTCAATCCTGTAGCCGGCGGGATCGAGGACGCTGTTCAAGCCGTGGTGGATCTGCGGAACATGGTAGCCGCCGTCGAGATAATTATCGACGAAGACCTTCCAGTTACAGCTCAGCAGATAAGAATGCCGCTCAAACCAGCGAAGCTGCTGTATCTCCGAGCGCTCAAGCCGTTCGATAAGATCGCCCCCCAAATATTCTACGAGCGACGGACCGCCCGGTTCAAGTTTGGCAAAGAGCCAACCGCTCCATTCAGCGACTTGAATCGGTACCAGTCCGTTAGCCGAGCGATCAAAGTTTACGACGCCGGCGAATTCCGGCGTATGGATGAGCGCGCCCTGAAGATCGTAGGTCCAACCATGATAGGGGCAGCGGAGGTTCTCAGCTCTGCCTTGGGGCTCGGTCAAAACAGCGGCGCCGTGATGGCGGCAGACGTTGTAGAACCCGCGTAAGATGCTGTCTTTGCCTCGAATAACTAAAATCGGCTCGCCGTCAATCCGGCAAGTCAGATACTGTCCAGGCTCGCGCACCTGATCTGTGCGCCCGGCCATTAGCCAGCAGTGCGAAAAGACGGAGCGCTGCTCTAGTTCAAGAATGCGCGAATCTGTATACCAGGAAGAGGGCGGAGTGGAGGCTTCTGTTAAAAAAGTTGATGGGTTGTAAGCGTCGACAATTTCTCCAAGCGAACGTAACATTCTAAGGGTAGCGCCGATTGACTCAAGGTCCGGCCTGCAATCGCAGCGGGAGGGGCTACGAATGATTTTCTTTGGCGGTCACGTGAGCGCCGCCGAAGCCTTCGGAGCGGTTGCCCACGAGCACGAGCGGCTCGCTGCCGACGTTGGTGATCTGGTAGTAATCCTTGGCGCCGAAAAAACGATCTCGTTTTTCTCGATAATGCGCTCTTCGCCTTTTAAGCCCTTCACCGAGGCTTTTCCTTCTAGCACCAGAAAGGTCTCGGGTGACATGTGATAATGCATGTCGGTGTGGTCGCCCGGCTGAAAGTAAAGTATCCAGGAACGAAAAGTCTCAGAGCCAAAAAGTGGTACGAAGCGCTTTTCCTCGTCTCGCGCAGTGCGCATGGTATCATTGATGTTGGCAAATTCCATAATCCTCCCGTTCAAGCTGCTGAAAAAGACTCATATGCTTTGTTGCGCTCGAGCGAATTTCGCTTTAACGTACATGAGTACGCCTCCGCTCATTCGCTCTTCGCACGCCTCGCCTCTGAGCTCTTTTTGAGCAGCTTGCAAACATTTTAAACGAATCAATCTGATCCACTCAGCCGAATTCCGATGATATCGAAGATTTCGGGGAGTTTCAGTCCGTTAGATCCAGGAGCACCCCGTCGGGATCGGCCAGCGGATACTTGCACAGTTTGCAGCCTTCGAGATTCTTTTGGCGAGTTTCGCCTTCGCGGCCGATGCTGATCTTGCGGGCCGCCGACGCCGGCGCGGAGGAGGCGAGGGCCTCCATATCCTTTTTCGTTTGCTCCAGGTTGTCTACCTTGAAACCGAAGTGGTCCAGGCCCGCCATCAGGCCGCGATGCGTCACCATGTTCCACGGACGCAGCGCAATTGAGACTTTACCGTCCGAGACGTAGAAGCTGCCTTCGTCCGACAGCTTCGGGTCAACTTTCAACTCGAAAATTTTCTCGTAGAATTCCGCGAGATATCCCGGCCGGGCGCTGCGAATGCAGATATGGTTAATCCAGCGCGGCTGTTCCCAACCAAACTCTACATAACCCTCACGCACATTGTCCATGCCCTTTTGGGACAGGTCGAACTGATTGCCGTCCGGATCGTGGCTGCGCAATCCGGCGAACGGCACGTGACTTGGGCTTTGCGCCACGAACACATCCGGGTAATGTTGGGCGAGCCGGTCTTTCACCTTTTGCACGTCTTCCACCGCGAAGCCGAAATGGTCGAGCCCTGCGCTCGTCCCCGGCTGGCGCTGGAGCAGCGCGAGGCCGATGACACCATCGCTGTAATGACCCCGTTCTTTGTCATAGTTGCCGTTCTGGTCGGTCATGCCGTTGGTGATTTTTCTCATGCCGAAAACGTTCTTGTAAAAGGCGGCCTCGCGGAAATGATCGTCGGTGTGGATGGCGACGTGTCTAATCGTGGTAAATGACATAGTATGCCCCTTTTCTTTTGATAGATTCTTTTCAAAGTTTGTGAAATCTGTCAACCGCAAGCTTTCTGGGGCGTCCCGGCTGGATAGATGGGACGAGAATGCTCACCCCGAAAAGCGCACGCGAAACGCCTCTAAAACTTGACTTCTCGAAGCAAGCAGGTTAGTTGCGGGATACGTTATGACAATTCGCTCGTTCGAACTGCTTGAGCCGCATTCTTTAGCCGAAGCCTCGGGTTTACTCACCGAGTACGGTGATGATGCGCGGCTGATCGGCGGCGGCACGACGCTTGTCATTCTGATGAAGCAGCGCGCTCTGCATTACCCGTACTTGGTCGATCTGCGATTGATTCCCGGACTCAGCGAGTTGAAAAGAGAACCCAACGGCCTGTCGATCGGCGCGATGGTAAGCCATCGAACGATTGAAACATCGCCGGTGATCCGGGAAAACTTTCCGATACTCGCCGAGGCCTTTCGCCACATCGGCAACGTGCGCGTTCGGCAAACCGCCTCGGTGGGCGGCAATCTGGCGCACGCCGACTATCGCCTCGATCCGCCGCCGCCGCTGCTGGTGCTCAATTCTGAAGTCACCGCTTACGGCGCCAATGGCTCGCGCAAGATCGCGCTGAAAGATTTCTTCAAAGGCATGTATGAGACGGCGTTGGCGCCGGCAGAGATTCTCGTCGATGTGAAAGTTCCCAAGATGCCCGCTCACAGCAAAGCCGTCTATCTGCGATTTGCCACGCTCTCGGCGAACGATTGGCCGTGTCTGGGCGTGGCGGGATTTCTGGTAAAAGAGAATGGCCGCTGCAAAGAGCTGCGGCTTGCGCTGGGCGGTGTCGCCGCGACGCCTCTGCTCATCGCCGGCCTTGAATTTGCCGCCGACCAAATGCTTGACCAGGCGGTTATCGAAAGAATTCAGCATACAGTGGATGAACAAATATCGCCGTCTTCTGATCTGCGCGGCTCCGAATGGTACAAACGGCGCATGGCGAGGTTGTTTGTGAAAAAAACCATCGAACAGTTGAGTAATGGCGAAGGATAATGGCAAATTTCGCTGTCGTAGGGCAATCGGTTTATCGAAAAGACGCGCGGCAAAAAGTCACCGGCCAGGTGCTCCATGTCGGCAATATCGAAATGCCCGGCATGCTGCATGTCGCTGTCTTGCGCAGTCCTTATGCCCACGCCCGGATCATCCGTATCGATAAGTCGCGTGCGGAAAAGCTCTCCGGCGTCGCGCTTGTGCTTACCGGCGCCGACGTCGCCAAGATGCCCGGCGTTGATCCGCATTTCGGACCGGCGTTTCGCGACCAACCGATCCTTTGCTGTCGAAAGAGTTTGCCACGTGGGCGATCCCGTCGTCGCGGTGGCGGCGCTGGACCGGCGCACGGCCGAAGACGCCCTGCAACTCATCGAAGTCGATTATGAGCCGCTGCCCGCGGTGCTCGACGTGCTCGAAGCGGTGAAAGCCGGGTTCTCCTCTGGTACACGAGCAGCACCGCCCGGCCAAGGCGTTCGCCGACCTCGCTCACGTCAAAGCCGGCCGGCAGTCCAATATTTGCTATCACTTCAAACTGCGCCTCGGCGATGTTGACAAGGCGTTCGCCGAAGCGGACCGCGTTTTCGAAGACACGTTCAGCTCGCCGCCGGCGCAGCACATGCCGATGGAGCCGCACGTGACTCTGGCCTATCTGGACGAGCATGCGCGCCTCAATATCTGGACTGCGAGCCAATCGCCTTCCTACGTGCGCACCGAGATCGCCGCTACCTTTGGCATGCCGATGAACCGTATTCGTGTGCGTGTGCCTTATCTCGGCGGCGGTTACGGAGCCAAGCTTTACGCCAAGCTCGAACCGTTGGTAACGGCGCTGGCCTTGATCACGAGGAAACCGGTTCGCTATACGCTCACCCGGGAAGAGGAGTTTTTGACGATCACCAAGCACAAAGTCGTGACCAAGATCAAATCCGCGATCAAGAACGGCGTTATCACGGCGCGCAAATGCGAAGTCTACTGGGACACGGGCGCGTATGCGGAGATCGGCCCGCGCATCGGCCACAAATCGGGTTATACATCGGCCGGTCCCTATCGCATTCCGAATGTTTGGATCGACTCTTATTGCGTCTATACCAATCATGTCCCGGCCGGCGCCTTTAGGGGCTTCGGGGTGCCCCAGGTTATCTGGGCCTACGATTCGCAAATGGATATCATCGCGCGCGCCATCGGCGTGGACCCAGTGGCGTTTCGTTTGCAGCCAGCGCTGGACGAAGGCGAGCCGTTCTCGACCGGAACCCTGGTGCGCTCGTTCGGTGTCAAAGAAGCAATCCGCCAGGCGGCCAACGCTATCGAATGGTCAAAATCACGACCCATTGAGACCGGCACAAAGCGGCGCGGCAGGGGGATCGCGGCCGGCGTCAAGGCCGTGCTGACGCCGTCGATTTCCGGCGCCATCGTCATCTTGAACGCCGACGGAACCGCGAATGTTCTTAGCAGCACGGTGGAAATGGGACAGGGCTCCGAGACGACGTTGGCGCAGATCGTAGCCGAAGAGCTGGGGATCTCGGTGGAGCAAATCCATATCGTGCAACCCGATACCGACGTTACGCCCTACGACACCATCACCGCGGGAAGCCGGTCGACTTACCATATGGGCAATGCCGTGCGCGCGGCCGCGGGCAAGATCAAAAAAGAGCTTTGCGAAATCGTCAGCGCGAAGCTTGAGGTCGATCCCGATGACCTGGCCGCGCGCGCCGGGCGCATCTTCGTCCGCGGCATGGAAGAGCGGGGCATGACCTTTGGTGAAATCTTTCTGACCAAGTTCGGCAGCGCCGGAACCACCATGGCGGCGGACGGCCTATGTCAACCGAGCGCGGCCGCTATGGACCCGGAAACCGGGCAGTCGGAAAAGTGCACGGAGTACTGGTTTCCATCGGCAACCGCCGCCGAGGTCGAGGTCGACAGCGAAACTGGAAGGGTGAAAATTTTGCAGCTCTTCAGCGTGGGTGATACCGGAACCGCGATCAACCCGCGCCATTGCGAGCAGCAACTGTCCGGCGCCGCGCTGATGCATTTGGGGCTGACGCTTTTTGAAGAAATGATTTTCGATGAAGGACAACTGGTCAACGGTTCCTTGCTCGATTACCAAATCGCCTCGTTTAAAGATGTGCCCGACTTGCTGCGGCCGATTATCGTCGAAGTTCCTCATGAGAGCGGGCCCTTTGGCGCAAAAGGGGCGGGGGAGACCGGCGCGCTGACGGTCGCTCCGGCCGTCGCCAACGCCATCGAAGACGCCGTCGGCGTGCGTATCCGCGACCTGCCGATTACGCCGGAAAAAGTCCTGCGCGCGTTGGCTGAGAAAAATGGCGCAGGTTGCTGAAAAAGATCCATATGCCGATTGCCCTGAGCTTTGTCGACGGGTGTGCTCAATCGACTCGGGTCAATGTACGATTGGCAAAGCGCAAAGCGCTAAGCGTTCTTAACAGACCAGGCACGGAAAACTGGAGACCGGGTGACTCTCTGCGCCACGCGCTAAGCACTATGCGCGTTCGCGCCTCGCCTCTGGATCCTTTTGAGCAACCTGTGCGGGAGCACTTCTCAATGAAGCGGCAAATTGCACTCCGACTAAACGGCCGCGACGAGCGGCTCGAAATCGACGACGCCGACACCCTGCTCGAAGTGCTGCGCGATCGTTTTAGGCTCTGGAGCGTGCGCGAAAGCTGCGGCGTCGGCGCTTGCGGGTCTTGCACTGTCCTGATTGGCGGCACCCCGGTGAGCTCGTGTTTTCTCCTTGCGGCGCGCGTCGCAGGACGAGAAATCGTAACCTTAGAAGGCATCGCCAAAGGCGACAAGCTCGACAAGGTTCAAGAAGCGTTTATCAACGAGCGCGCGTTGCAGTGCGCTTATTGCACGCCGGGTTTCGTTCTTTCCGTGAAAGCGCTCCTCGCCGAAAATCCCAATCCGTCGGACGACGAGATCAAAGAATATCTTTCGGGTAATCTCTGCCGCTGCGCCGGTTACCTGGACATCCTCCGCGCCGTGCGCGCCGCGTGTAGTCCGGCGAGTAAGCCTGGAGAGAAAGTAACTGACTGATGACCGGCGACCGCAGACCGACCGGTCGTCCGTCTTCGGTCTCCAGTTGTCAGTGCGGCGAGCGTTCTTTTTTTATTGTTGCGGCGAGGCTGGGAAGATCAGCGATTTGATGACCACCGGCACCGATCCGGAAGACGGGATCAAGGCGCCGATGTCGACGAAGTCAAAGTCGCTGAGCGCTATGCCGTCGATCGAGATAATCGGATTTTCTATTTTCAATTCTTCCTGGAAATGGAGTCCGACGATACCGCCGATGTCACCGTCGCTCACCAGCACCAAGGGATGGCCTTTGGCGAGGACCTCCTTGAGACCGGCAGCGACGCCCCGAGAGAACGACTGAAGGCGGGAAAATGTCGCCGAGCCGTTCCAATGAAAGGCGACGGCGACCGGCTGCCTGCCGCTCGCCAGATCCAATCTTCGCAAGGCGTTTTGTACGGCGTTCGCAAGACTCGACTCATCGAGAGCGTCGGCGCCAAGATCGAACTCCGGCGCCACCACCGCGATGTTGCGCACCGGGACCGCATCCTCCGGCGTAATAAAAATCGTATTACCGCTCACCTGAACCGTGTACTGCGATGCGCCGATGACCGTGGCGCGGATGCGCGCCGCTGGTTCCATCACGAGCAGCCCTAAATCGCCGATGCGCCGGTGAACTTCCTTGGCAATCAACGGTCCAAGATCGCCGAAACTTGTTTTCGCCCGGTTGTAAATAAATTCCGAGACGCCGCCGGAAAACATCACGCAGTCGATTTCGCCTTTGAACTCAAGCGGCGCCAGCCGCAGTAATCCTTTGATATCGTCGGTAACGCACTCCGGCTTGAGCATGGCAAAGAGCTTCTCCACCATGCCGGAAACCATCTTGCTTAGATTCTCTTCGGATATTTTCTGCCCGAGCTCGACCTGGAAGCCGGCCCAAGCGGCGTGTTTGCGCCCGGCTTCTTCAATCCGCACGATCGCTCCCGCATCATCGAAAGCGAGCAGGCGCGCGCCGACGTCGATGGCCGAGACTTCCTCCACCTTGCCGTTGTTGCAAATCGCGAACTTGCTGGTGCCGCCGCCGACGTCGATGCTCAAAACCACCCCGCCAATTTTCGCGGAATGCATCCACGGCCCCTGAACCATGGGCCGCCATCGTCGCCTCGAGCCCGTCACCGGCACTGACGGCGACAAATTTTCCCGCTTCCTCGGCAAACAGCTCGGCGATGGCGCGGGCGTTGCGCCGTCTGACGGCGACGCCGGTTAGAATCAGCGCGCCGGTGTCGACTTCCTCGCGGCGGATCTTGGCTTTTTTGTATTGCTGATTAATAAACGCTTCCAGGGCTTCGACGTCGATCCGGGTATCATCGACATAGGGCGTGAGCAAAATCTCGGACTCGTTTAAAACTTCTCGCTTGGTAACGCGGTAGCGCGAGCCCTCCAGCGTGAGCTCCAGGCGGGAGAAGACCAGGTGCGAGGTTGAAGAGCCGATGTCGACGCCGACGCTGGTGAGCCGAAGCTCCTCTTCTTCCTTCATGTGCCGATTGGCATTGGAGAAGGAAGCTTTGGGTGTGTTGCTGTCCATTAAGCTCCTGTCGCAGACTGTTAAAAAGCCCCATAGGCTTCGTGCGCTCGATCGCCTCGCGCCAGCGTACGAGCTGAGTACGCCTTCGCTTGTCGATTTTTCGCGCGCCTTGCCTCTGAGATCTTTTTGAATAGGCTGCAAACATGTGGTGTCAGTAAACTACGAAGCGTAGAAGATTTCGGACATGGAAATGTTCAGGGTTCCGGTTTTGGACTTAAAACCGAAACTCCCGAACACAACTTTTTGAAGGCCAGTCCTCTAGTACGATTTCTCGTAGAGCTCCTGTTCCATGCGCGATTTTGCGCCGACCTTAGCCAAGGTCTCTTCGAACTCTTTGCGCAGGAACGGATCTTCTTCGTTGTACGGTATCGCCGTGCCGCCGTCCTTCATGTCGATGGCGCCGTAATCGATGGATTTTTCGCCGGGTCGACCGCGGTCGCGGCCGGGTGCATTGGGGCCGAACCAGGCGGTGAGACGAAACGGCTCTTTGCTCGCGCCGAAGTGGGCATGAAACCAATTGCCGCTCATCGGTGCCGCGCTGACCATGCCGACGGGCTCGTAATCCTGCCGTCTTATTTCTTCCGTTGTGCCTTTTTCCCAGGGATGTGTGCCCAATTTTGACGGCCAGGTATAGGTATATCCTTTGCCGCTCAAGCAGATCAGCACCGCGGCCGAGCCGTGCGCGTGGGCCTTCGAGTAACGGCCGGTTTCGTGCTGTCCGATCCAAAAGTAAAATTGTTGCCCCACCATGTGCGGTTCGATGCGCCGATAACCGGGTGACCGGCGGTTATCCATGGGCAACTCGCAGCCCATCACGTCCGGAATAATGTTGGTTTTGCGCATCGCCAGACCGCGCAGTGGATCAGGACTGACCTCGTCCTGGTACTTAAAATAGTCGTCGCTGTCTGGATCGAATCGGTCTTTAAATTGATAGGGACAGTTGAATATAAAATCGACGTTGTCGAAGTTGTTCATGACATTCGGCGCGGTGGTTCCCGCGAGCAACAGCGCCGGACTGGAAGTGGCATTGACGATGCGGTGGTTCGCGTTCATCGGGATCGCGAAAATCGATCCTCTCTGCCACTCGAAGGTAAGCTTCTTCGGGTTGCCGTCGACCCACACTTCCGTCGTGCCGCGGCCGTCGACTACGAGGTATTGTTCTTCGTAGAGATGCTTTTCCGGGTTTAACGCGCCCGCGCCGGGAACTTCGACGACAAAGCAACCCCAGAGTCCCTCGGTGCCGAGCAACTGGATATAGGTGCCGCTGCCGCCCTTGCGCTTCCACGGTTTGCGCGGTAGGTCCTGCACGCGGCGCACGCCGATGTCGCGGTAGATCGGGATCCCCTCAGACTCCATGAAATTGTCATAAGGGGAGTTGGGCCGTAAAAACTTGCCGTAGCCGGCGCGTTTTCGATTATCAGTCGGCTCCTCAAATTTTGCTTGTGGTGTGTGATCCATAAATCCTCCTCGTAATTTCTGCTGGTTGCGCTCGACAACGCAGTAGAGCGCAGACTTCGCCTGCGCCAGACAACTCAGTTTCTTATCGTTGAACGATTGAACTGTCAACGAGCCGAAAAATGGGTGCGGAGGTGCTGTCGCGGCCACCGACAACCGCGCTCCCCGGCGCCGGCCTGCAAGCGGTTGTTAGGCCTCAACTTCACGTACCGGAGCGGTGATATTGCTTGGGGTGGGCGGGGCTGGTGCAGATGGGGATGCAAGGCGGGCGGCTGCTAAGCCTTGCATACAATTGGCTTTCGCTATGGCCGAACTGATCGACTCGTAAAGGCCCATTGCATCCCTGTAGCAGTCCGCTGCACGGCCGTGGGGTGCCGGTATATTCCAAACCTCACTGGTGAACCACATTTGATATGTATAGCCGTTCGTCCACTTGTTGAAATCACTATTGTTGTCCAAAATTGTCAACGCCTCTTCGTATTGCTTTCTGCCTGCCTGATGACGACCTTGGCGGAAGAGAAAATCAGCATATCCTCTTTTGTTTACAATCTTGTAGTAGTCGCTCGATGAGACAGCTACCGCTGCCTGCCAATCTCGATCTGCTTCATGGATATCACCGACCACATCCAAGGCTTGTGCGATGACAGCGAACTCTACGTCAAAGACGATGTTGCGGTCCTGTGCGATCAGCGCAGAGGCCTGACGCGCCAACGAAGAGAGTTTAAGGCTAAACGATGATCCCTTGCTGTAGAACAGTGCATCACGCTTCGCTATGTCCTCGCTCTGAAGGATCCTGTTTTCCGCTAGTGTCGTGATAAGTTCCTGAACGATGCTCGCCAGTTGATCCCTGACTGTTGTTCGCATTTGTGTATTCTGCCTTCGAGTAGCAACCATGGCCGATATCAACGATACGCTCAGTGCAAGACCACTTATTGCAACAGTGATGTAATCTTTTGTATCCATGCGTGACGACTTCTCCCTCCAAGGCCTAACGTTTTGCATGGCCGGGCGGGGGCGACGGCACTGAAGGAAACATGAGAACTGCGCTCCCGCGCTCCGGTTGATGCATTTGGTTATACGCAACCGTCGTAGCCAGGTGACTCTGATACGCTGGCATCGATTCAACTGCGGTCGCGACTCGCTCGAGATCGTCAGGTTTCTTCTTGCGCCCGTCGGATGTTCCGTGCCGATCGAACACGTCCGGGTCGAAGGAGAGCAGCGTGAGCGCCTCCGAGTTAGACACTGACCTCTCAAATCTCGCCCTCCAGTCGACCCGGGTGACTTCCACGCCGGTGCAACCAGGCGCCTTCGCCTGCAAAGCTGCCCACCGGTTCAGTTCTTCAACGATTGGAACATCGTACTGACAGAGCAATATAGAGAGTACGTGCCGCGCCACTGCTTGGTCACGAACGCAGCACTGTTGGGGTAATCGGAACCATCCTGGACCACCTTGCGCCAGGTGCGCTCGTACGGTGAGTAGGCAGCCACCGATCGCGGGCATGATCGAAGATCGCGGCCGACCAGCCCGATTTGAATCGTTCTGTTGCGAGGGGAGCCATCGAGTAGGCGTCCACGAATCGAATGTCGTCCCAATGCGAATTCGCGGAGCGGAGCAATTCGCACAGAACCCAATGCTGAAGTAGGTTGCCGATGTTCCCATGATATTGCGACATGTCAAGTCCACTTTGATGGTAAGCGTGCAGCCTAACGCACTCCGATTGAGCCGCGGCGGCTTGCAGCGGATTCTGCCAAGATACCAGCCCGCCGCCGGCTCCAACCCGTGTTAGCCGGCTCGTGCGTTGCTGTTCTGGCTTCGACAGATATCGAGTGCACGAGACTTGATCTCGGGCACCTGTTCGCACCATGCGGCCCAGGAGAGC
This sequence comes from uncultured delta proteobacterium, assembly GCA_963801935.1. Lineage (GTDB taxonomy): Bacteria > Desulfobacterota > Binatia > UBA9968 > UBA9968 > DATACQ01. The sequence continues at coordinate 174,562 of CAWDHA010000014.1, forward strand.
ATCGTTCGGTGTTCAAGTGCGTCGAGCACTTCAATACCCGGCGATCCAACACTGACGACACAATTCTGGCGGCGGATCTCGAGCCAGAAGGCAAAGCCCGACTGTTTCAGATCCTCCCGCAGGACATCCAACTCCGCAAGAGGGAAGTCGCGTCTCTATTGCCTGTGAAATGCACAGCGAGCGAAGGTCCCCAGTTATTCAGAATCGCGAGCCAGCGACGATGATCTGTTGAGTGCGTGTACGGGCCCGATCTCGAATCTCGCACGTACCGCATCGGGTCGAGGAACCCCATTACTGCACCCACATTAGCCCCCACCCGCCCAAGGTCGTCCGCAGATTGTCGAGGGACGACGGGAACGGAGCATCGCAGATGTTGATGTTGATCGACGGACTGGACTCCGGAATAATCTCTCGGACCATCTCTGCGATGCCCACCAAAGACGGAATCGCGTTGCCGTAGTGACCGTCCACGATGTCGTTCGCCCAGAGATCCAGGCCTGCTCGGCGGAGCGTCGCGACCAAGCTCACGAGCAAAGCGCCATTCGGTCCTCGGTCAGAGCGATACCAAAGACGGCGGCTCATCACATCAAGAAACTCACTATCCCCACCGCTCTCCGCGATCTGACTGAGCGCTTCCGACGAGATACCGACCGATTGCGCGTGAGGGCACCATTCCGAAAGCGCGGGCATCGCGAAGGCTGTCGCGAATCCCAGACGCTTATCCGTGCTGATCCGATCCAAAAGCAAGGCTGCCGTCTCTGTGACGACCATGTTCTCAAGGAGCGTGCCGACGTTCTGAATGGGCATGGTTATGTCCCGCTAACGCTATGCGGCTAAGCCGTCGCGAAAATAGCGAGCCAAACGGCGAGCGTTTTCGACATCATTGTTAAGCTGCGGGTTAGACGGCAATTTACTCATCCTCGATTGGTGCGCTCCCAAGCCTCTCGTTCTTCGCGGCCTTCCCCAATGATTTCACGCGGAAACTCTCCTGTACCAATCCAAGGAAGGGACCGTTTCAGTTCTCCCTCACTTAGAAAATGGCCCAAGGCCAGGGTCGCGAGATCTTCGGAGACAAACAATTCGCGAGGCCACCGTTCCAGAGCCTGCCCGAGATTGATTTCAATGCTCGGAAGAGAGAACTGGAGGTCAGTGACGAGAAAGTGTCCGAACGATTCCTCGTTTTCGTAACAGTGAACATTGAAACCCGCGACCTGATGCCAGCTGATGTGAACGCGAGGAAAATCCCTGTTCGTTGACTGGATTGATGCTTCATCCCAAGGCGCAGCCGACCGCAGCCGCGAGAAAACTTCCGACGGCGGCGGCACAAGAAGCTCGCTTGTGCTTGAGATGAATGAGAGCCGAAAACTGTATCGATGGTTGTCGGTCATGTCGGTGTACGTCTAACGCTCAAGGCTGACCGGTCGAGGCTAGCGAGCGCCAAGAGCGGGCCCGCAGATCTGAGTCAACCGCTTGTTAGACAGTTCGGCCAAACCGCTATCACAAGGACCTACCGGGATCGCCCCTGCGCCGCCCGCCGAAACAGCCACGCCGATCCGATGAACAGCGCGACGAAGAATCCGTTCAGTCCCACAATCTCTAGCTAGCGGTCCGCTCCACGAGTAGCCCAACCGGCCGACCAGCGCGATCACGGCGACGAAGGCTTGAGCGAGCGCCACTGCCAACAATGCGCCGGCCATCCCGAGAGGGCGACAGCGCGCGGCGAGTGCGCCGATAATCCCGACGGCGATCACGCCGAAATACATCAGGTTGGCGGGGTCGCCATCGGCCCCGATGATGCCAACGCTGAGGCTCAGCCAGACAAGGAGGAACACGGCCGCGAGTGCGACGCCAACGGCGGCTCGGTACCGGGTGTCGCCCGTCTTCCTCACTGCGACCTCAAAGGGAACACCAACGCCCAGCAGGAGGGCGCCGGCGAAACGAAATCGGCCACCGTCCAGTTCACCTCCTCGGTGAACTGCATCGCGACCAAGGGCAACAGCAAGACGAGCGCTGCGGCGGACCAGGCAGCTATCCTCAGACAGCTTATGCGCCGTTCGCCGCCGTTCTTGGTGTTTACTACCATTGTCTTTTATCCGGGCACATCCATGTCCATCCTTCTTCCGAGTCGGTGCAGGACGGGCGAGCGTGCGATGGAGCGAACGTGGATGTGAATCGGTTCGCGCAGTCAAAGCGACACGCGTGAGCCTTCGGCTGAGAGCGCAGCGAACGGGCGATAGGTTCCACGCAATTGTTCTCTGCTGTTGGCGCAGTGTGCATTTGCGAACGCGAAGGTCGTTAGAACTCGACAAATTCCTCAGGGTAATGTGTCAGATCGAGTCGCTCCTCGTCGGGTACGGGTCTGATCCCCCACTGCTGCATCGCCAAGGCACCAAAGAGAGTATCTATCGGAGTACCATCTTCATCGCTTCCGATTTTGTCTATCACCATGGCGTGGGTTGATATCGACCTCCCCTCGACTTCGGCTTCGAGAAGCGCGGCGGTGTTCGTTTCCTTTGATTTCCCCCCCTATGGCACTTCGAAATGTGCGCGGCGTCGGCGAGGTTTTCAGAACCTCTGCCACCGACGGGACCACATAAGTGTTCCGAGCGCCGGTATCGAACAATGTCCAACACTGTCGTCCATTAACTTTGACCATCTGTCTGATTCTTCCCATGCCAGGTAACCCTACGCGTTTTCCATCTGAATGCCATCGTACACCAGCGAGTTTACAGGAAGCAATTGCAGCGCCGGCTCGTTTCCTAATGCAGAGAACCAAGATCATCTACAACCGGCTGCGACGCGAGTAAGGGACCTCTAAATCATCGGCTCTTTCGCGAACGTCAGCCAGCGGTAAACCTGGCGCACCGATTCGACGTCGCGTTTGCAGTATTCGCAAATCTCCAGGATTTTGCCGTCGCGATAGTAGGGGTAGACCTTCGAGCCGTCGAGGCTTTCCTTTGGCGAAGGGACGCCGAGCGCTCGGGTGAGGGAGTCTAGGCTAATGTGCTCGCGGCCCCACATACTCCATTGCTGCATTGTGTCGAAGATCGGATTGCTGTGATAACGCGCGAAGGAAATATCGCGAGGCGGTTTGATCTGGTGAATAACCGAGCGTTGCCAGATGAAGCGGAAGTCAAATTCGAGCACATTGTGGCCGACGAAGAGATCACAGTCGACTGCCAGGTGCCAGAAATCCTCAAGTATCGTCCTTTCATCGCCACAGAGAACATTTACTGGTGAATCCAGCGGTGGCTCGATGGCATAACCAATGCAAAGAATTTTCGCCGTTGCCGCAGAGAGGCTCAGTTTCTTCAGAATCTGCGTTTCCTCGAGCTGCATCTGCGCATCGAGAAGGCTGTTGTCGTGAAGCGCACGATCGGTTGGAACGGTTTCGATGTCGAAGAAAAATATTTTCATAGGCTCGTTCAACCGAATAACTCTCCCTGTTTTTGCGCCAGACGCACCTCGACCGCCGCGCCAAGGCGGAGGAAGATGAGTTTGAATGCCGCGATATTTCTGCCAATACTGCGCTCGGCCGCGCGCGTGTAAATTTCTGCTTGCTGGTAGTAGCGAGTCGCACGCCCCGCCAGTTCACTCGGTGAGATCTTATCTGTCTTGTAGTCGGCCAGGTAAAGTAAGCCATTGCGCTCATAGACCAAATCGATGACGCCTTCCATAACTTGCTCCTGCCAGGGCATCAGCAATGGGACTTCGCGCCCAAGAACGCGCGCTGCGGCGAGCTCGGCGTACGCTCTGGAGGCGAGAAACGCAGCGAACATGGTTTCCAGTTCGTTGCCAATGGCCGCCCGTTGCTGGCGGTATTCGCGCGGCAGACTGCGTTCAAGACAAAATTTCAGTTGCTCCTTGAAAGCCCCCGGTGGCGCCGCGAAGTCCCAGTTTTCCAAAAGCCGGTGTGCCAGATCGCCGATCACCAAAGCCGGCGCTTGCGCGGCCGGCCTGGCTCGGTGTTCAGCAAACGCTTCGGTGAGTTCTTCTTCGCGCAGCTTCAACAAGGTGGGGGTGAGAAAAATTGGCCTCCTCAGCGCCATTTCAAAATCATTGCCGCGGCGCCGCCAGAGATCCACATAAGGTTGCCAATTGACTTTTTTGCCGCTCTGTTTCGGCGCGCTCTGCAAATGACCCGGGGCGGCTAAACTTTCGGCGATGACCTCGACGTCGATCTCGCCCGCGCCAACTGATAGCACCTGGGATTTTGAGATTTCATCGATCGAGATGCCCAGAGCTTCCTCCAGCATGCAAGTAAAACTACCGCTGGAACGCCGGCTGGTAGGAGCGCAGGAGATAACCAGATGCTCGCGCGGCCGCGTCATGGCGACGTAAAGTATGCGCTTGTGTTCTTCTTCGGCGCGCAGTCGCATTTTCTCGGTGATAAAGAGCCCGGGTAGATCGCAATATTGGCCGGCCCGGACTCCGGTAAGACCGGTCGACCAATCAAACAACGCCTCAGCAACTTTTCCTTGTCTGCTATCCGTGCCGGCGTGGCAACCTGCCAGGACGACAACAGGAAATTCCAAACCTTTTGCCTTATGGATGCTCATGATGCGAACCGCATCAACGGTCTCTTCGGCGAGCACGCTCTCGCCTTCTTCTTTTACGTCTAGAACGCGCTCTTGCAACTGGTGAATGGTCTCTTTCAAAGTCGTCAGACCCGCGCGCCCAAGCAATTCGGCTTGTTGCTGGAGCTTGTCGAGATTGGCAACCGCTTGTTCGCCGTGGAAGTAAGAAGCGGCCAGCAGCTTTACCGGCAGGGAAGTGAAAATAAGGGATACGGCTTCGCCCACCGGTAACAGCCGTGTCGCTTCATGCAGCCGCGCCAACGTCCGGTAAAGCTCGGCCAGCGCGGCGGGAAACTTTTTATCTTTGAGCTCCCCCCCTTTGCGGTAATCGAGCAGCCTCAGGCAATGCAATTCATAAATTAATTTATCGGGCGCGCCGCCTAACGGCGAACGCAACACACCGACCAGCGCCAGACGATCATGAGGGTTATCGATGGCGCGGAGCAAATTGACCGCGTCGATGATCTCCTTGGCGGCATAGAAATGGCGCTCTCCCTCAACCACGTAGCGGATATTGCGCCGGCGAAAGGGTTCCAGATACTCATGGATATCGGTGAGTTTACGAAACAGTATGGCGACATCCTTGGGCTCGGCCAAGGCTTGTTTTCCGCGCTGGTTGATCAGCGCTTTCGCGAGAATCTCATCCTTAAGCCAGCGCGCTAAGCTCTCGCCCTCCAGGCGGCGCGCTGTTTCGGCGTCCAATTCGCTGCGATCGGTGACGATCTTTCTGAGCGAGACTCTCGCCAGCGCAGGTTTTGACTGCGCCTTCGGATCCGCTGCCGGCGCCGGATGGATTGCGATGTAAGGCGGCTGCATGCCCTCGCGCGCTTGCATCAATGATTCAAATACGCCGTTAACCACGCCGAGAATCGCCGCGCGACTACGAAAGTTGGTCGTCAGGCGGCACTCCGTGCTCGCCTGCGCTTTGATGATTTTTTCAATTACCTCCAAATAGGCTTCGATATCGGCGCGGCGGAACGCGTAGATCGATTGCTTGGGATCGCCGACCACAAACACCTTCCCCGGGGCCAACTTGACCGCGCGCCAGTCTTTCGCCGAGGCTCCCAGGCGCTCGCCCAGATAGAGCAGTATCTCATACTGGATCGGGTCAGTATCTTGAAACTCATCGATGAGGATGGAGCCGTATTTACGTTTGAGCTCTTCGCGTACGCGCGGGTGATCGCGCACGAGATTGCGCGCGCCGGTGAGCAGGCCATCAAAGGAGACAAACCCCGCGTGAAGGAAGAAGCGGCGAAAACCTTCGGCGAAAGGCGCCAGCAGGCGCCAGAGCAGAGCGGTCAAGTCCTGGTTGACTTGCCCGAGCCCTTTGGCGATGCGCACGAGAGCCCGGGCTTCGGTCACGTCATCCTGGGTCCAGCCCTTGACCGTGGGGTTAATGGCGGCGTCCGCCAGCAGCCTTCGTTCGGCAAGCAACGCGCTGTCGGCGTTCTGGCCGGTCGCTCGGAATGCCCCGATGACCGCCTGGGCGGCGCGGGCGAGTCTTTCATTCTGCCGGTCTTGCGGGTGGCGCTCGACGAGGGCGGCGGCGCGCGCGGTGAGGCTCGTTAACCAGCGCGCCAAGATCGGCGGCAGCGCGCCGGGTTTATCAATTTGCCGGTTAAGCTCCACGGTTTCGACCGCGAGCGCGCGCGCCAGTGTCTTGACTTGTTCGAGATTGAGCCTCGGCAAAATGATCCGCCACTCCTCGGCATGGGCGGCGTCGAGCGCGAGCTCCTGGTCCAACCATAGCTCCCACTGCTCCTCGAAGAGCGCTTCGAATTGCCGTCCATCGTCTTCGCGAAATTGCGGGTCGACGCCGCCTTCCAACGGATAGAGCCTGAGCAAACTGGCGGCGAAGCTGTGCAGGGTGCCGATCTCGGCCCGCTCAATATTGCGCAGGGCGCCGCGCAGACGGCAATTGAGCTCGTCTCTAGAGATTTGGTAGCGACGCATCAGCGCGCCGACTTCGGCAGCGGTTTCTTCCGTGCCGTCAGTCCCGGCGCTTTTGCAACTATTGCTATTGACGTAACTTTGCAGCCGCTCGCGCAGGCGCAGCTTCATCTCGGCCGCAGCCTTGTTGGTAAAGGTCAGCGCGACAATTTCGGTAATCTTTAGAGGGTCGGGGTTGCGTGCCAACAAATTGATCAGCCGGTCCACCAGCAACGTCGTCTTGCCGGTGCCAGCGCCGGCGGTGACGACAACGCTCCGGTCGAAAGTGCTGACAGCGCGTTCGCGGTCGCTCGCGTCGGCGAGCTCTAGACGCTCCGCGCCGGCGCTCATAGCTTCTCGGTTTCCTTGTTTCTTAATTCCCGGTGCAGCGCCGTCACCGGGTCATTTTCCGCGCGCCAGAGACTCGGCGGATGGTTTTTGCGGCAGATTTCCGCGACCTCGCAGTAACGACAAGCAGCATTGCGCTGCATGAAAAACTCGCCGCTGCGAATGCCGCTGGCCAAGCCGGCGACCGTTTTCCTGATCTCAGAGCCGACCTTTCCCGAGAGTTCCTCAGCCGCGAAGCTCACGCGCAAGAACGGCTCGTCGCGCCAGCGCTGGGCGATGTAGTAGAACCGCGCCTCCACTTCAGGCGGCGCGGCTTGATGATCTGCGCTTGCCGATCCCTTGCCTAAAATACAATAAAACAGCGGCTGCAGCTTTTGCCCGCGGAGCGCCGCGCGCCAGAGATCTTTGTCCTGGGTAGAAGGCGCGCCGCTGAACTTGAATTTGTAGTCAATGACGCGCCGGCGGTTAGCTGTCCGATTCTCATCGATACGGTCCATGCGACCGTGCATTGCCATGCGGCGAGAGGCTCGGGCCAGAGCGGCGGAAAGGGTTCTTTGCGTTCGACTTCCAAACCGATCGGCAGGTAACCTGAGAGAGAAATCTCGCTCAAGTCGGCGCTCACGAATTGTTGGATTAATTGCGTCAGGATCTCTTTGGTGTATTCCCACTGAAGCGGATAACCGACGGCATGATCGAGCGCGTGTTTCTCAAAGGCGCGCTCGGCTACGGCAGTGACCAGCGCCGTGACATCGAGATCGTTTGATGGGCTCTCGAAGTAGCGGCTGTCGATCAACCGGCGATAGCACTCTCGCAAGATCGCATGGCCGAGTTCGCCGAAATCGGCGGTGCTGAGTCCGCCGGCCTCCTCCGGCCGCTCGAGTCGCTCCAATCGAAGCACGTGGCGCGCGAAGAACTGAAAGGGGCAGGCCGCATAAGTTTCCAGGGCGGTGGGCGAAATGCCCCGTTCTCTGAGTGCGCGCCAGTGCTCGGGCAACGGGCCAAGCAAGCCATCGAATTCGTGCAAACGTTCAGTGCTCTGATCCAAACGCGCCACCGCTTTTTGACCCTCTTTGTAGAGCACGGGCGTCAGACCGCCGGCTTCGACAAGCGCGCTCGGATCTTCGCCATTGAGGCTCAGACGAATCGCCAGTTCTTCGGGCAACAGAAGATTTTGGCGGCCGAAGATCTCAATAGCCGATTTTTCAGAAGCACTGCGCGGGATCGACATTTCCTGAAGCTGTTCTTCATGAGCGCTGCCGAGAGCGCGCTTGAGCTCGCTTAAATACCACGACGGCGCCAGCGCGCGCCCGCCTTCGTCAGCGCGCTGAAAAGAGCAGTAAAGCCGTTCGCGCGCCGAATTAGCCAGCAAGTTGAACAAGAGCTTCTCCTCGTCAAAAGCGGCAAGTTTCTGGCTTATCTTGTAACCCAAATCACGCTCGAGGAGCTCGCGGTCGCGATCGCGCAGAAAAGGATCCTCGCGAATCGTTCGCGGGAAAACTCCTTCGTTCATGCCGAGCACGAAAAGCGCGCGGCAGGCGAGGCCACGGGCGGCGGAAGCGTTCAGCAGAAAAACCCCATCGAGATTGCGTCGATCTTCAGAAATCACCGAACGCTCAAGCCAGTGCTGCAGGGTCTGGCTAAAGTCGCCCAGAGCGATATCGTCCTCTACTGAATCGAGAGCCGGGAGCTGGTCGAGCACTTTTAACAGGCTCTCTGTGATCGCCGGCTCGATGCCGAGCGCCGGTCGAGCTCTGTGGGGCGCGACTCCGAGATATTTATCGATCAATCTTTTCCAAACTCCGGCGAATACGCTCCACGGCGCGCGCTCGGGAAGCTCTGCCAGATCGGCGGCGAGAGTTTCGACGAGATCGGCCAAATAAATCAAGTGCGCCGTTGGGATATGAATCACGCGCCGCTCTTCGTCATGGGCAATCTGGCCAAGCGCTAAATCGCGACCGGCAAAGTTTCTGAGCCGGCGCCACTCCGAGATACCCTTACAGATCGCCAGCTCACGGGTGGCAAGATCCCAGAGATCAGGTCTTGCGGGGATTTCGGCTCCCAGGATTTGCGCTGCTCGCAGATAGGGCGACGACAAGAAATCGATGACCATTGCGCGCGGTAAGTTTTTGGCCGGCAAGTTGAGCAGCAATATGACTGCTTTGGTCAAGGGGAATTGCGCCAGCGGCTCTTCGAACCGGCCGGCGAGCGGGATTTTATGTTTGTCAAACTTTTCCTGAATCGCCGCGCCGTAGGCTTCCAGATGGCGCGCCACCACCAAAATTTCGCTGAATTTGAGCCCTTCATCAGCCACCAAGCGCAGTATCTCTTTTGCCGCCGCGCTGACCTCATCATCAATGCCAAAGGCGCTGAAGATCGTAAGACGCCAGTTTTTCGGCGGTCTGCGGTAGATTCTTTCGGGGTCCTCGTCGAAGAGTCCAAAGGTTGCCGGCAAGACGGTTTGGTCGGTTAGCTCCTTTGCCGGCCCGGTGGTTTGGCCTTGAATGTAGCGCTCGAAGAAGCGCTCGGCAAAACTCCAGCCGCCGTGACTCGGCTTGACGCTCAAAAGCGGAAAAAAAAGGGTGGTCGGAAAATTTTTCGCGACCGCCTGAAAAAGATCCACCTGGATCTGAGTCAAGTCGTAAAAACCGTAATACATCACCTGCGTGAACTGTTGCAGAAATCGCGATGTGGGAATCTGCTCGATGGCCGCCTTATCGAGATCGGCGACCGAACAGATTTCTCGGGCCCGACAAAAACTCGCAAAGGTTTTAAAAAGACCGAGCAACTCTGCCGGCGCTGCGCTCGAGCGCTTGTCCAGTTGAGCTTCGCCGAGCGCCGCTGAGGCGAAATCGGGGTCTACCCAACCATCGCGCAAATCACGCAAGGTCTGCCACAAGGCGGCACAGCCGCCGACTCTTTCCTCGATCTCGGCGTACGGCTCGGCGCCGGCTTGGCGCGAGCGAATCATCTGGCGCAGCACCTCTTCCAAAAATAAATCGTCGCGCAGCTCAGGCAACTCTCGGCCGGCTTCGCTGTTGAGTTTGCATGAGAGTTGATAAAACGTCAGCATTTGGACATTGAGCAGCGCTAAACCACGCTCTCGACTCAACAGTATCTTGATACGCCGGCGGAGAACGTCGGACGGAACCAGAACCAAGAGCGGATCCATTACCCCCGCTTGCTTGAATCTTAATATCTCGTCGACTAGGGCATCTTCCAGGAAAGGGTGAAACGGGCCGAGAATCGTCTGCATGACTGGCGCTTGATAGAATTTAAAACGAGATTACTCACTTCGTTCAGGATGACACGGCAGCGCGATGTCACTCTGAGCGCAGCGAAGAGTCTCTTCTTATGCTGTCTGTCGATCCGTGAAAGTCACGACCGCAACACATTTTAACTAAACCTACGGAAATTTTGGCCTATAACCAGATTGGCGCGGCGCTGATAAACTGTTTCACTATGAAATAGGGTCCTTAGAAGCGCAAGGGTGTGACCGGTTCAAAGTTCAACGTTCAAAGTGGCAAGCGGATTTTCCGCCGAAAATCTCGGCAAAGCTTGAATGACGTTGGTTGCAAATCAAAATTCAAACCATTAACACTCAACCATCATGCGGGTTCTTACCAGAGCAAAACCGTTCATCGTTTTGATTGTTTTTATCGCGGTTTGCGGCGCGCCGTCTCGCGGCCGGGCGCAGCGCGCCGGTTTGGTGGTTGCGGATAGTGAGCTTGCCACCGGTGCGGGCATGGAAATACTCAAACGCGGCGGCAACGCGGTGGACGCGGCGGTCGCAACCGCTTTCGCGCTCGCGGTAGTGGATCAGGCATCCTCGGGGCTCGGCGGCGGCGGCTTCATGGTGCTTTATGACGCTAAAGAGCGGCGCGCCCATGCGCTGGATTTTCGCGAGACGGCGCCGCAAGCCGCGCGCGCCGATTCGTATAGCAGGAATGGCAAACCGGCGCGCGACTTAAGCCTTACCGGCGCGCTCGCGGTGGCGGTGCCGGGGGAGGTCGCTGGTTTGTTGCAAGCAGCCAAGCGTTTCGGCACGTTGCCGCTTAAGGATCTGCTCGCGCCGGCGATCCGCTACGCCACGGAAGGATTTCCGCTGGACGCTACCTTGCGTTATGCCATCGATCGCCAGCAGGGAGCGATAAAAAAATTTCCCGATCTCGGGCGCATCTATATGCCCAAGGGCGAAGTTCCCGCGGAAGGCGAAATCATCCGCCAGCCGGAGCTTGGCGAGACGCTCAAAGCCATCGCCTCAAGGGGCGCCGAAAGCTTTTATCAGGGTTGGGTCGCCGAGGCTATAAGCGAAACCATCAAAAAAGAGGGCGGCATGCTCGGCATCGAGGAACTCGGGCACTACAAAGCGGTGTGGCGCGAGCCGTTGATTGGCTCTTACCGCAAGCGCACAGTCGTCACCATGCCGCCGCCCAGTTCCGGCGGGGTCGCCATTTTACAAACGCTCAACGTTTTGGAAGGCCACCCGTTAAGCGAGCTAGCCCACAATTCGCCCACGTACCTCCACCTGCTGACCGAAGTTCTTAAACACATTTTCGCCGATCGGGCGCAATATCTGGGTGATCCTGATTTCGTCAATGCGCCGATTGCCAAGCTCGTGTCCAAGGACTATGCCGCATGGATCCGCGGCCGCATCTCTCCGGCGAAAACCCAAGCGGCCAATTTCTACGGCCTGGCCCATTTCAAGCCGGAACAAGGCGGCACGACGCACTTCAGCGTGATCGACCGAAACGGCAACGCCGTGGCTTGCACAGTATCGGTGAACACGCGTTTTGGCTCAAAATTGCTGGTGCCAAAAACCGGCATCGTGATGAACAACACGATGGACGATTTTTCCATCCATCCCGCGGGCAACACTTACGGTCTCGTTGGTACTGAAGCGAATTCGCTGCAGGCGAAAAAGCGGCCGCTGAGCAGCATGTCGCCCACGATCATCCTGCGCGGCGAGCGAGCGGAGTTGATTGTCGGAGCTGCGGGCGGGCCGCGCATTATCAGCGCGACGTTGCAAACAATCCTCAATATTATCGACTATCGCATGGCGGTGGCTAAAGCCGTTCATGCCGCGCGTATTCATCACCAATGGATACCGGAGCGCCTCGATGTGGAACCTGAGCTATCCCAGGAGACCAGACGCTCGCTGGAGCGTCGCGGTCATGTGCTTAGAGAATCGCGGGTCGTTGGCGTCGTCCAGGCAATTGTCGCCGAGCGCGGTAAAATAAGCGGAGCGGCGGATCCACGAAAAGTTGAGCGGGCGCGATCGGAATAAGTTAAAAGACTCAGGTCCAGATCGTTCAAGTCGTTCAAAGCGTTTAAGCTGTTAAGATCTCCGACATTGTTTTAGCGATTTGAACGACTTGAACGGTTTGAACTTTTTGAACCTTGGTCATGGTTCTCTTTTTAGCTGCGCCGGATCAGAAGACCAAACACCAAGCCGACGGCGATACCGATACCCACCGCGCTCCACGGATTATCGCGTACATAATCGTCGGCTATATCGGCGGCCTCTTTGCTTTTCTGCACCAGTATCTTTTCGGCGTCGGCGAGGGAGTTTTTCCCCTCCACCAAACTCTGTTCAAACCGCTGGCGCGCGGTGGCGAACTTCTCACCGGCCTGGTTGGCCGAGGCTCTAAGCAACTCTTCGGCGTCGCCGATTAGAGTTCTGAAATCGCCCACTAGCTTGTCTCTGGATGTTTCACCGTTCATAAGTTAGATCCTCCTCTTATGTTTTGCCTATTACGTACTGCCTTCTTGGAACGGGTTCTTCAAGGTCACGGTTTGCTCGCGTCCGGGGCCGACTGATACGAGAATGATCTCGGTTTCTAACAATTTTCCAATGCGTTCGACGTATTTTTGTGCGTTAGCAGGGCAGCTCGGAAAATTTTGTAACTGCGGTAAGCGGCTCAGTCCAGCCCTCTAAGGTCTCATAAATCGGTTCTACCCCCTGCATGGTTCTTAAACTCGCCGGAAAGTCTTCGATGGTTTTGCCGTTAAACCGGTAGGCCGTGCAGATCGGAATGGTTTTGAAACCGGTAAGAACATCGAGCTTAGTTAGCGCGATCCCGGTTATTCCATTAATCCGCACCGCATGACGCACTGCCACTGTGTCCAACCAGCCGCAGCGCCGCGCTCGCCCCGTGGTCGCGCCGAACTCGACTCCTTCACGGCGCAAAGTTTCGCCCTCGGGACCGAAAAGCTCGGTGGGAAAGGGGCCGCTGCCGACGCGGGTGGCATAGGCCTTGGAAATGCCGATCACTTGATGGATTTGCCGTGGCCCGACGCCGGAACCGCTGCAGACGTTTCCCGAGACGGTGCTCGATGAAGTGACGAAGGGATAGGTGCCGTGATCGACGTCGAGCAAAGTTCCCTGTGCGCCCTCAAACATGACCTTTTTGCCGGCGCGGATCTGCTGATCGAGAAGCAGGCTGGTATTGGTTACGTGCGCTTTTAGCTTGTCGCGATACGCCGCATAGCCGTCGTGCATTTCTTGGAAATCGAGCGTCTTCTCTTTGAGGATGGCGCGCAGGTAAATGTTCTTCTCTTCGATATTGCGCCGCAGTTTTTCTTTGAAGGTTTCCTCTTCCAGTAGATCGATAAAGCGAATGCCCACGCGCGCAGCTTTGTCTTCATAAGCGGGGCCGATGCCGCGGCCGGTGGTGCCGATCATGCCTTCACCGCGCAGCCGCTCGCGCGCCTGATCGATGGCCTTGTGGTAGGGCATGATCAGGTGCGCTGCGTCGCTGATGCGCAGCATGGCGTCGTCTTGCAAATGGCCTTGAGATTTGAGGTTTTCGATTTCTTCGATGAGCACCTCGGGATCGACGACGACGCCGTTGCCGATGACGCAGAGCTTTTTTGGGTGCAAGGCGCCCGATGGGATTAAATGTAAAACGGTTTTTTTGCCGTCAACGACCAGCGTATGGCCGGCGTTATTACCGCCTTGAAAACGCACAATAACGTCGGCCTGATGGGTAAAGAGATCGACAATCTTGCCTTTACCCTCATCGCCCCACTGAACGCCTATGATCGCAACGTTGGACATGTTTTAGGCACTAGGCAACAGGCAATAGGGACTAGGCAAAGGTGACATCCTTCCCACTCTTACTGTTGCCTGTTGCCTAATGTCTATTGCCATCCTCACAGTTTCACCAGGTCTGCGGAGACGATCTGCGGCATGGCGCGCAGTTCTCTAAGCGCCTTTGGCGGCACCAGGTCATCGACGTGGGTGAAGGAGATCGCGTTGCCCCCCTTTTCACTGCGCCCGAGCTCCATACCGGCGATGTTGATGCCGTTTTTGCCGAGGATCGAGCCCACGGCACCGACCACGCCCGGCACATCCTTATTGTGCAGGATCAAAATATAGCCCTCGGGAACGGCTTCCAAATAAAAATCATCGACCCGGACGATGCGCGGATGCTTCTTGCCGAAGATCGCGCCTTCGACTTCGAGATTCTGCTTGCCGTTTTTGGCCTTGACGGTAATCGAGCTTGCAAAATCAGCCGAATGCTCGCTTTTCGATTCGATGATATGGATGCCGCGCTCTTTGGCGAGCAGCGGCGCATTGACGTAGTTGACCGCCGATTCCATGACCGGGGTCATCATTCCCTTGAGCACGGCGATGGTCAGGGCCGCGACGTTGTAGTTGACAACGTCGCCGCGGTACTCGACCTGGACTTCCTTGGGCAGAGCGTCCGCCAGTTGCACGTGCAGGCTGCCGAGCTTCTCGGCCAAGGTCAAGTACGGTCTTAAAACCTCGAGCAGTTCAGGGCTCACCGATGGAACATTGACCGCGTAACGAACCACGCCCTGACTTAAAAAATCCACCATTTGTTCCGCGACGGCGACGGCGACGTTCAACTGCGCTTCGTCGGTGGACGCGCCCAGATGTGGGGTGGTGATCACTTGATCCAATGCTAACAATGGATGATCCGCGCCCGGGAGGCTCATCGACGTAGACATCGAGCGCCGCGCCGGCCACTTTGCCGCCCTTGATCGCGTCAGCCAGGTCCTTTTCATCGACGATCCCGCCGCGCGCGCAGTTGATAATGCGCACGCCGGTTTTCATCTTGGCGAAGGCCTCGCGGTTGATCAGCCCGTGGGTGTCGGGCGTGAGCGGCACATGCACCGTAATAAAATCGGCTTTGGCGAAGATCTCGTCGATGCTTGCCGGCTCGACGCCCATCTTGGCGATGTTTTCAGCCGTGATGAAAGGGTCAAAGCCGATCACTTTCATGCGCAGACCGGCGGCGCGCTCGGCGACGATGCGCCCGACGTTACCGAGACCAATGACGCCGATGGTTTTGTTGCACAGCTCGACCCCGACGAATTTGTTGCGTTCCCAGTGGCCGCTTTTGAGCGAGGCGACGGCCTGGGGAATATGACGCGCCAAGGCCATCATCAGCGCAACCGTATGCTCGCCGGTGGTGACGTTGTTGCCGCCGGGCGTGTTCATCACGACGATGCCTTTTTTGGTCGCCGCGTCGGCATCGATATTCTCAAAGCCGACGCCGGCGCGGCCGATGACTTTCGAGCTTTTTCGCTGCTTCGATCAATTCCGCCGTGATTCTGGTGCCGCTGCGAATCACCCAGCCGTCATAGTCGCCGCAGATTTTCTTGAGCTCGTCCGGCTTTGAGCCCGAGTTTGACGTCGACCTCGAAGCCCGCGGCGTTTTGAAAAACCGCCAATCCCTCCGGCGCCAGCGAATCAGTGACTAGAATTCTCATCTTCTGTTCCATGCTGTAGCTTGCGGTCGAGAATCGAGGCCTATCCTCGTATCGTCTCGGCTTCTAAGGGAGAGCCTCCATCAAGACTTCCTCGGCCGCCGCGACGCCGCGGCCAAAGGGAATCTCCACGCCGAATTTTCTGAGCGCCATCTCGAGCGCGGCAATCGCCGTGATCACGTCGAAAGCGCCCATGTAGCCGATGTGGGCGATGCGGATGACTTTACCTTTGAGCTGGTCCTGCCCTTCCGCCAGGGTAACGTTCATCTCGTCGCGCAGGTAGTCAAGCACTTGATCGGCGTCGATGCCTTCGGGCAGGTAAACACCGGTGGCCGCAGGACTTGGGCTATCGGGCGCCAGTAATTTCAAGCCCAGCGCCTGTGCCGCGGCGCGGGTGGCGCGCGACAGACGCGCATGGCGCGCATATACGTTTTGGACGCCCTCGCGCTCGATCATGGCGAGCGATGCGCGCAGGCCGAAGATCAGCGATACCGCCGGTGTAAAGGCGCCGGAGCCTTTCTGCTGGTTTTTTCGTTCGAGATTCAGATCAAAATAAAAGCGCGGCAGCTTCGCGCTGCTTGGTTTTCTCCCAGGCGCGGTCGCTCAGCGCGATAAAGCCCAGACCGGGCGGCAGCATGAGCGCCTTCTGAGATCCGGTTACCAATACATCGATGCGCCAGTCGTCGAGCGGCAGCGGCACGACGCCCACGGCGGTGACGCCGTCCACCAGAAACAGCGGTCCGTTTTTCGTGAGCTCGGCGATCTCCTTGACCGGATGGAGCGCGGTCGTGGAAGTTTCGCTGGCCTGGATCATGACGCCCTGAATATCGGGATGGGCCTTCAATTGCTCTTCGACAGCGGCGAGTTTGACCGCCTGTCCCCAGGACACTTTGATTTCTATGGCGTTTAAACCATAAGCGTTGGCGATGTTCAGCCAGCGCTCGCCAAATTTGCCGCCATTGACGACCAGGACTTTGTCGCCGGAAGAAAACAAGTTTGCTATAGAAGCTTCCATCGCTCCGGTGCCCGAGGAGGCGAGCACCAAAACATCGTTTTTAGTGCCGAACAGTTTCTTGAGTCCTTTGCGCGCCTGCTCAAAGACTTCACTGAATTGCGGCGTGCGATGATGAATCATCGTCTGCGACATCGCCAGCTGAACTTCATTCGGGATCGGTGTCGGTCCGGGCGAAAGGAGATAGTGTTTGATCATGATCAGAGCCTTGGGCGGCCTGCCGCTAAGTGACCGCGTAACATTTCACCGGCATAAAAAAGCCCGGACCTCTCTAATCAAGAGACCCAGGCGCTCGGCCGTCTTATGCTTTGCACTCCCTCGTGGTCGATTCCACGTTCGCCAGTTGCGCAAAATTTACTCAAAATTTTTATCTGGAAAGGCTCTGGTTGTCAACGCTGGCGAGCGCCGGCGACGCGATTGGATTTGCCAATCTGAATCGGATCGTGCAAAGATTTCACCGGCCGCGCGCCGTTTGATCCCGGTCGCTACAAAACGGCGCTTAGAGGGCCAGCCAGAACCGTATCCATGCCACTTAACCAGCCAGTAAGGAGGCTCGATGCAATACCGGACGATCGGCAACACTGGAATCAAAATATCCGAGATCGGATTCGGCTGCGGCAATAATGCCGTGCTGATGGTTAAATCCTCCTATGAGGAGCAGTTTAAGGCGGTGCGCCATGCGCTCGACTGCGGCATCAACTTTTTCGATACCGCGTTCGCTTACGGCTTGGGAAAATCCGAAGAGAACCTCGGACGGCTTTTGCACGATCTCGACGCCGAGCCGGTAATTTCCACCAAGATTCGACTCGAAGCCGATGCCGTGAGCGACCTAGAGGCGGCGACTATTCGAGCAGTTGAAGCGGGATTGGCAAGGCTCAATCGGAATAAGGTTGATTTTATCCAGCTCCACACCCGGGTCACCTGCGCACGCGGCATGGACAGGCGATTCAGCCTCACGCCGAGAGACGTGCTCGGTGCCGCAGGGGTCATCGATGGTTTAAAAACTATGCGCGATCGGGGCAAGGTCAAGCATTTCGGATTCAGCGGTTTAGGCGAGACCCAGGCTTTGCAGCAGCTCATCGACAGCGGTGAGTTTCAGGGGTTTCAGTGCTATTACAATTTGCTCAATCCCAGCGCCGGCCAGCAGGTGGCGAAACATTTCAGCGCGCAAGATTATGGGTTGCTGCTCGATCGCGCCGCCGCCCAGGGCATGGGCGCTTTCGTTATTCGCGTTCTCGCCGGCGGCGCGCTCACCGCCGATCCGAGTAAAGGCGGCGGCGGCAGCGGCCAAGCGCTGTCGCCCGGTTCCGATTACCCGGCGGACTTGGCGCGCGCCGAAAAGGTAAAAGCCGCGCTCGGCGTTGACGGCAAAGATCTTACCCAGGCGGCGATTCGCTTCGGCCTGAGTCATTTAAAAGTCTCCACGGTGCTCGTCGGCTTTTCCAACACGGGCGCATATTGATGAGGCGGTGGCGTGCTCCGGGGCGCCGGCAATTTCGGCCGCAGAGATGGCGCAGATGAAAAAACTGTGGGAAACCGATTTCGGAAAACTGTCATGATGGTCGCCACCGAGGTTTTGACCGGCAAGGCCGAGCGCCGGCTAAGGAGCTGCAATGAAGAAATTCGCGATGATGGAAGTTACGTGCGATCGTGGTTGCCAGCGTTGCGCTCAGTGGCGCGAGCCTTCACGCCCAAGTCGAGTCGTTTTACAGCGGCAAGCAGATGAGAATCATCACCGGCGCCACCGCCGGCGGCTTCTATGACCGCTGGGCGCGTCTGCTGGCGCGGGCAATGCCCAAGTATATCCCAGGCAATCCCGGCGCGATCGTGCAGAACATGCCCGGCGGCGGCTCCTTGGTGGCGATGAATTACGTCGCGGGCGTGGCCAAGCCTGACGGCCTCACTCTTGTGATGCCCAACAGCAACGTCTATCTGGAGCAACTTTCCGGTCACAAAGAAGTGCGCTTCGATCTCCGCAAGTTCTACATCATCGGGTCGCAAGAAAAAAACTACATGTTGCTCTACATGCGCGCGGACGCGCCCTACAAGACTATCGATGACATTATCAAGGCCAAAGAACCGCCGCGATGCGGCAGCACCGGCGTCGGCAGCGCCGGCTATATTCTGGATCGCGTTTTGGACGTTGCCCTCGGCGCAAAGATCAACACGGTTTTAGGTTATCCGGGCGGCAACGAGATCGATTTGGCCGTGGAAAAAGGCGAGATCCAGTGCCGCGGCAATACCATTCTGCCGCATTTCGGCAGGGAGCCTTTTGACACCTGGCATAAAAAAGGTTTCGATCGACACCTCATTCAAACCGCGCGCAAGCGCGACCCGGTGGTGGCGGAAGTGCCGACCCTCTATGAGCTCATGGATCAATACAAAGTTACTGAAACCAATCGGCGCATCGCTAAAGTGTTGCTCGAAGGGGCGGAGTTTGGCCGTTTTATGCTGGTGGCTCCCGGAACGCCGCCGGACAGAGTGAAAACGCTCCGGGAGGCCTACGCCAAGTCGATGAAGGATCCGGAGCTGATCGCAGAAGCCAAAAAGGGGCGCATGGATATGGATCCCTCCAGCGGCGAGGAGCTTCAAGCCTTGTTGCAGGAGATCATGGATCAGCCTAAAGAAGTGATCGAGCGGGTAAGAAAGATTCTCGCCGATTGATGCGCTTAGGGCCCGGCTGGTATGCACAGTCTACCGATCCGGTCATCATGGAGAGATCGCGATGAAACTGCTTGTTCTGATTGCGTTGCTGCTGCTCACAACTTCTCCGGCTAAAGCGCAGACGCCCTATCACCAGGGGAAAACCGTCACCATTGTCGTGGGAACGCTGGCGGGAGATCTCTACGATCTTTACGCGCGCGCCATCGCTTTGTTTATGGGGCGCTACATTGCGGGGAATCCCAACATCATCGTCCAAAACATGCCGGGCGCCGGCCATATGATCGCCGCCAATTATATTTATAACGTCGCCAAACCGGACGGCTTAACCATGGCGGCGATCAATGCCGGTCTTTACTTTGAGCAGTTGGCGGGCCGTCCTGAGGTCAAGTTCGACTGGACGAAATACAACTGGATCGGCAACGCGACCAAATCACCGCAAGTGCTCTACTTGCGCGCTGATAGCCCTTTTAAAACCATCGAAGACGTACGTAACGCCAAAGAGCCGCCCAAGTGCGGCACCACCGGCACCAGCAACATGGGCTACTTTGTGCCCAAGCTTCTTGAAGAAACCGTCGGTGCTAGATTCGACGTTATTGCTGGATACCAGGGCGGCAGCGAGATCGATCTCGCCGTGGAACGGGGCGAGATTCAGTGCCGCTCGCTCAGCACCGAGGCGTATTTTTCGCGCGAGCCTTTTCTGAGCTGGCGCAAGAACGGTTTTTCGCGCGAGCTCGCCCAAGGCGGCAGAGTGAGAATTGAAAAGCTGTCCAATATTCCGACGGTCTTCGAGCTGATGGATAGATACAAGACCCCGGAGCAGGGGCGGCGCCTGGCCGCGGCGCTGCTCGCCTCCGGAGAGTTTCATCGGCCCTATCCGGCGCCGCCCAATATGCGCCCCGAGCATGTCAAAATCCTCCGGGAGGCTTTTAACAAGACCATGAAGGATCCGGATTTTCTCGCGGAGACCAAAAGAAAGCGCCTCGACATCGACCCGACGACCGGCGAAGAGGTGGAGTCGTTAGCTAAAGAAGTGATGTCGCAGCCGAAGGATGTCGTCGACAGGTTGAAAAAATTGATGGTGCACTGAGCAGATTACGGTCAAAGCAATCTGCCAGGGAGCCGGTAAAACCGGCCCGTGTGCCGTCCTCCCGTGCAGCCTGCTTAAAACGGACGGGCAATTTTTGAAAACTTTATTTCACGGCTTGATATCCTGCAGAAACCAATCCGTTGGAATTTCTCTGCCTAACCCTTTCTCCTGCGCCCCTTTGAAAGCGCAGTAGCCGATGGCGGCGAACTGAACGCCAGTGCCGACGTTGTTCAGAAAGAACGTGATCTGTCGATCGTCGGTGCGGCTTGCTGCCTTCCCGGCAATGAGATCGGAAATCTCTGGATATCGGCTCCAGTCCCGCGGTTTTTCGCGGCGCACACCGGGCATATCATCGTCGATTCCCGGCGGCTGGTAGTGCTGGATGCCGCCAAACCGAGTGTGGATCGATATGATATCGCATTTGTTCAACACCGCCATGTCGGTTTCAAACTCACGGATACTGTTGTAGTGCATCCCCGGCTGCAGCCAATCGGCCTGCAACACCGGTTCTGATGAGTTGGTGGCGCTGCAAATCACGTCGGTTGCGTTTAGAGCTGCTTCAGCGCTGTCCACCGCTTCGCCTTCAACGCCGGTCTCGGTTTCCATCTCGCTGACGAAAGCCTTTCGGTGCTCGACGTCGGGGCTAAAGACTTTTACCTTCTTGATCGGCATCACTGAAGTCATAAAGCGGTAGTGTGCTTTGGCCTGTCCGCCCGAGCCGATGAGGCCCATCACTTCGGAGTTTTGCCGGGCCATCACTTTCATTGCTAAGGCGCTGGTCACGCCGACGCGGACCTGCTGGATAAAACCATCCGGCATGATCGCCAGGAGCTCGCCGGTTTCGGCGCTGAAGAGCTCGACCAGACCGACAAACTTTCCTTTTGCGAGCGGCACTTTCTCCAGGCGCACCGAGCCATGAAGCTTTTGTTCCTGGACGATGTCCGAAGTCACGCGCAGCGCAAGGACGCCGAGCTTACCGACGCCGCCGTCGACGGATTTAAAACTATAAGTCGAGTTCGGCAATGAATGCGGCAGGTAGGAGTGGCAGGTAGGCCGGTTGACGGCTCGGCTACTCGCCTGCTCGCGATAGCTGTCTTGCATCACGTCGAGGCATTCAGCGATGTCGAGCGCCTCCCGGATTTCGTTGTTGCTGAGAATCAGGGTCATTCGTCCTCCGCATGATTTCTTCCTGTTTCCACTGACTAACTGTACATCTTGCGGCTTGTCCAATTGCGAGCGCGCAGAGCCCAGCAGTCCGTAATGAAAGTCTGACTGCATTCGATGGCGATCGATCGCCGTGGCTGCGCTGCTCCTCCCCGCAAATATTCCCTGATATTCTCGGTCGTCGCGCCTTGCCATCGGGGCGCCTCGCCCGTCTCGTGCGACGGCACACTTTTACCACGGGCTGCTAGTGCGATCTTCACCGGCCGGCATTTGCTTCCGGCGCAACTTCTCGGGACGTGAGGTAAAACCTCCTCGAGCCGAGCTTCCATGAAGAAGACGGCGCGCGCGATTGACACGCTCTCTCGAATTTTCTGATCCCTCCGCGATCCGCGCGCAAGTTGCCGAGCTATAGCTAAAATGTTCGTTAAAGCTTCGGCACCGGCCGCCGATGAAAAATTTATCCAAATCATACGAGGATCATAACAGCAGAAATCGGCGATCAGGTGGTTTGCGGCAGAGGAGAATTTTAAGGAGAAATGATCATGTTTCCAAAGATCAGCCAGACGAACTCGACCGGGAGTTCGGCCCGCGTGCCCAATCAGGTGGATGAAGTGATGACGCAATCGGTATCGTCATTGCGATTGAGCGACACCTTCGGAGATGCCGTAAGTCTGATGGCCTCGCACAATGTGCGCCATTCAGTGATCGTTGATGATCACGAAAAAATCAAAGGGGTAATTTCCGATCGCGATGTTCTACGCGCCTTGGCGCGCACGCCCGACTGGAAAACCAAGCCGGTGACCGAGATTATGACCCACGAGCCGTTCGTCGTCCATCCGCGCACCAGTGTCGCCGACGCGCTCGCGCAACTGCTTGAAAAACGCATCAATTGCCTGCCGGTGGTGCAGGAGGATGGGAAAGTCTGTGGCATTCTTACCTCCACCGATCTTCTGAAATCGTACCAGGAGGTGTTGCGCTCCTTGGATTACCAGGAACTCTGATGCCCGGTAATTGACAGCCGTGGAAAACTCTCCGTAGCCGAGCCGTGACTTCAGTCAAAGCTCGTCGCTCGCTCGCCGCTCATAGGCGACCTCTGTACACTCTTCAGCACGAAAATCTTGCCCCGCGCCGTGTCTTTCCCCTAAAGTTCAAGGGTGGATGCTCGCAGTTTGCAACGCCGCAAAAATCATGGCTTGATTGCGTGCAAAACGGCGATTCATCCAATGTCCAAGATCGAAAGCGCTCAGACACTCAATCCCCCCTTAGCCGGCTGGGGACGGCTTACGGCCAATTCCGCGGCGCATATGACCGAGCATCTCTTCAACGGCGTGGTTGCTGTCATCCTGCCGCTGATCACCTCATCTCTAGGTCTGTCGCTATCGCAAGCCGGCGCGCTCGCTTCCGCGCGCACGTTGATGGCCGGTGTCGCAAGCTTTCCATCCGGCTTTTTCGCCGATTTGGCTGAGCGGCGCAATTTGCTGTTGGGACTTTGTATCGTGATGATAGGGCTGGCGAGCTTCGGGCTCAGCCTGGCCGGGAGCTTTCCCCTGTTATTGATCTTTATGGCGCTCGGCGGCATCGGCGGCGGCGGCTTTCATCCGCAATCACTTTCGATTCTGACCGCGAGATATCGCGACAGACGAGCCTTCGCTTTGGGTGTTCACGATAGCAGCGCCAATTTGGGCGAGGTCATCGGCCCGCTTGGGCTCGGGTTGTTGCTGAGCTTTGTCGATTGGCGCACGGCGCTGCAAATCTGGGCGATCCCGGCTCTTGCAATCGGACTTCTCTATGCGTTCTTAGGCGCCGAGGGTGAGCTCGCGGCAAAGCGACCGAAGAATTATGGCCGGTCGTTGTGGGAGGATGTGTTCAGAAACAAGGCTGTGTTCGGCCTGGTTGTGGTCTCGAGCTTGCGCGCCATGGGACAAACCGCTCTGGCCGTCTTTTTGCCGCTGTATCTTTCTTTAGAGCTTAAACTTTCGGCGGCAATGACCGGCGCGTATATGTCGATTTTGTTTCTGTTTGCCGGTGCCGCGCCGGCATTAGTCGGTTGGATTTCTGATCGCCTGGGTCATAAATTGCTGATCGTCTTTTTTTCGTTCTTTAGCGTGGCGGCGATCGTTGCGATTCCTTATTCAGGCTCAGGCATGATGCTCGCGCTTGCGCTCGGCGCGCTCGGCGGGCTCCTTTGGGCGCTCCGGCCGGTTATTGTCACCGCCGCCATAACCGCCGCTCCGCAACAGCTCTCCGGCAGTATCGTCGCGTTTATTTTCGGCGCCAACATGAGTGTATCTTTTCTCGCGCCGATAATCGCGGGCCTGGTGGCCGACGCCTATGGCTTGACGGCGGCGCTGCTGTCAATCGCCGCGTTCCCGCTACTCGCCGCGCTGGTCGCGCTGCTGATCTTGGAAGCGCCGAGCGCAAGCGACGCATGATCCATCGAGCGGAAAAATTTTAACGCCGTCGTTTGCGTGCGCTTTTCGCAGTGGGCTTTGTTTCGTCGACCGCTTGCGGACCGACTCCATCGAGCTTCGGCGTCACGTTGTCGCGTATCCACTTTTCATCCCACCACTCAATCGGCAGCACCGCTACGCCATTTAAATAAACTCCGAAATGCAGATGATCACCGGCGGCGAGGCCGGTCTCGCCGGTCTTGCCGATTATCTGGTTTTTTTTGACCGCGTCTGCGGCTTTTACATCGATCGAGCTAAGGTGGCCGTATAACGTGGTCAACCCCAAGCCATGGTCGAGGATCACAGTATTGCCATAGATGCCCAGAGGGCCGGTAAACGCGACCACCCCGCTATTACCGGCCTCCACGGGGTAATGCTTGGTCACCGAGAGGTCGAAACCGAGATGATAGGCGCTATCGATGGTTTCTCCTTGGTAAGTATAGGTGCGCGCGTCGGCAAAGTTAGCTTCCACTTTTGAATTTGTGAGCTGGCTGAATGCGCCGCTCCAAAGCATCTTGTTCGCGCTCTTCTCGCCCACCGCGCGGATGGTTTCGTCGTTTTGCCGCCTGAGCTCGCGGTTCACCTTGATAAAGATTTCTTTAGGCTCTTTCTGCCGCACGGCTACGTCGGTCACAAGCGGCGTCACTTTACTCTGGATGAAGTCGTCAGCGATGGTAAGCGTGCTTTTCTTGTATTTAACGTTCTTGAGAGTATAAGCGAGCGCCAGCTCTCTGGTGTTGCCTGCCTTATCGGTGGCGCTGAGGAACGCCTTCTCCCGCTCCGGAACATCATAGGGATGAGCGAAAAACACCAGGTAAGTTCCAGCCTCCTTGGTTTGTCCTTTATGGCCGGGAAAAAAATATCTGCCTATTTTTACGCCGCTCGATACGGTATCCGCGGAGGGTTTATAGGCAATCAGGCCAACGCCGCCAAAGTTGACGTAGGGATCATCGGCGATGATCTCGAGGGTCGGCGGCGTCAAGTCGATGGTGAGGTTTCTTTCAAGCACGGTCTCGTTGCCGCGAAAGAAGCGTAGTAGCGAACGGTCGCGCGCGCTGACGCGGAGCAGCGCCGGGCCTTCCTTTAAGCCGGCGAGTTTCGCGCCGAGCACGACCCCAACCTTTTTTTGCATCACCGGTTGTTCATATTTCTCACTGATCAGGGCATGCTCGGCTCCTGCGGCGTTTAACGTGACGTTTAAAGATTCGAGACCGGTGCCCTGGTCGGTGACCTCAACTTCGATCGGTTTAAGAGCCAGCACGCCGTTATCCGGGGTGAGTTTGATTTGCGGCGCTTGCCACTCGAATCGCGGCAGGGTGAAATAACCGCCGGCAATGAGCGCCAGCACGAGGCCGAGCAAGAGAATGGTTTTTATACGGGGCCGGACTTTTTCGGCGCCGGGCCTAAGTCGAATGTAGCCATAAGTTTGGAATGGAGCTGGCGGAAGACGTCAACGGGAAATCGATTTTTCAAAGAATAAAGGGCGAGCGTATCGATGTCAACAAATTTCTCGGCGACGATGCCGTACCGGCGCGCTTTCAGAGCAAGCCGCGATCACTGAAACTGAAATAGCGCTCATGGCCGATGACGACGTGATCGAGCACCCGCACTCCCATCACCTCGCCGACCTCTTTGAGGCGCCGGGTGATCTCAATATCTTCCGGGCTCGGCGCCGGATCGCCGCTCGGATGGTTGTGTACGAAGATCACCGCCGCCGCGGAATCCCGAATGACCGGGTTATAGACCTCCCGGGGATGGACCAGGGACGCGGTGAGCGAGCCCTCGGAGATTTTGACGTCGCGGATCTTACGGTTTTTGTTGTTCAGCAGCACGACATAAAAGATCTCGCGCTTTTCCCGCCCAAGAGTTTCATTGAAGTGGCGGAAAACATCCTCGGCCGAGCCGAGCGGCTCCCCGGCCGGCCATTTGGCGCCGGCGAGGCGCCGCGCGATCTCTAGAGTGGCTTTGATCTCGGCCGCCTTCGCAGGGCCGATGCCTTTGATGCCGGTCAACTCGGCGATCGAGGCTTCGTCGACGCCTTTGAGTCCATGAAACTGTTTCAACAGAACGCGAGCATGGTCAATAGCACTTTCTCCTGTGCTGGCGTTGCCGTTTCTGAGAACGATGGCCAACAGCTCGGTGTCAGTAAGCGCCGGAGCGCCATTACTCAGGAGCTTTTCTCGCGGGCGGTCCGATTGGGGCCAGGCTTTGATGGGATAGGAAGGCATATACACCTCGATGTCGTCTCATGGTTGTCGGTCGATCAGAGCTCGGGCTGGGCCTTCGTGTATCACACGCGGCGGGTCAGTCCAAGACGCGTAGAACCAGCCCCTTTAAGTATTCGCCTTCGGGGTGGTGCAAGCTCACCGGATGGTCGATCGGCGCGCCGAGCCGCTTCACCAAGCTGACTTTTCGATCGGCATCGACGGCGGCGCCGAAGACTACTTTTTGGAATAGATCCGAAGAGAGGTGTTGGGAACAGGAAAACGTCAGGAGAAAGCCGCCTGGATTGATGTGCTTGAGCGCATGGAGATTGAGAAATTTATAGCCGCCGGTCGCTGCGTCGACATCGCTCCTTCGGTGCGCCAGCGAAGGCGGATCGAGCGCAATCATATCGAAATGGGCGCTCGATTCCTTTAGATAAGCAAAGGCGTCGCCTTTAATGAGCTCGGTGTGCTCCCCGGTGAAGGAGTTCAGCGCAAGATTTTTCTCGGCAAGCTCCAATGCCGGTCGGGAGGAGTCGAGCGAGATGACCGAACGGGCGCCGCCCGCTAGCGCATAGATACCGAATGCACCACTGTAGGAAAAACAATTGAGCACGGTCGCATCGCGGGCCAAGCTCCTCAGAAACTCGCGATTGTCCCGTTGGTCTAGAAAAAAGCCGGTTTTTTGGCCGCGCCTAAAATCGACCAGGAACTTCAAACCGTTTTCTTGGATCTCGATCAGATCCATGGGCTCCTGGCCGGCGAGCATTCCTATGGAAGGGCCCAGACCTTCTTCTTCGCGCGCTTTGCCGTCGCTTTTCTCAAATACGCCTTTGATTGACGCCGCGCCCATCAAGATATCCGCGATCGTGGCCTTGTGCTGCGCCATGCCCGCTGCCATGAATTGGCAGACGAGAAAGTCGCCGTAGCGGTCCACCACCAAGCCCGGCAGAAAATCTCCTTCGCCGTTGATCAGCCGATAAGCGTCCGCGTTCGGCGCCACGTATCTTTCGCGGAGCCCGAGGGCTCGGGCGATTCGGCGGCGGAAAAAATCGCCATCGATGGGCTCGTCTTTGGCTGTGAGAACCCGAATCCGGATCTGCGAGGAGGGATTGTACAGGCCGCGGGCGATCCAAGATTTTTTACAATCGAAAACATCCGCGCTGCCAACATTATCGGCGTCGCCGTGGGTTCTTTCGATCGCGCCCGAGAAAATCCACGGATGGCCGCGCCGAACCGGCGCTTCGCGGCCTTGTTTCAGATAAACTTGCAACATCAAACTGAAGGGCTGGTTTGGAACTATTCTTTTCGTTCGAAGCTGCCGCTCTTACCGCCGCTTTTTTTGACCAGGCGTATCTCGCCGATGGTCATCTCGCGGTCGACGGCTTTGCACATGTCATAAATGGTTAAGCATGCCGCGGCTACCGCCGTCATCGCTTCCATCTCGACGCCGGTCTTGCCGCTAACCCGAACCGCTGCTTCGATATCCACGCGCGCCGGTTGGTCTTCGGCCGTCAGTTCGATTGCCACTGAAGTGAGATTGAGCGGGTGACACATCGGAATCAGTTCGGAAGTTTTTTTTGCGGCCATAATTGCGGCGACGCGGGCGACGGAAAAAACATCGCCCTTTTCGACTTTGCCCTGGCGGATCAGCGCCAGAGTGCCGGCGGCCATGTGAATAGTGCCGCGCGCCACGGCCATACGGCTGGTGACATCCTTTTCGGAAACGTCAACCATGCGCGCGCGGCCTTGCTCATCCAAGTGGCTTAACTCTGCCATAGAAACCTTCTTTCGTTGGCGCACGCCGCTGCGGTCTTCTAGCTCTTGGGAGATACGCCATTACTTTTCCCGCGCTTCTCACCGCGGCGGCGTTTACTTTCTGCGTTGCGGTTTTTATGTTACAGAAACTGGATGGCGAAAAAAAGTCACTACAAATTAATCATTCTAGGTTCAGGCGGCGCCGGTCTGACCGCGGCGATTTATGCGGCGCGCGCCAATCTGGAACCACTGGTGATTGAAGGAAACCAGCCGGGCGGACAATTGATAATCACTACCGACGTCGAGAATTATCCCGGTTTTCCCGACGGTATTATGGGTCCCGAGTTGATGGAGGCTTTTAAGAAACAAGCGCTGCGCTTTGGCACCGAGATCGCGTTCGGCGAGGTGACGAGCGTCGATCTGAAAAGACGGCCGTTCAAAATTGCCGCCGGCAAAGAAACCTTGACTTGCGAGGCGCTGATCATTGCCACCGGCGCGACGGCCAAGCTTTTAGGCCTGCCATCGGAAAGCAAACTGATGGGTTACGGCGTCTCGGCGTGCGCGACGTGCGACGGTTTTTTCTTCAAGGACAAGGAGCTCGTCGTGGTCGGAGGCGGCGACACAGCCATCGAAGAGGCGACGTTTTTAACCAAATTCGCGAGCAAGGTGAGTGTTGTTCACCGCCGCGATAGATTACGCGCTTCGAAGATTATGCAGGAGCGTGCCGAGAAAAATCCGAAAATCTCGTTTGTCTGGGACACGGTTGTCGACGAGGTTTACGGCGACCCGAAGAACGGCGGCGTCACCGGTGTTCGGTTGCGCAACCTAAAGACCGGCGTCCTTGAAGACTTCAAAACGGGCGGTGTCTTCATCGCCATCGGGCACGAACCCAATTCGAAGCTCTTTGACGGACAATTGGAGCTCGACCCGAGCGGCTATATAGTGACCCATGATGGCACCAAGACCAAAATTCCGGGAGTCCTCGCTTGCGGCGATGTGCAGGATCACGTTTACCGCCAGGCGGTAACGGCCGCGGGGAGCGGCTGCATGGCCGCCATCGACGCGGAAAGATTTCTCGAAAGCGAGAAAGGATAAACTGTGAAATAGCGGATCACGAAGGATTTGACCGCGAGCCGCACCAGCCTTATTTCGCGCCCTGGCGCATCATGTCCAGCACCTGATCGGTAGTTCGTACCCGCGCCATGCGCGGAAAGACGGTTTCCATGAATGCTTTCATCGAGTCTTCATAGGAATTGCCGCAGGCGTCGCGCACGACGATGACGTTGTAGTCGTGGTCGCGCGCGGCATAAACCGTCGAGGCGATGCCGACATCGACCGCGCCGCCGCAAACGATCAAGGTATCGATGGCGCGGGAGCGGAGCGCCAGATCGAAATAGGTTTGATGAAAGGTGCTCCAGCGAAACTTTGGAATTAGATAGTCCTCGGGGCGCGGCGCGATCTCTTCGATGACTTTTTGCTCCCAGGAACCATCGGTGGCGCCGTGAACCGTTGGGTTGCAGTCGCCGTTGGGCCAGGGGTTTAGACGCATATCGGTGTCGGTGACGATTAAGCTCCGCGATTCGCCGTCGGGGCGGTGGTTCGCCAAGGCATAGTAGATGATGATGCCGCTGGCGCGAGCGCCGTTCATCAGGCGCACGGCGTTGTCGACGACCGGTTTCATCTGGCGCTTTTTTTCATCGGCAGCGCCGTGGTAGTAAACGTTCAGCATGTCAAAAAAAAGCAGTCCGCTTTTTTTAGTATCGATCTGATTTACGTTCATGCTGTCAATCTCCCTATGTCGGACCTGTCAATTCCTAGAGTTTTCGCTCGAGCCTCGGCTGATCAACCGGCGGCTCCGGGAAGTAGCAAGCCAAGTTCATAGGCGCCGGCATCCCCGGCTTGACGCTTCCAAGCGGGCGCAGCACCGGTCTCGGAAAAGGCGCTCACTGTTTTAAAAACTCTTGGGATATCTCTTTGAATTTTTGAAATTCGCGATCTTTGTGGACAAGCGTCGCGTCGTGGGTGATAGCGGTGGCGGCGATCCAACTATCGGCGACTGAGATTTTCCCTTGGGACTTTACCTGGGCAGAGCATTCGAGAATCCTCGGTTCGCAGGTGACCCAATCGAGTGTAAACGAGTCGACGAGCCGCAGTGCTTCTCGCGCTGGCTGTTCCCCCTCCTCGCGCCACACCAGGTAAAGGATTTCCATGCGAGTCATGTAGGATACCAGGAGCCGGCATTGTTTTCGCGATGCTTGCTCGAGAAGCTTCTGAACCCGATCGGCGCCGGGTTCGTTGCCGCGAAGCGCTAGCAACGCCGAAGTGTCGAGAACAAACAGATTCTTAGCGGGCATCTTCCCGCCGCCGATCGCGCCGTCTTTCCTTCAGCAGACGCTCGACCAAACCCTTCGGTCCGGAGCCTCTAAAGGCGCGAATCGGGTCGCCGGGCAGCGGAATGATTCTCGCGGTATTTCCCTCGATGGCCCACTCCAAAGTCGTATGAGGACCGATGTTGAGTTTCTTTCTGACCTCCGACGGTACGGAAACCTGGCCTCGTTTCGTGACCCTAGTACGCATAACTCAAATCTACAAGACAACCTGCTAAACTACAAGTCAAATTGAATTGTTGCTTGTCGATGCTTTAAATGCCTTGTGACGCTTCTTGAGGTGCCGCGGCGCCGCACACGATTATTTTTAAAAACGTTTCAAAATCTCTCGCGCGGCATAGTAACCGGCGAGTCCGGTGACGCCGCCGCCCGGATGGGTGCCGGAGCCGCAGAGATAGAGATTGTGAATCGGCGTGGCGTAGCGCGCCCAACCGGGCAGCGGGCGCATCAGCAGGACCTGGTCAAGCGCCATCTCGGCGTGATACATATGGCCGCCGCTCGCTCCGAAAATCTGTTCGATATCGAGCGGCGTAAGGACCTGGCGGTGGAGAATCGAATTTTTCACGCCGGGTGCATAGCGCTCAATCAGATCGATTACGGTATCGCCTAAGGCTTCGCGCTGCTCGTGCCAATTTGTTTCGCGTAAATCGTAGGACGCGTATTGCATCCAGGCCGACATCACATGCTTTCCCGCCGGCGCGAGCGCAGGATCGCATACCGATGGCAGGGTGATCTCCAAAAAGGGCTCTTTGGAAAAGCGACCATATTTCGCGGCATCCGATGCCCGCTCCAGGTAATCGAGCGACGGTCCAATATGGATCACGCCGCCCAGCTCTTTGCCGGACTGAGCGCCGATAAAGTGCGGTAAGGTGTCGAGCGCGAGATTGACTTTGGCCACAGTGCCGCGCGCGCGGATGTTTCTCACCTGCAGCAGAAAGTGTGGATCTAAGTAAGTCGGCTCCGTCAATTTCAGAAATGTTGTCTTCACGTCGGTGCTCGAAATGACTCTGCTGGCGCCGATCTCGGCGCCATCTGCCAGCACGACTCCGCTCGCCGCGCCGTTTCTGGTGATGATGCGCGCGACCTCGGCGTCGGTGCGAATCGCCGCGCCGTATTGCCGTGCCGCGCTCGCCAAGGCTTCGGAAAGCTTGCCGATGCCGCCGCGGACAAAGCCTGCGGTTCTGAGCGCGCCATTGGAGGCGCCGAGCTGATGGTGCAGAAACACCAACGCCGTGCCTTGCTGGCGCGGGCCGACAAAGGAACCCAGCAGACCCGTGGCGGCAATAGCGGCTTTTAAGAGATCGGTGTCGAACCATTCATCCAAGAGATCGCTAATGCTCATCGGCAGGATGCGCAGAAACTCATACATCTGTTTTTCGCCGAGACGGTGAAATTTCCACGCTATTTTAACGAGCTCTGCTGAGTTGAAACTCGCGCCAGCGCCGTGATCGGGGAACGCCAGGCCGTAGAGCGCGCGCAGGAACGAGGAGAGATTTTTAGCCAGCGCGCAAAATCGAACGTACGCCGCGGCGTCCTTTTTGGACAAACGGCCGATCTCGCCCGCGGCTTTGGCCGGGTCGCCCGCGATCACAAGCGCGTTTTGGCCGGGTGACGGGGCAAAGAGCAGGGGATTCATGGGAAGGACCTCCAACCCATGTTGCCGGAGCGATAACTCCCTCACGATCTCGGGGGCCAAAGAGGCTGCCAGGTGTGCGCCGGTGGCAAATTTGAACCCAGGATAGATTTCTTCGGTCGCGGCGAGGCCGCCGAGGATCGGCCGGCGCTCCAGAAGCAAGACTTTTTTCCGAGCTTTGGCGAGATAGGCCGCCGTAACGAGCCCGTTAGGGCCGCCGCCGACGATGAGTGCGTCGTAGTGCTCGGTTGTTGTTGCCATTTCTGAATAAGCGGCCGGAGCTATTCGCCGGAGTTCATATGGTTGGCCGCGCGCCGCTCTAGGTTCGCCATTCCTTGAGAATCTCGAGGGCGGCGAGTCTTCCCGACGCGGCCATAACGCCGCCACCCGGATGGGTGCAGGAACCGCACATGTAGAGATTTTTCACCGGGGTGCGGTATTGCGCCCAACCCGGCACCGGGCGGAGAAAGAACAATTGGTCCAGCGTAAGCTCACCCTGAAAAATATTTCCTTCCGTGAGGCCGAACTCCTGTTCCAGATCCCACGGCGTAACCACCTGGCGGTGCGAGGATGATCGATTTCATATTAGGCGCATATTCATTCAACGTGTCGATCACCGTGTCGCCGAGAGCTTCGCGTTTTTCCGGCCAACTGCCGTCCTGCAAATGGTAGGGCGCGTACTGGACGAAGATCGACATGACATGTTTTCCCGGCGGCGCCATGGAAGGATCGAGCATCGACGGCAGAATGATATCCATGTAGGGCCGGCGCGAGAAGTTACCGTACTTGGCATCGTCGTAGGCGCGTTCGATATAGTCCACGCTCGGGCTTATCGAGACGGCGCCGGCGAGATGCGGGCCTGCTCCCGGCCAGGAAGTAAAATCCGGCAAGGCGTCGAGCGCGAGATTGACCTTGGCCGATGAGCCGCGGATCTTAAAATTCTTCACTTGGCGCAAGAACTCAAGGTCGAGATGTTGAGCATCAACCATCTTTAGAAACGTGCGCTTGGGATCGACGCCGGAAACGATCACTTTGGCATGATATTCTTCGCCTTTGCTGGCGACGCCGTAAGCGCGCCCGTTCTTAATCAACACTTGATCCACTGGAGCTTCGGTTCTCATCTCGGCGCCGTAATGGCGCGCGGCATCGGCGATCACCCGGCTGATGGTTCCCATACCGCCGCGCGCGAACCCCCATGATCGAAACGCGCCGTCAAGCTCGCCCATGTAATGATGCAACAGCACGTAAGCCGTCCCAGGGGAGCGCGGCCCCATGAAAGTGCCGATGATTCCGCTGGCGGACATAGTCGCCTTGAGCACGTCGGTCTCGAACCATTCATCGAGAAAATCCGCTGAGCTCATGGTCATGAGCTTGGTCAAGTCGTAAAGCAGCTTTTCTTCGAGTCCGCGAAATTGCTTACCCACATGGGCGAGACCCATAAGCTCTCTGGGATTCCATGAAGTCGGTTGGGGGGGAACTATGCCGAGCATGGGTTTTACGGCCATGGCCATCTGGACCATGAGCTTGCCGTATTCTTCGTAAGCTTCGGCATCGATGGGCGAATGGCGCGCAATTTCGCGCCGCGTGCGCGCGTGATCGCCCGAGCGGAAGAGATAATCGCCGTTGGGCATTGGCGTGAACGTGCTGTCGAGCGGAATGATTTCAAGATCGTATTTGGCCAGCTCGAGCTCGCGTATGACTTCGGGCCGGAGCAGGCTCACCACATAGGAACAGACGGAATACTTAAATCCAGGGTAGATCTCTTCGGTTACGGCCGCGCCGCCAAGAACGTGACGCTGTTCGAAGACCAGGACTTTCTTTCCGGCTTTGGCCAGGTAAGCGGCGCTTGTAAGTCCGTTGTGACCCGCGCCGATGATAATTGCATCGTAAATGGTAGCCATTGTTTAAACGCTCATATTTGGTAATTTCAACTGCGAAGTCAACGCGAGTTCGGTGATTGTTGTTCCAGGCAAGGGGTGGCTGAAGATCAAGAATCGATCTAAATCTTGATTGACCTAGGATGCTTTCTATTCCCCTTTGAAAGTCGAAGCGGATTTTCGATATTCGAAATCGTCATGCCTATCGGAACCGCCTTTCACTCCAGAACCTCAAAGCTGTGCGTCAGCCAGAGCTGGCGCACCTGGTCCGGATACCTGGTCGCCAGTTCCTATGAAACGGTGCACGACTATGAGTACCACGCGATTCGTAACAGCGCGGCGCTCATCGATATCTCACCGCTCTACAAGTACGACGTGCGCGGCAAAGACGCGCTCAATTTAGTGAACCGCGTCATCACCCGCGACGCAGCTAAATGCGCGGTCGGCCAAGCGCTCTACGCCTGCCTGTGCGACGGCGCCGGCAAGGTCATTCAGGACGGCACCGCGTTCAGACTCGCCGCAGATCATTTTCGCTTCCATCTCGCCGAGCCGAGCTTGCGCTGGCTGAAGCTCAATGCGTTGGGCATGAACGTCAGCATTCAAGAATGCTCGGAGGAAATTGTCGCATTGGCATTGCAGGGCCCAAATTCACTCAAGATTTTGCAGCAGCTCGCGGATGCCGAGTTGAGCCGGCTTAGATTTTTTCGCCTGACGAGCGCCAGAATCATTGGAGCTCAGGTGTTGATATCGCGCACTGGTTACACCGGCGACCTGGGTTACGAGATCTGGCTTGGCGCCGATCATGCCGAAGGCATCTGGGATATCATCATGGCGGCGGGGAAGAACTTCGGCATCAAGCCGGCGGGCATGTTTGCGCTCGATGCGGCGCGGCTCGAAGCCGGTTTCATCCTCTTGGAGGTTGACTACACCAGCGTCGAAAAAGCCGTTATTCCTCAGCAGAGATATTCACCCTACGAAGTCAGTCTCGGCTGGACAGTAGACTTGCAAAAGGAGCATTTTATCGGACACCAGGCGCTGTTGGCGGAGAGCCGGCGCGGTTCGCTGCGTCACATCGTCGGGTTGGAAATCGACCTTCAGGCCTATGAGGCGCTCTTTCAAGAAGCCGGTCTGGCGCCGCATATCCCATTGACAATCTGGCGCGGCGGAGTGCCGGTGTATCGCAATGGCAAGCAAGTCGGACAGGCAACCACCGGCGGCTGGTCGCCGACTTTAAAAAAGTACATT
This sequence comes from uncultured delta proteobacterium, assembly GCA_963801935.1. Lineage (GTDB taxonomy): Bacteria > Desulfobacterota > Binatia > UBA9968 > UBA9968 > DATACQ01. The sequence continues at coordinate 209,633 of CAWDHA010000014.1, forward strand.
GCGCTGGCAACTTTGCAGAGAAACAGTGCCGAGGTTGGTACTCGCGTCGCAATGGAGGTGACGGTCGAGTACGCGCGCAAGACGGTCGAGGCGAAAGTCGTCAAGCTGCCGTTTTTCGATCCGCCGCGAAAGCGCATCGTTAGCGCAAGCGCAGAACATTAACCACAAAGAATAACCCCGGTCGCGGGCGCTTTGCGCCTTATGTGACCTTCGTGCTCTTTTAAAGTTAATGGCAAGTTAACGCAAAAGGCGCACGGCGATGGCGCGGTCACGTAAGTAGCGCTTACACTCGGTGATTGAGTGCTCACGGAAATGAAAGATCGAGGCGGCAAGCGCCGCGCTGGCTTTGCCTTGAGTCAGGCCGTCATAGATGTGCTCCAGGTTTCCCACCCCGCCCGAGGCAATGACGGGAATCGCGACGCGCTCTGAAACCGCTCTGGTCAATTCGAGATCATAACCGTTCCTGGTTCCGTCTCGATCCATGCTGGTAAGCAATATCTCGCCGGCGCCGTAACCCTGCACCCGCTCTGCCCAGTCGATTGCATCAAGGCCGGTGCGCTTGCGCCCGCCGTGAGTAAAAACTTCCCAGCGCTCGCCGACACGCTTGGCATCGACGGCGACGACGATACATTGGCTGCCGAAGCGCTCCGCTGCCTCGCGGACGAATTCCGCGCGCTCCACCGCGCCGGTATTAATCGAGACCTTATCCGCTCCCGCCTGCAAGAGTTTGCGGATGTCGTCGATCTTGTTGATGCCGCCGCCCACGGTAAGCGGCATGAACGCTTGCTCCGCCGTGCGCGCGACCACATCGAGAAGGATCGCGCGGTTCTCATGCGATGCCGTGATATCTAAAAAACAAAGTTCGTCGGCGCCTTCGCGGTCATAAACGCGCGCGATTTCCACCGGGTCGCCGGCATCTTGGAGCTCTAGAAATTTTACACCTTTTACGACTCGACCGGCTTTGACATCGAGGCACGGGATAATTCTCTTGGCGAGCATGATTTGGCCAGTCTAACCAAAGGGTTCAGCCGCCGCAATGTAAAGCAACGAGCCCAGTCGCGGCCCAGGAATGCTTTCAAACCTCTGAGGCGTTCAAATTCACGAAGCGTTGCCGGGCTTTGCCGATGCCCAGAAGCTTCTTGGGCCGGTTAATTTTTGGCTTTGCCGGCGAGTGCAACATCGGCGGCGCTTTTGTGGTTTCCCAAAATAACCAGAGCAGCTTTGAACCGGTTATTGACTTTGAGCTTGTCGAAAATATTCGTCAGATGGGTTTTGACCGTCTTTTCGCTAATGAAGATCTTTTTGCCGATTTCTTCGTTGGTCATGCCTTCAGCGACAAGCCGCAGAATTTCGAGTTCTCTCCGGGTCAGACTCTCCATGGCATCGTCATTATGGTTCGCCAAGACGGGTTCCATCTGGCCCAACGCGATTTCCTCGAAGGTCTCGGCAAGGGTTATCTCCTTATCGACCCACACGCCGCCGTCATGAACTTTCTTGATGGCTTGCTTCAAAGTGGCGCAGTCCGCGCTTTTTAAAAGGTAGCCGCGCGCGCCGGACTTGGCGGTATTCATGATGCTTTCTTCTTCCGCATAGGCAGTCAGTATCAGCGCTTTGGTGGCCGGACTACGCTCTTTCGCTTCCAAAAGAATCTGGACGGGGTCGCCCTGGGGCATTCTAAGATCCAGTAGCAAAACGTCGGGCTTGGTGCGCTCGACGACTTTGACGACTTCGTCACTGCGCTGAGCCTCGCCGACCACCAGGATGTCCTTCTCAAAGGATAAGAGCTTCTTTAAACCTTCGCGAAATAACGTGTGATCATCGGCGATTACGACCTTGATTGGGATCATGGCTCATAAATACACGAAAACCGTTTTTGGATGCAAACAAGGATCCCGTCGCTCAGACTATTCAACTAAGACTCCCGTCTTAAAAACCTTTTGATAAGCGGCACAAGCCGCGTAAAAATACTACAGAAAGCGTATTGAGATGCTGCAGAGTGTCGGGATAATTTCCTTATTCATTCGAACTCAGAAAATGTCTCATGGAGGTGTGATGAAAAACATTCTTGCGCTAGCCACAATCGGCTCGGTATCGGCTTTGCTCGCTGTTTCAGCCTGTTCAACTCAGGAAGACATGCCGGCCAAGTCGGCTCCAGCCGCCAAGACTGCGCCAGTCGCGCCCGGCGGCGAAAGCGGAAGCCAAGACCGAGGCCAAGGAGACCAAGGAAGCCAAAGCGCCGGAGGACAAATCCGCTGAAAAAGCCAAGGCGACCAAGGTGGCGGGCGATGTCGGGCTTCTGGATACTGAGAAGAACTATCTGATCCTGGTAACCAAGGAAGGGAAACTTGTGACCATCGATTTTGATGCCAAGACCAAGGCGACGCAGATTGACCCGACTCCTGCAAAGATTGCCGACGTTGGGCTTGGATCATCGGCGGTGGTTGTTTACGAAAAATCCGGGGAGAAAAACATCGCGAACAGTCTGGAATATAAGCCGGCAAAAGGCGAGTGAAAAGAATTTGATCACGGCTCTGCCGGCTCTTAAGAAATCAGGAGGAAGGGATTAAATGAAAACGCAATCTATAGCGATAGCCGGATTGGCCATTTTGCTCGCAGTTGCCGTTGCCGCGCCGATCGGCGCTCAGGAAAAAAAGGCCGAAGAAAAAAATGGTGCTGAGAAAAAAGCCGAAGAGAAAAAAGCAGAGAAGGCAAAAGCTGAAAAGGTCAGCGGTGATATTGGCCTGTTGGATACCGAAAAAAACTACATGATCGTGGTTACCAAGGATGGCAAGCTCGTGACGCTCGACTATACAGCCAAGACCAAGGTTACTGAGCTCAAAGAGACCCCGGCCAAAATGAGCGATATCGGGTTGGGCTCTTCCGCCGTAGTCGAATATGTTCAGAAAGGCGAAAAGAACTTTTTGAGCAAAATTGAGTTTACGCCTGCCAAGGGCGAGTAATCTCGACTTGAGACAACTCATGAAAAATGGGCTTACCCGGGAAAGACCTGGGCAAGCCCATTTTCTTTGACGCGGTGCAAACTATACTCGTTGGCGAAACAGCCGCGCCGGGATCGATTGGCGCCGATTTCGGGAAAGAGCGTTAAAATCCTTCTTCTTCGATATCGTTCATCACCAGACGTCTATAGCCGCGCTCGTCCTCGACGTTTTTCTGGCGCTTGGTTTCTCTTTCGTTTTCTTCCTGGCAGCGGACGCACAGGCGCGTAAATGGAAGGATTTTCAGCCGGCCTAGCTGAATCTCTCCTTCGCAGGCCTCGCACAGGCCGTAGGTTTTTTCCTTGATCCGTTGCAACGCTTCGTCGATCGCATGCAGCTTTTCACGTTCGCGGTCATTTAAGATAAAATTGATTTCACGGTCGCGCTCGTCACTCGCCAAGTCGTAGGTATCGCGGCCCTCGTCTTTGACGCCTTCGGTCTCAATCTTAACGTGGTCTTTCATTTCCTTGATCGCCTGCTGCTTCATTTCCTGAAGCATTTCGGCGGCTTGTTTCAGAAACTCCCTGCGCTGTCGTTTTTCTTTATCGTTTTCTTTTTTAGGCATCGTTGATCTCACCGGTAAGGTCGTATTCTGATGCGGCGGTTATTGTTACCTCGGCAAACGCTCCAGGCGGCGGCGCAATTGTTCGGTTATCTCTGCTCCCGGCAATAAAAACCACGCCGTCGACTTCCGGCGCATGTGCTTGAGTGCGGCCGTGCAATTTTTGGGTTTCAAGATCCGCGCCGCACATCATAACCCTGTCAATCGAGCCAATCAAGGCTTGATTCTTATTTCTTGAAATTTCCGCTTGAACTTCCATTACTTCCTGCCAGCGGCTTTCAATTTCATCGGCTGAAAGCAGATTTTCAAGTTGGGCAGCTCGGGTACCTTCTTCTGCCGAATATTTAAATACCCCGAGTCGCTCAAAGCGGATTTCTTCAACAAAGTCCAAAAGCTCGCGAAAGTCAGCGTCGGTTTCACCGGGGAACCCGACAATCAGTGAAGTCCGCAAAGTCAACCCGGGTATTGTGTCGCGCAGCTTCTGCACGCTTTGGCGCACGGCACTGCCGCTTTTGCCGCGGCGCATGCGCTGCAAGATCGCGCGGTTAACGTGTTGAAAAGGAATGTCTATGTAGCTGCAGATCTTATCGCTGTCTCGGATAAGCTCCAACAGCGCGTCGTCCAGATAGTTGGGGTAGGCATAGAGGAGCCTGACCCAGGCCAGCTCCGCAACGTTGATTGAGCTCCCGGAGCAAGCCGTAAAGCGTCGTTCCGTCCTTACGGTCGCGGCCATAGGCGGTCAAATCCTGGGCGATGAGGTTGATCTCGCGGACACCGCCTTGGGCCAACGATTGCGCTTCTTTGACGACCGAAGCAATCGAACGGCTGCGATGTGGCCCGCGCAATTGCGGGATGATGCAAAAAGCGCATTTATGGTCGCATCCCTCGGACACTTTAAGATAGGCGGTGTAGGAAGGGGTCGAGCGCAGGCGCGGCGTCGAATCATTGTAGAGATATGAGGGCAGGCCGACAAATCGGCGCCGCGTCCGGTCCGCCTCATGCTGGCGCAGGATCTCGGCAATCCGCGGCACCTCGCCCGTGCCGATAAAAAGATCGACTTCGGGAAGCTCCCGAGAAAGCTCGTCGGAATAGCGCTGCGACAAACAGCCCGCGACAACCAGTTTCTGAACTTTACCCTGCTTTTTCAGGCGCGCCATTTCCAAGATCGTGTCGATCGATTCGGCCTTAGCTGCATCGATAAAACCGCAAGTATTGACCAGCACGACGTCGGCGGCCGCGGCCTCTTCGACGAGATCAAAATGATTTTCCTGAGCAGTCCCGCCATCACTTCTGAGTCGACTAGGTTGCGGGCACAGCCGAGGCTGACGATGTTTATTTTGCTCTTGGTCAAGTTCACTGGCCCATTTCCACGATATCCGCGCCGTTCGGGATCTCTGATTGAAGAGTTGATCTTGACGCCCGTCGCCTTTGCGCATGTTGGAAAAACGTATCGTCGTCAGATTAGCGGCGCCGTCGCGCACGCTCACCCAGAGTATATCTGAGCTCGCCTTGCTCACGCCCAGGAGAATGTCGTTGAAACCGCCGGCGTCGCTCTTCGGCTCCAGGCGCAGGATATGTTGGGTATTTTCAGTGGTTTTCAGGGTCGCGGTGAAATCTTTTTTCAGGTTGCCAAGGCCGAGCAGGAAAGACAGCGGAATATCGCTCGCGAAAAGCGTTCTTTAGCGGGCTTTTAATAATTTGATTTTGCTCGGGTTGGAAGAAATACAGATGTCTGCCATCGGCCAGCACGATCTGATCTTTCGGTTCGTCGTAGCGCCATAGCATTTTTCCCGGCCGCTTAAAGGTGAGTTTCCCTGAAGTTTTCAGAGTTGCGATTGAGTGTCTTTACTTCGGTTTCCTGCGTGAAATCGGCGACAAAGTCGATGGTGGCGTCGTAGGTTCTTTGTAGCCGGTCATCGAGGCATCTGCGGCGCCTTCTCCGCCGACACTTAAGTCGTGGCCCGCGAGCACGACAGCGATCAACAGTGCCGCCCATATTTCAGGTCGCAAACCAGTTGTTTAACCTGTCACTCTTCAAGTTTTCTGCGCATAGACCTCACGCGGTTTGGCGCCGTCGGCGGGCCCAATCACGCCGTCACGTTCCATCTGCTCGATCATGCGCGCCGCTCGATTGTATCCTACCCGCAATCGTCGCTGAATCATAGAGATCGACGCCTGCTGGGTTTCGGTTACGATGGCTACCGCTTGATCGTACATTTCGTCGTATTCTTCGTCCGCCGTCGGCGCTTCGGTTTCTTTTTTGACTTCGAAAACTTCTGGCCGGTACTGGGGTCGCCCTGTTGTTTGATAAAGGTCATCACCCGCGGACTTCGTGATCCGAAACGAACGCGCCGTGGACGCGGGTCAGTCGCGCGGTTCCGGGCGGCAAGAACAGCAAGTCGCCGTTACCCAAGAGACTCTCGCGCACCCATGGAATCCAGAATCGTGCGCGAATCGACTCGAGAGGTGACCTGAAATGAAATGCGCGCGGGAAAGTTTGCTTTGATCAGACCGGTAATGACATCCACAGACGGACGCTGCGTCGCAAGGATCAGGTGAATACCCGCGGCCCGGGCTTTTTGGGCAAGTCGGGTGATGTATTCTTCGATGTCGCGCCCGACCGTCATCATCAGGTCGGCCAGTTCGTCGATGATAATGACGATCCGCGGCAGACGCTCGTGCACCAGCGGCGCTTCTTTAGCGAGGCTGCCCCGCCGATTTCGCGCCGTCCTCGACGAGTTCTGCTTCGTTCGAGCTCCACCACCGGCTTCTTGGCGGCTTCTTTTTCTATGGTTCGATTGTAATTGTCGATGTTGCGCGCGCCTTTGTCTCTCATTAGACGATAACGCCGATCCATTTCGTCCATCGCCCAGAAAAGCGCGGCGGCGGCTTTCTTAGGGTCGGTGACTACCGGCACGAGCAGGTGCGGGATATCCTCGTAGACTGTGAGTTCCAGCATCTTTCGGATCCACCATGATGAATTGGACGTCGTGCGGCGTCGATTTGAAAAGGATGCTCAAGATCATGGCATTGATTGCGATACCGACTTGCCGGTGCCGGTGGCGCCGGCGACCAAAAGGTGGGGCATGCGTGCCGAGATCGGTGACAAAGGGTGTGCCGCCGATGTCTTTACCGAGCGCAAAGGTGAGTTTCGAGTCGAGCGCTTTGATAGGCTTCGCTTTCGATGACTTCGCGGAGAAATACGGTTTCGCGGCGTGGATTAGGGATTTCAATGCCAACGACGGACTCGCCGGGAATCGGCGCCAAAATCCGCACGCTGACGGCCCGCAGCGCCATCGCGAGGTCGTCAGCCAGCAAGACGATACGGCGGACTTTGACACCGGCCGCGGGTTTGAACTCGTACACGGTGATCACCGGTCCGGGACGCACCGCCGTGACTTCGCCCTCGACGCCAAAATCGGCCAGCTTCTTTTGCAGAATGATCGAGTTGGCGTGCAGTGTGTCTTTGTCGAGCTTCTGCGGCTGGTTCTCCGGAACATCCAGCAAATTGGCGGGCGGCAACTGTATAGCCCTCGCTCATCTCAGGAAGTTTGAATTGCTCCTGCGCCGCGGCCGGCTTCTTTGAGTTTCTTACGGCGGCTTCGGCCTTCGCCTCTTCTTTTAAGACGATCGGCGGCGGCTTGTAGTCAGAACGTTCTTTCTTGACGTTTTCGCCCCGGCGTTTCTCGCTCCTTTCGCGCAGTTCCTGTAGCTGGTGGCTGATGATCGGGGTGAGCGACCTTTTCAACTCCATCGACTGCTTGCGCGCGCGCTGCCAAAGATCGAGCAACGAGTATTGTGTCAGTAGCATGACCGAAAGCAGCAGCGCGACCAGAGTGATCAAGGTCGCGCTGATCGGTCCGAACCAGGGGACTAACATGCTCTCTTTAAGGAAACCGCCGAGGATACCACCGGCTTCGCGAGCGTTTTCCGAATCGACCAGCAGACTTATCAGGACGGCGACACTGACTAGGAAGACGCCATAGCCGAAAATTTTTACCGGCTGGACGGCCTTGAAGCTCGGCTGAAACAGCTTATAGGCTGAAAGGCCCAAAAAAGCCGGCAGCAAATAGGCGGTGAGACCGAGTCCCTGGAGCAGCATATCGGCGAGATAGGCGCCGACGAAACCGCCCCAATTGTGCGTGTTAGCGAGGCCAGATGGCGTGTTGAATGATCGATCGCGCACATCCGCCGTGAACAGGCTGACGAGCATGAGCACCGCGGTGAACGAGATCACTACGGCCCAGATTTCGCGATTAAGCCGTCCGTTTTCCATAAAATTGTCCGATAAGAATAAGGCAGCCGTTCACTTTCCGCTGCTGACGCGCCGGGCTTCGATTTTAAGCCTTGAACGTCGAACATTGAAGTTTGAATCGAGGACCCATTTCAGGTTTCTATGATATACGGCAGCACCACCGGATGGCGTTCGAGCTTCTTTCTGAAGTAGCGCCTGAGAGATTTCCGCACCTCTTCTTGGACCTCCGCCGGATCGGTGCGGGTTTCGCGGTTGATGCCGCTCAACGTCTCGATGACCACCCTGCGCGCTTGCTCCATGATCTCTTCGCTTTCTTCGGCGGCCATAAAGCCGCGCGTGATCAAATCGGGTCCGGCCACGAGCTCGCCGGACTGGCGGTGGATCGCCATCACGGCGAGCACCATGCCATCTTCAGACAGATGGCGCCGGTCGCGGATCACCACGTCGCCGACATCGCCGACGCCTTTGCCGTCGACGAACACCCTGCCAACCTGCACCGGTTTGACCTTGCGCGCGCTCTGGCCTGTCAGTTCGAGCACATCGCCGTCTTCCATGATAAAACAGTTTTGTTCCGGCACGCCGACCTCCTGGGCCAGCCGCCGGTGGCGCACCAGATGGCGATATTCACCGTGAATCGGAACGAAGTAGCGCGGCCGCGTGAGCTGCAGCATGGTCTTCAGTTCCTCCTGGCTCGCATGGCCCGACACATGGATCTCCGAGACCTTTTCGTAGTGTACTTCCGCGCCGCGCCGGTAAAGATGGTTGATCAGGTTTGAGATCGTCTTTTCGTTTCCGGGAATAAACTTCGACGATAAAATCACCGTGTCGCCGGGCACGACTTTGATGAACTTATGGTCATCGAGCGCGACCCGGTGCAGCACCGACAGCGGCTCACCCTGGCTGCCGGTTGTGAGAAAGGTCAGCTGATCGGCCGGCAGATCGCGCCAGCGCTCGTTCTCCGTCATAAAGTCGCGCGGTAAACTGAGATAGCCGAGCTCGGCGGCGACCTGGCTATTGCGAATCATGCTGCGCCCGCTCAGTACCACGCGCCGCCCCGAGCGCTCGGAGATATCAATGACTTGCTGAATTCTCGGTATGCTCGAAGAAAAAGTTGAGACCAAAACCTTGCCGGTGCTGCCCTGGATTATCTGTTCGAGGGTGGTTCCGACGTCGCGCTCCGACGGCGTATAGCCGGCCCGTTCGACATTGGTTGAGTCCGACAGCAGCAGCAGCACGCCCCTTTCGCCGTAGGCGGCAAAGCGCTGGAAATCGAACATTTCGCCTTCCATCGGCGTGTTGTCGATCTTGAAATCGCCGGTGTGGATCACTGTGCCGATGGGCGTTTCAATCGCCAAAGCGAGGCAGTCCATCAAACTATGGGTGACGCGAATACCTTCGATTTGAAACGGCGCGATCTCCCAGGGCTTGCCTGCGGTGACCTCGCGAGTGTCGGCGCTGTCTTCAAGTCCGTGCTCTTTCAACTTGTTTTTGAGCAGGCCGAGAGTTAAACGCGTGCCAAAGATCGGCACGTCAAGATGCTTCAGGATAAACGGCAAAGCGCCTACATGGTCTTCATGGGCATGGGTGAGCACGATAGCCTTGAGCTTGTTTTTCTGTTCCAACAGATAACCCACATCCGGGATCACTAAATCGATGCCCAAAAGCTCGGCGCCGGGAAACATGAGGCCGCAATCTATGGCGATGGCCGAATCGCCATATTCGATCAACATCATGTTGAGGCCAAACTCGCCGAGTCCCCCGAGCGGAATAATTTTTAGCGGATCCATTGCTCTTCTACCAAACTTTCTCTTCTAGCCTGTCCGATGCGGACTAGTTTTGTGACCAAGCACTTTCGCAACAAAGAGTTAAACGCTCAGGTGTCATTGCCGCCACCGGTGCCGGGGTCTCTGGATTGTGGTTTGCGCTTTCAGCCTAGGCTGAAGCTAATTGCCGGCCGGCTCGCCGGCAAATGACGTTCGAGCTTGAAACTTTAAGCCCATTGGCCGAGCTCAGAAAAACTTTTGCCAGCGCGACCCTGAACTCCAGGCATCGTAAGTTGTGACGCATGATCCAACTCGCTTGCCTCGGCGCCGGGTGATGCGAGTCGTTTTTCAATAATCTGTTGCACCTGATGCGCAAGCGCGCGCATGGTTCCAGCACGGTGATCAGTGCTCGGTATGGGTTCGCTCAGATGCACGTCTACCGTCCCCGGGCGCAGGCGCCACGCCCCCCTCGGCAATAACTGCCGGCTGCCGCTGATCGTCACCGGCACGATCGGCGCGCCGGTTTTAGCGGCGAGCAAAAAGCCGCCGCGTTTGAACGGCAGTAAACGGCCGTCGATGCTGCGCGTGCCTTCCGGAAACACTACGACTGAAATGCCATTGGCCATGCGCTTCGCAGCTTTTTTTAAACTACCCCAGGCTCCAGCGCTATCCGCCCGGTTTACCGCGATGTGTTTCCCGGCCCACATGGCCCAGCCAAATAACGGCACCCAGAGGAGTTCCTTTTTCGCGATCCAACGTAGTTGAAACCCCGGCAGGCTCTGGACTAGTACAGGAATATCTACATTGCTTTGATGATTGACCACGAAGAGATAATGCTGGCGGCGATCGAGGCGATCTAAACCATGAACTCTAATTGCAACGCCACCCAGCGTGAGGATCAGCCATGCCCAGAAGCGCCCAATGAAATAAACAAGCTTACCGTGAGGATCGAAGAGTCCGAGCAGTATAGTCATGAGCGCTGCCGGCACCGTAACGATTCCGACCAGCGCCAGCTTCAAAATGTAGAGCATCACGATGCGGCCGTTTGATTTGAAACAACTTTTAAAACAAAGGTTTATACTAATTGACGTATGGCAAAAAAGCAATTTAAATCATTCGCCTGTGCGATGCTGTAGGGTTATCCTATCAGCCCCCGGGTGAGAGTCTGGCGTCGCACCGAGACGGGCGAGGGCCGCGATGCAAGGCGCGAGCAACGAGAATATCGCGTATATTCGATGAGGCGCAACCGCAGCCAGCGGGGATGCAGCGCCTCGTCGAGAGTAGCCAGACTTTCGGCACGGGCTGCTAGGCTAGGGCTCCTGACCCCCTTTGAGAGTTTGTAGAAAGCTATGTTACGTCCTACAAAGGCCGAGAACGAAACTGAATAAATGATGTTAACGGGCTGGATGGGGCGCGGGAACTGATGCTCGGGGGACGCGACGGCTTCTCCCGGTCCCAATATAAAGAGCGCGTAACGGCGACCGAAGAAACAAGTTGAGGTGAGCGATTCATGATGCATGGGCTTACGAAATTGCCCTTAAAAATTTTGGCGGCTCTGGTGGCGGGCGTTTTCGCTTTCGCTGGCGCGCTGCTCGGCGACAGGGCGCAGGGCGCTGAAACAAAGCCGGCTTGGCAAGCGCAATGGGAGACGGTGTTGGCGGCCGCCAAGAAAGAGGGCCAGGTGAACGTTTATATCAGCGGGTATGAAGAAGTGCTGCCGGAGTTTGAGAAAGAGTATCCGGATATCAAATTGGTTTCGGTCACCGGCCGGGGCTCCCAGTTGGCCCAGCGTATGATCACCGAACGGCGCGGCGATAAGTTCCTAGCCGACGTGGTGAGCGCGGGCGGCGTGACGACCTACCAACAGTTGCATGTCGCTAAGGTCTTCGATCCGATCAAACCGGCGCTGCTCCTTCCCGAGATCACCGACACTTCCAAATGGTATCAGGGTAGACACCACTACGCCGATCCTGAAAACCAATACATTTTCAGTTACGTCGGGTCGGCCACCTATGGATCGGTGAGCTACAATACCAAGTTGGTCGACACGAAAGAATTCAAATCTTACTGGGATCTCCTCAACCCCAAATGGAAAGGAAAAATTATCTCGCGCGATATACGCGCGCCGGGCCCGGGTTCGGGTAATGCGCGGCTGTTTTATCACCTTGTGGACGTCGGCCCATCGTTCATTCGCAAGCTCTATGGCGAGATGGACGTGACGTTGTTTCGCGACTACCGGCAAGGATCGGACTGGCTCGCGGTCGGCAAGGCTGCGCTCTGCTTTTTTTGCGAAGTCGATGTTTCGAAACAGCAGGGACTGCCGGTGGACACCTTCGGTCCGCGTGTGTTCAAAGAAGGCGCCGGCTTGGTGCAGCAGTTCGGCACGCTTGGGCTGGTGAGCCGGGGGCCGCATGCCAACGCGGCCACGGTTTTTATCAATTGGCTTTTGTCACGCAGAGGACAGATTGCGTTACAGAAAAATATGGCCAATACGGAGAACCCCGCCGATTCTCTGCGCATCGACATTCCCAAACATGACGTGCCGATCCTCAGCCGGCGCGTTGACGGCGTCAAGTACCTCGATACCAGCAGGCCGGAATGGCAGGAGATGAAGCCGATCCTCGATGTTATGAACGAAGCGCTTAAGGCGGCGGGCAAGAGTTGATCAGGCTGTTGAAAAAGGCTCGCCTGCTTCGTCGTTGCGCGTGCCGCTGTTGAGCTCGCGGGTAGTTTCCATTTGAGGAAGGTCAATATGAAAAGATCGGCAGCGACACTCAGGAGATTTATTCAAACCGCGCTAACGACTGCTTGTCTGGTTTTCATCAGTAGCCGCGCATGCGCTCAAGCCGATTGGCAAAAAGAGTGGGAAAGGACTCTTGCGGCGGCCCGCAAAGAAGGGCAGGTCACCGTTTATATTTATCGCTATGAGGCTTTGATTGAGGATTTCAAGCGAGAATTTCCCGGCATCAATGTTGTGTCGGTGGCGGGACGCGGCAATGAGTTGACGACGCGCATCATGACCGAGCGGCGCGCCGGGAAATACATCGCGGATGTCTATAGCGGCGGCACCGGGGGCAACTATAACGTGCTCTATAAAGGCAAAGCGCTCGACCCGATCAAGCCGCTGTTGAGTCTTCCCGAAGTCGCCGATGAGTCAAAGTGGTATGGCAAGGAACACCGCTACGCAGATCCTGAGGGCAAATATGTCTTCGCCTATCTCGCCAGTCCCAGCGACGCGCAGCTCGCTTTTAACTCGCGCCAAGTAAGTCCGAAGGAATTCAAATCCTATTGGGACGTCACGAATCAATAAATGGAAAGGTAAAATCGTCGCGCTCGATCCGAGAGACGGCGGCTTGGGCGGAACCATGCAATTTTTTTATTACAACCCGGAGATCGGTCCGGAATTTATCAGGAAATTTTTTGGCACCATGGATATTCAGTTCTCCAGAAATTTTCGCCAAATGACCGACTGGTTGGCCCAGGGAAGATATGCTATCTGCTTCGGCTGCAAAGATTCGATGAGAGCCAAGAACCAGGGACTGCCGGTAGAGGACTTCGATACGACAAGATGGAAGGAAGGCTCGAGTTTTTCATCAGGAGGCGGTTCCCTTAGTTTGTTAAACCAGGCGCCGCACCCAAACGCGGCGAAGGTTTTTATCAACTGGTTTCTCTCGCGCAAGGGGCAGATCGCCTTACAGAAATTGGCTGACGTGGACGATCCGCCTAATTCTCGACGGATCGATATTCCGAAGGATGACGTGCCCGCAACCAATCGTCTGGCGCCCGACGGAAAATATTTTGATGTGGTCAAGCCGGAATACGCCGATTTGACAGCCGATTGCCGAGCTCGCCAAGAGAGATCATGGCGGGAATCGAGGCCAAGAGGTAATGAACCTGCTAAGATCAAACGGGTGGTTTGTTTGACATTGGCCTGACCCTCGGAAAATATCCCGCCTGCGAGAAGGAAAACTGAGCATGCAGTATAGAGAGTTCGTCGCGATCAGTTGCAAACGCTTCAGCCGTGCACCGTTCTTGATTGCGCTGGTAGTTTCGCTGGTTGCGCCGCGCGCGCATGCCGCTCAATCAGAATCCGACTGGCAAAAAGAATGGGAGAAAACTCTGGCGGCGGCGCGCAAAGAGGGGCAGGTCAACGTTTATATTTACCGCTATGAAGCGCTGCTCCAGGACTTCAAACGCGACTATCCCGGCATCAACGTGGTCTCGGTTACCGGCAGGGGCAACGAGATGACCAACCGGATCATCGCCGAACGCCGGGCCGGCAAGTTTATTGCGGACGTCTACAGCGGCGGGACCAACAGCCTGTACAACACGCTCTATAAAGGTAAGGCGCTCGACCCGCTCAAGCCGGCGCTGATACTTCCCGAGGTCACTGATACTTCGAAGTGGTACGGCAACGAGCATCGTTACGCCGACCCGGAGAAGCAATATATTTTCGCTTTCATCGGCAGCCCGAGTAATGCCCAGTTGGCCTACAATACCCATCTAGTCAACCCCAATGATTTCAAATCCTATCAGGACGTCATCAACCCAAAGTGGAAGGGTAAGATCGTCTCGCTGGACCCGAGAGATACCGGCTTGGGGGCGACTATGCAGTTCTATTATTACAGCCCGGAGCTGGGTGCCGAGTTCATGAAGAAATTTTTCGGCGGCATGGATATCACCTACGCGAAGAATTTCCGCCAGATGACCGACTGGCTAGCGCAGGGGAAATTTGCTATTTGCATGGGGTGCAAGGACTCCATGAGAGCCAAGAACCAGGGTCTTCCCGTGGAGGATTTCGATACCAACAGATGGAAAGAGGGGTCGAGTTTTTCGGCGGGCGGCGGCTCATTGAGTTTGCTGAATCAGGCGCCGCACCCTAACGCTGCGAAGGTTTTCCTCAACTGGTTTTTGTCGCGCAAGGGGCAGATGGCGCTGCAAAAACTCGGCGACGTCGATGATCCGGCGAATTCGCGGCGCATCGATATTCCGAAGGACGATATACCTCCGGACAACCGCTTGCAGCCCGGCGTCAAATATTTCGACGTGGTGAAGCCGGAATACGGCGACATGAAGCCGATCTTCGATCTCGCGAAAGAGATCATGGCGGGAGTTGAGAAGAAGTAGGAGCACCAAATGCTCACACGCGAAGAAAACGAGACATTGACTCGCGTCGGGCGCGGCACGCCCGCGGGAGAGATGCTACGGCGCTACTGGATGCCGGTGGCGTGTGCCGGCGAGCTTACCGACGAGCAGCCGATCAAGTCATTGCGGCTCCTCGGCGAAGACCTGGTCGTGTATCGCGATACCAAGGATCGCTATGGCGTGCTCGGCGAGCAGTGCTCGCACCGCAAAGCTTCGCTGGCTTTTGGCCGCGTCGATGAGGAGGGCATCCGCTGTCCCTATCACGGCTGGAAATTCGACGGCACGGGAAGATGCCTGGAACAGCCTGCCGAGCCGGAAGGTGGATTCAAAGACAAGATTAAACATCCCGCCTATCCAGTGGAGAAATTAGGCGGACTTTTGTGGGCTTACCTGGGGCCGGAGCCGCGACCACTACTGCCGCGCTGGGACGTTTTGATGTGGGAGAAGGGCAAGCGCTGGATTGAAAAGCACGAGATTTACAATTGTAACTGGCTTCAGCCAATGGAAAACTCGGTGGACCCGTCGCATCTTTTCTGGCTCCATGGTGAGACCTCTCATCTGGTTGGCTCCACCTCGGATCGCTACCAGGAGGAGCACGCCTTCCTGCCATTCGAATACGGCATCATCAAGCAACGCCGCACCCCGGGCAGAAAATCGGGAGAACCTCGGCGCCTCGATCAGCACCCGCTGGTTTTTCCCATCACCTTACGTCATGCTTTTCGCACCTTGAAGACCGCCGGTCTGTTGCGCCACAACTTGCAGATCCGTGTGCCCGTCGACGACGCGCACACGCAGGTTTACGTGGTGTATTTTACCGCCAACGACACCGATCAGTCGCCTGCCGGCGGCGATACGCCGTGGGAGTATTTTCCGATCCGCGATGAGCGAGGAGATTATCGGCTTGAGCACGTGATGGTGCAGGACGCCATGGTCTGGGAAACCCAAGGAGCGCTCACCGACCGCACGCAGGAGCATCTTGGTGCCGGCGACGAGGGCATTATTCTTTTAAGAAAAATCCTGCGCGAGCAAATCGAGATCGTGCGCACGGGCGGCGATCCCCTCGGTGTTATCCGCGACCCGAGCAAGAATAAGCTGATTGAGTTTGACGTCATCAATGAGCGGGTCGGCTTGTTTGGCAAAGAACAAAAGGTTGCTTAGCAGGCTGCTGAAAAAGACCCACATGCTGATTGCCCTGAGCTTGTCGAAAGGTGCGCTCGGCTCGATTTCGCGTCAACGTACAGGAGTAGGCCTCCGCTCATCGACCTTCGCGCGCCTCGCCTCTGGATCTTTTTGAGCAGCCTGCCAGAGGCTGGTTTCAACAGCCTTCTATGGATGGATGAAGTGGTTTCGAAATGAATTGAACCCCCGAACTAAATATCAGGAGGAATTTCTGATGGCGACGGATCAGCGCCCGGATGATTTAAAACCCGGCAGGCTCGACACCTACAAAGAATGGCAAGCGGCACAGAAGATCCCGGTGATCGGTGGATTTTTCGTCAAGGACATCAATGCAGTTGAACTGGCGCCGTGGGACCTAAAAGGGGGCAACGCGGCATTTGTCGTTCTCGACGGCACCGGCGGCGTTAACGATGCGCAGATCGTCGAGATCGCTCCCGGCAGCAAGCTCAAAGCGCAAAAACATCTCTACGAAGAAATGGTCTATGTCACCAAAGGAGTCGGCGCTACCACCGTATGGCAGAAGGATGGTAACAAGAAACATACCTTCGAATGGGGACCGGGCAGCCTTTTCGCCATTCCGCTAAACGCGCGCTACCAGCATTTCAATGCGAGCGGCACGGACACGGCGCGCTATTTCTCCGTCACCAACTGCTGTTTTATGATCAATCTGTTTCACACGACCGATTTTATATTCGAAAGCGAGTGGGAATTTCTCGACCGTTTCGACCCGCGGAGTGAAGGCTATTTTAGCGGCAAAGGCGAAGTGTTCGGACGCTTTTTCATGACGACGAATTTCGTGGCCGATACCCACACCATCGGGCTTGCCGACTACAAAGAGCGCGGCAAGGGCAGCACCAATATGAAGTTCGATTTGGCCAAGAATACCATGGGCGCGCATATCTCTGAGTTCCCCGTGGGGACTTACAAGAAGGGTCACCGCCATGGCCCCGGCGCGCACGTGATTGTTCTCAGTGGCCAGGGCTATTCCACTCTCTGGCCCGACGGCGAGGAGATGCGCCGTGTCGAGTGGGGCTCGGGCAGTGTCGTGGTTCCGCCCGATCAGTGGTTTCATCAGCATTTTAACTCCGGGGCGAGGCCGGCGCGTTATCTCGCGCTCCGTTGGAATAACTGGCGCTTTCGTTTCATGCGCATGCAGGACGGCGAAGGCAGCACCTATACGAGCGTCAAACAGGGCGGCGGCCAGATCGAATTCGAGGACGAAGATCCATCGGTACACCGCGACTTTGAAGCGGCGATGAAAAAAGTTGGCGCCCGGTGCGCCATGGGCTCCTATCATCCGGGCTGCACGGTTAAAGACTAGCCCGTCTATTCATGAGATCGCAGCCGAAGAGTAAGTCTCTCCGGTCGCGACCGTCCTCGCTTGCAGTACTTTGAAGCGAGATGATTGAGCGCACGCTAATTGGAGCAAATATGAAAGCCAAAGACGGAGCTGCTGCGTTTGAGCGCCTTGGTTTTATCGGCCTGGGCAATATGGGTGGGGCGATTGCGCTGCGTCTCTTGCGCGCCGGCTATCCATTGACCGTGCTCGATCTGGACCCAAAAAAAATGCGGGAGCTTATCAAAGAAGGAGCAAACTCCGCGGCGTCTCCGAAGGAGGTTGCGGAGCGCTCGACGATCGTCGTCGCCTCGCTGCAACCCGATAACGTCGAGGCAGTAGCCTGCGGCGTCAATGGCCTTATCGAAGCGAAAAGTAGCGGCCTTGTGTTTGTGGATCTAAGCAGCACCGCGCAGGAGCTGGCGATCAAAGTGTCAGATTCGTTGCGTGCGCGCGGCATCGAGATGCTCGATGCGCCGGTGAGCGGCGCCGATATCGGTGCCACCAACGGCAACCTGACGATCTTTGTCGGCGGTAGTTACGGAGCTTACCAGCGCGCTTTGCCGGTGCTGCAACACGTCGGGCGCATGGTTACCTATCTGGGTAAGAGCGGCAACGGCCAGGTTGGCAAGAAAATCAATCAAATGATGCAGGCGATGTCCGAGCTGGCGATTTATGAAGGGCTGTTGCTGGCCGAGAAAATGGATCTACCGCTGCAGATGTTTGCCCGAGCAGCCTCTGGCGGTTGCGCGCAGACATGGCGCCTGGATGAGCTGGTCGAAAACGTTTTCAACCACGGCGAAAGAAAACACCGGCTCAGACTCCGCCCCGGGCGCACCGGTAACGCCATCAAAATGGCGGAAGAGCTCGGCCTCAATCTCAACGGAGCCAGAGCCGCCCATGAAGTTTTTTCGCGCCAGGGTTGGGAGATCGTCATTGATTTTGCAGAAGACAAGCTGCCTGATCCAGTATGAGCGAAAGACCGAGAGCTATCGATAAGGGGCGCGGGCGATAAGAATAACGATGAGTGCGCAGATTCAAATTTCACATAAATAATATGCTCGGCGTAAAAAATCTGATCGCGGCGCTGATGTTTTTTCCCTCAGCAATCCTGGGTATCGGTCACGCTGTCTTAGCGGCAGAGGTTAGAGCGCCGTGGCAGGATGAATGGGACAGGACGGTCAAGGCTGCCGAGCAAGAGGGGCAAGTGATCCTCTATAGTCTATCTGAAGTCGGCGATGTGATCGCCAACACCGGTTTTCAGAAAAAGTTTCCCAAAATCAAGATTGCCGTCGTCAGCGCGCGCGGCGGCGAGCACGTTTCCCGCGTCATGGCAGAGCGCAGAGCGGGAAAATTTCTCGCCGACGTCGGCAACCTCGGCAACACTTCGCCCTACACGCTTTATCAGAGCAAAGCGCTCGATCCGATCGCGTCGGCTTTTATTCTGCCCGAGGTCAAGGACGAGTCGAAGTGGTGGCAGGGAAAGCAACAGTTCATCGATCCCGAGGGAAAGTTTATTCTCGTCTATGTCGGCGCGCCGCTTTTTCTGGTGGGCTACAACACCAAGCTGGTGAGTGCCAACGCACTTGCTTCCTACTGGGATCTTCTCGATCCCAAGTGGAAAGGCAAAATCGCCGCCTTCGATCCCAAAGCCGGCGGTTTCGCGGCCACCCGGGACCGATTTTTTTTTCACAACCCGGAGCTGGGGCCGGCATTTTTGCGCCGTCTCTTTAGCGAAATGGCGTTGACATTGTACGCGCGCTATCCCCAGGGCGAAGATTGGCTGGCGGCGGGCAAATTCGCTCTCTGCCTGTGCCGCCACCAGTCGATTAGCGAAGCCAAGGCGCAGGGACTTCCCGTGGATCTGATCGAACCGGCGTCGTTTAAAGAAGGCGTCGGCGTCGAGACGCGGGCGAAAACACTGGTGCTGATGAATGGAGCGCCGCATCCCAACGCCGCCAAAGTTTTTCTCAACTGGTTTCTCTCGCGCGAAGGCCAGAACGATTTCCAGAAGACTTCAGCGAAATTTACTGACGCCGGCGCCGAGGGCTCCCTTCGGATGGATGTCTCGAAGGATGAAATTCCGCCGCGCAATCGGCTCAACCCCGGCGTGAAATACTTGCCGCAATGGTATGCCGATTACTTTGACATGAAGCCCATCGCCAAGTTAATAAGCGAAGCGCAGGCCGAGGCGGGGAAGAAGTGAAGAACGGATGTTGGCGAAGAACCGGACTGAAGAACGGTAGCGGGGTGAGGCTGGGGACGCGCTACGACAAACATGTAGGGTCTTAGTTTTCGGATAGCTACAGAGGGAGGCATTATGCTGAGCCACGAGGAAAACGAATTTCTGACGCAGGTGGGCCGCGGCACTCCCATGGGGGATTTGTTGCGCCGGTACTGGTATCCGGTGGCGGCAAGCTCCGAGCTTATCAATCGGCCGGTAAAAGCCGTGAAGATTCTTGGCGAAGATCTGGTGCTGTTTCGCGATAAGCAAGGCCGGCCGGGACTGGTTGGGTCGCAGTGTGCGCACCGGCGCATGTCGCTCGTGTTTGGTATTCCGCAAATCGAAGGGCTGCGCTGCGCCTACCACGGCTGGCTTTTCGGCCGCGATGGAAAGTGCCTGGAGCAGCCCTACGAACAGGCGGAAGATCCGCAGAGCACGTTCAAAGACCGCGTCAGCATTCCTGCTTACCCCGTGCAGGAGCTCGGCGGCTTGATCTTCGCCTATCTCGGTCCCGAGCCGGCGCCGCTCTTACCGCGTTGGGAATTATTTGTTCGCGACGGCGTGCTGCGCGACATCGGCTCGGCGGTGGTGCCGTGCAATTGGCTGCAGATCATGGAGAACTCGCTCGATCCGGTGCACGTCGAGTGGCTGCACCAGCATTTTTTCAATCACGTTCAGGAGCGGCTCGGGCATAGTGATTTCAAGGGCAACCCGGTGAAACACCAGAAGATTGCCTTTCGACTTTTCGAGCACGGCATTATCAAGAACCGTTTATTGGAGGGAGAAGCCGAAGATAACGAAGACTGGAAGGTCGGGCATCCGGTGCTTTTCCCCAATATTTTGTTGAGCGGCAGCTCGCAACGGCCGACATTTCAGATTCGGGTGCCGCTCGACGACACCCATACACGCCATATCTGGTACACCTGTTACGCGCGGCCGGAGAGCAAAGAACCTCAGGAAGTCATTCCTTATTATGAAGTGCCGGTGCCGAGCGTCGACCAGGACGGCGAGCCCGAGTGGTCGCTGCTCGACAGTAACAGCGGCGAGGATATAGCCGCGTGGGTGACCCAGGGTGAGATCGCCGACCGATCGCAGGAACGGCTCGGATTATCGGACAAGGGCATCATTCTTTACCGCCAATTGTTGAAGCAAGAATGTGAAAAAGCCAGGCGCGGAGAAGATCCGATGAACGTTTTTCGCGATCCGGCGAAGAATGTTTACCTAAAGCTCCGTCTCGAGGACGCCAAGCTCAACAGCGGCAGCTTTCGCTCGGGGCCGCGGCGCCAAGGCGGCGCGACAAAGTACAGTCCGGTCTTAAATCAACAAGAGGGGAAATAACGGTTCAAATCGTTCAAACCGTTCAAGCCGTTCAACCCTCTCCGTCATCCTCCCCCGCGACGCGGGGGAGGAAGCATGCCCTGAGCAAAGTGAAGGGAGGTGGGGGCTTGAGCGATTTGAACGACTGGAACGGTTGGAACCGCACTCGAGAAGTTTATGACGATCCGAATCGGTTTGGCTGGCCTCGGCACCGCGGGACGCTCCTTGCCTCTGGCCGTTCTGAAGACCCAAGGCTTTGCTTTCGTCGCCGGCGCGGATCTCCGAAAACAAGCGCGCGAGCAGTATCGCGCTGAGTTCGGTATCGAGACCTTCGACAGCGTTCGGGCGCTCTGCAAGATGAAGGAACTGGACGCGGTTTACATTGCGACGCCGAATCCGTTTCATGCCGAGCACGCGATCATCGCCATAGAAGCCGGCAAACACGTCATGGCCGAAAAACCCATGGCCTTGAACCTCGACGACTGCGATCGCATGATCGCCACGGCGGCAAGAAAACGGGTCAAACTGATGGTCGCGCACACTCGCAGCTTCAATCCGCCGATCCGTAAAATGCGCGAGATCGTCAGCAGCGGCAGACTCGGCCGAGTGACACAGGTTCACACGGTGCGTTACTCGCCGTGGCTGCTCCGGCCGCGCGAGCCTGTGGAGATCAACACCGAGCTTGGCGGCGGCGTGTGCTACCGCCAGGCGCCGCATCAGGTCGATATAGCGCGGTTGTTGGGCGGCGGGCTCGCTAAAAGCGTGCGC
This sequence comes from uncultured delta proteobacterium, assembly GCA_963801935.1. GTDB lineage: Bacteria > Desulfobacterota > Binatia > UBA9968 > UBA9968 > DATACQ01. The sequence continues at coordinate 231,178 of CAWDHA010000014.1, forward strand.
GCGCATGCCGGTCGTTGGTCGCCCGACAATGCGACTGAAGGAAATTACTCGGCGCTGCTCGAATTTGCCGGCGGCGTAACCGCCACTTTGATTTACGATGGCTACGGCTACTTAGACGATCGTGAGTTGATCGAAGGCGATATTTTCGGCGGCGATCAGCCGTCCGGTCCCGGTCAAAGACTCAGGCAAGCGCGCGCTCAAGGGAAGTTGAATAAGGACACGAGCCGCTCCGGCGAAGCGTTCGAGATCGAGCGCGGCGACGCTGGCGATGCGGTCAAAAAACCACGTCAGCCTTTCTTCGGGTTGACTCTGGTAAGCTGCGAGCGCGGTGCGATTCGGCAATCCGCGGAAGGCGTCTTTATTTACGACGAGCATGGCAGGACGGAAATCTCCTGCGCGGCGTGGGACGGCCCGCTCAAGGTCGAGCTGGAAGATTTCTACAAGGCCGTGAACGAGGACCTACCGGTGGCGCACGACGGCCAGTGGGGTAAAGCGACCCTCGAAGTTTGTCTTGGGATCATCCAATCGAGCCGCGAGGGACGCGAGGTTGTTCTCGCGCATCAGGTGCCGAGTCCTTATTAATAAGGCTCCTCAAACTTTTGCGGACTCTTGAACTTCGGCGCTCGCCACGGTAGAAACGCTGGCTTGTAGAGAATTGCCCACATGGCGAAAACCGAGACCCTCGACCCCAGAGCCGCCACGCCGCCGCGAACATGGCTGCCGACGTGGGACGGTGGCACAGCGCTCATGGCTGTGCTGATCGGCTTCATGGGCTTTTACGTCCTCTACCCGCTGATCCTGATCCTTATAAATAGTTTCAACACCGCCACCATCGCCGAGCCCGAGGTTTACGGCCTTAAAGCTTGGCAGGATGCATTTAACGAACCCGGGATCTGGCGCTCTCTTTGGAACAGCGTAAAAATCGGCATCGTCCTGCAAATCATTGCTTTGCCGAGCGGCATTTTCATCTCCTGGTTGCTGGCGCGCACGAATATTTATTTCGCCAACGCCTTTGAATTTGGCTTCTGGATTTCGTTTTTCCTGCCCAATCTGGCCACTACTTTTGGTTGGATGTTGCTGCTCGATCCAAGCACGGGATTGATCAACAACTGGCTCCGGAGCGTGCCGATTTTCGCTGGATTGAATTTCGACATATATTCGTTTGGCGGGATTATCTGGGCGCACGTCATGGCCAACGCGATTTCCACCAAAGTGATGCTCATGACGCCCGCCTTCCGGCGCATGGATGCGTCGATGGAAGAGGCGAGCCGCATGTCGGGAGCGAGCTCGCTGACGACTCTGCTGCGCATCACCGTGCCGGCCATGACGCCGATCATCGTCGTGGTGTTCTTGCTCAGTGTGATCCGTATTTTTGGCAGCTTCGAAACCGAGCTCTTGCTCGGCGTGCCCTGGGGCTTTTACATTTATGCGACTAAGATTGTCGATCTGGCGCGCCAGGAACCGCCGCTGGTTAACCAGGCTGCCGCCCTGGGCAGCGTGATCTTGATTTTCCTGGTTGCCTTCATACCGATTCAAAGAAGACTCATCGCGCGCCGGCAATTCACCACGGTCACCGGCCAGTTTAAACCCAAGATTATCGACCTTGGCAGGTGGCGTATTCCGGCGACGATATTTGTCGGCCTGGTCGTCTTCCTTTTGGTTGTCGTGCCGATTCTAAGCGTGCTGGGCGGCACCTTCATGACACGGTTTGGGTTTTTTAATTTGCCCAAAACCTGGACCCTCGATTATTGGAAGATGGCGCTTAGCGACGCGCGCATTCTTCAGGGGCTCAAGAACACCTTGATCATCGCCTTCAGCGCGGCCACGTTCGGCGCCTTTTTCTTTTCGTTAATCGGCTACGTCCTGGTGCGCACGAAGCTGCCGGGGCGGAGCGTCCTGGATTCGATCTGTTGGTTGCCATCGGCGATTCCCGGCGTGCTAGCCGGTCTCGGCCTGCTCTGGATGTTTCTCGGCACGCCTTTCTTTCGACCGTTCTATGGCACCCTGGTGTTGCTGGTCATTGCCCAGGTTCTCGGTGGTATCACCTTGTCTACGCAAATTCTCAAGGCCAACTTCGTGCAGCTCGGCAATGAACTGGAAGAGGCGTCGCGCATGTCGGGTGCCGGTTTCTGGCGCACCTATTTCCAGGTGGTCTTTCCACTCATGGCCCAGACGATGGTATTGGTGGCCGTGCTAAAATTTACTTTTGCTTCACAGAATAGTTCGAGCATCATTTTACTCGCGACTTCGGAAACGCGCACGCTATCGCTCTTGGCTTTGGATCAAATCGCCGCGGGCTATCGCGAGGTTGCAAGTATTACGGTTGTGTTCATCACGTTACTGACTTTGGGTGTCGCTCTGGTCGCGAGATCGTTTGGTCTCAAGGTAGGTATCCGGGCGGATTGATCAGACCAGGAGAAGATTATGAAAAATTGGCCGGCCAGCAAAGACTGGCAGCACTCCTCAGCCCATCGCTAAGGCTTAAGGATAAACTCGGATGAAGGGATCGGGGGTCGCGATCCGCCATTCTCGATCTTCAATCCTCGATCATAATTGAGTAAACCCGTGAGCTTTCTTCGCATTGAAAATCTGCATAAGCGTTTTGATCGGGTGGTCGCGGTGGCGGGCCTCAATCTGGACGTCAAGGAAGGCGAATTCTTCACGCTCCTGGGCTCCAGTGGTTGCGGCAAGACCACGACCTTGCGCATGGTAGGCGGCCTGGAAAAACCCGATGGCGGCGCGATCCATCTGGGCGATCAATGTCTCGTCTCGGCCGAGAAGAACCTCTTCATCAAGCCGGAAAAGCGCAACATGGGCATGGTTTTTCAGTCCTATGCGCTGTGGCCGCATATGACGGTATTCGAAAATATCTCGTATCCGCTGAAGCTCCGCGGTATCAAGGGACGCGGCGCCGAGAAGAAAGTCGCGGACGTATTGGGGCTTGTCGGGCTGGCTGGCTTAGAAGAACGCCCGGCGCCGGCGCTGAGCGGCGGCCAGCAGCAGCGAGTCGCGCTCGCGCGCGCGCTGGTTTTCTCGCCGAAAGTATTGCTTTTGGACGAACCGCTTAGCAACCTCGACGCCCAATTGCGCGAAGAAATGCGCCGCGAGTTAAAACTGTTGCAGCGCCGGGTCAACGTCACGGTGATTTTTGTTACCCATGATCAGATCGAGGCGCTCAGTCTATCGGATCGCATCGCGATCATGAAATTCGGCGAGCTCGAACAAGTCGGCACGCCGGAGGATGTTTACTATCATCCCACGACGCCCTTCGTGCGCGATTTTCTCGGGAAAACTTTTCTCTTGAGCGGCAAGGTGGCGGCGGTTTCAGATCAGCGGATTCGAGTCGAGGTTCAGGGAGTCGGCGCCTCGGCGCTGACGCTTGCAACGCCACAATGTCGTTTCTGCGTTGAACGGCTTCCCTACGGTCGGACAATCAGCGATGGTAGCGATTCGCCCCGAGAAGATCATGCTTTCGGAAAACCCCGGCGAGGCCGACGGCAACTTCGTGGAAGGCACTCTGCAAGCGAGTCAATTCCTCGGCGATCGCTACGAGTACACCGTTACCCTCGGTTCGGAAACCCGCGTTATCGTCTCGCCCGAGGCGCGGCAACTCAAGCCGGGAGGCAAAGTCTGCCTGGAGCTAAAGCCCGAAGGCATGACCTTGTGGCCCAAGGACGGCTAGCAGCCTGCTAGCGGAACTTTCTTAGCGCCGGAACTTTCCACCCTGCGATCAAGGTTACTGCCGAAACCACCAGCCCGCCCAAGACAGTTGCCGCCGGCGCGCCGATAACAGGGATCAGCAGGCCGGATTGAACTTGCCCGAGCGGGTGGAGTCCGCGATTACTCAATTGAAAGACTCCCATCACGCGGCCGCGAAGCGCATCGGGTGTGCTCATCTGCAGGATCGTGCCGCGAGATGCGCCCCAGATCGTGTCGCTGGCGCCGACCAATGCCATAAGCAACAGCGACAGCGCGAACGACTGCGAAACGCCGAAAAGCGCAAAACCGGCGCCATAAAGAATCGCCGAAACGAAAAGAATCTGACCATGACGCGAGTGCTGACCGACGCCGATGTAAATCACTCGAGCCGATGACAGCGCCGAGGCCGCGCGCCGATTGCAGAAGTCCAAAGCCATGGGCGCCCACGCGCAGGATGTCGCTGGCGAAGATCGTGAGCATCGTGTGGTTCAAGCCGAAGAGGGATGCCACGGCTTCCATCGCCATGATGCCGAAAACCACGGGGCGAGACACGATGTAGGAGAAACCTTCGCGGGTCTCGCTGAGCAGGCTGTGACCTTTGGAGCTGCCCGTGGAAGTCGTGCGCATCATTGATATGGCAGAGACAACGACAAAGTAGCTTGCTGCATTGGCGTAGAAAGCTCCGGCGGTCCCCATCCAACTGATCGCGACCCCGGCGAGAAACGGGCCGATCAGCGCCGAGCCCTTCCATAATAGCGAATTGAGCGCCACGGCGTTGGCCAAGGCCGAGCGCGGAACTAGATTGGGAAATAGCGCCTGGCGCGCTGGGCCATCGAAGGAGCCGACCGAGGCATTCAGAAAAGTGAACGCGTAAATATGCCACGCTTCGATTTTCCCGGAATGGTCTAAGAGGCCGAGAGCGAGCGCCAGCAGTCCCGAGGCGACCTCGGTGCGAATCATGAGCTTACGGCGATCGTAACGATCGGCGAAGGTACCGCTGATGACGCCTAGCCCGATTGCCGGAACCGCACGAAAGATTCCATTCAAGCCGAGCAAGGCAGCAGATCCGGTGAGCTGGTAAAGTAGCCAGTTGGTCGCCGTCATCTGCATCCAGGTGCCGGTGTTGGAGACTAAGAGGCCGGTCCAGAAGAGACGAAAGTCGCGGTAACGGAGCGCGGCGAGCCTGCCGGGCGGTTGCGGGTCAGAGGCGGTGGATTCGTTGGTCATGAACAAGCGTTTCGTCTAACTGGCGCAATGAGAAATACGTCATGCCCGCGACGGCGGGCATCTAGGTTCATCCCACAAATTAGCAAAGGACTGGATTCCCGCTTACACGGGAAAGACGACATGAAGCTACTGGCCTGCTGTCGTTGATTTCAAAGATACTGGCAGCGATTGCTACCGGGCCTCAGCTCAAATCCCAATAGGCAAATCCCATGGCGCAGCCGACGCCCGTGCGCGTGCGATAAAGCGGTAAGTAATCGACGAGTTGTCCTTTTCGATCTGCCGCTCCGGCAATGACGATCCAGTTCAATATTTCCGACGTGCCTTCGCGGAATAGCGAGGACGGCATCGCGCTCATGTAAGCTGTATCGTTGTTTTTCAGCGCCTTCAGAAAACCGGCGTCAAGTGCTTCATCGATCTTTGTATGGCTTAGACCGCCGGACGCAGCCAGGACGATCACGATCATCGCCTGGATATTGGCGGATCAACGCCGCCAACGCCTTGCCGAACTCAAGACAGCGCTTGGCGGAAGGCGCCGGTGGATAGTAAGTGTTCACCATGATCGGAATGATCCGGCAGCCAGCTTGAGGCATAAGAAATTTCAGCACGCGCGCGAAAGCATGGCCGAGGCCGCCGTCGTAACGGGTCTTTTTAGAGTAGGAAGGATCGAAACCGTTCTCCATAAGTCCATGGATAAGGCCTTCGGCCATCTTTGCCTCGATCTGGTACTTGGTGCGATTCTCGGAGCGGGATTGATTTAAGTAACGCAGGCTTGCGCTCGCTTGCGCTTCGCCACCCATAAAGATCGTAAACGGCGGCATATTGTCGTCGACCAGATTTTCATGCTGGTCATCGCCGACAACGATCAAAACATCCGGCCGCATGGCCTCGACGCGCTGGCGCAGCGTGTCTATCGCGGACATACAGCCGCGCCACTTGGTCCACTTCACTTCATCGGTTTCGTTCTCGAGCGCCGGTTTATCAGGCAGGTTCTCGCTCTGGCGCGTCTGTAACAGATGCCAGTTGCCGGGGTCGAGCAACAATTGGGGAGCGTGGGACATGGCCACGCAACCGATCAGGTTAGACATAGACTTAGTTTCTAGTTTGGGTTCGGTTCCAAGTTCGCTTCGAGTGCGTTTTGGGGGCGAGCGTCGCGAGCTTGCGCTTTAAGAACCAGAGACACGGAGACCCGAAACTCGAAACGATTTCTTGGTTACGCGTGCGCGGCTTTCATGTCCGAAAGCGCCGGCGCTTTGACGTCGATTTTGAACCAGCTCGCGCCGGCATCCTGGCTTTGGAATAGATCGCCGCTTCGCTGTGCGGCGAACATCCAGTCGGGATTCGAGGGCTCGAACGCAAATGCTTCGACAAAACTTTTATCGGCTCTTGAAAGCTCGTTATCGAGCTTCTTCCAGCTCTTGCCGTTGTCGGTAGACTGAATGAGGAACGCTTCGGCGCCGCTCGCGCGCTTGCGCCATTGGCCTGGCTGGCCATTGGCTACAGCGGAATAGATCACCTCCGGCTTTTTTGGGTGGAGCGCCAGCGGAACCGAATATTCTTCGCGGAACTCCGCTGCCATAGGCTGCCAGACGGCGCCGCCGTCGTCGCTCCGATAAAGCGCTCTGCCTTTCGCCACACCGGCCCGGGCATCGTGGCCGCCGGTAGCGATAAAGATTTGCCTGGTGTTCTCCGGATGAAGCACGATGGTGTGCACGTCGGCATCGAGGTCGCGGTTGAGCAATTGCCAGTTTTTGCCGCCATCAGTGGTTTTGAGCATATAGCCGACTTGCAGCGCCACATACATGGTATTGTGATCTTTCGGATCGATGGTGATGTCGCGCACGTGCGGCTCCACCGCCGCGACCGGGTAGACAATGGTCTCGACCCAGGGAATATTCCACACGCTATCAAGCCGGTCCCAGCTCTTGGCCGCGTCGCGACTGATAAAAACGTCAATCGGTTCTGTGCCGGCGTAAAGCGTATCTCGATCGAGCGGATCGAAGCTCAGGCAGCGGACTTTTCCAGGGCCGCGCTTGCCGTAACTCGGTTTCTTCCATGTGGCGCCGAAATCTTCGCTGAGCCACACGCCGTCGCCGCGGGTGGCGGCAAATACTTTGTTCGGCGCCGCCGGCGAAACCGCGACTTCCGGCACTTGCCAATCCTTGAGCGCGTGATGTTCGACTTGCCATGAGCGACCGTCAGCGCTCTTTAACGTGACCACGCCTTCATCGGTCCCAAGGTAAAGAATAGACGACATAGTTTTTCCTCCTTACATCGGTAGCGAATCTACTACACAATATCGCGACCGGACAAGACCGCCTTTCTGCAATAGAAACAAATGATGTAAGGTCGGGGCGACTCTCGTATGGTAACATCGCGGGCCTGTCAACGAACGGCAGCAGGGGTTTGTACATTGACCGATCCAGACCCCTATGTTAGTAACCGCCTAATTCTTAATGGGTAGTCCATTGTCGACTTTTTTGCACGCGTTTCTTTGCTCAAGAGCCTCGAGGACGAAGGTTTCTTCAAAATGCTCCACGGCAAATAGCACTCCGAAGACGGGCATGCATTGAGCAAGCCACGGATCTTTACATATGAACTTCCCGGCGACTGGACGTTGCTGGTCGGTGCCACGGATGACGACAACGATTATCTCAGTATGACTCTGGCTGAACCAGAAGATTGGTGGTTTCATGCGGACGGTATTCCCGGTAGCCATGTGATTTTGCGCGCCAGAACGGATAAAGAGCCTGGGCGGGAAACCCTGCGCCAGGCCGCGGCAGTCGCCGCATATCATAGTAAAGCGCGCGGCGCCGGTGCCGCGAAAGTGCATTGCACGCGCGCCCGCTATGTCACTAAACCGCGCAACGTTAAAATCGGAACCGTGCGTGTTTCACAAGGCACGGTGCTGAAAGTCTATCCCGGCATCGACTTCGCGACGCGAGTCAGTGGCGAGAAAAACCGCCGGGAGCTTTAACTTGCCGTTATTCTCTTCCCCCCAAAAGGGCCTTCGTGTCACAATAGAGATGCGCTCTGCCGACGCCGGCACTAACTTTGGCGCGGCGTAAAAAAGAGTAAATGCGGCGCTTGGCAGATGAGAAGGTCTTCATGACGCCAAAAGTTTTCTTGTTTCTTGTGTTGATCGCTCTCAGCGCAGTAAACTTTTCAGCGCGCGCCGCGACCAAGGTTTCTTTCCCTTATACTCCTATCGGAGTCGCCAGCCTGCCGTGGTGGATCGCCAAGGAGGCGCGGTACTTTGAAAAGTATGGTCTCGACGTCGATATGGTCTATGTCGGCGCCTCGCCCATTATCATTCAGGCGATGCTCGGCGGCCAGGCGATTATCGGCGCCGGCGGCGGCCCGCCTCTGGTGACAAACGTGCTCCAGGGCGGCGATATCGTCCAGGTGGCGACTATGACGCCCTTTGCGATTCAATCGCTGATCGTCAGGTCGGAGATCAAAACTCCGGCTGATTTAACGGGAAAGAGGGTCGGCATTAGCCGGCTCGGGGCGATTCCGCATTTCACGCTGCAGGCGATATTAACATTGCACAATGTTCACGGTGTGAACGTTGTCCAGACGGGCACCACGGCTCAAGGGGTAGCGAGCCTGTCGCAGGGTTTGATCGATGGTATTATCACATCGGCGCCCAACACGTTTCGCTTGATGAAGGACGGATACCGCGAGCTGGTCAGCCCCGGCGATTTCAAAAAAGCCGGCGTCGAGTTTTTGATCAACGGCCTGGTGGCGCGCAAGTCGCTGGCGGCGAAAAATCGCGAGGTCATCATCGGCATGATCAAAGCGACCATGGAAGGCACCAAGCAGATGTTCGCGAATGAAAATCAGGCAAAAGCGGCGCTGGCGAAGTATACGCGCCAGAGAGAAACGGAAGTCTTGGACCAGAGTTACCGCTTTGCCCTGGAGATTTTCGTCAAAGACCCGACGGTGACGGCTGGTTCGATACAGCCGATCGTGCAGCAAGCTCTGCAGTGGAACTTGATCGACGCCAAAGCAGCCGGCGTTACGCCGCTGTCCGCCTATTACGACAACAGCTATGTGGACGAGATCAAACGCTCCGGGTTTCTCGCCGAGCTGTGGAAGTGAACTTGGCGATGAAAGGAGTGCTCTATCAATGGCCGATCAAATAGCCGGCGCCGTTGCGCGAGTCCCCAAGCTCCGGGTCGATCAAGTCGGAAGTCTGCTGCGGCCGAAAAAATTAAAGGATGTCTATGCTCGCCATGGGCGCGGCGCGGCGAGTGACGCCAGGTTGCGAGAAGCGCAAGATGAGGCGATACACGCCGTCCTATTGCAGCAACAGGCGCGCGATCTGCCGGTGCTCACGGACGGCGAGTATCGCCGGCTCAATTTTCAGGACAGCTTTGTCGAATCGGTCGCCGGCTTTGTCGCGGAAAAACAAACTTTGCAATTTCAAGAAAGCCGCACGCAAGGCGGACAAGCACTGCAGCGCTGGCAGCCCGACTCCGCCAAAACCGATCCGAAGCTCCAGTACTGGCGGGCCATTACCCAGAGGCTCAGATTGAATGAAAACCAGCCGCTCAAGGAGTGGCGCTTCGCCGCAAAACTCACGAACAAGCCGGTGAAAGTTTCGCTGATCTCGCCGGACCGCATTTGTGAAAACTTCGAGCGCCAGAATGCTTCGGGCGTCTACGCCGACGCCGAAGAGTATCTCGCCGATGTCGTTTCTATCTGCCGCCGGCTCGTGACCCAGCTCGCTGACGCCGGCTGCCCTTATATCCAGATCGATGCGCCTAGTTACACGGCTTACGTGGACACGCAGTCGCTGGAAAAAATGCGCGCGGCGGCAGTGGACCCGATAATCAAAATGGAACGTTCCCTGATGGCCGACAATGCGGTTATTGGCGGCGTGGCGGGCGCTACCTTCGGCATGCATCTCTGCCGCGGCAACGCGCGCAGCATGTGGCACCGCGAGGGCGGTTACGACGCGATCGCCGAGCGCTTGTTCAATATGCTTAAACACAGTCGCTTTTTGCTCGAGTATGATAGCGAGCGCGCGGGCGGATTTGAGCCGTTGCGCTTCGTGCCCAAGGACAAAATCGTCGTGCTCGGCCTGTTGAGCACCAAAGTGCCGGCGCTGGAGAGCGCCGATGATCTCAAGCGCCGCATCGACGACGCGGCGCGCTATCTCCCTCTCGAACAACTGGCGCTCGGCCCGCAGTGCGGCTTTGCATCTAATATAGTGGGTAATTTGCTGAGCGAAGATGATCAGTGGCGTAAGTTCGATCTCATCTGTAAGGTCGCCGAAGATGTTTGGGGCGAAGTATGAAGACGAAACAAATGGCGTGTTCGAGTAACGGAGAGATGGCGTATTGGTCTCGAACCGAGCGCTTAGCACTCCATTGCTGGCGAAAGATTTGGCATCATGATCACGCAAGCGGAAAATAATGCGTTGACTCAGACGGGGCCGGGCACTCCGTGCGGCGAGATGATGCGGCGCTACTGGCAGCCGGTAGCGTTGAGCGAACAATTGTCCAGCGCGAGCGCGCCCTTGAAGGTGCGCATCCTCGGCGAAGAGCTGGTGCTTTTCCGCGACGACCAGGGCAGGCCGGGTCTCATCGGCCTTCGCTGCTCGCATCGCGGCACTGATTTAAGTTACGGGCGGGTCGAGAACGGCGGCTTGCGTTGCCTCTATCATGGTTGGCTCTACGACATCTGCTGGCCGCGTGCTCGAACAACCCGGCGAGCCGGGCGGCGGCGCTAACCGAAATGCAATAAAACATCGCTCTCAGCCATGCCAGGAGAGCGGCGGAGTGATTTTCACTTACATGGGAGCGGGCGATCCGCCGCTTTTGCCGGCCTATGAGTTTCTCAACGTCCCCGAGCCGCAGCGCCATGTGACCAAGGCTTTCTATGGGTGCAATTACCTCCAGGGAAACGAAGGCAATATCGATCCGGTGCATTTATCGTTTTTGCACCAGCACCTATCCGAAGGCCGCCCGGAGCTGCAGCGCGTCGTCGGTGACAGCGGCGAGACCGACAACACCCTGCTGCATAGAGACATCGCGCCCACCATCGAAGTTGAGCTCACCGACTATGGTCTCAGGATCTGCACCTTGCGCGCCGCCGACTCAGGGGCGCGCTACTTGCGAATCACCAATTTCATTATGCCTAACCTGGCGGCGTTTGGCGGTTCGACGGTAGGTGAAGGCTATGCCGTTCACTGGCACGTACCCATCGATGACAACTCTCATTGGAAATATATTTTTATGTTCAACCGCAGGCGCGCCATTCTTCAGGAGCTGCGCGATCGAGTTCGCGCCGACCTGTCGCCGGAGTATCGCCTGGCGCGCAACTCGGTTAATCGCTACCAGCAAGACCGCTCGTCTATGGCGACGCAGAGTTTCACCGGTATGGGATTTAATTTTCAAGCCCATGATGCTTTCGCGACGGAAAGCCAGGGACCGGTGCAAAACCGCACAGAAGAGCATCTGGTCACCTCGGATAAAGCGATCATCGCCGCGCGCAAGCTCATCACGAATGCGATCAACGATGTCAAGGCGGGGCGCGATCCGATGCACGTTGTCCGAGACCCAAGCGCAAACAAGTTTGCCCACATCACGGTGATTTCCGAAGTCGTCCCCGCTGCAGCTAATTTGCAAGAGTATGTCCGGAAGCTAACCGGTCAAGCATAAGTAATTTCGCGTTGTAAATGTTCCAATAGTTCCAATCGTTGATGACAATTAAATCGTCCAAGACCGGTTAGACGAAATTCGCCCGAAGTTGGAACCTCAGAAACGGTTTGAACGATTTGAACGAACGCCGCCGCCGGAGACTTATTAATGCTAACCAAAATTCAACACGCCGCCATCATCAGTGAGAATTTTGTGCGCGAGGCCAAGTTCTATGAAGCGGTGCTCGGCATGAAGCGCGCCAAACCGGGTTCCGCCGAGGAAGAAAAAGCGATCCGGAGCAATTATGCGGTGAGCATCAGCGATGGTTACGTCGGCGTCACGGTGATCGGGCGAAAACCCGGTTATGTGCCGGGCCTGCATCATTTCGGCGTCGACGTTGACGAGCTTGAGAAAGCGATCGGGCGGATCAAGAAAAACTATCCCGAAGTCGCGGTGCTCAAGCGGCCGTCGAACCGGCCGTTTGCGACCTATGGCGCGCACGATCCCGAAGGAAACTATTTCGACTTGACTGCGCAAGGCATGTCGAACCGCAAAGATGTCTACATCGAACAGCAGCGCGAGCAGCCGCGGCGCATTCATCATGTCAAATTGAGGGTTATGAATGCCGCCAAGATTGCGGCTTTTTATCGCGACTCATTTGATTTACAGGAAGCCGAGAAAGCGCTGGAAGATCCAAACCATTATCTAACGGACGGCAAAGTGACTCTGATCATTGCGCCGTGGAAGATGAGCGATTTTGAAGGCGCCGGTATCGATCGCCCCGGCCTGGAGCATCTCGGTTTCAAAGTCGAAAGTGTAGCAGCCGTCAAAAAAGATTTAGCCGCACTGCGCGCAGCCGATCCAGAAATGAACGAACGCATCGTCAGCGAAGCCAGCGAAGGCGAACGCCGGCTCGCACTGATCGCTTGCTGCCGCCACGGCCAGCACCAGTTCTCCAGCCCCGATGGGATTTTTGTGGATATCTGCGAGGACCAGGCTCTCACCTCACGGTTTATTTTTCCATCTTGACGATGCGCCCGTTTGATTGATAAGAGCACAAGGAGTGAATGACAGTATTCATAAAGGTCGCAGATAAAATTAGGAGGAGTCGCATGGAAAACGTTGACCCACTTCGAGGTCCAATCACTAGGCCAGTGGTCGTTCGCCAGGAAACCGGCGAAAGGCAGGGAGCCACTCACCGGGGCGGCGGAAGGGATAGCCAGATTTATGGTTTTTTCGATCCCGAGCATGGCATCAGGATGAGAGCCGGTATCACCAAGTACACAACGGAACGTTTCAACCCGCGCCATCGCCACTGCGATGAGGCCGTGCGCTTCTACTACCGCGGTGCTGAGTGTTACGGCAAGGACGTATTACAGGAAGGTGACTGCGTGTACGTGCCCGAAGGTGTGTATTATGGACCTTCTAAAACAGCCGAGGGTTACGACGAAAACGTGCGCATATCGCTTCACTTCCCCGGTCCATCAGGTTTTCCGACTCCGGTCTGGTCCGAGGTGATGCAAGCGACCGATGAAATGAAAGAGAAAGAGGTGGGAAAATTTGAGAAAGGTATATTCGTCTATCCAAACGGCCGCAAACAGGACGCGTTCGAAGCAGTGCAAGAGTATATCGTCGGCGAAAAACTAAACTACCCCAAGGCGCGTTATCAAAACTACGTAATCATGCGCCACGCAAATTTTTCATGGATTCCGTTAGACGGCCTCAAAGGAGTTGATGTCAAGCACTTGGGTTACTTCAACGAGAGGGGGCCCAATCTCAAGCTGGTGCATATGAACGCAGGTTCGGAAACACCGGGCGCTAGTGCACCGTTCATGCAGGTGCGGCTGATTCTCGAGGGCGAGGTTAGTTACGAGGATGTGAACTACCGGCCGGTTTCCTGCATGTTTTTTCCCGAAGATGCCGCGTATGCACCTACCAGGGCCGTGAGCGATGCCACGATTCTGGTGATGCAGCTCGCAAGCAGCGGGAAAGGTGCCCTACCTTTTTGTGTATTGTGACGAAAACCTCGGAGGTGATTAAAGTAATGCGCCACGCAGTTTAGCGAACCTGCGTGGCGCGTCGTTCTGAAGGCAGCTCCGGTCGGAACTTACGGTTTGCTCGGCGTGCCGCCCCAGGTATACCCGACGCCGATGTTGGCAACGTGATTTCCCCGACTTTTGTGATTGTCGATGGTTTCGAATCGTGAGAAAAAGATCTCATAGCGGTAGCCGAGGTTTAAAAATGCGTTCTCATGGACATAGAATTTCACGCCGCCTTGTGGTCCAGCGACTCCGTTGGCGTCGCGATCGTTCCATGCTAAGCCCATGAATGCGCCAAGGTAAGGAACAATGATCTCGGTTAGGCGAAAGTTGTAATGTATAAATGGAGTCGTGGTTGCGAGCCAGAAGTCGCGCTGGTCATCGATGAAATTGTAATTCAGCGCTTGGCGGAAGCCGAGTTGCCAACCCGGGGTCAAATAAAACCCATAGCTCAAATCCGCGTTCAAACTCCCCGTGTCGGAGCCTTCGGTGTGATTGAAACCGCCTGACACCTGGAACTCGCTCCCGCCAGCCCCGGGTAAGGCGCGCGCATGATTGATGTCCATCAAAAACCCGATTACAAGTATACCCGCCAACAAACATCCCGTCTTTCGCATGAGAATACCTCCGTGTGTTTTTGACGAGTTATTAGCAGCAACCACTGTGCCAGTTACGAATAGAGAAATCTTTTGGTTTCTCAAGCGATGACACCCGATCGTCCCATGACTGCGACAGACAAGGCGATATCGGTCTCTGAATCAGGACTGTTTCGATGGGGCGCTAGTCTCAGGTCGCTAGAACGCTTCTCTTAGCGCCTGTCGTGCGGCGAAGTACCCACACATTCCATGAACACCACCCCCGGGAGGAGTAGAAGAAGAACAGATGTAGAGTCCCGGCGCCGGAGTTGCATAGAGTTTCGCCGTCGGCCTTAAAAATAACTGCCGCAGATCGGCGGCGCCGCCGTTGATGTCACCGCCGACGAGATTTGCATTGTGTTTTTCGAGCGCGGCCGGAGGCATGCTGTGGCGCGCGAGAACGAGATCACGAAATCCAGGAGCGAAACGCTCAATCTGGGTTTCAATCTTATCAACCATATTCTCAGCTGAGCCATTGGTCACGTGGCAATAGCCCCAGAGCGTATGCTTTCCGTGGGGAGCGCGCGTCGGATCGAATAACGACGGCTGTGCCAACAGTACGAAAGGTGTTCGGTTGCTCGCGCCTCGCGCCGCCGACCGTTCCGATGTCGCAATTTCTTCAAGGGTCGCGCCCAGGTGAACGGTCGCGGCGCGCGCGCACGACGGCGCGCGCCACGGCACCGGCCCATTCAATGCCCAATCGACTTTGAACGCCGCCGTGCCGTACCGGTAGCGCCGGAGCTTATCTCTGAAGCGACTTGGCAGCCAACCTTCCGCCAGGGCGAGCAATTGGCGCGGCGTCAAGTCACAGAGGATTGCCCGGGAGCGCGGCAATTCCTGTAAAGTTTTAATCGGTCGATCCAAAACAATCTCGCCGCCGAGCGAGCGCAAGTACGAGGCTAAAGCTCCGGCAAGTTTCTGCGCGCCGCCGCGCGGCATCGGCCAGCCAACGGCATGGCCGGTGATGCCGAGGACGAGGCCAAAGGCAGCGGTAGCGCAATCTTCGAGGGGCAACATTGAGTGAGCGGCCAAGCCGCCTAGCAGCGCGCGCGCACGGGCGCCGGCAAAAGCTTTTTCGGTGAGACTCCGAGCCGAGCGCAGCGCTACCAGCCCAAAGCGAGCGAGCAAGAGCGGGCGTCGCGGCAATCGCGGCGGGCCCAAGAGCGCGCCCGCTAAGCCTTCCCATTGAGCCGCCAGCGGCTCGAATAGCCTTTTGTAGGCGCGTCCATCACGATCCAGTTGCCGCGCCGTGCTGTCCACTGAGCGTTCGAGGATCACCGCTGTGCCATCATCGAAGGGATGCGCGAGCGCAGCCTCCGGCTGGATCCAATCCAATCCGTGTTCGGCCAAGGGCAGCGAGCGAAAAAACGGCGAGCTGACGGCGAGCGGGTAGATGGCCGAGCACAGATCATGAACAAAGCCGGGTAAGGTTAGCTCTGCGGAGCGGACGCCGCCGCCGACCGTAGCTGCGGCCTCATATACCACAACCGACTTGCCATTTTGCGCCAGTGCGATCGCCGCCGCCAAGCCGTTGGGCCCGGCGCCGATCACCACCGCATCATAATTCGCAGCCACGTTCTACCTGATTCCGAGCTTATGCCGATCGAGGTTGGTTTTGTCACCGGGCCTCGGCAGAGGCGCGGGCAATCGAGTGAATAATGAGCCTGTCACAATAGCCGGCTTCGATCACTATTTTCAACCGCCGCCGCATTCGTGCGGGCGAATTGGCCTCGCTGTTGCTTCGAACAAAGCAAAATCTGCATGGCAGAAAACCTTGAAGTTCCGCTAAAGCGATAAGGAGCGCGCTATGTCGCCTTTGCTCTCTAAAGCATTGAAAGTCTCCGCCGCGATCGCGCTATCCCGAGCGCTGTTGCGGCGCACGCGCCGGATTGATTTCGCTGGCCGCACGGTGGTCATTTCCGGCGGTTCCCGTGGACTGGGATTGGAGCTTGCCCGTTTATTTGCCCGGGAAGGCGCGGCCCTGGCGCTGTTGGCGCGCGACGATGACGAGCTCCAACGAGCAAAGCAAGAGCTCCAATCAACGGCTATCGATGTGCTGGCGCTACGCTGCAATGTTCGCAATGAACAAGACATCGAGGAAAGCATCCAGCGCATTATGGAATGGACAGGCCGGATCGACGTCCTGGTCAATAATGCCGGGGTGATTCAGGTCGGACCTTTCGAAAACATGGATCCTCAAGACTTTGAAGCTGCGCTCGACACTCACGTGTTGGGGCCGTTTAACTTGATGCGGCGGCTGATCCCGCAGCTCAAGCGCCAAGGTGGCGGGCGTATCATCAATATCGCCTCCATCGGAGGCAAAATCGCGGTGCCCCATCTTTTGCCTTATTCACTCAGCAAATTCGCGCTCGTCGGTCTTTCCGATGGGATTCGCGCTGAACTTGCGAAAGACGGCATCAGAGTTACCACCGTTTGCCCGGGGTTGATGCGCACCGGCTCGCACGTGAATGCGTCGTTCAAAGGCCGTCACAAAATAGAGTTCGCACTTTTCTCGCTCAGCAATGCTCTGCCGTTGTTTTCGGTCGGCTCCGGCAGCGCGGCGCGCCAGATCGTCGATGCCTGCCGCTACGGCGATCCATTCCTCATGATCGGCGCGCAGGCGCGTGCTTTGCACGTGGCGAGCGCTCTATTTCCAAATCTGACAGCGGACGTATTCAATCTGATCGCGCGGATGATGCCGCGGCCCACTAAGAATCGTGATACCAAGAGCGGCTGGCAAAGCCGGTCGCTGCTTGCGCCGCAATGGGCGACCCGGTTGGCAGACCAAGCCAGCAAGCGGAATAACGAAAACACCGCCGTTACTATGCAGCAAACCACCAAACCGTTCAGTTGAGCCCATGGCGAAAATCTGGCGTCGCACCACGGGCTGCGAAGGTAAACGCGAAGTGCTCCGGCAAAAAGCCCAAGGCCGCCAGCCTTTTTTTACTGTTGCGATCGCAACTTTCGGCTCGGTTTAGGTTAGAATAGTTGTGCCGCGAACCCGATAGTTTGGCTTAAGCTCTTTTAACGGAGGTTTCCATGTATCTGCGCACGGTGCTGATACTTTTTGTGCTCGGCGCTTTGGCGCTATTCAGCGCGCTCAACTGGAACGCTTTTGTTACGCCGACGACGCTTTCGCTCCTATTTGCCACGATTCAGGCGCCGCTCGGTCTACTATTGCTCGGTATCGTCGTAGTGCTCGCCGTTTTGTTCCTGCTCTACGTAGTGTATCTGCAGTCTTCGGTGCTCATCGAAACGCGGCGCCACGCGCGCGAGCTGCAAGCTCAGCGCGAGCTGGCTGATCAGGCGGAAAGCTCGCGTTTTCATGAGCTGCGCGCGTTTCTGGAAGCTCAATTTCAAGCGATAACTCAGCAGACCGAGCGTTCGAAGACCGAGCTCTGGGCGCGCCTGGACCAACTCGAACGCGAGACGCGCTCGGCCATCGCGCAATGCGAGAACACGGTTGGCGCTTATGTAGCGGAACTCGATGATCGGCTGCAAGGCGCGCCAAACGAACCGCCCAAAGGCGCGTAAAAGTCCTCACAGTTATTGACTTTCGCCGAGGAAACTCATTTAAATGAACGGGTTAGCCGAAAATCGCGGCGACCGAGTCAGGGCCCGGTTTGCGGCCGGTGGGGCCGCTGGATTGAGAAACCCGCAAAGAATATAAAGCGCATGGCTCAGGGCGGATAGCGCCGGGAGCAACACTGCGCGACCTTCTGTGGCGGGTCTTTGCGCTGAATGCATGATCGAGTTAGCGAGTCCTGTCGGCGCGGCCGCGAACTCCATTTCAACGCCGAGAAGATGATGCGAGATGCCGATGCGCAATCGCCTTAGGGAACTCTTATCCCCAGCCATTGAAAAGACCGCGCAAGCGGGAGGACTAAATTCTACGGAGCTTCCTCCTTTGCTGCTAGAGCCGCCGAAGCAGCGCGAGTTCGGCGACCTCACGACCAATATCGCCATGCTCTGGGCCAAGAGCGCAAAACGGCCGCCGCGCGCAATCGCCGAGCTGATTTTAAACAATCTCGAAGATCCTGATCGAATCATCGCGCGTCGCGAAATCGCTGGGCCGGGTTTTCTAAATTTTGCGTTTGCGCCGAAGTTTTTCTACCAGCGTCTGCGCGAGTTAGCGGCAGATAAAGCAGAGCCTCTTGATCTCGGCCGAGGCGAGCGCGTCCAGGTTGAGTTTGCCAGCGCCAACCCTACCGGCCCACTGCACGTGGGACACGGCCGCGTGGCGGTGATCGGCGACGCTCTGGCGCGCCTTTATCAGGCAACCGGCTTCGACGTAAAAAAAGAGTACTACGTCAACGACGCCGGGAAGCAGATGGAAAATCTTGGACTCTCGCTCGACGCGCGCTACCGGCAATTGTTCGGCGCCGCCGTTGAGCTTCCCGCAGGCGGGTATCCCGGGGATTATGTCACCGACCTTGCCAAGTCGATCAAGGAAAGCGCGGGCGATAAATATCTCGGCGCAGACCAGAGCGCGGCGCTCAAGCATTTCACCGAGTATGGCGGCGCCGCTTTGCTCGAAATGATCCGCGGCCAGTTGAGCGCGTTCGGCATCGAATTCGATTCCTTTTTCAGTGAAACGGCTCTGCGCGCGCGCAGCGAAGTCGACCAGGCGATGGATCTATTACGCGCGCGCGGACTACTTTATCGCCAAGACGGCGCCGAGTGGTTTCGCTCAACACAGTTCGGCGACGATAAGGACCGGACCGTGATCAAGAGCGACGGCGAGCTGACCTATTTCGCCTCGGACATCGCTTACCACCGCAATAAATTCAACCGTAAGTTCACGCGGCTGATCAATGTCTGGGGCGCGGATCATCACGGCTACGTAGCGCGGCTCAAGGCCGCGCTCAGCGGCTTGGGCTACAATGCGGACCGCTTGCGGGTTGTGCTCGTGCAAATGGTGCAACTTACGCGCGCCGGCGAGCCGGTGCGCATGGGCAAGCGCTCCGGTGAGTTTGTCTCTCTAGACGAAGTGCTTCAGGAGGTCGGCCGCGATGCCGCTCGGTTTTTCTTTCTCATGCGCAAAAGCGACAGCCAGTTGGACTTCGATCTGGAACTCGCGAAGCGCCAGTCCAGCGACAATCCAGTGTTTTATGTCCAATACGCCCATGCCCGTGTCGCCAGTATTCTTGACCAAGCACAAAAGCGCGGCATTGCTTGGAATCCACAGGAAGCGGCTCGGGCGGCGGCGGAGCGATTGGAGTTGCCGGAAGAACTCGACCTGATTCGCAGGATGATTCAGTTCGATGACGCTCTAGAGGAATCCGTGCGCGATCTCGAGCCGCACCGCATGATTTTCTATCTGCTTGAGCTCGCCGGCGAGTTTCATCGATACTACAATCGGCAGCGGGTGATTGCCGATGACCTGGAACTGAGCAAAGCGCGCTTGCTGCTAGTTACCAATGCGCAGAAGACGATCAGGCGCGGCCTCGAGATGCTCGGCGTGGACGCGCCGCTGCGTATGGCCGCGCTCACAGAGGATGCCGATCGCTAGGGCGCTCATATAGGAAAAGTTTGAGATGGCCGAAAACCGCAGAGACAAAAACCGCCGGTTCTATTTTACCAGGGGGCAGCTGGTGCTTTTGGGGAGCGCGGCGATTGTCGCCGGCAGCGTGATTTTCACTCTGGGCATGTTTATCGGAAAAGAGATCGAAGCGCGTAAGGTGGTGCGTCCCGAAGAACCGCTGATCAAAGTACCCATAAGAACGGCCAAGGGGGCGGCGGATGCGGACAACGATAAGAGCAAAGATGATCTTACTTTTTATAATACGTTGACGAAAACTCCCGCCGCCAAAGCGCCGGGCGCCAAAGCCGACGAAAAAAAGCCGCAGGCCGATGCCGAAGCCGCTGACAGCGTTGAAGGCAAAACCGCAGGAAAAATCTGGAGCGTTCAAGTGACTTCCTTTCCCGACGAGAAGTCTGCTGATGAATTGATAGATCGTCTGAAAAATAAAGGCTACGACGCCTTTAGCACGGAGGCGAATATCAAAGGAAAAGTCTGGCATCGCGTGCGCGTCGGGCGCTTCGCGTCGCGCGCGGAAGCAATGAAAACCGAAGCCGCGCTCAAGAACAACGAAAGTTATTCAAAGGCATTCGCCACCAACAAGTAGAACTTGGAACTGCCAGGCATGAACGCACGTGAGGCTATCGAAAAACTCGTCAATCGCATCGATCTGTCGGAAGCTGAAATGACTGATGTGATGAATCAGATTATGACCGGAGAAGTAACCGCTCTCCAAGTCGCATCTTTCCTGACCGCGTTACGAATGAAAGGCGAAAGCGTCGAAGAGGTCACCGGCGCAGCGCGCGTGATGCGGGAAAAAGCGTGCCGGGTTCAGGTCAGCGCGAAAACCGTGCTCGACACCTGCGGCACGGGCGGCGACCAGACGGGGACCTTTAATATTTCGACGACTGCGGCGCTGGTGGTTGCCGGAGCTGGAATCGCCGTCGCCAAGCATGGCAACCGCTCGGTATCGAGCCAGTCGGGTAGCGCCGACGTGCTGGCGGCGCTGGGCGTCAAGGTCGATGCGCCCAGGGCCCGAGTTGAGCAATGTATCGCCGAGATCGGCTTCGGCTTTCTTTTTGCGCCGCTGCTCCATGAAGCAATGAAGTATGCAGTAGAGCCGCGGCGCGACATCGGTATCCGCACCATTTTTAATCTTTTGGGTCCGCTGACCAACCCGGCAATGGCGACGCACCAGTTGATCGGCCTCTACAGCGGCGCGCTGCTCGCTAGGGTCGCCTATGTGCTGAAGAATTTAGGCAGCACCCGCGCCATGGTGGTCCACGGTGTCGAGGGGTTGGATGAAATTTCGCTGTGCGGGCCGACAAAGGTCGCCGAGTTGCGCGCCGGCCAGATAGAGGAGTACGTCATCGAGCCGGAGCAATTCGGACTGGAGCGCTGCCGCCTGGAAGATCTTCGCGGCGGTAACTCCGAACAGAGCGCGACGATTGTACGAGCGGTGTTGGGCGGGGAAAAAGGTCCGGCGCGGGATGTGGTTTTGCTCAACAGCGGCGCCGCTCTCTACATCGCCGGTAGCGCAGCAACGGTAGAGGACGGCATGCGCCTGGCCGCGGAGTCAATCGACTCTGGAATAGCGCGCCGCAAGCTCGAACAACTGGTCGTGATGACCAACGCCGCCGGTCCCTCCTCATGAGCGAGATCCTCACCGAGATTGCCGAACATGTGCGCGCCGTGGTCGGGCGAAGGCGCCGCGATATGGCGGAATCGGCTTTGCGCCAACGGTCGTTATTTAGTGTGCCGGCGCGGGGCTTCAAGCGGGCGTTGGCGGGGACGGCTCGGCGGATTGTCGCGGAGGTGAAAAGGGCATCGCCTTCCAAGGGGCTCATTCGCGCGGACTTCGACCCGGTCAAGATTGCCAAAGACTATGCAGCCAACGGCGCCAGCGCGATTTCGGTTTTGACCGAGGAGCGCTTTTTCGGAGGCAGTCTGGATTATCTCGAACGGATTCATGGGGCCGTGCCGATACCCCTGCTGCGCAAGGACTTTATGCTAGATCCGTATCAGCTCGTGGAAGCCAAGAGTTACGGCGCCGATGCGGTGTTGTTCATCGCCGCGCTGCTCGACGGCGCTTTGCTGCGCGAGCTCGGCGAGCAGGCGTCCGCTCTTGGACTTGATGCCGTTGTCGAGGTCCATAGCGCGGCAGAGCTCGAATCCGCGCTCGCAGCCGGGGCCCAAATCGTCGGCATCAATAATCGCGATTTGAAGACGTTCAAGGTCGATCTCGCAATCACCGAAGAGCTGGCGCATCTGGTTCCTTCGCATGTGGCGGCGATTTGCGAAAGTGGTATTGACAAGGCCGGCCAGATTCAATGGGTTGAAGGCCTGGGTATTCACGCCTTTCTGATCGGTGAATCGCTGATGCGCGCGCCCGAGCCGGGCCGCAAGCTTAAGGAACTGCTCGAGGCTCGCGAGTAGGTTCCGTTCAAAGTTCAAGCTAAAGAGAGCTCTCGTGTGGATCTTTGCCGATGGCGACGGTTAAAGTCAAAGTGTGCGGCATTACCAGCTTGCTTGACGCAGAAAAAGCGCTCGAGTTTGGCGCGGACTTGTTGGGGTTCAATTTTTATCCGCCGAGCCCGCGTTGCCTGACGCCCCAGGCGGCAGCGGCAATTCTTGCGCGCTTACCGGCTTCTTCCTTGAACGTCGCACTGTTTGTCAACGAGCCGAGAATCCGCGTGCTTGAAGTGATCGGCAATGACAAAGCGGCGGCGCGCCGGCCGGGGTATTCCTATTTGCAGTTTCATGGAGCGGAGAGCGCTGCTTATTGCCGCGGCTGGAACATCAAAGTCATCAAAGCATTGCGCATGCAAGGCAAGCATTCGCTGCTTAAAATGGATCAGTTCGCCGCAGACTTTTTCCTGCTGGACTCCTGGTCTGCCGGCTACGGTGGTTCAGGCGCGGTATTTCCCTGGGAATGGCTCGAGCGGGCGAATACGGAGAAACTGATTTTGTCGGGCGGGCTGACGCCGGCCAATGTCGGCGAAGCGATTCGACGCATCCGCCCCTATGCAGTGGATGTTTGCAGCGGCGTGGAGGCGCGTCCGGGGATCAAGGATCATGGCAAACTCAAAGAATTTATCGCCGCTGCCAAAGGTACCTGATCGGCGCGGCCATTTCGGTCCCTTCGGCGGGCGCTATGTGGCTGAGACTCTCATGCCGGCGCTCACCGAGCTCGAGCAGGCTTATGCGGCGGCGCGGCGCGATCGGTTGTTTAAGAAAGAATTTCAGCGCCAGCTGCGTGAATACGCGGGCCGGGAAACTCCGCTGTATTTCGCTGAGCGGCTGACCCGCGAGCTCGGCGGCGCCAAAATCTACTTGAAGCGCGAAGACCTCTGCCATACCGGCGCGCACAAAATCAATAACACTATCGGTCAAATCTTGTTGGCGCGGCGCATGGGCAAGAAAAGGATTATTGCCGAAACCGGCGCCGGCCAGCACGGTGTTGCCACGGCCACGGTAGCGGCGCGCTTCGGACTTGATTGCGAAATTTTCATGGGCCGGGAGGACGTCCGCCGCCAGTCGCTCAACGTTTTTCGCATGAAGCTTCTCGGCGCGAAGCTGCGTGTGGTCGAGTCCGGCAGCGAGACTCTGAAGGACGCAATGAACGAAGCACTCAGAGATTGGGTGACCTTCGTGCGCACAACCTATTATCTGATCGGCTCAGTGGCCGGCCCGCACCCTTATCCGATGATGGTGCGTGATTTTCAATCGGTGATCGGCCGGGAAGCGCGCCGCCAGATCCTCAAAATCCAAGGGCGCCTGCCCGACTATCTAGTGGCCTGTGTCGGCGGCGGCAGCAACTCGATGGGACTCTTTTATCCGTTTGTCAGAGACCGCAACGTCGCTATGCTGGGTGTCGAAGCGGCTGGGCGCGGGCTCAGCACGGGCAAGCATGCCGCCTCGGTCCTTGGCGGCGAGGTTGGCGTGTTGCATGGCAGCAAGAGTTACGTGCTCCAGGACGGCGCCGGTCAGATTCGCGAGACCCATTCGATCGCCGCCGGACTGGACTATCCGGGCGTCGGGCCGGAGCTCAGCTATCTGCGTCAGTGTGGCCGCGTGCGCTTTGCCGGGGTCACCGACGGCGCGGCCATCGCGGCGCTTAAACATCTCGCCGAAGTAGAAGGGATTATCCCTGCCCTGGAAAGCGCCCACGCCGTGGCCGCGGTGATGCGGCTGGCGCCGCGCTTGCCCAAGCACCAGATCGTCATCGTCAACCTTTCAGGGCGCGGCGATAAAGACATGATGACGGTGGGCGACTATTTGGGAGTCAAGCTATGAGTTCAAAGTTCAAAGTTCAATGTTCAACGTAAGAGGGAGAAGCACTTGATCTTCAACATTGAACGTTGAACCTTGAACTTTGAACTTTCGCCGCCCATGGGACGCATAGCAGAAAAATTCTCCGCACTGAAGCACCAGGGTCAAGCCGCTTTGATTCCGTTCGTGACGGCGGGCGATCCCGATCTTGGCGCCACTCTGGAAATCCTCCGAGCGCTGGAGAAAGGCGGCGCCGATTTGATCGAACTGGGGATTCCATTCTCCGATCCCACGGCGGACGGACCGACGATCCAGCGTTCATCGGAACGCGCTTTGGCGAATAAACTGTCGCTGCCGAAAATTTTTTCTCTGGTGCGGGAATTTCGCCGCCGCTCCGAACTGCCGCTTATCCTGTTCGGTTACTTCAACCCTTTTTTTCGTTACGGGCTGGAGAGGTTTTGCCGGGAAGCTCGGGCGGCCGGAGCCGATGGCGTGCTTTGTGTCGATCTACCGCCGGAAGAGAGTGGCGAGTTGAAGCAGTGGAGCGATGCGCTCGGCCTGGATGTGATATTTCTCCTGGCGCCGACCAGCGGTCCCGATCGTATCCGGCAGGCGGCCCGGCATGGCAGCGGATTCATCTATTATGTCTCGGTCACCGGCGTTACCGGAGCGCGCCAGTCAGTCAATGGTCAGTTGCGCGCTCAGGTGGCCGGCATACGACGTGGCACCGTCTTGCCGGTCGGTGTGGGATTCGGGATATCGACGCCGGAGCAGGCGGCGTGGATATCGGGCTTTGCCGACGCCGCGGTGGTCGGCAGCGCGCTTGTCAATATTATCGAAGCCGCCAAGGGCAAAAAAGCCAAGGCCGAGAGCGCCGGCAGATTTGTCGCGCGTTTGAAAAACGCCATGCGCGCGGTCCATAAGCGACGCTGAATCCGCGCGTTCTGCAGGAGAGCTGTTCAAGGTTCAATGTTCAAAGTCCAACGTGAAGACTTCGTTAGAACTCGAACTTTGAACCTGAACCTTGAACCTTGAACAGGACCGTGGACGCCTACTCCGACACCCTCAATTGGATCTATAACCTGCGCGGCGGGGTGATCGATTTGCGCCTCGACCGCATGCGCCGGGCGTTGTCTCTCTTTAATCATCCGGAACTTGAGTTTCCGGCGCTCCATATTGCCGGCACCAATGGCAAAGGCTCTACAGCCGCGATGCTCCACCGCATCCTCTTGCTGGCGGGGTATCGCGTTGGGCTTTACACCTCACCGCATCTGGTATCCTTTACCGAACGCATCAAGGTCGGCGACCAGGAAATCCTGCCGGACGAAGTCGTCCTACTGGCGCGCGAGATTAATGGACGGCTTACTGACGCCGGGGTTGCGCTGACTTTTTTTGAGATTGTAACCGTCATGGCTTTTATCTACTTTGCGCGCCGGCGGATTGAAATCGGTGTTATAGAGGTAGGACTCGGCGGGCGTCTCGATGCCACAAACCTGGTCCGGCCGCTGGTGACCTTGATTACCACAATAGCCAAAGACCATGAAGCTTATCTGGGTTCAGACCTGCTTTCTATCGGCAGAGAAAAGGCGGGAATTATCAAACCCGGCATTGCCGTGGCGTGTGGCGCGCTGCCGGCCGAAGTCGCCGCGCTCACAAAAGAGCTTGCGCGAGAGCAGCGCGCGCCGGCGTATTTTCTCGGTTCAGATTTCAAATTTTTCTTGAAAAACAAAGTTCGTTTCGACTATAAGGGACTCAAACGAGATTTAAGCGATCTGACGGTAAATCTCCATGGACGCCACCAGCGCGCCAATGCTGCGGTGGCAATCGCGGCCTTGGAGTTGGCGCGCGAAACGTTTCCGATTGACGATCAAACAATTCGCCGGGGACTGGCATCAGTCGTTTGGCCGGGGCGTTTCGAGATTGTCCGCGAGCATCCCTGCGTGATCCTGGATGGCGCGCACAACGGCGAGGGCGTTAACGCGCTGGCCGAGACTCTTGAAGAGTTCAAGCAGAGCCGGAAAGTCAAGCTTTTATTCGCCGCCATGGAAGATAAAGACTGGCGCGCTATGCTCGCGGTTTTGCTGCCTGCTGTGGATGAGTTAATTGTGACCCGAGTTAAAATGGACCGCAGCGCCGAGCCGGAAAATATCGCCGTTCACTGTGTGCCAACCGTACCCTGCCGCGTGGTCAACGACGCCCGCGCCGCCTTAGAGCTGCTGGTTCAGGAGGCAAAGCCGGACGATATTGTCCTGGTCGCCGGCTCGCTCTACCTGCTCGGTGAGATTCGGCCGGCGGCAGAAGAACGAGCGGTGCTTTGACGGAAAACTGAAAGCTCTCCGGGGTGGATCGTTGATATGACCGCAAGAGAACCGCGTCGCGTCATTTCGCTGCTAGCTGGCTTTTTTCTTTTCAATGCCGGCACCATTCTGGCGCAAACGGCGCAGCCTGGAGCTTCGGCGGATAGTCAGAAAATTGAAATCACAGCCGATAAGCTATCGGCCGCGGACGGCGGAACAAAAATCGAAGCCAGCGGCAACGTAGAAATCAAGCGTGACCAGACGACGATCAAGGCCGACGAGCTCCGTATGGACCGGAGCACAGAAGACATCGAGGCTCAGGGCAAGGTCTCAATGTCTGCTCCGGAGTGGAAGCTCAGGTCGGCGGAATCATTCCAGTTTAATCTCGGTCGCGAGACCGGCGAGGCCCGCAATGCAGATTTCTTTATCGAACAAGGACATCTGAGTATCTCGGGCCGGCGCTTTCAAAAATTCGCCGGGCAGTCGTATCGTGTTGATGATGGATTTGTGACCACTTGTTTGTGCGCGTCGGGCGCGCCCGATTGGAAGTTTTCCGCCGGACAGATGGACCTTTCAGCGGACGGCGTCGGCATCATCCGCAACGGCTATCTCTATGTGCTTGACGTTCCGGTTTTTTATCTTCCCTATGGCTTTTTTCCTTTAGGATCAGAGCGGCAAACGGGTTTTTTATTTCCGCAGTATGGCTCCTCGACTGAGGAAGGCTTTCGTTTCCAACAGCCTTTTTTCTGGGCGATCTCCAAAAGCACTGACGCAACCCTAACCTTGGATTTGCAGATGCGCGCGCGCTATGGCGTGATCGGCGAGTTGCGCACGATCTTCGACCGCGACTCAGATCTGCAGTTAAGCCCGTCGTATTTCAACGAAAGCTTTCGCAAGAACGAGGAAAACGCCGTTGAGGACCGGACCATTACGGACCAACGCATTCCCGAGAACCGCTGGAACGTCGCTGCCACCCACCGCTATTTGAGCAACGCTGGCTGGCTGACCTACAGCGATATCGCCGCCTACAGCGACGACTTGTTCACGCGCGAGCTGGCAGAGCGTTTCGATATTCCGGGGGAGCGAGTATCCGACATCCGGGCGAGCCGCTATGGCCAGTCGCGCTTTGGCGTGTTTCGCAATTGGGGCGATACGTTTGTCCAGGGCGAGGGAAGATTTTACCAGGATTTTATCCAGCCAGATCGGACAACTTTGCATAGAACGCCACAGGCAGTTTACTGGGGCAGGCGCTTTCTAACAGCTTTCCCGTTGGAGTTTCGCTGGCGCGCCGATGCGGTCAATTACGTGAGACGGGTGGGCGGCGACGGATTGCGTCTCGACCTGCGCCCGGAGGTGGTTTTGCCGCTTAGAATGGGGCCTTATTTATTCGGTTCCTTGAACCTGGCGCCGCGCGAGACCGCCTACCATCTTTACACGCCGGTCAAATCTGGGGAGCGAAACCTTTCGCGGGAATTGATAGAGGTGCGCGGTCAGATTGGCACGACCTTGAATCGAATCTTTGCATGGCGCGGCGCCGGGCTGAACGGATTGAAGCATTTCATTGAGCCGGAGCTCAACTATCTGTTTATTCCTAACGTCAGTCAGAGCGATATCCCGATCATGGATGCAGTCGATCGCATCAACCGGCGCAACGTTTTAACCGTGGCTCTGAGCAATCGTCTATGGGGTAAGTTCGGCGCGCCATCGGCGCCGTCGCCTGCTGAAGATAAAGAAAGCGAGCTGCTTAATCCGATCGTCTCGGGTAACCTGCGCGAGGTCGGTAATTTAAAACTGGCGATGAGTTATGAAGTGGACCGGGCGCGCGCCGATAGGGACCGAGTATCAGATCTCGATATCAACTTGAGGCTGCAACCCGCCGAATACATCACGATGAGCTTTGACGGTGGGGTCAATCCCGGTCCTTGGCGGCTTACCCAAGCGCGCGCCAGGTTCGGGATCTCTGATCCGCGCCCGGTGAGGCAAACCTTAGACCCGGATTTCAACCAGCCGAATTCTTTGAGTATCACATACAGCTATGTCCGCCGCGGGCCCAATGATTTCCTCGCCGAAGATGCCAATATCAATCTAGATGCGCCGGCTGATTGCATGGAACACCCGTCTGATCCGCGCTGCCCAACAGCGGATTCAAAGAAAAATCTTATTGGACAGGTGGGCGGCACTCTTCTTTACCATGTCACCGATTATCTCCTCGTGTTCCTTTCGGGTGGCTACAACATCCGTGACCATATTTTTCCTGGTTATCGCTCCTCGATCAAAATCTTATCTGGATGCGAGTGTTGGTCGCTGACCTTTACTTTCCAGCATAGTCTCAATCCGTCTAAAACCACCTTCAATTTTGATTTCAGCTTGCTCGGGCTGGGAGCGTCGAGGAGCGCTTTGCGCTAACCGGGAGCGAAGCCGCGGCAAAAATCATCTGGCGCCGTTGCGGCCGGTTTTGAGTAGCGTTTCCAACATGGCTGAGTAGTGAAAGACGCGACCTTTGCTGCGGTAGAAGTCGCGCTCGTCGCCGAACAGCCGAGAGTAGCCATGCTGGATATAAGATCGGCCGAGATCTAAAAACACCCGTCCCATGGAACGGTTGCTAATCAGTAGCCGGCTTGCGCCCTGGCGCCGATGCGCCAGCCTAAAATATTCTTCAGTGAGCCGGCAGCGATCGACCCGGTGATAAACGATGGCATCGCGGATGTAACCGATGGGAATTCCCGCTTTGCGGATCCGGCGCGCCAGTTCGACGTCTTCCGATGTCCCGGAAGCGCCGGGGCCGAGCCTTTCATCGAAAGCACCGATGCGGTCAATGACCCGGCGGCTGATTGCCATATTGGCGCCGTTGAGCGAATGGGTTTCGGTAACGTTTTCTCGGTATTCAAGGCGCGGAATGGTTCTGTACCTATCAATGAGCTTGTTGAATTTGGCCTGCTCGCCTTCGAGCGCTTGCACTCGAACGACCCCTTGAGCCGCTTGATAATTGCCATTGTCGAAAAAGCGCACGACGGCGTCGAGCCAGCCGGCCTCTGGGATCACATCATCATCGATGAATAGCAAAATATCGCCGCGCGCCACCCGGATCGCCTCATTCAAGACAGATGACTTTCCCGGAGTTCGCACCCTAATCGGCTTAAGCTTGAGCGCGGCGGCGGCGGCGCCTTGTAAGAGCTCCCAGGTGCCGTCATTGGAGTCATTGTCGCCGACGATGATCTCAGGACGCACTCGCTCCAGTCCCGAGAGACGGGTAACGCTGTCGAGCAGCGTTTTTATCATAGGCGCGCGATTTTTTGTTGGGATGATGACGGATACGTCGATTGGAAAGCCTCGCTTTTGTATGTAATAACACTCGTTGGCGGACAAAGCGTTAAAGGAAATATGCCACAGATTATTTCCGCAGCGCAAGATACATATTCAATTATCGAGAAAATACCTCTACCAAACGCGAATCGTGAAAAGAAAGATTGAAGCATCGTTTCAAGGTGTCACGAAATAAGACGGTCCGCAACGATTGTGAACACCACCTGCTCATGAGATCGTAATTCGCTGTTTTTCGCCGGAAGCAAGCAGATAGACGAAATGCCGCGGGCCGCTTAATTTACACGGACGGCGGGCGGGTTTTTTGACTTTAGCATGCAACGATGGTACCAGACAGATTTAATAAAGGAAATTTAACAGTCGAAAACGGCTGGCCCATTGGACATCGATGGCTCGATAGCATCGTGGTTCTTGTCACCGGCGGAGCTGGGTAGATTGGTAAATCCTTAGCGAGCGCAATCGACCAAATGCAATCAAATCGTTTCGAATCAAGGGCTGACGGGAGCGGTTGAAGCGAAATGCTGGTTGACACAGTGATTTTGGAGAGCTGAAAGGGTGGCGCATGATGAAAAGCAGCCAAAAAAAAGCCACTTGGGCGTTATGGCGGTAAATCAGCCATCGTCTTTCACGGAATCAACCTGCCAACGCCGCTTCATCGTTCTCGACCGGGATGGCACGATCATCGAAGAACGCGGATATCTTTCACAACCTGGGCAAGTAACGTTGATTGCCGGCGCCGGCGCGGCGCTGCGCGAACTCCGAGACATGGGTTTTGGATTAGTGGTGATCACCAACCAATCCGGCGTCGGTCGCGGCTTTTTCGACCAGCGCCAGCTAGAGCGCATCCATCAACGGCTTAAGCAGTTGCTGCAAACTGAAGGAGTTCAGTTGGACGGCGTCTACGTTTGCCCGCACGTGCCTGACGATGAGTGCGCTTGCCGCAAGCCCAGGCTGGGTTTAATGGAGAAAGCCGCAAAGGAGCTAGGCTTCAGCCCGCAATTGAGCATTGTGATTGGCGACAAAGCTTGCGACGTGGACATGGGACGAATGGTCGGCGCCCTGACGTTCCTGGTGCGCACGGGGTATAGTGATGAATTCGCAACGCCCGCCACGGCGGATTTTGTCGTGGACGATTTGGCGGCTGTGGTTGAATCCCTTCGACGTCTAGTCGAGAGTTAATGCAAAAATTAATTCAGTTGCAGGTGATAAAAACGGATTCAAGTTATGCATAATCTGTCATGGCATATCGGGAGTAAAATAGATTAATCCTCACTAGCCGCCGTTCCAGCGATTATCGTTTCATTATTTTTAAGCCAGTCGCGTAACCGCCCGCTGCTTATCCAACTGATGGACCGATGTCGTAGGTGGGAATGTGTTTTGGGCTGTTTCCCCTGTATAGCGTCGCCTAAAAACTCAACGTCCCAACCTGTTCATTTTGTCAGTGACGAGGAAGTTGCCGACATTCGGGTTTTGGAGTTTATGACATTTCAAGTTTTTTAATGAAGCAAGGAAAACCCTAATGTTAGGGATGCTGCTTGGCGCTTGGCGTTATCGGTTCTTCATCCTCTCGTCGATTAAAACCGAGCTTCGCGTCAAGTTCATACGTAGCCGGTTGGGTGGGTTGTGGCTGATTTTGAACCCGCTTGCGCAGGTACTCATATTCGCCTTTGTCCTTTCCGCGATCTTGTCCTCAAAGCTGCCGGGTATCGGCAACCGATATGGCTACGCTATCTACTTAATGGCCGGCATTTTAGGGTGGTCTCTTTTTGTAGAAATTGTTAACCGCTGCCTAACCCTGTTCATCGATAACGGCAATATCCTTAAAAAACTGGTGTTCCCCAAAATTGCGTTGCCGCTCATTGTTACTGGCAGTGCTTCGGTTAACAACGCACTGCTTTTTTTTGCCATTCTCTTAATTTTTGGCGTATTAGGGCACGTCCCCGGCAGCGCACTTATTTGGTTGCCTGTACTCATGGTCATCAATATCGCCTTGGCCCTCGGGCTAGGCTTGGCTTTTGGGGTGCTCAACGTCTTTATGCGCGACATTGGTCAGATTGTGCCCGTGGTCCTGCAATTCCTCTTTTGGTTTACCCCGATCGTTTACACGGTCGATATCATTCCAAAGGAATACCGGGATTGGTTGATTCTAAACCCGCTAGTTCCCATCATTACAGGCTACCAAAGCGCGCTGTTGTATAACCGTGCCCCGGATTGGGCGGGTCTAGGTGTGGTCGCGCTGGAGGCCATTGGTTTGCTGGCCTCTGCTCTTGTGCTATTCCGTAAAGCGAGCCCCGAGATGGTGGACCAGCTATGAGCGGCGAACTTCACGTGGAAAACCTTGGCAAATCTTACCGGCAGTGGGGTAGCGAATGGCGCCGCATGGCTTCATGGTTCGTGCCATCGATTGTCCCGTGTGAGGAGCACTGGGTTCTAAAAGATGTGAGTTTTTCCATTGGCCCCGGCGAAACGGTCGGTATTGTCGGCCAAAACGGCGCCGGCAAAAGCACCCTGCTCAAGCTGATTACCGGCACCACTCGGCCCACCCAAGGTACCGTGCAGCTAAGCGGTCGCGTGGCCGCCATTTTGGAATTGGGCATGGGCTTCAACCTCGATCTCACCGGTCGCCAGAACGCCTATCACTCGGCTGGCCTCATGGGCCACAGCCAAACCGACATCGAGCGTGCCCTGCCTGAAATCGAAGCCTTTGCTGAAATAGGCGAGTATTTCGACCAACCACTGCGCACCTACTCCAGCGGCATGCAAATGCGAGTAGCTTTTAGCGTCGCCACAGCGTTTAAACCTGACCTGCTCATTGTGGATGAAGCCCTCTCGGTGGGGGATAGCTATTTCCAGCACAAGAGTTTTGACCGCATACGTCAATTCAGGGATGAAGGTGTCTCCATCATGCTTGTTACGCACGGTCTGGGTGATGTGCGCACGCTGTGTGACCGGGTCATTCTGCTAGAAAAGGGCCGAGTGCTTAGAGATGGTCTACCGGACGAAGTCATTGACTACTACAACGCGCTCGTCGCAGAAAAAGAAAACGCCAAACTTAGTATTGAGCAGCGTCGCGAAAAAAGTGGCTGGTTGCTCACGAAAAGTGGTACCGGCGAGGCGCGCGTGAGATCGCTTCAGTTATTAGATGCTCTTTCAAGCGACGAGTTAGCCGTTGTGCAAGTCGGTCAAGCGGTAGAGCTTCGGCTCGAAGCCTCTATTCATGCCGACATACCCCGGCTCGTGCTCGGCTACATGATCCGCGACAAACAAGGTCATGTGGTGTGGGGCACCAACACCTGGCACACGCGCCAAATTCAGGAGAACGTCAAATGTGGTGAAGTGGTTGTCTTTAGACTGCCATTCAACTGCACCTTGGGGCCTGGCTCTTACTCGATATCCCCCGCCTTGGTTAGCTCCGAGACCCATCTAATCAACAACTACGAATGGATTGATAACCTGCTTGTGTTTGATGTGATCAATGTGGAGCGAAATATTTTCATAGGCACCAATTGGCTCGACGCTCAGTTTTTCATCTCGCGCCAAGGTGGTGAACGTACCCAATGAGGTTCGTTTCTACGCTCAGAATTGAAGATGTCATGCTTGGCATGCATTCACGTAGGTAGTGAGCATTTACTCCTCGGAATCTGGGGATATCCGAGAACTAGGCACTAAGCGAACCACACGATTCCGGTCAAGGTGCCTTTCTTGAACGATTTTTATAGCCTTTTTAGTGTCAGCGGGCTATGCTTTAGCAGTTCGATTAGAGTAACTCCCCTTGCGCTCTTGACTCGAGGGGAATCTGAGGGGTGGACAAAACTATAGAGGAGGGTTTGATGGCGTTTAGAAAGTGGAAAAGCACAGGGTTCTTCCTAATGACTCTCGCTGGTAGCCTGCTGTTGCATGTTGAGGTGAGCTTTGCCCAGCCAGTGTCCTTTACTCCGGCCGTGAACTATGCTGCGGGTGATGCCCCGTTCTCAGTGACGACAGGGGATTTTAATGGGGATGGGCATCTGGACTTGGCGGTGGCGAATAGCGCTAGCGACAATGTTTCGATTCTTTTAGGCACGGGCACGGGTAGTTTTGGTGCCGCCACGAACTTTACTGCGGGGGATGGTCCGTTCTCAGTGACGACAGGGGATTTTAATGCGGATGGGCATTTGGACTTGGCGCTGGGGAATTTTAATAGCGACAATGTTTCGATTCTTTTAGGCACGGGCACGGGTAGTTTTGGTGCCGCCACGAACTTTACTGCGGGGGATGGTCCGTTCTCAGTGACGACAGGGGATTTTAATGGGGATGGGCATCTGGACTTGGCGGTGGCGAATAGCGCTAGCGACAATGTTTCGATTCTTTTAGGCACGGGCACGGGTAGTTTTGGTGCGGCCACGAACTTTACTGCGGGGGATGGTCCGTTCTCAGTGACGACAGGGGATTTTAATGCGGATGGGCATTTGGACTTGGCGCTGGGGAATTTTAATAGCGACAATGTTTCGATTCTTTTGGGCACGGGCACGGGTACTTTTGGTGCGGCCACGAACTTTGCTGCGGGGGATGGTCCGGAGTCAATGGTGGCAGAGGATTTTAATGGGGATGGGCATCTGGATTTGGCGGTAGGGAATGGGAGGAGCGACAACGTTTCTATTCTTTTGGGCTCGGTTACGGGTACTTTCGGTGTCGCCACGAACGTTGCTGTGGGGGATGGTCCGTTCTCCGTGACGGCAGGGGATTTTAATCGGGATGGGTATTTGGATTTAGCAGTGACGAATCAGTTCAGCAACAATATTTCTATTCTTTTGGGCTCGGCCACGGGTACTTTCGGTCCGGCCACGAACTTTGCCGTGGGCAATAGCCCGCACACACTGGCGATAGGGGATTTTAACGGGGATGCGAGAGAGGACTTGGCGGTGGCGAATGTTAACAGCGACACTGTCTCTATTCTGCTCAACAGTACGCCCCTCTCAGCGAACAACGGCACCTTCGTCTATCAGCAGTATTTGGATTTTTTGGATCGGGAGCCTGATCCCGAAGGGTTTTCTTTCTGGATTGAGCAACTGGATGGAGGATTTCCGAAAGCTGACCTGATTCAGGCTTTCATGGATTCCGGCGAATTCCGCTTCGAAGGGAAGTTCATCGCTCAAGCTTACTTGGGGATTCTTGCCAGGGACGCCGAACACGGCGGTTTTCGGGGTTGGTTAGGGGCTTTGTTGTCAGGCGTATCGCGAGAGCAGATCGTGCAGGCTTTTTTGGGCTCCGGTGAATTTCAGGCGAATTTTGGCAGCAGTCTAACGAATGAGCAGTTTGTCGAGAGAATGTATTTGAATATCTTGCAGCGGACCTCTGATCCGGGCGGGTTTAATTTTTGGGTAGGACAGTTGAACAGCGGTCAATTAACAAGGGCGCAACTGGCGTTGAGTTTCTTGGACTCGGAAGAATTTCAGAACCTTAGCACGAGTCAAAATCGAGTGGATGTATCGCTCTTGTATTTTGATATGCTGCGGCGTGACCCTGATGCTGGAGGATTTTCAGCATGGGTAGGGGCGCTTAACGCAGGCGTACCGCTTGTGTCCGCCATTGATGGATTTCTCAACTCTCCTGAGTATCAAGGGCGGTTCTAGCGTAGCATGTCGGTTGCTTCTCGGACCTGCTCCTCAGGCCGTAGGAGATTCGACAATGGAGTTTAGCTAAGATCATCGTCCCAATATTGCTCCGTGCGTCTTACGTGTTATTTCTTTTATCGATGCAACTTCTTTAGCGGAAATCATGCCCTTGGCGTTCGCCCAGATGCGGAATCCGTGTTTCATTCAGCTGCACGCTCAAAGTCTACCTTAACACGCTGTTCACCTCTAACTGGTTTGAGATCAGCCACGGCAACTGGATTGTCGGGCGCGGGAAAGGCGTTACCATCAACTTTACCAACGGCTTTCTTACCAGATTCTTCGGCACTCAGCTTGAACACAGCCAGGTAATTGCCCGGTTCAAGCGGCGGGTAGGCCAAACATTAGTGAAGATCTTGTCCGAATCGAGGCCCTGCTGGCCGGTCAGCATCACATTTGTTCCCCGGCGTACAGGAAGGGAGAGGTCGTCGATCCGCCACTGTATTGAGCTCGCACGGTGACGCGTCCTCGGTTCGCGTTGCCCACGCGGTGGAGTAAGGTTACCTGGCCGAAACGGAGACGAGTGAGGGTTTGCTCGATCCACTTGATCGAAGGGAAAACGGGTGAGCACAGGTCCGGTACGATCTTTCCCTCATAATTGAAGACAATCGTGGACTCGTGCTCAAAACCCGGCAGGTCATAGTACTCGGACTCCAGGAAAAGCGTCGCATCTGGGCTGCAGGCGCTCGCCACGCGCAGGAGCTGCTCGAACGGATACATGGTATGATAGAGGACACCCAGGTAGAGAATCACGTCGAAGCGACCCAGCTCCTGGAACGACGGGCTCATCAGGTCGATGGCATAGAACTTGAAACTTAGGCTTGAGATGCTCTCGAACGTACTTGAGCCCATCTCTGTAGATCCCGTCAATGCCGGTCACGTGGGCTCCCAGCCGTTCGCATCTGAGAGACATGAACCCATCGTTGCATCCGATGTCGAGGACTCTCTTGCCCTGCAGCGTTTTGTCCGTGAGCTGCAGCCGATTGAACTCGGCCTCGAGGAGATCAGCCGACTTGTGGCCTCTGGTGACGACTCCATTTCCCAGATCGATCGAGTGAAACCATTGGATCTCTTTGGAAGCACTCATCCCTGCTCTCCTTTACAATGTCGATGCCTCGGCAGCTCAAGTCTCTTCGCGTCGCGGCCCAATCTGTGCCAAATCCGGGAGGCGTAGCCTTCTACGGAATTTTCCCTGCAGACTGCAGGAGTTAACCTTTTTTCCTGATACCAACTTCTTTAGCGGAGAGCATACCCTTGCCGTTCGGCCAGATGCGGAATTCGTATTTCATGCCAGCTGCACCCGAAAAGTAGACCGTAACACGCTGCTCACCTTCGCTGGTGAAATACTCATTCTTCAAATCGCGGAAATGGCGCGCCGTCTTGAGCGCCCTATGCTCTTCCTGTTCAAGCAGCAATTAATGACCGTATCATTCGATGCTCTTGTTGGACTCTTTTTGCGGCCG
The DNA here is from genome assembly GCA_963801935.1 of uncultured delta proteobacterium. Taxonomy (GTDB): domain Bacteria; phylum Desulfobacterota; class Binatia; order UBA9968; family UBA9968; genus DATACQ01. The sequence continues at coordinate 267,950 of CAWDHA010000014.1, forward strand.
TCACCGCAAACTGCCCCCGTTCCCTGCGGTCATTACGGCATCAAGAATTTCGAGTCCCGCCCTTTCGACGATATCCTTAACTACCGGACTTTTTCAAAATCCGCTGTCTGGCACCACACAAGCTCTAAAGGTCCAGACGATATTTCCACGCTGCTGGGAAAAACTCCCGTGAGGTTATTGCCGAGATCGAGCACTGACACCAGGCGGCTACTGCCGCTGACTCGACACTCCTAATTTCACGGTAATTCGCCACTAGTCACACTCCATTGGTTAAAATTACCAATGATGCCCTCTGCTAACTTGCGGACAGGCCAACGCGCTCAAGAAGCTCAAACGGTGAAATATCATTTCGTACCCGCCCTTGGTCGTATGCCTTTTGGTATATCTTTATGAACTCGCGCAATTGAGATCGGAATTCTGCTAAATGCTTGTGTCTTCTAACGAATCTTTCGAAGGAAAAATGATCCAGATTTCCCGCATCGTCATTAGAATACATTGTCGGGAAGAAATTCAATGCCCCGGGAAGGTTGTGCACCCGCCAGCGATCCACCTCAGCTGGGTCTGCGCCATTTATCTCCGCCAGCTCATATAACTCGGGAAGCCGTTCGAGCACCCACAACGGCGCATACTTCATCCACGATACGTTCATATTAACCGCTACACATGGCTTGCCGACCCAGTACCCCATTTCGTCGAACATGTAATTGCAAACGTAATAAGCGGTGGGAATACAGGTCAACAGTGACGAGAATGGCTCTCCATCAGTGTTTTGGGAGTAAGCCTTGATAGCATGGTCTCGTCTGAAAATGAGGCAGTAAATGGCCGTAAAAAAATTTTCAGACATCGTTGCCAATTCAGCTATGCGTGCGTAACGATCCTCACATGGCGGGGTAATGGGAATCGTGCTCGAGAGAAATCCCTCAATATCCTGAATGGTGCGTGGCGCGTCATGGTTCGTATTCGTAGTTGAGATAGATGAGGGGAAGTCGGGTTATCGATGATCACCTCTAGGACTTTTTCGAGCGCGGCCGCCTGCACGATGTCGTCATCTCCCAGGATCCACCGAAACGCCCGCGCGCATGGTGCACAGTCTCCCGCAAATTTCCAAGCATCCCGACATTCACCGGGTTACGAAAATACCGGGAGGCCGGGAAAGTGATCATGTTGAGCAGCAATCTTTTCCGTATTGTCGGAGGAGGCATTGTCACAGATTACCAGTTCCACTATGTCGGTGCTAGGGCAAAACAAGCTTTGTCAGCTGTCTCAGGCTGATATTCAACGATGCGGCCCGGTTGTAAGTGGTAATGCAAATCGACAACAACGGTGCGTAGAGCTTTGGGGTGGGGGGTGCAATCAGCGCCGGGCGAGGAAGTTTAGGCGAAGCATTGGACAGAGCGGCCAATATTTCCTTGCTATAAGCCTGCCAGGTTTTGAATTCTCTCGAAGTTGCCTCGTGGCCTAGTCGTGCTCGCTCCGCCCCGTCATCGATCAGCCTTGCTATGGCATCCGCCAACTGGATTTCGTCTGCAGTATCGACAAGTACGCAGCCACCGCCGTCGGCTGCTTCGGCCATCGCGCCCCGATCGCGACAAATGCATGGTTTTCCATACCACAGGCTTTCTAAAATTGGCAGGCCGAAACCCTCCTCCAAGGATGGATAGATAGTGAAATGGCATGACGAATATAACTCCCTCAGTTTCGCATCATCGACATGATCGACCCACTTTATTCCGGGGCTCAGACTAAGATATCCCTCCAGCTCTTCGCGCAAATCGTCGGCCACTCGTCCGACCACAGTCAATTCAGCTTTTCTCGCCGTGCGTTCCGTGGCCGCAAGAAAGGCGATGAACATTTTGGCGTGATTCTTTCTTTTTTCGATAGTGCCGACGCTCAAAATGCTAACAATATCGTCTGATGGTTCATCGTACCGGGTCACTTTCGGCTCCCCGGTGAATTCTCCGGGGAGACTTATCGTGAGAATACTGTTCTCCAACCCGATCAGACGCGTCTTCTCCCTGAGCAAGAAGTCGCATAAGTCCCGCCTGCTGTTCTCTGAAATAGAAAACACAAGATCGAAGAGATCGAGCTTCCCCATGTAGGCTGTATGAAGTACTGTCGCCAGGGGAGAACAAGACTCCGGCATCTTGTACGGAATGGCATCGTAAAAGATGATTGAGGACCGAATCCCTTGGCTTGCAGCGTGTTCAACGACTTTGCGGAGGTCCGGCCCTGAAGGGTAGGCTGTCAACTCTGGGATTAAGAGCCATGTATTGGTTTTGTCGGCAAAGTCATCAGATAAAGTCCAAGCACCGGGGTCAGGGCCTGACCAGCGCGCGAGATATTCAAGGTCTGCGTGTGTAGGCGGACTAAAAACCGCTTTTTGTGCATTCCATTTTACCGGAACGATTTCGACCCCTTCAGCCATTAGAGATTTTGCCAGGAGGCGTGTTACCCTCTGAATCCCAGTGTTGTACGGGAAGATGCTTGTGTGTTCGACCCAATACAGCACCCGTTTGACGTTTCTCATCGGCTCCGCAGCCTCTCGAAGCAGATCAGAAATTTCCGTGCCGTAGTCAGCCCACATCTTGATTTTCCGGGTTAATGCCTCCTGGGCCAGATCACACCGCCGGTTCTCGTCGGATACCAATTCATCCAGCGCAGCCATAATCTCGTCCACCGACCGGACATCGACCTGCAGACATCCTCCATCCCGCGCCACTTCATCCATCGCGCCGAAATTGGCGCAAACGCATGGCTTGCCGTGCCACAGGCTCTCCAGAATCGGTAGCCCGAATCCTTCCTCGACTGAAGGAAACACGGTGAATGCGCTGCGGTGATACATCGCTGAGAGTTCGGAATCACTGAGATACTGGAGGTAGCTGATTTTTGAATTGCGCCGGGTGGCCTCGAGAACGGGCTCGGCAACCGCAGGATGCAAATGTCCCACGAGAATTAGACGCAGCAAAAGGTCAGGCTGCTTGCTACATAGCCGGTCGAACGCATCAATCAATGCCAACTGATTTTTGCGAGGTTCGATCGTCCCAACAGACAGAATCATGGTCTCGGCAGAGTTGCGCTCTAATCGTCGCACCCTTGCGCACTCGGGGATTTCTCCTGGCAAACTAACGGGCCGAACCGGGGGCAATGTTCGCTCATCGAAATAAACGAAGTTTTTCAGATAACCGAAATAGTCGTTCGCTGCAAACTGGGAAATTGGAATAATTAAATCTGCGATTGCTATATGTTGCATGTATGTTGCGTGAGCTTCGGCTCCGGCGGCGTAATCAGGAAGTTTTAGCGGAATCGCATCATAGAAAATGAACGCAGACTTCAACCCGTAGTGCCTCGCGTAGAGAATTGCATCGAGCGTGGCCGGAAACTCATGATACGTGATATGCGTTACCTCTGGTATGAGAAGCCACCCTTCGCCAGCCACAAAGCGGGGTGTGTCCGGCAATTCGCGTATCTCACCCACTGCTGGATATTGTGCAAGAGGAATTTTTTCCAGGGGTGGGCCGCTGAACCGCGAAAGATGCTCGAGCTCGTCCCAACTCGACAAAACAAGACTCTTTCGCTCCGAGTTCCACCGGACAAAGATGACATCTTCATTGTTCTTCAGCAGAGCGCGCGCGAGACATCGTGTCACCCTCTGCATTCCGGTGTTCGTCGTGCACTTAGCTGTATGATCAATCCAGTAATAAATCCGATTATTTTTCACAGTTCGATCAACCCGCCATCTCGTTTTACAAGCTGGATTCTATGCTTTCACCAGGTCGCTATAGATAACGGGTCACCCTAATATGATATCGCATTCGTACCGCCGTTTAGTTGAACGGTGGCATATCTTATGTCCTCGCGTGTAGTTCGAATCGAGTCGTCTTCCCCAATCAGCCCGCTACGGGTGCCGGGGCTCTATTTTTTCGCGTATTCTTGCTTTTAGCGCGGCGGTATCAACGACGGGTCGCATCGAGGCGATGACAGAAAATCTCTTAGCGTCCTCCTCGCTATCGAGGACGGATGGGTTAGAAGATTCCGCAGATGACCTTGAATCAGCTGCCTTTGATCTTGATAATAGAGATGACCGAATACGCCTTCGCAAAAAAGACCAAGACGCCGGCGCCTGGAGGGCGGGCCCGTTGACCGCCCGACGTGCTGCTCCTTGTGGCGCTTGTGTACGTTCAAAGAGTAAGTAGCTTCCAAGTCCGCGCACCATGGGCACGGTAGAAGGGAATCGGCGCTTAAAAGCTCGCAGTGGAGCGGTGATACGCATGGAGACGCCTTTGTACATCTCCTCCACGGTCCTATGAAGCTCGGCAACAGCCCGGGTCTCTTCAGCGAGTTGGCCCCTCAACACATTCGGCCTCCCGCGCGAAGGCCTCGCGTTCAGCTTCAGTCCGCCCCACTCGCTCCTGTAGTATAGCGGCCTCCCGGGCGAAGGCCTCGCGTTCAGCTTCAGTCCGCCCCACTCGCTCCTGTAGTATAGCGGCTTCCCGGGCGAAGGCCTCGCGTTCAGCTTCAGTCCGCCCCACTCGCTCCTGTAGTATAGCGGCTTCCCGGGCGAAGGCCTCGCGTTCAGCTTCAGTCCGCCCCACTCGCTCCTGTAGTATAGCGGCTTCCCGGGCGAAGGCCTCGCGTTCAGCTTCAGTCCGCCCCACTCGCTCCTGTAGTATAGCCGCTTCCCGCTGGGTCTCTTTAAGCCACACGCGTAGCGACTCGGACTCCTGCGCAGACATGTCGCGTTCAGCTTCCGCGCGTCCCACGCGTTCCCTCAGTGCGTGTTGGGTGTCTTCGAGGCGGTCGCGTAGTCCATTGGACTCCCGCGCCAAAGCTTCGCGTTCGGATTCAAGATGCGAAGCCCGTTGAGTTGCCGACCACTCCGAATAGCGGATGTAATGATCAAAATAATTTGGGGGGATGGAGAATGAATTTTTGAGGGCTCCATGCTCCTGCGCGATGTAAAAACGATTTAATCCATCGAAATATGCGAACTCATATCCCCGATTCGTCAACAGATGCTCCCACTTTTTGTGCGTAGTAACTCGCGAATTCGGTTCCGTCGCTTCGACAAGGATGATCCATGGCCGAATGCTGATGAGACTCATGCCACTTAAGACTTCGTCTTCGCCTCCCTCGACATCGACCTTGAGGAAATGCACTTCTTGCACACGGAAGTCCGCGCAAATTGCATCCAGTGAGTTTGCGGGAATCTCATGCTCCCGCACTTCGAAGCCCTGCGCTGCATGCTCTCGAGCGAAGTCTATGTCAGCGGTTGACATTCCCGTGTCTCGCACTTCAAAGAATCGCAGGTTGTTAGCTTGGGACCATGCTGCAAGCCGCAAGTTGATGTCTTCGGGTCTGTCTGCAACGAGTTTCTGAAACCACTGCTCGACGGGTTCAACGTTGATACCGCGCCAGCCGCGCTCGTAGAACATCTTAGTTACAGAATCGAGTACCGGATCTTGAGCCCCGACATCGATATAGAAGCCTTTTTCGACCCCTTTCAGGGCTCGAAAGAGCATGACATCTTCAAAATTTTGCGCGTAAGAAATGAACGTCATGGATGTCATGAATAGGCAATTTTAACGGTGGGTGGGATGCAACGGCGCGCCGCCGACGGTTGAATCGAGCAGCACCCCGCAAAAGTTTCATCTTAGTTCTCATAAGACGAAAGAAAATACCCGGCCATCAAAACCGATAGATTTAAAAGAAAGTATATATATATAAATGAAGGGATTTTGGCAAGAGTTCGGGTCATGTAGATTAATGAGTCCCGCGGGGCAACATCCCGCCATTACGAAGTGTCGGTTTGCCTCAAGGGAAAAGCCTACGATTTCTTCTGGCCAGAATGCTCTGTTGACAAACCTATTCAAAATGGGGAATACAGATCCTGTATGAAAAGCGCTGGCTACAGCTGTGGAAGTGCATTCCACCTAACGATATTTGTGTCGGAGACAAGGTTGGGACTGGTTGCTATGGGGTATGATTGATGACGCATTATCGTGAGATCAAAGAGTGCCGCGTTAGCGGTAGCAGCCGTTTAATATCGGTGCTTAATGTTGGGCACCAAGTTCTCACGGGGATATTCCCAAGAAACCGTGAGTCCCGGATTACGGAAGGACCGCTCGAGCTGGTGTGGTGTCCTGATAGTGGCTTGCTACAGCTGCACCACAGTTACGAGGCTTCCGAAATGTATGGCGACAACTATGGCTATCGTTCCGGCCTGAACCAGTCCATGGTGAACCACCTTACCGAGAAGGTCCGTTATCTCGAGCGAGCGGTACCATTGAGTGCGGATGATGTCGTTCTCGATATCGGCAGCAATGACGCGACTTTGCTCAAGGCTTACGCTACGTCGAGCATAGAGCGGGTCGGAATCGATCCGACGGGTCAGAAGTTCGCGCAGTATTACACCGATAATATCAAACTCATTCCGGATTTCTTCTCTCCGGCGGCCTACCGGTCCGTCCAGCCGAAAGCCGTGCGGATTATCACTTCGATCGCTATGTTCTACGACGTAGAAGCTCCCGTCGAATTCGCTCGCGGGATCGAGTCGATTCTCGCCGACGATGGAATTTGGCATTTCGAACAGAGTTATATGCCGTCCATGCTGCGTGTCAATTCATACGACACGATCTGTCACGAGCACTTGGAATATTATTCTCTGGGCGTGATCAAGACGATCATGGAACGGGCGGGCCTCAAAATCGTCGATGTCGTCATGAATGCGGTCAACGGCGGCAGTTTCGCGGTGACGGCTGCAAAAGAGTCTAACAAGAGCATAAGATCGAATGATGCGGTCATTAATTGGCTGCTTGAGCAGGAAGACCGGATGGGACTTAACACCCCGAAACCGTACCGTGATTTTGAAGAACGGGTATTTCGCCATCGTGACGATCTGACGCGCTTGATCAGAACGTTGAACCAGGATCGGAAAAAGATTTTGGGTTATGGGGCATCGACCAAGGGCAACGTTGTTCTTCAATTCTGCGGATTGACAGCGAAAGATATTCCGGCGATCGCTGAGGTCAATGCCGACAAATTCGGCTGCGTTACGCCGGGGACACATATTCCGATCATCTCAGAGGCGGAAGCTCGTGCGATCAAACCGGATTATTTCCTGGTGCTACCGTGGCACTTCAAAGCGGGTATTCTGCAGCGAGAGAAAGAGTATCTAGCAAGCGGTGGAAAAATGATTTTTCCCTTTCCTGAAATCGAAATTGTTTAGGAGAAGCGACATGCAGATAAGAAAGTTCTTGGTTATAAGTTCCTGGTTTTATTAGTCCTGGTTCTGTGATTGGGAGGAAACCCAACCGGCTGCCGTGAAGACTACTTCGGCTGCCTATTTGTTGCCAGCGGCGATTCGGTTGACGTTTTTGCATGAATTTCGATTTCGACAGAACGCCTCATAGTACCGGTAGCCGTAACCAGAAAATCGAGCGCAATCGAGGCGTGTGCGAGATGATGTCAAGGAGAATATTCCATTGAGAAGGGTAGGATTATTGTGAAGGCACTGATCACGGGCATCACCGGACAGGACGGCGCCTATTTGGCTAAACTATTGCTGGACAAAGGATACGAGGTCCATGGGACGTTTCGCCGAACCTCTGAAATGCACACCGAAAGGCTCAAATTCTTGGGCATCGACGAGCGGATCAAGTTTGTCCCGCTAGAGCTGTTAGAATTCACCAACCTATACAGCGCGATTGAGCGAATTCAACCCGATGAAATCTATAATCTTGGCGCCCAGAGTTTCGTTGGGATGTCATTTGATGTCCCGGTATTTACTGCCGATGTTACGGGCCTGGGACCGTTGCGGCTTCTCGAAGCGGTGAGGGCCGTTAATCCGAAAATCAAATTCTACCAAGCCTCTTCCAGCGAGATGTTCGGCAAGGTTCAAACGACACCACAAAACGAAAAAACTCCCTTTTATCCGCGCAGTCCTTATGCCGTCGCGAAGCTCTTCGCTCATTGGACGGCGGTGAATTACCGGGAGGCCTATGGCATGTTTGTCTGTTCGGGCATCCTATTCAACCACGAATCGCCCTTGAGAGGGCTTGAATTTGTCACTAGAAAGATCAGTCACGCTGTGGCCAGAATCAAGCTCGGCTTGCAAACGGAACTGTCTCTGGGGAATCTAGATGCGAGCCGCGACTGGGGATACGCGTTGGAATACGTCGAAGCGATGCACTTGATGCTGCAACAGCCGGAGCCGGGCGACTATGTTGTCGCTACAGGCGAGACTCACAGTGTAGGAAAATTCGCCGAGCTGGCGTTCAAAAAAATTGGCGTTGACATCGAATGGTCCGGCCAGGGAGTCGACGAAGTAGGGAAAGACGCGTCAAGTGGCGCGGTCCGGGTACGGATAGATCGGCAATTTTTCAGGCCTGCGGAAGTAGATCACCTGGTTGGTGATTACGCCAAGGCCAAGACGCGACTCGGTTGGTCACCACGGATGAATTTCCCAGAGTTGATCGAACTCATGGTCGACTATGACTTAACGCTATTGCAGCAGACTGAACGGCGAAAATAGAGCCGGATCAAGGAAATTCTGCTCCCCTAGCCAGTCACCGGGGCCCAAGCAAGAACCGCTCGACGGTCTCACGGTCTTACGGCAATGCGAGCCAGCGTTTTCTCAGTGATTTCATTTGTCTTTTAATTTATTCAGACAAAAAAACTTGCGATTCAAGCTTGCTGTCTGACGGTTTTGATGCGGTGATCGCTTTTTCATCGAACGCTGAACTTGGGATGGCATGGCACCGTTGCGAGTAAACCTTTGATCGTAAACAATGGAAACCCGAGGCTATTTAAAGCCGGGGACGGGGGAGCGTCACTAAGCGAAAACTGTGAGTCTGTTGGGTTTAACCCTCCAGAAGTTTATTTTGCGGTGCAATGATCCTCTGTATAGGGTGTTTTGATACGAATCGCCATTGACATTCAAGCTCTTCAGACGGAGGACTCGAAGGATCGAGGTCGTGGACAGTATCTACTCCATCTGGTGCCGAGGATTTTAGAAGTTGACAAGCGAAACGAGTACAGCTTAGTTGTGAATGCTAACCTGCCGCTTCCGGAGCGGGTGGGTTGGCCGCCCCATCGCGTGCTTAAATTCCGTGGCCCTTCGGGCCGTCACAGGTTTTCGGAAACGCTAGCTTTGGTATCACTGCTTTGGAATCGCGTGGACGTATTCCATATCGGCAGCCCCCTTGAAGAGGGCGCTGCCATAATTCCGCAGTTCGGAAAGTTTCGCCCTTTCAGAGTGGTTTGCACGCTGTATGACCTGATTCCCTACCTTTTTCACGGGCATTACCTGGCCGAGAACGATCCATTCAAATCAATATACAAATACCGGCTTACCAACGTCCTGCGAGCCGATCTTATCTTTGCCATTTCTAAACACACACGAGACGACGCGATTAAAAGTTTACGGTTGGCTCCCGGGAAGGTGATAAGTGTCGGGACCGGCGTAGATCCGTTTTTTAGATCTTTTGCCGTTGACAGGCAGAAATGGCAGCGCGCGCTGCGTGAAAAATTCGGCATTGACAGGAAGTTTCTCTTTTATACCGGCGGAACGGACTGGAGAAAAAATATAACAGGGCTTATCGATTCCTTCGCAAAATTGCCTCCGATGGTTCGATCCGAGTATCTGTTGGTCATTACATGCGGTTTGTCCGATGGCGAGTTGAAACAGTACCGCGGAGCAGCGGCGAAATCCGGAGTTGATAAAGCAGTAATCCTCACAAACTTTGTTTCACAAGAAGAACTCACTGCGCTTTATACCCTGTGCACAGTGTTTGTTTTTCCGTCCCTCTACGAGGGGTTTGGATTACCAATAGCAGAGGCGATGTGCTGCGGAGCTCCGGTGATTGCCGGGAATTCGTCTTCCCTACCTGAGGTCGTTGGCGAGGCTGGAATCCTTGTCGATGCCGCATCTGCTGAAGAGTTGTCGCGGGCTGTGTTGAAGGTGCTTACAGACGAACAGCTTCGTTTGCACATGTCAGAGCGAAGCTTAAAACGATCGGTTGATTTTTCCTGGGCAAAGGTGGCAAGAGAAATTGTTTCTGCTTATGAAACGATAGGCAAGGAAAGCCCTGCCTAGCTCGCCAAGCTTAAAGATAGCACTTGTTTGTGGATAAATCATATGCGTCGCCGAAAAGACATGGCTTTTCGCTGGCGCACATTCTTCTAATCGCCGCCCATTTGTAGTATCGGAAACAGAACGCATTCGATAAGCGGCGTCAGTTTGCGACGAAGATCTGGCAGCGAGGGGTTGCATCACTCGACTCGTAACGAACCTCGGTACGGGTGATCCATTTTTAGTCGTGTAGATGCGAGCCAGGACATGGACGACGTTAAGATTACATTTTTCATGATTGTGACGGATCCGGACGTGGTTATAGCTGACTACGCCGTGAAGAGTTATGCGAAAATACAAGGCATTAGATTTAAATTGCGCATCTATTCCAATTGGGTCAGCTCTTCCTTGAAGAAGCGTTATTTTCCGCGCTGGAGAAATTTTTCTTTCGTAGAGATCGTGGAGCCTGAATGGCAGTCCGACCAGCACAAACCTACGGACCGCCGGCTCGAGGGGCCTTTTGACCGATGCGACACAATTTGGGATCGAGAATTAAAAAAAATCGATACACCTTACCATGCAACCGTGGATGCGGATTTTGAAATCCTTCATGCCAAATTTGTGTCTGTTATGCTGGCGCGTTTGGACAGCGATCCGAATCTCGTCGCGATGTCGACGGACTACACTTCCACGGTCACCGACCACTATGACTCTTATTCCAATGAAGTGATCCGCTTAAACGAGCGTTGGCACACTTGGTTTTGTATTTACAAGCACGAGGCGCTTCAGTGTGAAATCTCCCATGCGGTACATGTCGAGGCGCTATCCGGACCGGTTCGATACAAATCATGGGATACCTCGGGCTATTTTCAAAAAGCGCTAAAGGACACCTACGGGTTCGAATTGGACGTTCTCGACGGCAACTTCCAAGCGTGCTTTATCCACTATGGTGCGTTTAGCAAAAATCGGGATATCCACGAACGGAATGTGTGGCTTTACCGGCGCTTGCAGATCCTCCGAAAGAGAGGTTTGTTTGGCCACTATAATGGATTGGTCGGCAAGGTGGATGAGTGGATGAAAAAGTCAGGGAATTTTATAAATCGACTTTGTTTCGGTCATGTCGATCGATCCAAATATTGGCCAGGGTGGGGTCAGGGGTAAAGAAATCTTATGCGTTGCGGCTTCGACTGCTTTGTTTTTGTCTATATCACATAGAGATAATTCTTTCGAGCCGTTCTTTCATCCGTGTGCCGGCAACAACCGGATCGAATAGTTTGAGAACGGTTTCTCTGGCTCGGCTACCGCGCTCCGCAGCCGCGTTTCTATTTTTGTAGACGGAACGCATGTGTTCGGCGGCCTGGTCAAGGTCCGGGTCGGCCCAAACATAGCCTTTAGGGTATGGCCCTTCCTGTTCAATACGGGCGAGCCGGTAATTGACCAGAAAACTATTCTCGGACGTTGTGAAGTCCATATTGCCTGAATAGCCCGTGACGATCACCGGCTTTGCCGCTCTCATGGCCTCGGCGATCGGAAGTCCGAAGCCTTCAGACCGATGGAGTGAAACATAACAATCACAGAAGTGTACTAGGGCGTCGATTTCTTCCCGAGTATAAACAGCATCAGTTACGATTATATTCGGTTGTCCGGCTGCCGCTAGACGAACGCACCCAAACGCCTGCGAATGATGGTTTGCGTGTACCGATTTTAGATAAAGCAGAACATTTTCCGTGTCGTCGAACGCGCGCTTGAATGCTTCAATAAGACCTAGAGGATTCTTTCTTTCGATAGCGCTGTCGAAGTCAAAGACGAACAAAAAAACAAATTTGTCCTTCGGAATGTGAAAATATGAACGATCGAACCGGGAACAAGGAGCAACTTCGGGAGGTAGGGCGAGAGGCATTTTGATAACAGGGATCGGAGAGACTCGCGAGAGGGAGTCCTGGATGAAGTTCGAGCTGGCCCAGAGCTCATTGAAATAGTCAAAGTTCGGATACCAGATCTCTGGAAATTCAGACAGCTCCCAAAACCAGCAGCCGATGTTGTACCGGGCTGCAAAGTACATCGGGCCTTTTTCCATTGCGAACGCCGGAACAATGTCAAAGTTAAGGTGAATCAAATTCACGCTGTGCGGATTGTCTTGATCGAATCCCTGAATCTGGGTGTCCAAGTTAGCCGAATCCGGATCCACAAAGTTACTAACGACGTAAGGAATAGAAGCCGCTTTGAGAGCCCTGACAGACGATCGCGCTGCTTCACCGAGACCTTTCTCGGAGCCAAAGTTGCCAACGACATTCACACCAAAGGGCCTTTTTCTATCAGGCCAAGGATAAGCAATGCGATGCGGTATCCTGTCACTCTTAGTCAGTGAATCTGGGAATACCGTCGAGTAATCTGGAACGAACTCGTTTAAGAGATCTCCAGATATGATCGTTTTGCCCTAAAATCTTTTTGAATGAGGGTTTTAGAAAGCTCTCAATAGGTCGAAAAAATCTGATGTACAGCCAAACAAGCATGCGCTCTGTCGCAATACGTTTCGGTTAACCGCAACGCTTCGGAGAAACATCAGAGGCAAACACGCATGAAGCGCGTTGATCCAGTTGCTTACAGCTACATTTCCGGCCCGGGCCAACAGGCATCCGATCAATCCTATACCGCGCGCGCTACGCAGAGTACGTTCCAACTGTACTCAATCGAGATCCCGATCAAAGTCCGGGAAGCTCCCAGACGAAGGGAGGTAAATCCTGGAGATTCTAAGTTAGCCCCTGAGCTTGTGCAATGCCTTATTAGCGAGCATCAAAAATTCACCCCGCTTGATGTGCGCCAGGGCCTTGTGTGTGAGACCGTTTTTAGCCAGGCGACAAGCGCCATTTTCGAATCTAATCAATCCACGGTTGTTGACATAGGGCTGCTCTGTCCACTCTTGTGCATGGCTGCCCTCCGCGAGCTTCTTGAAGACTGCCGCGCGCGGCGCGCAGTCGTAAACCATCGCCCACTCAGGCGCTTCCAATAAGAAGTCTCGAAGAATCTGGCAAGCGAATGTCCAGGTATCGTCAACAATCAACAAGCCGCCGATCTTGAGCTTTGGCGCGGTGTAGTACCAATCGATATAGGGCGCTGGGAAGCCATGGCGGCCGTCGATCACGACCAGGTCGAGCGGCAGGCGTATCGAGCCGGGGAAGCGCGTGCTCGGAGAAATCGACGACGAACTGGACCCTGTCAGAAGTCAACGCCGTGCTCACGGCAGTACGCGGTGATCCGTTGGACCTCTCTCGCATCGGGTGTGATCGCGATGTGGCGCGTCCGCTTCATGGCGAAGAGAACGGTGGACACGCCGCTGCCGGTCTCAAGCGTGACGGAGTCACAGTTGACGTGGCTTTCAATGAAACGAAGGATTTCCGGAGACAGCCCTTCGTATTCAAACTCACCGGGTCCGATCTCGATAAATCTCGGCTGCTCGCGCAGTAGGACATCTAAAGTCAGCATTAGCCTCTCTTCATGTTCGATCTCGTTCGACGCTAGGCGGCGCGAGCGACCGCCAGAACATTCCATGTTGTCTCATCCGGCTCACAATCGAACTCGGGGAAGGCGCCGAGGCGAATGAGCGTGAACCCGCTAGCTTCCAAAAACAGCTTGAGCTCGAGAGGGAAAAAATAACGGACCGTGTGTTCTTCCTCCGTCTCCGTCAGGTATCGTTCGGCGCCGAACTTCCACAGGTGATATCTTACCGTGCAAATCTGGCGATGGGTGTCGAGTTCGCTCGAGGAAGCGCGCAAGATTTTTCCATCGACGGTCGGAATCACCCTTACGCGCTGCGATGGTCGCTGGAAAAGCACCGCCGGGCCATACCAGACATCGAACAAGAAAATCGCTCCCCGATCCAGGTGACGCCGGGCGGAGCGCAGGGCGGCAATCACGTCCTCATTGGCGAGCTGATAACCTAGCACCGCAAACATCATCAAGGCGGCATCGAAGAGGCGACCAACGTCCACGCTTCTGATATCCGCCTGGTGAAAGTTGACGGCGCACGCTGCACTCAATGAAGCAGCTTTGCTGCGCGCCTGCCCCAGCATGAACTCGGAGCGGTCAACGCCGAGCAATTCGAAACCGCGCCGGGCGAGCGGCAGCGCGTGATTGCCGGTGCCGCACCCTAGATCCAGAATGCTGCCCATTTTTCCATCGCCGTACGTGCTGAGCAGACGCTCGATCAGATCACACTCGGCTTCGTAGTCTTTGTCTGTGTAAAGCGCATCATAACAGCCCGCATAATTTGATCCGAACGGCTCTTTCACGACAAAACCTCGTGAACCGCGTGGCAGACCTTGATTAGTTGTTCGTCGGTCAGTGCCAACCCAGAAGGAAGATAAAGACCAAGCCGCGCGAGGCGCTCGGTGACGGGATAGTTCTCTTCCATAAACAAGCCGCGTCTCTGGAAGACGGGTTGCTGATGCATGCCGAGAAAGAAAGGCCGGGTTTCCACTCCACGCTCTTTGAGCCGCCGACTAAGTTGGCTTGCCTCCACACCGGCCGCGCCGGAAAGAACGACGCCGTACATCCAATAAACGCTTTTAGCCCAGGGTTCTTCGGCCGGAAGCGCTAAACCATTGAGGCCTTTCAACAAGCGGCTATAGGTTTGTCCTATCAATCTTTTGCGGGCGACGATTTGATCCATTCTCTCCAGTTGTGCGACTCCGAGCGCGGCTTGCAGATTCGTCAGACGAAAATTGAAGCCCAGCGCTTCATGATGGAAACGGCGGTCGGCGTGGAAACATAGATTACGCAAAGAACGCGCTCGCTCCGCCAACGCCGGATCATCGGTTAGCACCATTCCGCCTTCACCCGTACTGACGAGCTTGTTGGCGTAAAAACTGAAACAGCTCAGATCGCCGAAGCTGCCACAACGGCGCCACGCGCGAGCGCTGCTGTTTCGGCGGGAGAGGTACTCGGCGCCGTGCGCTTCCGCGGCGTCTTCGATAACGTACAAGCCGTGCTCCTTGGCTAGATCAAGTATCGGATCCATATCCACCGGATGGCCGTAGATATGGACCGGCATAATCGCGCGCGTGCGTCGAGTAATTTTTTGTTTCACACGCTCGCTATCCATGCACCAGGTGCGGGCATCCGAATCCACGAGAACCGGGACGCCGTCGTTGTAGATCACCGCGAGAGCGCATGAAATGATCGTGAACGCCGGCAGGATCACCTCATCGCCGGGCTTAAGGCCGATGCACGCGAGCGCAAGTTGCAGTGCGGCCGTGCCATTGGAAACCGCAATTCCATAGCGCCGCCCGCAGTAATCAGCCCAGCGCTGTTCGAAATCCTCGATAAACTTTCCGGCCGAGGAAATCCAACCTGAGCGCAGGCACTCCAGCACGAGCTCTTCTTCGCGTTTTCCCAGCAGGGGTTCGTTGACGGGTATCACACCGGCTCCTTGATCATCAGCCCGTGCGCGCCAAGTCCACTAAACGATCGCAAAATTTGCTCATTCCATCTTGGGGATTTAGCCGCTCGTCGTAAAATCGCTTCGACTCCATGCTGTAGTTCTCGTAGTCGCGGCTGATCTCCTCGAGCAAGTTTCCGGTCTCTGACAGCCGGTAATAAATCTTCCCGCATTTATAAACGGAGAATTCACGCTCAAAAACCGGCAGCGGCCGAGCCAGGATCGGCAGCCCGCACAAAGCATAGTAAGAAACTTTCCCGGACGCGAAGCCTAAGTGGTACAAGTTATTGCCCGTCCAGAGGTCGCCGGGCATGGGCTTGTACGGCGCCAGTCCGAAATCCGCCGAACTCACCAGAAGCAGCCATGTCTTTTCTCCCGACCGGCGCCGCTGAGATGAAGATTTTTCCCGTCTTAGTCAGCCTATCGAGAAAACGCTGCAAGGTTCGCTGGACCGTGGAGCGGTTATGGATAACCAGGCAGTAGTCGTCCGGCCAATATGAAACCAATTCCGCCAATTCGTCCCGTGATGCCCAGCTCTGAAGGTTGCCGCAATAGAGGACAATTCGCTTTCCGGCCGGAATTTTCAAGCTTTTACGGAGAAAATCGGACTTGCCGGTCGGCTGAGGAGGAGGCGCGACTGGAACAGTTAAAACTCGTTGGCGTGGGAATGAAGTTTCATGACAAAAGGCCTGCGCTCTTTCGTCATCCTGGATCAATACCAACGAGCTCCGTCCACAAGCGGCTCGCTCCAAGCGCATTAACTCTTGATCGCGGCCACTATCCACATCCTGACTGAAAAGAATCTCAAAAGACAGATAAACCAGGGGCATCTTTTGCCAACCGTTGAGCATGTCAGCTAAAACGATACCGTGAGGGTCGACGCCGATGATAACGGAATAGCGCGAAGCCTGAAAATATTTGAAAAAAGCGTGGTCGAAACGCAGCGGATACCTGGACTGCTCGCCTGAGACTAGGCACCGGCTGGCGAGGCGCAGCGGCAGGCCTCCGAGAGGCGACCACCGTCGGAAGAAGAAATCAGACGACAAGAGCTCTAAACGCACAGTCTCGCCGAAAGATTCGGGGGTGAGAAAGGATTCGGGTGTCGCAAAGCTATCACTTCGGCCGGCCAAAACATCGATCCGCACTTTTCGCGCGGCGAGCGACTCGATCAGAAAAGTCATCGTCGGATTGGTGTCGAGGCTCGAATAGGGATAAATGATCAATATACGAGGTTGTGAATCCGTCATGGATCAGGATGGGTATGAATCGAAATCCTTGTTGCGAGGGCCAGGGAGCGCCTTGATACAACGAAGCGCTGAGGGCGAATTTTAAAACCGCTCTTTTTCTTCAAGACCCGTATAGGGCCCTTGTTTGATTTCCACAAAAATCGTGTCTTCCAACATGCGGAAACCATGGCCGCCGTCCACGAGTAGCAAAATATCGCCTTCGCGTAGCTCCCGCGTCGCGACGGGTTCCTTCAGGTTATTGTAGATATCCACCTGGCAACGCCCTTTTTTGACCACCAGCACTTCTGAAGTTCCGCGCACGGTCCGCTCCATCGAACGATGCAGGTGAGGCTTGATCTCGCCGCCCTCAGGATAAACGACAAAACCCAATTGTTGCGTGAAATCCAGCGGTGTAAGAAACGTTGTCGCGCCAGGAGTGAACTCACTCCGAATAATATACGCCAGCGGGCGATCCAGCCATCTGATTTCCTCGAAAAAATTCATGGTTCTCCCGGGCCTATCTGTATTCAACCGTCGGCGAGTCTCGGAGGGGACGGAGATCGTTTAACCAATTTTTCTTTGCCACGAAAGCTTGCAATTCTTTGTTGCGCGCGATCTTGAGCATATATCTCAGTTGAGCTTGCGTGCGCGCGGCGTCGAGCTGAATATCAAGCGACCGGGTATCCGTGCGGTCCTTTAACACGACCGCGGCTATCCACGATCGGGCGTTTCTCAATATCAGCCGAGCGGCGCGGCTGAGTATCGAACGAGTATTCGGCAAGCTGCGATGAAAATCCGAATAGAGATCGCAGGCCCCCTGATTCGCCATGCGGACGGCGAAGATATTGAACCGTCATGCGTTCGGGCGGAATGTGATGATACGCCAATGCGTCGGGAATATATCCGATAAGCATCCTGTGGTCTCGAAGCTTGTAAATCAAACCGGTTTCGCCATCACCGAGCCATACGGCGCCGAATGCTTCTGGATTGAAGCCCCCCATCTCGAGCAAAATGCCCGCTCGGATGGCCATGTTGACCCCGAAAAATATGCCGTCTGCAGCCAACCGAAAATCCTCGTACGGTTCCATTAGGCTTAGCATGCCAAATGTCTTTACATCCCCCATAAATTCAATTAGCCATTGTGGAGGTGGAGCCTCCCATGCGGCCCGAACCGGCCCGCCGGCAGCAGCCATGTCGGGATGGGAGTCAAAAGCTTCCGCGTAGGCAGAAAGCCAACCCGGATCGAACGTAGCGTCATCATCGGTAAAGAGCAAAATATCTCCTCTTGCCGCCCATACGCCCGCATGACGCGCGTTATGAAGACCTAGCCGCTCTTCTCTGACGTATACGAGCCGATTTGTCGGATTATTTTGCCGCGCTTCTTTAACGACTGCGGGCGTACTATCCGTGCTGCCATTATCCACGACGATGATCTCGTAGCGGTCCGGCGGATAATCCAAATACGAGGCGCTTTCAAGAGCTCGCTTCAATGAGGCGGCTCGATTGTACGTAGGAATGATCAATGAGATGCTAATACTTTTCCGGTTCACGACGGGCAAATCGCCTTGGGTAACTTAATAGTACGCTGAAGATATACGGCTCAGCCACATTACGGCAAGCGAAACGTTGTTCCGGCGCGGATAAATCCAGCTTGCCTTACTGGAGGATCTTGTCATTGTCGGGGCGCGCGTACAACTCTATTTGCGTGAGTGTTACAGGAACTTGTGATATAAAACCACCTTGAATCGGATCATCCATTTCATCGCGTCAAGCGAACCGCAACAGAGCGTGTGTAGTATTCGACCCCTACGGCCAAGCTCAGGGTAGACTCCGGAGGAATTTTTTTAGCTCCCTTGCCTTCGGCTCGGATGTCGCCTGAGCCCGTCATAGGGCGGCTGTGCCTTTGGCGAGTCGCAACTTTCCCGAATTCCTTGATCCGCAATGCCGCGGAAATTGAAATATTTTTGATTAGAATTTCTGTCAGTGGATACTTAAAAAGTCATGCATGAATTGGCCAGCGCCGGTCGCGCGAGAATCGCCATCGATACCATCCCGCTTCTGGGGCGCTTGACCGGAGTGGGGCATTATATCGAGGAATTGGTTCGTCAATTCGGCAAACTGTCTCCGCAGTACGAATACACTTACTACTATGGCTATTTTAGCAAGCGAATCTTGACCGGCGAGAAGCGAATTCACGGGATTAAGGAGTTCTTATCGAAAACGCCGCTCATCAGGGGCGGGTTGCGCGGATTTAGAGGAACGGTCGCCAAGTATCATCGCGTTGAATTTGATCTTTACTTCGAGCCGAATTTCATCCCGCTGGATATCAAAGCAAAAAGCATCATCACAACGGTGCATGACTTTTCTTTTCAATTATTCCCGGAAGCACATCCGGAAGATAGGGTCCGTTACTTTGCGAAAAACTTTCTTAAAAAGGTCAAGCGTTCGACCCGGATCATTACCGACTCGGATTATATTAAGACTGAAGCCCTGGACATCCTCGGTCTTCCTTCGGAAATGATCACGCCGATTCATCTCGGTGTTGATCACGGCGTTTTCAACGTATATGAAAGGAATGCCCTGGTATCATGCCGGCGTGAGTTTGACCTTCCGGAAAAATTCATTTTGTTCGTGGGAACGAGAGAACCCCGCAAGAACCTAAACCGCCTTGCTCGCGCCTATGCGGAATTGCCGGACCGGACCCGAAGAGAGTTTAGTCTGGTGCTGGTCGGTCCTCGAGGATGGGGCGAAGGCGATACATCGGCTAGGCAGAAGCGGGACAGCCGAGTCATCGTGCTGGATTACGTGGAGACCGCAAAGCTCGCGCAGATTTATAATCTTGCGACAGTTTTTGTTTATCCGTCGCTATACGAGGGTTTTGGCCTTCCGTCACTCGAAGCGATGGCCTGTGGTTGTCCGGTTGTTGTATCCCGGGCGGGCTCTCTGCCCGAGATTTGCGCCGATGCTGCGTGCTATGTCGATCCCATCGATGTTCAGAGCATTGCTGAAGGGATAGAGAAAGTTGTAGCGGATGAAGAATTGCGGCAATCTTTAATCAAAAAGGGCCGCGAGAGGGCTAAATTATTTACTTGGGAAAGCACGGCAGAAAAGACGCTTGCAGTGTTTAGCGAGGTTATGAGAGCCGCCGATTAGCCGGGACTTTTGCGCGGACGGCCCGCGTGTGCGGATGCCATGGGCTCGTTCTTGTAATGTTCTGTTTGTGGAGGCGTTGGCAACTGATGGAGGAGAAAGAAAAAACAATTATGAGAAATCAGCTTGCGCTGGGCGCGATCCTTTTCGTAATCGGCGTGCTCCAGGGTTGCGCCGATACCGAACCCAAGCGGTTGCCTGAGTCGGGTTTTCAAGTGGCTTTCGAGTCCCACAACGTTTCGCCGGTGATGACGAGCGGCAAGACGGTATCCGCGGCTATCGCGATCAAAAACGTTAGTCCCGTGACTTGGCCCAGCAAGCCCGATAAAAAAGACCGCTACGCCGTTAATCTTTCATATCACTGGCTCAATCAAAAAGGAGAGCCGGTTATCTTTGACGGCCTTAGAACGCCGCTGCCGCGAGATCTGAAACCCGGTGAGTCGGTTGATCTCAATGCGGTGATCCAAGCTCCAACAAAATCTGGACGCTATATCCTCGAGCTGACGTTAGTGCAGGAACGTTCGGCGTGGTTTCCCGAGAAAAACGGCGCCAAGCTCGTGCTCCCGGTAGCGGTGATCGAAGAGGGTGAAACCGCCAAGGATGCTCAACGTTCGGACAAAACGAAAAGCTCAGGCGCAAGCTACGGACCCAGGGGAAACGCCTTTGACTAATTGTCCTCGTGCCAGCGGTGCTCACAACAATTGCGGGCGGCTCATCTGCGATGGTTCTGCTTCTGCCGATGTATGTTTAGAAAAATCTATTATTTTGCGCTTTGCGCTAAGCTCTTGACGCTTAATGTGCCGACTGAGGCGCAGCAAGCAAAGATCCCAAGAGTAGGATATCTGGCGGCCCTCTCTGCTGCGGCTGACGCAACCCGGATGGTGGCGTTCCGGCAAGGCTTGCGTGAGCTCGGCTACATAGAGGGTAAAAATATCACAATTGAGTTTCGCCATGAGGGCCGAACCTTCGATCGCCTGCCAGATCTTGCGGCCGAATTGGTGCAGGCAAAAATAGACGTACTTGTCGTGATCACGACCAATGCCGCTCTAGCTGCCAAAACGACTACTAGCACAATTCCGATTGTGTTTATGGGAGTTACGGACCCGATTGCGGCTGGACTTGTCGAGAGCTTGGCGCGGCCGGGGAGAAATATCACGGGCATTACCAACATTGCTGCGGTTTTGACCGGCAAACGGCTGGAGCTGCTGAAAGAGAGCATCCCTACACTTTCTCGTGTTGCTATCTTGTGGGATCCCAACGCGCCAGGTTCCGCGCCACAATGGACGGAAAGCCAGCTGTTGGGACGAGAGCTGGGTTTGCAGCTTCATTCGATGCAGGTCAGCACCGTCGACAAATATGCCGATGCGTTCAGAGAGGCAATCAAAGCGCGTAGCGCCGGTGTGGCTGTGACATTGAACCCATTGGCCAATTCTAATCAGGTGCTGATAGCGGATCTGGCGATCAAGCATCGACTGCCGACAATATGCGCCCGCGGAGAACACGTTGAAAACGGTTGTCTGATGTCCTATGGGCCCGGTTATGACACGGAGGGTCGAGACGGTGCCCGCTATGTCGACAGAGTCCTGAAGGGCGCCAAGCCAGCCGACTTACCCGTCGAACAACCTATAAAATTCGAGTTTATTGTAAATCTCAAGACCGCCAAGCAAATCGGTCTGACTATTCCGCCTGGCGTGCTAGCGCGCGCCGACAGGGTGATTCGGTAGGCGTAAAACGCCAGGCCTAACGAGCTATAGAAGAGAATAGCAGCGATGAAATCCAAAGCCATCAATGGATACTTATACCGGTCGCTGATTGCCTTTGCTCTTGCGTTTTTTATCAATATATCTCTGACCAACGCCCAAGAAAAAACCAAAATAAGAATTTCGTATCCGACCGCCTCGATCTGCTGCATTGCGCTTTTCGCGGCGCAGCAGTGGAAGTTATTCGAGGAAAACGGCTTGGAGGTTGAAAGCATTCAGATGCGTTCCCAGGCGGCTAACGCGGCTCTGGTGAGCGGCGATATTCATTACGTTGCCGACGTTGGCCCGAGCTCCGTGGTCGCGACATTGAGGGGACTGCCGTCGAAAGCGGTTTGGTTCGCGTCGGATCAGCTGATCTATTCGCTCATGGCGCGACCGGAAATAAAGTCTTTGAAGGAGTTGAGGGGAAAAAGAATCGGCGTCACCGGATTTGGCGGCACGGCGGAAGTGGCGCTCAGAATATCTTTGGAAGCCGTCGGCGAAAATCCCAAGGACTTCGTCATGGTGCCGCTGGCGGGAGCGCAGTACATCACGGCTTTAGAGACCGGCATCATCGAGGCGGCGCAACTCAACCCGCCGTTGGTTTACTATGCCAAAAAAAAGGGATTTCGCGAACTACTCGATATGGGACCCTACGTGAAGATGCCGCTCGGCGGAATTACCGCGTCGCAGGCCGCAATTCAAAACCGCGCGCCGGAGCTAAAGCGAGTGCTAAAAGCACTGCAGTCGGCCAAGCGCATCTCGCTGCAAGCGAAGGACAGAACCGTGGAGTTAATGGTGCGCGCGCTCAAAGTCGATCGCGAGACCGCGGAGGAGGCCTATGGAGAATATCGCAAAACGGTCAGCGGCAACGGCGTGCCGACCCGCGAAGGCATCGACCAGATCATCAAGTCGGTGCAGCTACTCGGCCAGTTTCCCGGCCGAAAAATAGCCTTCGAAGAAATCGCCGACGCGCGCATCGCGCGCGAAGTCGCCAAGGAGCTGGGCTACAAAGTGGATTAGTTTCGGTGAGCGCCGACCTGAGGAGAGTGCTTAAGCGAGTTGGTGGGTGCCATGCATCTCTAGATCGCTCTATGGTCTACTTGGAACCGCACCACTTCTAGAAAACCAAGTCCGCTTACGAAGCGAACGGGTTGCGTGCGCGAATGCCCGGGAATCGAGCAAAATCCCGGTCCGCTGTCCACAACTCGCTGACGCCGTTCTCTATTACCAGCGCTGCAATGTGAGCATCGTGAGCAAGGTTGCCGATCGCGTGTCCGGCTTTAATCAATCGAAATAAATGAGTCGAATGCTGCGGTCCTTCTCCGAGCAGCACGAGCGCAGGCGCGTCGAGCAAAGACTCCAAATCGTCTAATGCCGATTCGAGGCTCGAAGGAGGATCAAACACGCGTGGATGCGTGACCACACGTAAGAATTCATAGATACACGGCCAGGGAAGAGCCCAGTGCTGGTCGCCTTCCGCCAAATTTTTCAGAAGCTTAGTCGCTTCTTTGTGGAACGGCGCTTCTTCGCGCCGCGCATAAACGAGGATATTCGTGTCGAGTGCGATCACGGCCGTCCATCCATGAGGTCAAAAAGCGCATCTCTGTCGTCGAGACGCACGCCCGGAAGCAACCGTCCTCGCTCCGTGTGCCAGCGAAGCTGGTAAACCTTGCGTTTCGATTGCTTGCCGAGATACGCACGGAGCGCATTTTCTACGACTTGGCGAAAGGCGGTTCGCTCATCCGCCGCTCTTTTTTTCACTTGGCGAAAAAGCTCATCGCTAATCTCAATGGTGGTCCTCATGTGCATAAGCATATCCATGAAGGCATAAATATGCAAGGCGGTGCAACCAGCGCCGGTCATCTGGCATCGCGCAGTATTTGCCGCCCACGCCGTATAGTCGAACAAACTCAAATTTTATTGACCCCCTCTCGGAGACGGTGTTATGTAAAGTGATCGAGAGGAGTTTATTGATGGCGAAGTTGGTTTTAGCCGCTGGAGTTCCGCATCCGCCGAGACTGATTTACGAGATGGCGCAGGCGCCGGGAAAGATGAAGGGCGAAGCGCTGATGAAGCAGGTGCGCGAGCAGGTCGAAAAGGCCGAGCCTGATGTGATCATCGAAGTGGACAGCGATCACTTCGTAAATTTTTTTTATAACAACCTGCCGTCGTTTTGTATCGGCATGGCGGAGGAAGCTCAGGGACCGCAGGAAACCTGGTGTCCGATGCCGCGCTACACTCTCAAAGGCCATGTTCCCATGGCCAAGGCGCTGTATCAAGTACGGAGTGCACGACAAATTTGATTTGGCCGCGGCGCACGAACTACGGCCGGATCACTCGCTCATGGTTCCGCTGCATTTTCTCAATCCGGCAATGGAACTGCCGGTGATCCCGATCTATACCAATGGATTTGCTTCACCGTTGCCGCTCGCGACCCGGTGCCTCGCGCTGGGACGCATGGTGCGCCGGTTTATCGAGGCATGGGAAGGAAAAGAGCGCGTTGCACTCATCGCCAGCGGCTGCTTTGCACAGGATGTCGGTGGCCCGCTGAGAGGCTGGACCGATACTGAATGGATGGACACAATTTCCAGAATGATCGTCAAAGGTCAGTATCATTCGCTCGCCCGCCAGGCGACCGAAGAGCGCATCAACCATGCCGGCAACAACAGCGGCGAGCTACTGAACTGGATCACGGTCACCGGCGCTGTCGGCAAAACCAGGCCGCTGTTTCTGGAGAACGATGAAGGCTCAGGCTATTCGGTGTGGAAATTCGACTAAACGGGGAATGAGATGAGCGTATATCAGGTCAATAAGCTTCTTTATATGACGGACAACGACCCGAAATTCCGCAAGCGCATGAAAGAGGAGCCGGCAGTCGCGCTCCAAGATTTTCGCCTAACGCAGGACGAACATGACGCCCTGAGTTCGGGATCAGTGGGCAAGCTCTACCAGATGGGGGTGCACACTTTTCTACTGAATCACATTTCGCGCTACGAGTTGTTCGGCGTGAATCGGGATAATTATCTCGAGCGGATTCGCGTAGGGATGGACTACGATCCACGCTTCGAAGAAGGCAAGATGCCCATGCAGTATTTCATCAAGCCGGGAGCATGATGAGAATGCGGCGCTCGATTGATCTCTCGCCCAGCTTAAGCTTGACAAAGTCATGATGCTTAACCTAGAAGAGGGAGCAAGCAGCCTGAACACTGCGGAAGGAGCGTGTTCATGATCGCAAAAATCCGCCATCTGGCGACCCACACGGAGCGTTACGATACCCAGTTCAAGTTCTATCAAAGCATCTTCGGAATGAAGCAGATCACCACCAATCTGGTGGACGAGACCGGTAAAGCCAACCCCGACCGGGGACATATAAGCGACGGAGTGATCGGCATGGCGCTTCTGGCGAAACGGCCCGGGAGCAGCCAGGGGATCGACCATTTCGGCTTCGAGGTCGACGACGTCAAAGAAGCTGTCGACCGAATCAACCGCCTTTACCCGGATCTGTTGCACACCCGCGCGCTAGTCTACGTGCCTTTTGCCGGAATCCGAGCGCAGGATCCTACGGGCACTCAATTCGATCTTTCGCAGAAAGAGCTGTCCAACGTCAGGGAAGGGTACTCAAACGACGGTTGGGAGCAGCCGCGCTGGCTCAATCACATTGCGCTGCGCGCGCGAAAGCCCGAGGATGTTGCCGAGTTTTACACCAAAGTTCTAGAGCTCAAAGGAGTCGAAGAAGGCGGCGAGCAGGGAACGATCACGCTCACCGACGGCAAAGTGCGTTTGCTGATACGCGCCGTTGTCACAACGGTCATTACCGGAGCTTGAAACAAGGCTTCGATCACGTCGGCTTCAAAGTGGAGAGCGTCGAAAAAACCAAGAAAGACCTGGATGACATCGCGGCAAGCTTTCCTGAGTGCGCGCCGAAAAAAATCGGCGGCGGACCGCAAGGCGCATCGATTGAGAAAGACCTTCAGGCTTGCCCGATCGGCCAGCACGCCTTCGCCGATCCGGATGGCGTACTGTTAGATATTTCCGAGTAGATGCGGGCTGCTGAAAAAGCCTCATAGGCTTCGTTGCGTCAATCGTCTCGCTCCAACGTACTCGCTATGTACGCCTCCGCTCGTCGATCTTTCGCGCGCCTCGCCTCTGAGATCTTTTTGAGCAGCCCGCAAGAATAGTCGTTTGGCAATCTGCCGGTACCCTGTCTTGGAAGTTCGTCTTCAAATTAAGGATATGTGTCAAGGTTTGATCGAACTATCTTCCCTCTTTCAGATCGGCGGCCGCTCTTCGGGCGAAACTAAAAATCGGCGATTTCCGAGGTTGAAACCTGACGCGAAATCTTCAGCGCTTCTTGCGAATTGACGATAAACTCCTGCAGCGCCTCCTCCGATACCAGGCCGGTGTCTGAATACAACTTGATTATTTCCTCGTGGATGAGTGCCGCCACGGCTCCATCGCGCACTCCGGATTCTCTTTCCAGAAGTTTCATAAACTCGCCCTTGTTCTCCTTCAAAAAGTGGCTCGCCAGCGAGCGCCGCTTTGACAGCTCGGACAACCATATCCGGATCGCTGCGGAGTTTTTGCACCGTCGTCACCAGACCACCCTGCGGCGTCTTGATGATCTCATTAAGATGAACGATCTCCCTGAAGCCCATCTTTACCGCCATTTTATTGTAGGGCATCGACATGATCGTGCCGTCGATCTGGCCGGCTTGTAGCGCGCTTAACCGCAAGGGATGGTTGCCGAATAGCGCGCGGATTTTTACATCGACCTCGGGCACCAGACCATACTTCTTCAACACCATTCGCGCGCCGACGTCGGTAAATTCCCCGACACCGGAAACCGCGAGGGTTTTACCCTTGAGGTCTTCCATGCGGCGTATATCCGGGCGCACCACCATCGAGAAATCCTGCGCGGTGGTCAGGGCCATGACGATTCTGAGCGGCAGTCCGCTGACGCTGGCGCGCGCGGCGGACGCGAGGACTGTTGAAAAATCCAGCTCGCCCGCCACTAAAGTTTGCAGGGAAACGCTGGGTCGCATCACTATCAGCTCCGCGTCCAAACCTTGCTTGCGAAAGAAGCCGAAGCGTTGCGCGGCCGGCAACGCCAGGTTTGGCACTCCCCGGTTGGGCATGCCGATGCGAATGGTTTCTTAAGGCTGTCTTGAGCCCAAACTGGATGAGAGAAACAAGTCAGAAGCATGAGCAAGGTGGCGGCTGCTAAAGGGTTAGTAACTCATGATCGAATGCTCTTAGCGCAAGCGGCACGGGTTTTCCATCGATTTTCATTGACTCATCTAATAGTCGGTGTTAACGTCCGTGCCACCGGAAGGAGGAGCGAACATGCAATCGCAAATTCGTTACCTTGCAATCGTCAGCGAAAGTCCAAATGTTTTGGCGAGCTTTTACTCGACTTACTTCGCCATGCGCGAGCTCGGCCGCTCGGAGACGGGCGAGATTGCGCTTACGGACGGCTTTTACAACATCTCGATCCTCAAGCCGCGGGACGGCGCGTCTGAGCTGGGCATCAGCCACTTCGGGATTACCATCGACAATATCGCTAGTGTTGAAGCCCGGCTGAAAGAGTTCGCCCCCAACGCCGAGATTCGCGAAGAAGAGGGCGGTCTATTTCACGGCGACTATCGCGTGACCGATCCCTACGGCCAAGTAGTGAGTCTTTCGACCCACGATTTTCACACGCCAAGTGTAAAGCGCGCGTTTCCATGCATTCGTCACCTGGCGATGTGTGTGACGAACAATGACGAAGTGCTCGACTTTTATGTCAACGTATTCGGTTTCCGCGAGTCGACGACCAGCAAACGAATCCGAGCAGAAAACCGGGTCGTGCGCTGGACGGCTGACGGCGAGACAGCGATGGCTATCCTGCCCGATCGCCACGCACCGCGACATGAACGAAAGAGAAAGCCCGAGGGATGGACTCAATCACTTTGGCTGGCTCGTCACCGACATAGAGCATTTTCTGGACAGTTTGCCGGAAGACTGTATCAGCAAGCGGCCCTCGAGCAGGCCGATGGCCGAGTATCGCGGCTTCGATCCGGATAGAAACCCGTTCGACATCTCCCAAGACAAGGGTTACGAGATCGACGTGGGTCGCTGGATACACGGCTAGCGATTCAAAGTTTGTTTTTGCAGTTGCCCGCTGGAAAATCCCTCCTCACCTCCCTTTACAAAGGGAGGAACTAAGCTGCAAGTATCGCTGTACTAGTAAACCAAGCGTTGTGACTTCTTGTCCCCCTTTGAAAAAGCGGGATTGAGAAGGATTTTTTTAACGCTGGCAGCGCCCCGTCCTTATCGCCGCCAGATCTCGGCGACCTCGTTGGCCGTGGCGATTTCGAAAAACGCCGACTCCATCAGTTTAAGCGCCATGTCGTGCTGCTCGCGGCTGCGCGAGCCGACACAATCTTTAAGAATCACCACGTCGTAGCCTAAGTTCCGGGCGGTGCGCGCGGTGCCTTCGACGGCCGGGACAAAATACTGTGAGTGAGGCTGTTCTTGGCAGCAGCGATGAACACCATTTCATTGACGCCTTGAGTGGCGGTGCGCACGACGGATTCGCCGCCGGTGATCGCGACGTCGCCGCTGCCGCTGAGCATGGCGGCGTTCACCATACTGGCCGAGGAAATATAAACGAGCTGAAAGTCCAAATCGTATTTTTTGAAGAGCCCGGCCTCTTCAGCGATCCACGGCATCGATTGCGACATCGTGCGCGCGGAGTGAATCCCCAAGAGCTTATCGGCGGCGGAGGCATGGCAAGGCAGAAGGAGAATAACCAGCGCCACAACCCGCCAGCAATCTACGGCAGGCTTGCTCTTAAGCTCTTGGCGACTTTGAACTTCGAGCGCTGAACATCTAACAAGAGAACGAGCGGACCAAACCATGGTCTACCTCCAACCGCGCCGCTGTTAGAATGCCTTGAAGCGATGTGGCCAGACGTTACCAAAAAGCCGCTGCGCGTACCAGTGGATTCATCGGTCGAAAGTGTCCTGAAAATGACTCGCGAGAGCTTGACCTCAGGATCGTAACGGAATTATGGTCGCGCACAAAGAGAACAAGAATGACGCCGGAGCGCTCTTCTCAATAGTAGTCTGGCTTCGCCAAAACGGCGGCGCTTGCTCGGCATAGAATTCTGAACCAGCGCCTTTTATGTCTTTCTCAAGCCGTTTTCGACAAGGCATGAAAGCGGCGATACCGATCTGGATCGCTTTCGTGCCTTCGTCGCTCGCCTGGGGTATCGCCGCTCAGGCGCATGGCCTGACCTTGATTGAAATCGTTTTGATGTCCGCATGGGTCTATTCCGGGCCGGCGCAGTTTGCCGTCCTGGTGCCGCTGGCGGAAGGCAAGTCTGCGTTCCAGGTGCTGGTCGCCGGCGCGCTGATGAATTTGCGATTTCTGCCCATGAGCACCGCTTTAGCGCCGTTTTTCCGCGGCGTAAGCCGCTTGCCTCTTTTGCTTTCATCGCACGTCGTCAGCGCCAGCAGTTTTATCGTGCCTTACCTGCAGTTTCAGAAAGAGCGTGAAGCGGCTTTGCGCGAGAGGTCTGATCCGCCATCTATGGATGGCTACGGCAATTTAGCTTTCTTTCTCGGCGTCGGCGCTAGCGCTTTTACCGTTTGGGTGCTCGGGACCGCCGGCGGGTTTCTCGTGGCGCTGGGTGTTTCTCCGGGATTCGAAGAAGCGTTGAGGTTTATCTTGCCCGGCTATTTTGCCGGATTGTTGGCTGCTGAAATGAAAGGTTGGACGACGCCGGTCATCTGCTTACTGAGTCTGATCGCCGCCGTTCCCGGCGCTCGTGAGTTCGGCGTGGGGTTGGATCATCACTGCGAGCGTGATTGCAAGCGCGGGTTGGGGCATCGAAGAATGGAAATCACGCGCATCGAAATCATTTTGATCCTCGGATTGTCGGCATTCGCGTTGCGCGCGCTGCCCCAGCGATTTTTTGTCGGCGACAATTTTCCCGAGCGCTGGGATCGGCTGCTGCGTTATCTGTCGTACGGATTTCTTTGCAGCATCATCGGGACCACTTTGTTCATGACAGGAGCGCGCTTCGAGTCGGACGCGGTGGTCTATCGTGTTATCGCGCTGCTCACGACCGTCGCTATCGCGCGCTGGACGAAAAGCGCGGTAAGCGGCCTGCTCGCCGGGCTAATGCTCATTATACTTTGGTCTTGGCTGCGTTAAGTCCAGGACGCCGCATCAGCCATAGGCTGATCCGTCCCTGGCGGATGCTGCACCGTGCGGTTACGCGTGATCGCGCTCCCGGACGGCGGTTCCCGGGCTTGGGATTTCCGCTGCGAGGTCCTTACTTGAGAGGAATCATCACGCAATCGCGAGGACGGCCGCCCACGACCCGCGTCATGTGGCCGCGGCCGGTGGTATCGTCGGCAAGCATGACATCGCCGGCTCCGAAACGCCTGACGGTTCCGTCGCCGGTTTCGATCTCCACCTCTCCGGTGAGGGTGATCACGTACTGGCGCCGCGGCGCGGGATGGTAATCGCTACTGTGGGTCTCCAGCGCGCGACGAAAGATGACACCCTGTGCCGGTTGCAGGTCGGAAAAGGCGTTTCGTCCCCTGAGATTGAGTTCAATGTCTATTTCTTCGAAATGCGATTCGTTGTCCGCGCCGGTGTATAGCCTAACGATCTTCATGAGCCGGTTTGTAAGAGAATCGGGCGGAAAAAGCAAGAAGACGTTAGGGGTGAAGCGTAAGGCGTAGGCGTGAAGGGTAAACGGTCAGAGGTCAGGAGTTCAGTTCCTCTCCCTTACACTTGACCACTTACCTTTTCCCGTCGCCTTTACTGTAGAGCCGCAAATGACCTATAACGCAAGTAAGATAGTTAGGCGAGTGAGCGATTTGCCTAGCGGTGGTAACCATAAGACGGGAGAAATTTGATGGCTGCTGAAAACATTTTAAACCAACTGGCCGAGGACATGAACAAACTGCTGACGGAGCCCGCCGGCAGCCGCAGGGTGAAGATCACCGATCTCACACCGCGCGATGGACAACAGTGCAAGCTCGCGACGCGCGTGACGACCGACGACTTGCTGCCGCTGTGCGCGCCCTCGACAACTGCGGCTTCCACGCCGTCGAAGTCTGGGGCGGCGCCACCTTCGACGTCTGCATGCGCTATCTCAAGGAAGATCCTTGGGAACGATTGCGGCGTATCAAAGCAGTCATGCCGAACACCAAGCTGCAGATGCTGCTACGCGGCCAGCATATTCTCGCGTACCGGCCCTATACCGACAAGATCGTTTGCAAATTCGTCGAGCGCGCCGATCGCCAATGGCATGAACGTATTCCGCATTTTCGAAGCGACCAACGATTTTCGAAACATCGAGTCGCAACCAAGGCCGTGAAGGAGCTCGGCGGCGAAGCGCACGTCGAAGTCAACTATACCGTCAGCCCGGTTCATACTTTGGAAAAGTGGATGGAGTACGCCGAGCAACTTATTGAAGTCGGCGCCGACTGGCTGTCGCTCAAGGATGCCACGGGAATTATGACACCCTTCGACAGTTACAGAATCGTCAAGGGCATCAAAGATCGCGCGAAGGGCAAACTGCCCGGTCCTGCTCCACTGCCACGACATGGGCGGCACTTCGAGCATGTGCCATCTCATGGCGATTCTCGCCGGCGTCGACATGATCGACACGGTGCTTGTCGCCGTTGTCGTTCGGCTCGGCGCATCCCGCCACGGAGACGATGGTTGCGTCTTTGAAGGGAACGCCGTTCGATACCGGCATCGACGTGAAGCTGCTCGAAGAACCGGCGCGGATCACCCGGCAGATCAAGGAGAAAGTACGAAAAGTACGAGACGGGCTATACCGGCGTCAGCGCCGATGTTTTCATTCACAAAGTGCCGGGCGGTATGATCTCCAACATGGTGGCGCAACTGAAAGAAGCCAAGCGAATGGACCTGATGGATGCCGCGCTCAAAGAGACGCCCAGTGTGGAAAGCGATCTCGGCCATCCGCCGCTGCTGACGCCGACCAGCCAGATCGTCGGTGTGCAAGCGGTGCTGAACGTCTTGGCCGGCGAGAGA
Source organism: uncultured delta proteobacterium (assembly GCA_963801935.1). Lineage (GTDB taxonomy): Bacteria > Desulfobacterota > Binatia > UBA9968 > UBA9968 > DATACQ01. Next base: position 299,633 of record CAWDHA010000014.1, read on the forward strand.
TACAAGATCGTCAGCCGGGAGACCAGCGACTACGTCAAAGGCAAATACGGCCGGCCGCCGGGTGAAGTGAGCAAAGAGCTGGTCAAGAAAATCATGAAAGACAAAGAGCCCGATTATTCGCTGCGCTCCGGCGAGATGGCCGATCCTGCCGATTGGGACAAGGCGATTAAGGATCTCGGTCCGTTGGCGAAGTGCGATGAGGATGTTCTCCTAGGCGTGCTCTTTCCGATGCAGGCTAAAGAGTTTCTCACGCTTAGAGAAACTGGCGGGATCCAATAGAGGGTTCCAAACGTTTCAATGGTTCCAGTTGTTCCACGCGGATTGTAGGGGCAACCCATCGTGGTTGCCTTCGTCTTCCTGACAAACCATGCCCGAATTTCCCGACGTTACTGTTTACATCGAGGCGCTCTCGGAGCGCGTGCTCAATCAGCCGATTCAGAAGATCCGCATCGGCAGCCCGTTTGTTTTGCGATCTTTCGATCCGCCCATAAGGCAGCGGAAGGGAAGAAAGTTTTGGCGCTGCGCCGCCTCGGCAAGCGCATCGTCTTCGAGCTGGAAGATGAACTTTTTCTTGATCGTTCATCTGATGATCGCCGGGCGGTTTCACTGGAAACCGCAAGGCGCGAAGATCGCGCGCAAGTACGGCCAGGCCGCTTTCGACTTTCCCAACGGCACGTTGCTTCTAACCGAAGCCGGCACCAAGAAGCGCGCGTCGATTCATCTGGTTCGTGGCGAAGCAGCGTTGCAAGAACATGATCCCGGCGGTCTGGAAGTTCTCGACGCTGGCTTCGATGCATTTCGCGCGGCGCTCACTCGAGAGAATCACACGTTGAAAAGATCGCTCACCGATCCGCATGTCTTCAGCGGCATCGGTAACGCCTACTCCGATGAAATTCTGCATCGCGCACGACTGTCGCCGATTCGCATGACCCAGCAAATGACGGACGCCGAGATCGAGCGGCTCTATCATGCCGTTCGAGAGTCGCTTGACCGATTGGGTGGAACGATTGCGCAAGGAACGCAAGGGTGGCTTCCCTGAAAAAGTGACCGCCTTCCGCCCGGATATGGCCGTGCACGGCAAGTACGGCAAACCGTGCCCGGTGTGCGGCTCGCCGGTCCAGCGTATCGTGCACGCGGAGAACGAGACGAATTATTGCGCGACGTGCCAGACCGGAGGAAAGTTGCTGGCCGATCGTTCGCTCTCGCGATTGCTCAAACAAGATTGGCCGCGAAGCCTGGAAGAGATGGAGGAAATGAAAGATCAGAGGCGGCGTGTTTGAAGTGGACTGCCAGAAAATACAATGGTGCGCAAGCGCACCCTACACTTCGGATTTCCGTCATTCTGTAGGGTGCGCTTGCGCACCATTTGATCGCGCGGCCGTTCACATCATTGTAACGAAACCCGGCTGCGCCTTCACCCGCTCAATCCATGCTCTGATCTTCGGAAAATCATCCAGCGGAAAGCCGCCTTCGTGCGCGACATGGGTGTAGGCGAAGAGCGCGATGTCGGCGATCGAATAATCGCCGACAAAGAAATCATTCTTTGCCAGATGATCTTCCATGATTTTCAACGCCGCCCAGCCGCCGTCGCGTTTTGATGCGAGCAGCGCTGTGCGTTCCGGCGAGTCCGGTTTGTGCTGCAGCCAGAAGCGTGAAGTGGCGATGAATGGTTCGTGACTGTACTGCTCGAAGAACATCCATTGGAAGATCAGCCCAAAAGCTTTTCGGTCGTCGGGGAGATACTTCGTGCCTCGCGCGAGATAGGCGAGGATGGCGTTGGATTCGGCGAGGATAAAACCGTTGTCATCGAGCACCGGCGTGCGACCGTTGGGATTGATCTTTAAGAAATCAGGCGTGCGGCTTTCGCCTTTAGGATGTCGATCTTCGATGAGTTCGCAGGGGATCCCGAGATGGGCGAGTAAAAGACGCACCTTGTAGGAGTTGCCGGAATAGGCGACGTTGTAGAGCTTCATCGATAATAGCCGTTCAAGCCGTTCAAATGCGTTCCAAGGGATTACGGAACTTGAAGACGACCAAAACAATTATTCAGAATCGGCATTTTCCGATTCCCAGACGGTTTGAACGGCTGGAACGACTTGAACGTTTTGAACGCTCTAGGCGTCTGCCTAGATCTGCGGCTCCAGAATCTCCAACCCGTCATAGCGGTCCATCAGATAGAGCTTGCCGTCTTTGTCGTGAAAGACGTCGTTGCTCATGACCACCGTCTGACCTTTGCCGGGCATGCGGAACGTAATAGCCGACTTCTTTCGGAATATAGGGATTGGAGAAATCAACCGCGCGAAGACCGCCGCCGAACCAGGTTACATAGAGTGTGTTGCCATAAACCTGCTCGGCCGGTTGATGCGCGCCGAAGCGGATTCATGGCGTCGATTTACCTTCGAAAGGCACGATGAACGTCGCGACCGGCAGCGGCAGTTCTTCCTTGGTGATATCGACGACCCAGAGAAAGGCATTGTGCGTTTCGTTGAGTTTTTCGCCGACTTCTTCGTCGGTGACGATCAACCAGTCGCGCTCCATGATTTTGTTGAGCATCGGCAGGGTCGTGTGCGTCGGGCAAGGATAGGGCGGGCTCCAATCCAGCGTGCTGATCGTTTTCGGCTTGCTCATGTCGGAAATATCGACGATCGCGAAGCCGCCGTGCCAGTAACTGATGTAAAGCCGGTCGCCGCGCCGAATCGGATGGTGGCAGCGCGTGTCGGTGCCGTGCCAGGTCGGGCGTTTCGCCGCCGGCGATCCACTGACCCGGCATCCACCAGCGGCAGACTTCTTCGGGCTTTTCCGGATTCTTCAGATCCAGAATCATGGCGATGTTGCCCTGGTAACCTTCCACGGTCGGCGAGATATAGGCGTAGCGGCCGTCAAAGGTGAAACGGTGCACGCCTTTGCCGGGCGTTTTGAAAAACGCGATCTCGCGCGGTTTGGACTTGATTGGAGATATCGAAAATCTTTAAGGCCGGACGTCAAGCTCCTGCTTGGCTTTGTAGCGCTCATAGTTGATCAGCATGAGGTCGCCGCTCACGCGAACTTTGTGAGAATGAAGTCCCTCCGGAATTTCCAGGTGCGCGACGACCTTCGGATTCTTCGGATCGCGCACGTCGATGATCGAGGTGCCATGCGGCGGGTCCATGTGGCCGACGTAGGCGTAGCCGTTTTCGACGACGACCGAACCTCCGCCCGGGAAGATCCATTCGGCCGATCTGCTTGATGTTCTTGCTGATGCCGACCGGCGGGTTTCCATTGGTTGCCATGCTTGCCTCCTTGAGTTGCCGTTGAAAACGTCATTTGCTTCGTTGCGCTCGATCGTCTCGCTTCAACGTACTGATCATGTACGTCCGGTCGTCGAGATCTTCGCGCGCCTCGCAACTAAGCCTTTCGAACGGCCTAAAAGGTCTACTTTCGTTAACTCCTTGTGCGCCTTTTGAATCATCTCGATGACTTGATCCGTCGTGCGCACACGCGACATGCGCGGGAATACCAGCTCCATGAGCATGTCATGGGCGCGCTGGTCGTGCGATGTGCCGCAAGCATCACTGGCGACGATCATGTTATAGTCCATGTCCCTGCCGGAATACAAAGTCGAGGTGACGCCGACATCGGTGGAGCCGCCGGAAACAATAAGCGTGTCGATGCCGCGGGTGCGCAACGCGAGATCGAGATAGGTTTGATGAAATGCGCTCCAGCGATACTTCACGATGTAGTAGTCGTCCGGCTTGGGCTCCAGGTCGGCGAGCACATCGGAGCTTTTGTCGCCGGCGATGACGTGCATTTTGGGTTTGGTCACCTCGCCGTTCGGCCAGGGCGTTAGAGAATTATTGGTGTCGGTGAGAAGTAATGCGGTGGTCGCGTTGTCCGGCCGATGATTGCCCTTGGCGAAAAAATACCGGCAGACCGGCGGCGCGGCCGGCTTTGCTGAGTCTGACGGCATTTTGAATCCATGGTTTCAGAACCCGCTGCTTGCCGGGTTCCGGCGTCAGGAACATAGCCGTTCAAGATATCGAAAAATAGCAGCGCGGTTTTCTTAGGTTCGAAATGGTTGACGTTCACTTCAGTCCTCCTAACGTATTAATGATTTGCCTCGCTTGCTTTCTCTTTTCCTCGACCACTTTCCAGCCCTGCTTCGGCGTACCATTCGATCTGCCGAAACATGCCGGTCAGGATTCGCACGTCTCTTTCTTCCAGTCCGGCGCGCCCGAGAATGCGCCGGAACGCAAACAGCATGTGCTCCGGATTTTGCGAGTCAAGAAAACCGATTTTTAGCAGATGATGCGCATGCTGTCAAACAGACGCTCGATATTTTCCGCTTCGAGCGCGCTGGATCGGACGCTCTGCGGTAGGTCCGCCAGCGACGCAAGATAAGATCTCATAAAGGCAGATCACCGCGGCTTGCGCCACGTTGAGGGACTGGTATTCCGGATGGGTGGGAATGTTGATGAGCAACTGACAGTGCTTCAGGTCTTTGTTACTGAGGCCGTGATCCTCGGGGCCAAAGAGTAACGCCACTTTGCCCGTTGCGCGCCGCCGCGAACGATCTCCGGGCGACTTCGCGCGGGGTCCGGCTGTGATTACGGTACGAGACCCGAGCGGCATGTCGTGCCGACGACCAGATGGCAGTCGGCAATAGCTTCGCGGATGGTTTGGTAAGACTTGCGTCGCTTAGAATGTCCCGGCCATGCACGGCCATGGCTCGGGCCCAAAAGCTCCGGGTGCGCGCTCGCCGACGATGGCCAACTCTCGCGCGCCGAAGTTCTTCATGCGCGCGCGATTGAGCCGATATTGCCGGAGCCGCGCGGGCGAACCATGACTACGATGCGCAAGGTACGTTTAGACACTTAACGGCTTGAACGTTAGAGCAACGTACGGCAACTAGGCATTCGCAGCGAGTTCCAAACGCTCGAATCGTTACTGAAGCATTCGGCGTCCAGAACTATTGCCTAATGCTTATTTGGCAAACGGGCAATTGCGGTTCTCTAAGATCACGGCGCGGTTCTTGACGTCAAACTCGGTGCGGTAGTCGAAGTGTTCGTGCATGATCGAAGTCGTGTCAGTGACATGCTCGGCGCCGAAGACGTGGCCGATCTCGTGGATCAGCGCGATGGCGTCGAGTTGATGTCCGCGGCAGGACCGCGGTAGCGAAAGATCTCGCGACCGGAACGACGACATAATTGCCAAGCCCTTGCGGCAGTTGCCGATTCGATCGACGCGCGGCCGTGCCGGCGGTGATATAGCGGCTTGTGCGTTCGGCGGTGAAGGCAATGATCAGATCATGCTCGGGTTGTTTGAGCGCGAGTGGGAAGTCTCTTTTGAGTCTGATCAGGAGATCCGGGGTCGATCGTATGCTTTCCTGTGCCGGCCAGGCGGAAGCGCTTTGGGTGATCAATCGAATATCGAATTCGCGCTCGTAGTAATCCGACGCGGCCTCGACCAGGCCGCGTACTTCTTCCTCCCAGTGCGGATTGCGCTCTCGCAGGCCATCGGCGAACACTTTGACCCGGACGATCCGCTGGCGTGTGCCGGCGCCGAGAAGCGCGCAGGAACCGAAGAGAAGCGCGCTAAGGATGAAGCAAGTTATCCGTCGGCGCGTAATCATCGGTGAGCACGGGAACATCTTTATCGGGCAGCGGGCGATCGTAATAAGCGACGGCGATGTCCTTGAGTCGGATCGGGAAATAGTCCTTTGTCGAGGGACGAAGCGCGCTTGACGATCTCTTTGATATCGATTCGCTGCTTGTCGCGGGTCGCGATGACAATCACGTTCTGAATCGTGTCGAGGCTGACGTTGTCCGGCCGGCGCGCGGCGAAGACATAGGTCTGGGGAAAGACTTGCCGCTGCGTTTTCACGAAAGCGCGGGCGATTTTGCCGGAGGGACCGGTGACGGCGCTGATGAGATTGGCGACGATGATGCCGTTGGGAGTGAGTTTCTCTGCGCCAGTTCGAAAAATTCCTTGGTTGCCAGGTGGAACGGCATGGCATCGGTAAAGTAGGCGTCGAGCATGATGATGTCGTATTGATGCGGCGTGCGCGTCAGAAACAGCCGGCCGTCCTGCGCGTGAATCCGCAAATTGTTGCTCTCGCGCACGTTGAAATGGTTCTTGGCGATCTGGATCACTTCAGGGTCGATCTCGACGGCGTCGATTTCCATTGCGGGAAATTCTTTTTGCACTTTCTTGGGAATCGAGCCGCCGCCGAGCCCGACGATCAGCATCTTCTTGGCGTCAGGACGGAAAGCGTAATCCGATGGAGGTGTAACTTGAATAGATCAGCCGGAGCGCCGAGGGATCCTTTAGATTCATGGCGCTTTGCAGCGTGCGGTCGAAGTACATGTACCGTGCTTCGTCGTCCTCTTCGATGCGAATGCGATGATAGAATGTGTCTTTTTGCAAGAGAGTTTTGATCTGTCCAAACGAGCGGTGGCCAAACCATGATGATCAGATCCGATAACCGAAAGGGCGGTCGACGGCCCGGCCGGAGGACACGCGGTGCGAACCGGATCAAGCGGTACTACAAGTAGCGATAAACAAGCCAGCAGTAATTCCCAGAGCATGAATGATGTTACTCACGCCCATGACCGGAATCAAGTAGAAAGCCGTGAGCAGCGTGCCGAAAATGCTGCCGCAGGTCGAGACGGCATAGAGCGTGCCCGCGGTGCTGCCGACGGTTGTAAGCTGGGTCGCGGCAAGACGAATCACGTACGGGCGAGACGGTCCCCATGAAAATTCCGGGCGACAAGAAATAGATGCTGCAGGCGATCAGCGGATTCCAGCGCACGCCGAAATCGGCCGCGGCGACCCATTCATTGACCGGCCGGTACAGGAACGGCAGAAAGAATATCAATACGC
>CAWDHA010000015.1:0-86816 GCA_963801935.1 uncultured delta proteobacterium
CCGACCTCGCGCGCCACGCGTGTGACTTCGGAAGCAAACGAACGGAGCTGATCGACCATGGTGTTGATCGCTTCTTTGAGCTGCAAGATCTCGCCGCGCACGTCGACGGTGATTTTGCGCGACAGATCGCCGTTGGCGACCGCGATGGTGACTTCAGAAATATTTCGCACTTGAGCGGTCAAGTTGCTGGCCATGGAGTTAACGCTCTCGGTCAGGTCTTTCCAAACGCCGCTGACGCCGCTGATCTGCGCCTGGCCGCCGAGTTTGCCGCTGGCGCCGACTTCACGCGCGACACGGGTAACTTCGGAGCTGAAAACTCCAAGCTGCTGGATCATCGTGTTAACGATATTTGCAGCACGAAGAAACTCGCCCTCAAGCGGCCGGCCATTAACATCGAGCCGCACGTTCTGGCCCAGGTCGCCCTGGGCGACCGCGGCGATGGCGCGCGTAATTTCCGTAGTGGGGCGGAGCAAATCATCGATCAACGTATTGATGAAAAATTCCATCTCGCCCCAGGCGCCGCGTGATTGGCTGATGCGGGTGCGTTCCCGAGTCTTGCCTTCCTTACCGACGACTTGGCCCACGCGCTTGAGTTCCTGCGCCATGGATTGATTGGCGGCAACGATTTCATTGAACGTATCGGCGAGTTTCCCTGCCAGGCCTGTCCAATCGCCGGGCAAACGCGCGGAGAAATCGCCGTCGCGCATGGCCTGCAGCCCGAGCAGTAGCTGGCGTAATTCCGCGCTGGAGGGACCGGATGGTGCGGCGCTTCGTGCTCGGCCGTTTTTCTTTCTGGCTCCTGCTGATTCACCGCTAATGCTCATTTTAATGTGCTCCTCTTGAAAGGCGGCAGAATCGCAATGAATGGCGAGCTCGGGGATGGAAATTCACCCAAGCTTGATGCCGAAGCGCCCGGTAAGACGCATCGATTGACTGTCCGCGCCGCCGATATGCCAAGGCAGGCTCGCTGCAAACAAACCATTAGGTTAACGGACGAACCAAGACCCGGCATTGTCCCAGGCCGGTAATTCCATGTTCGCTTACTCCGTCGTTACTCTGACGTGGATTGCAGTTTTCGCAATCCGGGCGTTAGGCCGCAAAATTGAGACCGTTCACTGAAGGGATATATTTGGCTGAAGTATCGAGGAGATGTTTCTAATGTGGCACAGCTAAATGGGTGGATTGGAGCATTTTCGGGACATAAACGAGGGTTACTGGACTTTTTTAAGGTTTCCTCCTGGCTAATGTAGCGCTTCGAAGACAACGGACACATGTCACCCACGTCTCAGGAAGTTTCGACTTTTGAGCTAAGAAATCGCGCCCCCGGACTCCCGACCTGAGAATATCTCGGTTGCGACACCGACCTTGCCTCTCACACTATACGAGATGATGATTCGGACTGATCTACTGCTCCGATAGATAGGCGCGCAGCTTCTCCAGCGAATTGCGAACTCCTCGGACAGATACTTGTTCCATTCCTGCTCTGCCGGGAGGCGTCGAAATCGGTCCACCACTCGACAAACGCGGGTCTATATCGACGATGGGAGCAACTCGTAACGTTTGCTGGTAGGGGCGCAAGGTCTCAAATGGCTCTAGAGATTCGTAACTATAGCGCCGTTCGGCATCGGAGTGGGTCGCCAAGCGCTGACGGCTTGGCCGGTCGTAGAAGCGGATCTCACGCACCGCACCGACGGCGTTGTCGGCGTGCGATTTTCAATATGGCTCTCGCCGACGCCTTCAGGCCACTGCTGTCCATTAAAGTCCCGGATGACCGGACCAGACCTTGTCGGCGCTCTGAGCGAATGTCGTGCTATGTACGATCGCGCCATAGACGTTTTCCTCCTGTGATTCTGTAGAAGACTCTGTCGCAGCTTTACGCGCAAAGCACTAAGTAATCGCTCTCAAGTACCCGAGCCCGGAGCGCTCGGGCATCATGCGCTCTGCGCCTGTCTGCTTCAACTACACACCAACTCCTCGGCTGCGTTTGGTGCGCATAAACGACGGCTATCGTCGTGCGCATTCAGCCGCATTTGCAGCAAGCGATATACCACTAGTGCACGCCGCTTTCACCTTCGTGGTACCCCTGTTGCGTAGCTTCAACTATAGACCTCGCAGCAAATTTGCAGCATCTCACTCTTCGGACATTCAATAAAATTAGGAGGACTCAAATGGCCAAGAACGAATCGTATGAAGCAAAGCAATTTAAATTGAGCGGTCTTCGTGGAATCTCCGATCAAACACTCGAAATGCACTTCAAACTCTATGAAGGCTACGTCAAGGAAACCAACCGCCTGTCGGGGAAAATATGGGAATGCCTGAAAGACGGTAATGTTGATCAGGAGGAAATGCCGGCCTATTCAGAGCTCACGCGGCGTCTGGGATTCGAATACAACGGCGTGGTCTTGCATGAATATTATTTTGGCAATTTGTCTAAATCAGGATCGCCCGATCCGGAAAAGACGTCTGCTTTTTACAAAGCAGCCCAGGCCGGTTTCGGGAGCTATGATATCTGGAAAGCCGATTTCATGAGCATCGGCAAAATGCGTGGCGTTGGCTGGGCGGTATGTTTCCAGGATTCAAAGCGCGGCAGACTCGCCAACCACTGGGTGACGTTGCACGAAATCGGCAATGTTGCGGGATTCGATCCCGTGCTGGTGATGGACGTTTGGGAGCACGCTTACCTCTTAGATTATAAACCTGCAGAGCGTTCCAAGTACATCGAGGCCTTTTTCACGAACGTTGACTGGAAAGCGATTGAAAACCGTTTGAAAACCGCTTCCGCGCATGAGGATCCGGCGCAGTCGTCGTCGCGAGCCGGCTAGCAGATGAGCGATTTCTCTCGTCGGCGCATTGTGAACGAGGCGAGCAGGCCACAAATTGCCATATATTGCGCGGAGAACGGTTTTGACTTGCTGATTGCAGCCGAAAGAACAGGGCACAAACGGTGCTCGCGGCTATAACTCCCTGGTGTGTGCTTGCCGAACTGCAGCGCCAACGAGCCGAGCCGGCTCCGCCGGTAATAAAGTGGCTTGAAAGCTTACGTCGGCGTGGTGCCACTTCTACAATTGCTTACGGAGTGAAAGGTCTTACTGCAGCGCTGCCGATCGTTGGTGGGCTTTTGCCGTCGCCGCGCAGCATCCTGCGCCTTGGAATGCGCCAACCGTCCATGCCGGCAGAATGAAGCGGCTAGGTGGCTTTCGCGCCATACTGTTTTTACAGGCGCTCTTGACGGTCGCCCTTAGCGGGAGTATCTCCGGCGCTGGGCCAGTTCAGGCGCGGTTTTCCCAGATCCGTCCCACCCTGCAGAAAGCACGCAATGAAGATGCCAGCGGGGTCCGGTAGCGAACACTCGATCTGGTAACGCAATGGCGCTCGCACCATCCACATGGTCCAAAATTTTTGGGGCACTGGGTTTGCATCGCTAAAGTCCCGCTGCTCCGCAGCTCGAAGCGAAATCAAACAAGCGAAAGCATCGACGAGGAGAAAACAACTATGGCGGCCGACAAAAGAAAAATGATTCAAACGATTATCGATGATGAAGAGGGACCTTGGATCATTATGAAGCCATCGATTGCCGATCCAAACGATCCCGACCGCATATGCATCTTTGAAAATCCGGCAAAACTCTCTGAGGCGACTGTAGAAATTCCGCCGGAATGGTTTCAGAAAAGCGAAACTGAAAAAATCAGGCGAGCTATTCATGAAGGATTGCAACACGCGCGCATAAAACTCAAGGAGCTTTAATCAGGACGGGGGAACCATCATGTATGTGTCACGCTTGACCTTTCATACGCTGCCTGGGAAAACCCAGGAAGCGGAGGAAAAATTAGCAACGCTTCGTCGTTGGGTAGAAAGCGCAGGTGGGCTCAATCCGCGCGTGATGCGCACTCATTATGGCTCATCCGGCGCACCGGATCTGGTGTTCGAACAAGAAGTGGAGGATCCGGCCGTTCTCGAAGACCAGATTGAGAAGGTCACTAATAACGCCCAATTCCAGGAGTGGACTCAACAGATGTCGTCGCTTCTCGAACAACCGTCCAAAAGAGAGCTGTATTCGATTCGCAACAGCGCTTAGGGCAACGACGGATATCGGCGCTGGAAGACCGGCTTTTCGTCACTCCCCCGATTTCGGTCGAGCAGTAGATACGACGCGTCTTAAGTCGTCCATCTTTGTTTTCAGCCAGCAGTCCTCAACACAGTCGTTGCGCAGATATGGCCCGAAGTTTACCGGACAACCCATCGGCCGAAGATTTCCTACCCGAGGAGCGTACTCCCGAATCTCTGCGAGAAGCTGCCGCGAGCTGCAAAGGATGCAGTCTGTATAAGGACGCTACTCAGACGGTTTTTGGCGCGGGACCATCGCACGCCAAGGTTGTATTTATCGGCGAGCAGCCAGGAGACCAGGAAGACCGCCAGGGTCTTCCGTTTGTCGGACCGGCCGGACGCCTACTCGACAGAGCTCTCTCCGAGGCAGGCGTCGCGCGCGCTCAAGTGTATGTGACCAATGCCGTCAAGCATTTCAAATGGATATGGCGCGGCAAGAGGCGGCTTCATCAAAAGCCATCTGTAAGGGAAGTCAGCGCATGCAAACCGTGGCTGGAAGCCGAAATCGAAGCGTTACAGCCGAGCATCGTTGTGTGTCTCGGCGCGACCGCCGCCCAATCATTTCTTGGCAGATCGGTGCTGATCACCAAAGAACGCGGCCAATTTTTTCCCTCCAAGGCCGGCGCGCTGGTCCTCATCACAATTCACCCCTCGGCAATTTTGCGTCATCGTGAGAAGCACGAGCAAGACGAAGAGTACCAGCGCTTCGCCGCAGAAATAGGGTTGCTTCAAAAGAAAATTCAAAGTATTGATACCACCAGCGGCCGAAGGGGAAGGGGCTAGCAGACCGTGGCGACGCCAGACTTTCACCACCGGCCGCGCTTGGAATGTGTTTTGCGAAATTTAACGGCAGACTTCTGGACGTCGCCACGCCAAATCCCCAGAAGGAGGGAATTCATGAAGTCGGATAGCCTGATTGGGACGAGCCGCTGGCAAATGGTTTTTAGCCAGAGCAAGGTAAATGGCGCCCATTACGACGGCGAGGAGTTGCAGATTTTTCCATGGCACTGGCCGACTGATACCTTCCTGCAGCGCCGGCGCCGTCTCCTCAAGAACTTGCGGCCCGACGGTCGAAGCCTCACTTGTGCGTCAGATAACGAATTCTATGAATCGATCTGCACTGACTACGTTCGCAGTGGCAGCGACACCAGGTATTATAAGGGCGGAGTATCTTAGATCCCGCTGTTTCGCTTCTGCGACAACTCTTAAGCACTCATGTCCCATCCCTGAAACAATCTAACCCTGATCGCGGGATGCCGCATTGCGCTCGCGAACCTGCCAACGCCCATCTCGTGATTCCTTCCGAACGCATCGCCGCGCGTTTTCGCCCGTCCTCCATTTCAGCAGTGCGCATGCCGCAGACAGACTGGCAGTTGCAAATTTTAAGTTGTACGTTTTATAGGTCAGATGCATTCGGCGCCATTGACAGATATCGGATGTCCCAGCATTGCTACCTCTTCATGGAAAATGAATTATTCGACTGCTGTCATGCTGGGCGCAAGCCTTGTTCCCCAAACGGCAAGCCTGTCACATAATTTTCTCGGAGTATGATAATCCGGGTTAGTCGCTGGGTTCTTCGCGCCATGCGCACATGAAAGCAACAGGTTTCCTATTGTTTCTCTTAATGGAGTTTCTGCTGGCGCCGGCACGGAGTCACGGCGTGGACGTCGAGAACCTGGATCCTGCGCGCCCATGGCGCATCCAAGCCGTCGAGATCTCGGGCAACGTCCGAGTTTCGGAAGAACTCCTTAAAAGCGCCCTATTGACCCAGCCGCGACCCTGGTACCGGTTTTGGGAGCAACGCCCGCAGTTCGATTCGATAACCTTTCGCGAAGATCTCGAGCGCTTGAAGCGGTTGTATGAATCACGCGGCTTTTATCACGCTGAGATAAGTCACGACCTCGCAGCCGATGAAGAGAACAATCAGGTAATGGTAAACATTGAGGTGGTCGAAGGACCGGCGACGACAGTTGCCGAAGTCGATGTTAATGTCATCAACAACCGGCGTTTTCCGGAGCGCTTGCCGATCGCAACCGGCGACATCTTTACGGAGGAGGCTTACGCGCGGAGCGAGCAAGTTCTGCAACAATTTTATAGCGATCTAGGTTATGCGTACGTCGAGAGCGGACGCCAAGCCAAAATCATTCTGGATGAAAACAGCGCGCTGGTCGGCTACAACGTAACGCCCGGCCCGGCCAGCACGTTTGGCTCGACAGACGTCGCCGGCGCGAGCAAGGTTGAGCCCGAAATCGTGCTGCGCGAGCGCGCCTACCAGGAAGGTGAAACGTATTCGCTAAAAAAGATCGCGGAGACCAGAAACAGGCTCATTGCGCTCGACCTTTTCGCAGTGGTGAACGTTGCGCCACATAAAGCGCCGGAGCAGCCGCCCGCTGTTCCAATGATCATCGACGTGACCGACAAGGAACCGCGCGAACTGCGATTCGGCGTCGGCTTCGGCAGTGAAGATCGTTTTCGCACGCAACTCGAGTGGCGCCACAACAACTGGCTAGGCGACGGGCGCCGGTTGTCGATCGCCGCCAAGTATTCGTCGCTAGAAACGAGCGGCACCATGACCTTTGTTCAACCGCACCTGTTTTCACGCGACGCGCGCGGCATCGTCGTGCTGCGCCATAACCGCGAAGACGAAGACACTTATTTGCTTAAAGCCACGCGCTTCAATCCACGACTGGAATACCGCTTTAGCGAACGGTTGTTGGGGTACTTTGGTTACCGCCTTGAGCACAATCGCTTCGACAGCGTTTCGCTGCCAACCATCGACGCGCTCGGCGGCTTCCGGCGCGACGGCCGGGTGTCGGGCCCGAGCCTTGGTTTTTCCTGGGCTACTGCGGACAATCTGCTGGATCCGACGCGCGGTGAAATTGTTTCATTCGGATTCGATCACTCGGGACAGCCGTGGGGCGGCAGTTACCAGTTTTACAAGATGACCGCCGAGGCGAAAAAATATTGGAGCATCGGTTGGCGGACAATTTTCGCATCGCGCCTGAAGCTCGGTTTCGCAGAGCCCTCAGGGGAGGTAGAAGATCTGCCGCTGTCGGAGCGTTTTTACGCCGGCGGAGAGAAGAGCGTGCGCGGCTTTGGCCGGCGCCGGCTCGGGCCTTTAAGCCGAGACGACGATCCCATCGGCGGCTTGAGCTTGTTGGAGGGTTCCGTCGAATTACGCCGCCCGCTCTGGCAAGCGCTGGGCGGCGCCTTGTTTGTCGATTTCGGCGAGGTCTCCACTCGCCGCTTTCACGTGCCGGTACGCGATCTTGAGTTTGCCGCCGGAGTCGGACTTAGCTACCAAACTCCCGTGGGGCCTGTGCGCATCGATGTAGGCTTTCCGTTTCGCCCGCCGGCTGGCGACCGGCCGTTTCAAGTACATTTCAGCGTGGGAGCCTATTTCTAGCAAGCTGTTGAAAAATTCGAATTTCGAAATTCGAATTGCGAAATTGCTGTGTGCGCCTTGCCTCTGAATCCTTTTGAGCAGCCTACAAATGCAGACTGGCGGTCTTGGCGCCGGCGAGTTAGCATAAAGAACCGGAACTTAAGCACGCAAGTTCTATGCGACATGCTTTCTCGCGCAATTTGCTTGTAAACTAACATGAAGAGATTTTTTACTTGGCTATGCTGGACCTTTATCTCTTGCGCATCGCTTCTAATCGTCGCCATCGCCGGCGTCTTGATCTATACGCAGACCGACGGGTTTCGCCGCATGGTGCAGGAGCAGGCTCTGACGGCCGTCAATCAAAAGATTAACGGTGCCATCAGTTGGGATCGCATCGAAGGTTCCTTCCTCGGCAATCTCCACATTTACGATCTGCGTCTAAAGTATCGGGATCGCGAGGTCTTCAGGACTGCGCGCGCGGAAGTCGGATATTCGCTGCTGCCGCTTTTGTGGGGCCGGGTTCAGATTACTCATCTCAGAGCCAGCGCGCCATGGCTCGAGTTGCGTAAAGACGCCGATGGCGATTGGACCCTGGTCAAGGCGCTCGCCACCACAGAGCCCTCTACGGACGAGCCATCGCCGTGGACGATCGCCATCGACGGCATCGCCATTGAAAACGGCGAGATGATTTTCGAGCCGCAAGCAGCCAAGCCGGAGCTTTATCGCATGCGCCGTTTGAACCTGAACGGCAGCGTTTGGGTCGGCAACGGTCTCGATGCCAGGATCGAACGGCTCGGTGTGTGGATCGAGATAAAAGATGCCCCGCCGATTTACGCCAGCGGCGCTCTGACCTACGGCCAGACTACCGACCAGGGGAGCCTGGCGTTCGAGAAATTCTGGCTGCAAACCGCCCAGTCGCGCGTCATGCTCGCCGGAACGATTAGGGATTTCGAGCGCTTCAACACCTATCTGCAACTTGACATCGGCCAACTGGCGGCGGCGGACCTGGCGCGCTTCATTCCTCAATGGCCTGCGAGCATGGCGGTGCGGGGCCAGGTAAACATGCGCGGAAGCGGCAACGCCCTCGATAGCACCTTCAAGCTGGCGCTGGCCGATGCCGAGATCTCCGGGGCTTTGCGCGCCGATGTGTTGAGTGAAACCAAACCGTACAGCGGCGACGTGGCCGTGCGCAGCCTGGAAATCGCAAAGCTGCTGCCGCATAAAGATGTTGCCGGTGTAGTCAGCGCCGACGTAAAGATTGCCGGCGCGGCCGCAAACGCTGACTCGATCAAAGGCTCGGGAACAGTCTCGGTAAGATCGGCGGTCGTCAATCAGACGAAGCTAGGCGAGATCACTCTGCAAGGGCACTTCAGCCCCAAGATTGCCGACTTTACCGGCGCGCTGAATGGTCCGCTGGCCGAGGCGAGTTGGCGCAGTCGACTGGTGCTGGCGACCCAGCCGGAGTACCGTATTGAGCTGACAGTTCCGTCGCTGAACGCCGCCCGACTGCTCCAGCTAAGCGGACCGGCTCCGGCCGAAGTGAGTTTCAAGGCTACGGTCGAGGGCTCAGGATTTGATCTGAAAGCAATGAACACTCGCGCCGACGTCGATCTGCTGCAATCGCAACTGGGCGGCGTCACCGTGCAACAAGGAAAAGTTCTCGCGCGCATCTCCCAGGGCCGGGTACGTATCCAGCACGCGCAGTTGCAAGCGACCGGAGCAAGCTTGCAGGTAAGGGGAGACTTAGGCGTCGATCTCAATAACCCCGGACGTCTCGATTACCGGCTCGAGGTTAGCAATCTGACTCCGTGGCTCGATCTCGCGCACCTTAAGGGTAGCGGCCGTTTGGAACTCGCCGGCAACGCCAGCGGCAATCTTGCGCGCCTGCAAACCCGCGGCGCCCTGAGCTTGCGCGAGGTCAATCTGGCGGAATTCACGGCCGAGAGCGGGCGCGTTCTGTTCACTCTGGAGCGAAAGAAAGACGCGCCGCTGCCTGAGGGAAACTTGAACCTTGAGCTCGTCGAGCTGCGAGCCGGCGTCCAGTTGGCGCGCTTGCAAGCGGCAATCAAATTGCCGCCGCCGGGAACCCAGGCGGTCGCGGTCAGCGCCAGCGCGCGCGACCTGGAGGGGCGGAGTCACAGGCTCGTCGCCGAGGTGGAGCACCAGACAGCGACCCTGCTGGTGCGCGCCAAGGAGTTCGTATTGGCATTGCCTGATGGGAGCTGGCGCTTGGCCGAGCCGGCGACGATCACCCGGTCCGAGGAGGATTTCTCTATTGACGAGCTGGTTCTTCGCAATCGCAACCAAACGCTGGCGGTGTCGGGCCGCTTCTCGCTCAGCGGAGCGCAAGCGCTCAATGCCAGCGTCGATGGACTGTCCCTGGACGCTTTAAAAAGTTTTTCGCCCAAGGCCCCGGACATTACGGGTAATGTTTCGGCGCGGCTGCAAATCCGCGGTATCGCGGCGGCTCCGGTGATTGAGGCTAGAGCGGAACTGACCGATTCAAAGATCGCCGGCCAGAGCTATGGCGGCATGCGCGCTTTCACCCGCTATCAGAACAAAAGAATTGCCGTCGATCTCAAGGTCGAGCAAGACAGTAGCCACAGCCTGGAGGTTCATGGGACTATTCCACTGGCGCTTAGCTGGGACCGCGGTTGGCGCGCCGAACCCGTAGGAAGCATGGAGATGCGGGCGCGATCGGCTGGTTTGAGCCTGGCGTTTTTGAATGCCTTCAAGCCAGCGGCGCTTCAGAACATCAACGGCGAAATCGCGCTCGACGTCGCGCTCCGCGGAACTTTTAGCGATCCGGAGCCGCGCGGGACTTTTGAGTTGCGTGACGGCGCTTTTGAGGTCAAAGCGCTCGGCAGCAAGCTTACGGCGGTTTCCGTTCAGGGAAGCGCCGATACCCGGCGCATCAGCTTGAGCCGGCTGTCGGCGCGCGCCGGCAGCGGCACCATCGACGGCAGCGGCGTGATCGCGCTCAAGCAGTTTGCTCCGGAAAATATCGATTTGACGATCAGCGCGCGGCGTTGGCCAGCGCTGCAAACCGAGCAGTACCGGGGGACCGTCAATGGCGATATCAAAGTCGCCGGCGCACCGAGCGCGCTGCGCATCGCCGGCACCGTCGAGGTGATCGAAGGAACCATTCGCCCGGCGCTCCGCTTTCTCGATCGTGGTCCGGTTGCGCTCAAGCGTGACCCGACCATCGTTGTGGTTGAGCAGCGTGGCGCGGCGCCGATTTTAGTTGAGCCCAACGGCAAGAGTGCCGCGGCAGAAAACAGTTTGCTGCAGAACCTGGCTCTGCAAGTTACCGTGACTATCACGAATAACTTGTGGGTGCGCCATGCCAACGCTAACCTCGAGCTTAATGGCAAGATAACGATCATAAAAAAACCGGAAACGGACGTAACGCTCTCGGGTCTGCTGGAAATTGTCCGCGGCTGGGTAGGGTTTCAAGGGCGGCGTTTTACTTTGACCGAGGGGAGGATTCAGTTTACCGGCGGCAAACCGACCGATGCAATATTGCAGTTAGCGGCGGAGTATCGCGTCAATAATTACCTGGTAAACGCGATAGTGAACGGCACCGCGGACAAACCGACCCTGTCGCTGCAAAGCCAGCCGGTTTTGCAACAATCGGACATACTTTCGCTCCTGCTCTTCGGCAGACCTGTGGCCGACTTGACCAACACCGAGCAGGTGTCGCTGCAGCAAAGCGCGATCGATGTCACCGCCGGCTTTGCCGCGGCGACCGTTGGCCGGGCGGTTGCCGATGCGCTCGGACTTGAGAATCTCGGCATCGACTTGAGCGACGTCAGCTTCACCGGGGGCCAAGTGCGCTTTGGCCGCTATGTCGGGGCGCGAACTTATGTCTCGGTATCACAGGCCATTTCCGGCAACCACGGGCGCGAGGTTGGGCTCGAATATCAACTCGCGCCGCACTGGCGTGTCGGCGCTTCCACTACGATCGAGGGCAACAGCGGCTTCGACGTGATCTGGCACAAGCGCTACTAAATCTTGGCGGTTTCGGTTTGAGAGTTTGCATTTCGTGTTTCATCGCAGCGGAAACCAGAACCAACACGATGACTACCGTCGAAAGCCTTACCCTGACCAGTACTTTTTGGGGTAAATTACAGGAGCATAAGTGCGAACGATATTAGAGCCTCGCGCTACTGCGCGGCAAGAAACTTCGAAGGGAAAAAAGACTGCAACACGCACGCGCCACCCGTCGCGCTACGGCGGCGCCGGCAACGGCGTTTGCCCAGAACTCGAGTTGCCGGCCATCAATATCCCACGCGAGCTCGAAGCCGTCGATATTCGGCTCCATGAGCGAGTCGTGACCTTGACCCATTTGCGCAAACTATTTTGGTCGGAGTTGGGCATCACCAAACGTGATTTGCTTCAGTACTATGCCGACGTTGCGCCCTTTCTGTTGCCTCATTTGCAACATCGCGCCATGGTCATGAAACGTTATCCCAACGGCGCCGCCGGGAAATTCTTTTTTATGAAGCGCGCTCCCGCGCCGCGGCCGGAGTGGATCCAGCTCTGCTCCATCGAGCACGCCTCGAAAAACATCATCGACTTTCCAATAGTCCAAGATCTCCTGTCGCTCTTGTGGGTGGTGAATCTCGGTTGCATTGATCTCAACCAATGGTATGCCCGGTGCGATGACGTGGACCGCCCGGACTATTTACATTTCGATCTTGACCCGGTGAAAGGCGCCCATTTCGAACAGATCCTTGAAAGCGGGCTGATCATTCGTGACGCGCTGGCGCGATTGCAGATGGCGAGCCTGGTCAAAACAACCGGGTCGAAGGGATTGCATATTTATGTACCCATCGAGCGCGGCCCTAATCAAAAAGCGGTCTGGACATTCGCGAAAGCCTTCGCGCAGAACATGGCAGGTCTCAATCCCAAGCTCATGACCGCGGAATATCGGATTGAGAAACGGCCGCTCAACCGCGTGCTCGTCGATTACAATCAAAATGCCTGGGGTCGCACCTTGGCTTCGGTCTATTCCGTGCGACCGACGCCTAGCGCTAGCGTTTCAACGCCAGTGACCTGGAAGGAAGTGGAACGCGGCCTCAGCATCAAAGATTTCCACCTGAACAACGTCCGTAAAAGACTAAAAAAGCTTGGCGATCTCTGGGCGCCCTTGGTTTCGCCTTCCGGAAGGGTCAAGCTCGAGCGATTTTTATGAGATTGAGCGCGTATAACTATACCGGAGATAAGAGACGAAAATGTATCACTGTGGCGCATGGCGCAACAAGCACATCAAAGAATGCTTGACTAGACTCAAGCTGAGAAGCTGGTCGGGCAACAAACTTCTTATTCTTCGGCCTGGGCGTTGCCGGAAATTTACAGGCTGCGCTCGCGCGCGCCGACGAGTTTAAAAACGCAGCGGTTAATCTGCCGGCTTCAGCCGACGATCTCGTAGGATTTGACGTCAACTTTGGCGACACCCATCAG
The DNA here is from genome assembly GCA_963801935.1 of uncultured delta proteobacterium. Lineage (GTDB taxonomy): Bacteria > Desulfobacterota > Binatia > UBA9968 > UBA9968 > DATACQ01. Next base: position 12,956 of record CAWDHA010000015.1, read on the forward strand.
AGATCGTGTATGTTTTTGAATCTCGTGATGCTCGGGACTATCCCGGTAGCGGTCGATAGCCGCCTGGTTTTCCCAGTTGGAAAGCGAAATAAATTCGCCGCGATCATCTCGGCCCCTTAGAAATTGTTCGCTGACGCATCCCGGGTGCTTGATCATCAAGGGCGCGCAGTCTTGTTTCCATAAACGTTCAGCTTCAGCCGCTTTGTCGACCGGAACGCGAACAAAAATCATACGAGTAATCATTTTCATTCCCCCTTATTATCTTGGATGCGACTGCGCAGCCTACCATCCGGCGTATTTTTAAAGGACGCACACCGGCCGTCAAATTTTGGCTGGCTGATTAGATCCGGCCGCGCCGGCCCATCACCAAACTAACGACAAAAAGGATGACGAAAATTACAAAAAGGATCCAGGCTATCTGGGTCGCCGCGCCGGCGATTCCGGAGAGCCCGAGTAATCCGGCAATCAAGCCAATGATAAGAAATGTAACTGCCCAACTAAGCATAATAAATCCCTCCCCTCATCTGCTTACTCCGAATCTGCTTACTCCGAGCGAGCACTTTGTTTTCAAATCTTCAGCAAAGCCAGTAGACCGGTAACGATCAGGTAAAGCGCCACTATATAGTTGAGCAAGCGCGGGATAAATAAGATCAGCAGCCCAGCTATCACCGCGATCAAAGGTTGTAAAGCGATCTGTACAGTCATACCAGTCCCAACTTACCTATTTAGTTTAGCCAGGATGGCGGCACATTTTTTAGGTGTCCATGCGCCTGATCCTTACTCAAATTCAGCTAAGCAAGCAAGATGCCATTTGCAGCATGACATCCAGGGACGTAGTCACTGATCTGGCCCAAGCTTTCCGAATCTGGAGACCTGTAATCAACGCCGCTGCCAAGATAAACTGCCGCGATTGTGCAGCCGCCACTTTGAGTGTCGTCCCAGATGCCGGAACTTGTGTCCCGAGCACGTGACGATAGCGTGAGCCGATGCCACCCGTTTTTACGTCGCCATGTGTATGTTGTCGCAACTTTTCTAGGAAAACTTGACTCGGGGCGCGGCAGCCAATAGTTCCGGTGCCTCATCCGTTGTCGTTACGCTCACCCCGCGCTTGATGTTTCTGCTATCCAAGCCGTGAATCCGAATCTTTCGCGACAGGGTGCGTAACCCGATGTGACACATTTTTGCCGCGAGAGCGACGTTGCCGCCGGATGCGGCAAGCTTGTCGAGCAGGTATATCCGTTCCTGCTCCCTTAACCATTGGCGCAGCGATCCGGATGCGCCAGAGGTGCGTTTAGCATCGAGCGAGCTAGCGTGGCTTAGCCCCGGTAAATCTTCGCTTTCGATAAAGCTTCCTGACGCTAGCACAATGGCGCGTTCCAGGACGTTCTGCAGCTCCCGGATATTTCCCGGCCAGCGATAATCCATAAGAATCGTCATGGCCTCGGGCGTGATGCCGCGGATTCGTTTCGCCGAGGCTACCGCATGCTGTTGGATGAAATCATGCACGAGCAGCGGGATATCGACCTTGCGTTCGCGCAGCGGAATAAGATTTAGCGGAATCACATTGATCCGATAATAAAAATCCGGGCGCATAGTGCCGTTTTCGACGAGCGTTATCAAAGGCACGTTGCTGGCGGCGACGACGCGGATGTCGAGATGGATATTGGCGGTGCCGCCGAGCCGCTGCAGTTTTTGATCTTCGAGCACGCGCAGCAGCTTGCCTTGCATCGGCATCGAGATGCTCTGAATTTCATCCAGAAAGAGCGTACCCCCGTGGGCGAGCTCGAATTTTCCAACTTTGGTCTGATCGGCGCTCGTAAATGCGCCCTTTTCATGACCGAAAAGCTCGCTCTCCAAGAGAGTCTCCGGCAATCCGGCGCAGTTGATCGTGATCAATGGCCCGGCGCATCGCGGGCTATGCCGGTGCACCGCGCTCGCCACCAATTCTTTGCCGGTTCCGGTTTCTCCTTGCACCAAAATAGACATGTTCGTCGGCGCAGCCATGCGAATGATCTCAAATATGCGGTGCATCGCGGGCGTATTACTCAACATCCCGCCGAATACCGCATGGTCGTTCAGGCGCCGGCGGAGGTGGCGGATTTCGCGAAAGACGATGGTTTTTTCCAAAGCTGCCCGCGTCATTTCGAGCAAAGCCGCGAAATCGAACGGCTTGATCAGGTAATCGAGCGCTCCCATCTTGAGGACATCCACAGCCGTCTGAGTTTCGGACGCACCGGTAATGACAATCACCGGCACGTTGGGAAAACGGTCGCGAACGTAAGACGTTAACTTGACGCCGTTCTCTCCCGGCAGATGGACGTCGCTGATCACCAGATCGAAATCGGCTTCAGCCAGACGAGCGATCGCCTCTTCGGCGCACAAAACCGCGGTAACCGAATAACCCGACTCGATATAGAGACGCGCTAGCAGATTAAGGATAGTGGGATCGTCATCGATGATCAGCAGACTTGGAGCCGGCAAATCGGATTTCACCGCCTCGACCGGCGCACGCTTGTTCCGCAGAACTGAGCCCGCCCCTGGGTGACTGCGGCGGGTCCGCCTATAAGAATTGCCTTGTATTTCCATCGGACGCACCCGCATCACTCCGCAACCGGGCTTCTAATGTCTAGCGGCAATTTCCGCTCCGGCAGGCAGCTGCAGCCGGATTGAAAATACCGCGCGGTTGCGCTGCTCGCGGCAGAACACGATTTTTCCGGAATGGCGGCGCAAAATTTCACGCGCCACAGCCATACTGAGGCCGATGCGGCGACCGTTGATATTAAGAAAGGGGCGGAAGACGTCAACCTCTTCCATCCCAAGCTCGGACAGGGACGCATTAATCACCCGGATCTCCAGTTCGCGGCCGCGCTCGGTGGAGATCAAACCCGTCTCGATTTTAACCTCTCCGCCCTTGGGCAAGAGCGCGCAGGAAAACTGAATAACTTCTCGCAGAGCATTGCGGAATTGTCGCCCCATGGGTAGCGGCGGCAGCGGCTCCTGCATGACAAAAGATATTCGTATATGGTGCTCGGCGAGCTTCTGCTCACTCTCACGCAAGATCGTTGCAAACACCAGCGCCGGATTTTGTAAATCGAGTTCCAGAGGTGAAGGCGACACATATTCGCCCATTTCCACCAGTAATTTCTTTATGTTGGCCACGCCATAATTAACCGCGCTTGACGTTTGTTCGGAAATTTTGCCGGCTATTCTCAGCAAGGCAACTTCCCCTTTGATGGCTTGAAGATGATTGCTGACATCATGATTCAAGCCCAGGAGCAAACTATGGAGGCGCTTTTTTTCTGTAGTTTCGCTGGGCGCCGTATTGGCGGCGCCTTGCGAATAAACACTCCAGATGTCGAAGCTCTGTTGCGCTCCCGAATCATAAAGACTCATCAGCTCGGTAACGTTCATGGGCTCGACGCGCACGCCGGAGTAGTAGCGGTAATCGATGCGCACGGCATCGCGACCGCGGTAGAGTCGCTCAATAGCGCTGCTGAACTCGCTGCGGTCCTGTGGATGAACCCGGTCCATCCAAGCGCCGCCGCGCGGAATCTCGCGCTCACGGAAACCAAAAAGGCCGCGTGCCGCAGCATTGAACATGCCGGTCTCGCGGCCGTGCGTCCAAAGCGCCGCTGGATGGGGCAAGATATCTATAACATTGCTGGCCTGTAGCCAGGACTCTAGATTAACCGCCGGGCTGGAAGTTGATTTGTTCTGACGATCCGGCTCGGGGGAACGGCCGAGCATCGCCGGCTCGGATGGAGCTTGAGGTGAGTTCATTGGAGTATTCGAGCGCTAACTGGTTTAAAAGTGACCAGCGGTCCTGCACAAGCTCTCTTGCGCTTGGCTCCGGTGTAGCGAAGCTCAAACACACTGTTAGCCAATGTCCCGTTTATGGGAACGTTGCTACTTACGAAACATGTTGTGCCAGGTACAACTGCGCGACGCTCGCATCTAAGCTGCATGTATGTCCTATAGCAAGGAACATGCCCCCGGCGCAACCGTCAGTCTGTTCTCTATTGGGAATATGACCAATGATGATCGTGTGACAGAGATGAGACTTCTGGGAAAAATCTGTACCGCCCTTAAGACAATCGGGTCTGACGATTAAACCTCATTCGCGGGCGGGCTCCGCACCCGGCGCATCGCAGCCGTGCCCTAACGATGCTGAGCAGCAGCATCCTCGCAGTCCGAGATAACGGGATTCAAGCGGAGTAACGGGGAGAGAGTTAGAGCGGATGAGAAAGGTAGCGGCGGGCTCGGGAAAATTGCGCGTTCCCGCCTAGGCCGGGGAGTCGTTTGCAGTTAAAAGTCTGGAGATCGGGCTCGCTAATTCTTAGCGGATTGGGCTTGGCAGAAATCTTTCAGCCCGGATTTAGAAATGATTGCGGCCATGGTTGCCGCGAGTGATTCTGTTTGCGGCGGCATTCTGAGCGCGCCGGCTATCATCAACAGCATCACTCGTATGTGGGCGGCGGTGGCGCGATGAGCAAGCTCCAGGATTTCAGGCGTGCAAAGCACCTTGCAGAGCTCTTGGCGGACAACCGCGACAAACTGCATGCCGTTTTGTTTGAGCTCTTCATAGACGACATCGAGCCCATTGCTTAAATCCGCTATCGGACATGCGACGGCTACTGAGCCAGGCAGCCTTTGCCCATCCAGCATTCCCTGCAGGCTCGTATGGCATCTGATTATGTCGGCTAGACGCGCCGGACGGGAATAACCGATAAGCTGAAATCCGAGTACCGCATGCAGCTCCGCGAGACTGATGCTCAGGAGTTCTATCGCCTGCGTAGTCAAATCCTCTATGCTTAGATCCTTCATCGAGAATTCTTCCGGGTCCATGGGTACGATCCTTCGCTAGCTACGGTTGCCGGCAGTGTCCCTGCCGGGATTAATTTATCGGCTATTCGTTAGATGGCAGCGAATCTCGCCGCTCTTTTTGTGCTAAGCGTAAACCCGTACTAATCTCGACTTGCAAAAGATCGCCGCCACGGTCGCGGACACCGCTTCGATCTGCCGCGGTAATTTGAGAACCGCAGCGACGATCAAAACGATCACTTGCATCCTGCCGCTGCTGATTTCATGGGCGAGGTCCAGGATTTCTTTGTCGCACAGGCCTTTGGACAGCTCTTCTTCGACAGCCGCAACGAAGTTGATACCGTCGCGTTTAAGCTCTTCAACCAGCAGGCCGAAGCTCCTGCCCCAATCCAGAAGAGCCGCGGCTAAAGTCATGGGCTCATAGTCGCGCTGCGCTTCGACGACGGTTCTTAAAGCGCTTTGATGGCTCACCAATTTGGCGACACGCGCCGGCTGGGCCGCGCCGATCAGCTGGCATCCGAGTGTAACGTAAAGTTCGTCAAGCCCGAGCTTCAGCAGTTGCATCGCCTCGGCGGTAAGTTCTTCGATGGACAATTCTTGGGTTCTCAATGTCTCCATAAATGGCTCCAGCAATCACACTTGGGTTCGATGCCCGGACGGCAGCAGCTCGCGCGCGCTTTTGTTCAAGCGCTTTGGCCGGCGATTCGCCGCGCTCGGGGTCCCTTTGCCTTGGGCCAACGTTCATCCGCCTGAGCAGCAATATCGCCAGTCACCGGCCGGAACGTCGGTACCATCTCGTAGAGCAACCTGACGACAAGTCCGGACTTGCCGTCGATGGCGAGCTGCTCGAGTTGCGCGATTTTTTGGATGAGGGACTTCAACTCGGGAATCCAGCCGGATTGCACGCGCATGATCTTTTCGACGTCCGCGTTCACTAACATCTCGTCCATTGCCACCAACTCTTCGCGCAGTTTTTCGCCGGGCCTGAGGCCGACCACTGTGACCGCGATATCTTCATCCGGCACATGACCGGATAGGCGAATCAAATGCCGCGCCATATCCATCAACTTGATCTGCTCGCCCATCTCCAGCACGAAGATCTCGCCGCCGCGCGCCAGGCTCGCCGCTTGAAGCACCAGCACAACCGCTTCGGGGATCGTCATGAAATACCGTCTCATCTCGGGATGGGTGATAGTTACCGGCCCGCCCTGCTCGATCTGCTTTAGAAATAAAGGCACCACGCTGCCGTTGCTGCCCAAGACGTTGCCGAAGCGAACCGCCGAGAATATCGTGCCGTTGTTATCGCCATCCTGGGCAAGCGCCTGGACGTAAAGCTCACCGACCCGCTTGGTCGCGCCCATGATATTCGTCGGATTGACTGCCTTATCGGTGGAAATCAGAACAAACCTTTCAACGTTGTGCCGGATTGCCACCTGCACCAGCCGATGGGTTCCGACGATGTTGTTGAGGACTGCCTCCCCCGGGTAAGCCTCCATCATCGGTACGTGCTTGTAAGCGGCTGCATGAAAAACGATCTGCGGCGCATGGATCTCGAACGCCTTGGTCAGAGGAATGATGTTTTTAATATCGGCGAGCACCGCTGTCCTCTGGAGCTCCGGAAAAGAACGACCGAGCTCCATCTCGATGTCGTAGAGAGCACTTTCACTTTTGTCTAATACGACCAGCCGCTCGGGTTCGCATTTGGCAATCTGGCGGCTCAACTCGGCACCGATGGAGCCGCCGGCGCCGGTAACCAGTACTCGTTTGCCCTGCACCAGACCGCGCACCGGCCCAAGTCCCATTCCTACAGGCAGCCGATCCAGAAGGTCCTCAATGGACAGGTTCTGGATCTGGCTCACCCCGACTCTGCCGTCTTGAATTTTCCGCGCCGACGGCAGGGTCTTGATCGGCAGCTTGAGCGACTCAAACGTTTTAAGCATCTGCCGTACGGTTGCCGGCGTAGCGCTTGGGATCGCCAGAAGAACCTCATCGACCTTGTGAGACTCGATGATGCGGGCGGCATCCTCGCGCGACCCTAAAACCGCGACCCCGTGAATCCGCTGGCCGAGCTTTTTGCCATCGTCGTCGATAAAGCCTATCGGCTCATGGCGATAGGAAGCGCCGTTGATCTTCATGTCGCGCACGATCATCTCGCCGGCGTCGCCGGCGCCATAGATAAGCACCCGCTTCTGTCCCTTCAGACTCCGTACCATGAGATGGAGTCGATGCGATAAGCGCACACCGCCTACCAAAAAGATCAGGACGAGGGTATCGATAATAAAAATCGAGCGCGGATAATGCGTCAGTCCCAAGTAGCCGTGAACGAAAAGGTAAAAGGCCAACGAGCTTGCGCCGACACCGGCGATAATGTTGCGCAAATCGACGATGCTGGTATAACGCCAGAGTCCCTCGTAGAGGCGGAACGGAATGAAGATGAGACAACGAATGACGATCAGCCACGGCAGCATTCTGAAGAGCTCTGCTGCCTCCAACTGCGGAATGTCACTGTCAAATCTCAGCCAGAAGGCGAAATAGTTCGCCAATATTATGAGCCCTACATGCAGAAATACTATGGGCAGGCGACGATATTTCATCAGCAGCCGGCGTTGCCAATTGTCTTTTTTAATCAAAGATAGGTTCCACATATAATTAAATTTCTTCTTGCGCCTAGCCCCGCGACTCGCGCGGCACGCGTTTGATCAGTAAATAAATTTCGAAATTCGACTCTTGAATTTTCTATTACGGCGGTATTGCCGGCCGCGGCGCGGCAGTCATCTACCGAGCAGTGCAGCGATAGCACCTTTGAGAAGCAATCTTTGGATTTTGGGTTCGCGAAACTAGAACGGCTCAGAACCAGCGCGCCGCCATGAGGCGGAGGTCGATGGTTTGCTCACGGAGAAAAGCGCGCGCAAACCGGCTATGGTTTGGGCGCGGGAGAAGGTCAGGATGGTCGCTTACAACTCACGGCGTTTAAACGCAGCGACGATACCCTCGGCGGTACGCGTTGCCAACGCTGAAATCGTCAAGGCAGGGTTCACGGCCGCGCCAGTGACAAACACACTACCGTCGCCAATAAAGAGATTGGGCACATCGTGGGTTCGACACCAGGCGTTCACAACGGATTTTCCGGGATCAATTCCCATTCGACACGTACCCATAAAATGGGCGGACCGGCCGGTAACATGATTTGCCTTCACAACCTCGACGGCACCGGCAGCCTGTGAGATTTCCCTAAGCTGATTGAACATCATCCTGATCATTGCCCGATCATTGTCGAATGATTGTAAAGCCAAGCGCGGCACCGGTAATCCAAAGATGTCTTTTACTGCAGGATCCAGGGTCACCTGATTCCGCATATCGGGTAGCTGTTCGCCAATTGCCGCTAAAGCAACGACGTGACCGAACATTTTTTTCATGCGAGCTTTGTGCTCAACGCCCCAACCTGGGCTATAGTTCTTAGCTACCGACAAAGGCCACTGCTTGCTATTATTCAGCAAAAACATCCATCCACGAGCAAAGCCGTTACGCGGGTTCGTTTCATAAAAATCCTGTGCTATGCCTCCGGTTGGCACACCCCGCCAAGCGTCGAGACGCTCCGTAAACCGCGCCCACAGACCGACGTCGAGATGCTCGATAAAGTATTTACCCACTAGTCCACTCGAGTTTCCTATACCATTGGGATAACGGCTGGACGTACTCATCAAGAGCAAACGCGGAGTTTCAACCGCATTACCGGCCACTACAATTGCTCGCCCTGAGATTTTTTGCTCTTTACCGTCTGCATCAAAATAAATGACTGCTTGCGCTTTGCCGTCCGACCCTACTGTAATTTCGCGTGCCATGCACTGCGAGCGAATCTGCACGTGTCCAGTGGCTTCGGCCTTGGGCACGTAGGTGACATCGATGCTGGATTTCGCGGCAATTCTACAACCAAATTCGCAAGTACCGGAGCGCATACAGAACGGCCTGCCGCCCCAGCTCTCAGTGGGAATGGCAAGCGGTTCGCGTACGAAGTGAAGTCCCAGTTTATCGGCGCCGCGTTTCACCGCCAGGCTGGCGCAGTTAAATTCATGTGGAGGCGTAGGAAACGGTTTACTGCGCGGCGGGTCAAACGGGTTGGCAGCGGCGCCGCTCGGTCCCGAAACACCCAATTCGTATTCAACACGGGTATAGTAAGGTTCTAATTCCGAATAGCTAATGGGCCAGTCTTCAGCCACTCCGTCTGTACTTCGCACGCGGAAATCTGACTCGTGAAACCGCGGCGAAACTCCCTGATAGTGTAAGGTTGTTCCTCCCACGCCTTTAACCCGATTGTAAGCAACCTGAGCACCCTGCCAGGTATACCGGTCGCGCTCAGGGTCCGGGGCGAAAGTTCCTTTTGCGATGACTTCGAAATCATTTCTGTCTGTTGGATAGTCCTTGTAAGGGTTGAATCGTCGACCGGCTTCCAGTACTACCACCGAAACGCCGGCCTCGCCTAATTCTTTGGCGATGACACCGCCACCCGCGCCGCAGCCGACGACAACCGCATCGGCACTGTCCTTTTGAGGCGCTATACTAGACACTGCGGTCCTCGTCACTTGCCGAGCAGTTGCCCAACCGGCCCAAGTAACCATTGGGAAAGGGTGGGCCTTCGTAGCCTAGCCAACTCCAGCCTACCGCGCTCGTGTAGAACGCTTGCTTGACGTCATCTACCAGTTGCGGACAGAGTTTTAGTGCTTGGGAGAAGCCTTGCCAGCCACCCGGCGCAGGCCAAGTATGGTAGAGCTCAATCAAATTTCGCGCGGCAAATTCACTCAACGAAGGTCCGCCCGTACTTGTGCGATCATAGATATCATGCACCAGCTTGAAAAGTCGCAGCTGTTTTTCGTAGGTTGATTTGGCGAACGTATTACCACCTTCATGGCGCGCCAGTTCATCAAAGCCCACTAAACCTGAGGCGTACAGGCGTTGCTGGCGAACCGAGCGGGCTAGCCGTTCGTCGAGGCTGTCGGTTACCTTCGCCTCTCGCGCGCCGGGTCCGGTTTGATCTGAGGGAATGATCAGCGTTGCCAGGGCGCTCACGCTTTCATACTCAATCGGAATGAACCAGCGCTTGCCGTTGCGGGGGCGGAGCCGATCACGCTGCGCGATAAGCTTATCCAACGAGAGCTTGTCGTGCAGTGCTGTTCCGCCACCGACTGCTGAGCCGGCACCGACCACAAGCGTACTGGCTAGGGCCGTCCGTTTGATGAATTGCCGGCGGCTCAGGTCATTTTTTTGACTCATCTGATGTCCTTTTGCCCTGTAAACGGCCGGCCTGGGGTTGTAATAAACGCGTTTACTGCTTGCTGCGAATCTCGACATCAAATGAAGATGTCTTCTTTCGTTTCAATTGAATTTGCGAAACACCGACTTGAGTACACGACCTTGGAGATACTTCTCGATCCCTTCGTCTAAAGCCTTGCGATAAATGTTGAGTGATTCGCCGATGGCGTCTATTGTTCTATCAATATCCTCATCACTATGAGAAAAGCTGACCACTAATGAAGGCGCGATAATTGCCCGTTTTATGGTTTCTTGCAAAAACAGCGTGCGAAAAGCTTGCGATCGATTCTTTTCCTGGTCGAGGGTCGCATAAACTAAATTGCACGGCTTACCTGAAAGTTGAAAATAATCCTGCAATTTGTTTTCCCCGATGGCGCGGCTTACTCCCCTGGCCAGACGCTCTCCCTGGCGATAAAGATGTTCCACCACCGGTTGTTTTTGGTAGATTCGCATCACTTCTCTGGCAGCGGCCAGAGCGTGATTCTCCGCTCCGTGAGTCGTAGATAACAAAAAGACGCGCTCTTTGTGATGATACAATCCGCCCAATTGCATTATCGCTCTCTTACCTAATAAAGCGGATAAGGCAAATCCGTTGCCCATCGCCTTACCGAAGGTCGATAGGTCGGGAACGATGCCATAGTAATGCTGAGCGCCGCCGTTGTGCCAACGAAATCCGGTAATCATTTCATCGAGAATCAGAAGCGTTCCGTTTTTTTGGCAAATTCGCTGAAGGCCATGAAGAAAGTTGCTCACCGGAGGCTCTGTGGTTTCCGCCTCTAAGATCACGCAGGCAATTTCCGCCGGATGCTCGTCGAAAAGCGCTTCAACACTTGCGAGATCGTTGTAGTGAAATTTTACAGTCAAGTTTCGCATCTGCAGAGGAATGCCAGCAGCCATAGAGGTACTGCCGATAAACCAATCATCGACGGAGAAAAATGGGTGTTCAGCACACACGGCGACTAGATCTCGCCCCGTATAAGCACGCGCTAACTTGACCGCTGCCGTCGTCACGTCGGAGCCATTCTTGGCGAACTTCACCATCTCGGCCCCATCGATCATGCTAAGTATCTCTTCGGCGCATTCGACTTCGATGGCGGCAGGCCGGGTAAAATTAGTGCCCAAGAGCATTTGTTTATAGGCTGCTTCCACGACCGGCGGATAAGCATGGCCTAACGTTACCGCCCGAATACCCATTCCGTATTCGATGAACTCATTTCCATCGACGTCCCAGACATGACAACCTTTGCCTTTTGCAATAAAAGCGGGCGCGCGTTCCGGGTACTGATCATCGCCCTTCGAATAGGTATGGCATCCACCCGGGACGAGTGTGTGCGACTTTTGCTGCAAGGCTTTGGATCTCCGGAAGCTCACTTCAACCTCCTGCTGCACAAATCTTCCGCCTCCCAGGCTCACGCCGCAGCTCTGATGCCCTTTGTCGCTTGGATCATATGCCATGATGCCCTTCTTTAGATGAGCTATGCCGTCTCATCGACTTTACGAATAACGAAATCTTTGACGGCCGTGAATAACCGTTCCGGGGTGCCGATATCAAGGTAGGGATCTTTGGAAACCTGCACAGCATCTACCCGTAAATTATTTTCGATTGCGGCCTGGATAACGTCGCCCGCAGTTAATTCACGCGCCGCCGGCGGCGGCTCCTGACGAATAGACACATATTCATGCAGGAATTTGGTAAACACAGGTGTCCACAGCGCTATTCCCCACGTGTAACACAAGTGCGTGCGCTCCGGCTTTTGGACGATCGCTCGCACGAGACCCTTTTCATCGACATCGACAAGATCCTCGTTCTGAGGTAAATTAGTTGGAAACAGTCCTAACAACACATCTGCACCATCTGTTTGTTGCCGCGACAGCAACTGGATGAAAGCCTCATCGGGCTGGAAGAGAATATCCGGAAAACCGAAAGCTACCAGCGCTTCGCCGACAAAAGGATAAGCCTGATCTAAGGTGTAGGGGACCCCAAGTGGCGAGCGCGTCATGAGATAGGCCAGATGCATGTTCAAAAGTAAGCCGTCGCCAAAGTAAGCTGGGATGTCCCATTTGCCGGGGCGCAGCACGATGTAGGCTCGGGTAATGCCCGCCAGGCGCATTTTCTCCAGCAGATAGTGAGAGACCACTTTGGTCCGCAAACCCCGCCCTGCGCCTCCAGGTCGGAATCCGATCGGGTACAACTCTTTGCTAAAGGGAAGAGGAGCGATGCGGTTTGCTTGACCCCCCGCAGGAATCAGGCCGACAATTTCGTTATACGCCGTCACACGTCAAGCTCATCAGCTCAAGCAAAAGAGAGAAGAGAAGATTAAATTTCGAAGTTCGAAGTGCGAAATTCGAATTTTGTCGAGCTGTAAGTTCTAAAATATTTAATTGCGCAACGAGAGCGAGCGCAGGACTTCCTCTGCCACCAGCCGATGACCTGCCTCGTTATAGTGATCGGCAAGACGTAAGGCAAAAAGACTGAGAGGATCTTTCTGAGCCAGAAAGATTGGATGTATGTCGATCACCGGCAGGCCTGCGTTATTTACTGCGCTAAGTACCACAGGGCCGATATTGCTCACGCGCTTGTGCCGGCACATAGCGGCTCCGCGCCGGCAGATAGACAAAATAGAGGTTGCCTCCCCATTGGTCGACGGATTTCTTTGCCTGCAAAAGGACGTCTATTAACAAATCTACTTGGGGCACGTCTCGCCGCCGCGGTCCGGCTGTCTCGTCCAGAGGAGGCATCACAGCGGCTCCGTATACTACCCCGAGTCCTTGACGCATTTTGCTTAGCTTCGCAATATCTTTCAACTTCTGTGGTAGATGTGTCGGTTTTCTTAATCTGTTCCCGATATTTCCTGTAGCTTTATCGACCAGTTCGTTTTGGGAACACTTTCCAGATACGCCACAAGGGCCCGATCGATCTCAGCCTGCCGGTTAAATAAACCCTGGCTAAATTCATTGTTTGTCAGATACTGACTGAGAACAGGATTCTTTCTTTCGTTGCCTAAATCTGCCAGATCATTGCCTTCAAAATAAAACCACAGCACAACTTTCGGTTTTACGATCTGAGCGTACTCTCTTATGGTTGCCAACATCACCAGAGGACCGTTTCCTCCTATGCCGAGGTTGAGCGTTCCCGGGTGACGCCGCCGTATGGCGGAAATAAAACTCTTGTCGCGGCGCAACGCAGTAACCTTGGGTAAAGGAATCCCCAACCGCGACGATGTCAATGGCAGCGCTCCAAACACTCGGCGGATTATTAAAACCATGCTTATCGCTGGTATACGTCAAAAATTCTCCGCCCTCATTGCATACGACCGTTAGTTTCTCGGCCATACCGGCTAGCGGCAGGAGCTCGACCCCGTTGCTAGTAGCAGCCGACTTGAGGATGCCGTCTCGCTGCTCGGTCAATAGTTCTCCAGGCTATAGCGAAGGAACGGCATCGATGCCGCGCGTTGCGGAAATCGTCAATGACTTGCGCTTTCGTCCGGCTGTCATATTTCACTCCCAATGCTTGCGCGGCCGCCATTAAGCTCTGGCGATTTTGACTCACCCGGACTGAAGGCAAACTCGACCACAAGGTCATCGCGCCTTCTAAAGTATAGGTGGTGAGAGCTACTGAGACGAAGCTGAGAGCGATATTGATCTTGTGAGATGCGCGCAGTCGCAAGGACATAAAGAACGCAATCGCCAGCAAACCGGGAAGAGCAAAATATATAAACTGGCCGATCGGACTCGTAAATGTTCTCTGCCCGCTCCAGCCATAGTAGTAAAAGACCGCCAGGAAGAGCAGCACACAGAAAATACCGCCACCAGCAAGACATGATTGGCGATCTTGGCGAGAGCAATCGTCTACCTTGACCGATGTTGACGCCTGGAGTTGTTTTTGCCTGCCGATTCCTACGCCATAGCCGGATGGGCGCGCCTCAGAGAACTTTCCGGCAGCGGTCGAACGGGTGTTGATCTCGACCAGCGCCCCGAATTGTTCCTCAAGATCCAGAGACCACCGGCTTTGGACTACCGTGACGGGCCGCCGTTTCGCGTCGTATGCACGAGCTTGCCTTGCCATCGTTTGTTGCGAACCAGTTCGGCTTCGATCTCTGCCAACGGCTTCGGGAATTGCGTCTTCAGTAGGTTGTGGCTGACTCGGCCGATGGCCTCCTCTTTGCGCCATCCATAAAGCTCCTCGGCGCTGTGGTTCCAAAACTCGATGACACCCTCCATGCTGCGCGTCATGACACTGTCGTTCACAAGCTCGAAAATATCCTCGTGTCTTGGCTCCACTAAGTTTCGCGGCTCTTTGCGCCGGTATCTGCTCTCCTCTGGACGCGGCTCAGGGTCGATTGACGGCGTGTTAATTTCAACTAACGCGCCAATCTGTTCTTTTAGCTCCAGAGACCACCGGCTTTCGACCGCCACGAGACTACCGTCTCGCGTGGTATGCACGAGCTTGCCTTCCCATCGTCGCTCGCGAATCAGTTCGGATTCGATCTCCTCCAACGGCTTCGGGAACTGCGTTTTCAGTAGACTGTGGCTGACTCGGCCGATGGCTTCCTCCTTGCGCCACCCATAAAGCTCCTCAGCGCTATGATTCCAAAACTCGATGACACCCTCCATGCTGCGCGTCATGATGCTGTCGTTCACAAGCTCGAAAATATCCTCTTGCTGTTGTAAGGTCGTCACTCGTTACTCCGTGGATCTCGCATCTCAATCCGCTCGCCTCTCGGCGCTGCCAGGGCGTATTGATCATCCAGTCGTTCCATCATATCGCGGCAGTGGCGCTTGATTTCCTCATTGATAACCGGCGCGCCATTTTTTTGGATGGACGTATCGAAAATATCACTCAGGTATTTCTGATCAAAGTGGCAACCGATAAAGTCGAAAATCCTGGGGAAGGACTCGCGCGGCCGCGCCACGAGATCTTCATACCTGACCAGTAATACGCTGGGATTTTTTTCCAGCGCCAGATCAAAATACAGCAAATTTCGGACATACCACAGCAGAGCGGCGCCGTCCTCCGCTGACATGCCCGGATGGCAGAGGTTTTTCACGAGGTTGACCGTCCGTTCACTCATCCGCTCGCTGATGGCATACTGGTGGTGTTTGGGATCTCGCCGAATCGCCGCAGCAATCCCATACATGATTTCCTTCTGATCGCCCCGCCATTTCTTAACCGAAGAGTTAACGACGTCGCCATAGTGGCGATAGATCCAGATCGCTTTGCCGTTGGCATAGAGATCGAGCAGCCGATCGGTATGTTGCGAGTCTAGAACCGGTTTGAACACGACGATGGGCTCATGGCTGCTTTGTATCAGCCGAGTCACCGTCTCTTGCGACTGGAGGCGATAATAATCGTAGGCTGGACTGTTCTTTCCTTCATGATAAACCCGACACTCAGCAGATTTTCCCAGTACGTTTAACAGCATCGTTGTACCTGAGCGTTGGCAGCCCACGACAAAGACCGCACAGTGCGGCCGGCCGCTCATCATACCCACCCGTCGAGTCAGTCGATCAATAAGGCGCATTACCGGCATACCTCTTCTACTTACCTGCTGGTCCCAGCGTGCCAAATACCCGCGGCTGCTTAGTCCGCCGATGCAAGCCCGTGAGACGTTATTCGATTATAATAGAAATGACAGTGGCGAAGCCCGACCCGACTGAGTTGTATCAAGCCTCGGAGGGGCTGCTGCGCGCAACAGGGCTGCCCTGCATCGACCATGCAGACGCTAGAAAGCCAAGCTATTTTTCGCCGACACTGCGAGCTTGTTCCTGAAAACGGAGAACATCCTCGATGCACTGCTGAACGGCCAAGCCGTCTTCAAACGAAGCGTCGAGTTCTTCATCGATATGTCCGCGCAAGCAGGCTTCAACAAAACTGCGCATCATCGTTGCCAAGCAATGCGGTTCGCCATTATTTACAGCCGCGGGCAGCGGCAACTCCTCCCAACTGGGGCTAGTCGGCCGTGAGATCTTCAGTAAATCAAACTTGCCGCGACTCAAGGATGCCTTCAACGCGCCTTGCGGGCCGATCACCTCGACATAACCGTTCTGCGCGAACGGCGGCGTAATCCTGCTAGCAAACCATTGCCCGCGGACGCCGTGCGGTTGAGTAAACCATACCGCCGCGAGATCATCGGTCTCCACTCTCGCAGGCTCTGCCGTGCGCTTGTCAATACGGCAGCGTGGGATGCTGTGCGTGAATCCGCTTACAGACGAAATGGGGCCTAGAACAAACCGGGCAATATCGAAGAGATGCGCTCCTAGATCATACAACATCCCGCCACCGGCGAGACTCTGCTTCTCGCGCCACCCGGTTTGCCAATCGGGCTGCAATCCATCCCACCCATCATACTGGATCCGCAGATAGAAGGGCTTGCCGATGTCACCCGCTCTTAAACGGCGGCGCAATTCACCGATCGCGCAGCCATAGCGGAACGTAAATGCGACTTGATGAACCTTGCCGCTCTTGTCGGCGGCATTTGTCATCTCTCGAGCCTCAGCGGTATTCATGGCGAGAGGTTTTTCACAAAGAACATGCTTGCCGTGATTTAATGCAGTGATCGCCTGTTCGGCATGAAAGACATTCTCAGTGACGATCGTCACCCCGTCGATATCATCCCGGCAGCACAGTTCTCGATAGTGCGTATGCACTTCAGGAACCGAGAACCGGTCAGCTAAAGCGCGCGTTCGAGCATAATCGCTGCCGCAGAGGGCGACTACGTGCGCGCGATGATGAGATTGCAAACCAGGCAGATGGCAAATTTCAGCAAAGTTCCCAGTGCCAATCACGCCGAAGCGTAACTTGTCCATCATTTAGACTCTAGACAGCGCTCCATGGCTCATAGATCTCAGTCAGAAATCTTACGGCTTGTGACATCAGCACCAGACTTGTTGACGTCCGAGAGTAGACGAGTTCTCCCGCCTCTTGGGTGTCGTCATCATAAGATCCGACAATCTCCTCTGGAATGCGGGATAGGTCGGTGGCTCGGAGATAATCTCTAAGAGCAGTGCCGGTGCATTGAGAATCGATGTTAGGCGCTCCCGTCTTAGCCTCTAGATCGTCGAGATTCACGGTTCTGAAGTCTATGCTGTATCGGGTTTTGCCTGAAGTGTTTGGCACCGTGGAGTGCAACTGAGCGCCGGCGAACATAACAATACCGCCGGGAGGACAAACAGGGCGAATCTGCGGTTCATGTTCGACCGGCTCTATCGGGCGAGGTAGTGGTCGAGGATCCTCCTTTAAATATTGGGATGCGTTTGGCCGGAACTCCTTGTTCCATTGATAATAGTTGTACTTACTGGAGTCGTTCTTGATGGGAGCTTTCCAGTAATGCGGATGGAACGCCACGCCGTGATTGGCGTCAATAGGGTAAATCGGCATCCACCAGTTGATCTGGCACTGTGGCGCCGAAAACCACGTATCCCTGTGCGGGTGCCAGGCATAGGCGATTCCGGTGGTGAGATATCCATCACTTGTGGATGTTCTCATTCTCGGCACGTCGAAATAGGTTTTACTGAGCTCACATCCAAGCTCTTTAAGAAGCGTTTGTATATACTTCTTTGATTTCGGGTGGTGAATAAACTGTGGCTTAAGCTCCGCGAGAATGGCGGCATATTCCTCTACCGGAAGTTGATATTGCGCCTGTTCTGGAGATAGCTTGCCAAAAGCCTCCCGGATCAGCTCATCGGCAAACTGGCATAGAGCAATTGAACTCGGGCGGGGCGAAAAAACAAAAAGTTGCCCGTCAAACAGCAGTGTCCTTCTATCGTTCTCGCTTACGGGTGAATCAAAAAAGATTGTATTCATCGGAATCCTCTATCCAAGTGGCCGCCTCTGTATTGTTGAGAGCCACAGTCTCGTTCAGGAGCCTCCCTTGCTGCGCTCGGTACCGGAGAAACTCGCAGCAAGAGAATATTTCGAGCTCGTGACAGCATTATTGTCGCGAAAGCTTAACGTGTGAAATATGACAGCCGAGCGAAAGCAGAAGTCGTTAAGCGCGTGCCGATGGCGTTGCTAATACCGCCGGCACCCTCGTGACGATGACGTTCCGGAAACCACTGGCTGTCCCGATCTTAGGAGATGATCGTTTGAGCGAATAACTTCATGGCCGTCCTCGAGGTTGATAACTCAGGCCAGCGCTCATCCGGCCTCAAGCTACGAATAAAATTGTTGTTGCTGAATTGTAAAAAGGTGCGACCCTGAGCCCTGATCTACCAATAACATTCGACCAGTGTATGTCAACCCGCTAAATGGAAAAGGCGCCCGCGATAAATTCCGTACGTTGCTCCAATGGAATGAGCCATTAACGATGGAGTCATTGTAACACTCAATACCCTTAATCATCGATGCGCAATGCCTTGAGAAGTTGGTGTTCAACCAATAGATCGGCGGCGTTTTTGATTGAGCCGAACTCGTACCCTGATTTCTCCGCTATATCGAGCAGGGTGTGAAAGCCGTCGGAAAAGTTCAGTACCCATAGAAGCGCCATTTCGTTGATTTTCGTTTGCGTTTGCCCGCCCAGCGCTTGATACAGGCCTCTTCGCCCCAATTGGGGTTCGCACTTTGGGTTCTGGTTCACATAGGCCCGGTTGGATTCCAGAATATCCAGGGCAGAGACGCACTTTGCAACCGAATCGCCGAGCCCTTCGAGACTTATAAATTCCAAGTTATCGGCGGAAGTGTGGTATTGCGGGTATTGCGCGAAAGGGGTTCGCATCACGCAACCCACCGGCAGATCGAAGCCAGGCGAGCAAAATTGCCGTTCGTCATAGCCGTAGGGATAAAAATCGATGATCTGGGAGGAGATGCCAGTTGAGCTCTTGAGTAGGTGTTCAAAGGTTTTATCGATCTCGGCATTTCCCGCCCGGGTCTTCTTATAGGTAAATCCCCCCTTATCGCCGACACCGGCGAGCACCAGACCATGCTTAATCGAAGCAACTCGCGCTTCGTTGAGCGCCAGCCACGTGATCGAACCAATGGTCCCTGGAATGAACAAAAAACGATACGAATACCGCCGGCGCTTTTGCCTCAAGTGATTAAACAGGGCAACCATGAGGGCGACGCCAGAAAGATTGTCATTGCATAAGGACGGATGGCAGATGTGACATGAAAATAGAATTTCGTCCGCCGTTTGGCCCCGGATATAGTGCTCGCCGTAGCTTAAATGACCGTTATTGAGAGAGGAGTCGATGTAGACCTCGTATTTGCCATCGGTTAGTTCGTTAAGCCTTCGGTGAGAAAGACAGAAACCCCAGTTCTCGTTGTAGTAGGTCGTTCGATAGGGAATCCAGTCGGGGTACGCAGGCAGTGTGAACAGATGCTCCTTGAGCGCTTCGAGAGAAAGCGTTCCGGCAAACGGGACACTATAACTGACGACGTGCAGATTACAGGCACTGAAATCGACGACCTTTTCACCTTGCGGGTTTTTTATGTATGCGTCCCTGATGTTCCATTCCTTGGGAACAGTCCAGTCGAATACCGGTGTGCCCGTCGGCACCTCGCAAATTTCGAGGGGTATGTAAGCTTTTAGAATATCCAGGCTTCGGCGCACGCCGTCGCCGGTGATACTGCGGCAGATTGGATATAATTCTTTTATGAGCTCGTACAGCTGTGATTGCGCATCCACTGGATCATAGATCCGTTTCGGCTCTAAAGATTCGCTCTATTCCGATCGTGGCTCGGACCACCGCACAGAGCAGCTCGCTATTGAACCCGAACAATGTCGAGATGGCGTGCAGCAACCTTGAGGACGCGCTCGATATCCTGTTTTTTGAGCATGGTTGGGAGGGCGATAAAAACACGGCTGATTTCCTCTGCCACCGGGCAACTGCCCCAGCGGTATTGCGCGCGATCCATATCGCTGTTCGCTGGCGTCAGCGGGGCTTTCCAAGTGCGCAGCCAGATCTGCTCTTTTCGGAACGCTTCTAACGCTTGGTCTCGATTTCGTACCTGAAGCGGGTACCACATCAGTGGGAGTCCGGTCACGGGGCCACCGAGGCGTTCTGCGAAAGCTTTCACGCACGCTCGGCGCCGTTCACTGATTGAAGAAAGTCGCTTTAACTGGCGCAGCAGTAAACTCGCTTGGATGTCAGCTAAGCGTCCAAGCAGCTCGGTAGGCGGCTCACCCCGGCGCTCGCCCGCCGGAACTGGATTCGGCACAAGTCTTTTTCCGGCTAGCCATGGACGAAGTAAATTACCGATGGCAAACAGATCCGGATGGTTGCTCAGTATAGTGAGAAACAACTGAGCGCTTATCCTGATGTTGTCGTCGCGACTCAACGGCGAAACTTCCTGCTGCATCTGACGCAGGCACATAGCGATTTCGTCATTATTGGTAACCACTGCACCGCCCCAACCACTGGAGATTGTCTTGCCGCTTTCGAAGGAAAAATACGCCGCGGCTCCTACCGTTCCCATCGGCTTTTTGTCGTACGCCGACCCCGGCAGGACGTGCGTGCAATCCTCGATTACCTGTATGTCTCTCTGCTGCGCCAAGGAAGCAATCTCGCTGATGCGCTCCGGAATCCCGAACGAGTGCTGGACCATGATAGCCTTAGTCCGCGGCGAAAACGCGGCGCTGAGCGCCTCGAGATTCATGCGGTAATCTCGGCCTATGTCGACGTAAACAGGTCGCGCGCCGCAGTGAAGAATCGTATAGGGAACAACAGCACAAGTGAGCCCGGGGATAATTACCTCGTGCCCCGCGCCGATGCCACTCGCTCTCAGGATCGCCCGCAGCGAATTCCTGCCGCTGCGGAAGGTGGTCACATGGCGCACGCCGAGAACCGATGCCAGAGTCGACTCGAGGCATGCTACTGCGCCACTGCCGCGCGGCGCGCCGCTCCCACTCTTTATGACGTCAAGCAGAATGGCGAGTGGATTAACAAAACCATAGACGCAGGAGTCCCGCGTATGCAGTTCGCGCCAATGATTACGTTGCGCGAGGCCATGCGCCCATTGCATAACCCGACAGCGCCTGTAGATTTGACGAGCCAACGACAGCGCCTTGCTTTTCAGAAGATCTACTTGCATTTTACGATTGGTCTATGGGAGTAGCCTCGGGGTTTAACTTTGGTATGACAAAATCCGGGAACGTAAGGTCGCGCTGCGAGATCGTCCGCTGCCCATCGGGCCATTCGATCGCGAATGCCGGGTCATCCCAGCGAAATCCGCGCGCGTATTCCGGCACATAAAATTGAGAGATTTGATAGAAGACTTCGGTGTTATCGTCCAGAGTTTGAAAGCCATGGGCAAACCCTTCGGCTATATACAACATGCGGCGGGTAACGGCATCGAGATTGAACCCAAGCCACTGCCTGAAAGTTGGTGAAGCCGGCCGCAAATCTACGACAACGTCATAAATAGCCCCCATGGTGCAGCGCACCGTTTTGACTTCTTCATAGGGCATGATCTGGTAATGCATGCCTCGCAAAGTCCCACGCTTGTGATTGAATGAAATGCTGCATTGGGCGAGCTCGGGATTGAGGCCGTGGCGCACGAAGTCTCGCTGGCACCATGTCCGAGCGAAAAATCCTCTTTCGTCTTCGAGCTTTTCCGGCTCGATGACCAATACGCCTTTGAGCTGGGTCTCGGTAAAAGTCATAGGCAGCAAGGCTTGCGGCGTACGGCTACAACACCTTCACCTCGGGGATCGGCACAACGAATTGCCCGCCCCAAGAACGTACGTGCTGCATTTGGCTCATGATCTCCTCTTTTAAATTCCACGGTAGAATCAAAAGATAATCGGGCCGGCTCTCGTTGATTTTTTCCGGGCTATGTATCGGGATATGGGTTCCCGGGAGAAAATGTCCCTGCTTGTGCGGGCTGCGGTCGACGGTGTAGTCGAGAAGGTCCGAGCGAATGCCGCAATAATTCAGCAGAGTGTTGCCTTTTGCCGGCGCGCCATAGCCGGCAATGGATTTCCCGGCGCTCTTTGCGCTGACCAGAAAGTTGAGCAATTTGCGTTTGGTTTCTGCGACCTGTGCGGCGAAAGAGAGATAATGTTCGAGCTTTGTAAAGCCGGCGGCTTTTTCTCTCGAGATCAGATCGCCGACCCGTTCGCTGGCGGGCTTTGAACTGTCTTCGCGGTGAGCGCCATAGATCCTCAGAGAACCGCCGTGCGTAGCCAGTTCTTCGACGTCGAACACCGACAGCCCGTGGCGCGCGAACAGCTTCCTAATCGTGATTAAAGAAAAATACGAGAAATGCTCGTGGTAGATCGTATCGAATTGATTCTCTGCCATCAAGCGCATCAAGTGCGGAAACTCCAGGGTGATCACTCCGGTTGGCGCGAGCAGGATTTTCAGTCCTGAGACGAAATCGTTCAGCTCCGGAACATGAGCCAGAACGTTGTTGCCGATGATCAAGTCGGCGCGCTTGCCATCGGCAGCCAAATCATTGGCCAGGTCCGCGTTGAAAAACCGAACCAGGGTGGGAATGTCTCGTTCGACTGCCGCGGCGGCGACGTTGCTTGCCGGCTCAATGCCTAAAACGGGAATGCCTTTCGCCACAAAATATTGGAGCAGATAGCCGTCGTTGCTCGCGATCTCCACTACTCGGCTGGCGCTATCGAGACCGAAACGCCGGCTTACCTTATCCGCATATGCACTGGCATGCGCTAGCCAGCTCTCCGAATAGGAGGAAAAATAGGCGTAGTCGGAAAAGATGTCTTCAGGAGCGGTGACGGGCTCCAACTGTACGAGCATGCAGGCATCGCAGACCCGAACATGAAGCGGATAAAACGGCTCCATCTGGTACAACTGCTCGGCTTTGATGTACGAGTTGGCGAGCGGCGACATGCCGAGATCGACAAAGGTATGGCATAGTAGAGCGCCACAGCTGCGGCAGTTCGGCGTCTGCGCCTGGGTAGACGTCATCGCTTCAGACCGTAGGAGCGGGAGAAGCGGCCTGGGAAGTCGCGGCAAGCGCGCCGCGAGTTGCCTGCGTTTCTGGTGCCGACCAGTAGAACTCCTGGTCGATCTGTCCCGTGCCGAGCAGGTGCTGGAGTTGGTTGAGCCGCGTATAGGCACGAAACTTAAAAGTTTCCGAAGACATGTCGATGCATCTAAACAACTCCAGCAGCTCTCCGGCGCCCATTCTCACGTTTCTTTGACACTTGAAGCCGGGGAGCAAAGCATGGATTTTATCGAATCTGACCCGGTAGCTGCGATTGTCTCCATCACTCTTGCCGAAGCTCAACTTGCAGCCAGGAAATACATCGGCGACAATCTGGGCAATCTCGCGCACTTGATAATTTTCCGCCGTCGAGCCGACGTTAAAAACCTGATTGTGAACAATCTGTCTCGGAGCGTCGAGAGCACAGGCGATGGCATGCGCGATGTCGAGAACGTGAACCAGCGGGCGCCAGGGACTGCCGTCGCTGGTCATCTTTATTTCCCTGGTGGTCCAGGCCAGGCCGGCCAAATTATTGAGCACGATATCAAAGCGCATCCGGGATGAGGGGCCGTAAGCCGTGGCATTACGCAAAAAAGTCGGCGAAAAATCGTCGGTCGCGAGGGCGGACACGTCGCGTTCAACCAAGGCTTTGCACTTGGCATAAGCGGTCTGAGGATTGGGCTCCGATTCCTCGGTCTTGTGTTCTTGCCCATCGGCGACACCGTAAATGCTGCATGACGATGTGTAGACGAATCGGGAAACTCCCGCTCGTATCGTTTTTTTAGCCAACTCCACGGTCCCGAGGTGATTGATTCGATAAGTCAGCTCAGGATTATGCTGGCCCAAAGGATCGTTCGACAACTCGGCTAGATGGACAATGGCATCAAAGCCGCGAAGGTCATCTTGCGCGATGCGCCGAATGTCTTGATTAATCACCGCGGCAACGTTGTTTTTTTTTTCGGCATACAAACAGCCGTCGCGATAATAACCGGTGTCCAATCCGGTGACGGCGTGGCCGCGATCGATCAACAGCAAACCGAGCTGCGATCCGATGTAGCCGTCTATTCCGGTAACCAGAACTTTCATTTTGACTCCTTTATCTTCGCGCCGATGCTCTAAGGGAACTGAGCTTCGCTTGCTCTTTATCCCACATTCGCCACGGTGCCTGGTTAGCGGCCCAAAGATCCTCGAGCATATTTTTTTCTTTCAGCGTATCCATGCAGGACCAAAATCCTCGATGCAGGTAGCCGGCAATCTGACCTTCTCGGGCCAGGCGCTCGATCGGGTCGCGTTCCCAAACGGTTTTATCGCCGTCGATATAATTCAAGACTTTGGCATTGAGAATGAAAAACCCGCCGCTGATCCATCCCTCTCCTTCTTCGGGTTTCTCGTGAAACTCGGCGACCAGGTCGTTTTCCATGGCCATTCTGCCAAACCGGGCCGGCGGACGAACCGCAGTGACGGTTGCCAATTTTCCATGGCCGTTATGAAATTGCAGCGCGGCGTGAAGATCAATGTCGGCGACGCCGTCACCATAGGTAAACATAAAAGTTTCATTCTTGTCCAACCATGAAGCCAGTCGCTTGAGCCGCCCGCCGGTGTCGGTGTAGAGGCCGGTATCCACTAGATGAATTTTCCAGTTGGGTTGATTGCCGTCATGGATCGTCGTTTTGCCCGAGCTCAGATCGATCGAGATATCGTTATTGATGGCGTAAAAATTGAGGAAATACTCTTTTATAATCTCAGCTTTGTAGCCGAGCGCGACAATAAACTCGTTGATCCCGTAGCAAGCATAGATGTTCATGATATGCCAGAGGATCGGTCTGCCGCCGATTTCGACCATCGGTTTGGGACGCAAGATGGTTTCCTCGGACAAGCGAGATCCGAATCCACCTGCTAGGATGATTGCTTTCACGAGACCTCCGCTAAAATTTTTCAGTTCGATAATCAACCGTCAGAGATTCGCACAGGTCAGAAATATCGTTCCGGCATGCCGACCACAACAAACTGCTCAAGCAGTTTTTCAACCTCCGTGCTGCGGTTTCCTTGCTTCAAATCATGGAGGGCGTTCGCGCTGACGGCTACCGTCTCTGGCTCGTACTGCTTGCAATCTCCATCCTCTTCCTCATACACAGCCGAAGGGAACATGCGGCGCAGATTAATATTGCCGAGCGCATCGCGATTTTCTTCTTTGTAGAGTTGGTTCAAGTCCAACCGCCCTTCAGCATGAATCCAATCTTCGAAGCAGCCATAATCCCGAAATACATCTTGCCGGTGTGATGCGATCAACGACAGCCATAATTCGCTGGCAACCTGTGCTGTTTCAGTCGGTTGCTCCAGCGACGGTCCTTGCTTTTTCAAGTAGCGAGCCAAGATGTCGCTATTGGCCACCAGTCGATGGGGCATGTCTGCTACCAGAGCCGCGTAACCCTCAGGTGGCAGGCTTTTCCGGAAGCGACTGGCATGGTCGTCCATAAGCGAGTTACGCAAACTAGCTAAGATTATCGATCCATCGCGTCCTATCAGCCGTTTCATTTCTTGAATGCAGTTTGCTTTTCCAGGAAACATATAGAAGGCATCTGAACAAAACACGGACGAAAAAATATCGTCTGAAAACGGCAGTCCGGAATCTGCCTGCGCACAAACGTATTCGGCCCGCGGCGCCAACCAGTTTTTCGCTGCATAAATCATGAAGAAATTTTGGTCCACGCCGATGACCGGTCGGCCTCCGGCACGATTTACCAGATGGCGCGTTATGTGTCCAAAGCCGCATGCGACATCCAACACGGCTCTATCGGGTGTCATGATGAGGCCCGCCAGAGACAACGCCACGAGATGGCGCGGTTGACCGAAACGGAAAGTATAAAAGCCGTAGGGTTCCCTGGCATTCCCCGTCGAGCGACAGAAGTAAAAATCGAAGAGCTCACTGCCTTTGATTTGGTCTCCCAGCTGCGTCAGGTAAGCCGCACCACGTTTTTTCCAACGCCGCCCGCGCGGTTTTCCGATAAGAGTTTTGAGCGGCCCTATTCCCCTGACCGGGGGCAGTTTCTGCATCCATTGCGGCGCAAATTCTGCGTCGGTTGGGGAAGGCAAAATCATCGCCAGCAGCGCTTCCTCGTACTTCCCGGCCTCGATTGAATTGATCACCTGATCGGCGCTCTGACGATTGGTACCGATGACGCCCTTCTTTATAATTGGAATACCATCCACCACGGGATAACGATCACAGTAGCAGAACAACACGCCATATCCCGACTTCCGGCCAATTTGTTCCGTTCCGCTGCCGCTAAACCTGCCGCAACAGAAAGGACAGCGAAGCCATTGCGCTAGAGACACTGATCTTTCAGGTTTATTTTCTTGCATTGGCTCTATTCACCTGCCGCTACGGTCGTATCAAACTCACTATGCTCACTGCTCCACTTTAACAGCGGCCGAACAACTCCTCCGAAATGGCCATTCCAATCACCGCGCGCCGAGTCGCCTTCCAAAGTGTCGACGATCTGAAAAGCGACCGCTTCGCGTACCAGAAATTGTCTGATGACCGGGTCTCGGGTAATAAGACCGGCCGAGGCAAATATAATACCTTCCGCCAAGAGATTTCCTGGAACACAAGCCCTGGTGACCCAGTGGCCGCGCGGCCGGGGACGGCCACGCCAGCGGCAATCGAGGTCGGTACTTTCAAAAGCCATGATCCCTCGCTGGGTATGAAACTGGACGAAAGGCTGTAGCGTGTACCCTGACTCCAGCACCTCGTATTCCATCTCAATGTCCACGGGCCGGCGTATATCCACTGTGTCGGTAATCCGCCCATCCTCGTTGCGCACGCGAACCGCCCGCAGTCGCGCCACTTTGCCGCCGGGCGCGTTTATCGGATCGAGCCACTCACGTTGCGCCGTAGCGGCCAGTCCGGAAGTCAAGTACTCACCGACAACTTCGGTCGCCGGCCCGTCCCTCACTACTTTGCCTTCGTTGATCAGAATGGCCCGGTCACACATGCGTGTGATCGCGGACATATTGTGCGATACCAGGAGAACAGTACGACCCTGCTCGCCGACATCCTGCATTTTGTCTAAACATTTTTTTTGAAAATTCGCATCCCCAACAGCCAGTACCTCATCGACGATCAGGATCTCCGGCTCAAGGTAAGCAGCAACGGCGAAAGCAAGGCGCAGGTACATGCCGCTGGAAAAATGCTTGACCGGTGTGTCGATAAAAGTCTCGACCTCGGCAAAAGCTACAATCTCGTCGAATTTTCGCTCAATTTCCGCTTTCCTCATGCCCAGAATAGCGCCATTCAGATAAATATTTTCCCGGCCGGTGAGCTCCGGATGAAAACCCGTGCCGACTTCCAACAATGAACCCACTCGGCCGCGAATCTCAGCAAACCCGGTGGTCGGCTCAGTGATACGTGAAAGAATTTTTAAGAGCGTGCTCTTACCCGCGCCATTGCGTCCGATAATTCCCACAACTTCGCCAGGTTGGATTTGGAAGGAAACGTCTTTTAGAGCCCAGATGGTATTGTCGCTGCCGGTAGAACCAACGGCCGAGTTCTGAAATATTGACCCGAGACGCCGCGACAGCTCAGCCACAGAATTGGTCATCGTTTCGCGCAAGCTGTGATACGGCGCCCTGCGCTTGCCAATGCGGTACTGCTTGCTCAATTTTTCAACTTGGATGGCTGGTGTGCTCATAGCCCACGGCTAAGCGCAGAGCGCAAGGCGCTAAGCGTTTATAGTCCTTTGAATGTTTGTGATCTTGCGGCATAGATGGTCCAGGCGCTCCCAGCAGGTCAGAGACCTCTCCTTCTTGAATCAATCCCCGCTTTTCCAGCACAAGAATGACATAGCGTTTTCAAATGTTGAACGACGGCAATATGAGAAAATTTGAAAATTCGCGTTTTGAGCTGCTGCCGGAACCTTCGGCGATATTATTCGACTGGAAAGTCCGGATCCGCGTAACTGCTCAGCGAATCGATAGAGTCTCTTTGCCTCGACTTGATCCGCTATATCAAATAATCTGAGCGCGATCTCCACCGCATCTTGCCATATTTCGAGATCCATGAAACGAAACTTTGGCCGCTCCTTCGCCACTGCCTGGGTTCCCCGCTTGGCTATGCGCTTGTGCTTCCTCTTTTTCTTTGCGCTCTGCGCCTTGCGCTTAGCGCTCCGCGCGACTTAGACCACATCAGCGAACGTTTTTTCCATGCGTCGGAAATAAAAAGCACCGGTGATCAGGATGACGACAGCCATGAGAGACGATACCAAGATCATTGCACCAGGCCCGGTGTTCGTGCCCAGCAACACCCAGCGAAAGCCCTCGACAACACCGACCATCGGATTCAGGCCGTACAAGGTTCGCCACGGTTCGGAGAGCAAGGTGCTCGGATAGGCAATTGGCGTGGCAAACAGCCAGAATTGAGTGATAAAGGGCACCGCATAGCGGACATCGCGGTACTGAACATTCAATGTTGAAAGCCACAGCCCAACCCCCAGAGAGGTAACTAACGCTAACAATAGAAACCCCGGAAGCCAGATAATATTGACCGTCGGCATCAAACCATAGTAGAGCATCATCCCCAACAGAACGATGAAAGCCAAAACAAAGTCGATCACGCCCGACAGCACCGCAGCTACCGGCACGATCAAACGAGGAAAATAAACCTTCTTAATCAACTGAGCGCCGGTGACCAGACTATTCGAAGATTGATTAAGACCATTGGCAAAAAAGGTCCATGGCACCAGCGCTGCATAGGCAAAGATCGGATAGGGAATGCCGTCCGAGGGGATTTTGCCTAATTTTCCGAAAAACACGCTAAAAACCAGCATGGTGAAAAAAGGCTGAATGATCGCCCAAGCCGCTCCTAATGCGGTCTGTTTGTACCGGACTTTGATGTCGCGCCAAGCAAGAAAATAGAGCAGTTCGCGATATGCCAGTACCTCATGCAGCTTGAGCGATACCCAACCACGCGATGGTTCGATACGAATAAAGGGAATCTCTGACACGGTTTTCATGCGACTCCTCGGTGAAATAGCCTGGAGCAAGTCTTAAACATCACGCCAAGATCGAACATAAAAGATGCGCGCCTGATATATTCCTTCGCTAATTTGATCTTGTCCGGCAGCACTCGGTTGACGTATTCCGCTTCAGGATCCGGCGCTTGACTCAGAACACTCGCTTCATCGCGGTACTTGATCGAAGCCAGATCGGTGATACCGGGCCGTATTTTCAAAATTTCTTCATAATCGTTGCGAAACAGTTCGACGTAGCGCGGCACCTCCGGACGCGGGCCAACAACAGTCATATCACCCTTTAGAACATTGATGAGCTGCGGCAGTTCGTCGGCTTTCGTCGCGCGCAATATTTGTCCCACGCGCGTGATGCGCGGATCGTGCGCCGCAGTTATGGCGATGCCTCGCGCCGGCGCGTCGTGCACCATGGTGCGAAACTTGTAGATGACAAATGGCCGGAATCCTCTGCCTATTCTTAGTTGTCTAAAAAAGATCGGCCCCGGTGAGTCCAATCTGATAGCCATGGCCGCTACCAGGAACAAGGGCAAGAGAATCGCCAGCCCGACCAGTGAAACCGTAATGTCAAATACACGCTTCATGGTAGTCGCTGCAAAGCGCATGGCGCATGGCGGCTGAGCGCTTCGCTGTTTGCAATCCACGCTATGCTCGTTTCCTATATTTGCCTTCATCCCTGCTCTTCGCCTTTTTGGGCTTTGCCCTTCACGCTTTTCGCCATGCTCTCACCGCCGGTGCTCCCGGCGATACCGCTCACCGCCTCAATGACTCTTTCGACATCTGCTTCGGTCATACCGGGATAAATCGGCAGCGAAATGATCCGTTCAAAAGCGGCGCTTGCGTTGGGAAAATCCTCTGCTTTGCAGCCGAAGGTGTCACGATAATACGGATGCAGGTGCAACGGGATAAAATGGACTGAAGTGCCAATCCCTTTTTCGCGGAGGGCCTCGATGAACTGGTTGCGATTGATTTTAAGACGCTCGAGATTCAGCTGAATGATGAAAAGGTGCCATGCATGCTGCGCATCGCCTCGGCATGAAGGAATATCAACTTCTTCCAGCCCGGCAAAAGCTTTCTCATAGATCATGGCGATGCGCTGCCTGGCCTCCCAAAACGCGCTGCATTTCTTGAGTTGTTCGATGCCGATGGCCGCCGCAATATCGGTCAAGTTGTATTTGAAGCCAGGCGCGACAACTTCATAGTACCAGGAGCCTTCCTTGGTATAGCGCTTCCAGGCGTCATGACTGATGCCGTGGAGGCTCATGATGCGCATGCGCTCGGCCCATTCTGGGTTGTCGGTCGTAGCCATGCCGCCTTCACCGGTGGTAATCGTTTTGGTCGCGTAAAAGGAAAAACAGGTGATATCGCCAATCGTCCCTACTCTTCGCCCGTGATAACCGGCCGGTAGAGCGTGTGCCGCATCCTCGATAACTCTCAGATTATGCTTTTTGGCGGCGCTCATAATCTCGTCCATGGCGCACGGCTGGCCGGCCATATGAACCGGAATAATCGCCCTGGTTTTCGGAGTAACGGCGGCTTGGATCTCTGTTGGATCGATATTGAAAGTGTCGCGCTGGCAATCCACAAGCACCGGCTTGGCTTTAAAGTAGAGAACGACCTCAGCCGTCGCCGTGAAAGTCATGGTGGGAACAATGACTTCGTCGCCCTCTTTAAGACCAACCGCTTCCAGCGCCAGATGCAGGGCCGCTGTTGCAGAATTCACCGCCAGGGCGTGCTTAGCGCCGACATACCCGGCGAACTCCTCTTCGAAGCGCTTGACCTTCGAACCGGTCGTAAGCCATCCGGATCGGAGCGTCTCAATGACCGATTGGATTTCGTCTTCACCGATGTCGGGTTTATGAAACGGAATAAATTCTCTGTGTATGGGCATGTTATGGTGTCGAGCAGCCGCTATAAGCAGGCATCGGGGGAAGAGGATTTATTTACCTTGGGGCGACTTTCTGCCTGCGCTCAGGCCACGCACTCCGGCGCAGTGCGGAGGCCTTAGCCTTCTACCTACTGCTAGCGTCTCACTCTAGAGCCCCAGCCACCGGGCGATGATGTTTCTCTGCATCTCCGAAGTTCCAGAATAGATCGTGCTTCCCACAGCATCGCGCAGTGCGCGCTCCAGTTCGTACTCCGTCATGTAGCCGTAGCCGCCATGAATCTGGACGGTGTCGAGAGCCGCTTTGACCAGGGACTCACTGACAAACAGCTTAGCCATAGCGGCATCCATGGAGACGCTTTTCACTCGGCCGAGACGCCAGGCTGCTCTGTAGGTTAGCAGACGAGCAGCTTCGAGTTGCACTTTCATGTCGACGATGCGATGTGAGATCGCTTGAAACTTGCCGATGCGCTGATTGAATTGCGTGCGCGTGCGCGCATAGGTGACCGCTTGTTCCAAGAGCCGCTCCATGGTGCCGATGTGACTGGCAAACAGGCAGATCCGCTCCCAGTCCATCGCCTGTGTGAATAAGGTCGAGCCGGCGCCGACGCCGCCGAGCACAGCCTCCGCCGGAACATACACGTCCTCGAACACCAGCTCGCCGATGGGTGAGGTGCGCAGGCCCATTTTTTCAAACTTCTGGCTGACCGCAAAACCCGGCGTGTCACGTTGCACGAGAAATGCCGTCACGCCACCGTAATAGCCCTTCTTAGGGTCAGTCATCGCAAAAACAATCACCAGGTCGGCAATCGGAGCATTCGAGATAAACGTCTTGGTTCCGTTAATGCGAAAGCCACCGCCATCGGGCTCGGCTTTGGTGCGCAGCGCGAAAGCATCGGAACCGGAGCCAGGCTCGGTCATGGCGTGCACGCCAATCAAGCTCACCGTTACATAGGCCGGGAAGGTAGCGTTGCTTTTGCTCTTCGTTGCCGTATTGGCAGAGTGGCACCACACAGGACAGGAGGTGAGCACAGAGCGCGAAGACCAGGCCGCCGTCATGGCAGCCATAGCCGAACGCTTCCAGCGCGATGGCACTGGAAAGCGCGTCCAAACCACTACCGCCGTACTGCTCCGGAACGGGGAGTCCTTGCAGCCCGATCTCGCCGCACTTGCGCCACAACTCAGGCGAGAAACGCTGTTCGCGATCGCGCTCGACGACTGCCTCGTTCAACTGCTCCTGGGCGAACCGGATAATGTTTTCACGCAGGCTTTGCTGCTCTTCAGTGAACGCGAAATCCATCAGAGCATCTCCTTCAGCCGCTGATAGTCGAGCTTGTCGGTGGACGTTTTCGGCAGCGCCTCGTGCCAGGAGAAGAGGTCAGGGATCATGTACAGCGGCAGATTCTCCGCGCAGAAGCGTTTAAGGGCGATGATCGAAGGAGGTTTGACATCGCGACAGCTCAGAAAGGCTTTGATCTTCACCCCTGCTTCCTCATCGGGCAGGGCGATCACCGCCGCCTCTTTGATCAGCGGATGCCGATAGAGCCCAGCTTCAATGTCGCCGAGCTCAACCCGGTAGCCGCGCCTTTTGATCATGCGATCGCGCCGGCCGAGAAACGTATAGTTACCGTCAGCCGACTCGATCACAATATCGCCGGTTCTGTACCACCGCTCAGCCGCTTTGTCGACCAGGAACGCCCTCGTATTCGCTCTGGCAGTGCCCAGTAGCCTTGCATCACCCCGCGTCCGCTGACACACAGTTCTCCTTCTTCGTGAGCCTCTACCTCGCGCCCATGCTCGTCTACCACCTTGGTCAAGTACGTGAGAACAGGTCCGGCCAATCGGAAAGGGATCAGCGCGTTGTTCGGGAATATACCGTCGGAATTTCATAAAACGTGCAGACGTTGGTTTCAGTCGGACCATATAGATTGTAATAGCGGGGCGCGGGCAGGAGGGATTTGAGAGCCCGCAGGTGTTTGACCGGGAAGACCTCGCCGGCAAAGAGGACCAGGCGGAGCGCTGAATAGTCGTAACTCCCGAGATTGCCGTACTGGGCCAGGAGACTCAATATAGACGGCGCGGAGTACCAGACCGAGATACGTCTCTCGGCTATCAAGGGCGCCAATCGCTGTGGCTCTTTGCCGATTTCTTCCGCAATCAGGACCAGGGTTGCCCCATGTTTGAGCGGCACGTAGATGTCCAAAATAGAGAGATCAAAATGGAACGGCGCGTGAGAAGAAAAGCGGTCGTTCTCGTGCGGTTGAAACACCTCGGAGCACCAATCGACAAAACTGACGGCGTTTTCATGCGAGAGCATCACTCCCTTTGGCCGCCCGGTGGAGCCAGAAGTATACAGAATATAGGCGAGGTCGTCCGGCGCTGGAGCGGCCGTTGCCACCACCGGCGCAGGACGTTGGGCATCCTCGCGATCAAGGGCAGTGCACAGAGCCGCCCCGGCGCCGGCGGCTTCGAGTACGAGCAGTTGTGGTTCGACGCCCAGCTCTGCCAGCTCGTCGAGTAATCTGGCCGCAAAACGTTCTTCGATGATGACCACCCGCACCGCGCAATTGTGCAGAATATATGCATTCCGAGCCGCGGGCGCGCTGGGGTCAACCGGGACGTAGGCCGCACCGCTTTTCAGAATGCCAAAGATCGAGGCGATCGCGTCGATGGACTTGCGCATATAAATCGCCACCCGATCGCCAGGACCTACGCCGAGAGCCGACAGGCGATCCCTAAGCCGGTCTGAGAGCTTGACCAGCTCCTGATAGGTGATCCTTCCATGTCCCGGTTCTTCCACGGCTGTACGATCGGCACCGAGCCGAGCCCCATCGAGCAAAAATTGATGCAAAGCGCTGCACATAACCATAGGAGATTTATGCTTTCTTGGATTGAATGAGCTCGGCGATATCCGCGATGGTATTCAGATATTGCACGTCCACCTCGTGCGCCTGCAAGGTGAATCCGTAACGTTCCTCGATGAACGCGACCAGCTTCAAGGTGGCTATGGAATCGAAAATTCCGTCGGTGATCAGCGGCGTCGAATCGGTCAACTCTTCTGGATTTTCTCCGGGCAGAAACTCTTTGAGAATATAACTCTTGACCGTGTTTTTAATTTCTTCTGTCATGAGCCTCCCCTAGCGATGAGTCTTACTTGAAGATAAAAGGTTTGAGCTTTCTGTTGTGGGCGCGCCGCCCCGCGCGGCCACCGCGTCGAGCCCGAGCTCGGAGCGGTGTTCGTCCATCAGCTCGAACAGCCGATTCGCGATCAGTCGATGGCCGGCGGCATTTGGGTGCATGTCCCAAGCGGCAACTCGCAGCAGAGACTGATCATGTCTTTGCCAGAGATCACGGAGGTCGAACACCTTGAAGCCGGCGGCATCCGCCTCCCGCTGGCCGCTCTTCTCACTGGGAGAAGGGTCCATTACATTGTCCAAGGACACAAACACCGGCACGGCACCGTGCGCGCGCGTGACCGCTTTAATGCGTTCCAAGCTCCACCGAACAAAGCTGTCGGTAGCAGGGCGGAGCCGGCTCACAGCCTCCATCTCGAGCATTCGCGTATGGATTCCCGCGGCGCCGAGCACGGTGCGAACGATTTCGAATGGCACCGGCAGGCCGGGGTTGGCTACTGCGTTCACCCCCAGCCGGTCAATCATTGCGTTCAGGTCAGGGTAGGGAATGGCGATGCCTGACACAATGACCTGCGTCAGGTGCCTAATGAGCCGCTCTTGGGTTTCCCGGCTGTTGGCGATAAAGACAGCGTCGGGTTGGAACATTACAGCCCGCTCCTCCAGTATTGCGAGCTGCTGCAGCAGCGAATAGTTGGTAACACCGAAATTGAGCACCTCGTAGCGTATATTAGTTTGCTGCGTCACTGACTCGTTCAAGCGCTTCTCTAAGAAATCTGCGAAGGTCTCACCGTCTGCGACACCTGCCCCCATTACGTGCGATGGTCCGAGCAGCGCGATCCGGTATACTCCCGGCGGCTTGGCCAGCGAATGGTCGCGGTCGCGCATGCCCCAGCGGTTCGTGGTGAACGGCTGGTCTTTGAAGACCACTTGGGCGTCGGGCCGAAGCTCGCCCAGCATGAAATCGCCGCGCGCCCGGTATGCCGCGTTGAATGCCCAACCATCCGGCGCCTGAGTATTCCAGAGCTCCGCGCTCATCCGGCTCGCATTGTCGAGTTTCTCATAGTAGCCCCTATGCTGTAGCGCCTGGTCGCGCGCGTTCAAGGTGGAGCGTTGCAGCGATGCCACTGTACCAGCCAGCTGCGGGCTCTGACGCTGGTACAGAGGCGTACTGCCGATCATTAACAAACCGAGCAGCAAGGTGACCGATTGCAGCGCCGGCTGGCGGTAGATCGGACCGCTGACATTATTGTCCGTCTCCCGAACCGACCATGCTCGCCCCGCGACCAGCAGACCGCCAACTATCAAAGCGGCGAGCAGCCAGAGGTCATTTACCGTGACATTACCGGCCACGGTCCACATCGTGAGCCAGGCAGCGATCGAGTCCGCGCTCCACAGGGACCATAGGACGCAGATAACCGTGAAGGTGCCGAACCTGCGCAGGGCAAGCGCCGCGCTCCACACGGGACCGCGACCGAGCCGGCGTTTTCGCGAGCGCTTCATCTCACGCAATGAGCCAAAAACCACCAAGGCACCCAGGACAGCCCAGAACAACGCATCCTGCGGCTCCAGCGGAAAGCCGCCGCGCAACCAAAACCACTGATAAGAATGGAGGAGCCA
This sequence comes from uncultured delta proteobacterium, assembly GCA_963801935.1. Lineage (GTDB taxonomy): Bacteria > Desulfobacterota > Binatia > UBA9968 > UBA9968 > DATACQ01. Next base: position 48,635 of record CAWDHA010000015.1, read on the forward strand.
TGTGCCCAAGAATACCACGATCGTGGCGCCGACCAGCGCCGTAGTGTCGCCCCAACGCCGCAACTGGAAATAGCTGGGGTAGTACACCAGCTTCATCATAAAATCCTTCCAGTAAATGTTGATGCGGCGCCAGAAGTCGGTAAAGCTCTCAGCCAGGTAATACAGATGATGCGTCTCGGGTAGACGAAAACCGAACAAGTAGAGCATACCGATGCACAGGTGAAACTGGCCGGAGACGCGCAGGTAAAGCAAGAACGTGGCGAGAAGGAAGCGCACCAGATCGCCCAGGGTTGCGAGCTGCGCCGGATCGCCGGCCCAATGCAGGTAGACATAGCGGTAGAGAATTAGGTGGAGCAGCCCCCGGCCGATCCACCGGATACCGGTCTGGTAAATTCGGCCTATGTCACGGTCGTAGTAGGTGCGGACAAACGTCGAGTAGTCGATGACCGGATACAGCGGAAAACACACGTTGGGCAACATGAAAAAATAACCGAGCGTCTGCGCCGCCGTGGGCCGCTTTTTATCGTGCTGCAGCGCGTACAAGTACAGCGCCAGCCGGAACATAAACATCGAGGCCAAGAGCGGCCAGATCGCCACCGACCATGGCGCCGGCAAGAACTCCATACGCCAGACGGCGAATAGGGCCGCGACCGCGAGCAGTAGTCCGACTCGAACGGCCAAGCGCAGCGGCAGATGGCAGCAACCGATGAGCACCAGTCCAAGGACAATCAGATAGCTGCCGTCAACCGGCCCCAAAGCCACGATGATCGACGCAAGAGAAAGCACGGAGAAGAAAGGCAGACGATACTTCAGCGGTAGGAGCGCGTGCACCACAAATCCCACCGACCCGAGGAGCATAACATGGTAGAACGTACGATTTTCGAGCTGAAATTGGCGGATCACCAGCAGCACCAGCAAGAGCTGAAAGGCGATCAGAGCGATGCTGCCGAGACCCCGAAGCCGGTTTGCCACACCTGGAGGAGAGGCTTGCACCGAGTCCGATGCGCTGGATGATCCTGCGGTTGCTGCGACAGCAGCGGCCGTCCCACACTCGCGCCACCGCAACCACCGATTGCGGAAGAAGCCCATAGGGCTGTTGTTTGTTTTCTCGTTGCTGTGCACTGCTAATGGGCTCCAGTCTTAACTCAAGGTCGCTAACAACACTACAATCGCCCCAAGAACCGCGATCAAGTGGCTAAGTCTATCCTGCAAAGCGAACACAAGCGGGTCATCATTCATCTCGCCGCGGTGGGTCTTCATCCAGGCACGGCTGATCCAGTACAGCAGTAGCGGGCACAGAACCCAAAGCCACTGGGGTTGGGAATAGTGTCGGGTGACATCGGCACTATTGATGTACAGAGCTAGGACCAGAACAGCCATCGCGCCACTGGCGGTGCCGAGACTCTCGAGAAACGGCAAATCGTCGATGTGATAGCCGCGACCACTGGCCTTTTCCTTGCCGTCTTTGAGCATAACCCGCAGCTCAAAATAACGCTTGACCAGCGCCAGACTGAGAGAGACACACATGGTAAACGCGAGCAGCCAAAACGACACACGGATCTCCGTGGCGGCGCCACCGGCAATCACACGAAAGCTATAAAGTCCCGCCAAAGTGATGACATCGAGGACCTCCTGATTTTTGATCCACAGCGAATACGCCAGCGTGGTGAGATAATAGCCTGCCAACAACCAGCCAAAGGCCGGGGGCAGTAAAAAGCTCAGCGCCAGCGCCGCTGCGAGCAGGCACGGGATGAGTGCGATGCCGTGGGCAATGGGAAGCTCTCCCGAGGCAAAGGGACGGAAGCGCTTTCTCGGATGGGCCCGATCCGCGGAAAGATCCAGGAGATCGTTCAATACATAGGCGCTGGAGGCCGCCAAGCCATAGGCGACAAAGGCCATGGCTGCCTGCGCCATCAAGTTAAGGTCCTGAACTAAATGAGCGGAAAACAAAGGTACAAAGACCAGCAAGTTTTTTGCCCATTGATGTAGGCGCAGCGCACGGAGGTAAGGGCGTAGACCCATAGCGGCATGCGGCACGACTTCCAGGATCCGGGTGATTTTGGCCGCCTGGTTGTGAACCCTGCGGCTAACATTGACGAGAATCGCGCCGCGAGCCTTGCGCCACACTGCCAAATCGATCGAGCCGTTGGCCGCGTAATCGAACCCGCGTTCACCAAAAGCGGCCACCAAACGATCTCTCTTATTGTTGCCACTCAGGTTCTCAACAGCATCGGTCGCCATTATCAGATAAAACAATTTTAGATGGTCGGCAATTTGCTCGGCGAATTTCTGCGGCGAGGCGGTGACCAGAACCAGCTTCCGACCTGCGAATTTCGCATCACGGAGGAAACTAACGAGCTGCGAGTTGTACGGCAACAGGGCGATATCCAAATGAACTCGCTCGGCCAGGCGCTGCTTAAGATAGGCCTTTCCTTTAAAAAGCCACCAGGGAAGAAAAACCAGGCTGAGCGGGGCTTGCTTGACGAGAGCCAATAGAGATTCAAACAGGAGATCTGTCCGAAGCAAGGTGCCGTCACAATCAACGCACAAAGGCAGTCGGACTTCATCAGCACTTTCCGCGCTGTAGACTGTCTCGGGAAGGGCGAGGACAGTATCGCTTTCCTTTCGCGATCGTAACAATCCGAGGTTCATGATCGGCACCAATCAATAGCGAGCTGGAAACACTGTTTGCTTGGTTAGCGAGCTATAGGGAAAACATGTTGTAGCTGCAGCAAAACCTGTGAAAGGCTCAAGCGAGCGCTGCCAGAGCGCAGAGTCGAGCTTCCGTCTCTGAAAGAATCCAGCCCTCAACTTTGACAATACGGCCACAGCGAAAGTCTTCCCGTTGCTGGCGCACCAGCAACTCCCGCCGCCTTGCCACCTGGGCATGGGCCAGCTCTAGGCGATGTTCCGGCTGCGACAAACTAACCAGTTCAATCAGCCGGTTTACATCAGCTTCTGCGGGCGCATTGCGCAGGTAAGCCTGGCCAATTTTTATCGCGCTTTCCCGGCTCTTGAAAAAATCAGCCAGGGAGAGAAGCAGTCGATCGTCGGTCCGAAATCGATGTTGCCCAGTCCCCAGGAGTCCAGGTAAGGCGCCGAGGCCGCAGCAAACCAAGGTCCGCAACACGCGCCTTCTATTTGTGTTTATGCCGCCGATCACTGCATAACCCGTTTCACATGCTCAGCTAACTTCAGAGCCAGTGCCACAATCGTAAGAGTAGGATTGGCGTAACCTGAGGTAGGAAAGACCGAGCTGCCGGCTATGAATAGATTGGCAATGCCATGCACCTTACAGTTTTCGTCTACCACCCCGCTCTTGGGATCAACATGCATACGAGTCGTTCCCATGTGATGAAAGCCTCCCGTTAAAAGAGCAGGCCAGGTGCTATCGTCATCATCAATGGTCATGTTGAACCGTCCGATTCCCGCTCGACCCACCTCCTGGGCTATAATTTCATGCGCGCGCCGGATACTGCGTTTGTCCAAAGGGCTTAGTTGCCAGTTTAGCCGCGGCCGGCGTTGGTCGAGAGCATCACGTTCGTTGCCGAGAGTGACGCGACTGTCGGGATTGGGCGATGCTTCGGTTCGATTAAGCAGGCTGAAGAGCTCTCCCGCACCAGACCGCTTGGTGTCGAACCGGCTAAAGGCCGCGGCGGCAACATCGTCGATATCGCTAATCACGTTCCATAGGTGTCGCAAGAAATCGTCAGGTACATCCCTGCTCCGGAAAGCTTTGGTGAGAGTCTTCAAAGATGAAACACCCTGTGATACATCCGCGCGCGACCGGGGCACGAGCTGAGCGCTGAAGTTTAAAATCTTTTCCTGGCGTAAGGTTTCAGGAGCCAGGCTCAAGATTCCGAAGATTCGCGCATTGTTTACTCTGTGATTGTTATAAAAACCCGTCGCAAGGTGAGGTCCGGACGGTAGCAAGAGACCTGATTCAAGGTGCGGGTGCTCCATGAAAAATCTGCCAACCAGACCGTGCCGATTGCCGAGCCCGCCGCTTTGGACCTTGTCGGACAGCAACAGCAAGCGAGCATTTTCAACGCCTCCCGCTGCCAGAATGTAGAGCTTGGCGTTGACCCAGAATTTACTGCCCTGCAAACAATTCACTTGCAGGCGCGTGATGCGCTGGGCGTTATCGCTGGCGACTATGTCTACTACATTCGCATAGAGATAGACGGTGATATTACCGGCGCCGACAACTTCATTTCGGTAAGTTTCGCCGAATCGGATTGGGTTGGCCTGAAAGATGGTGGTGATGACCCGGTTGCCGGCGAATTGAAGGCGCGAAGTTTTATCGGACTCCCAATCTTTCGCATCATACTTGTAAAGCCCGAGTTTGCAGACCGATTGCGCGCGTTCGTAAAAAGGGTCGAGCTTTGACTTGGCGAAGGGCCAACCGCTGTAAGGAACTTCGTCCCGTACTTCAAAATCAATTGCGTCAAGCGGACGACATAAGCCTTCCCAATGATTGGCAGTGCCGCCGAAATAGCGCAAGCGCGCCGTCTCGAGGGGAAAATAAGGAAGTCCGACGTTGTCGCCCTTGTAAAGCGCCTGGGTATTTGAATCCAATTCCAAACCGCCGGCTTCCAACAAGCAGACCCGAAAAGAGCGATCGATAAATTCACGGGCTAACGTGATTCCCGCAGGTCCAGCGCCAACGATACAAACATCGCTCTCGATGACTTTGTTCGCCGGTACGGTGCGAGCATCTATCAACACAAGAAACTCACCGAATGCATAACAGTACCGCAGTGATGCTAGACTCTCGTTAGTTCTTTCCAACGCCGAGGCGATGCGGGCTGAGTTGGGATGAAACATTCAGCAATAGACTCAGGCCACAACCTGCGAAGACCGCGAGCAAGCCCTCCAAGGGAATACGATAACGGGTAACCGCCAAAGCCAAGGAATGGACCAGTGAAAAGACGCAAATGACCGCAAAAAGATAATTGAGAGACAATCGATCGCCGCGCGCGCGTAGCACTCCGATCAAGGTCAATGAAAGCAAGCTCGCTGCCCAAATAAAGCCAACCTGCTTCATGTATCCTTCGACGGTTGCCGGCATAGGCGACCAAAATAAAACTTGTTTCTTAACAAACAAGTAGATCGCCCTCAGAGGATGGGAACGGATCCACTGCAGCGCTTCCTGCTTGAAAATACGGTCGCGTTCAAGCTCGTTATGCCCATGCGGCTCAAGAGCACGATCGATCTCCAGGACTCTTGTGTGAACCCGGTTGTTCTCATAGCCGCCGGTTGCAAAGTCACTGTACCCCATCAGCATGTTGTGCCCGCTGTTGGTCTGATACACAAAGGTGTTCCATACCAGATAGTTCCTGATGAACCATGGCGACACGCACACCGTAATCAGCAACGCCAGCAAACCAACTGTCCGGGCCGCTGGCAGCACTGCGGCGGTTCTGCGGTAACAGGCCGCACCGATGAAAATGAGTGTCACTGCGGCGACTGGAACAAATACCGCGCGGGTTAGAACTGCGGCGCTCAGCGACAGCGTTAAGAAGGTCAAATCGCGCCGAGAAATAGGTTTGCCGGCGCTGATCGATCTGAAAACCCGCAGGGTTAAGTACACAACGACCAACAATACGATAGTGGCAATATTCTCGCTCGCGATTCGGCCCACATAGGAAATATGATATAGGTTGACGCTCTCGATAAACGCTCCGAAGAGCGCCGCTCGCGAGGAAAGTAATAGGATGCCTAGTCCAAAGCATAAGGGAATCGCGAGCGCCCCAAGAAGGGCTTGGGTGACAAAAACAGTGCGAGGAGAATTCCCAAAAAGCTTTAATTGAAGAGCGAGAAAAAGCGGGTAAATGGGCTCGCGATACGACGTCGGACCGATGTCGCCGAAACGTGGATGGCCCTTGGGCGGTCGCCAAGAGTTTGCATAATTAAAATCCTTAGCGACATTGCTGGCGATCGATAGGTAATTTTGGCTGTCAGCCCAGGCTGGGAATTCATTCGGCGCCCAAAATGCGGAGAGGAGCCGTAGCGCACACCCTAAAAGCGTAATGAGCCCCAGGGCAACAAATCTACCAGTGACACTCATGTGGCGCTCTGAACGATCTCCAAGCTTGAGCGGCCGCGCTTCAGCTCGGCCCTCCATCTTTCGCACCCTCGCCCATTACTCTGACAGCATCGCCATACAAGTGTAAAACCACGGCTCCCTGACGTTCGCTTAGAGTTCTTTGCAGGTCTTTTTGTTCGATAATTTTTACAGCGATGTCAGCGCGATTAGCATTGCGCTTAATTCGCGACACTCCGTCTCTGAACACATTGAACCCACGCATCAGGAATATCGAATACTCCGGATAATCGTCGTCAGGGTTTACCAGCAATAGCTGTCCGCCAGGGGACACCCTTTGCGCATAGGGCTCTATTCTCTTCAGCAAGAGCGTCGCGCGCTCGCCATTATCTCTCATGAGCGCCGCTTTCCCCTGCACTGCAATGATGTGACTGGCAAATAGCGCGCAAACCGTGATCAGAACCAGCCGTTTAACCCGACGCGTATGCGCCTTCTCAAAAACCGCGCCCAAACCGGCCCCGACAATCATCGCGATAAACGGCATGGCGTTATAGGCGTACAATTCGCTTACGTGATTCAAAATGACCATTGGAAACAATGCGCCGATAGCGAATATTCCTAGGACTGCAACCACGACATAGCGTCGTGTCTGCCATAACCCATAAGACACCAAACCCAGAAAGACAGATGAAGCGAGTGCGATCATGGCGACACTGCCCAGTTGACCGTTCTGTACGCTGGTAAATACCGTGACGCTGGACAGCGGAATAATCGAGACGATGAGAAGCTCTGCCAGGTTCTCCGCGACGTTGAATCCGATATTGAAGTTGTAGTTACCGTGACCGAGGGTCGCTTGAGAAGCGCCTATTTGCGCTCGTGTAAAAAAATAACCGACCAGAACAACCACGAAAGGGATGAAGGCCAAGGCGGCTCTGTGGAGTACGCGTTTTTTCAGCCCAGACGGCGAACTATAGAAACTAAGAAACAGAACTCCCACTAGCAGGGGGAAAAATGAAACACCGCTTTCTTTTGAAAACAGCGCAAGCGCAAATGCCAGAACGCTGCTCAAATAAAAGCCCGACCTGAAGGTCGCTTTGTTACCTGCCCCGGCTGTCGCGTCATGGTCAAGAGCAACGTGCAAAAACAGCAGACTGAAACAGCCGAAAAACGTTGCGCTGACCTGGGATAGAGTGTCATTGCCGAGTATCGCGGAAGCATTGGCTTGCGAAAGCAACATGAAAAGCGCTCCGAAAGCCGCTTGCGCGCGGGAAAAATCGAGCTTCAAGAGAACGGTGAACACCAAGAAGGACAGTAGAGCGTGTAGCGATATGTTTATAATGTGTATGGGGATGGTATTTACGCCGTAATACTCCTGAATACAGGTCAAGAGAGCTGCTTCGATTGGCCGATAGAAACCTCTGAACCGGCCTTTACCAAGAAAATGATCAAAGCCATCGGCGCAGGACAAATCGGAAAAGAAGACGAAATCATCAGCGTAATAGGAAATGTCAATGCCTCGAAGAAAAGTGAGAAACCCCAGTATGCCGAGCGCAATGAGCCATAGGGAGTTTTTTTTCCATTCGCTCATTGCCAGTTCTTTCGCAGGCCGACGCTAGCGCAATTTGGCTGCTTGACGGCGTCCGGGCGGTGCCGGCTATTTATAAAATTCCTGAATCTGCTCGACCACGTAGCGCTGGTCGGGCTCGTGCAATTCCGGATACAGTGGCAGCGCCAACGACTCCTCGGCGGCGGCTTCCGCGACAGGAAAGTCGCCGCGCTTGTAGCCTAATTCCTGGAAACAATCCTGAAGGTGGAGCGGAATTGGATAATAGATCGCAGTTTCAATGCCGCGCTTCAGTAGGAATGCCTGAAGGCGGTCGCGCCCGGAAAATCGCCCAACAAATTGATGATAAATATGTCCGGGAGCGTCCTGCAGCAAAGACATTTTTCGCTCCAAGCCCAATTCTTGGAACAGCATGCGATAACGCTCCGCCGCGCCGCGCCGCCCTTCACTCCATTGTTTTAAATATTTGAGCTTGACCCGCAAGATCGCCGCCTGTAACGCATCTAAACGAAAATTGCCGCCGACGATTTTATGATAATACTTCGGCTTGGCGCCATGAGCGCGTAGCAGATTTAATCTTTCAGCCAGGTTCTCGTCCTGAGTTATCGCCATGCCGCCGTCGCCGAAGGCGCCGAGGTTCTTGCTGGGAAAAAATGAGAAGCATCCGATAGCGCCTGAGCTACCTGCCAGTTTGCCTTTGCTATCGTAAGCCCCGATAGCCTGCGCCGCGTCCTCTACCACATAGAATTGATTCTCATTGGCCGCCGCCAAAAGCGTTTCGATCTCGGCACATTGGCCAAATAAATGGACTGGAATGATCGCCTTGGTCCGCGTGGTAATCTTCGACAGCGCTTGCGCGGCGTCGATATTAAAGGTTTCCGGATCGATATCGGCAAAAACCGGGCGACCTCCCAGCCGCACGATGGCGCCCACGGTGGCGAAGAAAGTAAACGGCGTCGTGATCACCTCATCGCCCGGCGCCATGCCGATCGCCATGAGCGCCGCCAGGAGCGCGTCGGTCCCCGATGACATTCCGATCGCATGGCGCACGCCGCAAAATGCGCTTACCTCTTGTTCCAAAGCTTTGACTTCCGGCCCCAAGATAAAATTTTGCGCCTCGCAGACGCGCTCGATGGCTTCGCGGATCTCCGCTCGAATCGTGACGTACTGGGCCTTCAGATCAAGCAGCGGAACCGTCCTCATAGCGCGGCCACTTCCTCTCCCGTAATGCGGTATGCCCGGCGGCAAGATGTGCAGACGCCGTCGGTGCCATTGCCGTTATGCTCAAGGCGATTTCCACAGGCGCACATCCAGCCGATAATTTTCGCCGGATTGCCGACCACGAGGGCAAAATCCGGCACATCTCGCGTTACGACGGCGCCGGCGCCAATAAACGCGTACTGCCCGATCGTCACGCCGCAAACGATGGTGCAGTTAGCGCCCAGGGTTGCGCCGCGCCGTACCAGAGTAGGCCGCAGCTCATCCATGCGCCGGATCTCGCTGCGCGGATTGTAGACGTTGGTAAAGACCATGGAAGGCCCGCAGAAAACTCCATCTTCAAGAGTCACACCCTCATAGACCGATACGTTATTCTGGATCTTGACACCGTTGCCGATCCGCGCCGCGGGACCGATCACGACATTTTGTCCGATCCGGCAGTCCCTGCCGATGCGTGAATTCTTCATAACGTGCGATACATGCCAGATCGTCGTCCCCTGGCCGATTTCGACGTTGTCATCGACGAAGGCGGATGGGTGGACCGTGTAGGGCTTTTTCGACTCAGCCGCAGGCAATTTCGTTGCTGCCGGCTCCAGAGCAAGCGCCTCCTGGCATTGTTGCAGCACCGTGAGCACGCGCAGACCTTCGGCGCCGTCGGTGAAAGGCAATTGGCGTGTTCTTATACATTCGAGAAATTGCCGGCATTCCATCTTCAACGGTTCCACCAGCTCTACCGGCACCGGCTGCGCCGCCGCGCGATTGGGCACCGGCTGGTGATTTTTCCAGTGGATCGCGTGCGGGTACAGAACCAGCTTGTTCACCTCTTCGACGTCATCAAAGACAGCCATCTGGCGATCGCCGACGACGATCAATTTTTGTTCTTTATAAGGATGGAGCCAGGAAACAAAAATATGCGCCTTCACGCCGCTCGGAAATGACAGCAAGCTAAGTGTTACGTCGGCGATCTGGTCGTGGAGATAGTTACCGCCCTGGGCCTTGACCGAATCGGGCATCTCACCGATCAGGCCGAGGATCACCGAGATGTCGTGCGGCGCGAACGACCAGAGAATGTTTTCTTCACGGCGGATCTTTCCCAGGTTCAGCCGGTTCGAATAAATGTACTCGACGCGGCCGAGCTCGCCGCCCTCAACCAGGCTTCGTAGCTTGAGAACAGCGGGATGGTACCAGAGCAGGTGGCCAACCATCAGCATGCGGCGCCTTTCAGACGCCAATGCCAGCAATTTTTTCCCCTCTTCGACCGACAAACAAAGCGGTTTCTCGACGAACACGTCCTTATCAGCCAGCAGCGCCTGACGCACGAGTTGGCCGTGAGTTATTGCCGGGGTCGCGATAACCACTCCGGCGATCTCACTGTCGGCAAGAACTTGCTCGACGGAATCCGTTGAGCTTATATCGCGGTATGTTTGTTTGAGTTGCGCGCGCGCAATCGGATCGGTTTCGCAGATCCACGACAGAGCACCGAGCTCGTTGAAATTGCGGACGAGGTTTCTTCCCCAGTAACCGCCGCCGATACAGGCGATCCGATTGGCCGTAACATCCTGCATAGATTAGTTCTCTTGCTCGTGGCTGGAAACTCTTTCTGCTGGCGCACTCTGGGAAAAGACAAAGCGCGCGATTCTGTCGGCGTCGGTCGCGGTAACCCGCTCATGCAAAGGCAAGTTGATAACTTTGCTGGCGCTGGACTCCGCCACCGGGCAGGACCCTAATTGATAATCGACGAGATAATGGTCTTGCAAACGTAACGGATGGAGGGGTGTCTCGAACCAACTTCCTAATTCGATGGCCGCGCTACGCGAGTCGTTCAGTAAACGCGCTTTAGCCGTCACTTCCAGTGGAAATCTCAGCAAGCACGTTGCTCCGGAAGAGAGACGATCATCGAAGCGCCACCCCTGGCGGCCTAACGTTTCGCAATAAAACCGGCTCAGCGTCTGGCGATGCGCTGAATTCATCTCGATTTTACTATCGCCGATTTGCCCGAGTCCAACACGCTGTTGGAAGGCGCCCATTTTCCAGCGGAGATCCGACGGCGCTTCACCGATCAGCTCCTTTGCGGCTGATGAACCGACCAGGATTCCCAAGCGGCTCAGCATGTGAAGAAGCTTCTGACTTTGCCAGTAGAGCTTGGGTTTGAACAATTTGCGATAAAGCATGTACTGAACTTGAAGTTGAAAGTCTTGCAGCAACGCGGGTTTCTCGAATGACACCTGAATTCGTTTCAGTCGTGCGGCTAACTCTCCATCCTGGGTGAGCGCCATACCACCCAGACCCGTTGTGTAGGGCTTGGACCATTGAGAGCTGAAAAAAGCCGCTTTGCCGAACGAACCTAGCAATTTGTCCTGGTACTTTGACCCCGGCAGCACGTGCGCACAGTCTTCGATCAAATCCACCCGGCGTTCTTCAGCGATGGCTTGTAAAGATCGAAGATCGGCGGGAATGCCGTAGGTGTGTTGGACGATCAGTGCTCGCGTGCGCGCTGTCAGCCGTGTCTCTACGCTCGCCGGATCCAAATTGAAAGTGCCGCGAGCGATGTCCGCGTAAACCGGTTTAGCTCCGGTATGCCGAATGGCGTTTGCCACAACGACGCACGTATAGCCGGGAACGATGACTTCATCGTTTGGGCGGAGTTCCAGCGACTGTAATATGGCATAGAGCGCCGTGCGTCCCTTCCAAAAGGAGGAGGCCCTATAATCCGCGCCAAATAGCGCCGCGAACCGAGATTCATAAGGTTCCATCACGTGGAAAATCTTTTGGCATTGGGCCACGCTCGATAACATCCGGCGCCGGGCCACGGTTCAGAGGCAAGCTGAACGGGGGCGCGTTTTATGGCCAGTAGAAATATTCCCCAGATGCCTCCCAGGCCGTAAGCAAAATGATAAGCGAAAAACAAAAACGGCAAAACCGCAAGCATCCAGATCCGATAGCGCCGCGCCTGCTGCAGCGCAGACAGAAATGCCAGGGTGCCATAAGGAACAAGTATGGATGCCAACAAAGCTACGCTCAGCAGCGGCGCAGCCAAATACAGCAGGCACGCGCCCAGTAGCGCCAGGATGAATGCCGATGGAATCGCGTGGCGCCAGGTAAACGAATAGGGCGCGACATACCACATCCAGGGATTCCATTGTCCGGTGACAAGCGCTTGCTTTAACAAACCTCTTAAACTCCCCTGATTGTAATAGCGCACCTGGATCGCCGGGTTGCGCCAGATCGAGCCGCCGGCCTTTAGCAGGCGGCGGTTGAGCTCATAATCTTGATTGCGCACGAGCCGCTCATCGTACAAACCGATTCGCGTGAATACCTGACGTCGGTAACAACCATAGACGACCGTATCGGCCCATCCCTCAGGCGCCCCGACGCGAAAGCCGGCATTGCCGACGCCAAAACGATGGGTGGTCAATGCCCTGACAAGCTGTCCCTGAAACCCTTCGTCTTGCGCTAAGGTAAAAAAATCTCCGCCGACGTTATCAGCCGCCGTACGCTGACTGGTTTCTAAGCAGCACGTGAAATAATCCGCGGGATATTCTGCGTGCGCGTCCAGTCGGATGATCCACTCGCCGCGCGCCGCGCGAATACCGATATTCATTGCCGTAGGAACGATACGCCGCGGATTATCGAGAACTCTCAAGTTGGCTTGGTTGCGGCACCAGTCTTCCAAAACGCCGCGAGTACCGTCGGTCGACATGCCGTCCACCACCAACACTTCGAAACCGCCAGGCAGCACGGCCGCGGAAAAAATCGACTGCAAACACCGGCCGATAAAACGAGCCTCATTGCGAACCGGCAGAATCACCGTGGCTTGTGGAAGTGGGTTCGACTTCATGGATTACAAATGTTGCCAGCTAACCGGCAGCGCTGATCATAAGTGGCGGCCCAGAAGTTCCAGCGGCGCCACCAATTGATCAAGTTTGTACGTGAGAAACTCTCTCCCGCCGCTCTCGCACGACGTAATTTGTCCAACTTATTAGCGATTGTCCATTGCTAGCTAAACTTAGCACGTTTGATTTGTGACAAAGTAGCGGCGCGTTAACTGGCACGGCAATTGTTTATGGCCAGGCGACGACACGCCCAAACCTGGTGATTAAGAGGTTGCAAAAAGGCGAACGGCTTAAGGGAGCGGAAAATCAGACGGGAGCGCCGAGTCTGAACATGTCGCAATGTTGTTGCAGGAGTAATCGATGAATGAGCGAACTGTATCTCTGGTCGGGTTAAGTGTTATGACGCTTTTCTGGATGATGCTGATCCCAGCCCCCTCACACGCTGCTTCGACGTGCACTCACTACGCTTCTCCTACCGGCGCCGGGGATGGTACATCCGCGACTCAACCCTTCAGGATCGTCAGGTTCTGGTCTGTGGCGAAACCCGGTCACACGCTCTGTTTGTTGGATGGGCAGTACATTGGATCAGGTTCCATGATCAATCCGCCACAAAACCTTAGCGGCACAGCAGCGGCCCCAATTACCGTTAGAGCCGTGAACGATGGCAAGGTCACCATCAATGGCCAGAACAGTTCTACTCCGGTGAAGCTTTACTACAATAACTACTTCGTTCTTGAGGGATTTAATGCACGCAACAGCGACTACACTGTCGTTTTAATGTCTCAATCACACCACAATATCGTGCGCCGCGTCGCCGCTTGGGACGCAGCCGACAATAATACTGAGATTTTTGGTGCTCATCACGGAACACACAATTTATTCGAAGACGTCGCCGGTTGGGGCGTCGCAAGAAAAACTTTCCAGTTTTCTCAAGGAGGAGACTACACAACCGTACGCCGCGCGTGGGGACGATGGGAAGGCTCCCATGTGACCGGTCCAAAGATGACCTATACTTTAGTATACGACAATTACAGCATGATCTGTGAAAACTGCATCGGCACCTGGAGCGGCGAGCGCATGAAGCAATCCTATACGCTTCAAAATTATAGCGGGGTACCGCATATTCGGAATGGCTCTGAAGTGTCCTTTAATGACTATGCCGTGGACCATCCTTACGGGATCTTTAGCGTTGACCGGTTGGAGGCCGACAAGAACGCCAAAACCAAACTGTTGGGCAGCATCGCTTATATCCGTAGCAATGATCAATTTGCCCCACAAAACGTCGTGTTTCTGCACGGAATGGACTCCGTCCAGGTGGCGAATACAGCAGTTTACATCGGCCCGGGTTCCAACTCACGAATCAAGCCTTTCGGTTTTTACAACCTTGGAGGCGCAACAGCTGTTAACCTAGTTGCCGAAAATCTCACTGGCATCGGCGGCAGCGGCTCTTCCTATGGCTCCGACTGGAAGAAAAGCTCTATCGCTGAGGGCTCATCCTCGAGTTCTGTGCCTAATATCTTCACCTCCTCAAGCAGTGCTAATCTGTGTCATCGCTATAAAGATGGTGTACGAAGCACAGAGCCGCTCTGGCCTTGGCCAATGAATCAGAGGATTATCGATGCCATGGTCGAGTCGGGCCGCACCACGGTTGATGTAACAAAGACCATAGAAAGCATGTTTGGTTCGATTCCCTCCGCCTGTTTATCTGGCCCCCAAGCCGCTCCAGGAGCTCAATCTGCTAAGTCTACGCCGAAGCCGCCAATGAATTTGTTAGTCAACCGGGACTGAACTCTCGAGACAACATCGCATTGTCACATCAAAGATAAACAAGCCGCACACTTGCTATAAGCGCCCATTCACCAAACCCGCGATATGCATTTTTTAGAGGTGTAGGATCTTAAACCTTCAGTGAAGGGCGGGCGGTACAGGCCCGCACCCCGTCAGCCATCTCCAACTCATTGTTTTTAAAGCCATTCGAGTCTGGCACGGCAATTGCCCTGCCCCGCATTATTTCGTTAGAAGCTTTAAAATCACGAGACGACAGCCTGCTCAGTACAGCTCCGCGCCTATTCCACCAAAGTTATCGTACGCGAGCGTGGCCCGGCTAACTTATATTCTTAAGGTCGGCTGATTCCTTTCGGAAAAATCTAGAAGGTTCTACGCGTTTTCACCGGGGTGCGGCCGAGCTGTTTCTAGTTTTATTCTAGTATCCAATCTTGGCCATAGGAATTTCCTGGCCGGAGTAAATCCAGGCCGGCAAATGACGAAAACTTCAGCGGCAGTATCGCCTTGCATTGTACTTGTATTAGGAGGACGCATGAAAGCTCCCGGATTCTCACTCGCTTGGACAGCGGTTCTATTGGCCTTCGTTTTATTTTTTGGACGGACGGCAAGCGCGGCATCATGCAGTCACTATGCCGCGCCAAATGGAACCGGCGACGGGCTATCTTCTTCCCAACCCTTCAAGATCGCCAACTTCTGGTCTGTGGCGAAACCCGGTCACACGCTGTGTTTGTTGGATGGTCAATACATTGGGTCAGGTTCCATGATCAACCCGCCACAAAAGTTAAGCGGCACAGCGTCGGCCCCAATTACCGTTAGAGCCCTGAATGATGGCAAGGTCACCGTCAACGGCCAGAAAAGTTTCACGCCAGTGCGTCTGTATTACAATAACTACTTCGTTCTTGAAGGATTTAATCTGAGCAACAGCAATGACAGTGTCGTTCTAATGTCCCAATCACACCACAATATTGTGCGCCGCGTCGCCGCTTGGGACGCAGCCGACAATAACACTGAGATTTTTGGTGCTCATCGTGGAACACACAATTTATTCGAAGACGTCGCCGGTTGGGGCGTCGCAAGAAAAATTTTCCAGTTTTCACAAGGCGGAGACTATACGACCGTGCGCCGCGCCTGGGGACGATGGGAAGGTTCCCATGTGACCGGTCCAAAGATGACCTATAGTTTAGCATACAACAATTACAACATGATGTGTGAAAACTGCATCGGCACCTGGAGCGGCGAGCGCATGAAGCAAACCTACACTCTTCTAGATTATGACGGCGATCCGCATACTAGTGGTGGATCTGAAGTAAAATTTACTAATTACGGCGTAGATCACCCTTATGGAATCTTCTCGGTGGACGGCTTTAGCCCCGATAGCGACAAAGACGCGCACGCAAGACTGTTGGGCAGTATCGCCTACGTCCGCGATAATGATAAATTTGCTTCGCAATTCGCAGCGTTCCTTACCGGAGTGGACTCCTTCAAAATAGCAAACCTGGCGGTTTCCATTGGGCCCGGTGCCAACTCAAAAACTAAACCCTTCGGGCTTCACAACCTTGGGGTCGCAACGGGCCATAATCTAGTTGCCGAAAATCTCACAGCCATCGGCGGCACCGGCTCTTACTATGGCTCCGAATGGAAGAAAACCTTTATCGTTGAGGGCTCATCCCAGAGTTCTGTGCCTAACATCTTCACCTCCGCAAGCGGCGCCAGCCTGTGTTACCGCTATAAAGAAGGCGTACTAACTACTGAGCGCCTCTGGCCGTGGCCAATGAATCAGAGAATCATCGATGCCATGGTCGAGTCGGGCCGGGCCACGGTTGATGTAACAAAGACCATAGAAAGCATGTTTGGTCCCATCCCCTCGGCTTGCAGAGGTTCCCAAGGGCCCGGTCTCCCGGCAATGGCACCGCGAGCTCCTGATAACTTGATCGTAAATAACCGCTAAGCGCCATCACCTGCATATCCGGAGGAACAATCGGCTTCTGACTAGAAGCAAGGTCGCAGGTGTTATAAGGTGCTGTCCATGACGCGACCAAGTTTGTTTCTTATCGGTTTTAGCCTTATCGCACTAACCTGGCTCTTAATTAGCGCGAATACTGCCAGCGCGGCTTCGCCGTGCACTCATTACGCTTCCCCGTCAGGCCATGGTAGCGGCGTTTCCACCTCGCAGGCTTTCAAGATCGCTAATTTTTGGCCCAGCGCTAGAGCCGGCTATACGCTGTGTTTGATGGACGGACAGTACACAGGTCCGGTGTCAATGATCAACCCGCCAGCAGGTCTCAGAGGTACAGCTAGTACGCCTATTACAATCAGAGCGCTAAATGATGGAAAGGCTACAATCAACGGCCAGTCGTTTAATTTTCCGGTGCGGCTACGCGATAATGATCATTTTGTTCTTGAAGGCTTTAATGCACATCAGAGTAAGGGCAGCGTGGTTGAACTAAGCCGTTCTAACCAGAATATCGTCAGACGAGTTGCCGCTTGGGACGCAGCCGATAATAATACTGAGGTTTTTGGTGCTCATCACGGAAAGTACAATTTATTCGAAGACGTCGCCGGTTGGGGCGTCGCAAGAAAAACTTTCCAGTTTTCGCAAGGCGGGGACTATACGACCGTGCGCCGCGCCTGGGGACGATGGGAAGGCTCCCATGTGACCGGTCCGAAGATGACCTATACTTTAGCATACAACAACTACAACATGACTTGCGAAAACTGCATCGGCACCTGGAGCGGTGAGCGCATGAAGCAAGCTTACACGCTTCAGAATTACAGCAGCAAGCCGCATATTCGCAGTGGCTCTGAAGTATCCTTAACTGACTACAGCGTAGACCATGCTTACGGAATCTTTGCCGTAGATGGCATCCGCAGCGATAAAGATAAACACGCACGCGCAAAACTCTTGGGCAGTATCGCGTACGTCCGCGGCAGCGATCAATTTGCCCCACGACATGTGGTGTTTGTCCACGACATGGACTCGATCGAGCTTACCGATACTGTGGTCTACATTGAACCTAATGCGCATACGTTAAAGAAGGGATTTTCTTTGGAGAATCTAAAAGGCGGAGCGGTTAATTTAATTGCGAGAAATCTCACGGGAATCGGCGGCAGCGGCTCTTCTTACGGGTCTGACTGGAAAAGGAACTTCATTGCAGAAGGACCTTCAAGGGAATCCGTACCCAACGTTTTCACATCATCACGCGCCGCCAATGTATGTTATCGCTACCAGGATGGCGTACGGACCACCGAGCCGCTCTGGCCTTGGCCTATGAATCAGCGAATTATTGATGCCATGATTGCATCAGGACGCGAAGTTGTGGACGTTACAAAGACCATAGAAAGTATGTTTGGTACGATACCCCCGAGTTGTAAAGTCACCGCTGCAGCGGCCGCGGCTCCGACGCTCACTCCTTCCGCTCCAGGATCGCCTTGAACATTGATGAGGGCTTTGGCTCGGAACGGTCTTCATCGTGGACCTTCGCCGGTTGAATTCCTGCTGGCGCAAATTTAAGTTGCCACACCTTGGCTAACGCCTCGAAGACAATTCCGATCGTCATTTTGCTTTTACCAGCACGGCGCTCGTCAAACACGATAGGAAATTCGACAAGTCTGAAGCCGAGCCTGGTGGCTCGGTATTTCAGTTCAATTTGGAAGGAATAACCATTGCTGGAGATACTGTCCAAATCTATAGCCTTCAGCACGTGCGCATGCCAGCCATTGAAGCCTCCGGTCAAATCTCTCTCGGGTAAACCTAGCGCAAAACGCGCGTAAGAGCTGCCGCATTTCGATATGAACTTTCGCAAAGCGCTCCAGTTCTTTGTCCCGCCGCCAGCCACGTAGCGAGAGCCTATTACGCCATCTGCCGCCCCGGCCAGGGAGAGCATGGTTTCCAAGTATTTCGGCGAATGACTCCAATCCGCATCCATCTGAATGAAAAAATTAAAGCTGTTAGCGATGCCCCACTTGAAAGCCTCGATATAGGCGCTCGCCAGACCAAGCTTTGAAGGCCGGCAAATCAGAAACAATCTCTCCGCGTAGCCCGCTAGCATGATATCGCGTACCGAATCGGCGGTCCCGTCGGGGCTGTTGTCATCGACCACTAAAATTCTTACACGTGCGTCGCTATTCAGTATCGCCGGTATTAATCCTCTGAGATTGTCTCTCTCGTTGTAGGACGGAAGGATAACCAACGGTATCATGATGACTCCTGATAAACTGACCCCGCCTGCGCAGCAGCAGAGACCAAGACGGTGACGCGTGAAGCTTACACAACCACTTGGAGAACAACCCAGTCGCGGTTCTTGAGGAGGACAGAGCCATGGTTCTGGTATTGTCTGAAGATTCCCATCTCAGTCGCCTCGGAAGTTCTAAGGATCAACCACTTTGTCTTTGTTGCTTGAAAAGCCCGGGCCCAATCGTTTCTTTTATCTCTTATAGAAACAAAGTCACGATACATTTTTGCCGCAGTCACCGAATCCTGCCAATAATATGAACCCTCTGCTCTTTCGACAAAGCTCTGAAATGCAACAAAGGGCGCAATACGATGCAAACTCTCGTCCAACATAAATATCCGTTCCTCATCGCGATTCGGAATGGAACTGATAAATCGAACCACTTCGTCATCCGCTTCCGGCAATTTACTCGTGAACAGACGAGGCGAATTAATCACCGTATAAGAAAGTGAGAGTATTGACGCGATGCATACATAAGTAGCTAGTTTTTTCAGCTTTTGAGAACCAATCAGCAATGGCAAAGTGCGGTAAATCATAAGCAGAAACATGACATAGATAATAAAATGGACCCGTCGCATATGAGCGTAGTCAGCGTAGAAAGGAATGAATACGGAAAACAAAAATACTAAAACTCCCCCGATTCCCAATGTTCGCACAAGATCAGGCACAGCAAATGTTTTTCGTCGCGCCAGAATCCAGCAGCCATAAAAAACCAACAACACGTTGAAGGGCAGCACTAAAAAAAAATAATGGCCAAAGCTGGCAAGAGAAGATATCCGCTTGAGACCGTCGGACACCGGATAGTTCGCTAATAGACTTTTGGTCGAATCCCAAAAGTAAGTGTGATGAATAAAGGGAAGATTTCCTTTTGTAAGAAAAGTTGTGACCGAAGCTGTGACGATGGCGATGAAGCTTCCTTGACCCCGCTTTGGGGTGTGAGCGGCATTCGAGTCGCCAGACATATAGATCGGAAGAATATCCCGGATACTGTAAAGCTGCCACGCGGTGTAAAGACAAGGAAGGAGACATGCTAAAATGAAAAGCAAACAATGGGACGGACTTGGAACAGGTCCTCGCCTGATAGCGTAATAAATGAGGAGCAGTAGAATGGGGACCACGGAAAAAATGTTAGACCACCAGGTGTTAACGGCAAGGCTTAAAAGCATCCCGCCCGCTACAAGATTAATGACCCGGCGATTGGAGAGGTATCTGTACAGCGCGCCAAGCCCAAAAATAAGAAACACAAAAGAGAAGCTGGAGGGCTGTGCCAGCAAGAGGGTACGCCCGGTAGGCGCATAAAAAACCAATGGGAGAGTTAGGACACAAAGGCTGGCCGCCTGAGCATTGCTGATAAAGGCGCGCGCGAAATAATAAAAGGCGGCGAAAAGGCCTATAAAATCTACCAAAACGATTAAGCTAATTATTTGAACAGAATTTAGATTCAGAACCCGCTTAAGAACTCCAAAACAAAAATGGAAAAGAGACGGATAAATAGTGCGTGTTCCGGTAAATGGATCAATAAGGAACTCTCCGTTTGCCGCCCTGAGTATTTTGGCAGCATGGAATGACCCGTCGACGGTATAGATAGAGCGAGGGAATTGGACGGCCAAAATAATCGCGCTAAAGGCGAGAGCCAAAAGCAAAACCAGGCGCCAATTATACGGGTGAGCGAAACCGTCGATTGTGGAACGACAATCTTCGCCGGTTAATATAGCACTCGAATGCATTTGTATTTTTATCAGCGCAATAGAAACGTCGAACTTTGACCGGGCTATTTCTGCGTGACAACAGCTTGTGAAGCAGACCGGTTTGCCGATCTCACGGCCCGACTCTGAGCCCCCGGAATATCTCGGTAGCCGAAAAGTTTTATATCCGAACTGGCGAGGGCCTGTCGGAACCTACTGCTAAGGAGGATTTGCAGCTCAAGAGATCTTGGCTCGTGGTATGTAGACCATCGCCGCAAATCGTAATCGACGTATCCCGGATGGGCGACAAATTCATTGATGCCGTGCGGCATGTTTCTGAGCATGCTTAGATAATTCTCGAGGACGATCATGCCCGGCTGGTCTGCCATCGCGGTCATTTCCACGCGCCGATCCGGCATAGCGAGCGCGCGATGCTGCGCCTGTTTTCTCAAGATATGGTTCCACGCGAATTTTAGCAGGCGGCCGGGTCTTTCGAGCAGATGCAAGCAATGGCGCAACCGAGGATAGCGACTTTCCATTCCGACTCGATAGACGTGCGTACGAATTCTCCCTGCGCCAAAGTTTTCAGCGATTTCCAGAAACAAGCCGTACAACCGGGGTAAACGATGAAGACCCATGTGGAAATCGACGTGGGAAAAGGCCGCTCCGGCAAGCTCGCGCGTCTTTTCAACCTGAGCGATCATCTCGGCGCGAAGCTCATCCAGCCGAATGCGCTTTGCCGTCAAGCACCGGGCGAAAATCATGATAGAGAAATTCACCATTTTCATTAATTAGAGTTGAAACTCTATCAGGCGGCAGTACGGGAGTACCCACCACCGGATTGATGTGGCAGCCGACTGAAAGATCCGGGTATTTCCGAACAAGCTCCGTCAAACGATTAGCATGAGAGAAATTGACGTTGGCCGATAAACTGCGGACCGTGCCGAAGGCTACACATTCTTCGATGGCCCGCGTGATTCCCGGAGTAAATCCGTAACCGTCGGCATTGATGATCAAGCAGCGCATGGTTTTCTTAAAAGTCGCAGATAGAGTTCAGCAATCTTGCCGGCTTGCTTTTCCCAAACCATATGTCCCGCCGCTGCTATTCGCAGTCTCGCACCGGGGTCCGCACCTTCATCGATCATCTCGATCAGCCGAAGCGTCGCCTCGGCATAGTCAACGGGAGCGCCTCCATCTATGATGGAAAGATCGCCGGCAGCAACACTGGCTTCGTCGAGGATTTGCTGCAGCACAGGCATATAGGATGACACCACCGCGCATCCGGCAGCCATGTACTCACATACTTTGACCGGCACCGCGACCTTCAGGTGAGGCCCCAACCAAGGATGCACGTCCAAACCAACCTTGGCGTTAGCCAACAGTGCGGGGATCTGCTCATGGGGGACTTTGTTCAACAACTTGCACTCTGGCGGAATCCGCGTACGAATATCCTTTTCTATTTCCGGAGAAACTCCGATGAGCAGCGAGCGCGCAGCGGGACGCCGGCGATGAAACTCCGTAAGGACTTTCGCCAGAAAACGCGCGCGCCGCATATTCAACGTCCCTAAATGAACCAGATCGAATTCTCGATGGCGTGGTGCAACAGTCGATTTTTTTGCGTCGTCTAAGAATTTTTTGGCGATAAAATTATAAGCGACGATACGTTCTTTGTGCGGAAATTTTTCCGCCAGCGGAGGAGTAACGCCGACGATCGCATGCGCCAGGAGCGCCAGCCCTTTTTCCACCGTATCGGTCAGTATCTTTACTGCGGGCTTCAACCAGCGAGGGAGCCAATCGCGAATCAGCATGAGATTCGCAAAGTCCTCATGGACATCGTAAACAAACCGCGCCCGGCGCCACCAAAGCCGGGCTACTGGAAGGGTCACGAGCATCTCGGGATCATGGAAGTGAATGATGTCGGCTGGGTAGTTCCGGGCCGCCCACAAGCAGCGCCAGGGTTGAAGAATAAAGCGCACCAGGCGCGATCTCGGCTTAAGCACACTTAAGACCGGAACATTGCCGGGCATTCCTTGCTCGAGCGCTCCAACGACAGTAACGTTGGCGCCGAATTTTTTTAAACTCATTGCCTCTTTACCATACACTCTGTGATCCGTTGCTTCGTGGCCCGAAGTAACTATGAGCACATCGATGCCGTGCAGAGAAAAAATCTCGGCGTCGAGCGCTTGCGACTCCTCCTTGGGCAGCAGCATCATGGCGGAGCGGGCGGCGCTAGTGTTGCAGAATGCTGTCATAGACAGGCCGCATGTGCGGACGGTCGGCAAGCCGCACAACCAGAGCGGTCTTGCCTTGTGGCGTTTTGGGGATTTCCGGCACCTCGAGCACCTGCAAATCCAAGTTGCCGATGCGCTCGACGATGTCATCATGAACCGCGCGGCCATCTTTCGGCCGATAACCGGCTCCCGGTCGCACTAGCAAATAGGCGTGCCCCGGGCGGTCCTGAACGATTTGCGCAGAATGGATCGACGGGCTTCTTTTCACGGCGGTCGAGAGCCTGCCGATCTTGCGGCCGTCGGAGGTGATCAGGTAATCATCGACGCGGCCTTCCAGGTTCATGATCGTGGGATTTAAATTGCCGCACCGGCAGATTTCGTCATTTGCCCAGGCGGCGTAGTCACCCACCTTGTAGCGGATCAAAGGCATGACGTCGTTTAAGAGACCAGTCACGACGACTTCGCCGACCTCTGCCGGCAGGCAGGACGTTCCGTCTTCCCGTAAAATCTCTACGATGCCCGCCGGGGCAATCACATGCATCCGTCCATGCGGGCATTCCATCGCCATCGCGACTCCTTCGGATTGGCCGTAGTGATCGAAGCATTTGCAGCCAAAAAATCGCTCGATGTCGGAACGCATCTCGGGCAGCAAGGTGTCGCCGCTGACGATCGCAGCGCTGAGACTCACGGGCGCCAGGCCTGCTTCCAACGCGCCTTTTGCCAGCGCGGCGATCGTCGAGCCGTATCCGGTTATCCATTGTGATCGATACTCAAGCAGAGCTCCGATGTAAGCGGGAGCGGTGGTGCGCGATACGTGATAACTTGACAGGTATAACTGCTGCCAACGCCGATTGAAGCGCCAATAGGGAGGTTGTTTGGAATCGCCCTTGACAACCGGACGGCCTCCCATCATCGCGCGCGGCATATGCTGCCCTACACCGGCGACGTTTCTCACCATCACTTCCATCAAAGCCCACCACTTCGGCAGCATGCTTTTGGGCCAGAAAATTCCTAACGACGTTCCGGTTGTGCCGCTAGTTTTTTCCAACCACAGGGACTTGGGATCAGTTCCCTGGACGATAAATTCCAACTCGTGTTGACGGATTGCCTGCTTGTCGAGAGTAGGCAACGTAACGAGGTCGGCTCGCGAGCGCACCGATTGCCAGTCCAAACCGCGCCACCGCTCCTGGTAGTAGGGCACACGAGTGGCAGCGAGCTTCACGAGCCTCGCTAGTTGCTCGTCCTGCCAGGCTTGAGCTTCATCGCGCGACCAGATTTTGCCATTCCTTAAATCTACGGCGCCATTGATCATAGCCTACCCCATAGTAGGCCTTATCGAGGTAACCGGCGTATAAGTCGAGCGCCGCTTCCTGCACAAATGCCGGTAAGCGCCAGTATAGTTCCATTTTCCAGTCGTGGATCATCGCCGTTTTCAGACCGCATCGAAGCTTACGATTTCGACACCTGCAGCGCGCGCCATGTTGCAGAGGTCTTTTTTGCGCAGAATGGCCAACTCGTGCGCACGCTCGTCCTGGTAAAACGACCACCGGCGAAGGATCTCATCCGGATACGCCGGATGACAGTACATTTCATAGATACCCTCGGGAAGATTTCTTAGAATGCGCTCCCAGTTTTCGCGGTTCGCCTTATTGCCGAGGCCGGCGTAACCGACCGTCAAGAGTCGATCCGGCATGCGCATGCCCGCGGCGCGGGCGTTTTTCATCTGCCAATGACGGTAACTGTGCGCCAGCCAAACATGCGGTCTACTGAGATACACTTTGAATCGCGACCAAGCGGCCCGAGGTGCTTCCAAGCAGATGAACGACCAGTTGTTACGCATCCGGGGAATTTTCCATTTTCTCGCAATTTTCAAAAATAGGTCGAAATAGTCCAGGTGCCGATTTCCTTGCGAGTCTATATGGGTCAGGCGAGCCCCCGCCAGTTCTTTGACTCGGTCGATCTGAGCATCGAACTCAGCTTCCAACTCAGCCAAAGAAATCGCTCCCTTGCGCAACAGTCTTATAAACCTTTCGTTTTGCAGGCATCCGTCATCGCCGACCAGCGAAGGAACTTGCCGCGGCGCCAGACATGGCCTTCCTGCCATTGGGTTGAGGTGGACTCCAATACTGATATGAGGAAATTCCGAAACTAGATCACGGATGCGCTCTACCTCCGGGAAATTCGCATTCACGCTAACGCTGGAAATCAAACCTCCTTCCCTGATGGCATCGATAATTCCCTGAGTTGCGCCCGCGCCAAACCCGAATCCGTCGGCGTTGATAATCAGTCTGCGCGAACTGGTCATGATAGCTTGAAGTTTACGTAAGACATCCGACGCGCTTCACCGATTGCGGCTTGGATATTTCGCGGTGCTAAAGGGGGCAGCGATCAAGCTCGTTGGAGCACTCTCAAAGATGCGAACAAATTGCCGATTCTGCGAAAACCGCTCAGGAGAGCTCTGGCGGCAGCGGCCAGTATATTGTGGACGGTAATTCCACGGTTGATGACGTAACCAAATCTCTCGTATCTTTCGAAAGTTCTAAGGCTGCCGTGCTTCGGGATTTCAAACCTTCCGTTCACATGTAATGTATTAAAGCCGAACGGGAAACGAAAACCATAAAAAAGAGAATCGGACGACATCGCTATATCGTTGTGGTTGTACGCGATCTGTGATTTTCGCAATCCTTTGAGAAGAGAGAATTGGAAAGACTGATCGTAATCAGTAATGTATATCTTCAAGGGCTTACACAAAAGCAATACGGAGAGTAGAAAATTTTTCCTGAGCTTGCGCCATACTTCTTGTCTGAATTGTTCGGCCGCCGTTACGATCCTCTCCAACTCAACTTTCGTCCCCTGTGTTACCGCAGCCCGGTCATAAATCTTCTGGTAGTCGGGTTGATATCTCGACAATGACCGTTGTGAATCATGAGTTGTCGCTATTTCCCAACGCTCGCCCGGGTAAAGGACCACTGGAACGACGCCAGCATAGTTGAGGAGGTAGTCATAGACATCGTCAATTTTGTTGATTTCATCGTTCATGTAGCAGTTTTCGGCATGGCTAAACCAAATGTAGCTGGCAAACGGAATTATGTACTTTGGCTGGAGAATTTTCAGTTGCAGGTCGATTTGCTTTAGCTTCTGGGTCACTGCCGCTTTCCTAACATGAGGTTCCGACTTGTTTCCTTGCCAGTTACCATACGAAAACTGCGTCAATAAGACGTCGACATTCCCGATTTTCGCTTTAATGCTTTCGGCGTCGCGCGGATTATCGATGACGCAATCGTTGGTATTAAGAATCGAAACATCCGGCGCTCTCACGTAGAGCCAGGAGTCGCCCGACGAGTGAGTGCCGCACAGTACACTGACCTCGTTGTTCAACTCGAACCACTGATCGTTTCTGAGCTCGATAATTTGTTTGAAACCTAGTTTCTGACAAAACTCGTAAACCAGTTTATCCGGGGTCGATTGATACAGAAATTTTATTTGCGCCCGTGCTTCGGAAGTTATGTTTTTTAACGTCGGCACATTGAAATGATCAGGGTGCTCATGGGAACACCATATATAGCTTATGTCTTTGAACTCCTCGTATTTAAACGCCGTCTTCGATAGCAACGACCAACCGTTGTTGAAGACCTTCCCTTCAAACCACGGGTCACAGATGATTTTGATATCTTTATGAGTGAAAACATAAGACGCGTGATTGATCCAATCGATAGTCGAAAAATCGGACATTTCGCGCGCACTTTCTTGGGAACTATTCTGAGCGTTCACGAACTTTGTGGGCTGATTTGATCGGCGGGTTAGCGACGAGCGTTAAGGTGAAACACTTGCGCGGCCCGCACCCGGATTCTCGCACGACCTTCGGCAGTTTGAACAAATCTAAAGAAGATCTTGCTTACGTTCATGTAATGAAGTAGCGCGATACGACCGAAACGCAATCGGTCCGTCAGGGTCAATGGCTTCAGCATTTTTTCGAACTCTGGCGAGATCTTAAGATCAAACACCAGATGAATTCGATCTTCATCCCCATTGTTCTCAACCTTATGATAGGCGGTGGCGTCAAAGTACCATGCCGTGCCCACCGGAAAGTAATAAGGGTCTCCATCCACATACATAAGAACTTTGGCGTTCGTCACAACCGGAACGTGAATGCGGATGACGCCTGGCGTAACGCGGTTCTCTGAAAGATCGCGATGTTCGGCAATCTGCGTACCTGCCTTGAGTCGATAGAACACGACGCGCAGCCATGGCGCGTGAAATTGAGGCAACAGCTCTTCGCAAATATACGAGCACCTTTCGCCCGCTGGGGTTTTCCGTACCGGCAAGCGATCAGCACAACGCAGGTCTTGCGCATCTCCACTAATTGAGTAAACAGCGATGCCACCCCAGTGAGTGATCTCAGAGCTGTAGCGGTTTTGGGGGATCCAGAACTGCTCCTCCATCTGACGAAGATCATTCATTAGCCGAGCAGGATCGATCGTTATGTGCTTTAGCGGGTACACTAAGTTACTGTCCGTATCGATTGCCCGCTCTTCTGTAGCCTGCGCTGCATTCATACCGCTGCCCTCTTGTCAAAGCTCAATTTCGAGTTTCGGCTGATCCCCAGACGGCGAACTGCTTCAGCCATACTATTTCGTACCATGAAGTGACCTAGTACCCGTTGTTTTCCTTTCTCGGCCAGCCGCAGACGTTCATCAGAGTCGCGCGAGAGGCGCAAGATCGCATCGGCAAATAGCAGTGAATCTAGTGGCGGCACCAACGCAATTGCTTGTGCGCCAGCGTCTATCTCCAGCACCGCAGGAATTGCGAAAGCAACGCACGGCACGCCCATGACCATTGCCTCGAGCAGGCTGTTCGGCATACCTTCGTGATGGCTCGCGAAGGCGAAGATATCCGCCGCACATAGATATTCCCAAACGCGATCGTGCGCGCAGGCAGGGAGTAGCCTGACTCGTTTTTGCTCGGGAGGAATTTTATCCAAAAGCTTTCGAACTCCGATTGTTTCATCAAACGCCGGGCTTGCACCTATAATTACGCAAGCTATTCTCTTGTTTCTTGAAGCGGCCGATGCCGCGGCATCAATCAACTCGAATATTCCCTTGTCGCGGCTGATCCTACCGATGTTAAGAACCAGTATCTCGTCGTCTGTGATGCCCAGCTCAGCTCGAACTCTTTGGCGAATTTGATTTTTCGGAAAAGAAGGAGGCGCCGGTATACCTCGCGGCAGTATCATATGACGATCACGAGACATTTCAGCAGGCTTTTTGCCTGTGAGATCGGCTGCTTTTTCAAGCAGCTCGTGACTCTGGTAAAATACCATGTCCAGTCTCTCGATGGTGCGAGCTACCTTTTGCCCGTAAGATGACTTTAGAGGAAAGCGAACATCGCCTCCAGTCGCCCATCCAGCAGCAGGTATCCCTAAGTCACGGCCAATTCTCCAGGCCAGCCCGCCGGCGCTGGCTAAATCGAACGAGAGAATCGCGCCAAATGGCTCAAGTTGATGCATCTTGCGGGCAACCGGCTGGCAGAAAACAAAAGCGACAGACTCCTTCCAGAGAGCACTAGCCATCCTTGGTATTTGTGGATAAGCGGGTCGATAGATGGCTACTCCATTTCTCACCTCATAAGCAGGAGTTGAGGCGAAAATTTTCCAGCGGGGCACTAAGGATGAAATTAAGGGAGGCGCATAAGGTCGGGGAGCCAGGACTCCTACAGCGTCGCATAGCTCCTGCAAAGCAGCCACGCTTTTTTCATTGAAGATCCCGCCATTCGGTGCGCCTGGTTTAGGATAGTCCGGTACTACTACCAAGATGTTCACGGATTACACTGTACGGGATGACTGTTTACGAGAAACCGATCAGAACAATAATTTCAACGTCGGAATGGCCGAGCAGAGAAGCGCCGGGGTCCGTGGCTACGAACCCGTGGCGGAAATCTCACGAAATTGGGTCCGCGTCGGCCTCTGGCACCGGGGCCCATATCTCTTGCCGAAACTGGTATCCTCGGCCCGGTCGTATAGCTGCCGGCAACAAAGGCAAACGATAACACCAGCCAAAAATATTTGCGATTAACGGTTGTTGCATTAAGGTTAATAAGCAGGACGAAAAGCAACATCAGAAACGGCAAAATGCCGGAGGCGCTGTGGCGTCCTCTCCATGCGGTGCGCCAGCAAAGCCATAGGCCCGCGAAGAACGGGATCGCCCCGATAATTCCTACCTCTGCTAAGATCGAGAGGTAAAGATTATGCTCATCTCTGAAATTGCGCCCGAAACGAGGTCCTAATTCCCAAGCATGGTTTACCGGCCCCCATCCGAGTAACGGGCGCTCGATAATCATCCGTATGACCTCGGGAAAAATCTTCTCACGGCCGGCAAAGCTTTGCTCGTAAAACGTTTTTTCCCAACGAATTCGAACTGCATCGATCTGGTAAGAGGCGAAAAATAAAAAAATGATGCCCGCTAATGCAATCAGTCCTAGCTTGAGCTTAGTGGCGACGCTTTTGCCTTTCAACAATAAAACCGAGACGCTCCCCATAAAAGCCACAATAGCTCCACGAGAACCCGTTTGGACCATTGCCACTGCAATAGCTCCGGCACCAAGCCAAAAGCTCAGACGGCTCCTCCAGTCATATTTTTCTCGGCCATAGGCAAGGCCAAACAGCGCGAGTAAACCGAGTCCCAACACCGTAGCAAGGCCATTTGGATTGGTATCGAACGCGGCCACGCGGCCGGCTTTGGAAACATCGCTTGTGACTCCCAATATTTGGAAGATGGCCAGGAGAATGGTGGCGCCGGCAAGGGCCCAGAGAGTACCGTTCAGTACTCGACCTTCCTGCATCAAACTGCACGAAATCCAGAAAAGCACGAGCAATTGAGAGAGTCTGAGTAGTGAGCTGATGAACATGCTCGAGAAGTCGGGTACATTTGGCGGAAACAAAACCAGGTATGAACCGCAAATGGCAAAAATAGCCAGATAGCCGGCAAAGCACCAAAACGCCTTGGGGGGGAACTTGAAGCACACCCGCGGTTGAAATAACGCAAATACCGCCAAGACAATGCCGAATAACTTTGGCAATGTCGCTCCACCAGCCACGTACCCCTCCTCGAAGGGCAGTGACAATACGAATGCATAAAACGTATAACGGATTATCCAATGAGGCGGAGATGTCTTTATGATTGGCTTGGCATGCCGCCGGACAGCAACGTTTCCCGGCGCCATCGCTCTAACGGATTC
This sequence comes from uncultured delta proteobacterium, assembly GCA_963801935.1. GTDB lineage: Bacteria > Desulfobacterota > Binatia > UBA9968 > UBA9968 > DATACQ01. The sequence continues at coordinate 78,462 of CAWDHA010000015.1, forward strand.
CTGCCAAGACAAATTTGAATGTGCCATACTGGGCTGGCCACTTCGGAAATTAAGTAGAAAGAACCGATTTACTAGTTATCGATCAGACGTGATGGCGCCGTGCGTCATCTACTACGTCTACAGAGTTAACGCGGCGCGCTTTTGTTGAACGATCCAAGTTTCAAAAACAAAGATATACCAGAGCTCTGCCGGCGCCCAGCCGCGCGATGCCGAATGGCGTAACTCGGTGAGCGCCTGTCTTGCATTAATCCACCCTTCTTTTTCTAGCACAGAATTTTGCAGCGCCTGTTCCGCTCGTGGAAACCAGCGATCGGCCAGCCAGCGCTGCACGGGAACGCCAAACCCTCGCTTCGCTCGACGCGCCATGCTCTTACCGATCCGTTTTCGCGCGACTTCCCGCAGTATAGCCTTCAACCGACCGTGACGAAGCCTTAGGTCGAGTGGCAACGCGGAGCCGAACTCCCACAGCTTCTGGTCGAGGAACGGTGAACGAGCCTCGAGCCCATAATGCATCGTAGCACCATCGATCTTGGTCAGGTACTCGCCAACAAAGCGCGACTTACGCTCAGAACTCCATAAACTTTTCAAGTCTGCACTCCCCGCCCAGGGAAGCAAGGATATTCATGCCGTCAGGCAGCCGACCATGCAGTCTCGGCCCGAGAAGATCTCGCTCGTATATCCAGCGAGCGCGGCGGACTTTCCTAAGTAAGCCGGCACGCCCTCAGCTACATAGTCCATGAAAGCTGCGGCCCGGCGTAGCGGGCCCAATTGCGGCAGTAATCGTGCCCCACTAGAAAAAACCGAGGAAAGGCCGGACGGCACGCGCGCCGATACCTTGTCGGCTAGCCAGAGATGGCGGTGTCGCGGGTAGCCCAAAAAAAGATCGTCGCCGCCGTCGCCAGTCAGAAGTACTTTTGCCGACTTTGCAATGGTGCGAGATACCCGCAACATCGCAAGGGCTGATGCACTGGCAAAAGGCTCGCCATAAGCAGTTACCACTTCGTTCAATTCCAGCGGGTCGTCCGGCGACATTTCCAATATAGAATGACGGATCTTGAGGCGCTCGGCTGTTTGCTTTGCGGCGGCGGTTTCATCCCATGGATCACCAGGTACGCCAACAGTATAGGCCGTGATGTCGGCTCCGAGTTTCTTGACCGCCCAGCACACTAAACTACTGTCGATTCCGCCGCTCAACAAAACCCCTACCGGTACATCGGCGTCTAAACGGATCGCAACAGAGTCAAGTAGCAGCCGTTCTGTTTGCGCCACCGCCGTGCTAAATGATTCGCGCGAGAAAATCTGAGGCGAGGGCGGCTGCCAATAGGGCCGCTGTTCGAGATTTCCCTGAGACCACTCGACAATAGTGGCCGCCGACACCTTCCTGATTCCCTGATAGATGCATTGATCATCGCTCACAAAACCCCAGCGGAGGAAATCGGTTATGGCGAATTCATTCAGGTCACCGCCGAAACCGGCCGCTTTGAGGGCAGCCGTCGTTGAGGCAAAAGCGATGGTGCCGTCGCGCAGCGCGTAGACTACTGGCTTTACGCCTAGTCGGTCGCGCACCAAATATAACTTACGCAGTTGAGCGTCCCACAATCCAAATGCAAACATGCCGTGGAGACGGTTGACCAATCCATCAATGCCCCAGGCGATATATCCGTGGACAAGCACCTCGGTATCAGTTTGGCTCGAGAAACTGAACCCCTCTCGTGTTAGCTCCTTACGTAAGCTCCGAAAATTATAGATGGCTCCGTTGAACACCACATTCACTGAGCCATCGATACTGCGCATCGGCTGCGCACCTGCCTGAGTTAAATCAAATACTGCCAAGCGCCGGTGACCCAGCACCGCAGCGCCACATACGGTGATTCCCTCCCCATCCGGACCTCTGCGCGCCAAGGCATCGGTCATTTGTCGCACGGCAAAAATGGCCGCGTCGAAATCCACCAATCCCACTACACCGGCAATGCCACACATAAAATCCTAAGTTGCGCGATTAGGTTGTATGATCTAACTTTAAAACCTAATACAAGCTTCACCTTTGGCTTCATTAATTTTCGTTCGATGGGGAGAGTAGAAATCGAGGAATTAGACTCTGAGTCTGCGCCAGCACGTGGCTTAAAGATGATAGATTGCCTGGACTGTTTGTAACAGGACTGCTGACGGCCTGCCGTAGGATCACGTTCAGTTTTTGCCCTATCATGTCCCAGGAGTAAACTGCCGGGTTTTTGCATGGAGGAAGCTGAGCCGAGATAGCATCTAATATAAATGCTTTTATTCCATCTATTTCAGTTCCGGCAAAACGGCGCGCCAGGCCTGCTGTTTCAATGATCGCGTCGATATCGGCGCCTGGAGGGCCGACCACTAAAGTGGCAGTTCCTAGACCTAGACTCTCAAACAACTTGGCGGGTATCATACCGGCAATATCGCGCGTCACTGTTTCTTGATTTGAGATGACCGCAAGAGCGATATCTGCGCCCCGGACCGCTGACAACGCCTGAGGTCGAGACACATGTCCGTGCAGAACCACTCTGTCCATCACGCCGGATTTTGTTGCTTCAGCGCGCACGTGATTCTCTTCTTTTCCATAGTAATGAAAATACCACTGCCCCGTGTTCTGATTCATTTCTTTGATACTTTTGAGCGCCGCCATCACGGGTGTGATAACCCGCTTGGGCGGATAGAAATTGCCGGTGTAGACGATCGCGAAATGGCCAAAATCATGAGGCTCGACTTTTGCCATCTCCTCGGCATCGTAGCCGTTAGTGATTACGTGCAGCTTGTCGCCCGCCTTAAAGCGTTGATCCAGCGCCTGCGCCCAAGAGGCAGAAACGGCGATTGCGGCCGCGCAATCCGCGAGTAGCTCTTGCTCTTCTCGGATTACTTTAGCGCGCGGACGCGATGATACATGAGGATTTTCCGTCCAGGGGTCGCGGTAATCGAGAACGTACGGACGCTCAAGCTTCCGGGCTAAACGTCGAGCCAGCCGAAAAGACAAGAAGGGTGATCCGCTGGCGAGGATAACGTCAACGTCGCTCGGCCTCAAAGAAGCACACGCCATTTCTGCTGCCTTGACCCAGCCGATGGTGGTCTCGATCTGCAGCCATCGCGCCATCCTCCGGCACACGCCGCCAAACAGCCAGGCTGGGCCACGGCTCCGACAAACCAAACTATCAGGCCGTAAAAAGCGCCACCGATGGGTCGTTAGAATTCGTTGAATTCCCTCTTTTTGTAATTCGAAAGATACTTTTGCGGTGTCGTCCACGTGACGCCACAAGGACGGATGCGGCGTGACTACTGTCACATTCCACCCTAATTTCGCCAGATGTTTCGCGATGTTCCAGGTTCGAACACAGCCAATCACCCGCAGCGGTGGAAATGGATAGGCCAGAAACAAGAGCTTTGGGCGTCGAGTTTTGTTCACAGGTTGTCGATTTCTCATGGCTTAAAGAAGCAATCATCCTGATCCCATCGCATCATAAAGATCGCTGAGCTGAGCAGCGCATTTTCGTATATCAAAGTCGCTTTGGATCTGATCGCGCATCGCAGCACCGTCTGCAATCAGGGTGTCAGGATCGTCCGCATAGCGCTGCAGGCGCTCTGCAATGGCACGGCCATCGCGCTCCGGAACCAACAAATGCTTATACGCGCCGTACAAATACGGGATGTCTGAATGCATCGTTGAAATGGCAGGCATGCCCGTCGCCATCATCTGTTGAAGGACGAAGGGCGTGCCTTCAGCATCGCCGGTAGACGCCGTGACGCTCGGAGCTACGAAAACATGGCAACGAAGGGCAAGCGCGACTAGTTCCGCAAATTGCAAATAGCCGTGGCGCTTGATTACGTCCGCGAGACCGAGACGGGCGATTTGTCTCAAGGTCGCATCTTTGGCTTCCTGATCTCCCGCCTTCCCCGCAGTGTCCCCGACCAGCTCGAGCGCCAATCTGATCCCGCTTCGTTGCGCGATAGATGCAGCTTCAAGTAAGTAACCGATGCCTTTCTTTTCACGAAAAGTTCCCGCGAAAAGAATTCTGAGTGGCTCACCGCGCTGGAGTCTACGCGCCTGACTAGGCAGTTTCTCAACGTCAACGCCAAGCGGATGAATGGAAATTTTAGTATCTGGACAGCCAAGCTCAATGAGATGCTTCTTCATAACCGGACCGAGAGCGAGCACCCGCGTCGCTTCCGCGAACAATCGAGCATATTGCAGCCGGCGTCGCTCCCGCGAACCCTGATAAACGTCAGCGCCATAGAAGCTCACGACCCAGGGCACGTCCAGACTCCGATTGAGCGCATAGTCGTGCACGGCATCACCGCCGAAGTGGGAATGAAGGACACAGGGGTCGAGCCGTTTTAAGCTCCGGCATTCGCTCGGGTAGAAGCGGTTCTGCGTGACCCGACGCCAGACCCGGCGCGTGAAACTCCAATCGTCGAGGCAGTGCGCCTGAAGGTCGGGAAACTCATCGCGATTGAGAAGCGCGTCGCAGAGCACGATCGGATTGTGGCGTGGAACGAACCGCAAATGATCATAGAGCCAGTTGGTCGTCCGCCCGACGAATTGACTGTATCGCTGGAGTGCGACCCTCCGGCCCTGGCGCGACGGACGCGTGAGGGCTAGCGCAACCTGCCTGTAAGTATCAGGTTTCTCGGCCTGTATAAATCTCGCCTGGCGCTCCCCTTGTAGCGGCTGGTCAAATTCTCGCACCGACTTGAGCACTCGCGTGACTCGGCTGTTCACTGTGAAATCACTCTTCTCAAATTGAAAACCGTCTTTAGTGAAGCCAACACCTGGCGGCGGCATCTTGACATCCGGTCAGCGCCGAAAGCCGACTTCAAAGCGTCCTTTATGAACTTCAGCAGCGATCGATACAATGTTCTTACCTGCCATCTTAGATCTGACGCTTTGTTCCAAAGGCCCCATAACAGTGCTCTGTCTGCGCCGAATTTCTTTGTCTCATAGCCTAATGCCACGAGCTGCTGGCCCGCGATCCAGTTGAAACGCTCATGGGTCGATCGGCTCCATTCGTTCCAACGAGCGATGGGGTTGAAATCGGCCGTCTTCACCAACGGCTCCCAATGGTATTCCTTTTCTTTCGCGCCGCGAAAAACCGAAGAGCCTCTCACAGGTAGATTAATGGCGTTCGTAAAATCATATCTTGTCTGGTCCAACCCGACGAAAGCCAAGATCCCGCTCAGCTCATTTTCGAGATTGTCACAGAGATCTTCATATTTAACTATGCGATAGTTCGTAGCCGAACCACGAACCATCTGCTCAAAGCGCAGGATAGTATCCGCGCCATCCAACCAGTGGCGCATCGCAGTTTCGTAAGTTTCACCGAAGGTCTTCACTCTTGATTCGGCAACGGCGCGCCCGTCGCGCACCAAGATCAGCAGATAAGCGCGCGGAAAAAATTTGGAAAAGTAATGCAGGTTACGAACAAACGGACCTTTGGTTACTAACCGTGTCTCTTTGATCTGGGCGGACAAAACTGAGAGTACTGCCTTGCCGAGATGCTCATAGAGCTGGTCGTCCACTCCGGGATCTGCTCCATGGCGGCGCCAGCTGGCCGCCACGATTTCCACATATCTCGCCAGATGCTCGGCGCTTGATAGAGAAGAATCCTCCCAGTTGGTCGCCGGACCACCGCAATCCGGATGCAAACGCATTAGATCATACAAAAAGTTCGTGCCGCTGCGTTGTGAAATGCCCGCAATAAAAATGGGCGCGCTTGAGAATGAAGGAGTAGACATCGATTATCTCAGCGAAAACGATTTCGGCTGGGGGCGGCTATCGAACTTGGTGCGCTCTAGATCAGCGCAGGGCTTTCAGGAAGAAATTTCTTCACCACCGGAGTCGCATGGCGGTCGCGCTAACCTACGAAAGGATCGACTAGAGGCAGGTCAGCATCTCGCGAGGGACGTGGAAATAGAGGCGGCTAGCTGGCGCCGTTCTGGTTAAGCTTCGAGAACCGAAAAGGCCTTCTGAGATTGCGGTTGTTCCATACCTCGAACCAGCTCCGACGCATAGTAATCCAGAGAGTATCCAGCGCCGCAGCGCTTAAGCGTCTGCTCCATTCGGGCGATCTCGCTGGCCGGCACGGCTTCAATCAACCGATCGTAAAGATGAAGAATATCGATGAACTCGAAATAGTATGGACTTCTCGAAACGGCTTTGTCCAAACCCCATCGGCGCACCAATCGAGAGCTAAATCCGAAAGCCGCCTTGATATAATCGCGCAACCATGGCTCGGGACTCTGTCGGTAGAGTGTCAGCAAATCCTTTACGTTGAGGTTGTGATAGTGATCCGAAGCCGCACTCAAGGTCAGGTCTCTGTCGATAAAACCGCCAGGAAGCACCAGTCGCGGGAAAATCCGCTTGAGCCGGCGATAGGCGATCACCACGGCGCGCCGCTTTGCGGCATTTTTGATTCTAGTCATGGAGTTGGCGCTCGGCGCTCCATGCCGATAATACTGTGCCAAGGCTTTTGCGAATATCCGATACAAAAACTCGCCTGGCTGGTGGTCCAAAACTCTTTGAAGAGCCGCCAAGCCGCCAGTAAAATTGTCTGTGTAAACTTTTGATTTGGGCGCCCTTTGTCCTAGCCGGTAGAGAACAGTTAGCGCTTGAACGTGGGTATTTAGGCAGAGCGAGTTGCCTGGGTTCTTGCCAAAAAGGGCTGGGCTGACCCGATGTTTGCCTTTGGTTTCCAGGGTGTCATGCAAAAACCACGGACTGCCGTCATCGAAGCGATCGGTGAGATGATTTAGAACAAATGCCATGGCGCGCTCGGCGGCGTCGAGCCACATAGGTTGAGCGGTCTTTTCATGCTGAGAGAGTAGCAGATGGATCCCGTCAAGCTGAAACCGCGCATGGGTCTCTATCTCGTCCGACCAAAAGCCGTGACCCCACTCGCCCGCCGCAGATAAATCCAGCAAAACAGCGTAAGCGATTTCATCCTGGAGCAACCCATAGATCCGTTTCCCGGTCCTCTGATACAGGAAACGAAAATAGTTCCACCAGGCAAAGGCGCACTGCTGGCATTTGAAGCGCTTGTCGATCCCTTTGATTGAGCGCGGATCGTACAGGCTTCCATTGATCAAATATTTCCAGACGTCTGAAGGGCGCGACGCAAAAAACCAATCCGACTTTCTATAAAAACGCCGTTCGTAATCGCTCAGCGAGCTCAGTTCTTCAAAAAAAATCCCTTGCGGATCCTTCAGAATCACGTACGGGATAACCACGACTGCTCCGGGATCGGCGCACTGCCTGACTTTCAATTCGAGCCGCGGGACAAAGGCCCATTGGCAGGAAAAGTCCGATGCCGCGACAACTTCGATCCTGCCGCGGCTGTCGAAGCGCAATTGCTGCTGGAGACCTGGCAACCAGAGCGTGTAATACGTCGCCTCATGGGTAAGCCTCAGCAAACTGCCGAATTCCGTGCTGGCGATAGATCGGGTTATGACGGCCTTGCTGCCGACGGCGATGGATTTCGGCTCTCCAGTTGAAAGCACACGGAGGTAACCAATCCGCGCGCCGTATTGCGCATGAGAATCGATGATCTGTGAGGCCGGAGCCGCGGGATCGAAAGTGATGCGGCGAAAGTCCGGCGCAACGAATAGCGGTGATTCTTCGGTGCGGGAAAAAAGTAAATCCCCCGGCGCTCGGATCTCTGAAAGATGCGATAAATATGCGCCCTGGTTCGCCGAATCGTAAATCACTGTTGTGATCCCGACAAGACTTTGTGAAACGACAGAACCCGGGCTTTCAGACGAGGCGCGCGTTCCAAGACTTCTTTAAGCCGCTTTTTCATAAGATCGGTACGGCGCGAAACTGCCAAAGACAGGACAACGTAACCGAATCGAAAGATCGGGTAATCAAAATATTTCAAGATCGTGCCGTAGGCTCTCAGACGCGAAACGATTGTGTCGATATTGCGCGCCCTGCGATAATTGCCGCGCAGAAAAACTTTCATTCCTTCGCTTCTCAGAAACCCGGCTCGCGCAAGTGGCACTGCGGCGCACATCGTGTCAAGAAGAAGCAGCGAATCCTCACACCAGCTCGCGATCTGCCGTCTGCCCGCCAGTTGCTCTGCATGGTGCCGATAACTGGCCTTTATATCCGCCACGTCCACTCTCGGGTATTTGGCGACCAGCTTGACCACGGCCATCACATCATCAAAGACGTTGTGTTTCGAGTGAAAACCGCCGATCTCTTTCAGCCGTTCCGTATTGAAAAGGGTACTGCACGGGTGCATCGGGGTCTTGCCCGTAAACCAGCCCAAAAAGAATTCCTCAATCGGCAGCCCGCCGACCCGGTTTGGAACTTCGCCGCATTCATTTCCGTGCGTGTCG
>CAWDHA010000016.1:0-243451 GCA_963801935.1 uncultured delta proteobacterium
GCGTGGAACAACCATGGCGCTGGCGAAGCCGCTCGCTGACGTGATTCCGCGCGGCGCCAGCGGCGAGTGTTTTTTGTGGGATGGAAGCGGCAGAACCAATGCCGCCGACGCTGCATTGGTCAACGGCACCCTTGCCCATACTCTGGACTTCGACGACGGCGGCGTAGCGCTGACTCCCATGCATCCTTCCTCACCGGTGCTTCCGGCGGTATGGGCGCTGTGCGAAAGCGCCGACCGTTCCGGACGAGACGCTCTCGCTCGCCTATATTCTTGGAGTCGAGGTCGAATGCAAAATCGCCAGCGCGATTTCACTGGCGCATTACGATCACGGCTGGCATTCCACCGCCGTGTTGGGCGCGTTCGGCGCCGTCACGGCGGCGAGCCGGCTGCTTGGCCTTTCGCCGGATAAAATTCGCACCGCTATCGGTATCGCCGCCTCCATGACCGGCGGCCTGCGCGCAAACTTTGGCACCATGACCAAGCCGCTTCACGCCGGACTGGCCGCGCGCAACGGCATCATGGCGGCGCGCATGGCGCAGGCGGGCTGGTCGGCGCATCAGAGTATTTTGGAAACTGAAAAAGGCTTTTTCGATGTGTTCGCGTGTGCTCCGGTGGCCGAGCTGAATCTCGGCAATCCGTTTCACTTCGAATCTCCCGGAGCTTCGCTGAAACGTTTCCCCTCCTGCTCGGCGACCCACCATTGCATCGAAGCGATGCTGGCCCTGAAACAAGAGCACAAGCTGAGCGCCGATCAGATCGAGTCGATCGAGTGCGGCGTCAATGTAATTTCTTATCAAGCGCTGCGCAAAGAGCCGCGCGTGGCGAGCCCGGAAGAAGCGCGTTTCAGCCTGCACTTCACCCTCTCAATGGTCCTCCTCGAGGGCTCGGTAGAGCTCAAACACTTCGCTCCGGCAACCTTCACCAGAGAGGATGTTCGCGCCTGTATGGGGAAAATCGCCGTGGCGGTTCATCCCGAGCTGCAAACGTTAGAGGCCAAAAAGAACGACTTTGGCGAAGTCACAGTGACGCTTAACGACGGACGCAAGCTTTTGCGCCGCGCACGCCGCGTGCGCGGTCGCGCCCCGCAGTTTCTCGACGATGCCGACGTCGATGGGAAATTTATAGGTTGCTCTGAACCGGCGCTTGGCGCTGAAAGAGCCCACGGGCTCCTCACTGCGCTTCGTAGTTTGGAAAAACAAACTGAAATACGATCTCTAATTCCCGCCGCCTATGGCCTTGCAACTCGAGCCGACAGGGAATAATGATCGACTTCACATCGTCTTCGGCCGCGCTTGCTTGAAAAATCTCAACTGCATTAGCCAAGCAAATATCGCTTTATCGAAATATTCTAGGAGGAAACATCAGTGGCACTGAAAGAGCTTGAAACCGATCTGTTGGTAATTGGCGCCGGTAACGCCGCGCTGGTAGCAGCCGAAGCCGCTTACGATGCCGGCCTCAAAGTCACGGTTCTGGAGCGCGCGCCCAAAGCGCGGCGCGGCGGCAATTCGGCATTTTCCGGTGGGCTATTTCGCTTCGCCTTTAAGGATTTCGAACGCGTAAAGGAGATCATCAAAGATACTCCCGGCATAGACTTCAACGACGTCGACGTAGAGCCTTATCCGACCGATATGTTTTACGGCGATTTGATGCGCGTCACTGAGGGCCTTGCCGACCCGACTCTCTCGGAAATGCTCGTGACCAAATCGGAGGAAGTCGTCACCTGGATGGCCAAACACGGCATTGACTGGGAACTGCACATGAGCCACGTCGCCAAAGTTAAAGGCAAATACATCTGGCGCGCCGGCACGATCCCGGTATCGGCGCGGGGCGGCGGCGCCGGCCTGCAGGACATGCACTTCAAACATGTCGAAGGCCGCGGCATCGAGACGCTCTATAGCACCCGCGCGTTGGAATTTTCCCAAGACGCCAGTGGCGCCGTGGACGGCGCCGTGGTATCGACGCCGGCGGGCAAGCAGCTCGTCAGAAGCAAAGCGGTGGTGCTGGCGTGCGGCGGATTTGAGTCCAACCCGGAGCTGCGCGCGCGTTACCTGGGACAAAACTGGGACCTCGTCAAAGTTCGCGGCACGCGTTACAACACCGGTGACGGCATCAAAATGGCGCTTGATATTGGCGCCAGCCCATTCGGCCACTGGAGCGGCTGCCACGCGTCAGTCATCGACGGCGACAGCCCCAACGTCGAAGCCGCTGCGGACGAAAGCACGCGCTACTCTTATCCGTACAGCATCATGGTCAATACTCTGGGCGAACGCTTCGTTGACGAAGGCGAAGACTTTCAAGTTTATACCTACGCCAAAACCGGCCGGCGCATTCTCGCGCAACCTGGACACATTGCCTTCCAGATTTTCGACAAGAAAACCGTGCCGCTGCTGCGCAGCAACTACGTGCGCAGCCGCCCCGTCATCGCCCATACGATCGAAGAGCTGGCGCAAGGATTGGGCATCGAACCGACGCGTTTGCGCCGCACCATCGATGGATTCAATAAGGCCGTGTCGCCGGAGGAGTTCGATTTCTCAAAGCGCGACGGCAAATGCACCAGCGGTTTAAATCCCGACAAGTCGAACTGGGCATCGCCGATCGACTCACCGCCCTATCATGCCTACTCGGTCGCCTGCGGCATCACCTTCACCTACGGCGGCTTGAAGATCGATCCGCACTGCCGGGTGCTCACGGCCGATGACGAACCGATCCCCGGCTTATGGGCCGCAGGCGAACTGACCGGTGGCTTTTTCTATCACAACTATCCGAGCGGTTCGGGGCTGATGCGCGGTTCGATCACCGGCCATGTCGCGGCGACGGATGCGGTCCGATATATCACGGGAAAATAGGATTGCTTTCTCTTATCCCGTTTTGTTTTACGCCAAGGGCGTCTCCCCGCCCGTTTGAGTTTTCGGTGTTAATTTTCGAGTGCTGAATCACGGCAGATTTGGCACTCCAAAAACTTCCAACCTGTTATTTACAACTACTTAGCCGCTTGGCCGCGCAGACCCGAGCACAACATCGCGGCCAGCGCCATAAAGCCGCCGATCATAAAACTGAAGTTCATGGAGCGCACGAACATAGCGGGATTGGCCGCGGTGGGGGTGGCCGCGGCATCGCCGGTGTAATAGCGAAACGCTGCGGTGAGCAGCAAGGTGCTAAAGAGATGCCGATCGTTGTGCCGAGTCCGAAGACAACGTAAATCGCGCCGGTGGCAACGCCGCGATGTTGACCGGGCACGGAGGTAATCATCGCGGTATGATTCGCGGTGAAAAACAGCGCCGTCGCCAACCCCCACAGCCCCAGGACCACCACCGCCGCGAGCGGGTGAGAATCGGCGCGCAAATAACGAGCCGTAGAAAGCGGCGCCGATCAAGAATACAAATCCCGATGGTAGCCGGAAGGCGCGCGCCGACTTTGTCCACTGCCCAACCGACGAGCGGCGATAATGTCACGGTAAATACCGGCGCGCTGATAAACAGCAAGCCGATGAATGTCGGTGTGAGACCCAGACACGTCTTGCAAGTAAAACGGCAGAACGAAACCAATCATCACCTGCGCTATGCCCACTAACAGCAGGGCCAAGCTGCTCAAGGTGAACATGCGTATCTTGAACAAAGACAGATCGAGAATCGGGCTCCGCGTGGTCCGCTCGCGGTAGAGAAATCCGCTCACCAGTAGCACCAGCAGAACGCCAACGCTCAGGCGCATGGCGGGAACAAGCGCTTCCATGATGCGATGATCGATGACGGCGATCAGCGCGGCGGTTGAGCCGATCAACAATAAGCCGCCAACATAGTCGATGGATCGCGATCGGTCGGAGGAGGCCGCCGGTTTAGGTACATTGCCGCTGCGCCAATTGATAAGGGTTAAAAGCAACGCGCAAAGCGCGATGGGAATTAGAAAGAAAAAAATCGCCCGCCAGTGGATCTTGTCAATGATCACACCGCCGAGGCTCGGACCGATCAAAACGCCGCTGTGAAACGCCGTTGTCATGAAACCCTGGACGCGGCCCGATGATTCGTTGGACGCCGACTCGAGCGCCAGAGCGCGCCCCTGAGATTGCGTCATCGAAGCGCCCATGCCGTGGAAAAATCGAAAGACGATCAACTGCATTGCGTTCTGTGCCAGGCCGCACATCAAAGCCGCTAAGGAAGACACGACCAGGCCGGCGGCGAAAATCTTATGCCGGCCGTAGAGATCGCCGATGCGCCCGAAGATCAAAGACAAGCTGATCTGAGAAATTTGGTAAGCAATCACCGCCCAGGCAATGCCGACTATAGTGGTATCGAGACTCGCGGCGATGGTCGGCAACGAAACGGAAAAGATTCGACTCGAGGTGCCGGCAAGAAAATTTCCCAGCGCGGCGTTGCCGAGCAGCAGCCAGTTGATTTGCGAATTGGACATCGACGGCACTGCGCGCAGTTCAAAGCTCAAGGTCAACGTTCAAAAGATTCGGAATCGTCGAAAACTAACAAAGGGATGTTTTTGGGCAGGTTGGGTGGCGGTCGTTGGCGACGTCAACCGTGAATTTTTTGAACATGAAGCCTTGAAGGGCTCTTTTAGCGCTACCAGTGCCGTTCCACCACCCTGAGACACAGCTCGAGCGCGTTCTCGGCCTCGTGCGCGGTTCCGTTTCCGCCGCTGTCATCCAGGCGCACCCGCACAAGATGCATCTTTTGTAACCGTACAGCGTCAAGTTGGATTACCAGATCCCTGTCAATCGCCTTCGCCAGCAACTCCGGCAACCCGCGCGATGACCAGGGCTTGATGTCGAGGCGCGCCTTGAGCCAATCCTCCGTCGCCTGCTCGCAAACCACCAGCACGTCGAGGACGGCCAGATTCCCTGCCATCCAGCCGGTCAGCGCGCGACTCAACGTGCGAATCGCCTGACCTTCCGGTGAGTGATGGCCTTTGAGTTTTTCCTTCTCGGCTAGATTGGCAAGAGTTTCCCGTGGGTTTAAGGCCATGGTAACGAGGCTCTTCCGGCAACTGTGTCTTTATAGCACGAATCTGATTGTCGCTGTATCATTGCACCATTCTGAGCGCCCGGCCTTTCCAAACTCGATAGGGGACTCGAAACGATTAACGCTTTGTGCTTAGATCGCGGCACACTAAGGAGGTGCGAATATGGAGCCGCTACCCAAAGGAGCGAATTTCCAGCGTGCCTTAATGCTCTGGGAGATCGGCCTGCATATCGCCGGCAATCCACTGACTCCTTACTACGGTCCGCGCGACATGTGTATTTCGGTGGGCAGCGGCTCCAACGAAAGTTTCAAACCGTGGCTGCGCATGTCCACGGGCTCGCCGATCATCGCTCACTCGGTGTGCCGCAACGAGCTTGAAGCGGCACTGATCAATCCTTCCGGATTGCTCACTCAAGCTTATCGCGGTACGGGCTTGTTTCCTCAGCCGCTTCCGGTAAGGATCATCGCGACCTATCCGTCCCTAGATCATTTCGTTTTCATGATTCACCCGCGCACCGGCCTGAAGACTCTGGCGGAGATCCGCGATAAGAAATTTCCGCTTCGGCTTTCAATCCGCGAGGACGCGACACATTCCACACGGGTGTTGGTGGATCAGGCTCTGGCGGCGTATGGAATCTCGCTGAAAGATATCGAATCCTGGGGCGGTAGCCTCCAGCTCAATGGCGGACCCGGCGATCCTCGGCGCATGAAAGCAATCTCCGACGGCACGGTCGACGCGGTTTTTGACGAAGGTTTGGTGCTCTGGCTGAACCAGGCGCTTGATGCTGGCATGCAGCCGGTGACTCTTGATGACGCTGGATTCAAATACCTGACCGACCTTGGCTGGCGCAAGTACACCATCAAACCAGGCCGTTATCGGAGTCTCAAGCAAGAGCATACCTGTATTGATTACAGCGGCTGGCCGCTCTACACCCGAGCATCATTGCCGGACGACGACGCCTACAAGATCTGCGATGCTCTCGCCGCGCGCAAGGATTTGATTTATTGGGAAGACTCCTATACCGGCGTCGGTCAATTGGGCGAAGAGACCGATGCTACACCGCGCGATGTGCCGCTTCATCCAGGCGCTGCAAAGTGGTACCGCGAGCACGGTTTCAATGTATAGAGAGCCGTTTATTCAGTAGCCTTGGTGGCCCGGGTGTAGTGAAACGAGACCCGAGATACATCACCCGGAATACGCGCGCTTCATCGGAGCCACGCAAACTTCATAAGTTCCCGGTCAAATCTTTTTCTGCGACGCTTTGATCTTGCTGCACTCGCACATCCTCGTCCTGTTCGCGGGACAGCGTGACACAGCGGGTGATGTACATAGGACATTTTTGATGCTGCAAACTCGAAATCCTCCAACACCGCCTGGTTCAGAACTTGCTCCTTAATGTAGTTTACGTGCATTGACAAATCTGAGGAAGGAGGCACAACTGATGGCAGAAGAACATGAAGCAGAACAGCCCTACAAGTGCGCAGTCTGCGGCTCCAAATTCGATTCGCAGCAACAACTCCAGGAGCATCTAAAGAGCTGCACCAAAAACAAATAGCCGGACGCGCGCACCCGGACGTCGCAAGATCGCATGATATATCGTGCGCTGCGCGCAACGACACGATGGCGAAACCAACAAGTGGTAGCGCCGGCGCTGTGTTATAGCCGACCTACCGGCTGGGACCGGCGCTTCACCGGTGGTGAGCTAGTTGGCAGAGTTGTACTCCGTCGGCGCGGAGCAGAATGGCTGCGTGCGTCGGCCGCCTCGGGAGTGTTGACCGGAATCGATCTCGGAGCCGTTGATTTGTACTCCTCATCCTGCCAGGCTTGATCTACAATCGGGCATGATTATGAAGAACCACTATTCTTTAGCCGCGATTATCATTCTACTGTTTATCGCCAAAGTATCCGGCGTTTCTCGGCCGGCGGGCGATCCGCTTGAGGAGCTTCAACAGGAGCAAACCAAGAATCGCCAACAACAACAAGTAGAAGAGCTCAAGCGGCAGGAGCAACTGCAGAAGCTCAAACGCGACCAGCAGATGCAGCAGTTCCAACGCGAATTAGACGAAATCAAACAGTTTAAAAGCGATGATCCTAAAACCCAGCAGCGTGCGCACGACTTGCAGGGCCGTTTAGATCAACTACGGAACGACCAGCAGCTGGAAAGGGTGCAGCGCGAGCTAGAGATGGGACGGATTCAGCGCGAACAAAATTCTTTCCGCCAGCAGGAGCAGATTAGGGAGCTGCAGCGCCAGCAGCAGATGGATTTGCTCCGCGACCAGACACGTAAGACACAGCAAGAGCTTGATCGATTGCGCTAACAACATCCGTTGAAGGCGTTCAAAGCAGCAGTCGGGGCATGCCGTGCCCCGACGAATTCGTCCTTCGTGATGAAAATTCTGGCGCCATGGGTTGGAGGTATCTGCCGCGCTGTGAAAATTCGCACAGTTTGGCGATTACGGCAGATTGGTTTGCCCCATCAAGAAGCGATCGCATTCTCGTGCAGCACCGCGACCCTCATTGATGGCCCACACGACAAGGCTCTGACCGCGACGACAATCGCCTGCGGCAAAGACTCCCGGCACGTTGGTGTAGAATCTACCGTAATCGGCCTTCGCATTCGAGCGCGGGTCCCGCTCGACTCCCAACGCTTGGGAAGTGTCTCCTCAGGACCGAGAAAGCCCATAGCCAGCAGGACAAGATCAGCCTGCAATACTTTCTCGCTTCCGAGCACTCGCTTTGGAATGAACGCGCCCTGCTCGTTCTTCGCCCACTCCACATCGTAGACATGCAGCTCTTTCACGTTGCCGTTTTCATCGCCGACAAATTTTTCACCGGTCGTTAGATAGACTCGCGGATCGGCGCCAAAACGGGCTTTCGCTTCTTCCTGACCGTAGTCCAGTTTGTAAACCTTGGGCCATTCAGGCCACGGATTATCCGGTTGGCGTGTATCGGGTGGACGCGGCAGAATTTCTAATTGAGTCAGACTCTTGCATCCGTGTCGCATCGAGGTGCCGACGCAGTCGGTTCCGGTGTCACCGCCGCCTACGACGATCACATGTTTGTCTTTCGCCGAGATGTAATTACCATCTTGCGAACCTTGGAATCGAGCAGGCTCTTGGTATTGGCGTGGAGAAAATCCATCGCCGAATGGATGCCTTTGAGCTCGCGCCCCGGTATCGGCAAGTCGCGCGCTTTGGTCGCGCCGCAACAGAGCACGATCGCGTCAAACTCATCTTTGAGTTCTGGCGGCAGAAATATCGCGTCCAACGTGCGGCGTTGGTTACGAACTTGACACCCTCGGCCGCCATAAGCTCGACGCGGCGTTGGACGATGCTTTGTCGAGTTTCATGTTGGGAATGCCGTACATCAGCAATCCGCCAATGCGATCGGCGCGTTCGTAAACAGTGACCAGATGACCGGCGTGGTTCAGTTGCGCAGCGCAGGCAAGTCCCGACGGCCCCGATCCGATGACGGCGACTTTTTTGCCGGTGCGTTTCTCCGGCGATTCGGCACTGACCCAGCCTTGAGCAAAACCATTGTCGATGATCGAACATTCGATGTTTTTTATGGTGACCGGCAGTTCGTTTAGTCCGAGTACGCACGACCCTTCGCACGGCGCCGGACATACCCGACCGGTGAACTCGGGGAAGTTATTGGTTTTGTGCAACCGATCCAGTGCTTCTTGCCACAGACCGCGGTAAACCAGATCGTTCCATTCCGGAATCAAATTGTTGACCGGACAGCCGGAAGCCATGCCGCTGATCAGCTGCCCGGTATGGCAGAATGGAATGCCGCAATCCATGCAGCGCGCGCCCTGTTGCTGCAGCTTGTCTTCCGAAAAATGCTCGTGAAACTCCTGCCAATCTTTCACTCGCTCCAGCGGTGAACGGTCTTCCGGTAGCTCACGCTCATATTCCATGAATCCTGTTGGTTTACCCATCTTGATTACTCCTGACGTTTAACGCTCTGCCGAGTGAAGGTGAGCCTCATCTGCGTCGATTTCACTCCATAACTTACTGGAGCCGTTCCGAATAGAACTCGCACTCAGTCCAACACGGTCGCCATTCCATATAATGGAACAAGAAGCGGTAGCCACATTCGGAGAATTTCGTTAACACTGAGTGACGGACCGGCGATGTTTATTACTTCTGACCTGGAATTAAACGTGACATCGCTGACTCAGTTACCGCTCACTCGGGAAGCGTCGTTCTTATTGGCTTCGAAAGCCGCCATCAGCGCTTCGTCACCGGCAAGTCCTGTTGGCCTCCGCCTTCTCGAGCTCTTCAAGCACGCGACGGTAATCTCTTCGGCATCACCTTCAAGAATTTCCGCGCAGTCTCCTCCCAAAGTGCCAAGATCTGCCACGCTCGGGCACTATGGGTGTATACGGCATGCCGCCTAAGCATTTCCTCAACGTCTGCATGTCGCTCATTCGAGCTTATCCAGCTCGACGGTTTCCGGATTGCAGCGATTTCTAAAGCTGCCGTCTTCGTCGAGAACATACGCCACACCGCCGGACATGCCGGCGGCGAAATTGCGCCCGGTGTTGCCGATGACGACGACTTTTCCTCCCGTCATATACTCGCAGCCGTGATCACCGACTCCTTCAACGACCGCGCGCACACCGCTGTTGCGGACACCGAAACGCTCTCCCGCCATGCCGCGGATGTAGGCCTCACCGCCCGTCGCGCCGTAGAATGCAACGTTACCGACGATGATGTTTTCCTCGGGAGCAAAGGTCGAACCTTCGGGCGGATAAAGGATGAGTTTTCCACCCGAAAGTCCTTTACCGAAATAGTCGTTGGCATCGCCTTCGAGTTCGAGAGTCATGCCGGGTGGTATGAACGCGCCGAAACTTTGTCCTGCCGATCCGTCGAAGTGAAAATGAATCGTATCTTCGGGCAGCCCTTCGCGGCCCGAATCGGCGCGTAATTTCACTGCCGAGAATCGTGCCCACCACGCGATTGGTGTTGCGGATTCCAAGGACGCCTTCACCTTCTCGCCACGCTCCAAGCGCAGGCGCGGCCAAGTCGAGCAACACTTGGTTGTCGAGAGCATTTTCCAGCCCGTGATTCTGCGGAATCTGGCAGTAGCGGCCGACGTCCGGACCCACCTGCGGCTGATATAGTATTGCCGCGTAATCCAACCCCTTGTGCTTTCCAGTGTTCGACGGCGCGACGAACTTCCAATCGGTCGGTGCGCCCGACCATTTCATTGACCGTGCGAAAGCCTAGCTTGGCCATATGCTCACGCATCTCTTGCGCAATGAAGCGCATGAAATTAACCACGTGGGCCGGATCCCCGGCAAAATTCTTGCGCAGCTCCGGGATTTTGCGTGGCCACTCCGACCGGACAGGTATCGAGATGGCAGACGCGCATCATGATGCAGCCCAGCGTCACCAGCGCGGTGGTGGCGAAGCCGAACTCTTCGGCACCGAGCATCGCAGCAATCGACGACATCGCGTCCGGTTTTCAGTTGGCCGTCGGTTTCCACCGCGATGCGGCTGCGCAGATTATTGAGCAGCAAGAGTCTGATGCGTTTCCGCAAGCCCCAGCTCCCAGGGTAGGCCTGCATGCTTGATGCTGGTCTGCGGTGAAGCGCCGGTGCCGCCGTCGTGGCCGCTGATCAACACGACGTCGGCATGGCCTTTTGCCACACCGGCGGCGATGGTACCGACTCCGACCTCGGAGACCAGTTTGACGCTGATGCGCGCGTGATGATTGGCGTTCTTGAGATCGTGAATTAGTTGCGCCAGATCCTCGATGGAGTAAATGTCGTGATGCGGCGGCGGCGAGATCAATCCAACGCCTGGGGTCGAATGCCGCACTTTGGCGATCCACGGATAGACCTTGCGGCCCGGCAGCTCGCCGCCTTCGCCCGGCTTGGCGCCCTGCGCCATCTTGATCTGGAGCTCACGCGCTTGAGTGAGATAATAACTGGTCACTCCAAAGCGTCCCGAGGCGACTTGCTTGATGGCGCTATTGCGCGAATCGCCGTTGGCGTCGAGAGTATAGCGGGCCGGATCTTCGCCGCCTTCGCCGGTGTTGCTCTTGCCGCCGAGACGATTCATGGCAATGGCAAGTGCCTCATGCGCTTCTTTGCTGATGGAACCGTAAGACATCGCGCCGGTCTTGAAACGTTTGACGATCTCGTCGACCGGTTCGACTTCTTCGATGGGAATCGGTTCGGCGGCATACTTTAACTGCATAAGACCGCGCAGGGTCGCGATTCGCTCCGACTGGTCGTCGATGAGCTGGGTGTACTCTTTGAAGAGTTGTGTAATCATTGTTGCGACAAGCTTTCTGCAAAAGATGGATTGTGCGCGGATTGAACAGATGCAATTCACCGTCGTTGCGGTACTGATACTGCCCGTAGACTTCCAGTGTATGGCCGTTCAACGGATACTCGGGAAACGCCTTGGCATGTTGCCGCTGCGCCTCGCGCGCAATTTCATCGATAGCCGATGCCGCCCACCCGCGATGGCGTCCAGGTGAAATATTTGTCGACCAGCTCTTGGCCCAAGACCGACCGCCTCAAAAATCTGCGCGCCACAATAGGACTTGATGGTCGAGATGCCCATTTTGGCCATGACCTTCACGACGCCTTTTACCGCCGCTTTGATGTATCCCTTGACGGCATCGTGGTAGGTGATGTCTTTGCAGCATACCTTCATGAATCATGTCGTTGAGACATTCAAAAACCAGGTATGGATTGATGGCTTGCACGCCATAACCGAGCAGCAAGCAGAAATGATGCACTTCGCGCGGTTCTCCTGATTCGAGCACCAGGCCAACGCGCGTGCGCGTGCCCGTGCGGATCAGATGATGATGCAATCCGGAGCGACGCAAGCAGTGCAGGAATCGGCGCATGGAACTGATCAACACCTTTATCGGACAGAATTAGAATCGTTGCGCCGTCCGCGATCGCGTGGTCCGCGGCGCGAACAAGCTCTTCCAGGGCGCGTTCCAGACCGCCCTTGCCTTCATTCGGCCTTAAAGACAATTGGCAGCGTCACCGATTTGATGCCCAGGTCGATCAATCCGCCGCAGCTTCTCCATCTCCGAATTTTTTAGAATCGGCACCGACAGTCTGAGTTGGCGGCAACTTTCCGGTCTTGGGATCCATCAGATTTCCTTCCAAGCCCAACGTCAGCGTGGTTGAAGTGATTAACTCTTCGCGAATTGGATCGATGGGCGGATTGGTCACCTGAGCAAACAGTTGCTTGAAATAGTTGTAGAGCAGTTGTGGCTTATCCGACAGGACCGCCAACGGCGTATCCGTTCCCATCGAACCCACCGGCTGAATACCGTTCTGCGCCATCGGGCCGATGTTGATTCGCAGATCTTCAAAATTGTAACCGAAGGCTTGCAAGACGCTGCAGTGTCGGTGTTGATGATTTGCCACCGGCTTCTTTTCCGGGACATCAGGCAATTCGTCGAAACTGCACGACGTTGTCTTTCAACCATCGACCATACGGCTGGGACGTTCGCAATTTGCTGTTTGATCTCTTCGTCGCTGATGATGCGGCCCTTCGCTGGTGTCGACGAGAAACATGCGTCCAGGCTGAAGTCGACGCTTTTCCGCGACGCTCTCCGGCGGTACGTCCAAGACGCCAACTTCAGAGGCCATGATGACGAGATCGTCTTTGGTCACATAGTATCGCGACGGACGCAGTCCGTTGCGGTCGAGTACCGCACCGACCACTGTGCCGTCGGTGAACGCAATCGACGCCGGACCGTCCCACGGCTCCATCAAAGTGCTGTGGTATTCGTAAAAGGCCCGCTTGTTTTCATCCATGCTGTCGTGATTTTCCCATGGTTCGGGGATCATCATCATCACGGCATGCGGCAAGCGAGCGCCCGCTGAGAGCGAGAAATTCCAGAGTATTATCGAATTTAGCCGAGTCGCTACCGTCCTCCTGAATAATGGGAAAAGATTTCTTGCAAATCATCGCCGAACAGCGGCGACGCCAACATCGGCTTGGCGCGCGTGCATCCAGTTTTCGTTGCCGCGCAGAGTATTGATTTCGCCATTGTGGATCAGATAGCGATACGGATGAGCCCGTCCCCAACTCGGAAAGGTGTTGGTGCTAAAACGCGAGTGCACGACAGCGATGGCCGATTCCAGCATCGGATCGATCAGGTCCGGATAGAAGGTCGCCACCTGGCGCGGCGTCAGCATACCTTTGTAGATGATCGTGCGATGCGACAAGC
This sequence comes from uncultured delta proteobacterium, assembly GCA_963801935.1. GTDB lineage: Bacteria > Desulfobacterota > Binatia > UBA9968 > UBA9968 > DATACQ01. Next base: position 13,180 of record CAWDHA010000016.1, read on the forward strand.
TAGGGATGTAGAAAAAATCCGAGCCCGGCAGATTCGCGTAGCGGATTGCATTTTCCGCACGGCGGCGGATCACGTACAGCTTACGCTCAAAAGCCATATCATCTTCGATTCCATTGCCACGACCGATAAAAACCTGTCGCACAAACGGTTCATAGAACTTGGCGGTTTCTCCGAGATAAAAATTATCGGTCGGCACCTTGCGCCATCCCAACAGACGCTGTCCTTCGCGAGCAACGATTTCCTCGATGATTTTCGAGAACCGTTGGCGTTGTTCGCGATTGTCCGGCAGAAACACCATGCCAACGCCGTAGTCGCCGGCGTCCGGCAATTGAAAGCCCAAGCCCTCGCAAGTCTCGCTTGAAGAATTCATGCGGTACCTGCATCAGAATACCGGCCCCATCACCGGTATTTTCCTCGCAGCCGCACGCGCCGCGATGATCAAGATTTTCCAAAACTGTCAGCGCCTGTTCGACGATCTCGTGGGACTTTTTCACCCTTGATGTGGACGACAAAGCCAACGCCGCAAGCATCGTGTTCGAAATCGCGGGTCGTAGAGGCCCTGTTTAGGCGGCAAACCGGGATTTTTCATAACTCCACCTGTGAAATTCTAAGAATATGTGAGACTAAACACCGAAACGGATTATCATGGTCGCAAGTCACATCGCGCGCCGAATACCTCCGCTTATCGGGGAAATTATTCCGCGTCAATACATAGCCGAGTAGGACCTTATTATTTTCGCTTATCCCGGACCGTCCGCGAGACTGTCATCGAGTTCCAAGATCTGGCTTTCCTTAGCGGTGGAAAGCACCACTTTGGTGACAGTCCGAGTGACCCCTTCCACGGAGCGGATCTCTCCCAGCAATTTTTCCAACGCACCGGTGTTGCGCGCTTTTACCTTTAGAATGAAGCTTTCATCTCCGGTAACATGATGGCATTCCAAGACATCGGCATAATGCGAGCATTTGGGCGGCAAAGTGATCGAGTCCCGCTGATGACCGATGGAAACTCCGATGAAGGCGGTGATGTCTTTACCGACCGTCTTGCCATTAAGAAGCGCGGCATACCCCTTGATGACGCCGGTTGCTTCAAGCTTCTTCACCCGCTCCATTACAGCAGGCGCGGAGAGCGCCACTTGCTCGGCGATATCCGCCAGTCGGGAACGCCCTTGAAGCTGAAGCGTTCTAAGTATTTTTAGATCCGTTGGGTCTAGCAATTAATTTTTTTAAGAAAAACCCAGGTTTAACCTAAGTATCTTATTTCATCGTCCGGTCTAATTGTCAAGAAATCCAGGGTCAAAGGTGCCGAACTCGCTTACAAAGAAGCCAATAGATTTATTGTACAAAGCTAGGGCTTGGGTGGACGCGCGACAGCGAATGGAGGAAAACAGCCGGATGACACGGCGCTTACTTTGAGATAAAAAACGTCTGACGGGAGTTAGCGCGAACTGTTAGCGAGCTAAACCGCGAGAAAAGCAGTCGCGCAAGACCTTCGATTATGGAAGAAGAGCTGGCTGGCAGGTTCAGATAAATACTGTCTCTTGTTTTGCGGTTCCGGCAGGGTTTAAGCCTTCCGTCAGCCATGGGCATTGGATCGCCAACGACGGATTGTCTGAAGCAAGTTTCTGCAGCAGGGTACGGGCGCGGTCATCCGAACAATCCATTTTTACCGCCTCAAGTAAAGCCCAGGCCGCAGAAGCAAGCTTGCCTTGTCCATGAAAACTAATTCCGAGATTGCGGTAGGCGCTCGGACGAGTCCAGTTCAAATCTAAAGCACTCCGGCAGTGCCGTTCTCCCTCGTCGTAACGTCCGGACATATTGAAACAGTAGCCCAAATTATTGTGGAGTATATATTCTATTTTCTTGCTTTCCGGTCGCAGTTGTAATGCCGATTCAAAATGGCTGATGGCCATATCTAAATCCTGCTCGTCAGTCGCGATTTGTCCAAGGGCGAGCCGGCACTGCACATGAAAGTCCGGCTTGGTGGTAACATCAAGAAATCGCCGGAGCAGGTCTTTGGCATTTTCAATCTTTTGTATGCCTCGGTAGTAGCCAACCGTAAACAGCATCCAACGAAAATACTCCTCTTCGTTTGCCGTGTTCTCCAGACGGCGGAGCAACATCTTTTCGGTATCTTGAGCCTGCGGTGCATCGGTGAGCGTGAGGTGTTTTTTTCAGCAGATCATTCATGGCCAGGCTTAGAGCAACTGGAAGACCAAGCGAAAATTTCTGTATTACAGTCACAAACCGCCAAATAACGCCAGACCGTGAGGCGGCGGAATGGGCGGTTGTGATTGATTTAAACCAATCGAGGCGTTTACGCCCGAAATTTATGTTTTCTGACTGGTTAGGTTCCGGAAACGAGCGTGTCTCATCCATCCGGAATTAGGCATGGAAGATCCGAAGATATTGAGCATCAGATCTAAGTGCCATCGAAACGGAGTAGTAGATTTCGCTGTCGCGAAGTCGCAAACGGTTCGAAGGGTTGATGGGCCCACCTGGACTCGAACCAGGGACCAACCGGTTATGAGCCGGTGGCTCTAACCAACTGAGCTATGGGCCCTCTAAAGGAAAAGAAGCACTATACAGGTATAGCGCCCGAGATGATTGCCGGTTGCGATCAACTTTCCATAAAAGTTTTGAGGCGTTTACTTCGGCTTGGATGTCTCAATTTACGCAACGCCTTGGCTTCGATCTGGCGAATACGCTCGCGCGTCACTGTAAACTTTTGACCCACTTCTTCAAGTGTATGGTCGGATCTTTCACCGATGCCGAAGCGCATGCGGAGCACCTGTTCTTCACGCGGTGTCAAGGTCGCCAATACTTTGCGAGTCTGCTCCTGCAAATTGATGTTTACAACCGCATCAGACGGAGTGATGATCCGTTTATCCTCTATAAAATCGCCAAGGTGGCTGTCCTCTTCCTCGCCCACTGGCGTTTCCAAGGATATCGGTTCTTTGGCAATCTTTAGAACTTTGCGAACTTTATCGAGCGGAATTTCCATTTTATTCGCAATCTCTTCGGGAGTAGGTTCACGGCCTATCTCCTGAACCAAATATCGCGAGGTCCGGATCAATTTATTAATTGTTTCAATCATGTGCACCGGAATACGAATCGTTCGCGCCTGATCGGCGATCGCGCGCGTAATCGCCTGGCGTATCCACCACGTTGCATAGGTAGAGAACTTATAGCCACGTTGGTATTCAAACTTGTCCACCGCCTTCATTAGGCCGATATTTCCTTCCTGAATCAAGTCGAGAAATTGCAGTCCGCGGTTGGTGTATTTTTTTGCGATGCTAACCACGAGCCTCAAATTGGCCTCGATCAATTCCTTTTTGGCGAGATTCGCGTTGGTTTCCCCTTCTACAATTGACCAAACGCGTCGCTTGATCTCTTCCGCTGGAATCTCGAGTTCTTTTTCGATCTGGCGAATATCGCGCTTGGCGCTCTTGATATCTTCGGCCATGCGCAAAATGGCATCATGCCCCATGCGTAGTTGACCCGAAAGCCGCTGCCAGTCTTTCTTCTTGCCATTCATAGCGGAGACGATTCTGATAATCTCCGCTCCGGGCTTGCCGATTTTTTGTTCGAAGTCTTTGACGCGCCGCTCCAGGGACTGCATCCGCTCTGTGGCTCTTTTCAGTCCTTCGGCAATGGCTTCGGTCTGCTTGCGATTGAGCTGCAACGCTTTCAGCCCGGCCACAATCTTCTCTTGAAATTTATTCAGGGCGGCCAGAAGCTTTTCACGTCGACCGCTCGATGGACGTTTGCCGTTCAATTCCCTAACAATCTTTTCGCGCTCATTCACCGTGCGGCGGATTCTGCCGATCTGATCAAGCAGCCGGCGCTCATGAAGTTCGTCGTCGTCTGACGATTCGGAATCCTCCTCGCCTTCGTCTTTGATAATTTCGCGGACGCGGATTTCACGGTTGGCGAGCTTATCCCCAAGACTCAGAATGTAAGTTAGCGCCAGCGGACTTGTCAGCACTTCGTGAATAACTTGATTTTCGCCCTTTTCAATTTTCTTGGCGATTTCGACTTCCCCTTCGCGGCTTAGGAGAGAAACCGTGCCCATTTCTCTCAGGTACATGCGCACAGGGTCACCCGTCTTGCCTACGGCATCGCCGTCGCCATCCGCATCGCTTTCCTTTTCTTCTTCTTCGTCGTCGGAGGGTTCGTCGCCGCCTCCGCCCAAAGTCACTCGCTGGTTGGCATCGACGACTTCGATGTCCATCTCGCCGAAAATAGACATAACATCTTCGATTTGATCCGGCGAAACCGCCTCCGCTGGAAGCATATCGTTAACGTCATCGTAAGTCAGGTAGCCCTTTTCCTTGCCCAGATCGATGAGCTTTTTGACCTCTTTACTGTTTTCTTTTTTTGCGCCGCGAACGATGGCGGGCTCAGCTACCGTTACCGCGGCGGCATCTTCGGCGCGAGCCTTTGGCGATCTTGTTGACGTCTTTTTACGTCTTCCCATTCTAGGGTCCTTTCTCGCTTTTCTTGCTCATCTTTTTTTTCTTCCGCGGTGCGAATCTCTACAGCCTTTTCTCTGCGGATCTTCATCTCATGCTTTTGGCGGAAGTACTCGAGAAAACCAGCGGCCGATCTGGCCTCAGTCTCGGCGAAACACTCACCCTCGAGTGCAAGGGCCGCGATCTCGGATGCTTTCTCTGGCTCGGAACCCTGCGCGATACGCTCGACGTCTATGTCACCATGTTTTTGCCACTCGCGCATGATGAGGTCAACAGTCTCGCGCCAGCGCTCACTAATCCAGTGCAGGGATTCAGGTTCACTTTGGAAATCGCGAACAATCGGCGGGTAGCGCAACATGAGACTTACCAGCTGGCGTTCTTTGCGGTCATCGCCGCTGCGAACGGCCGTCCGCGCCAGTCGAGCTTCAGTGGAAGGTCTTGGCCCGGCACTTTTTCCTGGGCGCAGTAACTCTTCGCGAATTCCCAGATCCACCGCCCGGCGCACTAGCAAATCCGCTTCAAAGGGATTGGTGACTTTCGCGAGTACCCGGCTGATCTCGGAAGCCGTTCGGCTTTTTCCTTCGAGGGTTGCGCCGTGGCGTTGCTCGAGCCAAGAAAAATAAAAGTCCGCTAAAGGAACGGCGCCATCAACGATCATTTCCAAAGCGCCCTTGCCATGCTTGCGCACATAGGTGTCGGGGTCTTCGCCACTGGGTAAGAATGCGCCCCGTCCGAGCAGGCCAGCCTCGACAAAGATCTCGAAGCTCCGTGCCGCGGCCTTACGTCCCGCTTCGTCACCGTCGAAGAGCGCGATGATATTTTTCGTGTAGCGCGCCAAAGCACGTAAATGGTTCGGCGTCAACGCGGTTCCGAGCGTCGCTACCGAGTAGTCAAGCTGGTGCTGAGATAGAGCTATCACATCCAGGTAGCCTTCGACCACGACCACGCGATCGGCTTTGCGAATTCCTTGCTTTGCTTGCAGCAGGCCATAAACGGTGGCGCCCTTATGAAACAGAGGCGTTTCGCTGGAGTTCAAATATTTGGGCAGCACCTGATCGAGCACACGTCCACCAAATCCGACTATCTTGCCGGCAGCATCAGCAATCGGAAACATCAGACGGGCGTAAAATTTCTCATAAAGACGGCCGTCATCGCGTCGCCCTACCAGCCCAAGCCGCAATGCATCCTGTACCGCCAGGTGCTCTTTTTTTAATATGTCTGTAAGGCCCGATCCCGCGCGCGGCGCGTAGCCGATCATGAAACGGCTTGCCGTAGCCGAATCGATGCCTCGGGCTTTTAAGTACTCCCGCGCCGATTTTCCTTCGCCATGGCTCGTAAGCATCCTTTGGTAATTAACCGCGGCGCTCTCGTTGATGCGATATAGGGACTCGCGGTCATTAGCCTGGCGCGACCCCGGCTCGCGCTCGTTTTGCTCGATGGCGATGCCATACCGTTTGGCGACTCGCTCCAGCGCTTCGGGAAAAGAAAGCTGGTCGATTTGCATCAGAAATTGAAAAACTCCACCCCCCGCATTGCAGCCGAAGCAGTGAAAGATACCCTTCTCCTCGCTGACGGTAAACGATGGAGTCTTCTCCGAATGGAAGGGACAAAGTCCCATGTAGTTCCGACCAGTTCGTTTTAAAGTGACGTAATCGGAAACGACTTCGACAATAGAGGCGCGTTCGCGAATCTGGCTGATTTTATCTTGCTTGATCATACCCAGGACTACGCCGAGCGCGAATTATTCATCTTGCGAGCTTGATTATATTCCTGGACAAACATTTTCGTTTTTCCGAAGCGTATCAAAGTATCAGCAAGATCCGACAATGGAGAAACAAGATAAGATTGTTCCAGTTTCTCGCGCGTAGCCGGTGGCACTAAGGTGGTAGAAGTTACCGTAAAAACCGCCAGCGCAGCAAGCGCCGCGCCTTTGCCAAGACCCAAAAAGATGCCGCCGAAACGGTTGAAGGTTTTTAGGAACGCAGTTTTAGCAGAGCGGTGCAGCAGCCAGCCTGTCAAATTAAACACAAAATAAACGAGGAAAAAGCAGATGATGAAACCAATGCCCTTGTAGATAAGCGGAGCGGTGTTCCCATACGGAGCAAAAAAGACAGCGACCGCTTCGGCATATCGGGCCGCGCCGATAAACCCGGCCCCCAGTCCAAGCAGCGAGAAAAACTCGCGAAAAAATCCACGGAAATAACCCCGGAGCGCGAATAGAACTAATACAACCAGCAGTGTTACATCGATCCAATTCATTGGCTTCGATCGACTCGAGATAACGACGCTATCGTGGCGAGAGCAAGAGGAGCAATGGGCTTCACTACCAAGAGGCGCACGGTTGGTCTATTCATGTCGTCGGCCACAATACGACTGAACCGCTACTAAATAAACTGACAGCGCGGCGCGTAAACCGCGCCGCACTTCTATAGCTTGCCGGATTGATCCGTCGCATTTCGAGCGAAAGGATTACTCGAAGACGTCACGATCACCCGTCAGTAAGGCCTTGGCTAATTCATTGACTCGCTTGCCGTCCGTCCGGCCGCTTACCTTGGGCATCACCTGCTTCATGACTTTACCGAGATCCTGCATTCCGCGCGCGCCTGATTCAACGATGCTTTCGCGAATCAAAGCTTCGACTTCTTGTTCGGTGAGAGGATGAGGCAAGAACTGTTGCAAAATTTTGAGCTCAGCCTCTTCCTTTTGCGCCAAATCCTCTCTGCCGCCTTTCCGATAAAGTTCAATAGACTCGTTGCGCTGCTTGCTCAAAGTCGCAACAACTTTTTGTACTTCTTCGGTATTAACCTCCCTTCGGAGCCTGATTTCCTCATTATGAACAGCCGCCAAGAGAAGCCGCAGCGTAGAAAGTCTCAACGCGTCACCGCTTTTCAGCGCGAGCTTGGCGGCTTCTTGTAGCCCGGCTTTCAGTTCCATCGTTTAAATCAGTTGCAGAGAGACTAAAAAGAATGACGTACGCGCCGCAGCGCGCGCTTTTTTGCGGCGATCGCTTTTTTCTTTCTCTTGACACTCGGTTTTTCGTAATGTTCCCGCTTGCGTAACTCCGCTAAAATGCCAGCCTTTTCACAAAGTTTTTTAAAGCGACGAATAGCGCTTTCGATGGATTCGTTTTCGCGAACTCGAACACCGGTCATAAATTAAACTCACCCCCAATCACCGCGGCTAATTGCCAACTTTCGATTTTAGCCGAAAGTTTAATCAAGTCAAGTAATTAGAAGGAAGCAAAAAACTTTAAGAGACTCCGGCGGCAGAGTCGCTCTGATCTTCGAGCACGCCCCCTATGTTTTTAGCTGAGTTTGGCGAGGCGCTCGGGATAGTCGGAAATGATGCCTTGCACCCCAAGGGAGGCGAACTTCTCGATTTGGAGCCAATTATTCACAGTCCAAACATAAACGTCAAACCCCTCTTCCCATGCCCGGTTAAGAAAGTTCCGCGAGGCGAGCTCCTTTTGGGCGTGAATCGACCGCGCCCCCAGCGCGATCGCGGCGGCAATTGGATCTTGTTGCATGCCTCTGGCGCAGATCACGCCTATGGGCGCTTCCGGCGCTAGCTCACGCACCTGGCGCAGGCAATCGTAATTGAAGGAGGAGAGGATGACGCGATCCATATAGTCGAAGTGAGCTATTGTAAATAACAGCTTTAAGGCGATGCCGTCGGGCGAGCCGGGATACTGCTTGATATCGATACAGAGACTTACCCGGCCATCTATCAACGCGAGCACCTCCTCGAGCGCCTGAATGCGCTCACCGTAGAATTTTTTCATGCGCCAGCTGCCGATGTCGAGTTCTTTAAGTTGTTCTAGGGAACGGTGAGCCACCGTGCCTCGTATCTTGGCGATACGCCAAAGCTTCTCGTCATGGAATACAATGATATGGCCGTCCTGACTAAGCTGGCAGTCCAATTCAATCATGTCAGCGCCAGCACCGATGGCTTCTTCAAACGAGGTGCGCGTATTTTCAGGGAAGCAACCGGATGCCCCGCGGTGAGCGATTTTAATGAATCTCGGCATCGCGGCTCATGCGCTACCAACCTTCGGAGCTTGGCGGAAGGCTCAAATGAATTAAGAATTCTTTGTTGCCTGCGGGCCCCAGCAGCGGTGAATCAATCACGCCATGCAGCTGAAAGCCAAGACCGGCCGCACTGTTGGCGATTTCGCCGATGACATTGCGGTGATCTTCGAGCGAGCGCACCACGCCGCCTTTGCCTACCCGTCCTTTGCCCACTTCAAATTGCGGTTTGATCAGCGCCACCAAGTCAGCCCCCGGCTCAAGCAATCTCTTAACTGCCGGTATTACCAGTCTGAGCGAGATGAAAGAGACGTCAATGGTCGCGAGATCAACTCGACGTGATAATCTCCCGATCTCCAGGTAACGTATATTGGTCTTCTCGAAAACAACCACGCGCCGATCGTTGCGCAGTTTCCAATCAAGTTGGCCGTAACCAACATCCACCGCGAAAACCCGAGCTGCGCCATGCTGAAGCAAGCAGTCGGTAAAGCCGCCGGTGGAAGCGCCGACGTCGAGGGCCACTCTGCCAGCGACATTGATGTGAAACGAGCTAAGCGCCTTGGCCAACTTGACGCCACCGCGACTGGCGTAGGCAGCAGCATTCGATCTGATACGTATAGCTGCCGTGGCATTTACCAGGCTACCGGCTTTGGTAACCGGACGGTCATCTACCAATACCTCGCCGGCTAGAATACGGGCGCACCCCGCTTCGCGGCTTGTGACCAGACCTCGGTCAAATAAGAGCTTGTCTAGGCGCTGCCGCGTTCCCACCCTTCCTTCGTTCTCTTTCTGCCGAGCCGCATCATTTGTAGTGCCGCCTGGGTGATTCCTTCTCGGTCGAAGCCGCATAACTTTCTCAGCTCATCTTGCGTACCGTGTGGGATGAAGCGGTCCGGCACGCCTAAGCAGCGCACATTGACGCCGGTGATACCTTCCTCGGCGAGTAATTCCAGCACCGCACTGCCAAAGCCGCCGGCAATCGCGTGGTCTTCCACCGTCATGACGTGAGAGACCTTTCGCAACACTCCGCACAGTAGTTCCTTGTCAAGAGGTTTCACGAAACGCGCGTTGACCACTGTCGCATCAATGCCCAGAGGCGCCAGATCCTCGGCAGCGGCCAGCGCAGGGAGTACGGCTTGGCCGATCGCCAAGATCGCCAGGCTTCTCCCTGAGCGTAAAATTTCACCCTTACCGATTTCCAGCGCGTGCGGCTCCGCGTCCATCGCCACGCCCCAACCTTCACCCCGCGGATAGCGAAATGAAATCGGACCGCCATGCTCGACTGCGGTTTGCAGCATATGTTGCAATTCATTTTCGTCTTTAGGCGCCATAATCACAAGATTTGGAATTGACCGCATGTAGGCGAAATCGAACACGCCGTGATGGGTCGGCCCATCGGCGCCCACCAGGCCGCCGCGGTCAAGCGCCAAAACGACGTGAAGGTTTTGCAAACATACGTCATGAAGAATCTCATCATAGCCGCGCTGCAAAAAAGTCGAGTAGATCGCCACGACCGGGATCAAACCCTCCGTCGCTATACCAGCGGCAAAGGTCACGGCATGCTGTTCGGCGATTCCGACATCGTAAGAGCGATCGGGAAAGTCTGCGGCAAATTTATCGATGCCCGTGCCGCTACCCATCGCGGCGGTAATGGCGACGACGTTGGGATTGTTCTTTGCGACCCGCAGCAAGACTTTGGGCGAAAATTTCGGTGTAACTTGGGGTCGGGCTTTTAGCCCGTTTGGGTTTACCCGTGAGCACGTGAAATGGCGTCACCGCATGGTACTTTACGGGGTCAACCTCCGCCGGCGCGTAGCCCTTGCCCTTCTTAGTCATGACATGCACCAGAGTCGGCCCTTCGATCTTCTTAACGTTTTCCAACGTCTGGATCATTTCAGCTAGATTGTGACCGTCGATGGGACCAACGTATTGGAAACCCAAACTCTCAAAAAGAAATCCCGGCGTGACCAGACCGAGAAATGTATCTCGGAGCTTGCGCGCCGCGAGTTTCAGATTCTCTCCACTGGGGAGGCTCTTGAGCCACAGGGAGATATTTTTCTGCATGCGCAGCGCCAGACTAGTCGTGAATTGCTTGCTCAGAAACGACGACACGGCGCCGACCCGAGGATCGATGAAATGCTCGTTATCGTTCAGAACGACGATCAGGTCGCGGTCCAAATGGCCGGCCTGATTCAAGGCCCTCGAACGTCAGCCCGGCACTCAGACCACCATCGCTGATAACGGCTACGACGCGGCGCCTCGAGCCTTGCAAGATGTTGGCTTCGACCATCCCGAGCGCCGCGGAGATGGAAGTCCCCGCATGGCCCGCGCCGAAGACGTCGTATTCACTCTCGTCGCGGCTTAAAAAGCCGCTGATGCCGTTACGTTGGCGAATGGTCGCCAACTGCTCACGCCGGCCGCAAATCAGTTTATGGGCGTACGCTTGGTGGCCGGTATCCCAGACAATGCGATCTTCCGGGGTATCGAAAACGTAATGCAGCGCCAGGGTCAAGTCCACAGCGCCGAGAGTCGAGGCAAAGTGTCCACCCACTTCGGACACTACCGAGATTACCTCTTCTCGTATCTCGGCCGCGAGTTGCTTCAATTCCTCCAGGCTCAAACTGCGTACGTCTCGCGGATATTCAATGCCATCGAGCAATCGCGCCATATTAACGATTTATCTCCTGTGCGTGTGAATTTTCGCCGCCGCCTAAGGCTCGCTGCACCACGTAGACCGCGATCGCTCTCAAAGGTTCCGCTTTGTGACCAAAGGACGCGACAGACTTCACAGCCTGTTGCATAAGTTCACCCAATCGATTCTTGGCCTGTTCGACTCCCGCCATCGATGGATAGGTGGCCTTTCTTTCTTCCTTGCGCGCCGATTCCTCGCCCGCGCCGCCAACGTCCAGAAGATCGTCGGCGATCTGAAAGGCCAAGCCGATGGCGTCGCCATAGCGCGAGATTCTCTTCAGCTCAGGCGCTCGCGCACGACCCACGCGCGCGCCGATTGTTAAGGATGCGAGAATCAGCGCGCCGGTCTTACGGCCGTGCATGGATTCGACGCTGGCGATATCAATGTTTTTCTTTTCCGCCTCGAGATCGACGGCTTGACCGCCGACCAATCCTGCGATCCCGGCGGCGTGCGCCAATTCGCGGATCAAGTCCAAAACCAGCGCTGCGTCCAGAATACGAGTCGCGGGCCCTGAAATCAGATGAAAAGCTTCGGTCAGCAATGCGTCGCCCGCCAGAAGTGCCATGCCTTCGCCAAAAACTTTATGCGCGGTCGGAATTCCGCGGCGCAAATCATCATCATCCAGAGCCGGCAGATCATCATGGATAAGCGAATAAGCGTGGATCATCTCGATAGCGCAGGCGAACGGCAGTAACTCTTTCTGCTTTGCGTCGAATAAATCACCGGCGGCCAGGGTAAGAATCGGACGTATTCGTTTGCCGCCCGGGAAAAGACCGTAACGCAGGGCTCGTCCCATGGTCGGAGAAAAATTCGGTTGTTTATCGAGGTAACGCTCCAGAGCGCGATCTACCGTTGCTCGCCGCGTCGCAAGGTATTCTTCAAGATCGAAAGTCACCACCGGAAATTATAGTACATCGTCATGCTTGCCGGCACAATTTAACATTGAGCGTATCGGATCTTCAAACCTGCGACTCTATCAGCGCTGGCGCAACGATTGTGGCACAACGCCATTTCTCGGTACGTCCAGCGCGGCAGTTTCGTCGATCAGATCCCTTGCTGCGCCAACTACCCGCCAGTAACCATGCCGCTAAAGCGCTTCCGACCCCCGCCACCACCGCCAACCAGTAGCGATTCAGGATGCAGAATCCGAGCGGCAGGGCAAAGTTGACAGGTACACCGACAGCGCAAAGCGAGAGCTTGCTCTGTGGCTGCTGGGGTGACCTTGTTCAAGATGACGAACAGCACCAGACCGGTGACGCCCCAGCCGACAGAGATTCATCCAGGGCATGCCATAGTAACTTGCCGGTCTCGCCCCAGATCCAGTAGCTGGTCACTTTGCTCATCGCCGGATCAAGCAAGCAGATCCCAGGCCACCAGCAGAGCACGTGCCGAGGCAGATCGCCGGCGCACCGCGAGCTGCGCCGGCGCGCGATCACCCAGCAGGCCCAACTCATGGTGAACCAGCTCAAGCGGAATCAGGAGCGGCACGCGAGTCGAACCATTTGGCACCGAGCAGCGACGGTGTAGGAGTAGGCGCCAAACGGGATACCGTAAGTCGTGCCGAGTAAGTTCGCTCGCCAGACTCACGACATAGACGGCGAGAAAGCCCAGACGAGCCTCGGTCTGTCGATTGCGCACCAGCGCGTCGGCCACCACCGCAAGCCCGCCGAACAGCATGTTGCCGACGGCAAAACCATGAAACGCCCAGGTAAAAAACTGCGCCTGCGGATCAACTTGCATGAGTAGATCGGGGCGCGAGGTAAAAATGCCGTAGCCCAGCAGACTGGCAATGACGATGCCGGCTTGGACGGCTAAGAAATATCCACGGGACAATCTGCATCGATGCTCCCTTCGCCGAATAACGTACTGCCGGCCGCTTTGATCATTGAACGTTCGAATACCTTCCAGATCGTCCGCAGCGGCGCCGGCGACCAGGGCTTGAAAATCCGCGCCGGCACCGAACGGATCAAACCAAGCACGCCGCGCAGCACCACCCAAACTTTGCGCGCGCCGGTAACATAGGTGCGCTGTCCCAGGCGCGCGCGCCCTTGCGCAAGCAGCAACGCGGCCGATTTCGGAGTAAACATGACGCGCCGCCGACACGGCGCAAGCCGAACGAAACGACAGATGCCACAGTCCGTCGTCGCCGGAGCGATAGTAGCGTTCGGCTTCGCGAAGCAATCGCAGGGTTATCATCGCCAGCTTCTCGCGATTGTGCCGGCGCGGCGATCTCTCCGGGCGCGATCTTCGCTTCCTCAAGCCAGCTCAACGGCAGATAGATTCGTCCCATCGCGGCGTCTTCGGTGATGTCGCGCGCGATATTGGTAAGCTGCATGGCGATGCCCAGATCCGCGGCGTGCTTGAGCGCGCTCTCATCGCGCAGGCCCATCACGTGCGACATCATCAATCCGACCGTGCCGGCGACTCGGTAACAATAAAGCAAAAGCTCTTTTAACGTCGTGATAGCGCGTGCCGCGCACATCCATCGCCATGCCTTCGATCAGCTCCAGCGCATAGTGCGCCGGAATGCCGTAGCGATGGACGATGTACTGCAACGCGATGAAGACCGGCTCGTGCTGCGGCGCCAACGAAAACGCCGCAGCGGTTTGCTCTTTGCGCAGCGCTTTGAGCCGCAGCTCCAGTTCGCTCGCGATCGCCCGATCTTGCCCGCCTGATCGACCTGATCGTCACAGTAGCGGCACCAGCCGTAGAGAAAAAATGCCGCGTCGCGGGTTGCCGGATCGAAAAGCCGAGCCGCCAGCGAAAAGCTCTTCGAACCTTTGGTAATGATCCCGCGGCACTCGTCCAGCGCCGCTCGGACTTCGCGCGTCATAGTTCATGCATAGGAAAGCTCCTTGCTGCGCTGCTGTCTTCGACGCGCGAGCTCGGCGGCAAAATCCTGCAGGATCAGACCGGCGGTGGCCTTGGCCGAGTTCACCACGCCGGGAATTCCCGCCCCGGGATGCGTGCCGGCGCCGACAAAGTACAGACCCGAATATTTTGGTCGCGATTGTGAACGCGAAAATAGGCGCTCTGCGTCAAGCGCGGCTCCAACGAAAACGCCGAGCCCAAATGCGCGTTGAGCTCGACTCTTGAAATCCTTGGGCGTAAAAATTCGCTGCGTGACGATCTCGCGGCGCAGATCCGGCATGTAATGCCGCTCGAGATAGTCGAGAATGCGCTCGGCGTAGCGCGGCCCTTCGACGCTCCCAGTCGATCGCGAGCTTGCCCAGATGCGGCACCGGGGAAAGCACGTAAAAGGCCTCGCATCCCGGCGGCGCCAGGCTCGGGATCGGATCGGGTCGGCGCGATGCAGATAGAGCGAAAAATCGTCGGCCAGGCGACCGCGCGCTAAAGATATCTTTCAGCAGCTCGCGGTAGCGCGGCCCGAAGATAATATTGTGATGCAGCAAATTCGGATATCTGCCGTCGGGTGCCGAAATAAATCAGAAACAACGACATGCTGTACGCCATCCGGTGAAGGCGCCGGCGCGTCGCCGCCACCGCGGTTCGTCGCTCGAGCAGCTGGTCGTAGGTGTGAACGACGTCGGCATTGCTGACGACCAGATCGAATGGTTCATTTCCCGACCGGAGTTGACAATTCCCGAAACGCTGGCTGCGTTGCAATTGATTCGGCTTACCTCCGAGTTCAAGCGAATCTCACCGCCCAGTTCCACAAACAACTTCACCAGTGCTTGAACCAGTGCGCCGGTGCCGCCTCTGGGGAAAAAACACTCCCCATTTGCGTTCCAGACAATGGATCAACGTGTAGATCGACGTGGTGGTGAATGGATTGCCGCCGACCAGCAACGAGTGAAAGCTAAAAAGCTGCCTTAAATGCGGATCTCTAATGTATTTGGCGACCATGCTGTACACCGAACGATAAGCTTTCAGGCGAACCAGTTGCGGCGCCACTGCGATCATGCTCGACCAGTTCAGAAACGGCACGTGCGCCAGATTCTCATAGCCCTCGCGAAACACCTCCTCGGAGTATTGCAAAAAACGTTTGTAGCCATCGACGTCACGCGGTGACTTGTTGGCGATCTGCGCTTCGATTTCAGCTGAATCGTCCGAATAGTCGAACCTGAAACCGTCCTCCCAGAACAAACGATAGAACGGACTGACCGGCAGCAAGGTAACATAATCGTCCATCGACTCGCCCGGACAGGGCAAACAGCTCGCGCAAACAATCCGGCGCGGTAATCACCGTCGGTCCGGCGTCGAAAGTAAAGCCGTCGTCACGATAGACGTAAGCTCGGCCGCCGGCCAAATCGCGTTTTTCAAAAATAACGGTGCGCACGCCGGCGGCTTGCAGACGGATCGCCACGGCGAGGCCACCGAAGCCGCTGCCGATCACTGCGGCGCGCGGTTTAGACGTAAGCTGCCGCAATGCTTGCTCCCACGCTTCGAAGCTCCCGAAACACTTCCTCCGACCACGAGATGTTTTCTCTGTCGAGCCTATCGGCCAGCGCCTCGAAACTCGCATTCATATGTTCGAGCGCGCGGCGCCGACAAGTCTCGATCAGGCCGGTGCGCTCAAACCAAAGCTCTAACGGCTCGCGCTCCGGCAGTTTGCGCACCACCTCGATAAAGCGACGATAGCCATCAGGCGGATAGTCCTCGGCCGCACAAGCCCACACCCACGACGGGCGATGCAGCAAGAGATCTTCATACTGCTTCGCCGGCTCGTTTTTTTCTTGAATATTTCCGAGATCGTCGAACATTTGCAAAGCCACGCCAAGATCGCGGCCGAACTCGTCGAGCACGCACAGTCCGCGTTCGGGCACCAAAGCTAATAGACCTCCCAGAACCGAGGCAAATCCCATCAAGGCGCCGGATTTTAGCTCCATGGCTGCCAGACATACGCCGGGCACTTGTTCCTGTTCAATGGTTTCGATATCCGTGCCGACGTCCAGCGCTTGACCGAAATGGGCCCGAAGCAGCATGCGCTGGCAGCGTTCGTAAGCGATGCCTTGTCGTTCTTTTGAAAGACCGGATTTTTTAATCAGCTCAAATGGCCAAAAATAAAGCCAGTTGCCCGCGTTGAGGGCTAATGAAACACCGTAGCGCAGGTGCAACGCCGGCGCGCCGCGACGCATGCTGCTGCCATCTTGTATGTCGTCAACAAGCAGCGAGCCCGCGTGAATCAACTCGGCGACATTGGCAAGAATGTCACATCGTTCGCGGGCCACCAGCGACAGTGTCCCAGTTCCACTGGTCAGCCGGTAAGCCAACTTCACCAACTGGCCTCTGAACTGTTTCGACGGCCGGGCCATTAAATCCTGGATCGGCTTCATCAAAGGCGCCTGCCAGATCTCATCGGCAACTGCCCCATGTTTCAGCGCCAGCAGTTGTCTCAACTCGATCCCGCCGGGTAACCATTCCTGAGGGTGAGTTGATTTTGAGGTTTCGACTTGCCGTAATACGCTGGGTTTCTCGAATTCCTTAAAAGGTGCAAGCACAACTTTCTCCTTTCCGGTGGACTCCCGCGGTTGGCTGCTGCATTTGAGAACAAGATTTGCGGCAGCCTCCGCTCTGGAAATTTTACTCATGCAACTAACAGCTGCTCGGTTGGAACTGCTAAAGCATTGGCGATTTTTATTACCACGGCCATGCTGATGTTTTGCTTGCCGCGTTCGACCGAGACAATATAAGCCCGGTTCAAACCCGCTGATCCGGCTAACTGCGCCTGCGTCTGTCCTCTTTTGACTCGCAGTTCGCGGATTCGCTGGCCCATATCCTTAAGGTACTGCGCTAAATCTGTCTTCGGCTGCACCAAACAAAATGTGCTCGAGGCAGAATTCACGCCGTCCATCAAATCGGACGCCACCTTGAGATCTAAACCTCTTATTTTCCATCGCGTCAAGTTTGCGGCCGCCCGACCGCCGATGAGCACCTTTGGCGCCGGCGCGAGAGCGCACAATGCCGCTAGTAAAGTGCGCACGTATTTCAAATTTGGTTTCATTGTAACCGAGAGGGCGAGAAGATGCGGCCGCCGGTTTTTAACCATCGCGACGATGTCTTCGGCCGGCACGTCAGCGCCGAGAAAATCCACCGACCATCCTTCCAGGCGAAACAAATCAGCGGCCATCCGAGCACCGGTGGAGTGCATTTCGCCCGTGACACAACAAACCAGCGCGCGATAGGGCGACTTCTGCTTAGTCACTCCAAGTGAACGCAGTTTATCCATCTGGTTTAGCGTGATCTCAGTCGCTAGTTTTTGCTGCGCAATACTAATCTTATTTTCGCGCCACAGCTCACCCATGCGCTTCATCGCGGGAGTCAGAATCCTGACATAGACCTCTGGGATCGATGCTCCGGCCGTTACCACGCTCATGACCGCGCTAGCCGCGCCGCCTTCGTCGCCCTCGAGTAGTGCATTCAGATAGCGCTTGGCCGGGTCCGAATCGCTGCCGCCTACGACATTTTTCATAGCAACGCTTCTCGACTGCGCTCGACGGTGTCAGAGCTGCAGTGAGGCCAGCGCATCGGCGACGTTCCTGTATTTAAATCTGAAACCTGCTTTTTCCGCGGCCGCCGGCAAAGCGCGTTGGCCGCCGAGAAGCATCCCGGCCATTTCACCCAGAAGCAGAGATAAAATGGGTGCCGGCACCGGCGTCCATGCGGGCCGTTTCATAACTCGTCCCAAACTTTTGGCGAACTCACGCATAGTCACTGGATTGGGCGCTGTGGCGTTGAAAGCGCCGCGCGCCTTGTCATTATCGATGAGGAAGTGAATCAGGCTGACCTGATCGTCGATATGAATCCATGGCATCCACTGCTTGCCGGAACCGAGTGGACCGCCGAAAAATAATTTGAATGGTAATACCATCTTAGCGAGTGCGCCTTTGCCTTTCCCCAAGACAATGCCGGTTCGCAATAATGCAACCCGGACTCCGTGCTCTTCTGCCCTGAGCGCCTCCCGTTCCCAATCGACGCATAAAAGCGAAAGAAATTCGTTTCCGGGAGCGGACGCTTCGGTCAGAGTTTCATCAGCGCGCGCGCCGTAATAACCGACTGCCGACGCGCTCACGAGAAATTTTGGTTTGACTCTGGCGCTCGCGATGGCGTTTACCAGGGTGCGGGTTGTATCGATCCGGCTCCGTCTAAGTTTTTCTTTCTGCGCCTTGCTCCAACGCTTTGCCGCGATGGGCTCGCCGGCAAGATTGACAATACCGTCCGCGCCCTCAAAGACGCTCTGCCATTCAGCCGCGCGATCCAGTTGCCAGGTAACCCACTGTTCACGCGCGCCGCTTAGCGAAGGTCGCGCCTGGCGGCTCAGCAATACCAGGGAGTGGCCCTGGCTGCGCAGTCGATCGAGCAGCACCGAACCGATGAACCCTGTCGCGCCTGTGATAATGAGTTTCATATTTCTCTCTATCCAGCGAGCGTTCGGCAACCGCTCCAGTTAATTATAGTTGACTTATATATGTCTGATGTTATGAATAGTCAACATCAAAATGAAAAATATTTTAGCTGCGAAGCCCCGGCTCGGCATCAGCGCTTGTCTCCTAGGACAGCCGGTGCGTTACGACGGGGGTCACAAGCGTGACTATTTTCTTACGGAGATTTTCGGCCCGTTTGTCGAATGGATTCCGGTGTGTCCGGAATTGGAAGTGGGAATGGGAATGCCGAGAGAACCTGTGCGCTTGATCGGCAATGCTAGTGAACCGAGCATGATCGCTGAAAGATCGCGGAAGAACTGGACCGCGGCGGTAAATCGCTTCAGCGCCGGCCGCGCGGCCGAGCTCCAGCGGCTCAGTCTCTCCGGCTACATCTTCAAAAAAGATTCGCCGAGTTGCGGCATGGAACGGGTCAAGATTTATCCGCCAAAAGGCGGCGCGACTCGTGACGGCAGGGGACTATTCGCCGCAGCTGTCATGAAGCGGCTCCCGCTTATGCCGGTCGAAGAAGAGGGCCGCCTCAACGACGCGGTCCTGCGCGAGAACTTCATCGAGAGGGTTTTCGTTTACCGTCGCTGGCAAGAACTCGCGTGCGGAGCAAAATCAGTGCGCGCATTGGTGCAGTTTCACACAGCGCATAAATTTCACTTGCTGGCGCACAGCGAGCGTCATTATCGCGACCTTGGACGGCTCGTCGCAAACGCCAAGCAAACACCCCTAACTCAAGCTTACGAGCGCTACGGCAGCGGGCTTATGGAAGCGTTGAGGATACCGTCAAATGCCAAAAAACATTCGAACGTACTGGATCACATGATGGGTTACTTTTCGGCGCAGCTTGCAGCGAGCGAGCGACAAGAACTGATAGAAGTGATTCGCGATTTTCGCAGACAACTGCTACCACTCATCGTCCCGATCACACTGATCCGCCACTACGTCAGAAAATACCGCATCGAGTATCTACAGAATCAGATCTATCTCGATCCCAGCCCCAAGGAGCTGATGCTGCGTAATCACGTTTAGAGCGCACCCTATGAAAACATTTTGGCTAAAGCGACGACTCTGGCTGCCCCAGCCGCGTGACAAGGTGTTTGAGTTTTTTGCCAATCCGCAAAACCTCGACCGCCTGACGCCGGGCTGGCTGCATTTTGAGATCCTGAGGACGACTCCGATCATGGCATCGGGAGTCCTTTTGGACTACCGCCTGCGACTGCGCGGCATTCCGATTCGCTGGCAGAGCGAGGTCACCGCGTGGCAGCCGCCCTATCGTTTCGTCGACCGGCAAACTAAAGGACCTTACTCCCTATGGATTCATGAACATCTATTTGACGAACATGAAAGTGGAACCTGGGTCAGAGATAACGTTGAATATGCGGTGCCGGGCGGAATTGTCGTGCAAAGATTCCTCGTAGCCCCTGACATCGAGCGCATTTTCAGCTATCGTCACCGCGTGCTTGAAGAACTTTTCAACCCGAGCAGACTTACCCCAGCATCGTAGAGCAAAATCGCCGCGCGTCATGCACTATCATAAGAAGCGGGCCGGCGGCGGCGCCGTGATGCGCCGAAACATCCTGCCGAAAATCAGAGCGTGCACGGGATATAAAGCGTACCAGTAAACCAGCCCGGCAAAGCCCAGCGGGTCGAAGACGGCGGTCTGACGAATCAGCGTGTCCGATCCCTGCGGCACTGCTTCAAATTCCAGCCACGCGCGGCCCGGTAACTTCATTTCGGCGCGCAGCCGAAGCCGGCGATCGGGTTCGAAATCCTCTACCCGCCAAAAATCGATGACGTCGCCGATACGCAGCGAGTCCGCAACCCGCCGGCCGCGCCGCAAACCAACGCCACCGACGCACAGGTCGAGTAAACCGCGTAGCGCCCAAAGCCAATTTGCGTAGTACCAACCGTTGATGCCGCCGATGCGGCGAATCGGTTGGAAAGCGCGCTGCGGCGGCGCTTTGACCAGGGCTTGGCGCGAATCGACGATACGATTGCCGAACCGCACTCCGCCCCACGATTCTCGCAGTGTCGAAGACGATAGCGCATCCGTCCAGCGGGTCATTGCGAATTCTGTGTCTTCGTTTTGCATCGCCCGGCGCAGCATCTCGGCCAACCCGATGGGGTTGAACGGAAATAGATCGGACGCGGAAAAATCCTTGACGATGGTCTTGTTGCGGATGCCATCAATCAACTTTCTGCCGATCCGAGCATAGACGGGAGTCACCAGCCCGAGCCACAAACTCGACAGTCTTGGGGTTAAGATGGGAATCGAAATCATCACCCTGCGAAGACCTCTCTGTCGAGCGTAGTCATTCATAATGTCTCGATACGAGACTCGATCGGGCCCGCCGATTTCGATGACACGACTGCCATGATCGGGCAGATCAAGAGCGCTGGCCAAGTACTTGATAAGATCCTCGATGCCGATGGGCTGGGCCGCCATGGCAACCCACCGTGGACAGATCATGATCGGCAATCTCTCGACCAACGCGCGAATGATCTCGAACGAAAGGCTCCCCGAACCGATAACGATGGAAGCGCGAAACTCGATTACCGAAACCGTCGACTGGCGCAGTATCGCGCCCACTTCCTGGCGGCTTTTGAGATGTGGCGAAAGCGCGCCCTCGCCCAGGCCGCCCAGGTAAATGATCCGCTCGACTCCGGCGCTTTGCGCAGCTTTCGGCGAAATTGCGCGCCGCGGTTCGGTCCTGTTCTTCGAACGATTCGCCGCAGCCCATCGAATGCACCAGGTAATACGCCGTTTGCATCCCGCTCATCGCCGCCGGTAATGATGCCGCGTCTAAACAATCGCCGCGCACGATTTCAGTTGTCGCGGCAATTCGTTCACGCAGGCGCGCCGGGTCGCGGCTCAAAGTGCGCACGCGATAGCCGTCGGCTTCGAGCGCGCGCAGCAACCTGCCGCCGACGTACCCGGTAGCGCCGGTGAGCAATATGCGATTTTGTTTAGTCATCGTAAAAAACCAAAGCGGCGCTGCTCGCGAGTCGGCGAGCACGATTTGCCATTATCTTGATGATGCCGAACTGCTAATCTAAGAAATAAAGCGCAACAGGGTTGGTTGACTATAGTTGACTCTCTAGCTTTACTGTTATTTATATCAAGCATGATGACGCAACCGAATTCAAGCCGGCGGACTGAATGAAAGCAAAGATAAACCATCGTCGGGTGATGATAACCGGAATCGGCGCAGTCAGTCCCAACGGACTCGGACTTGCGCGCTTTTGGGATGCCACACGCAACGGCATCAGCGGCATTGATGCCATCAGTCTATTCGATGCACACAAGCTGCCGTGCCGGATCGCCGGCGAGGTCAAGGATTTTTGCGCGGCTAAGTATCTTGCGCCGAACGATATCAAGCGCGTCGGCAGGGTCGTCCCTTTTGCCATAGCTGCGACCTCGGAAGCGCTTGATGACGCGCGCATTGCCGTCGCCGAATTGAGCTTGCAAGAGAAACGAAATTTAGGCGTGATTCTGGGCAGCGGCGGCGGCGCCACCGATTTTACCGAGGAGCAGTACCGGCTTTTTTTCAACGACCAGCTGCGCAAGGTGAGCGCCTATAACGTATCGAGCTCGACCATGGGCGCTATAGCCAGCGAAATTTCTCTATACTTCGGACTTCGCGGACCGAGTCATGTGCTTTCCACAGGTTGTACCAGTTCCACGGATGCAATGGGTTATGCTTTCAATATGATTCGATTCGGCTTGGCGGAGCAGCTGGTCACCGGTGGCGCGGACGCGACGATTACCCATGGAGTCATGCAAGGGTTTTGCGTCATGCGCGTCGTATCAGGCTCGCACAACGAGCAGCCGTGGCGCGCTTCCCGGCCTTTCGACAGCGCTCGTGATGGTTTTGTCCTAGGCGAGGGAGCTTGGATTTTAGTGCTGGAAGAGCGCGAACATGCGATCGAACGGAGCGCGACGATTTACGGCGAAATCTTGGGCTATGGCTCGACCTGCGACGCCCATCACAGGGTACGACTCGATCCGTGCGGCGAAGAACCGGCGCGCGCTATGGAGCTCGCCATCAAAGATGCCGGAGTAGCAAAAGACGAGATCGGTTACCTCTCCTTGCACGGTACTTCGACCTTACTCAACGATAAGATAGAAACGATCGCGGCCAAGCTGTGCTTCGGACGCCTGGCCAGTGCCATTCCGATGAGCTCCATCAAATCAATGATCGGTCATCCCCAAGGGGCTTCAGGGGCAGCCGGAGTTGTGGCGACACTGCTCGGTATGCGCCATGGATTTTTGCCGCCGACGATTAATTATGAGGAAACAGATCCTGATTGTGATCTCGACTACATTCCCAATCAGGAATCCGCCGCTCTGTAGAAGTCGCGCTTTGCAATTGTATCGGCTTCGGCTCGAAGAATTCGGCGTTGGTGATCGCCCGCGGGGAAGCACTATAACGGTAGCCATGGGCTGCGGGTGATTAATCGGCAATCTGAGTGTCCCGCTGTTCTTCTCCCGCGAGCCGTTTTACCGTCTGCAAGGTATCGATCTCCTCCGCTGGTTTGTCCGCGCGTACGCGCAATATGCGCGGGAAACGTAAAGCGTAACCGCTCTCATGGCGATTTGACCGCTGCACCAGGTCAAAAGTAACCTCGATCACTATCTTCGGCTCGACGACGCGGACCTTCCCATGAGCAAACTCCTGCACCGTGTGCGCGCGAAACCATTCCGACAGCTCTTCGATTTCCGCGTCGGTGAGTCCCGAATAGGCTTTGCCGACGTTTAAGAGAGCAGGATCGGACTCGGACGCGCGCACGGCGAAGGTATAATCGGAAAGAAACCGGCTGCGCCGGCCATTACCGACTTCGACAGCGGTGATCACTACGTCCAGAGTCGCGAGCGCGCGCTTGAGTTTCAACCATTCGCGGCCGCGCCGCCCGGGCTTGTACTTCGAGCGCGGATCTTTGATCATCAAGCCTTCATTGCCGCGCGCCCGCGCGGCGTTGAACTCGCCGTCGAGCTCTGTCACATCGGTTACCAATTTCGAGTCCGTCAAACGCGCCGCCAAGCCATCAAACTGAAGCGATTCCAACGCGGCGCGTCGCGTCGTAAAAGTTTCGTCGATCAGAACCTGAGCGTCGCGATAGAGCGCATCGTACGCGATGAATGCCACGGGCACCGCAGCGCGCAATTCATCGGAGAGTGTTTTACGGCCGAGTCTTTTCTGAAGCGTGAGAAACGGCAGGATATGCTCGCCGCTGACCGGCACGATCTCACCATCGAGAATAAGCCCAGGCGATCGGTTTGCGCCGCCCAGGTCGATGAGTCCGGCCAGCGGCTCGATCAGATCGGGAAAACTACCCGTGATTTCATCGAGAGTACGGGAAAAAAGCGCCACCCGCGTCCGGCTTTTTTCTCCCTCATGCACGACGCCATGGAGAAAATCGACGTCCGGGTCGGCCGGCGCAACATGCACTTGCGCGCGAATGCCATCGAACTTGTCTTCCACGGCAAACTCTTGCGGCATCTGTGCCGCCACATCGGAAAGATCCTCGGCGGGCGTGGCGAGCATGAACTTGATCGGGTGAAACAGCTGCATGCGCGCCGCGCCCAGGCTGCCGTGGCGCGCCAGCAGCGCCGTCGAGCCGATGTCGCCGGTGAGCATGTTGGCCCACTGAATCTGTTTCACTTCGGCGCCGAACATGCGGGCCAGCGCATCCTCGACCGCGCCCTCTTTGAGCCCGATACGCAGATCACCGGAAAGGATTTTAACCAAATATTTTGCTTCAACAGGCGCGGCGCTGCGCAGCAACTCGATAACTAATTCGAGTTTCTTTTTACTGCCCCGAGTCTCCGCCAGACCTGCCAGTGCCGCCGCCACCAGCTCCAGCGTCAGCTCGTCTTGATGCGCTGAAGTGAGCTTGCCGGCGGCGAAAACTTCCGCCGTGAGATCGCCCAAATCGCCGTAATGCACCAACCGTTTCGCCAGCTTCTCCGAATCCTCTCCCGTTACATTCTCAAGAGCGCGAAATAGGGTCGCGCCGCCGACGTTGGTGGTCCGCTGATCGCGCAGCGGAAAGATATGGCCGGCAAAATAGCGCGCCCCAAGGGCCAAGTCGCGGTCGTCAAGCGCGCCGAAATAGCGCGCCAGCAGTGCTGCCTTTTCAAGTCTTTTGCTGGTCTTACCGATCGCTTCAGCAGTCTCCGCGAACGCCGAAAACGCTCCGCTTCGGCGCGGCTCCGAAGATGAATCCGCATCATTCATAAACAAAGTCTAGCATTTTGCGTAGTGGGCTTCTCCCTGTCTGCCGCACTGCCCGGCAGTTTGGCGCCGCGCCGACCGTGAACTTTGGACTGGCGCAAGTCGCAACAGCGGCGCACCGCACAGATGAAAAGTACTCATGGCTGGCGTATCTCTCGATCTCTGCTATTCTCAAGCAGCGCTGCGAACAGCGTGAAAGAAAGGAAATTTTTTGCAAAAGCTCTTTGTTCTACCTCCTCTAGGGCACGCGGCTATGCTTTGGTCTCGGCGCTGCTTTAAAATTTTCGTGATGCTACTCGCCCTACCGCCGACGGTGGGTGTCGCTCAAGATCGCACCAGCTGCTGCCACCGGGCGCCTACCGCCTGGAAATGATCATGGCGTCTGTGACTCGTCTCCCCTTTTTCGGCACGTCGAAGTCGGCTTCGCGCTCCATTTCATTGGTTCAAGTACGCGAACAAGGCGGTGAACTGATTCAAAGCCATCGCGTTTGCGACTTCCGCGTGCTTGACGACTCAGCGATCATCAAGATGGTTTTTCCCGACAAATTTATCGCTGCCCTCGCCCATCACAGTTACCCCATTCAGGTGGAGAAGGACGTACAAGGTTGGCGTTACCAGGCCGACCTCGGTGTCGAGCGCATCGGTTATCGCGCCGGCGCGGCTGATAGCAAATTGCCGACCACCGCCGATGATCCAGCGGTTTATGATTGGGATGATGACGGCAAGCCGGGAGCGACATTGAAATTGTCGGTGCCGCTGCTACCGGATGGTGAGTTGTACGTCGTCCAGCGCGGTCATTCGATCTTGAACGGTCGGATCACTCAGCCTGGAAGAATCGAAGGCGCCATCGAGGTGCGTAGCTTCGAACATCGCGTCGTGGGGGCGCGCCCGGGGTTTCTCAACAAGACTCCAGAAATTCAGGCGGACCCTAAAGAAAGCCGTTTCACGATCGCGCAGGTAGCGCCAGGCAGCACCTGCGAATCGCTCCGTCCCGCTGCGTCGCGTTAATTAAAAGGGACGGTAAATTATCGGACCTGACCCCGCGAGACTTGACTCGAACCGAGGCCTATTCTTGTTATCTTTCGATAAAAAACAGGCGGTGCAACACATCGTCACTTGCGACCTGCCGCAAACCGGCAAGGTAAGCATCCTCCTGCCCGTGCTGAATGAAGCCGAGCGCATCGAAAATTGTCTCAGCGGCTTGGTTCGGCAGCCCGACGAGGTCAGCGAGATTCTGGTGATCGACGGCGGTTCCACCGACCGAACTCAAGCGCTCGTCCAAGAGTACCATCGCATTGATCCAAGGATCAGATTGCTTGACGCCAGTCCGGTGGACGCACACTGGACAGGCAAATCTTGGGGATTAAATTTCGGACTGCTCAATTCAGCCAGCCATTGCCAATGGATACTTTGCGTCGATGCCGATGTTGAAGTTTCGCCGCTTCTGGCGCGGTCGCTCTTGGCGCATGCAAGCCGCACCGGCATATCAACGTTTTCGGTCGCCACCCGACAACGTTTGTCCGGCGCCATAGACGGTTTCATTCATCCTGCGCTGCTGACCACGCTGGTGTACCGTTTCGGCGCGCCCGGACGCGCGAGCCGCGATCTGCACGAGGTTCAGGCCAATGGGCAATGTTTTATCAGCCGTCGCGAGACATTGATCAAAACAGAAGCATTCGTGCGGGCTCAAGCTTCGCTGTGTGAGGACATCACCATCGCCAGAAGACTGGCGGAGTGCGGCGAAGCCGTCGGCTTCTACGAAGCCGATGCGCTCGTCGAAGCCGCCATGTATCGCGATTGGCGCGAGACCTGGCGCAACTGGCCGCGCTCTTTGCCGATGCGCGATCAGTATTTTGGTTGGCGCGAAGCGGCCGGACTGTTAGGTGTGTTAGTCTTTCAGGCGCTGCCCTTGCCCGCGTTTATTCTCGGCATGATCTTCGGCGCGCCGCTCTGGCTTATGATCGTCAGCGCTGTATTAGTGCTGGTGCGCACCGGCGTACTTTGCGGCACGGCCAGAGCGTATCCCAACCGGCCTTGGAGTTACTGGTTATCGCCGCTCTGGGATCTGCCCGCGGCACTGCGGCTGCTACAAAGCGCGCTGGCGCGGCGCCACACGTGGCGCGGCCGTTCTTATAGGCGCGGCAAAAGCGGCAAGTTCGAACCATTGGGTACCCAACTGTAACAACCGTTTCCACCGCCGCTAAAAACGTAAAAATCTTATGAGCCGATTCACCGAGCGGGCGATCACCGCAACCATGCAGCTGGGAGCTCGGGCGCTGGGCGCGGGCCGCTTGCAAACGAGCGCAGCAGGCCTGGAGCATATACCGCCCCAGGGTCCGGCGCTCTTGATCGCGCGTCATTATCATCATTTGTATGACGGTATTGCCTTGTTCACCGCTTTGCCGCGCTCGTTTCATTTCCTGATTACGTTGGATTGGGCGCAAAGCTCGCCCGTACGAAATTTGATGGTGTCTGTGACTCGGCTCGCGCGCTGGCCGGTGATTCTGCGCGCTGACGCTTTGTCTCAGCGTCCAGGACGGAGTGTTTTCAGCGCCGCCGACGTCGTTCGTTACCAGCGCGACGCTTTCAGAGAATCGGTCGATCTACTTGTTGCCGGACGCATTCTGATCATCTTTCCCGAAGGCTACCCAACCATCGATCCACACTACACGCCGAAAACCCGAGACCAAGAAATGCTGCCGTTCAAGCTGGGATTTGCCTCAATCGCGGCTGCGGCAGAGAAACGCCACGGCGTAAAAATTCCCCTGATTCCGGTGGGATTGCGTTATACGACGGGCAAAAAATGGACGGCGCAGGTCAACTTCGGTGCCGCGCTGAGCGCCAGCAATTTCACTTGCCGAGAGGCTCTGGCGCGGCAGCTCGAGCGCGACGTCGCGCGTCTTTCAGGAATCGAGGCGCCAAACCAAGGTGCCCAGAACCCTTAGAGTTCCGGCAATGAGCGCTGCAAGCGACTAACAATCAACTGCAACCAGAAGCAGACCGCTCATAGCTGACCGCTAAAAACCTACTGTGCAAGTGAACTAAGCTTTATCATCCTCTTGCTCCCCGAGCGCGACCGCGTCCAGCACCTGGAACTGCATCTTCCCTTCCTTGTCTCTGACCAGCAGCTCGACGCGCTTTTCCGCTTCCGTTAGTTTCTGATTGCAATAGATCACCAAGCCCACGCCTTTTTCGAACGCGACCAGCGATTTTTCCAGCGGCAGTTCGCCGGTTTCCAATTGCTCGACGACGCCCTCGAGCTCTTCCAGGGCGGTTTCGAAGTTGTTTTCCTGCGTATCTTTGTTCGCCATATTATTTCTCCTTGTCGCGCGCGAGTGCGGGTGCCGCACTCGCGCTTGGGGCGCCGATTTTTTCGATCAATTGCAACGGATCCACCCGGGCAGCGCCGGCGCGGGCGGCCCAGTGAAGGTGCGGGCCGGTCACGCGACCGGTCATGCCCGAGAGCGCAATCACTTCGCCTTTGCGCACCTCGGCCCCGGCTTCGACTCTGATCTCCGAAAGATGAAAATACATGGTCATCAAACCGGCGCCGTGATCGATGACGACGCTTTTACCGGCGAAATAGAAATCGCCGGTCAATACGACTCTGCCGTGATTGCTGGCGACGATCTCGGTACCCGCCGCGGCCTTGAGATCAGTGCCGGTATGCGGCGCGCGCGCCGCGCCATTGATCACACGGCGATAGCCGAAGGGCGAAGTGATCGCGACCGGCACCGGGGGAATAAACGGCGCCTGCCAATGCCGGACCGGCTGAGAAGCAAGATAAGCGCGGGCAAACTGTTCCTGGTCGCGGCGAATTCTTTCGAGCACCTCCGGCGTAAACTGATCGAACTCGGCGGCCACCGTAAAAGATTCCTTCTTGAAGTCTTTGAGCCTGACGCGGACCTGAATCTGGCGCTCGCTCGGCAACCCCAGCGGCTGTAACAGCGCGAATGCGAATCTTGGCCACCCCGGGTTTGGCTTCAACGTCGGCGCCTATAAGAGCGCCGTAAATGCCGCGCTCCAGCGGAAAAAAACGAACGGGCTCCTTACCCAGCGATGCTTCAATGGCGCTGGCGCCATGGGCTTCGACGCGCAATTCGACGATTTCACCTTGGAAGATTTCCAGGGTTTTTGGCGCTCTGAACTTGGTGACTGAAGCCGCGGAGCCTGCGCCGGCCAGAGCCAAGACGAAAAGCAACAGCGCCAGCAGCCTCATCTCACTCCTTGTCTTCCACTCGGCACAGCGCTTTTCCCAGCGGTAAAAGTTATGCGCAAGCGGTCGCCGACATTCAGAGTGCCCGCGTCTTTGACGATGCGCTCCTCGGGCAGTTTGTGAGTGATGCTGTAGCCGCGCTCCAAACACGCAAGCGGGCTGAGCGCCTCCAGACGACCGCTAATGCGCGCCAGTTTATCGCGGCAGCGGCGCAGCCGATCGCGAAAGCGGCGCACCAGATCGAGCGCTATGTTGTCCAGGCGCTGCTGGTGTTCCCTCAGCTTGCGGCCGGGATCGCTGAGGCGCTGTACCAAAACGCGCAGCTCGGCGCGCGCGCTCTCGATGCGCCACTCCATAGCGCGCAGCAGCGCCGCGTCGAGACTCGCTAACGTTGCTTGCAGTTCGAGTTTTTTTGGCACCACCATTTCCGCCGCCGCCGTGGGCGTCGGCGCGCGCCGGTCGGCGACGAAATCGGCGATACTGAAATCAATCTCATGGCCGACGGCGGAAATAACCGGCACCCGCGATCGGTAAATCGCCCGCGCGACAATCTCTTCATTGAAGGCCCAGAGATCTTCCAAAGAACCGCCGCCCCGGCCGGCGATGATCACCTCGACGGCGCCGGAGCGGTTTAACTCTTCGATGCCCCAGGCAATCTCGCGCGCCGCGCCATCGCCCTGCACCTTGACGGCGCGAATCACGATGCGCCGCTCCGGAAAGCGATCGCCGATAATGCGCAGCATGTCATGAAGCGCCGCGCCGTTGTCCGAGGTGACGATGCCGATTGAGCGCGGCAGGAATGGCAGCGGCCGTTTTCTCTCCTCGGCAAAAAGGCCCTCGGCGGCGAGTTTTTTCTTAAGCTGCTCGAAGGCCAGATAGAGCGCGCCCTGGCCGCGCGGCTCCATCTTATCGACGTAGAGCTGAAGATCGCCGCGCGCGGGATAGAGACCGACACGGCCGAAACACAGCACTTCCATGCCGTTTTCCGGCGTAAACCGAATTGCCGCGCCGGCGCGCCGGAACATAACAGCCGCGACCTGGCTCTTTTTGTCTTTAAGCGTGAAGTAGCAATGGCCCGACGGCGCAACACGCAGGTTGGAAATTTCCCCCACCACCCAGACAGCATCGAGCTGCGAGTCGAGAGTCTCTTTGACGATTTCGTTGAGCTCGCTTACGGAAAGAAACGAGCGCTCAGCCGCGGCAAACAGCGGCAGATCTAACGCATTGACGGGGGTCCTTGGCATGCGCCTAAGATAGCACTTTGTTTTGATTCGCGGGAGCGGTGCTAGTTTCTAGTTCTTGGTTTCTCGTTTCTAGTTTGAAATCCGGATGGATGAGGAAACTGTAATCCGGCGACCAGAAACTTGAAACCAAAAACTAGAAACTCTCCCGTCTCGTACATCGGGCGGGTTGATCACTTGGCGGCGCAGATAGTGATTTCGACCATCGTGCCCGGTGTCAAATCGGCGCCTACCGCGGTGCGCGTCGGCAGATTTGATCTATCGACCCACGCCATCCAGGCCTCGTTCATCGAGTCTTTTAGCGAAGCGTCGGCCATATATACCGTCGCGCTCAGGATGCGCGATTTGTTGGTGCCGGCCTGCGCAAGCACCGCATCGATCTTTTTTAAAACCTGAGCCGTCTGACCCTTCATGTCCTGCGATTTGTCATCGGCAACCATGCCGGAGAGAAAAACCAGATCGCCGAACACGGCGGCGTTGCTGTTCCATTCGCGCGGATTGATTCGTTGGATGTCCATAACCCTCCCAAGCTTTGGAAGTTTCTGGTTTCTAGTTTCTCGTTTCTAGTTTGAGATGCGAAGACTGCAATCCGAGAACCAGAGACCTGAAACCAGAAACAAGAAACTTATAGTTGAGGTCGCTTCTCGTACCACTTCATGTGCTGCTGGTAGGTGTAGCCGGCACGCAGCACGGTTACTTCATCGAATGGCTTACCGACGATTTGCAACGAGAGCGGCAAATTATTTTCCGAAAACCCGCACGGTACGGACAATGTCGGCACGCCGGTCAGGTTAAACGGCCCATGATATTCCGGCTGCACGTGCTTGAATAACGTATCGATGGGACCGACGTCCTTGACCCGCGGCGCCGGGCCGGCTTGATTAGGCAACGCCAGACACTCGACCCTTTCAAAAACCTCCGCCAGCTCGGCCCGGCAGCGGCTGCGAATGCGCTGTGCCTGGATGTAGTCGGCGGAGTTGGTCAGCAAGCCGAGATAAATGCGCGCGCGCCGTTGCGCCGCGCCGCTTTTTAGAATCTCCGCCGCGGCGTTCTTGTGAGCCGCCCAGAATTCGTTGTAATAAATCACCGCATTGGCGATGGTCGCGAACTTTAATGTTGGTATTTTCACCTCTTCGATGCGCGCGCCCAGCGATTTCAAGACTGCGGTCGCTTCAGCCACACGCTTGAGGACAATCGCATCGGTGCGCGGCGCGCACTCGTCGATATAATCGCGCGGCACACCGACGGTCATGCCTTTTAGGTCCTCGCGCAACGCTCGGGTGTAATCCTCGGTGGGCGCGCTGCTCGAAGTCGGATCTTTCGGATCATGCCCGGCGATAGCGTTCAGCATATGCGCCAGGTCTTCGACCACGCGCGCCATCGGGCCACAGTGATCGAGCGACCAACTAAGCGGCGCCAATCCGTAGCGGCTGACCCGCCCATAGGTCGCCTTGAATCCGGCGATACCACAGAACGAGGAGGGATTGCGTATCGATCCGGCGGTGTCTTCTCCAAGCGCACCCAGACAGAGACCGGCCGCGACCGAAGCACCTGAGCCGGTGCTCGAGCCGCCGGTGATATGCTCGGTGTTCCAGGGATTACGCGGCTGCGGCAATTCAGCACCCGGCATGCTGCTCATGTGCAATTTCCCCATCATCACCGCGCCGCCCTCGCGCAGTTTTCTAACCGCCGTGGCATCGCCAACTCCCTTGGTGAATTGGCGCACCCGCGCCGGAGCGCCCGCGACGTCCAACTGATCTTTAACCGCCACCGGGATGCCATGCATCGGTCCACGCCAATGGCCGCGTTGGATTTCGTCCTCCGCCGCCCGCGCCTCCGACATGGCGCTGTCCGCCATCAAATTGATATAGGCATGGAGCCTTCCATCCACGGCGGCGATGCGCTCCAACACCGCGTGGGTGAGCTCCACGGGCGAGAGCTTGCGGTCCTTGATCAGTTTCTGGGCTTCATGAATAGACAGGTAATAGAGCGGTTTTTCTGTGATCGCCATGGCAAGACTCCTTTCCCCGTGCCGACACGGAATCCAGAAAGATCTCACTTCGCCAGACTGCGTTACAACTCCGCTTGTGGTCCGACCAGGTCACCACGAGCGGATGATGTATCAGTAAAGCGGCAACTTTCCCATTCGCCCTGAGCTTAGAGACTTTTTCACACAGTCTGTCGAAGCGAAAGAATTTACCCTTTGATTGCTACTTTCCAGTCCACTCCGGCCGGAATACCGGGCCGAGCTCTTCACTGCCCAGATCGACCGAATGTAATTGTTTAAGCGTTCCCACATAGAGCTCGATAATGCCTTCGAATTCTTTCAAGTCACCCTCCTTCGGCTGCAATCCTTCCCGAGCCAGCAAAGCGGTCAAACTCTGCTCGATCAGCTTGTTCATGAGCGCGTTCCCCCTTATCTCGGTTGAGTCACGATATCGACCACCGCCGGCTTGCCGCTTTCAACAACTTCGATCGCTTTGTCGAGCGCCGCGCCGATAGCGTCCGGCTCGGTGATCGAGCCGAAGGCCTGCACGTGCAAAGCGCGCGCAATCGCCGGAATGTCCGGCACCGGATCTTCGATGCGGATGCCGATGCCTTTGCGGTCAATGGGCCGGTTGCGCCAGCGCGCCATGCGTTCCTGGTGTTCTTCGTCGTTGTAATAGGAATGATTGTTGAGCACCACCACCAGGAGCGGGATCTCATATTTTGCCGCCGTCCACAGAGCATTGGACGTCATCAAGAAATCGCCGTCGCCGATGATGCCCACGCAGAGCCGGCCGCTGTCTTTGAAACCGAGCGCCGCGCCGATCGAGGACGGCAGGCCGTAGCCGACGCCGCCGCCACGGCCGCCACCCATGCCGTGGGCCGGTTCGGTGACATCGATGGCTTCGCGCCAGCGCCGGCCGTGGGACGACACCAGCGCCCATGAACGATTCTGCACCCGTTTATTAATTTCGCCGAAGAAGCGCGCCTGGGATATGGGCTTTTCGTCCCAGTTTTTTTCGAGCCACTCCTGGCTCCGCTTGCGCGCTCCGGTGTAAATCCCTTCGACTTTCAGGCGCCGCTCGCGGGCGCGCTGGCTGATGCTCGCATCGGCGCCGGCGCGGTCACGGAGTTGCGCCAAAAGCTGCGGCAGCGCTACCGCAGTATCCGCGGCAATCGGCACCGCCACCGGCAAGAGCCACATGCTATCGCTGACCCAGCTCTGGCGTTCGAGATCGAGCAAGGTGATGTGAATGATCTTGGTTGATGGCTTGACGGCCGGCGCAAAGTTGCCGCGCTCGCGCACCGACGGACCCAGCGGTACGCCCAGGCTCGGCACATCCAGCGCCAGCACGACGTCGGCGTCGCTGAGCGCCTCTTCGCGCGCGTTGGTAAGATTCAAAGGATGGGTGCTCGGGAAAGCGTACCGGCCGTCGGCATCAATCACCGGCGCGCCGAGCAGTTCGGCGATATCGAGCAACGGCGGCAGCGCTTTGCCATTGCGCGCGAGCTCTCCGGCAACGATCACCGGCCAGTCCGCCGCCGCCAGCATTTGCGCCGCGCGGACTAGACGACTCGGGATTCGCCGCCGGTCCCGAGGGCGGGCGAAACAGTCGCGCGTCGGGCACGATCATCGGCGTGCTTATCTTGGCTTCTTGCACGTCGGTGTCGAGACAAACGTAAACCGGGCCTCTCGGCTCGGTCATCGCGATGCGATAGGCTTTCAGAAACGATTCCGGCACGGCATCGACGGTCGCCGGCTGATCGTCGAACTTGACATACTCCCGCACCGCGAGACCCTGAACCAACGCCGTATGCACCCAGTCGGTGGAGCGGCGGTTGATGGTGTTTTGCGGTCCGCCGCCGCCGAGATTCAGAATCGGCGTGCGGTCGCACCAGGCGTTAAAAATCGCCATGCTCGCGTGCTGCAGGCCAACAACGTTGTGCAGGCCGGTCGCCATGATCTCCCCGGTGGCGCGCGCATAGCCATTGGCGATGGCGACGGCAATCTCTTCGTGGGTGCACATGATCATCTGCGGCCCTTTGTCCGACTCGAAATTGACCAGGGAATCGTGCAAGCCGCGATAGCTTGCGCCGGGATTGAGAGCGATATACTTGATGCCGAGCTCGCGCAGCATTTCAGCCATCAGATCGGAGCCGTACTCGGCGTTGCTCTTTCGCCCGATACCGGCGGCCCAAATCTCCGGCGTGCCTTGTGATTTGTTTTCAGCCACTGCTTTTTCCTCCGTTTAATTAGAACGAAATTACGATTGAGCAACGGTCAAGATGTGCCATCGACTACCAATAGTTTTTTAATGTTGCAAGCTCCGGTACAAACAAACGTCGCCTGATCGCTCGTGTTGTCGCAGGATCTCATCGGGGTCGAGATCTCGCCCCAGCTATCGCATAGCCGCAATCACCTGGCAAACCGAAAAACCTATGCCCAATAGGTCGTGCGATCGGCCGGGATATGCTGCAACACTTCGCCGGGGACAAACTCTTCGAGCCTGATTCGCGCCAAGGCTTCATCGGGACACTTGGAGACCGGCGAGAATGGCCGGTCCAGCGGTTTGGTTGCATCGATGATCATCGCCGAGGTACGGCGCGGGTGAGTCATCGAAGGATCGAGCAAGCTGCCGCGCATGATATCGTTTAGAATGGAAATCTGGCGGTGCGGCTGCACCCTGGTGGCCAAAGCCCAGAGGATCTCCGTCGGATCATAAATGTCAATATCAGCGTCGAAGACAAAAATGTTTTTCGCCCAATCCCAGGTCAAAACGGCGGCTGCCGCGCGTCCGGGATCGCCCTCGGATAGCTTTTTCATGGCTATAAATACATTGAGTAATGCATGCCTGCCGCTGGCGCACACCGCTTGCACGCTCGGCACCGCCTCGCGCGCGCGCCGGAGGTAAGCCCCTTCGCGCGCCAGATCCATCCACGGCTTGTCCCCCTCCGGTGTAATGATCGAAGTGTAGAGCGCGCCGCGCCGGCGCGTGATCGCGCGCGCTTCATAATGCGCCGACTGCTGGAATCCCTGGACGCCAAGATAACCGTTTACTTCACCGAAGGGTCCTTCCACCATGCGTTTGCCCGGCAGCAGTGCGCCCTCGATGACGATCTCGGCATCGGCGGGCACGAGCAAGCGCTCGCCCCAGGTTTCCGAAGCCACAAGGCGAAGCGGTTCGCCAAGATAGCCGCCGATGATCTCATACTCGTTCACTTCAAACGGCCCAGCGTAACAGGCGCCCATCTGATACGCCGGATGATGGCCGATGACCGTGGCGACCGGACACTCTTCGCCGGCCTCTTCGTAGGCGCGAAAGATCCGCCACATATGCTGCAAAGTCATCAAAAAGCCGGTGTGATTACGATCTTTAACTTCCATCCGGTGATACGAGCAATTATAAACGCCGCTAGTACGGTCGCGCGCGACGCTCGACATGTCGATATACGGCCCGCCGTCCATTTCATGATGGCGCATGAGCGGCAATTCATAGAGATCGACGCCGGCGCCGGTTCGAATCACTTCTTTGACCGGCGCTGCGCCTTTCTCGACAAGGACGGGCAGCATACGCTGCGCCTCGCGGCGCAGGCACTCCCGCGCCATCTCCGCCCGATCCATTTCCCGCGCCACATTCAAAGCGACCTGCAGCTTTTTTTGCGAGTTCTCCGCGCACATCACGAGCTTCATGTCGTTGAGCTCGCCGTGGACATTCAACGGCTGGTCAAAGATGAGAATGGGAAATTTCTTGAGGGCGCCGAGCTGCTTGACGATCGCTGTGACGTCGTAATTCGCAGGATTGACGGTTTTCGCGATCGTCACCACTTCGCTCGGGTAAGCGAGGCGCATGTCGTCGAGAAATGTGCGCAGCGATTTGGCCATGGTTAAATCTTATGAACGTAGGGGTGATTCATGAATCGCCCTTGTATTCGATGACGTCGAGGCCGCGCTCCTTGTCGGTCACCCACAGAAGACCGCGGTCGTCCTTGAAGACGTCGTTGGTTAGCGGCGCCGCCACCCCATCCCCCGGTTTCGGAATGAAGTAGCCCCGCTCTTTGGGCTTCGCCGGATCGCTGATGTCGATGATGCGCAGCCCGCCGGCGAACCAGGTGACGTAAAGAAGATTGTCCTCGTCCACCTTCTCGCGCAGCTGATGCGTGCCGAAGCGGACCTTGCCGGCGGGGTAAGGCGTCGCGGACTCCGGCAGGTAGTACGAGTAGAGCAGCTTCGGCTGGGTCGGATCGCTGACGTCCCAGGTGCGCAGCGGCGCGTGCGGCTTGCCGGCGTCGGCGCCCCGGTGCGAGCGTTCCTCCTCCGTCGATACCGCGATGCGCTTGCCGCCGATCGGGTGCGGCACCTTGAGGAAAGTGTGGGTCGGCTCCGGACAGGGCGGGTCATACTCGTAGCGCGACAGCGTGCGCGGCGCGTTGATGTCGCTCACGTCGATGATCGAGATGCCCGACATCCAGCAGCCGGCATACATCTCGGTGCCGCAGCGCATCGCATGGTGCAGGCGGTGCTGCGCCCGCTTCGGGTGCGGCTCGTCGCCGCCCGCCACGTTCTGTCGCTCCATCGACCAGCGCGAGACCTCCACCGGTTTCGACGGATTGCGGATATCGTAGATGACCAGGATGTTGCCGACGAAGCCTTCCATTTCGGTCGAGATATAGGCGTAGTTCTCGTCGATATCGAAACGATGCACACCCTTGCCGTGGGTTTTCACGAAGCTCACGAGCTTGGGCTTGGTCCTGTCCTTGACGTCATAGATGCGAAAGCCGCCGTCAGGGTATTCCTCGCGCGCGGCCGTCGCCGCGCTCGAACTCGGAATTGACGACCATCAGGTCGCCGACGATCCGCGCCTTGTGCGAGTGCGACGAGGGTGGCCGGGCGTGAGCGTGCTGAGAATCTTCGGCTTGCGCGGGTCGGAAATGTCGAGGATCGTCGTTCCCTGCGGCCGGTGTTGATGGCCGATATAGGCATAATTCCCGTCGATGACGATCTGTCCTCCTCCCGCAATCTCCATCCGGCAGAGATGGCGAATGTTCGACGATGCGCGCGGCGCAGTGCCGCTATCGCTTTCAGCGGCAGGCAGAACTTCGGTCATGTTGCACCTCCCATCGACCCTGCCGGCAACTGTGACCGGCGACGATTATTGACGCGAGATAATCGGAATTTGTTTGTTGGCTATGGCCGTCGAAACCTACGCCGCGTTAGAAATCGGTAGCGAGAAGGTAAACTTACTGCCTTTTCCCACTCCGCTTTCCATCCAGATCTTTCCGCCGTGTAGCTCGACGAACTTCTTAGCCAAGGTTAACCCAAGTCCGGTTCCTTCGATCTTTTTCGCGTTGTCACTGCCTACCTGGCGAAACTCCTCGAAGACCTTTGCCTGGTCCTGCGGAGCAATCCCGATGCCGGTGTCGGTTACCGAAATCTCCACCGAGCCATCAGCCTGTCTGGCGTTGATGCCGATCCGGCCTCCCTCTGGGGTGAACTTGACCGCGTTGGATAAAAGATTGAGCAGGATTTGTTTGATCTTGCGCTCGTCGCCGACGAAGTCGCCGAGACGCTCGTCGAACGTGACCTCGATCGTGATGCCGTGCGTGGTGGCGCGTTCACGCACGAAGGTGCGCGCGTTATCGATGGCGATCGGGAGATCGAACGTCGCCAGCTCCAGCTCCATCCGCCCGGCCTCGACCTTGGACAGATCGAGAATCTCATTGATCAGTGACAACAGATGGCGGCCGGAGGTGAGAATGTCGTCGGTGTACTCGGCTTGTTTTTCATTTAGCTCGCCGAACAATCTCTCTCCTAAGACTTCCGAGAAGCCGATGATCGCGTTGAGCGGTGTGCGCAGCTCGTGCGACATGTTGGCCAGGAACTCCGACTTGTGCCGGTTGGCGGCTTGGATCTGCTGACTCTTTTCCTCGATCTCGCGGAACAGCCGGGCGTTTTGGATTGCTAACACCGACTGGGTGGCGAAGGTTTTCAACAGCTCGATCACTTCGGGACGAAACTCGCCGGTCGGATTTTCGCCGAACCACCAAACCGCCGATGATGCGGTCTTCGCGGAGCAATGGAACGGCCAGGCTGGCACGAAAACCGAAGCGTTCGAGCATCTGGCGCATGCGCGGCGCGTAGGCGCGTTCTTCGAGGATATTGGGAACTTGCACGGGTTCACGGTTCGCCGCCGCCCGCCCGACCACGCCGTCACCTAGCCGCGGTGGATTAGCGCGCAACGCATTGATTAGTTCCTCTTCCATGTGATCGGTGGCGCGCAGGAGAAACTCTTCCGAGGGTTCGTCGTATTCGTAAATCGCGCCGCCGTCGGTGCCGCTCAACTGGACCGCATGGGAGACGATTCTAGTCAGCACGGTTTCGAGATCCAGGGTCGAGCTAACCGCTTGACCGACTTCGCCTAGCGCTCTTAGCTCGCCCACCGACCGTATCAATTCGTTGGTTCGCTCGTCGAGTTCTTTAAACAAGCGCACGTTCTCGATGGCGATGACTGCTTGTGAAGCAAAGGTTTCAAGCAGTCTGATGTGCTTTTCAGTAAAGGGACGCACCTCTGTTCGGCGTACAAAAATAACGCCGATGGCTACTCCCTCTCGCAGCAAAGGCGTTGCTAGGGCCGAGCGAGTACCGGTCACTGGTTGAATGCTTTTCCCACCGGAAAACTCGCTTTGCGTTTCTAAGGCCATGTCATGGACGTGGATGGTTTGCCTCTCGATGATAGCTCGTCCCGATAGCCTTGTACGATCTATAACCGTTTCTTCGCCTACAAGAGGTGCTGGATAGGGAAAAGCCGCCACTCGTCTCATAACATTTCGCGTCGACTCGTTGAATGAATGCGCTTGGAGCGTTACAGAGGTTCGCGGCGCTTTTTGCGATTGCGTCCAGCACGGGCTGAATGTCGGTCGGCGAGCTGGCGATAACACTGAGGATTTCGCTCGTGGCAGTTTGCTGTTCCAGAGATTCCTTCAACTCGGTGAACAGCCGGACGTTCTCGATGGCGATCACGGCCTGATCGGCGAAGGTTTCGAGTAACTTGATCTGCGCCGGAGTGAAGGGGCGCACCTCGCTGCGACGTGCTATCAGTGTGCCAATGAGTTCCCCTTTTTGACGAAGGGGTACGGCCAAAAACGTTCGATTCGAGTTGCTGCGGTAACCCGCTCTTGTAAAATTGTCCTGCGCGCGCGTGTCGGGAACGTGAAGAGTCCCGTGCGCGCGCATCCAGACAATCCATGGCTCATCGATATTGATCTCGCCGCGGGCGGTGGGCATGGAACCAAAATGAGCCCGCGGAACTACTACGTTTCCCTCACGGAGTCGCAGTGTTATGTATTCGATTCCACAAACCCGCGCAGCACTCTCAACGATGGCATTGAGGACCGGCTGCACGTCCGTCGGCGAGCGGCTGATGATGCTGAGCACTTCGGCGGTCGCGGTTTGACGCTCCAGAGCCTCGCGCAGTTCTGCGTTGCGCTCCTGGATCTCCTTGAACAGCCGCACGTTCTCGATCGCGATCACGGCTTGGTCGGCGAAGGTTTCAAGCAGCTTGACCTGCTTTTCCGTGAAGGGGTCGACCACAGTGCGACGAATCAAGATAACGCCGATTGCAACGCCTTCTCGCTCAAGCGGCGCGACAAGTGTGGTTCGGACACCCTCTTGGTTGACAGCAACCTGCGTATCAGGGAACTCGGTTATGTTGAGTGACCTCAAATCCTCGATATGGATCAATTTGTTGTCGATCACCGCTCGACCCGATAACGAACCCCGACTAATCGGCAGTTCGCCGGTTGTGAGCATCGGGATCGACCCTTTATGGGCTTTCACGCGAAGAACGTTACCATCCACCAGTCGAATCGCCGCGTCGTCGGCGTTACACACCGCGCTGCGCTATCGGTGATCGCGTCTAAGACAGGCTGTATATCCGTCGGCGAGCTGGCGATGACACCCAAGATCTCGCTCGTCGCTGTCTGCTGTTCCAGAGCTTCGGCGAGATCACGGTTGCGCTCCTGCAGTTCCTTAAACAGCCGGACGTTCTCAATCGCGATGATCGCCTGATCAGCGAATGTTTCGAGCAGCTTGATTTGCGCCGGGGTGAAGGGGCGCACTTCAGTGCGACGTGCGCCCAGTACCCCAATAAGTTCCCCCTGCTGACGAAGTGGAGCGGCTAAGAGGGTGCGCCAGTGGCCACCGGTGGAATCCACCATTTGAATATCGTTCTGCTCACGGACATCGGGAACGTGGAGCGTGCCATGCTCATTTATCCAGCGCTGCCGTGGCTCATCCATACTGATCTCGACGCGGACGGTGGGTATGGGACCAAAATGAGACCGTGGTACCAAATTGTCCCCCTCACGCAGTCGCAGCACCACGTCATCGATCCCACAAACCCTCGCGGCGCTCTCGACAATGGCATCGAGCACCGGCTGCACGTCGGTGGGCGAGCGGCTGATGATGCCGAGCACCTCGGCGGTCGCCGTCTGATGTTCCAGCGCCTCGCGCAATTCTGCATTGCGTCGATTGCAGCTCCTTGAACAACCGCACGTTCTCGATGGCGATGACCGCTTGATCGGCGAAGGTTTTGAGGAGCGCGATATGCTTGTCGGTAAACGGCCGCACTTCCGGTCGGCGGACATGAATCGCTCCAATCACTAGCCCTTCGCGAAGCAAGGGTGTGACCAGAACAGTTCGGACGCCGCCTAACCGAATGGCTTCAGGGAACTCCGCTAGAGAGTCCGGGCTCAGAATGTCATGGACGTGCACGGTTTCTTTATCGAACATTGCCCGGCCGCTCGGTATGGAGCGATTCATTGGTCTACTTTCCTCGGACCGGGGCACCGGAATTGAACCATGCGACGCGACAAGCCAATACTTATCGCCGTCAGTACGCCAAATGGCCGCGTCACTTGCATCACACAAACGTGCGGCGTTCTTCGCAACAGTGTCCAACACGGGCTGAATGTCTGTCGGCGAACTGGCAATGACGCCCAGGATTTCACTCGTCGCCGTTTGCTGCTCCAGTGCCTCGGTGAGCTCTTGGAATAGCCGCACGTTCTCGATCGCGATCACCGCTTGATCGGCAAAGGTTTCGAGGAGCTTGATCTGCGCCGGGGTGAAGGGACGCACCTCGCTGCGACGTGCGTTCAGCGTTCCAATGAATTCCCCATGCTGACGAAGCGGAACAGACAGAAAGGAGCGCCAGTCACGGATGGAACCCAACATTGGGTTATCGTTCT
Organism: uncultured delta proteobacterium; assembly: GCA_963801935.1. Lineage (GTDB taxonomy): Bacteria > Desulfobacterota > Binatia > UBA9968 > UBA9968 > DATACQ01. Next base: position 54,685 of record CAWDHA010000016.1, read on the forward strand.
GCTCATGGATATCGGGAATATGAAGCGTGCCATGCTCGCGTACCCAGCGATACTGTGGCTCATCCATGCTGATCTCAATGCGGCTCATGGGCATGGAACCAAAATGAGCCCGCGACACTAAATTGTTACCCGCTTGGAGTCGCAGCACCACGTCATCGATCCCGCAAACCCGGGCAGCGCTCTCGACAATGGCGTCAAGGACCGGCTGCACATCCGTTGGCGAGCGGCTGATGATACCGAGCACCTCGGACGTCGCCGTCTGATGCTCTAGAGCCTCGCGCAACTCCGCGTTGCGCTCCTCGATCTCTTGAAACAGCCGCACGTTCTCGATAGCGATCACCGCCTGGTTCGCAAAGGTCTCTAGCAGCGCGATCTGCTTTTCTGTAAATGGACGGACATCCATCCGACGGATCGCGATCGCGCCGATCGCCGCGCCTTCGCGCAGCAGTGGCGTCACGAGCACCGTCCGGACGCCGAGACTTATCCAGCTGGGCGCTCTGGCGTTGTCTTCTGCAGCTAGGTCGTGAATGTGGACTGTTCGTCGATCGAGTATAGCTTGACCAGCTATATGGCCACGGGTGATGGGCACATCGCGCCGCCGGGAGGGGTCCGTTGAATGAGCATTTAAGCGAAGAACATCACCAACGACATGACCGATATGCGCGTCGTGCGCGTCACACAAGTGGGTGGCGCTCTCTGCGATGGCTTCCAACACCGGTTGGATATCCGTAGGCGAACTAGCGATCACACCCAGGATTTCGCTCGTTGCCGTCTGCTGCTCTAGAGCTTCGCGGAGTTCTAAGTTGCTCCTCTCCAGCTCCGTGGTCTTATTTTTTACCTCCTCGAAGAGATTAATGTTCTCGACGCCCACACCAATCTGATCACACATCGAGTTGATTAGTCGGACTTCTTCAGGGATGAGCTTTCTCGGCTCTTTGCCGATGCAGTTGATCGTCCCCAAAAACTGTTCTTTGGCTTTGATCGGAAAACCCGCGATGAAACAGGCGCCCATTTGTTGCATCGCGTTATTTTGAGTCAGTTGCCGATATTGAGGATCCGATCTGACATCCTCGAAGATCCAATGCTGACCGGTTTCAGCCACTCTGCCTGTCAGTCCTTGCCCACGGTGAAATGCTCTTGGAAGGGCCTGTATCTGGTATATGCCAGATGCCGCCATCAGATTTAGGTCTTCTTTCTTTGGATCAAAGAGAAAAATACTCACCGAATCGAAAGCAAAAATCTCCGTTATCTTCTTTACCACTTCGTCCAGGACCGGCTTGATCTCAAGCGACCGACTGGCGGCCGCGGTCACATCATGAAGCGCCGCGAGGTCGCGGTTGCGCGCTTCGAGTTCCTGGCGCAGTTCGGCATTGGTCTGCGCTCGTTTAGCCGGCAAGTTTGTTAGCACCGCACGGCGCGGCTTTGCCTTGGTATTCTTAGAGCCTTTTTTAGTCGGCGTTCTCATAAAGCATTAAGACCGAAACGGAGATGGGATGGGGGAGAAACTATAATTATGACAGGATCGGATTAGGCCGTGGCAACAAACTCCCCCTAGCGGCTGAGCTGACTTTTACTTCAAGTGGTTGGTGGCGTCAACGATGAAATCCAACCAAATAGATTTGAAACTTTGGGATCACGAGATTCGAAGCACTAAATCCGAAATTAACAATCCAAATGTTCAAAAGTCAGAAATTCCAAACGAATGCTTTAATTAACGTTTTGAATTTTCCTCGGGTTTCGGGTCTGCGTTTGAGTTTGTTTCGAATTTCGAGATTCGGATTTTCGGATCTTATTAGGCTGGCGTCTTGGCGCAAACGATAAGCATCGCGACGCTTCAGTTAGTCAATGCCTCAGGCAAATCTCGCAGGATTGAATCGTCGGAGAATTCAGTTCAATCCTGGCCCGCTGGCGTCGCCGCTTCGTTTTCGTCGATCACTTGATCACTCTATCCGCTCTCACCAACACATTTGGTGGAATCGTCAGACCGATCTGCTTCGCGGTCTTGAGATTGATCACGAACTCAAACTTCAGAAAGTCAAAAAGTCAAAAGGGGTCAAGTGCGCTTTTAGCTTTTAATGCGCTTTACAAGATCGAGTCGATTTTGTAAATCGGGTCGATTCCTCGGAATAGCATTCACGAATTATTCCAATCTTTCCCGCCGGCGAACGCCGGCAAACTACTGGCGCAGCAGAACCGAGACCTCATCGAATATTTCATCAGCGGTCACTATATCTAGTGTGCCGTCGGCGTTTACGTCCGCAACGGACAGCGATCGAAGACCAAAGCCCGCGGCAAAATACTGAGGGTCGGAAAAGTCCCATCGCCGTTTCCATGAAGCACCGCCACTGTAGAAAAAGCATTAACCACGATCAAATCGAGCTTTCCATCATCGTTTATGTCTCGCATCAAATTACCGATGGGTCCGAGGCATCGATAGGAATTTGTCCAGAAAGCTGAAGGGTGCCGTCACGGTCGAACTGAATTCGTAGTCTCCTTTACTGAATTAATTCATTTCAAATCCCTGGGAAATTGTAATTTCAAGATACGACACATTTAAAACCGTAACTCAACAGATGCTCCCCACAGATGTGGATCCGGTTAGCTCCTGCATGCGCATCGATCAGGCCACCAATTATTCTTTCGTCGTCTAAAAGCTAAAAGCGGATTTGACCCTTTTTCTTTCCACTCTGAGTTCGAGCAGCGCGGCGCGACCGCGCGCAAATCGAGCACTTCCGAGCAACTGCGCCGCCGGAAGCAGCCGAAGCAAAACCGCGATTTTCACCCAACTCTTGTGCGCTTGACACGCTCGGCAGTTCGGCGCTATATCTCCGCCAGAAAAAAAGGTGGTTGAAATTTCCTATCCATAGGGCTCGATCTTTTCCCCCGACACAACAGCTTTTCAGGTCGCCCGTGCGAGGAAAGTTTCCCTCGTGGACTGGCAGCACTACACCAAGATGCAAGAGTATCTGCGACTCGTCGTTGAAGCGTACGGTTTTCCTAAGGCCGAAACGGTCGGCAAAAGATAGTCCTTCAGGGTGGGTTCAGCCTGACACTGTGCAGTTTTTATTTTAAAGCTCCGGGAGGTCATCATGGTCAAAGCAAATGCGCGATTCCTACAGATCGTCGTCTTCTTCTTCCTAGGTCTCGCCGCCGTTCTTTCCGCGCCCGGCTACTGCGCTGAAACAAAGCTCACCCGAGACGCGATTGTTGAGGGCGCGAAGAAAGAGGGAAAAGTCTCATGGGCGTCCAATCTCGTCGAGGAAGAAGTTGCAGAGTTAAACAAAGCCTTTCAGAAGGAGTTTCCTTTTATCAAGCAGGTTGAATACGCGCGGATGCGCGGCCCTGAGGAAAACGAGAAACTTCTCTCGGAAATGCAGGCCGGCATTTTTCCTTTTGATATGGTACATGTTGGGGAGGATTTGACTTCGCGATATGAAAAGCTCGGCTTTCTCGTCAGTCCGGTGGATTGGAACGGGTTGTTCGGGGTCGATCCGAGAATGATCCATCCTAAACGCTTCGCTGTTGCTGTCGGCAATAGTTTGCTTGGAGTCATGTACCACAAGACTAAGGTCCCTAAACAGCACGTGCCGAAGACATGGAATGACTGCACGAACCCATTCTTCAAAGACAAAATGGCAACCGAGGTGCGGCCCAGCCCGCATTTTACCGAGCTATGGGCGGACAAGGGCGAGGAGTGGACGCTGGACTTTGCGCGCAAGATTGCCGCCAATAGAACAAAATGGTCAAGTAGCGCGACGGCGGCGCTGACGATGGTTGCCACCGGTGAGGTGATGGTCTTTTGCCCCACCAGCTACGGGACGTGGTACAGGCAGGCAAGCCGCAAGCCGAATTTTCCTGTTGGGTGGGTTTTTCCCGAGGGACCCATTTTAGGCAGCCGCGGTTTGATGCTGAGCCCTATGAAGGGAGCGCAAAAACAATCTGCCGCGATGTTGCTCGTGGGATGGATTGCAAGCAAGGGTCTGCCGGTTCTCGACACGGGACGCGAAAGCGTCTTCCATCCGCAGACGAAATTGGGCGCCGAATTCAAACGCACCGGCAGGCAGATCAAAGTAATGAACTGGGAAGACATTGTTCACTCAGACACTATCGCCAAAAAGGTCCTCGAGGTGTGGGGTTTTCCCAAAGCCGGCATATAAGGTGTTGTCCTATATCGCAACGTGGCGGAACCCGCCTCGTCAAAGAATCCAAAGAACTATTGTACCGGCCCCGTGACCTGTCTCTGATACGGTCCGCTTAGCTGGCGATTCTGGTTCGGAGTGCATGAATTCATGGCAAAGCGTGGACAATATGGTCTTACTTGAAGTCCACTGCTTTTTCATCGGGATTCGCGTCCAAAGTCGAATCTTTTGAAACTTAATATCGTAGTCGCCGAAGAGTTCATTGGCCAAGCGTCCTTCATCCGTCGAATGCGGCCGAGGCCCGAGCAATGTTAGGCTTGGCGAAGGGGTGCCATAAGAGGTTGAAAGCGAAGCGAGAAACTGCGTGCAGACGTTTTTCAATGCTTCGGGCGCTGCCGCGTCTCTAGCAGCCTCAAGCGCACCGAACATAGGAGTCAAATTTATACAAAGCGGCGTGCGAATCTTCTCCAGGCGATGACTGGTCTCATATTCTTGGTCTTGGTGGAGAAAAAGGGTCAAGTACGCTTTTAGCTTTTAACGCGCTTTACAAGGTCGAGTCGATTTTGTGAATCGAGTCGATTCCTGGGAATCGCATTCACGATTTATTCCAATCTTTCCCGTCGGCGAACGCCCGCGAACTACTGCCGAAGCAGAACTGAAACTTCATCGAACAATTCATCAGCAGTCACGATATCCAGTGTGCCGTCTCCGTCCCTTGGTCCTGTACTCGATATGGATACTCTGCCCCTCGATATAGCCGAGTTTTTTAGACCTTCACGGAGGTTGTCCGGGCCTATCCCATAGCGCGCCAAGAAAGCTATCCGAGGGACTTTCTTCGTGCTGTGCCTCGGCTATGGCCGCAACAACGAGCAGTACCACTACAAGCAGGATTGATGGCGTTGCACGTGTCTTCATTTGGGTACCTCGATTCGAGTGTTATTTATCCCGCCGAACGCAGGGATTTGTCAAATACGAACTGCTCGTGGACCCCATAGGATTGAACTGAACGTTTAGGTTTTAACCTGAATGCGAGCGCAGAACGATCGGTGATGGCAGGGAAGAACGGGCGCATTCAGGTTAAAACCCATTGGACTAAAGCGCTGGGAGAGGCAAGTACCGTTGCCTATGGGGATTGTAAGAGGAATGGTCGAGGCTAACGGACACTGCTGAGTGGTGAGTAGCAGAGGTGGGTTGTGTGATGGGTTGGCGGTTGGCTGGCGGCAAGTAGGCATGCGCGCACCTGTGCAGCGCGGGCTAATGGCAGGCAAAATGACGTGCAACCGAACACAGCGATGCATTGGCTCCGGCACGGAGCAATAGAAAGACCAGCGTTTTGAGTTGATCGGACGATCTTCACGATGAATCCCACGGCGGAGAGACCGCCAAGTCAGAAACCCACATCAGCGTTCCCTTCTGGCAGCGCGGACAGCGATGGATATCGATGCCTGTCAGTGCCAGCATCAACTCGTCGGTGGAGCGTTGAGGAGGTGGGGTCAGTGCGGGTGAAAGTCCCATGAGTTGACGACACTTCGACAGACAGTCTTTGCGGTGGTTGGCCAAAAAGCCGTAGTGGCGCACCCGCATGAAACCCTTGGGGATGACGTGGAGCAAAAAGCGTCGAATGAACTCCTCGGCCCCGAGCGTCATCAATTTACGTCGATCTTGATTTTTCCGATCGCGATACGCGAAGGTGACCTCTCCGTTGTGGAGCGAGCAGATGCGATTATTGGAGATCGCTACACGATGAGTGTAGCGACCCAAGATAATCGAGAACATGGGCGGGAGCGCCAAACGGTTTTTTGGCATAGACCACCCACGGTTTTTTTCGCAATCCATTCAGTAGCACATCAAAACTTCCAGCATCGGCCAAGGGCGCGATCTGTCCGACGAAGAGCAACTTGGTTTTGATCGAAGCTCTTCTTGAGCGAGTCGAGAAACTTGGCGCGGAAGACCAGGCTCAGGGCTTTAACCGGAAAGAGAAAGTCCTGACGCGCCGAGACCCAACGGTTTCGATCCAACGACAACGCGCCCGCGGGAACCAGACAGTGCAGATGAAAATGATCCAACAGGGTCTGATCCCAGGTGTGCAGAACCGCGGTGATCCCCAAGGTCCCGCCCAGACGACTCTGAGCAAATTGCGCCAAGGTCTGCGCAGACCGATTGAAACAAAATATTGATCAGAGGTTTCTTGTTGACCAGGATCAGCGGGTTCAATTCGTGCGGCAAAGTAAAGACCAGATGAAAATATCCGGTCGGCAACAGTTCTGATTTTTGTTTATCGAGCCATTTGACCTTGGCCAACGATTGGCATTTAGGACAGTGTCGATTGCGGCAGGAGTTGTAGGCGGGACGCTCGAAGCCACAGGCGTCACACTGCTGGAGGTGGCCTCCGAGAGCCGCAGTGCGACAGCGCTCCACGGCCTGCATGACCTTGAGATGGGAGACCGGCAACGGATGGTTGCGGCGATACGACTCGCCATAGGCGCGAAAAATATCGGCCAGTTCAACGCCGCCCTCTTGCCTGCCGGCTGCTCAGAGCCGGCGCCCACGGCTTAGACCGTCGTTAACGGTAACCGGTCGAGCGGACTGATGGCACGGTTGACGCTCTGTGGCCGATAGTCTCAAGTAGCGCTGGGTGGACATAAGCGAGGTGTGCCCCATCAACAACTGGATCGAGCGCAGGTCCACACCCGCTTCCAACAGATGGGTGGCAAAACACGCCCGCAGGCTGTGTATGCCACGGCCCTTTTTAAGCCCCGCTCTTCTCTTCGCCGAACTGAAGATGTGCCACGCTTCGTTTCGACTCAAAGGGCCGTTCTTGGCTCGGTTGGGGAAAAGCCAGACCGCAGGCCGGTAGCGTTTCCAATACACACGCAGTTCCACCAGCAGGTTCTGTGACAAAATCGCGTAACGGTCTTTGCCGCCTTTACCTTGCCTGATACGTAAGCGTCATGCGCGCTGGATCGATGTCGGTGATCTTGAGATTGACTAACTCGCTGACTCGCAGTCCAGCCGAGTATGCGGTCATCAACAGCACACGCTGCTTGAGACCTCGGGCCGCGCGGATCAGACGCACGATTTCCTCGGGACTGAAGACCTCCGCCAGAGGGGAGGATTGCTTGCGCGGTGGAATGAACAACTTGTTCTCGTCCCACCCCAGGGTCTCGTTATAGAAAAACCGCAGCCCCGAGCAGTAGCCGGTCAGACCATTGGGCGATAACTTCCGCTCCACTAGTCAGATGCACAAGAAAGGCTCGGATCTCCTCCTTACTGAGCTGGTCCGGCGCTTTGCCATAATATTTCGCTAGCCGTGTCACCGCGTAGAGGTAGGTCTTTTGCGTTGCAGCAGAAAAGTTCCGCAGCTTCATCTCCTCGATCATTCGGTCCCGTAATGCTCCCATGACAGCCTCCTTGAGTGAAAATTTTCACTGAGGCTATCACTGCACCGACACACCGTCAAAGAAATGATAACTGCAAAACTAAAGCAGGAAGATCGCCAATGGCAGGGACTCCGGCCCTCCGGCCTACCGCGAAGCGGTTTAGTCGAACGACGATTCAAATAAATCGACGCAACCCAACTGAATTAAATCAGGTGGCCCGTCCTAAGTCCCTGCTGCGCAATGGTGTTGTGCACGCTGTCGGTAAATTGTCCAAATCTTTCTTACGATGTCTCCACATTTCCCATTTCAGGTATTAATCCAGACTGCAGGTCCAATCACCCCACTATTTGACAACGGTTATTGGCGTGTCAACCACACCGGCATAGAAAACGACAATTTCCGCGGGAACTTTTCCTTCATTAACTCCATAGTGCTCCGTGTTCACTACCTCGACGATGGGATCTCCTGCTTTTAGATGGAGCCTCTTTCCGTCTGCGTTAACGACCGTGAGTTGGCCGCTCAGCATCATGCCGGCACTTACCACGGGATGACTGTGAGTGTCGAGCCGGACTCCGGCAGGTATGCTGATCCTACGAATGGTGACCTCGGGCCGACCTCGTGGATACTCAAGCAAAAATTCTTCATCCCAGCTCTTGGTAGTCTTAACAAGATCCTTTACGACTATTGAGGCCTCCTTCGCCTCATGATTGATTGGAACCCTCGCGCAGCTAGGCGGAAGAAAAAGGGTGAGGGAAAAGATTGAGTAGATTTTAATCACGTCTTTTATCATCGAATTGCCTTCTCAGTGTTAACAAGCCGGGCCTAGATCGGAGAAGTTGTCGGAGCCGAATCAAAACTGGGCGGGATCAAGCAAAACATCAGCGTACTTACGCGCGCGAGCGTATAGTGAGAAAATCCTGATCGCAAGAGAAGCGAAACCCACCTTCGCCGTTGGATAACTGCCCGCGGACATATGCTTCGAGCGTATTCCGGGCCGGTGGATCCCGCATCGGGAGCAAGTTGAGCATAAACTCTGCAATTGTGAACGCCGAGTCGAAGTCAGTTGTCGATACCTCTGCTGGCACAGTTGAGATTTCGGTGCGATATTGCTTTCCTCGCAGCGCCTCGAACCGTTGTCCGAGTTCCGGAAGATTAAAACGATAACCAAAGAAGTGACTCAGCATACGCATACAATCAGTGTTATGGTTCTGGACCACGACGACCAGCACTCCGTCTGGCGCCAACCACGAGACAAGCTTTTCAAGATTGGGCATCCACTCGGCGGTGTCGATGTAGTAGAGAATGTGCGAACATAACACCAGGTCGGCCGAACCCGACGGCTGGGCGTCGATGATTGTTTGCGGAAGCACCTCTGCCGTAGGGCAAGTCCGTCGAAACTCCTCGCACAGAAACGGGTTGGGTTCAATACCGATCGTCCGCGGAAAATCCCCAACAAACCAGGCAGTCACCTTGCCGTTACCTGCACCCGCGTCGATGAGCAGCCGCCGGTAACGCAGTCCCGCGACCAACCCGCTGAGCCATTCACGCGCTTTTATTTTCTGATCGGTATTGGCGAGGAAAACGTCAAACGCGCGATGATACTCTGAAGAGGAGGAGTCGTAGGTGCTTATCGGTTCGTTCGGATACATAAAACTCCCACAGGACAGTTGATCCGTTCCTAAGATTCGATCGATGGAGAATTCAGTTCAATCGTAAGTAAGTTCTTGGCATAAACCTCCCGGAGCTTTTGTATAGCCTTTTTCGTCACCCTGATAAAGACTCACAGAGTGTCTCCTGTGGTTTTGGCGCTAGCAATCTCCTCTGCACTATATCTGTATGCGCGGTGGACGCGATCCACCGCGTCACAAATCACCGAAGGCACTATTTCTCCTTGGAACATCTTCTGCTGACCAAAACGATGTTCGCTGAACGGCGGAGTGCTCGCTCAACATCGCCTCGATCTATGAGTGTGAAGAACTCAACACTTAGGTTAGCGAATAAAGTGCTGAGTGATTCGCCGTTTCAGCCTGTACTTGACCTTTCTAAGGCGAGCAGGTGCCGTGCCTCTTCATCTGAGATTGATTCCACATCCACCAGCGGCTCGGCCATCTGTGCGATTTGCACCCCTAGACCCGCCACAGTTGGATTTTCAAACAGGGTGCGCAGTGAGAGTTCTACCCTGAAGGCATCACGGACCCGGGACACCAGTTGGGTGGCTAGGAGAGAGTGACCGCCCAGGTCAAAGAAGTTATCATGCGCGCCGACTCTTTCCACACCGAGAAGATCTGCCCAAATTTTTGCCAGCACCTGTTCAAACGGATTGCGTGGCCCCAGGAAGTCGTGCTTCGGTTCCGCCCCTTCCGTCTCTTCAACTCCCGATTCAGTGTGTATGGCACTTATTGCAGATTGGATGGTTTTTGCTGCTTGTTCAGTTAGCCTGAGGCGCTGAACTTTGCCCGAAGGTCCTTTGGGTAGATCTTCGATGAAATATATTTTGGTTGGCGTTTTGAAATGCCCTACCTCGCGCTCGCAGAAACCCAAGAGCTCCTGTTCACTACAGCGTTTGCCTGACTTTAAGACGGCGTAGGCAACAATATCCTCGCCGAGGTACGGATCAGGAACACCCACCGCGGTTGCTGCCATAACTGCAGGATGACGTGCGAGAGCCTCATCAATCTCCCTAGGGGCAATGTTCTCTCCACTCTTGATGATGAGTTCCTTAACCCGTCCAATAATGAAGAAATAGCCGTCCTCATCCCTATAGCCAAGGTCGCCTGTGCGCAACCAGCCATCGGGAGTGAGAACCTCGGCTGTCGCTTGGGAGTTTTTGTAATAACCCTTCATCACGCTCGGGCCACGAATGACAATTTCACCCTTCTCACCTGAGGGGAGTTCACGCCCGCCGGGGTGCAATATCTTCACTTCGAAACCGTGAGGAATGCCAGGGGAGCCGATTTTTCTTTTTCCTGGAGGCAGTGGGTTGGAAAGAAATGTTCCTCCGGCCTCGGTCAAACCCATCGCTTCAATCAGTACCAACTTAAACTTCTCTTCAAAAGCCCGGTGCTGAGATGGTTCAAGCGGCGCTGAGGAGGAACGCATGAAACGGACCTGTTTCAACCCTGCTCCTCTGCCTTCAGCGTATGGATCGGTCCAATTCAGCAGATGGGAGATGATAGTTGGAACTAGAAAGGACCAGGTACAACGGTACTCGGCGATCAAATCCCAAAAGGAACTTACGTTGAATCGGCGGGGCATTACCACGCAACCACCGCTTAGTAAAGTTGCGATTAAGGTTCTTTGTGCGTTTATGTGATAAAGCGGTAGCACACATAAAAAGCGGTCCTGCGGGCAGAGGCGATACGCGTTAGTCGTATTGGATCCCCCAGCGAGCATGTTTCGGTGAGTGATGACAACACCCTTAGGCTGACCGGTGCTTCCCGATGTATAAATCAAAAGGGCGTCATCTCCTTTGTCGATTTTAGAGAGAGTGGTGTCGCAGACTTCTATCGCGCCCCAGTCAGCAACCTGGTCCGAGTGCACTGGAATCACCTTGACGTGTCGCTCAACCTGCCCCGCGGTGCTCCGAAATAGGGCGCTATATTCGTCAGAGACAAAAATCACTACCGCGTCAGAGTGGTTGAGGATGTATTCCAATTGGGATCGACCCGCACCCACGTTGAGCAGCACGGGTACGAAGCCACCATACATCGATCCCAAAACCAACTGCGCCGTGAACAACCCGTTATCCAGCATGAAGGCGATCTTCTCGCCTTTGGATAATCCTAGGCCGCGCAATTGACGGGCTATTTCGATGGCCCGCTGCTGGAGTCCTTCGAAAGTCACTTGACGTTTCGTTTCCGGGGCAATAAGGAAAGTTTCGCCGCCCTGTATCTCAGCCATACGATCAATCAACGCCGAAACTGTGGTAATTTCTTGTTGGAAGTTCGATTGATCCCTCATGAAATGCCTCCTTACATACGTCTCCAAAGGGTTTGGAAGCTAATGCTTTTGATCGTGTTCTATTTTAACTAGACGAAGTTTGCCGGTCTGGGGATCATTTGGGATATGCTGTAACCGTCGAAGCTCAAAAGTAATTCCGGAGGCACCCTTGAATTTGAGTATCCGTTCGAATTCCTTTCGGACCTCGGCCTCTATATCATTTCCTGCTACATAATCGATTTGAACATAATCCGCACGCGGGGACTTAAACTGAACTCTTTCGAGGCCAGGCACATAGAATCCGGCCAATATAAGCGGATCAATTGTATCGCCCCTTCCGTCGTCTAGAAGAATAGGTAATGCATCGTGTGCCCGGCCCCTAATATCGCGAATGGTCGTGAAGGGTGAATCGTGCGGCACTGTCCCCAGCGCTACATAGTCTCCCAGCTCATAACGCAGAATCGGCAGAGCGCGATTATACAGGTTGGTAAGGACGACTCTCCCTTCTTCGCCGGGTGACACGGGCTGGTTATTTTCGTCTAGAACCTCCACAATGTTCAGGTCATCCATGACCATCATTTGATCTTGACCAGCTTCTTTAAGGCCAATGTATTTGGATTCCGAAGCGCTATAAAGAACATACATAGGGACTCTCCATGCCTCTCGAATTCTCTCTTTCATACTGGCGGTAAGCTTATCTCCACTGACGAGCATGCTTTGTGGACGGATACAAAGCTTACCTTGAATCGCCAACTCCGCTAACGTTGAGATGCTGCTGGAATAGCCATCAAGTCGATGCGGCTGAAAGGCATTCAACTGTTCTACGATATGTTCCGTAGAATCCAATAAAGAAACAGTTAATATGTCGAAGATGGCCCTCGGCATGCGCACGGCCGTTGACACCCCACCAACGTGCCCATGGGTCACGCGGAAGAAGGCGACTCTGGTTTTCCCCGATGGATAATTCTCCGGCATTGGCAGACGGCCAGCCATGGTACTGTTTGCAATTCGCCAGGCGATTTGGTCGTAGACGAAAATGCCAATGTTACCCGAAGAACCCGAACTATGGATAACGATAAAGTCGTTGTGGAAGTTTTCGCGAGGATCAGGATTGTCTTCCATCCATTGCTCTAATTCTTTTCTTTTCAGTCGTGGATCGGTAACCGCCGCATCAAAGTGCTCCATGAGTGGCTGTTTAGAGAGAAAGGGGAGATCTCTGATACTGAGGTCAGCGAGATTCATATCCTTTATGCCGCAGCTTGCATAATATTCCCGGTAAAACGGCGACCGATCCCATGCAAAACGGAGTAGTTCCTGAAAACTCCGCTGTTGAGCTCGCTGCATGGACTCGCGGATCGGCCGCGATAGATGACTCACACGATCTGGAATCGACTGCTCGATCCCGTCTTTCACAACAGGTTTGGAAGGTTGGGGCATTTCCAATTCACCTCCTTTGTGCGCTTTCCCCGATCCGGTGTTTTAGATACGTATCTAAATAGCGATGCAGGATCACGGCGAGTCAATACGAATTGTGTAGTCCAGATTTATCATCGGGCGCGGAGAAAACAGATACGTATCTTTAGTGTCCCCAGTGCTTGGGCGGCCGGAAGTTGAGAGAGCCCATTTGATTGGTAGTCAGATGGACTGCCATAACTTCGTCTCGAAGCTGGAGTTTTTTGCGGCTGTCCGGGAATTGTCCATTGGGCGATTCTCCCTTGAATCGAGGTATCTTGCTCCGCAGTTGAAGTCTTAGCGTTGGACAACATCGCACAGCTCACGTACCACAGCTCTTGCGAACTCCGCAACATCAGTCGGTCTGGCCGCGATGAACCAGGCTGACACTTCGGTGGAATCCTTAGATGTAGCCCTTCTACGGCGCTGAACGCCATTCCGGCTGGACCCGAGCGAAGTTGTCGTTCGTGTGTACTTCAAGCTTTTGGAGAACCATGGAATTTCGAAGCACGCCGCGCGCAACCGGCACTCATCAGGCTGTAATTACGTGGGCAGCTTTCGGATCGAAGACTAATGAATCTGCCCACAGCCGTGCAATCGGCAGTCTTTGCGCACAGAAGCAGCACTAGATGGTCGGGCGATGAGGAATTCGGGGCAGAGTTGTTTATCTGGGACCGGCGACTACCGCCGCCGGATCTCCGCCGTGAGGCGACTTCGCGATCGCAAAGACTACCGGTACGCCCCAGTCCAGGGTGACAGTCGCACAACGCACCTCGATGCCGACGTCGGCGAATGCCGCGACAAAGCGACCTACATCCCAAGGGGTGTCCCGTTCGATGTTGACGCCGGTCACCGGAATTCGAGTGGCCCACGCAATCATAAAGCTGTCGCGCTCGATCACCTCCAGAAGTCCGCCGAGAACCGCCGAAGCCACCGATGAACCGGTAGCGCAACCGCTCACGTTGGTCATATCCATCTGATCGGCCGGTGTCGCGGACCGCAGTCGCGTGAAGACCCGCCACGCTGGTACAAGGAACGCGCGCCCGCGTGCGACCGACCAGCTCCAAACCCAGCTGATGGGAGCGGATGCGTCGGGTGCGTGGTACGGGAAACCGTGTTGCCGTCGTGTTTCGGGATGAAATAGGTCGAAACGGGCAGGGTCGACGGCGTATGCACTGACGTCGCGGTAGGGGGCTATCTGGAGACGATTAGGGCCAGGATCGGCCGTAGCAAGGCGGTCAAGGGCTTCACCGAGCGCCGCGGCTTTGGCTGGTTCGAGAGATGCCGCCCGCTAATCACCCGGCGATGCTCACCGCAGATCCGGCAGCGCACGAAAGCGGCAAAACATCCGGCGGGTTGATGCCGTCGAGGTGGAGGGTAATCGGTGTTCCAGACCATGTTGTCGCCGTCTAAATGCGCGACAGCGTACTCCAGCGCTTGCTCATCGCTGTCGCAGGCCACCGTACACTGGCGCCTAATCGTCGGCAGCATCGAAAGGCTCTTGGGTCTCCCCGTAATACTGTAGCGGCCGTGGGAGTGGACAACCATTCTCCCGAGCCAAAACGGCAGCCAACCGGCGTTCGATTCCAGAATCGCCAACGTCAGCTCGGGGAAGCGCTCAAGAAACCCGTGAAGATAAAGTGCCCCATCGTGCATGTTGTCGCACGGACGATCGCGTGATCGACCGCACGGAGCAGCGAGTGTAATTCTTAGGTTTAAGCCCCCGGCAGGTTTGAACCACCTGCACCGCAACGCAGCCTAAGCAGCCCGTGGTGAAAGTCTGACTGCATTCGACGGGCGATCGATCCCTGTTGCCTGCGTTGCTCCTCGCTCAGATATTCCCCGATATTCTCGGTCGTCGCGCCTTGCCATAAGGCGCCGCCACACTTTCACCACGGTTGCTAGGAGGAATCCAACTAACGGAAAGAGACTTGTACTCACGCGAGCCTTGTCAAGGCGGATCATTTTTCTTGTCAGGCAAGGGAAACGTCATCGCCGCTTTCGGCCGGGCGTTCTCTTGTTCAAGCCATTTCTCCATTGCCGGCTTGCTACGACGCCAAAAAAGTAATGAACGAATCGCCGGGAGCAACGGCTTTGTGGTGCCTAGCCGCGTCCCCGCCGCTTCTTTTTCGCCGGCTTTTCGTCCGCTGGCGTTTCCCCCAGGCTCTTCTTGAGCGCCGCCATCAGGTCAATCACCTGTGCGGATCGCCTTGCCGGCGCGGCCGCGGGTTTGATTTCACCGCCCTTGGCCTTCTCGTCCAGCATGCCTCGCACACGCAAGCGGTATTCGTCTTCGAAGTCGTCCGGCCGAAACCCCTCGCCGGATAGCTGCTCGATCAGCCCGGCGCCGAGCTCCAGCTCCTGTTTCCCGATCTTTGCCGACTCACCTTTGTTGATCTCGCCAAAGTTCCGCACCTCGTCGGCGTAGAAAGCCGAGTGCATGATCAGGCCATTCTCGTATGGTCGAATCAAAACAATCTGCTCTTTCCCGGCGCTCACCACCTGGGCAACGGCAATCCGGTTGCTCTTCGCCATAGCGTCCGCCAGCAGCCGGTAAGGCTTCTCGCCGCCTTTGTCCGGCCCGAGAAAATAGCTATTCTCGAAGTAAACCGGATCAACGCTTTCGAGCGGGACGAATTCCTTCAAGTCGATGCTGCGATTCGCTTCGGCCTCAAGTGCGTCCAGTTCCTCCTCGGTGATCTGAACGTACTTGTCCTTGCCAACTGGCGCGCCGCGGACCAAATCCTCGCGCGGAACCACTTCGTTATCTGTCGGGCAAAACCATTGATTCTGTACTCGGTTGCCGCATTTTTCATGAAGCAGATGGAATCGGACGGCCTGGTCTTCGGTAGCTGGATAAACCTTGACCGGGATCGCGACGAGGCCGAAGGAAAGGGTTCCTGAGCGAATGGGCATGCGCGAAGATTAGCAGAACTTGGGCAGTGAGTGTTAGTTCGGCGATCGGCGATCTTGAATTCTAACCTTTTTACGCGGTCCTATTTGACAACGGAACTGAAATTAGATTCAGTATGCTCCGGCCTCAGTGCCGGATATCATGCGCGTACTCGAAGCCCTCAAAGTTCTTGAACAGGCAACGCTGAATACAAAGCAGCGCAATATCGACACTGATGAAGTTAAACAAGCGCTTGATGTAGTCCGTCCGTACTGCTCACCGAAGTGGTTGGTTGAAGGATTCCGCGATAACACGCAGGAAATGGGAGAACTGAAACGCATTGTGAACAGTTTTCTCCAGAATCTCGATTCCCTCGGAAGGCAGTCCATTGTGCTTGCCGCCACCAATCATGAGGAGCTTCTCGATAACGCGGTCTGGCGTCGCTTCAGCTACCGCCTGGCGCTGGATTTTCCTACGCCGCCTTTACGGCTTGAACTGTGGACCGAGTTTCTAGGTCAGCTTAAATTCACCCGGCGCGAGCTGGAACTTCTCGTGGACATCTCCGAAGGATTCTCCGGATCGGACATTCAGGAGGTTTGCATACGCCTCCATCGCCGGGGCGTCACCACAAAACACCCTCCTCGATTGAACGATGCGTTTCAGGTTCTTCAGAACCTTGCCATCGGAGAAGGGGAGGACCGGCGGTTCGTTGCTCAACTGAAAGGCAAGGATGGTTCGGCAATTGCCGCAGCTCTTCATAAGCGCAATGCGAAGCTCTACAGCTTTTCAGCGCTTGCGAAATTATTCGGCGTTTCGAAGGCCACTGCTCACAGATGGGCAGTGAAGGAGGATGAAAGCAATGGCTGATCAAGATAGTCGACCCCGCGACCGGAACGGCTGCCCATAAAATTGATATGCCCAAGCAAGGCACGGAGAGAAAAGTCCAGGCCGGCGGCGCGCCTCCAAAACCGTTTCGCACGGTCGACGATGAATACCGCAGGAGGATTTCAAATCAGGTTTCCGCAATTCGTCATGCCATTCTCCCGCAGGTTCGCCGCACCGGCGCAGCACCGGTGCGCGCAAAGCTTCTCGCAAAGGCAGCAGCTAAAAGCCACCGGCCAGAGCAGCTCTTCTCGCAAAGTTCTTGCCCGATTATCGGCGCAGGCCGGCTGGGAGAGTTGTTTGTAAAAGCAACCCCGGAAGGATTGGAGCGCCTTAGCATCATCATCGAAAAAAACACGTCAGACCGTGTGATGAAGGAACTCTCTTGCGTTGAAACCATCGACCCGGTGACACCCGGATACCGCCGCAAGGGTCTCGATCCAAACGAAGTTCTTCGCAGAAGCCCGCGCGGAAAAGAAGGTTTTATTACCCGTGTGCGCCTGTTCAGCTCGGAGCCCAAAAGGATCAGAATGAAATCGTCCAAAATTTCGAGAGTGTCTGCCGCAGCCGCAACATTCATCTTAATCAGGGCGGTTATTCCCCCACGAGCTTCACCTACGCCGCCGAGTGCCGTTCCGCTGAGGACGTTGACGCACTTTCGCGAGTTGTCGGAGTGCGCGCGATAACGCATATGCCGCTCATCCGCACCGTGCGCGGCAAGATGTTTAATCCCATGGCGCTCCCGGAACTTTTAACGCGCGACGAAGTCACCGGCGATATCCCCGTCGTCGTCGTTGTTGATAGCGGTATATCGGAGCACATTCCAGCACTCCAGAACTGGATTTTCGGTCGTCAGTCCGATGTTGCTCCTCAATACCTCAACACGGACCACGGAACCTTTGTTGCCGGCCTCATCTGCTGGGGCCGCGCCTTCAATCCCACTATCTCGGCCATTGATGATAGTCCGTGCGGCGTTTTTGATCTTCAGGTCATTCCGAATCAGGACCCGAGCAAGGGAGACACTCTCGCGCTGATGGAAACGGAGCTTCTGATGTCTCTTGAAACCGCTCTTCAGCAGCACGCGAATAAATATAAAGTCTGGAGTCTTTCGCTCGGCACAGATACGATCTGTTCGCTTGACGAGTTTTCATACCTTGCCGAACAGCTCGACGATCTTCAGGAGAAATACCAAGTCTCTTTTGTTATCAGCGCCGGCAATTACGATACGCCGCCTTTGCTGGACTATCCTCGCACGCCGGCACAAATCGACCCCGGCCGGATTACTGCCCCCGCCGATAGCGTGCTTGGAATAGCGGTCGGCGCGCTCTCCCATATTGATCATAAGAAGAACGGCCCGAACAAACATCACCCCTCGGCTTTTTCACGGCATGGCGCGGGTCCCAATTACGTTATCAAGCCCGATCTCGTCCATTACGGCGGGTCTTGTGCCACCGACGCAACCGATGTTATCGGCATCCGCTCCTTGAATGGTGCCGGCTGCGCTGAAAATCTTGGGACAAGCTTTGCCGCGCCTCTCGTCTCGCGAACCTTGGCGCAGATTTACCATCGAATCACCCCTACACCGTCGCCCGTGCTTGCGCGCGCTCTGCTCACCCATCACGCGCGCGATCCACGCTCCGGCCTACGCGTTCCAGATGGCGATGAAAATTTCTTCGGCTTCGGTTTGCCGGCGACCGTACCTTATTGCCTAGAGTGTACCCCCTACACCTCGACGTCGGTATTCGATGATGTACTGCGCCCTGGCTATTATCTTGAATGGAATGATTTTCCTTATCCGCCCTCTCTTTACCGGAACGGCCGCTATTTCGGCGAAATCTGGATGACCGTCGCCTTCGCGCCAGCACGCGGTTCCCGCTGGGGAACCGAATACTGCGAGGCCCACATTGACGCCCATTTCGGCGTCTACCGCCAGCAGACATCCAAGAAAACAGGAGCCGCAAGCTCAAAGTTCTTGGGTCTCGTACCGCCCGAACACAAAAATCCCGGCCTGCTTTACGAATCCCATCAAATCGAGAAACTCCGGAAGTGGGCGCCTGTCCGTACCTATTACGGTGATCTCGGCAAAAATGGGGAACGCGGCAACCGCTGGCGATTAACGCACCCAGCCGTAGCGACGGACGCGGCTTGCGATACACGACGGAGGGACGATAATTACAGGTAGGCGACCATGAACACTACTCAGGATACGTATCCCACTCGTCAAGGATACGTATCCTGGGGGCGCCTACTATCGTGGCCTTCCTTCGAAAACGTCAAACGTGTGGTAAGAACAGTGTTGAGCATGCCTGCGTCCGATTTACCCGATGACTTCGTTGGCCTGGGCCGCCGTGACGACGCGGAAGGTCGACGGGAATCACAGCAACAGTCTGGTTGGAGGCGGAAAGATGAACTTATCCGGAAGAGACGAGTTTGCGTCAATCTTGGCTCAAGTCGCGAGCGTTCCAAGGCCCATTGTTGATTACAGGACGTTGAGTAATGCCAAATTTGCAGCCGCGGAGTTCGTGCGACGGTTGATGGAGATCCAAAGCTGTCTGATGCTAACGATACGCGCAACCGGCAAGTATCCCGTCACGCCAAGGGGCTTAAATCTCATACTCACGCATTCCAGGGAAATCACCCCGCAGGGTTTGGCAGAAGACTATGACTCGTGCGGCGAGCGCGAGATCGTGGGTATAATCGCCCACCTGAAAGTAGAAGAGCTTTTCATTGCTGCGGAACTTGAAAGGCGGCTGCTGGATCAACGAATCGGAACGGTGCTTGTCCTCGCGCCCTTTTTCGGCGGTCCTCAACCAAGTGCGAAATGGTATGAAAATAACTTTATACTGAACGTTGGGCCGAAGAATGACGACAAGTTGCTGGCTAACAAGGCGATGATCTTCCAGAAGCTTCTTTTTTGCGCGCTCTAGAGCTTCTCGCTCAGCTGTCCGCCCCTTCCTATGAACCCGGACCGTTACCAGCGTTCCCTTTACAGATGAACCCACATGAAGCCTCTTTTTGGAACGGTTACCTTGCGAAGGTCTGGCGAAAAGGACATGAGACGCTGCGGAAGGGACTCATTCCTGTGCTGAACGGAGATGCAGAAAGTGTTCCCAAAAGCGTAGCAAACTATCGGGACGAAGAAAGAAAGAAAGCAACCGTCGTTGGAAGATGCTTCGATGGAATAAAGCGGCCACCGGCAAGCGACTCGGAGTTATCGGAGTCATTCCGCGATGAGGCGGACGCTTCTGAAGATGAGGCGGACTGTGAATTGGTGCCAAAAGCGATACATCCTGACACCCAGGCTATTCATGACAATATTAGCCACAAAATCGCCACTCCCGAAGACAACATGGCTGACCGCGAACTTGGGGCTCAAGCCTATAATTGTGCCCTAAGCCATTTTGGTGATCGTGGCGTCAAGTTTCTTAATGAGCTGATCGCAAGCAACGGTAACGTCAAGGCAGCGTCGGAAGCGGCCGGGGTTAGTCGAGTAACCGGTCATAAGTGGCGAACAAAGTTGGAAATCATCCGGCCTAAAAAAAATCCCACCAAATAGGTTTACACTTTTCGCTCCTCGTCCCCCCTTCTTTATAGAGGGGACAATGATTCACATTTACATCAATCCAGTCAAGGTTGAGAAGGTTCTTTTCGTAGCGACTCAGAAACCGAGGAGAGCTTCGATTTCGCGGCTTGGCAGGTTATCCGCCCGTTCGTCGAGGAGATCGACGCACGCTGGACAAACTAGTGGAAGACCTAACGAAAAAACGAAGTCGAGAGCGCTAGGTTTACACTTTTCGCTCCTCATCCCCCCTTCTTTATAGAGGGAGGCATTTGATAAGCCGCTACGGAAAGAATCATGGATAAACGCGGGGATTCACCAAATTCTTGAGCGAGCCCATCGTCTTCCGCGGGTTCGATGACGAACTCGCCGGAGCGCTCTTCAAACTCGCTCTGATCGAGCGCTTTTGTCTCGATGAGATCTCGCACGCTCAGGTCGCGCGACTCTTTAAGCAAACACGGGGCCGAAAGGGTCGTGAAGCAGGTCCCGGAAGGGCTCCAATACCGATGAGTATCAAAGTCATGTCCCGCATCTGGGATCATTCACATCAAAAAGGCGGAGAGCTGCTTGTCATGCTCGCGCTGGCAGACTTTGCAAACGACGCTGGCGAGTCTTGGCCATCCATTCCCGTTCTTGCCGAAAAGGCGCGGCTTTCTGTTCGGCAAACCCAGCGCATTATAAGCGCCCTTGAGGTAGCCGGAGAGCTCAGCAGAAGTCGGAGTAACGGTGGGCGACATCGGTCCAGCCACTACACCATAACTGTCATCGAAAACTCTGACAAATTAACAGTGACAAAATTACCGTGTAAAAATAACAGTGACACCCGTGACGCAGAAACGGTGACACCTATGTCACCCGCTCTTAACCGTCATAGAACCGTCAATACAGATACGGCGTCTGTGTCTCCGTTGGTTAGGAACAAGAAAAAAACTGCCACACCCAACAAACAGAACGCCGTAGATCCTCAGTTTGAAAGAGCATGGAGCCTCTACCCAAAAAGAGCCGGAGGGAACCCCAAAGAGAAAGCGGCGGCGGCATGGCGGGGGGCGGGTGGCTGAGTGGACCGACCCGGTTGTTATGATCGCCGGGATCGAGCGCTACGCGAAGTATGTCCGCGCCGTGGGCAATGAGGAGACACAGTACGTACAACAGGCAGCGACCTTCCTCGGGCCCAGAAAGAGTTTCATGGAACAGGGGGATATCCCCATGAATATAGACACGGAATCTAAAAAGCCCGACCCAAGCGAATTTACCCCGATAATCAACTGGGCGATAAAATGAAAACCTTTGCCGACTTTGGCATCCACCTTTCAGCCGGCGCTTTACCCAACGCCAAAGGAGAAATTTCAAGTACCTGCCCTCAATGCAGCAAGGACAGGAAAAAGAAAAATGCGCGCTGCCTATCGATCAATGTCGATAAAGAGGCTTGGCACTGTAATCATTGCGCTTGGGTTGGTGGGCTCTCTCAAGGGGCAAAGAGGCCAGGACGGCCGGAGCATTGGGCGGCGCCACAGTACCGTAAGCCGGACCCAATACCGCAAGGGAAGGTATGGCAGCAGTCATGGCTCAGTTCCCGCGGTATTCCGGACAACGTGATTTTAAAAAATCGAATCGAGTATGGGTTGGCGTACATGCCGCAACTCGAAGAGGAGGTTGAGACGGTCAGCTTCCCATATTTTCGTAACGGAGAACTGATCAACAGAAAATATCGGACGATCAAAGACAAGCATTTCCGGTTGGAGGCGGGCTGCGAGCTTGTACTCTACGGTCTGGACGATATCAAAGCTGGAGAGCCGCTCGTATGGGTTGAGGGAGAAGTGGACAAGCTCTCCGTAGAAGCGGTTGGATTTTTCAATGTCGTATCGGTCCCAAACGGCGCGCCGTCTCCCGAGTCACGCGATTATTCCTCACTCTTTAATTTTCTTGATGCCGATCGGGAGAAGATAGAATCGGCGAGCCGGCACATTATTGCCGTAGATAACGACATCCCGGGAACTCGCCTGGCAAACGAGTTGTCCCGCAGGCTGGGCATCGAGAAGTGCGCCAAGGTGAATTGGCCGGAGGGGCACAAGGACGCCAACGAGGTATTTCTTAAGCACGGAGCGGAGGAGCTTGGTTGGTATATCGATAACGCAGAACCTATCCGGTGGAGGGAGCGTTCGAACTCTCTGACAGGGACACTGAGATTTCCCACCTGTACGAACACGGATTTGAAACAGGGCATCGCACCGGCTGGGATACCCTCAACGGTTACCACACGGTACGCCCCGGGGAATTAACGGTGGTCACAGGGATACCGTCCAGCGGTAAAAGTAATTGGCTTGATTGCCTGCTTATAAACTTAGCCAAGCTACACGGCTGGAACTTCGCTATCTTCTCCCCCGAGAATCTCCCGCTCGAGGAACACATGCCTTAGAGGAGAAGCCTGATTACTCGAGCAGGTCACGAGGTAGCGAATGGAAGAAATGACGTTTGGTGATTTCTCAAAGTTGGCAGCGAGACGCGGGCACAGGGCGGAGTCTTTAGCGGAAAGGTTTAAGGGGAAGATAGAGAACCCCAGCGGGTTTTTTAATCGCGTCATGCAAGCGCGCTATGCCGAGGTTGTTATTCCGTACCGCTCGGTTCTCGCGTTCCACGTCGAAGAGATGCACTACTTCACGGACTCTAACCCGAAACAGAGGCGTTGCGCTTGCGGGTGCGATCAGCCGGTATTCGATCGGCAGAAGTGGGCCTTGCCGGGATGCAAGAAAAAGACGGCGCGCAGAACTGTCACTGACCGGCAAAACGGGGTCTTGCAAGTGCCTGATTTTGTTGAGGCCAAACCGGGACAAAAAGAGCCTATGGCTACCTTACCCTTAACGGCGATTTGACCCGGGACAAACGGCTAACGTGCAGGCGAAACCAATGACAAACCAATGGCGCCCCACGCGTCAACAGCAAGCTTTCAAGCGCGCGGTGAAGAAGCTCATCGATGCCTACATGGAAAAGGACGTTCACAAGGTTCTCGCCACGGCGCTGAAGACTGCCACCGGTATCAAGCGGCGAGCCGCAGCGAAGCTATGAGTGACTCGTCGAAAAATCCCTTTCACCTTCTGCTTGATGAAATTCGCGTGATCGTGCGGCAAGAGATTACAGCAGCGTTAACATATGGTATCGCGCAGTCGACTGAAAAGGATAACCTACTTACGGTTGAACAAGCCGCGCAGATCATCGGTGGCGCTAACACACCAGGTGACTTAAAAAAACGAGTCTGCTGGCTCTACCGGCATGCCAAGCAGCTCCCATTTACGCGAAGGCTGTCACGAAAATGCACCCGATTTAGCGAGGTGGGGCTGCGTCGCTGGGTGGCGACAAAGAAGCCATAAATGCCGTTGATCAGCGCTGGGATCGGGTATATCTTTTGTATACCATGACGGGGCAAGAAATGAGATTGGCAAGGAAGACTCTGGCAATGACGCAGAAAGAGCTCGGGGAGGCGCTCGATCTGGCTAAAAACACCGTCGCGAGAGCGGAGCGAGAAGAGATACCAATCCAGAGAACGACCGAGCTAGCTATTAGATTTTTGCTTCTCGTGAGAAAACGCAAAGGGAGAAAATCAGAGCTATGAAAATGAGAGGCATGGGCGGCATGTATCAGCCGACCTACAGCGAAAAGAAGACCGGCGAAAGGGTCACGATCCCAACCTGGTGGATTTACTATAACCACCGCGGGAAGCAAATTAAAGAATCAACGGGCAGCACGAGAGAGGGCGTTGCCTGGAAGCTCTTAAAGAAACGCCACGGAGAGATCGCATCTGGAAAGCCCGTTGGACCTGACATTGAGAAGACGACATTCGAGGACATGCAAGCGATGCTAGTTAACGACTATAGGGCAAAGCAAACGGGCGAAGTTCGGTCAACAGAGCGGAAGATGCTATAAACCATCTTCGGGGTTTTTTCGGTGATTCGAGGACCGTTGAGATCAGTAGTGATCGGATAACTTCTTACATTGCAGCAAGGCAAAAAGAGAACGCCGCGAACAGCACAATCAACGGGGAGCTTGCGGCGCTCAGCCGAATGTTCGTCCTATCAATAAGAGCCGGCAAGGCAACTAATAAGCCGCATATCGCCAACTTGGCGCTAAACAACCCGAAAAGGTTTTTTCGAGTTCGAGCAGTTCAGGGCGGTTCTGTTGCACTTACCGGAAGATCTAAAACCGGTCGTGATCACTGCCTATGTTACCGGGTGGAGAGTTCACGATGAAATCCTGACCCGGCAAAAGCACCACCTAGACCTAAACGCTGGCTGGCTGCGCTTGGATCCCGGGGAAACAAAGAACGGCGAGGGCCGCATGTTTCCGATGAACGTTCCGATGTTGCGCGAAGCTCTAGAGCAACAGGTTCAAAAGACCGAAGCTTTGCAGTTAGCGAAGGGACAAATAATCCCCTGGCTATTCCATCGTGAAGGAAGGCAGATTAAAATGTTTAGGCGCTCATCGCTGACAGCGTGCGTCGAAGCTGGTCTGGGAAAGCGTATCAAAGACGTTAACGGTAAAGTGATCAAGACTGTCGCTAACCGTATTCCGCACGATTTCAGACGAACGGCAGTCAGAAATTTAGAACGCGCTGGAACGCCAAGATCGGCAGCGATGAAAATGGTCGGTCATAAGACCGAAGCGATTTATCGGCGCTACGCCATTGCCGATGAGAGAATGCTACTCGATGCGGGTGCCGGCTTGAGCAAACTGCACGAAACGGATTTTGTGCAGAACGTCGTTCCGCTCAAGAAAAAAGCCGCTGCCAACTGAAAAGTAGAAAAGTAGTAGAAAAGCAGGCGAGAGTAATGGAGTTGAGTCGAAAGCGCAGAGAGCGAAAACTGTTTGATTCCACTGGTTTAAAAGATGGCCAGGGACGGAATTGAACCGCCGACACGAGGATTTTCAGTCCTCTGCTCTACCGACTGAGCTACCTGGCCAAAAGTTTGAAGTGTGAAATATTGCCTAAAAGCACAGGGGAGTCAAGATTGCGCGTTAACCGGTTCATGTCTCTGGTAGCGGATTTAGATCGAAAGCATCCGGACGATCACCGGGAACGAGGGCTACCTCCAAATCAGAGCGGGGGCGGGTTTAAAACCCGCCCACAAAATTCCGCTTTAAGAAAATTCTGTTCCGCGGAGTTGTTTCACCCGCTCCTCGACAAAATCGACGACCTGGCTTTCGAGGCGCACGCCGTTGAGCGCGTTGATCTCCTGGATACCGGTGGGACTGGTCACGTTGACTTCGGTCAGATAGTTGCCGATGACGTCGAGGCCGACAAAGTATAAACCATCCGGCTCGCAGCAGCGGCGCCAGCGCGGCGCATATTTCCCGGTCGCGCTCGCGTCACTTCGGTCTTGACGCACTGCCCGCCGACGTGAATGTTGCCGCGCGTTTCGGTTTCCAGCGGCACTCGCAGCACCGCGCCCAAGCGGCTCGCCGTTGAGAACGATGATGCGTTTGTCGCCCTGGCGAATCTCCGGCAAATAGCGTTGCCCCATGACCAGTCGACGGCCATTGTCGGTGGCGGCTTCTAGAATCGCGTTGGTGTTGCGATCTTGCTTGTTCAAGATAAAACACGCCGCTGCCGCCGCAGCCATCGAGCGGCTTGACGATCATCTCACCGCCCAGCTCGTCCATGAAATCCTTTAGACGCTGCATGTCGCCGCTCACCAGCGTCTGCGGGATCTGCTCCGGAAAACGCAACGCATAGAGTTTTTCGTTGGCTTCGCGCAGTCCCTTGGGGTTGTTCATCACAAAACATTTGCTCGGGTCGATCAGGCTCAACAAGATGCGTCGCAAAGAAAAAATTCATATCGAAGGGCGGATCTTTGCGCATCCACACGGTATCGAAGTCCTCAGCGTGCTCAACATCGGCTTCCCCGAGTCTGATAGTGCGGCGTCGCGCGCGCCAGCTCCAGGCGTCGATAGCGGGCGTACGGGAGTGCCGCCGCGAATGAACAGGTCGTCGAGTTCCATGAAATAAACTTCATGGCCGCGCCGCTGCGCTTCGAGCATCAGAACGAAGGTCGTGTCCTTGTCGATATTGATTTTATCGACGGGATCCATCACGACGCCGATTTTTAGCGAATTTCATAACGTCGCTCGCAGATAACGCCAGTCAGTCCACGATCACCCAGGTGCGCGCGAGATAGTCGTGCCAGCCCTTTTCTCCCGGCTCCAGAGCATCCAGAGAAAGCCCAACAGCAAGGGCGCAAGGAGAACGCCGGCGATCCAGCGCAGGCAAGCCCGGCGGTAGCCGATCCGTTCATCCTCGATGCCAACAACGCGCAAGCGCAAGAAGCCATTTGCCGATGGTTTTTCCGTCCATGCCATGAAACACGACAAAATAACTCATTGCCAAAAAAGTGCTCGCCGCCGTAAGCAACAAGATAAGCGGCATCATTATCCGGCGCCACGGTCGTACGCTGGTGCGCCGCAAGTCCCACTTTGTAGCCGATGTAAGCCATCAGTCCCATCGCGGCCGCACAACAAAGCGATGACGAGAAATCGATCAACAACGCAGTCGGCGCGGCGGAAGAAACCACCGTAGCGGCGGTCGCGCGCCGCTTGAACCGGCGTCCTGTAACTAGTGAAATCTCGGGAGGCGTTGAAAGTGCCAGATCCTCAGTCATCCGCAGATCGATCGAGTATTCGAACGGTGTCATCCGGAGTCAGAGTAAAATCCTCCCGCCGCGGCGCGCCAAAAACCACGCGCCGATTCAACAACTTGGCGCCGCATTTTTCGCAGCGCTCAGCCGAGGGCAGTACCGGCGCGTCGCAGTTTTGACAGTTGATCATTTGATTTTGCCTTTAAGAGATTAGCCAGAGACTCGTTCTACGGAGGCAAGTCGCTGCCAAATCGCCCCAGAGAAACTGCACCAGCGAGATCGCTGTGACGGCGGCGGTTTCGGCGCGCAGGATACGCCGGCCCAGCCGCACGAAGTGAAATCCATGCGCGCTTGCCAGCGCGGTTTCTTCAGCGCTGAATCCGCCTTCGGGACCGATAGCGATCAGCAACGACTTGGCAGCACCGCGGTCATCGCGCAAATGCCGCAGCGATTGTCCAGCTTCTTTCTCCCAGAAACAAAGCTTGAGCGTAGCGGAAAAGGGTTGGGCCACCAACTCGCGCAACCGACAAAGCGCCAACATCTTCGGTATTTGTGTTCGACCGGATTGTTTTGCCGCGCTCAGGGCGATTTTTTGCCAGCGCTCGGCGCGAGCGGCGATCTTGCGCTCGTCCAATTTGGTCACCGTATAGTTAGACACAAACGGGACTATGGCTTGCACTCCCAGTTCCGTAGCCTTCTCGACGACGAA
Organism: uncultured delta proteobacterium; assembly: GCA_963801935.1. GTDB lineage: Bacteria > Desulfobacterota > Binatia > UBA9968 > UBA9968 > DATACQ01. The sequence goes on from CAWDHA010000016.1 coordinate 82,261, forward strand.
ATCCATCTTTTCCCCTTTGGTCACGCCCAGTGCCAATGTTAAGTCAAGCGAGGATTCCCGGCGCGCTTTATACGACCGAACAATTTCGATTGCCGCGCTGCTGGAGTTAAACGAATCAATAACCGCGTCATACTCACTCCCGGCATCGTCAAAGAACGTGATCGGATCGCCCGGCGCCAAGCGCAGCACGCGGCGCAGATGCTGCAATTCCGCCCCGGTGATAACCCCTCGGTTGCCTCGAATATCTGCCTTAGGCACGAAGAAGCGAGCCATCGGTTACCTGCGCCGTAGAAGCAGCGCGACCCACTCTTTATCGCGCTTGCGCCGGAGCAGCTTGAATCGACCTTCAGTGAAGCGCCGCACGACTTGACGACTCATGCGCTCGACAATCCCTGCTAGAACGAGAAACCCTCCGGGCGCAACTTTCCCGGCCATTGCATCGGTGAGTTCAAGGATCGTCTCCGCCGTGAGGTTTGCCACTACTACTGCGAACGCCCGGCGGATCTCACCCAAGCGGGCGCTCGAGAGACGGACATTTCGCAGCGCGCCATTAGCGCGTAAATTTACTTGCGCGACTGCGAGCGCGACCGGGTCGTTATCGATGGCCCATACTTTGTTCGCGCCTGATTTTTTGAGCGCGATGGAAAGTATACCGGACCCTGTGCCGACATCCAGGGCGTCGAATTTTCCGCCGCCCAGTAAGCGCACGGCTGTCTCTAAAAATTCCATGGAACGGCGCGTGCTCGCGTGGGTGCCGGTGCCAAATGCCAGGCCCGGCTCGATGGTGATCAAGTGGCGCCCGTGCAACGGCGGCGGCGCCAGCCAGGGCGGGCAGACCAGGAAACTCCGGCCGACCCGCTGCGGCGTGAAATATTTCTGCCATGCGCTGTTCCAGTTACGCTCCTTGATGAGGCGCCAGCGCACCTCGGTTTCCTTGAACTCCGGATAGATCGCCTTGATGCTGCGGAGGAAACGTTGCAGATCGGGGCGCAGCCGGAGCGTGCTTTCAGCGGGAAAATAACCCTGAACTTCGCGCTTCTTTAGAACTGCACCAGGCGAGCCGCGCTCTATCAGGAAATTTGCGATGACATCGAGCGCTGATGGATCGGCGCGGACGGAAACATGGAGCCAGGCGGAAGGCACAACTTTCTATGCCACAAGGAGCTCCGCGCTTCAAATCAACCATCAGCCGCCAGCCGTCTTGTCAAACTGGCTGCTTCCATATAAGGAAAATGCATCACGAATGCATCACCGCGTTAACTGTTGTGAAGAATCTTTTGGGCAGGCTGCTCAAAAAGATCTCAGAGGCGAGGCGCGCGATAAATCGGCGAGCGCAGGCGTACAGAACGAGTACGTTGGAGCGAGCCGATTGAGCGCAACGAAGCATTTAAGTCTTTTTCAGCAGTCTGCAAAGGAGCTACCGTGAAGTTGGCATCCCTAAAACCAAATGACATCGCCGTCATCAGAGACAATACCGCAATCCTCGTGGGCAATGTGCTCGTCCAGCACGGCGCGCTGCCGGACAATTTCTCGATGCTCGATCTAATCGCCGATTACGACCGGCTGAGCGCGCAATTGAATAGCGTCGCCGGCAGCGCCAAGGCCGCGCCGGTCGATTCGAAACTGCTCAAACCGCCGGTAGAAAATCCGTCAAAGATCTGGGCAGCGGCCGGCAACTACAAGCGCGGCACTGAAGGCCTGGGCGAGGCGCGCGGGCGCGGCAGTGCTGGAAAAATTTCGCCCCAAGAGCTGCTCGAGAACATTTTTCTCAAACCACCGTCGTCGATTGCCGGTCCTGAAGACAACATTCTGATACCTAAAAACGCCGATTCGATTTTTCCCGAGCTTGAGCTCTGCGTCGTCATCGGCCGAAAAGCCCGCAATCTGAGCAAAGCCAAAGTTTTTGATGCGATCTTCGGTTACACGATTATGCTTGATGTTACGGCGCGCGGATACGGGCTCAGCAAAAATCTGTCCGGCACCCGCAACGTGCGCAAAGGCTTCGAGACCTTCGCCCCCATCGGACCGTGGATCACGACAAAGGATGAAATACCCAATCCCGACAAGCTCTCGATGAAACTCTGGATCAACGGCGAACTCAAACAATCAGCAAAGACCGACGCAATGATCAACGATATTGCAACTCTTGTGAGTTTCCTTTCAGAAGTGACGACGCTTTATCCCGGCGACCTGATCACCACCGGCAACCCCGACTCGCCTGAATTTCAAGAAAAACTTAAACCGGGTGATGTGTTGAAGGCCGAGATCGAAGGTATCGGCGCCATGTCCCTTGGCGTTGCCAAAGAACCCTAGCGCAGGCTGCTGAAAAAGTCCCATATGCTTCGTTGCGCTCAATCGCCTCACTGCAACGTACCATAAGTACGCCTCCGCTCGTCGATTTTTCGCGCGCCTCGCCTCTGGGCCTTTTTGAGCAGCCTGTAGGAGAGTTTTTTGGCAGCGTGCTACACTAAAAAAGGATTTTTGGAGAGTATGATGGTATTGGAATATCGGTTTTAATGCATTACTCCAGTACTCCATCACCCCAATACTTCAGTCTGAGATGGCCCTTTTCCAACACAAATCGAAAACTTGAGAAGGTAAACGAGCATTATGGTCAGCATCGCGCCGTTGCGCGCACTATTTTATAACCAGACAAAAGTCCGCGATCTCGCCAGAGTCATCACGCCGCCCTACGACGTCATTTCCAAGGACGAGCAGGAAAAACTTTATAAACGATCGCCCTATAATTTTGTTAGGCTCGATCTGAGCCAAGAGCCCGATGCTTACAGCGCCGTGCCGCAATTGTTGGAGGCCTGGATAAAAGAAGGCATTCTCGAGCGCGACCATGCCCCGGCGATCTATTACATGACACAAGGTTTCGCGCTTCCTAAGGGAGGGCAAAAAGAGCGCCGCGGATTTTTCGCGCTGATGCGCCTGGAGGATTTCGCTGGCGGTAATATTCGGCCCCATGAAAAAACTCTCGATGCGCCGAAACAAGATCGCCTCAAGCTGATGCTTGCCGCTGACGCCCAGCTAAGCCCGATCTTTGCGCTCTATTCGCTACCCGAGGCGACCATCAACCGAATGCTGGCGAGCCAAGTTGAGGGGGTTGCGCCGTTTATCGACGTCAAACAGGACAACGGTATCGAGTGCCGCCTCTGGCGCATCAGCGACGGGCAAGTAATACGCCGCCTCCAGGAATACATGGCGGAACAGTCGCTGCTCATCGCCGACGGCCATCATCGTTACGAAGCTACGTTGAATTATCGGAATCAGTTGCGCGACCGACGCGGACCGGGAAGCGGCCACGAAGCGTACAACTTTGTGCTTACGTATTTCGCCAATTTGAACGACGAGAACGTCGTGATCTTGCCGACGCACCGCCTGGTGCGCGGTTACGCGCCTAAGCCATTTCTGCAGTTGGAAGAAGCCCTGCAGAACTATTTCTATTTGGAACAATATCCGAAGACAGCCGAGGGCAAAGACTGGTTTCTCAAGGCGCTTAGAAACGGCGGCAAAAGGAAACATATCATCGGCGCTGTTTTCAAGCGCGACCCGCGCTATCTAATATTGCGGCTGAAGAGCAAAAGGATCATGCAGCGCTTGGCCAAGGACGTGAGCGCGCAGCTCCAGGAGCTCGATGTCACGACTTTGCATTTACTGATTCTGGAGCATGTCTTGGGGCTAGCTCCAGAGAAGCAGGTGAGTGGCGAAACCATCCGCTATTCGCAAGATGAAGAAGCCGTCTTGGAGGCGCTGGAGAAAGAAGACTTTCAAGCTGCGTTCATTCTCAACCCGCCCAAAGCGGAGGAGGTTCTGGCGATCGCCAGCAAAGGCGAGAAGATGCCCCAGAAGTCAACCTACTTTTTCCCGAAGTTACCGTCGGGCTTGATCGTCAATAAAATCGATCCAACAGAGGAGATCGACGTGTAACCAGACAGCCACTGGGTAGCAAGCAGCCATAGTGAAAGTTTGGCGTCATTGCCGCGAAAGCGGCAATACAGACGACTCATTAGATGGCCCGAGTTGCGCACCTAGCGATATCATCAGCTTTTATAATCTGCGGCCGTCGGCGGAACTCGTTCGAATTGAACGTCCTGGCCGCCGCCACGCTCTCTGCCGCTACTTGAGCGGCTTCACCAGCTCACCATCGCCCGGCTTGCCGATTATTTTGCCGTCCTGCATCACCGTCTTGCCGCGGAGAATCGTGCGAATCGGCACGCCTTTCACTTTGCGGCCATGATACGGCGTCCAGCCGACCTTGGTATAGGTGGTCTCGTTGGTGATCAGCTCTTCCTTGTTCATATCGATGATCACCATGTCGGCATCCGAGCCCGGCTGTATCACGCCTTTCTTCGGGTACACGTTAAAAATCTTTGCGGCGTTGTAAGAAGTGATCCTAACCACCGTGTCGAGCGACAGCTTGCCCTCGTTGGCAGCGTTTAGAAAGAGACTGAGATAGTCTTGAATCTGTGGCTCGCCGCCGGGGCAGCACCACATGTCGTTCCAGCCTTTGTCCTTCTCATCTTTCGTATGCGGCGCGTGGTCCGTGCCGATGATGTCCACGGTGCCGTCGTTAATCCCTTCCCAGAGCGCGTCCACATGGGCGGGCGGCACCCAAAAACCTAAGCAGTAAGGGCCCATCTGCTCGACGTTCTCCCATGTTCCCAGAAACATCGCCCAGGGATTGACTTCGCAGCTGCAGGGCCTCCCTTCATTCTTTGCGCGCCGCAGCATCGCCAATCCCTCCGGCGTGCTCATGTGCAAGATATGCAGCCGCGCGCCCAAAGCTTTCTGCATGCGAAACAACGTCGCCATGGCGGTATCCCAGATGATGCCGTCGTAATCGCGATAAGCCTTGGCATAGGCTTTAGGACTGCGGTCCTCGCGCTTCCAGTAACGCCCTTCAATCTCATCCATCAGGTCCTGATCGTGAGGATGGACCATTAACGGCAATCCGGTCTGCCCGACGGTCTCGAAACATTTGAACAGCTCGCCGTTATTGTTGAGGCCGATGCCCGGCATGTGCGGATAGTCGCGCCCGGTGTCTTTGACCATAAATATTTTAAACGCCAGCGGGCCTTCTTTGGCGAGGCCGGGAATATTTTCCGGCACCGTGCCTGAAGGATTATGATTAAAGTCGACAATGGCGTTTTTGGCGTGATGCGCGACCAAAGCGCGATAACGGTCAACAGTGGTTGTGGGCGGGTCGACGTTGGGCATACCGATGGACAAGGTGACGCCGCCGGCCGCAGCGGCCATGGTCGCGGTGGTGATGTCTTCCTTATGAGTAAATCCCGGATCTCTATGGTGCGTATGGGTATCGATCAAACCTGGAATGATTTTCTTGCCTTTGGCATCGACGATCGTGCCGGCGCTTTCCGGCAACACCGGTGGCTTGCCGAGCGCGGCGATTTTGCCGCCGATTACCGCGACATCGGACTCGATGAATCCTCCCGGTGTCCAAACCTCGCCGCCTCTGATGAGTAAATCGACTTTGTCCATGATGCGGGATTCTCTCCTTTTCTTAGTCCAAAAGGTTTATATGATCGGCCATTATGCGTGTCAACCAGCTTGAGCGGCGCTGCCGCCGTGCTCCTTATGCAGGTTGACTCACTATGGCGAATCTGAAACGATCGGCTCCGCGCTGATCGGGCGCCGGCAACATTGGCTGCATAGAAATGAACGACTTGAGCGATCAGGAGTTTGACGCGAAAAAGAAACAATACACGCAAATCTTTCTCAAATAGCGAGGCCAGCAAGTGTCGCTTCAGGAAAAGAGCATTGCAGCCGGCGCGCCGCTGGCGCGCGCCAGGGGACAAGCCGGTTGGGTACTTTCCTGAGCCAGCCGATCAACTGGCTGTTTCTCACCGTCGGCAGCATCATTGGCTTTCTCAGCCTTTATCCCACTTTCTTTCTCTTTTACGGCAGCCTGACCGACGCTCCTCTGGGCCTCCCGGGAAGGTTCACTTTAGAGAATTACGTGCGCGCCTACGGCGACGCCGAAGCCTATCCGTTGCTGTTGCATTCTTTTATCTTCGGCATCGGCGCATCAGGCCTGTCGATTATTTTCGCATTGGCGCTGGCGTGGATCACGATCCGCACCAACGCGCCATTCAGGCGCCTGTTCGAGCTGACGGCGATCGTTCCCAATATCCTGCCACCGATTTTGGTTTCGATTTCATGGGTGATGTTGCTCAACCCGAGCAATGGGCTGACCAACGCTTCATCGGTTACGATTTTCGGCGTTGAAAAAGGACCGTTTAACATCTATTCGATGCCGGGCTTGATCTTCGTCGAAGGGCTGATTTTGACGCCATTGGCCTTTCTTATTGTCGCCGCGGCTTTGAAGAGCATGGACCCATCGCTGGAAGAGTCGGCGAAAACTTTGGGCTCGGGTGAGCTCGGTGTCATGCGGCGTATCACCTTTCCATTGACTCGCCCGGCGATCCTGCCGGCGGCCACTTTGAACTTCGTCCGCGCAGTCGAGAGTTTCGACACTCCGGCGATCATCGCCCTACCCGCTCGCATCGAAGTCTTTACGACAAAAATCTGGCGCGAAGCGCTGGGCTCCTTTCCCACCAACCATAATCTTGCTGCCGCCTATAGCGTCGGTATCCTCGCGGTCGTCCTGGTATTCGTTTATCTCTATCGGCGCCTCACGGCCCAGGTGGAAAGTTTCTCAACTGTTACCGGCAAGGGTTTTCGGCCTCATCAGATCGATCTAGGCCCGTGGCGCTATGCGGTCTCAGGCATGGCGTTTTTGCTGCTGGTGATGCTGGTCCTACTGCCTATTCTGGTCCCGCTGTTGGTAGCCGTACTGCCATACTATCACGTGCCCACCTGGCAGACCTGGCAGAACCTTACGGTCGATAACTTCCGCTACGTTTGGCTGACTCCGCGTGTCCACCGCGCCTTCTTGAACAGCATGTTTCTCGCTCTCGTCGGCGCCACCGCCTGCATGGCGCTGGCAGCCCTGGCCGCCTACATTACCATTCGAACAAAGATCGCCGGGCGCGGAATCATCGAAGGTCTGGTGTTCATCCCCGGGGCTTTTCCGGGTACGGCGCTGGCACTGGGGCTACTGTGGGCCTATGTGGATTTTCCGATTCCGATCTATGCAACGATTTGGATCATTCTCATCGCTTACATTACGCGATTTTTGCCCTACGGGCTGAGAGCCGTAAGCAGCACGATCATCCAGGTACACAAAGAACTCGAAGAAGCGTCGGTTGTCTGTGGCGCGGGATTAATCGCTACTTTCCGCCGCGTCCTAATTCCGATGATGCGGCCCGGGGTCATGGCCGGCTGGATCATTCTGGTGACGATCTTCATGCGCGAGTTCAGCGCGACGCTTTTCTTATACAGCCCCGCGCCGAGCCGCTCGGACCGCTGCTCTACTTTCTTTATCTTGACGGCATGCGCGGCAGGGTCGCCGCCATTGGGCTGGTCATTTCAGTGATATCTGTAATTCTGATCGCCATCGCCCAACATTACTCGCGTTGGGATACAAAATAGTTGAACCAAATATTGAAGATAAAAGATCGCCATGGCAGGTCGATTTTAATCCGCTAGAGCAAAGCTACAAAGGAGACAAAGTGGACAAACTTGATTTAACCGTCGCTTGCGGCAATTACGACCGGACGTTTGCATTGCGCACCGGCGATGTTCAGGCTGAAGGCATACGGATCAATTATATTCCGTTGGAAGCCGAAGAGATTTTCTGGCGCATGGGCCATCACCATGAGTTCGACGTTTCTGAAATGTCGCTGTCCAATCACATCACGACGCTCAGCCGGGGAAATTCGCCCTTCGTTGCCATCCCGGTTTTTCCGTCGCGGTTTTTCCGCCACTCCTGCGTGTTCGTCAATACAAACTCGGGCATCGAGAGTCCCCTCGACTTTAAAGGGAAGAAGGTCGGCGCGCCGGAATACTCGATAACCGCGGCCGTGTGGATCCGCGGCTTTTTAGACGATGATTACGGCGTCAAAACCTCCGAGATGCACTGGTTCACCGGCGGCCAGGAGGATCCCGGAAGAAAAGAACGGCTCAGACTCACCCTGCCGCCCCAGATCAAACTCGATCCCATCGCCGACGATAAGACACTAAACGGCATGCTCGAAAGCGGCGAGATCGACGCGCTGATTTCGGCGCGCAGTCCGTCGTCTTTCATGAAGGGCAGCCGCCAGATAAAACGCTTGTTTCCAAATTACAAAGAAGTGGAAATCGACTATTACAAGCGCACCAAGATCTTTCCAATCATGCACGTGCTGGTGATCAAGAAGTCAGTCTACGAGAAAAATCCCTGGACCGCGCGCAGCCTCCACAAAGCTTTCTGTGAGGCGAAAGACCTGGCGATCAGGAACATGCATATCTCCAACACCATGGCCTGCACCTTGCCCTGGCTGCCCTACGAGCGCGAACAGCTCCGAGAGATCTTTGGTCCAGACTGGTGGCCGTACGGCGTCGAAGCCAACCGCCACGTGCTCGAACATTTGCTTCGCTACATGTCAGAGCAGGGTTTGCTGACGCGCCAACTTACAGTCGAAGAGCTCTTCGCGCCAAACGTCGTAGGCGAGTTCAAAATCTGATGAGGCGACGGGCAACAGGTGGGGCACCGCGCACCGTGTCCCTGACCCTGCCAGCCAAAGCCTCTCGCCTAATCAGAGGCGCCCGCATCGGCCACCTGGCAACGGCGGATCGCGACGGCCAGCCTTTGGTAATTCCCATCTGTTTCGTCTTCGACGGCAAAGAATTTTTCTCACCGATCGACGAAAAGCCGAAGCGCACCACGCCGCTAAAACTCAAACGCGTAAAGAACATTCTTGAAAACCCGCAGACCTCACTAGTCATCGATCGCTACGGTGAGGATTGGCACCAGCTGGCATACATGCTGATAGCCGGAAAAGCGCGGATTCTTTTCAGCGGCAAGAAACACCGAAGAGCCGTCCGGCTCTTACGCCGGAAGTATCGCCAATACCAAGCCATGGCGATCCAGGAGCGGCCGATGATCGTCATCAAGCCAAGCCGAGTGATTAGCTGGGGAAGATTCTAATCCGTTTCGGCGCCCCCAAAGGCGGACTTATAAACGCACTAAAGTGCGGTGTCCTGTGCGTGTCATCGGCGCTAGAGCGGGCATCTAGAAGTATGGGTGCAGTCTCTAATAGTTGTAAAACCGTCGCTACTCGATACTGCCTCGATGATTCCGTGCGGTTGTTCGGCAACGCGATACAAATGCTTCAACGACCCGTAATAGCGCTCTTCGCGGCCGATGATCTGTGGATGGTACTTCCGTGAGCTAACGTGAACCAAGGGCGCCAGGAAAATGAACTCGAGGGTTTCACGTATGCATTCGCTAATACACGGAAGAAGCACTAGCAACCCGTGGTGATCTCGAAGATCGTCGTTGTGCCGCTTATTTCATGTGAGACCACCAGAAGGGGTCTGCCATTGGGGCTGTCTTTTTTTTGATAAACAGAAGTCCTTCCGTTGAGATGTCATCGGGACTCGTATTGAGGTATTGAACAAAACTCGGCTCAGAGAGATTGGATACGTCGTAAACCATTATGCCGCCAGTACGCTCAGCCGATGAAGGCATAGGTCCGGCCGAAGGCTTTCCCGAGTACGATCCCTTTCCGGTTCGAGCCCCTTGTTGTCGCTGCGCCTGTCGAAGGTGCGGCTGTGCCATTGGAATTGAATGACGCCGCAACTTGTGCCGCGGTTATTTGCTCGAAGTCATCAGCCGCATCGGCGCGCTCAAAATAGGCCGACATCATGTTGCGTGTCAACTAGAAATTCGACGGGGCAACGCATCCAATCGCAAATCAGATCGTCTGAATCGACGATGCCAAGGGCGACATGTGATTACCTCTACTCAGAGTCTCAAGACACCTTCGGGCGGTGCAGAATAAAGGTCTGTCGTCACGCTGATGACACCGGGCACATTTTCCACCAGCGCCGCGACTTCATCTTCCAGTCCTTCTTCTACTCTACCCTTGACGTGAATATCGCCACTCTCGGCGCGAACTTCGAGGGCTGATCCGTGTATATTGGATGCAAATAACGTGGCAAGGACTCGCGAACTAAGAGCGCGGTCGTTGAAAGCCTGACTGGAGGCAGGAGTAGTCTGGTAGTCGTCAAGCTTTGCCGCCTCAATGATTATACGGCTCGCTCCCTCTCGGCTCATCTTGCTCATATTAAGAACGAGATCATACCGATTAGGATCGCGCCAATCCGCGCCGAACATCGCCATGAGCCGGCGGCCGCGCGCTTTGTCGACTTCTTCGATATAGCGGCGCGCCGCTAGATCAGTGAAATTTTGCCGCCGCTGGACTTGTTCGACGCGATATTCGATCGGCGCGGTCAAAAGTACCTTCAGCACATGCCCGATACCGGATAAAAGCTCATGACCCAAGTGGCCGTGGTAAACCACTTTGCTATCGCGAGTCAGTTCGCAGAGCGTAGCTTGAAGAGCGGTCCTGTAAGGCCGGAGATCGCGTAGTAGACGCTCCCACCAATGCGGCCCTCTTTCAAAAATCTCGTTGAGTTTTGCTTCGGGTATGCCATAGCGGCGGCTCGCCGCCACCAGCACCTCACGCCCAACACAACGGTAGCCAAGAGTCTCAGCCACAACTTCGGCCAGTTCCGGACCTTCGCCGGAAGCGCCTTGATAGATTGTGATGATCGGCATGACAGCTCCTCTCGAAAGAGTTTTGACTCGTGCGGCAAATATTCGGTATTGTTCCCAAGGCAATGAGCAACCGCAATGCCAAGTCGGGTCATGCTATTTGCACCGGTGTAAGGTGTTGAAATTGTAGCTGCTGCTGTTTTCTTATCCGGCCAGTGGCGCGACTCAGTGTGTCCATCCGTTCACAGCGGTGTAAACGCAGATACTGAGTAACAGCATTGCATCCCAATGAGCCAGTACGTGTGACCCTGTCCTGTAAATCGATGGAGCCAGCAAACTTGTTAACCGAATCGCGCTTTGGTGACCCGCGCGGAAAATTGAGATCGGCAAAACACTTTGATACGTATGCTTTGTTCTTCTAGAGTGTATGCATCGGCAGTCTGGAGTGTTTGGAGGTCGAATGGCAACTCGGCCGAAATTAAAACGCAAATCCTATTTTTCGATGAGCGCGCCCTTAACCGCGCCAAAAAAGCGTTTGGGGTCAAAACCGAGGCGGAGGTCATCCGATTATCCGTCGAGCGCGTCGCCGAAGTGGAGGAATTCTGGGAGTTTATGAAAAAAACTCGCCGGGCTCTCAGACCGGGAAGCGTGGAGAAATCCTGAGATGGCCATGGCTATTCTCGATACCAGTGTTTATATCGATCATTGGGAACGCGGGTTGTATCGAGACACTCTGGAGAATCTCAGGCGTTCCTATATTATCCGACATTTCGGCAGTGGTGTTATCAGAGCTTCGGCGAGGAGCTCGCGGGCGTGAGGCCGAGCGACTCGTCGCCCACCTTTTTGAATTGGCCACGGTCCGATGGGAGCCTTCGGTGGCCGACTGGTGGGAAGCAGGCAGGCTTGTCCGAAACATCGGCGATAAGAAAGACTGGGAGATAAACAAGCGCCGAGACTTTCAAAACGATGCGTTGATTGCACTCACCGCTCGACGCCACGGAGCAACTGTGGTTACCACCAATTGTGCCGATTTCGAATTACTTCGATCAGAGTTGCGTATTTTGCTTCACGCCGCCCTATAGTCCGAATTCACACGTCCGCTCGGCGTCGCTGAAAATCTCGACGACTAATTTCGGCTTTAGTGCACAACCGCAGAGCGCGCTATATTCTCCAACCACCTATTACGGTTCGCGAGCTCGGCTGCTGTGTGTCACCGATATGCGGTGGTCATAGCGCGGCTCCTGCGGCACCTGACCAGCCTTGAAGGGTGTTTATGATGCCGTTACTGTGAAAGCGTGAAGCAGGTGCGCAACAAACAACGCCCTTCGGTTGAGCCAACGCGTTACCGCTCGTTCATAAACGCTAGCCCCTCGCCGGCGCTTGCAAAAGCCAGTCTCTTGCGGCTCATAGAGAGCGGCGGCTTAAAACCGTTAGAACAGCTCTCTCGGTCGGACTGGCCTGCCCTGTTTGGTGTGCTCGGCGCCAGCACTTTTCTTAGCGATGTCCTGTTTCGCCGCGGCAAAGACTGGCCGGTTCTTTTTCTCGACCAGCTGCACACGAAAAGTAAAACGGTCGCGGCACACCTGCGCGACTTGGCGCCCCACATAGAGAACGCCGAATCGATTGCGGAATTTTGCACTCATCTGCGCCGGCATAAACAGCAGGAATATCTGCGCATTGGCGCGCGCGATTTACTGGCGGCAGTGAGCTTGGAAGAGACCTTGAGAGAGCTTACGGCGCTAGCCGAAGGTTCAGTTGAGGCGGCCTACCGCTTCTGTCGAGCTCAAGTCGAGAAGGATTTTGGCGTGCTCAACCTGCCCGGTAGCGCGCAACACAATCGTTTCGTGATTCTGGGCATGGGAAAATTGGGCGGCGGCGAGCTCAATTTCAGCTCCGATATAGACGTTATCTATCTGTTTGAGAGCGACGAAGGCGAAAGCCTCGGCGGGCACAAGGGCAAAACCGACCCCAGGTCTTTTTTCTCCGAGATCGGCAAAAAAATCATTCATTGCATGGGCGAGGTTACCGAGGAAGGCTTTGTCTTCCGCATCGATCTGCGCCTGCGGCCCCTGGGAGCCAATGGGCCGCTGGTGCAGTCGGTAGGATCGGCGATGCTTTACTATGAATCCTGGGGTCAGTGCTGGGAGCGCGCGGCCCTGATCAAGGCGCGCCCGCTGGCGGGTGAAACGGATCTTGGCGCTGAGTTTTTGAAAGAGGTTGAGCCTTTCGTTTACCGGCGCTATCTCGACTATACGACGGTCGACGAACTGCGCCACATGAAGAGTCGGATCGAGAATGAACTGCTAAGCGGCAGCGGCAAGGAGCGCAATATCAAGCTCGGCTACGGTGGAATTCGTGAGATCGAGTTCTTCGCCCAGGCGTTACAGCTCGTCAACGGCGGCTATGTGCCAGAGCTCAGAGAACCGAGCACCTTGGCGGCTCTCAGCAAACTTGCGCACCATCAATTTATCTCACTGCGTGAGCGCGACAAGTTAACCGCTGCTTATCGTTTCCTGCGCCAGGCGGAGCACAAGGTTCAAATCGTCCAGGAAGCCCACGCCCATTCGATTCCCGAGGGGAAAGACGAAGAGCAGGCGCTGGCGCGGCGTCTAGGTTATCGAGCAGAGGGCAAAGTATCCGAACGTGAACTTTTTTGGCGCGACCACCGCATCCACACCAATGCCGTGCGCGCGGTATTCGATAGACTCTTTTATGGCGCGCAAAAGGAAATCGCCGGCGAAGGCGCTTCTGATGCAGGCGCGGTCTGGCATGATCTCGATCGCCGGGAAGTTATCGTCGATGAGCTCAGCGACTTAGGATTTGCCGAGCCGGAGCGAGCCTATGAGAATCTGCTTTCGGTACGCGACGGCGAGAGCTATGCGCCGCCGAGTCCCAAACGCCTGCAAGTCCTGCGCGCCCTTGGACCGGCCCTTATAGCAGATGTCGCGCAGGCGGGCGCGCCGGATCAGGCTTTGCTCAATTTGGCCAAGTTCAGCCACCGCATCGGCGGCCGCACCGGGTTTTTGACCCTGCTCGCGGAGAACCCGCGAACCATGCGCTTGCTCATTACCTTGTTCGCCGACAGCCAATTTTTGACCGATCTATTTCTAAACCGGCCGGAGCTGATCGATACGTTAATCCGCGGCGATCTCACGCGGATTCACAAGACGGCAGACGAAATGCTTTCAGAGCTCTCCAGCGCGGTCGCTGAACAGAACGATATCGAAGGGAAACTGAACTCACTGCGGCGCTACAAAACTGAAGAATTCATCCGCATCGGCTTGCACGACCTCGGTGGGACGGTCGAGTTAAACGCAGTCCTGCGCGAGCTTTCTATTCTCGCCGAAGCTTCGGTCGAAGTAGCGTTTCGTACGACCCTGGACGAGCTCGAAAAAAGACACGGCCAGGTTGCCGGCGGACGCTTCGCGATTATCGGCGGCGGCAAACTAGGCGGCATGGAGATCGATTACAATTCTGATCTTGATCTGGTTTTCGTCTATCATGCGACTGACAGAGGCACAAACTTCAGGGGGTTCCCAAGGTCGTTTGCCGGCCCATGAATTTTATGTGCGCCTCGGGCAAAAATTGATTACCTATCTTTCCGCTCCGACCGAGGAAGGAATCGCCTACAAGATCGACATGCAGCTTCGTCCTTCGGGCAAAGCCGGCCCGGTGGTCTGTTCGCTCGACGCCTATCGCGAATATCACAGAAGGGACTCGCAACTTTGGGAACGGCAGGCATTGATTAAGACCCGTGTGATTGCCGGAGATGCACGCCTGGGCAGAGAAATCGAGAAAATCGCGGAGGGATTCGCCTACGGTTCAGGGCTTTCGAAAGAAAGTATCGGGGAAATTCACCACCTGCGCATGCGCATGGAGCGCGAGCTCGCGGGCGAGGACGAGAAGCGCTTCAATCTCAAGAAAGGGCGCGGCGGGCTGGTCGATATCGAATTCCTGACGCAAATGTTGCAACTCGCCCATGGTCACCGTTTGCGCGCTTTGCGGCGGCGGGGAACCTTGAAAGCGCTGGAACAACTCTTGGAACATAAGATCCTAAACAAATATGACTATAGACTCCTCTCCGAAGGCTATTCGTTTCTGCGCCGCTTGGATCACCGCCTGCGCCTGGAGCGCGATCAGTCTATCGATGCCTTCGAAGCCGACCCCGCACGTCTGGAGGGGATCGCCCGCAGTCTCTATAAAAGCCGCCCGGGCGGCAAAGGAGCGCGAGCTGGCCGAAGATTGCTGCGCGATTACGAAGCCACCCGGGAAAAAATCCGCGCCTGCTATGAAAAACATTTTTTGCCAGGGCCAGAGCCCCGGGCCAAGCGGCCTGCGGGCCGTCAAAAAAATTTCCGTTTTAGAATAATATTATTGACAGTAGCACGGTTCAGGGATACTTTATGCGCATGAAGAAACACATACTAAAGGGCCTTGCCCTGGGTTTATTTATAGCCGTGACCAGCGCCTCGGTGCGCGCGCAGAACGGGGATTTGAACAGCCAGCCGGCTGAGCCGGGGCTGGGTGAAGAGGTGGGTTACGGTGTCGGATCGGCGGTCGCCACCCTGGTTTATATACCGGTAAAAGTAGTTTACGCGGGCCTCGGTCTGCTTACCGGCGGACTCGGCTTTGTTTTAAGCGGCGGTAAAGCCGATGTGGCGAATAACATTATCTACCCTTCGATTCGCGGCAACTATGTGGTTACGCCGAGTCACTTGAAGGGCGAGGAGCCGATATACTTTGTCGGTGCGCCGCCGGCCGAGAGCGGCCCGCGGGTTGATGCGGCTCCGGCGTCGCCCACCGCCACGCGCTAGCAGCCCGTCGTGGAAGTCTCACGTCGCACCGAGACGGGCGAGGCGCCCCGATGGCAAGGCGCGACGACCGAGAACATCGGGAATATTTGAGCGAGGAGCAACGCAGCCAGCGGGGATGCATCGCCCCGTCGAATGCAGCCAATTCCGCCACGGCTGCTAAGCGCCGACGCAAACGCCGCGTTTCGAGGATTTGATAAAATCCAGGAGGGCCGACAGATCGCTGTCGGCCCTCCGTTTGCCTTCCAGTTCCTCCACTGCCAGCGCCAGATTGCGTCCTTTGCGAAACAGGATGCGAAACGCTTCTCTGATCGCGCGAATCCGCTTTTCATCAAATCCGGCGCGCTTCAAGCCGATCACGTTAACCCCGCGCACGGTGTGTTGCCAATCGATGATGGCGTAAGGGGGCACGTCGCGGCTCGTGCCGCTCAAGCCGCGCATCAGCGCATAGTCACCGATGCGCACGAACTGGTGTACCACCGAGTTACCGGAAATAAAAACATTATTCCCTACTTCAACGTAACCGGCCAGGAGCGCGCCATTGGCCAGGATGATGTGATCGCCGAGTTTGCAATTATGGCCGACATGCGCAGTCGCCATTAAGAAATTATCATCGCCGATGATCGTCGTCGAACCCGCCACCGTGCCCCGGTGGATTTGCGCGTGTTCGCGAATCACGTTTCGGTCGCCGATCTTCAGGTAGCTCTCGGTATCTTTGTATGCCTTATCCTGGGGCGCAGCGCCAAGCACCGCGCCCGGATGAATTTCATTGTCCGCGCCGATCTCGGTCCAGCCGGTTACATAAGCATGGGCCATCACGCGGGTTCCCACTTTGATCTTGACTGGGCCATCGACCACAGCATAAGGGCCGATCTCGACGCCGGTGTCGATCTCTGCCCGAGGGTCGATGATTGCGGTCGGATGAATGGCCATGCAAAAGGGTGCTGCCAGCGGTGTCCTCTCAAGTATTGGTGCTTATATACGAATCGTTGCGGCAAGCGGCACTATTTAGGAGGACGCAGCAAAATCCAAGGAATCTGAAGAGGTGTCGATTTTCACCTCCGCGGATGACGCACGCGCTCTTGGATCAAGCCAACAGCATGTACTTGCCGCTGGTTCAGGCTTTATCGTCTTCGTCTTCGTCGTCCGCGTCTATCTCCGAGTCCTCCGTCGGAATGCGATAGCGCTCGGTCGTCCAGGCGCCGAGATCAATGAGCTGGCAGCGCTCAGAACAAAACGGCCGATAGCGATTGCCTTGCCATCGTGCGTCGGAACGGCAGGTTGGACATTTGACCGTCTCGGGCATGCTTTCTCAACATTATGAATCCATAGCGCTCATTGCAAACAGCTTTTTCGATTAGGCTCAACCGTCGTATTCAGCTTGATAAATATAATCAAACAAGTGTGGAAACCGGAAATAGGAAGAGCGGTCTTTCGGAGACTAAAAACGAAAGCGTTACCATTGCAGTAGCAGACGAAGGATAGGCCCATGAGACGAACCATAGAGAAGCTATAGAGTCAAAGGAAGTTATCGTCGAAGCTGAAGAGGACTCTGCTTTGATACCGTCCCCACGAATTTCTAACGGCGAGTTCGCTCTGGATCGACAGGATCGTTGAAAAGTGCTGGAGGACGTAATGATCGTAGTTAGATAAACCGTTGGTCCTCCTAGCTAGTGTGGTATCCCCGAAGTTCGCTGAAAAACTCCAAACAATCGCAGCGGCCGGACCCATCTGTGAAATCCGCAGGCGGTCCCCGGAGGAGCGCCGACCTTTCACCTCCACGTCGGAACGTGCACAGTGTTACCTGCCTCCCGGAGAGTAAAAGCTCTCCAAGAGCCTGCGGCGCATTATCACTTCTCCGCCTGGGAGCGCATCGAACTTGGTGGTGCCATCGAGGTTTTGAAGGATTTTACGACCTTCGCCGTTCTCATGCATCGCGAGCAAAATCGCCTCGAGCCGATCGACCAGCGCCGGCGCCAGATCGCTGCGCACGGAAAGCAAGTGGCGCGGTAGACGTTCCGTTTGCGCCAGCACCCGCGATGTCGAGCTTCTTCTTATCTTCCAGCGAACCGTAATCGTCGTTGCTGCACGCCCCAGCGTCGACCCGCCGCGTCAGTACCAGGTCGACAAGTTTCTCTCGCGAATAGGCAAAAACATAACCGACGTCAGTCGCCAGGCTGTTCGCATTAAATCGATTTCTTTCCGCCAGCTTCAGACCGCGGCGGAGCAAATATAACTTCGGCAGCAAATAGCCGGACGTCGACCCGGCATCTTCAAAGACGATGGTTTTCCCCTGCAGATCTTCCAGACGCTTTATGCCAGCGTCTCGCCGCGTGAAGATCACGCTGTAATAATCCGCCAGGCCGCTCTTCCAGCGGCGCAAGAGCAACCTCCCCACCCCGTGGACGAAATTGATCACGTGAGTCGGGTAGGCGCTCTCCATGTAGAAATCGACTCGCCGTTGCTCGAGGCAATCTGGCGAGCTCGAACGCGGTCGGCGCCGTCACAACTCTCGCGTCGATATGGGCGCCGGCCGTAAGCTTTCGGGCTATGTAGCGCACGAAGTCACTGAAGTGCTCTTCGATTTGCTTGCGGTGGGTTTCAGAAACCATTCCCAGTGACAGAGCCTTCAGTTTCACGGGCTCTTCGCGCGCCTGCACCGGCGCGCGCACCTGAGCCGCAACCTTGGAACCGGCGAGCAAGCAGCAGAGGAGCGCCGCCGAACCAACAGCAAAGTAGGATAAAAATCTCTGGTACATTTTTGATACCGCCAGGATTTAAGGACCGCTGAAAGAATCGATAGGGTACTGTGGCACACGTAATACAAGATGATCCGCCGCGCAAACGCCCGCATGCCAGGCCGCTCCAGCTCCCGAGCGTGGGCAGGCCGTCGCGCGCCAGGTGCTTCCGCGCCGAAGAACGGCTGCTTCTTAAAGCGGGCCAAAAACAGAAGAGGCAAGGAGAATACGTTGTAACGAACGCCTATTCAACGCAGAAGTGCGCCCGCGCAAAATCCAACTAGCCAAATCCTTTTGAACAAAGTAAGGCTGGCGCAGTGCCATAAAGGAGCACAGACGGAGCGCCTCGGCAAAACGCGGCAAAAAAAAGCCCGGCCTGGAAATTTTCCAGCCGGACTTTATCAGAGACCATCGCGTTATCGGGTTATTTATTTCTCTTTTCTGACTCCGTTCAAGAAGGGCGCGAATAAGTTTACTAAAAGATGCTTGGCGCACGGAGTTTAGCTTTGAAAAGGCATTTTTCGATGAATATTAAGGAACTTAATACATTTTACAGAGTTCCATATGCCGGTCACCGCGCACCGAATCAGACGAGAGATGTAGTGCAGAGGCAAAAGCCACGGGTTCTTGATTTGTCGGGCCCATGATAAATAGCCTGGCGAGGGGAAAAGTGCCCAGCTAATAATGGTCACTCGTTCGCGCCAACCGCGTGCGTTCTGAAGTAAATTTCTTACGCCACCGCGAGGCACGGAGCACGCGCCATGTAAGGCAAAATCTCGTCCGACTGCATCCGTTTGTGATGCCGACGCGAATAGACGATTTAAAAAACTTCTAGGTATAGGCGCATTTAGATCTTCCGCCAAATAGGCAAGCGTTACCGCCATTGAAACTTTTGCCGCGGAGACCACGAGAGCGCTTGGCGTGTATGCGAGAGATCATAAGGCGCCGTCTTCTGCGCTGAGACCCCGTAGACGACGTGAAAACCGTCGAGGTCCGCCTCCACGCACCGCCGGAACAGGCTTTTTATATCGTTCACGCCGATCCAGCGCGCGCGCAGATCTTCGTCGCCTAATGGCGCCCTATCGTACATTCCGATTCGCACCGCTACGAATGTTTCCAACTTTCCTTCGTCGACGAACATCCTGCCGGCAAGCTCGCCAACGTCTTCGACAGACCGTACGCCGTCAGCGGAAACGGCGGCGTGCCGGAGTCGATTTTTGGCCCGTCAGGCTGGTAGCAAGCAGGCGCCAATTTCTGCTCGAGTGCTTTTACCGCCCAATTGGAACTCGCGAAGACGACGCGCCGCACCCCATGCACGGCCGCGGTATGGATGACGTTCCAGGTTGCTTCAATGTTGTTCGGCAGGTTTTTCCCACGGTGCCGCGGGGTCTATATTGGCGGCAAGGTGGACGACCACCTGAGCCCCCTTGAGCGCGTCGCTCCAGCGCGCCGATCTCGGCTTCAGCCACCGCCAAAACCGGGCAGTGACGGGACGGCGCGCCAAATCGGCAACGATGGAATCTTGCCCGTTTACCCGCCTTAAATCGATGAGGCAAAGCTGATGGGACTGGGAGAGTTCCTTGACCACCTCGGTCCCGATTTGGCCGGCGGCGCCGGTAACAACCACACGCATGTTGCTATTGGAAAGACGAACTAAATGTGACGAGCGCAGAGTAAAACCGGTTCAGCCGGTTTCGACGAGAATTTATAGTGACGCAACAGTCGATCCGACGGGCGGCGGAGTTCAAAGTCGGCGTATGGTGTCCCGTAAGAAATGTGCGAGCTGATGGCTCGAAGTAATCGAGCTGCATCGAACAGTCAGCGGGCAGCGCTTCTCATCTGTTGCGGTTCGCGTTTAAGTTGACTGTGTTTCCCGGATTGTGCACCGCCAGACGAAACGGCAGCGACGTGAGCCACCAAAAAAACACATGCGCCCGAGAACAGTCGTATAGTCCGGCCGCCCATACCTTGTTCTTTAATGCGCCTGGGGCGGCTTCGATAAGCGTGCGACGGTATTCCGGAGAGAGATCCTTGATCAGCCGCCGTTCACGAGCAATCGCGTGGGAAGCGTCGGGAAAACGATCGTGGCAATCAAAAAGATCCAAGAACAAGGCCAGAACGTTCACCGTTATGCGCAGGATCTTCTCGCGCCGGCGCCGCTCAAGAAAGCCGCGCCATTCGAACTGCCCGCTGAGCCCGCTAAGAATAAAATACAGATCCACGAACTGCTTTAACCCAGCCGCGCCTCTCTCGATGTCCTTGAAAATCGAGATGAGGGTGAAAACGACCTGGTACTCGTCGGACAAGACGAAATAATGCTGATTTCGGAGTAGAAAATTTTGCCGCTGATTCCAGATCGCGTTGTAGTCGAGGCGGTGGCCGGCGTTGGCGGAAAGAAGCCAGTGCAAATCGAGGGCTACTTCCGATTTGGTGAAATCGAAAGCGTGAGTGAAGCGGGCGGTCAGGCTCTCATTGATCAGCACCGTGGACTTCCTGATGTAGCCGGAATCGCGCAACAACCGCTCGACGGCCGGCACCTGTTCGCCCCTGACGAGAATGTCCAAATCGTGGAAAACACGCCGGTCGATTCCGCCGAAAAACCGTGCTGCCAAATAGGGGCCTTTAAGCAAAATGAACTCATGGCCTGCCGCAGTGAGGAGAGCGGAAAGGCGCGCCAGCTCACGAACCAGCTTCTCTTGCGCGACCCACCGGTCGAGCGAGTACGCCTTGATTTCGCCGAGGCAACGGCCGAGAAGGAATTGCTGCGGCTTTGATTGCGTAAGCAACCAATTGACCAGAAGTTGAAGCTGGTAGCGCTCGATGAAACGCGTGAAAGCGCCGGAACGCGCGCCGTCTGCCTCAGCCCCCGGCGGCGTATCGCCGTCTGCGCCTCTGATAAGGCGGGCAAGCAGCCCGAGGTTGTGCTCGAAGCAGGGGTCCACGCTGTCGCGGTTCTTCAGGCCGAAGAGCATTGTTAATGTCGCCCGTTCGGGCTCATCTGCGCGCAATGCATTTCGTAGAGCCTGGCATAGGCTCCCGACCGCGCCACAAGCTCGTCATGGGTGCCGGTTTCGACTACGCGGCCCTCGTCCAATACGATGATCCGATCCGCCAATGCCAGTGTGGTGAACCGATGAGAGACAAGGATTGTCGTACGGCCCTTCGCCAAGTCGCGAAAATGGCAGAACAACTCATATTCGGTTCGGGCATCGACATGCGCCGTCGGTTCGTCCAGAATCAGTAGCGATGCGTCCCGCGCCAAGGCTCTGGCGATCGCCAACTTTTGCCATTGCCCGCCGGAAAGATCGTATTCACCGAACATGCGGCCTAGCATGGTGTCGTAGCCCTGTGGCATCGACTGAATCAAGCCGTGAACGCCCGCGGATACGGCGATCTCCCGGATTCGGTCCGGCCGGTCGAGCGTGCGCGGCCAATCGCCGTAGGCGATATTTTCAGCCGCCGTTGCCTCGTAACGAGTGAACCCTTGGGAAAGAAAAGCGAGGCCGCGGTGTAAATGGTCGAGTGACCAGTTGCGCAGGTCGATACCGTCGAGCCGCACGCATCCTTGATCGGGGTCGTACAGTCGCGCTATCAGCTTAACCAAGGTTGACTTCCCGGCGCCGTTCTCTCCGACCAATGCGACCACTTCTCCCGGTTTGATGTGCAAGGATACCGCCTCTAATGCCGGTGTCTTTGAACCAGGATACGTGAAAGACACGTTTGTCAGTTCCACTTCGCCGCTGCTGGAGACGGGCGTCAAGTCACCACGGCTAATCATGCGCGGCGAGATCTGCAGGAAGCTTCTCAGATTGCTGAGATGCAGGGCCTGTTCCGTTACGCTGCTGACGGCGACGATCAACCGTTCCAAAGTGAAGCGCAGGCGAGAAGCCACCCCGGCATACAAAACGATGTCGCCGACGCTCAAGACGCCGCGCACGACCTGCAGCGTGACGCGCGCGAAAAGAAGGTAGAAGCTGACGGTCGTCAGCACGGTAAAAACGGAGCTGGCGACGAAATCGCGCTTGTACCTTTGCCGATCCCGTTCGCGGAATTGGGTCATAAACTCGCGGAATTTCGTCAAGAAGAGCGGCCCCAGATCGAGCAGCTTGGTCTCCACTGCAGATTTTTGACCCGTAAGATGCGAGACAAAGTAGCGGCTCCAGCGACGCTTGACGGTCCACGACGCTTCTTCTAAATAACGCTGTTTCGCGGTTCGCCAGCGAAAGATCATATAGGGCACCGCGAAGGGACATATCAGCAGCAGCACCAGCGGTTCGAGATACATCAGAATAGCGACAATGGAGACGACTTGGACGGCATCTGAACAAGCCGTCTGCAGGTCGCATGACAAGTCGTGAAAAAGCCCCGGCCGTATCATGCTGCGCGCGATCGATCGTGTCCTGAAGCCGCGGGTCCTCCAATGACGCCAGATCCAGTGAGGTAGCATGCCGGAGAACGTCCGACGTAACACTGAGATTCAAGTCATCGGTTAGGCGTCGCATTAAGAACTTGTTGACCAGCGGGTATAGCCCCTCCATCAAAGCAAGCATAAATCCCAGCATGAGCCAGAACACCAAAGGTTCGAGATCCGCGTTCGCGCCGTGCGCGGACGCCTCAACGGCGGCATTGATAAGGCCGCGAGCCGCCAAAGCGACTCCCGCCGGTATGACGCCGCGCACAACGACGATGGCGCATAGACCAAGGGAAAATCCCGCATTCGTTTTCCAGGTAGTTTTCAGCGCCCAGGCACATGTACCCAGAAGCTGGCTGATTTCCGATTTAAAAGACAAGCCGCCCGATGCGCTCATATTGTGTTCACCTCGTCGCGTGGTGGTTGGCTGTCGTGTTGTTGTGCTGTGAGTAGGACCGCGCAGCAAGCAATCGTCGGACAGTCGCCCGCTGATCCCAGGATGATTATCGAGATATACCGCATGGCGTAGGTTCTATCCCAGTTTGCTCGTGGGGCCGCGAGAACGGCGTCTGACCGGGCGCGTATCACCGGATTTCACAACCACGCCACAGCGCGACTCGCGCACAACGTGGTCCGTTGGGAAACCGGACTCACTCACCACAGGCAGCCTGGCACGCAGGTAATGGTAAATCTTAGTGCTCTCATTGTTGTGCATGAACCGGCCTGCCGAAATCACAACTCCTACGTGGCCACGATAGCAATAGTCCCAGGTGCGCTCATACGGCAGCGAGCCCAGGTAAGTGACGTGCGCACGATCCAGCGCCAGAGCCGCGCACCGCCAGTGCCGAGTCGCGTGCCTAACTGGTTTAGCTTATCGAGCAGCGTCCGATTAGCTTCTGGCTGCGAAGACTGTCCGTAAATGGTCCCGGCGAAAACGCACCGAAGCTTGCCGTCGCGAGGATAGGGATCGCGCCCCGGCGGCGAAATATCACGATCCGCTGCGCCCGGCACCAGCAGCATCCGGTCGTCAGACCCGAAGCACTGGGCTCACACCTGCCGGGCCGGTTCGCTTAGCACGGTATAAACCGGCTCCGCCGCTGGATGCGCTCCTGCACCGCGTACCTCCGCTTGCGCTGCTCACCATAAAATAGATGCCCTCCATATCGCGTGGCCACGACTGAACCCAGCTTGGAGATGATAAATGGGTGCTCGTCGCCGCCATAATGCTCCAGTGTCTGGAAACCTTGGCCGAACAGGGTCTTTACCACGTCGCACTCATCCCACCGAACCCGTGTTAAGGGGACACGCCGGAGGCTGGGCGCCATCACCAGCTGCGTGCGACGCGCAAACCAACGCGGCGCAACTGTCGCGATATCGACTTGGTATCCCAAGCGAGCGAGCGCCTCGGAGATCTTGACCCAGAGGATATGCGACATGTCCACCGGTTTGAACCGCCGGTATCCCTGCCACATCCGATACACGGTAACGATGCGTGCCATACGCGAAGAAAGGCTTCGGCTAAATTTTGACAATCTACTTAACCCGGATTATTCACGAGATTACGTCCCCAGGAGCAAGTCTCTCGGTCGATTGTCGGGGCGTGCGGCATCGACGCCGGCTGCTTCCGATTGTGCTCCCGCCAGGCCTGAAACATCAGAATACTCCAGAAGCGAGACGCGCGGCGGGGATTGTTGCTCTCGAGCCACGCTTGCCACTCCTGCCGGACGAGACGAGAGTCAAAAAACCCGTCGTGTCGCAGCCGCTGTTCATCGAGCAACTCCTCGGCCCATTCTCTTAAGTCGGTGCGCAGCCATTCGCCCACCGGTATTCCAAAACCCATCTTTCGGCGGTCGACGAGCTCGGCGGGCAGGTAGCGCGACAGCACACGGCGCAGCAAAATTTTTCGCTGGCCCTGCTCGATCTTCCAGGCGAGCGGCAAGGACCATGCGAAGGCGACGACATCAGCGTCGAGAAACGGAACGCGCGCTTCCAAGCTGGCGTACATGCTCGCCCGATCGACCTTCGTCAACAAATCATCGGGAAGATAGACCATCTGATCGAGGTACATCATCTGCACGGCAAAATGCGCCACATCCGCCCACCGCGAACGGTCGTTGAATATGGTGAGAGGCTCGTTGGCGCCCGGCACAAGGGCAATGGGTTTCGGTCCAAGCCGAGAGCGGCTCTAGGTAGAGAGTCTCATGGTTATTTACGTCAAGGCTCTTGGCCAGGTCTTGAAGCTTAGCGCGGAACGGCCGACTGCGGCGATATTGTCCAAGACGCCGCAGCAGGCTGCTAAACATCCCGCAACAGCTCCCTCCGATTCGCCCGAGCTTCCCGAACGTTTTCAATAGCCGGCGTGCCCGCGCGTACGAATCCGCTCCTAGACTGTAACGCCAATAACCCCCAAACAGCTCGTCTCCACCGTCGCCGGTCAGGCTCACTGTTACCGAGCGGCGCGCCAGTTCAGACACCAGGTACGTCGGAATCTGCGACGAATCGGCGAACGGCTCATCGTAGATTTCCGGGAGCCGGGCGATCGCCGGCACAGCATCATCGGCAGTCACATAGATCTCGGTGTGGTCGGTGCCCAGATGGTTCGCTATGGTTCGGGCGTAACCGGCCTCGTCCCATTCTTGTTCTTAAAGCCGACGGAAAACGACTTGACCGGCAGCCCGCTTTGCGCCTGCATGAACGTAGTCAGCGTCGAGGAATCCACGCCTCCGGAGAGAAAGACACCGACCGGAACATCCGCCAACATCTGCAGCTTCACAGAGTTCCGCAACAAAGCGTCGAGTTCCTCCTCGGCGTCTTCTTTAGAACCCGAGAACGGACGATCGAGCGCACGGCGCGCCACCTCCCTGAGCGACCAGTAGACGGTGGTTAACGGCCGGCGGTAGTCATCTGCGGCGCGGAAAGTCACGATCGTGCCGGGAAGTTGTTTCAAGACCCCTTTGTAAATGCAGTGCGGCGCCGGAATCGCATTGTGGCGCAGCAGTAAGGCCAGAGCGCCGCGATCCACCTCCGGGCAAAATTGAGGGTGATGTCTGAACGCCTTAAGTTCAGACGCAAACAAAAGTGCTTCACCCGCGTTGCCGTAGTAAAGCGGCTTGATGCCAAAGGGGTCACGCACGAGGTGTAGATATCTTTCCTGACGATCCCAGAGTGCGAAGGCGAACATGCCGTTGCACCGTTTGACCGCGCGCTCCACACCCCAGGTTTCAAGAGCCGCCAAAAGCACCTCTGTATCCCCGTGGCCGGCAAACACGATGCCGCATGCCTCGAGCTCGCGGCGCAACGCCTGGTGATTGTAAACCTCGCCGTTGTAGGTGAGATAGTAGCGGCCGCTTTTGGAACACATGGGCTGGTGACCCTGCGCGGACAGATCCAGGACGGCCAAGCGGCGGTGACCGAGACCGATTCCCGCCGCCGCGTCGAACCACAGGCCGCGCGCATCGGGTCCCCTGTGCGCGAGACTGTCGGTCATGGCTGGAAGGAGGCGCTCCCAATTTTCAGCGCTTAGACCTTTTTGCAAGAACCCGGCGATGCCGCACATGGCTGGTGTCCAACTCCCGCTAGAACGCATCCAGCGTGTTGACGAAATTCCGGTAACACGGCTGGCGCAGGAAGAAACCCCTGTTATCGTCGAACTCCTGCGTGACCGACAAGGCCAGCTTCTCGCAAAACGCCGGCACATCGAACGGGTTCGCAAGCAGCACGGGATGGCAGAGCTGCCAGTTGCCGCAATTTTCGGGCGCCGAACACGAATTCAAGATAGTCGGGTTCTTCATCGCTGATGATATTGACGTACGCGACGTCCAGCCCGTCCTCTTGCATGCGCTCGAACAAGCGGTACGTCGTGGTGCTCGCTCCACCCATTCCCGGAACCGACAAACATCCGAATACGATCTTTTTCGACATCGGTTGGGCGAGCCGCGGCTCGACACAGCCGGGCCGCATTCTGAGCAGTACGCCGTTTAGCCGGCTTGCCTGACGTGCACGCCGATGTCCGGGTATTTTCCTGAAGCAACCGGCTGGGGGCTTCGCTGGAGCGCGTCTCACAGGCCAGCTCGAGCATCAGAGCCGATGCGAAGAAGTTCGCCGCCCAACTCGGATAGTGAAAGGGCAGGTATTCGCCCCAGATCGGATGCGAACCTTTGATCGCGCCGCGCACCGCGAGGTTGCGATGGCTGGTATCCTGGGTCGCCTTGAGAAATCGCGCAATCCGCCTGCCGGCCTCATGGTAACGGCGCGAGCCGGTTGCCTGAAACAACCTGAACCACACGACCGCGGTCTGAGCATCACCGGCAAGACAGCTCCAATCAGCCGCGGGCGACCATGAGGCGTCGAACCGGCCCGCCAGGCTTCCGTCAGTCCGCTGGCGCGCGATCAGAGCACCGGCAGCCGCTGCCGCGGCTTCGATATATCGGCTCTCGTTCAGCAATAAGCCGGCTTCGAGCAACCCTTCCATCGTATAAGCGATCGTGTGGAGCAAAGGGCGTTTGTCATCTCTCAGACAACAATCGGCGAACCAGCCATTATCGTGCTGTCGCGTCAGCACGAAGTCGAGATTCCGCAGCGCCGCTTCGCGGTAGCGCTCCGGACAGGCGATCCGGGAAACCTCGAGCAGCCCCCAAGCCGTCCGCGCATCATAGACGTTGACTCCCGGACGGACGTAAGGAGAGGCGTGCCGGCGCCAGGCGCCGTCGCCATCCTGAGCCTGCACCAGGAATTCGGCCGCGCGAATCGCCGCGTCTCTGAATTGCTCGTCGCCGCTCTCGCGAAAGGCTCGGGTCCATCCAAACAGCACTTGTCCGGTATTGAAGACCGCGGCAATCGGCGGATTACCCAGAGTCAGTGCTTGAACGGCTCCATTGGCCATCTGGACTTCGACTTCCCATCGCGCCATGCGCAGCGCCCGCTGCCGGTATCCTGTTTCACCGCTATGATCCGCATAGTTGTAAAACGTGGGAATGATATATCCCGTGATCTCCGGATAAGCCGCCGACCAACCCCGCCGCGGATGTAAGGAATAACCAAAAGCAACGCCGCCGACGGCCGTCGCGTCCTGCGCGCGCACAAGCCACTCCATTACCTCTCGCAGATGCCACTCGGTTGCTTTAACGGATCTCTTGACGCCAAAGGCGTCCCGGTATGCGTGGCGCAATAGCTCGAATCGGCGCCATGCACGAGAAAGCCTCTTCACGTTAGACCTAACCATTGGACTCGGTGCGGGGACGGTATGAATAACGAATCAGCCGCTCGGCGTGGCAGCGGCGATAGACCTCGATATAGGCTCTCGCGCGGAGCAGCGACAGCCGCAATGTTCCGGCCGTGCCCGTCCGCCGAAGCCCCTCACGATCCATGCGTTCGAGCACAACCATATGGTTGCAGGTGATATTTGGATTATGGCCCCGCGTCAGCATCCAACGCTCTTCGCCGTCCCTGGTGATCAGGCGCACCGTCGTTTCGCGATCACTGTAGATGGGAAACGGAATCTGGTCCTGAATGAGATGGTCGGCTAGGTGGCGGAACGTCATCGCAGTCAAGGAGCCGAGGCTTAGAATGAAGGCATCGCGCTCGAGCAGTTTGTGGAAGGGTGAATGCTCGTCAAACGGGGTCCGGCAACGATCATGATCCGCGGTAACCAAAGCCGCGGCGGCACCGCGGGCGGCGACGGAATGAGTAGGGTGCAGGCTCCGTTCGGTGCCGGCCATGCGCCGAAACACCTCGGGCAAGAACCCCGTTTGCGCGGGCGTGCGACGGGAATCGAACCACGGGTGTCGATCGAGATAACTCTGAGAGAAACCGCGCATTGAAAACGTCGGCATGACGACGGTGCCGGCTTCGCCCGTGATTTGGCACAGCATCTCGATGATCTCCAGCGGCGTCGCTCGTATCGAGCGCATCTGGCTGTAGGCCGCATGAACGAAGACCATTTCACCGGATTGAAGACCAAGTTTGAGAAGGGCCCGTCGCAACACCTCTTTATCGACCGAGCAGAACCGGTCGCGGTAAAGCGAAGCCGTTTTCCAGCCGGAGCTTAGCCGGGCTTTGAGGAATTGCGGAACCATCCGCTTCAAAAGAGGTCTGTTCACGGCGAGTCTCATTATACGGAGACCGCGGAGGTTCGCGCCGAATCGCATTCCGCCAGACAGCCGAGCACCCGGTCGTAGACAGCCGCGCGCTGGTCCCAGGTATGATGGTCGAGAATATAGCGCGTCGCGTACTCTCGATCCCAGCTTGCCCGGGGCGCCGCGAGAACGGCATCCGCCATGGCGCGCATATCGCCCGATTCTACGACCACGCCGCAGCGCGACTCGCGCACCACATCGTCGTTGGGAAAACCCGATTCGCTCACCACCGGCAGTCCGGCGCGCAGATAGTGATAGATCTTGGTGCTCTCGTTGTTATGCATAAAGCGGCCCGCCGAAACCACGATTCCCACGTCGGCATGGTGGAAAAAATCCCAGGTAGCCTCATACGGAAGCGATCCCAGGTAGGTAACGTGAGCCCGATCGAGGCGGCTTACGTCGCCCGATCCGAGCATGTAGAGCCGCGCGCCCCGGCCGGCCAGGCGCTTTCCCACCGCGTTCAGTTTTTCGATCAGCGCGCGATTGGCTTCCGGTTGGGAAGACTGATTGTAGATAGTCCCGGCGAAAACACAGCGAAGTTTGCCATCATTCGGGTAAGGGTCACGTCCCCGCGGTGGAATCTCTCGATCCACGGCGCCCGGCACGAGCAGCACCCGGTCAGCCGACCCGAAGCACTCGGTCCACAAGTGCCGCGCCGGCTCGGTCAGCAAGGTAACGAACCGGCTGCGCTCGTGGATTCGTTGCTGCACCGCAAACATTTGCCGGCGATTCTCGCCGTAAAAGTGAATGCCTTCCATGTCGCGCCGCCCCACCACCGAACCGAGTTTCGAGATGATAAAGGGGTGCCGGTCGCCCCCATAGTACTCGAGCGTCTCGAACCCCTTTCCGAATAGCGTCTTGACGACGTCGTATTTCTCCCAGCGCACGCGCGCCAGCGGCACGCGCCGGAGGTTCGGCGCCATCGACAGCGGGGCGCGGCGCACCAACCAAAGCGGCTCGTTAGTGGCGATGTCGACCTGGTGCCCATGACGCGCTAGCGCTTCCGAGATCTTGAGCCAGCGGATGTAGGACATATCGACCGGTTTAAACCGCCGGCGCCACATTCTATAGACGGTGACAATGCGGGTCATCGGTTATCGAGTTTGCCGTATCGGGCGTGCGGCACGTCTCTACTCCTGCCGGCCATATTTCGCATCCAGGGCAAGGTTGCTATCCGCAACGCTCCGCCGCGACCCGGCATCGGCTTCACGCAACAGGTGCGCGGTCACGACTTCCGTCGCGCGCCCGTGGTTGGCGAAAAATCGCTCGGCAAGACGCCGGGAGCCGTGCGGTCGTTTTTCCGCGCTGTTCAGCGCACGAGGGATCATCGATTTCAATTCGGCCGGCGACCGGGCGTGGAGGATTCCCTCGCTGATCAGTTTTATGCGCTCACGATCCAGCGCATCTTCGAACAGATCCTCGGGAAAAACCGTGATCACCGGTTTATCGAGCAGCATAAAGTCGAACGCCCGGCTCGAAATATCGGTGATGAGAAGATCTGAGTGCAAGAACGCCGGCACATCGTCGATATTGCCGTCGACCCGGACACCGGCGCGCGGGTAGCGGATCAACCTGGCGGCCCAGTCCTCCCCGTGCGCCATGGCCTTGTTGAAGCTGCAGGCATGGAGCTTGATGACGACCTGCCAGTCGAGATAGCACAGCGCGGCGATGATCTCGTCCAGATAATCCGCGTCGCGGGCCTGAATGGCTGCCAGACCGCGCCACGACGGCGCGACCAGAGCGACTCTGCGGTCCCGCGCCAGGCCGATGCGCCGCAGATAGGTCTCACGGTCTTCCGGACAGGTCCGCAGGCGATCGAGGTACGGCAACCCCGCCACGGCGACCCGGTCACGCACGAACTCCGGAGCACAACAGCCTGCCAGGAGCTCGTAGTCGGCCTCGCCGTTGACGAGCACCAGGTCGAAATCGAAGATCGTTTTGCGCAGCGGGTGACGTTGGAGAACGCGGCTGGCCACGCCCGCGCCGTGCTTCAACAACACCTTGCGCGTGCGCCGCAGCGGAAATCTGGCGTAAACGTCCGTGCACACGAACACGTCGTATTTGCGCCATATCGCTTGCCAGAAAAAATGGATATGAGCTTCGTCGATTTTCAAGGTGTCGCGTACAAACGCGCGCAACTCCCCAAGCGAGCGCAAGGAAAAATGCGGGTGCGGCAGAAGGATGAAGTGAACGTCGACATCGGGCGCTTCCTCCTTGAGATTGTCGATGATCGGTGCGAAGCATTGCGCGAGATGAATCGAGTAAGCCTGAAAGGCGATACATCGCCGATGCCCGGCCGCGGCGCGCGCCGGGCGAAAATTGAGCAACCCCCAAAGATTCAGCAGCCTCTCGAGCAAGAATCGCCCGAGTACGGTCGCCTGATACCAGTGCATCTTTTTGATCCGTTCGATTAAACCACGGCTCCGGCGTCCGCCAGAACGGAGCGGTAGAGCCTTGTATATCCGTCGACGGCGGCGCTCAGTTCGAAGCACCGCCGCACCGCTTCGGCGCCCCGGCAACCGAGCGCCCGGGCGGCGTCCGCGTCCCGCGCCAGCTCGAGAATATGCGCCGCGGCCATTTTTGTGTCTTCCGGCGCAAAGAGGTAGCCCGTCTCTCCGTGTGTAACCAGTTCCGGCACGCCGCCGACGCTTGCAGCGATAACCGGAACGCCCAACGCCATGGCTTCGAGCACGACGTTTGGGCACCCCTCGTCGCGCGATGTCAACAAGAGACATCGCGCGCGCGCCAGGATCGCCATTGCTCGCCGGTGGCTCATGGCTCCGAGAAGAATAATCCGTTCGGAAAGCCGATAGCGCGAGATCAAGCGCGCCACGGACGCACGCTCCTCTCCATCGCCCACGATATAAAGGTTGCGGTCGCAGCCGGCGTCAATCGCCGCCTTGAAGGTTTCGATCAGCAGCGGAATGCACTTGACCGGATGCAGGCGGCCGATGAAAACGAAATGGTCTGCCGGCACGTCCGCTTTCACCTGCCGCGACACGTTCAGCAACTCGGCTCGGTCCACGCCGTTGGCAATACAAATGACGTCCCGCCTCCCGAACCGCTCCCGTAACAGAGACGCCATGTGTTCGGACACCGCGGTTACCGCGTCGGCACAGCGCAGCGCGACCCGCACTCTCAACCGGCCGAGCCTGCTCTCCCGGGTTACCCAAAGATCGGTTCCCCCAAAGGTGACGATCAGTCGATATCCGAAAAGATATTTGCAGATGACGAGCAGAAAGACGTCCAGCGTGACGAGATGCATGTGAACGATTTGCGGCGTGCTCCGGCGCAGAAAGCGCACCCATCGAAGAGCCGCGCCGGCGTAACGCCAGGAACTGGAGATAACAGCCGCCGGCCGGCGGGAGAGCAGCGGATTCGGGAAAGTGTCAACGTACGCTCTCACGCGGTCCGGCAAAGTGGCGAAGTATGGATTCTGCAGCCTGCTTCCGCGTTCGCCGTCGGAAATGAGCACCGTTCGCAGGCCCTGCAGCGAGAAGCGCCGGAGCAGCGCGTTGACCATCTGCTCGCAGCCGCCGTAACCGCGCGCATATCCGGGGCTCCAAAGCGCGATCGTCATGGGCTGGTCCGGGGCCGGCAAATCCATGGATACGGATCTGCGTTCAATCGATGAATCGGTAGTAGCTGGAAGGACCATGGTCAGTCGCAGGCGTTCGCCGCGCCAATCATCCGAGCCATCGCAAAGGGCGAAAGGTTCGAAACACGCCCCTCACCCGGCGCAATGCGCCCACGATCCGATCATTAATGTACCTGGGGCCGTCGCCAACGGGCGACGCCGCCCTCAAGTCGGGCATAATGAAAAAGTATCGGAGGGCGCGCATCGTGAGTTCGAATTTCCGGGGCATAGACGCGCGGAAGTTGCGGCGAAATTGTTCGAACTCGCCCGCGGACATCCGCCGGCGGTGCAATTCGCAGAAGCGGCGCACTCCCGCACGCATGGCATCGCCGCCGGGAGTGCATAGATCTCGGTCCGACGTGATGGTAGTGAGACACCAGCCGCTTACGGAGCGGCGCGTACTTGACCTCCGGGCCGATGCTCAGCCGCAGCCCGAAGTCCATATCTTCGAAGGCGCGCAATGACTCGTCGAATCCGCCGATATCACGGTAAAGCGAGCGCCGGATGATGAGATTCGAGCCGATCAGACCGCGATTCGTCGTCAGGAATTGTTCCGGTGACAGGCGGTCGGGCGCCGACTTGCCAGGACGGTCAGGAGCTTTTTCGAAGCGGTACATCAGGTCCGTGCACATAACGTCGAGTGCCTGGGATTTGAAGCGCTCGACGGCTTCCAGGAGATACTCCGGCGACCATTCGTCATCGTCGTCGAGAAATGCCAGCAGATCGCCGTTCGCGAGATCCGCGCCGGTGTTCCGCGCCCCGCTCACTCCGGGCGCATGCGAGTTCTTGACCAGCAAGGCCGGCGCGAATCCGCAACCGTCCACTACTCGCCGGACCGCGTCGTGTTCGCGCCGCTCGCCGTCAAGCACGACGATCAGTTCGGACGGGGCGGCCCGCTGCGCGACCACCGATCGCAACGCGCGCGCCAGCAACAGCGGCCGGCCGCAAGTGGGAATGATCGCGGTGACACGGAGCATGATGGTTTATGGAACGGACGAGATCTCCCAAGGAGTTAACGGGTTGTTCGTTATGGTAAGACGGCGGCGATTCCCGCAGCCGTGGCGAGTTTCGAAAGCCCGCTGGTGTTCGCGAAAGCCGGCTGCGGCCCGCTTTGTTTTTCCTGCCGGATTTCAGTCATTTTCCTCACGGCCGGCCGAGCAGCACGTCTCTTACTCGAACGGCGGTCCGCGCCCACGTTAACCTCGGGGAGAACCGCGTGGAGCGATTCCACAGTCCCGCAGAGGCCAATAAACCGGCCATCTCCGGTTCGGCGCATTCGAACGAATCGCCGAATTCGCGGTCCGAGCTCTCGGTAAACCACCGGAAATCGTGCCAATGATCCCGGCCGCTTACGCCGTCCATATAAGCGAGCAGCGTGTCGATGCTGTTCATGAGCCACGCTAGATCCTCGCGCTCGCGGTACTCCGCCCGCGTCTTCTCCTGCAACAGTCGCTCGCGTGCGATCCGTTTGATGTCAGGCGGGAGATTCTGCACGGACAGGTACGGAGGCCAGGACAGCGGACTCAGGAACGGAGCGGGCAGGACATGATCGAACTCCGACCGGAAATACGCGTAAAGCTTGTCCAGACCAAGCACGTTGTAAATTTGCACCGTCGTGTTCGTGGAAACCTGCCGGAGGTTCCACTCGGTGAAATGGGCATCGACCATGCGCAGGTTCCGATTCACAGCCTCCCAGCGGGAGGGCCGGCGAATGTACCCGTTGACCGCGCCATAGCCGTCGATGCTGCAATTGAGCGAAACCGATTTGAACCGGGGCCAAAGCTCGGTCACCGATCTCGGAAGGAGCGTCAGGTTGGTCGTGTAACCCAGCGCGATTTCCTTGGCAAAGCCCGAATCGATGCAGATTCGCAGCGCCTGGATCATCTCCGGAACCATCATCGGCTCTCCGCCCGCGAAGTGGAGCCATTCGATCGAGGGCAACTGCGCGCGGAACTTCCGCCACACATCGGGATCGCGGAACCAGTCCAGTTTCCGCAGCTTGCCAAGATAGTTCCGTCCCAGCCGATAACCCTTTGGCTGGACGCGGTCGAAGGAGTCGATCCAGAGCTTGGATGCTCCAGGACTGCACATCCGGCACGTCAGGTTGCAGTGGTTGCCGAGCCGCAGGTCGAGGTGGCGAACCGCCGGCGCGGCGGCGGTACCGTCAGGCGCCGTGGCAGACAGGAGATCCGGGATGCGGTGGCGGAAGTTGTCGTTGCGCGCCGTACGGTTGGAGGTGCCGCCCGCGCGTTCGGCGCTCAAACAGCGCGTGCAAATGCCGTCCCACTCGCCGTTGAACATCTTGCGGCGCATCTCCCTCAGGCGCGGGCTATTGAAAATTTCCTCCTCGCTTTGATCGCCTTGAATGTGGATGCGCTTACCGCCTTGGTCCGTCAGGAAATTCTCCTTTCCTTCGGCCACACAGCACACTTTGAAAAACCCTCGCTCATTGACGAGACGGTGCAGCCAGGGAACGACACAAAAAGAGGACGATACGTTAGTATTCATATGCACCTGCTGGGCTTGAGAACGGCCTGCCGAATTCGGCTCTTCCCGGCGCAGCGGCCGGTCATGCGGGATGGCTCGATCGCGCCACTTCAATCCGTTTCGCGCCGCACTCCAGCGAGCACCGTCGAACTCCGCTCTCGAGGTTTTATGCGGCTCAAAGCCGCCTCCCAGAAAAAGCCGGCCGCATTCGCCACCTGCGCCAGCCCGAGTAACGCCGCTTGCGTCACCGGAGCACTAATATCGGGGCGCGCAACCGGGCTTCGCAATAAATCCCAGTAGAAGCGAAGAGGTTCCAGCCGGATCCGCGCGGAACGCCGTTGGGCACGCATGCGCCGGTAGCGGAATGTGCCGCGGCCGTAACGGAAATGAAGCCGGCAGAAGTCCGAAAGCGTGAGCGGGTGGGCATGATAAACGACCGCTTCCGGAATGTACGCCATGCGGTAACCGTGATCCCGCCAGCGGCCGCAGAACTCCCGGTCCTCGCCAGCCCCCATTACAAAGGATGCGTCGAATCCACCGATGTCACGGAACAAACGCGCGGGGACGGAGAGATTGTTCGGCGTAAAAAATGCGGCGTTTGTCGATGAAACGTTGTAGTACGAGTAGAGATGCTCGATCAGCAGATGTGTGGCCGCCGAATAGACGTTTCCTTTTTCGGTATTACGAATCCGCCCGCCCAGCGCGGTGTCGGGAGCGGTTGCGAGATACGCGGCAAATGTCCGTAGCCAACCGCCGGCGGGGGTGCAGTCGTCGGCGGTAAAAGCGAGGAATGTTCCCCTCGCCCGGGCGGCGCCCGCGTTCCGTGCGGCGCCCGGTCCGGCATTTCGCTGCCGAACGATGCTGAGGTCGATGACGTTTCCGGCTGCGGCCATTGCGCCGATGACACTCGGCGCGCTGCCGTCATCGACGACGATCACCTCGAAGCGGTCGCGCGGATAGTCGAGTGCGGTCAACGACCGCAGACACGCCGTCAATTGCCGCGGTCGGTCGTAGGTCGGTACGATAACGGAGAAAAACGGTAGTTGGGACATCAGACCTCGACGGCGCGGCTGCCCGTGCGGCTTGGCCGCAGCGCCTCGCACACCATTCCTCCCGCGGTCGCGCATTGCGAAGCGAGAAGCAACCCGGAGAGTCGCAGCGCGCGAGCTTTCGGCATTCGCGAGAACGGCGAAAAGAGCAGTTTCGAATAGTAGGAGGGATCCGGCTTGAACACCTGCCAGTGCCGCTGCGCACGCACCCGCTGCAGCCGCAAAGCGCCGCGGCCGTAGGTAAAGTGTTGGCGCCAGAACGACCGCCAGTCGAGCGCGTGGGCATGATAGACCAGCACCTCGCGCGCATAGATCATGCGGTAGCCTTGATGAAGCCAGCGGCCGCACAACTCACGATCTTCCGAGGCGGTCAAGGCGAAGGCGGCATCGAAGCCGCCGAGCGCCTTAAACTGTGCTGCCGGCAAAGCCAGGTTGTTGGCCGTAAAAAATCGCGCGTGCTCGGCATCTCCGTTATGATAGTCGTAGCCGATTTCAACAATCAGCTGGCTGGCCGTCGCGTAGGGATTTTCCGCAAGCGCGTTGACCGTACACCCGCCCACCATCACCGCATCGGCCGCGCCGGCGAAACGCTCCGCGAGGGTTTTCAACCAGCCGGGTGCCGGCAGGCAGTCGTCGTCGGTGAAGGCGAGAATCTCGCCTCTGGCATGAGCGGCTCCGGCGTTGCGAGCCGAACTCGGACCTTCGTTTCGCTGCGCAATCGACGAGATGCGGATTTCGCGCTCGAATGCGGCAATGACGCTTTGCAGCGAGACCGCGCTGCCGTCATCCACGACGATCACTTCAAACAAGTTGCGCGGATAATCCAGCCGGGCAAGCGCGCCAAGACAAGCCGCCAGCTCTCGGGGACGGTTGTACGTCGGTATGATGATCGAGAACACCGGAAATCCAGATCGCATCGGTACGTTCGTTCAGGCCGCGAGCTCACCGGGCGGCGGAAAGAGAGAAGCGTCGAGCTCGCGCCGGTCTCGCTCCAGTACGTAGTCCACCTTGTGCAACTCCATCTCCGCCAGTTGCCGCGCCGCGGTACCGGCTCCGAAGAGGGACCCCACCATTTCACCCGCGGCGCTAACGAGCACCCCGGCCGCGAGCGAGGGAATCACGCGCGGCAGCAGCGCGTGGCTCTGCGTGGAATTTCGTATGTCGCGCAGGACACGCGGCAGGCGAATCAACGGGATAACCGGCGCGCCCGCGGCATAGAGGAGCCGCCGGAGCAGGCTCCAAGCTAACGAGCGAGTCGCCGCAAAACGCCGGCCCGTATAAAACCGCTCGCGCAGCCAATGCGAACAGGAGGAAACATTCAAGTGGTAAACCCGCGCCGCCGGCTCGAGGCGGAGCCGGTGTCCACCCGCGCGCAGGCGCCAGTGCAGGAGAATCTCCGAATCCATCAGCGCTTCGAGGTCCGAGTCGTACTGCA
Source organism: uncultured delta proteobacterium (assembly GCA_963801935.1). Classification (GTDB taxonomy): domain Bacteria; phylum Desulfobacterota; class Binatia; order UBA9968; family UBA9968; genus DATACQ01. The sequence continues at coordinate 119,590 of CAWDHA010000016.1, forward strand.
ACAGAAGCTGCCGCTTATACGAGGTGTGATGACCGGGAAGATATTCGGCAACTCCGACGGCGCTCGTTTCAACGCAACTCCCGTAATCCAGGAACAAACTCGCCCAACTGGTGAGCGTCCCGGGATTGGCGTTGCCGATGACCGCCCCCACCGCCGCCCAGGGTCCCCGGTGCGCCTCGATGAGCGCGTGCGCCCAATCGCGGCGGGGGTATGCGTGCGTCTCGGCGAGAACCACGAGCGGCGCGCTCGCTCGGCGGACGCCGGCCGTTGTGGCAAGCGCCAGCGGCAAAATGACCGGAACCTCGACGACCTGAACCGCGCAGAAGCGATCCGTGTCCGCGGGATCCAAACCCAGGCCGCGCTCCGATTGCGTGACGATCACGATTTCTAGGCGGTCGCTGACCGTTTGCTCGCGCAGGTGCCTCATGGTTTTGCGGGCAACTGCGTACTGGTCCGCCACCAGGACGACGGAAAGATCCGGCGCGGGACGCGATCTCTCGATGGATTGGTTCTGCACGCTCACGGTAACGCTCCTCCTGCCCGCGGTTGGGGGATTTCGGGCGCGCCCCCCACCTGCTCTGCGCGCGTCACTGCAACCGCTTCAGCGATTCTCAACGGCCGTCCCGCGTCGGCGGAAAGTGCGGCGGCGATCACGACCTCCAACGCGCGCCGCCCGTCATCCTGGGTGGACTCGAGCGGGACGTCATGCCGGAGGGCGGCGGCGAAATGGCGCCATTCGGCGGCGTACGAACCGATGAAGTCGCCGCCCTGGCGCATGCCGCGGATGCCCTGCGGCAGTTCCTGTAGCGTGCGCGCCATTTTGCCGAGCCGCCGTTTGAGATCGCCCGGAAAGCCGCCGGGCGGCGAGAATTCCAAGCCGTCGAAGTCATAGCACGAAACCCGCAGTTGTCCGCCCTTGCCGAAGAACTCCAGGTCATGGCTCTCGCTCGTACGCTCGGAGAACACCGAACTCACCACGACGCCATTGGTCATGCGCGCCGTCACGACGGCGGCTTCATCATCCCACTGTCCCGATTGCGCCACGGCGAAGATCTCATCGACCTCGCTGCCGAGCAGATAACGCCACAGGTCGAAGTGGTGAACGGCCAGCTCGAACAGAACGCCGCCTCCGCTTTCCCGGCGCGCGCGCCAGTCGGGAAGGGTCTCGTGGTAACTCGTCAGGATCGTGCGCATGAACTGGACCGGGCCCAATACTCCCTGCCGGAGTTCATCGCGCGCCCGGCGCACCAGACGATGCCAGCGCAGGTTGAAGCCGACCATTATCCGCCGCCGTGAACGCGCCGCTCTCTCCGCCAGCACATCGGCGTCCGCCAGCGTCAGCGCAAGAGGCTTTTCAATGAACAGATGCTTGTCGCGTTCCAGAGCGGCCAGCGCGACCTGCACGTGGAAGCGGGCCGGGACGCAGACCGCCACCGCCTCGATTTCGGGATCCGTGACGAGATCGGCAAAGTCCCGGTAACGCTTGCGGATCCCGAAGCGCCCGCTCAGCGCGTTCAGACGATCGCTATCGAGATCGGCCGCCGCGACCACTTCAACCTCGCAGACATTTCGCAGCGCCGGGAGATGGCGCGTTTCGCTCACCCGCCCGCATCCGATGATGCCTAGTTTGATCGGTTTGTCGTTGGCGGCCATGAGGATATCTTTCAGACTCTGAATGCGGCGCCGGCGGCGGCGTCCGCCTTTCCAAGATATCGGCTCCGGTGAAACTCCATTTCGGAGAGCCGTGCCATAGAGTTGCCACGACCAAGCACGTAACCGGCCATCTCGCCGGCTGCGTCAAGCAGAAGCGCAACGAACAGAGCCGGCCAGATGCGGCGTATCAAGTCGCCGGGGCGACCGGGCAGGCGAAGCTCGCGCAGGATTCGAAAGAGCCGGATGAAGGGAATGAAAGGTGCGCCTCCACCGTAGAACAAGCGCTTCCAAAACGGCCACTCACGCGCCCGTGCCGCCGCGAATAGGCGACCGCAGTGAAAGCGCAACACCAGCGACGCGAGCGGTGTGGAAAAATTTTGATGAAATGTTCGCGCCTTCGGCTGCAAATAAAGAAGATGGCCTTTCGCCCGCAAGTCCCAGTGAAGGATACTTTCCGCATCCAACATCGCTTCAAGCCGGTCGCCATACTTCAAGAGCGGGTCACGCTTGTAAGAGCCATTATGGCCGGGCAAATGATCCGTAACACCAGCCGGTGCGGGATCGAGTCAATGGCGGTATTCAATCAACAGATTCACCCAGCTCATGAGGCCATGCGGATTGGCGTTGGCCATGACCGGTCCTACAGCGGCCCAGCCGTTCTTGTGCGCGTCGATAATGCCCTCAGCCCATCCAGGAGCGGGATAAGCATGGTCCTCGACGAGCGCGACGACAGGAGCAGACGCATGCTGCACACCGATAGCCGGGCTCGGGCTGTTGAGCGCATCAAACCAACTTCGATGACCCGATGTTGTAGAAACCCCTGTATCTCACGTGGATCGAGGCCGAGTTCACGGCTGACGGCGCCACGAAGACGATTTCCAAACGGCCCTTCACGTTTTGTGCCTTTAAATGTCTGACCGTCTTCCGGACGGTTTCGTAACAGTCCGGAGTCACCACGATCACGGACATCGCAGGTACATTTGTATCGCTCACAGGTTATCTCCTGCTGGACGGCGAAACGCTATTCGGCGGCGCGTCCCGGCCGGCAAGAACGCCGTCGAAGTTCATGGTGAGGATCATCGCGGGCAATCAGATTGTTCGCCCGTCATTGCGGCTCGGCGGTTCTGGAATTTGCTCATTTCGGAGAAGAAACCCACCGTGTTTGCCAATTGCCACACCGCGAGCATCGGTAATATCCGAGTGTTTTTGTAAAGGAAATCATAGCCCAGCAACTTGGTATAAAATCGCAGTTCGAACCCGAAAGGCCCCGAGCCACGCCGGGCACGTCCTTGATGAAAGCGAAAGGCGCCGCGCCCATAGTTGAAATGTTGCCGCCAGAAACCGCCCAGGGTCAGCGCATGAGCATGGAAGACCACGGCTTCGGGCGCGTACGTCATTCGATATCCGGAATGCAACCAGCGATCGCATAACTGGCGGTCCTCTGAAGCGGCGAGCCGCCAGCCCCTATCGAAACCGCCTACCAACCTAAAGCGATCCGCAGGCACCGCTAAGTTGTTCGATGCGAAGAAGCGCGCGTGATCGGGATCTGCGTTGTAGTGCGCGTAAACGAAATCCATAATCGCTTGGCTGGCCGCGGAGTACGGGTTCTCCGGCAAAGCGTTCATTGTCCGCCCGCCGATCGCATGGTCCGGCGTTTGAACAAAACGGGCCGCCAACGCCGCCAACCAGCCTACCGCCGGCATGCAGTCGTCGTCGGTAAAGACTAGAAGCCGCCCTTTGGCTTTTGCGGTGCCGTTATTGCGCGCGACTCCAGGCCCGCTGTTTCGCTGTACAAGAAACGTCAGCTGCATCTGCCGCCGGAAGGGACTCACGATCGGTTCCAAACACATCCGACTGCCATCGTCCACCACGACGACCTCAAACCGCTCTACGGAATAATCCAGGCAGGCAATGGACTCGAGGCAGCTCTTCAACTGCGCTGGCCGGTTGTAGGTCGGAATTATGATCGAGATAAAAGGCTGTATCCGGTTCATTCCAGTTTATCAGTTTGTTATGGAGAGTGGCTGATGGGAAGTTAAAAAGTTCAGTATTACGCGAAAGATAAACGGGGTTCAGCAGCATCAACTTATCAATGCATAAATGTGACAATTAGCTGCGCGCCGGCGCGCCGGCCCGCCGTTCCGCTGCAACAGCAACGTCAGGTTTGCTCGCGAGGTTTTCCAGCCCTCCATAAATCGGCGTATCTGGAGAAATCGAAATGTTTGGCTCCATCGGTCTCGCCATCCCAAAGGCATAAACCATATCGCCCTGTATCCAAGGTCCACGCGAAACCTTTGTGTGTGAGGATCGTCTGCCAGGCTTCCCACATATCAGGGGTCCATCGGATATCATCGAAAACGAGAAGAGCGCCACGGTTAAGAAAAGGCGTTAAACGCGTTAGATAATGAAAGGTCGCTATTTTCTCGTGCTGGCCATCGACGTGAACCATGTCGAGCCCGCTGGTTAGCATGGGTAGAATTCGGTCCAGACCACTATCGAACAAAGCGTTGATCACTTCGAAATGACTCGCCACAGAGCCGAGGTTTGATTCTGCAATTCGCGCCAAATCATGAGAGCCTTCGATGGTGATATACCTTTTGCAGTTTTTTCCCGCAGCCATGTAACAACCGGAAATTCCGGCACATGACCCCAACTCTAGAATGGTCTCGGCTCGAGTGGCGTTCGAACATAGATATAAAAAAGCGCCCCAGTACGGCACTACGCTGGCAATTTCGGCGATACTGCTCAGAGCGATCTTTTTAACTTTACCCGGCTGCGGTTTAACTGCGGGTCGGTTTGCTGGACCCGATGAGCCGGGATCCGGAGACGGATAGATCTCGACATAGACAGCGCTGTCGTTGGCCATCTTGGCTCGACGGGCTTCGATTCTGTTTACAAGCGACTGATCGTCTGGACTTAAACTCTTTGTCAAAAGAAAGAGAAGAGGCTGGCGAAGGTGTGAGGGCAAACCGTCATCCAGCATCTTAGCAAGCCGCTGCTGACCGAAACGAGAGAGGAGCCATCGATAGGAGGATTGCGCAACTGAATACATCATCGCCTTCCGCTGTAACTTCGCGACGATAAGGCGGTCAGGAAGCGGCCGTGGTGATTTCCGTTAGGCATTTCCCCAGGAGATTATTGGGAACAGCGTGACCCATGAGAGAAAGAAATGTCGGCGCAAGATTCAACAGCAAGACTTCACCCACAGCGCCGCGGGCGCCGATTGACGGGCCGGCAGCGGCGATGAACCCGTGATCCGAATGGTCGCTAACTCGCATGAATTCCAGCTTTCTCTGCACCAACTCCGCTCTCGGATGCACAACGCGCGGCATAAAGCGGCCCGGTTTCCAATGCACAAATAGATCTGGCAACGACGTGTGGTGTTTACCGCCAAACAAATCCATAGTTCTTGCTATCCGTGCTACTGCCGGTTCGTTGGTCTGAGGGTCGATAAGCTCCTGCAAATCAGCTTCGATCCGATGTAGCAGCGCCTCATACTCAGCGCCGGGATGAACAGTGCCTTCTGGTTCCCGTCCTCGCAAGTTAACCCGCACAAAGCTTGTGTAGTAAGCCGGGATGGCAAATGCCGTTGTCTCGCGCCAATTTGTGCTACTGCGGAACTGGTCAGCAAGCAGACGCTCTCGCATCTCTCTGGGAAAATGACGGCTAAGTGCGATACGCCACGCCTCGGGGACCATTCGGCGCGCAAGTTCAATCGGCCTAGACGAAGCGCCGCTGCGCACTGGAGATTGCTGATAGCCCAATTGCCGGAAAAAGGCTTCGATGAGCTCTGTGGTCGGATAGTGGTCTTCCATACCGACCGAAGAGACAATGAAAACATCAGACTCACCGGGCAATTGCGCCAGCAACAGACCAATCTCCCGGTCGATAGCCTGATAGACATCTCTAATGGCGTAGGTGAGCTCGTCTTTTACCCCCCTTCCATTACTCTGCAGCTCAGGACGGTATTTCCAAAACTGGTGGTTTGCCGCATGGGATGGGGCAAAGACCGTCACGATAAGATCAAAACACTCTCGAGCGAGCAGATGACGACATAGCGCCCCTTTTCTCCTGACTTGATCCGTCAATTGAACGTAAATCTGCTTGTCCTCCGCCAAGGTGCTCTCCGCGTTTTCAGTTGTGACGAGCTTCGGTCCAAACTTGCGGCGGACTTCTCGCAAGATCTCCGGCGGCTCTGAGGCGGTGACGAAATGATCAGGGTCCCAGTTATTGTGACTGGCCCAGTTTGCTAGCTGCAGGCCGGGTAGACCAGACAGTGGTTGGGTGTCAGGCACGTCAATGATAGCGACCCGCTTTTGTCCTCCGACAAGACGCGACCAAAATGGAGGCGCGTCGACATCCAATCCTGTAACCACCTGTAGATTATACGTGCCGGGCTTGAGCTGGCGAAAGTAATAGTAGCCATGCTGGCCGCGTGACATGCCGCTGAACAGCGAAACCCAGGCTCCATGTTCGCTGATCAGCTCCGGGCCGCTAGTCTTTCCCCAGAAACCGCGTTTCATGATCGAAGCAATCGTCGGGAGATAGCCCTGTTGCGCCCATTGCTGGATGAAATCTGGATCGCCGGCATCGAGCCCCAGGATGACCAGCGGATTTTTCTTTTTAGTTCGCATGTGCGTTTACGCCGCTCGAAGAAGCAGCTGATATAGTTCGATGAACCTGTCCACGAACGTTGCTTCGCTAAAGCGCGCAAGAGCCAGCTCGCGTCCAGCGCGGCCCATTTGATCTGACAATGCACGGTCAGATAGTAGACGCCGCAAGGCGCCGGTTAAAGCATCAACATCACCGGCGGGAACGAGGATGGCCGTCTTGCCCTCCTGAACGATCTCGACTAGCCCACCCGAGTCGCTCGCGATGACGGCAGTTCCGCGCATCATTGCTTCAATAGCGACGATGCCAAACGGTTCGGACCAACGTGAGGGAATAACTTGCACCCACGCGCGAGCGAAAAGCTGCTCCAGCTCGGGCCGCGACAGATGACCCGGCATTGAAACAGTGGAGGAAAGACCCAGGTCAGTAACGAGTCTCCGCAACCGGTCTCGTTCAGGGCCATCGCCGGCGACGACCAGCCGCGCCTCGGGGATATGGGCGATGACTTTGGAGAAGGCACGCAGTAAAACATCTATCCCCTTTTCATGGACGAGCCGGCCGGCAAAAGCCACAGTGGGCGGTGATGAAAGAGCTGGGCGTTGAGGCTGAATCGGCACCCCGTTCCGAACCACTTCTACCGGTCCGACACCCGCCGCCAGGAGGCTGCGCTTCACGGCTTCGCTGTTGGCGACGATAAGATTAAAGGCTTGACGCCACCGTCGCCAGAGCTTCATCTGAAACATCAGCGGCAGCCAATCGCGCAGCGGCAGGCAATGATTTTGATAGCAGGGTAGGCCCGCGGCGACCGTGCAAGCGGTTCCGCCCGGCAGCATCTTCGTGCCCAGCGGGCAGACTGGACGATACCAGACTACGTGGTACAGGCTGGGCACTGTTCTTAACAGCGGCAAAATCAGGGGGGAAAGTTGAGTCAAGAAAAGCTTCACATGAACGACGTCAGGCTGAAATTCGACCAGGGTGCGACGCAATTGCCAGAATGCCCAGGGATTTGCCGATTGGAGCAGGGTTCGAAAAGGCGAGGTCGTTCCAAAACACGCATAGTCCGCAGAGCCGGATGCATCATCGGAAGTAGCGGAACTGGATAACAGTCGGGCATCGTGCCCGCGCTCTCGCAGTGCTTGTCGCAACATCAAAATCGCTATTTCAGCGCCGCCGATCGGGGTCGCGTAATCATTGATAAGCAGAATCTTCATCGAAAGATGGGGCAGGAATTATAGATACCCCTTCTCACGGTACCAGTGTATCGTGCGGTGAATCCCTTCCCGCGTCGTGATCTTTGGGCAATAGCATAATTCTGTCTTCGCTTTAGAGATGTCAAAGATCTTATTCACGAGGAAAAGGTTATATCGATGCGCGTATGGCAATTCAAAACCGAAACGCCGGTACACACCTTCAGCTAGAGACTTGAATGCGCGGAAGGGACTGGCCGGTAGTCTGCCAAACCGGCGGTGAATTCCCAACTCTTGGGCGATCATGTCCACGAGATCTGTTACCTTTGTCGCTTCTCCACCCGTAATCAGGTACGTTTCGCCATCGATGCCGCCTACCTCACAACAGCGTTGCAGCCCATCGACGACATCAGAGACGTAAGCCAAATGGGCGTGATTCGCACCCCTCCCTATGATCCTGAAGCGCTTGGTTGCTAGGGCTCGACACAAATCTAAGCAATCGAAGGACCCCGGACCGATGAGATTTCCGAGTCGCGCGACAACGACAGGCAATCCTTCTTCCTTATGATAACCGAGCAACACTTTTTCACCCAGCGACTTGGATTCATGATAAAAAGAATCGGGCTTCGATTCCGTATGCTCAAAGATGGGGGCGCGCTTAATGAATCCGTATATGCCGGTGCCGCTGCCATAGACCAGCCGATCAACGCTCGCTTGCAGCGCGGCGCGCGCGACGTTTTCCGTGCCCATCACATTGATCGCCAGGTATTGTTCTCGCGATAGTTTATGACGCGCCCTTTTAGCGGCAAGGTGATACACATAGCGACAGCCTTGCACCGCGTTTTTCACCGCAGCCGCGTCGGTAATGTCACCGTAGGCGATTTCAATACCCAAGCTCTTGAGGAGTGTCACATCGCTCGAGCGCCGTACCAGGACCTTTATCGTATACCCTTGATGGGCCAGCGCTTCGCTGAGATGGCTGCCAACGAATCCCGACGCCCCTGTGATCAAGACTTTCAAGCCAAGCTCCTACCTACTCAAGTGTCATTTCCTCCGGTAGCGCTAGAGGTCTGTTCCTGTAGATCGCTTTGTTATCTCTTTTGAACTTGTCATCGATGAGATCCCACAATACCTTGCCATCCATGTCGTCCGGAATAGCCTGTCCGAGGAGGTAGAGTATCGTCGGCGCCACATCCATCGTGCTGGCGCCCGTTATGGCTGCGCCTTTATGGATATGTCTGCCCGAAGCGATCATAAAACCTTCATCCGAGTGTTGTGATCTTCGAAGTCTCGTATTCTGGCCTGTAATCACTCCGAGGGCCGGATGGTGCAATCGTTGTATGGGCCCGTCTTTGGACCAGCAGACGACGATATCAGGCAGGATATATAGGTTCTCTCCGTCGTAGATTTTCGAAGTTTGAATTACATCCCGCGCCGCTGGCTTGCCGGTGTCGGGATTCACCAGACGTTTCAGCTCATAGCAAAGCCGGCCACAAACTTCCTCGTATTCTTGTCCCGGTCTAATTACGCCGGAAGGCTCGCGCCCTTTTAGATTTACGCTGATAAAGCCTTGAAAGTGGTCAGTCGGAATAAAGAATGCCTTGGTCTTATGCCAATCAATGCTGCCACTGAATCGGCGTGAAGAGATTTTGTCATGAAATGATTTCGGCACTATGTGCTCGTTGATGAACTCTCGCAATGGACGCGACCGCTTCCATAGGGTGGATGATCGGCTGGTAGCGCTCTGGTCCAGAGCGCCTTCTTGAAAGGCGAGCTTTTTCAGTACTACGGGCAGCAAAAAATTACCTGAATAGGTTGGCTCGATGCCGTGGACTGAAACTATGAAAATCGTCGCGTCTTCGGCAACGCCTTTGAGCAAAGCTGCAAGCGCGGAATCCAGCTCGGCATAAATATTGGGCAGAGCATGATTTAAGTTCGCTGCGCTGTTCGGATAAGCCCAGTGGCTTTGATCGAAATGATGGTAGAAATGGTGACCGGCAAAATGGGCTTCTGCGAAGACGGTGATGAACAAATCCCAATCGTCCTGTGCCATAAGAAACTGAGTGGCTTCAATCTTTCTTTGAACGTTCATTCTCAGGCCATCGTAAACGCGCCGCTCCTGTGAAATTCGCCGTGGACGAACGCTTTCCGCCGGTTGAAAATATCGTCCGAATCGGGCTGACAGTTCCTCAACCAAAGATAGCGGAAGTGAGGATTTGTTTAATAATGGATATTCCTCGCCCCAGGCGGCAACCTGAATGCCGTCTATTCCCTCAAGAGGATAGGTCTTGGGAACATCGAAGACTGCCGTCTTTTTACCGGCGCCACGCAAGAGCCACCAAAAAGGAAGATAGCCGCACCAACGCGCATCGACTCTGACGATTTGGCTCGTTCCTCGCATGAGCTGTAAATGGTTATAAAAGCCGTGCTTGCCCGGATGGACGCCGGTGTTGAATGACGGCCAGGGCGAGTCCGAGAATATGCCGCTGGTAGAGGCCAGTCTCGCCCATACTCCTGCCTTCGTCAGTGACGTTAAGAACGGCAGGCGTCCTTCCAACGACCAGCGTTGAATAAGGTCAAAGTCGGCAGAATCCAATCCAATCACGAAAATACGGGATTTTTTATGGCTAGGGCGCATCTTGGTTATGGTTTTACCTGTCCCAGATACCGGGCGCATCGATCATGCCCTCTTAAAGCTGGCGCTATCTCCGCCCGCGGATTCGGCAGGAGTGCGATGCTGCCTTTTCGGGCTGATTCTTCCGCCGCCTCTATGATTTCAAGACTGCGATAGCCGTCCCAAAAATCCGGTGTGGCAGGGCGGTTTGCCCGCACAGCATCCACAAAATCGACCAGCGCCGCGCAATATGAAGGTTCGTACGCGGGCGCGCGGAGCTTAGCCAGTAGGTAGGGACTGCGCAAACACGAGCGCATCCGGTTCCAGAAACGCTTAAGTCGAATGAAGTCCAGGATAGGGTCGGTGATCTCGACATCCCAGGAGAAATAACGATCGATCGCCAGCTTCCCCGTTTCACCATAAATTTCAAAACGGTCCTCTTGAATGGCATTCATGAAAAAAAAGGACTGAACCACAGCGCCGTTCGTAAGCCTTAGCTGTAGCGTTGCCGTGTCCGCATCGCTTCGCCTGGATTCGAGCGTGGCAAAGACCTCTCGCACATCCTGGCCGAGCAGATAAGGGACGAGATCCATGTGGTGAGAGCCAAGGTCCAGTAAAACGCCACCGCCGTTTTGCCTGGTGAGTTTCCAGCCCGGCAATTCTCGGGGGGATGTAGAGAATATCGAGCGAGCTCCGATCACTTGGCCGATACGCTCGCGCCGGATGTGTTGCCTCAGGCTCCGGTACAGGCTGTTGAATCGATAATTAAAACCGATCATACCTACCATACCGGCGCACTGCCACGCTTCCAGCACGCGCCGGCCTTCGGCGAGGCTCGTAGCGAGCGGCTTCTCGAGATAGACGTGTTTTCCCCTCTCGAAGGCCGCCACCGCGGCCTCGGCGTGAAGAGCGCTGGGTAAGCAAATCACCACGGCTTCCACATCGGCTGCATTCAGTAGTTCAACATAATCGGCATATGCGGCGGCTTTCGGCGCCATCGACTGTGCCAGCCCCCGTAGCCGCGGATCGGGTTCCGCTATCGCCGCCACGTGAACATCCGACAATCGGGTCAGGTTGGCGAGATGGACCAACCGGCCTATTTGACCGCACCCGAGAAGACCGACATTAAGCATAGAGATCACGGAATCGCTTCAGAATGTCCACACAAGATTCGGAAGTAACACGTCCTCTCGTCTGGAGCCGGAAACGGCCGCCATCCACAACGTTCATAGAGCCGGCGCGCCACCGTGTTGTCCGATTCGGTTGATAACCGCAAGGATCGCATCTGCAGTTCTCGGGCCCTTGTCTCAAACGCTACTAATAAGCGTCGACCTATTTGTTTCCCTCGGTCAGCTGGCGAGACCCCGATAGCGACAAGCGACATCGTCGGTCCAGGGAGCTCAGGCCTTACACCATGCGCTGGCGAGCAGCCCAAAAGAAGTCTCAACCGGTCCAAGACGCCATTCCGGAACTGTTGCGTGAAGAACATCCATGGCCGCACGATGACCGCGCCTGTGGCAAACCATACCAGGTGCCGGCTTAGGACTTTCGGATATTCTAACGGCGCCCCGATCACATAACCGATTACATCGCCATGGATATCGATCGCGACAAGTGCGATACCGTTCCCAGCCTGGCGAAACCAATCAATGTATGCCCTGACGTAAGCCTCGCCCATACTGGCGGTCCTGGAACCCGCCAGCGCATCGATATGAAGCTTAGCAGCTTTTGACACCATCTCCGGAGTCATCGGAATGATGACGGTGTCATCAGCGGCGAGCTTAATCTTTGATGGAAAGTAACGAAGATCACTCACTGCACTGCCACTAACTCTTGAGCGATAGGTCGGCTTCGAGTGGTTGCGATCTCATTGATGAGCGCAAAGTAACCCTTCAGGTGAGCGGCGACCGTCCATTTTTCTTGGTAGGCATCATAGCCGCATAAGCCAAGCTCGCGTCTGTACGATGGCTCGGTTAGCAGTCGGTCCATCGCCGCTATTAGTTCCTGCTCTGTGGAATAAACGATGCCGCCGCCGCTTTGTTCGATAAGCGCTGGAATGCTGCCCAGATTGCTCGCGATGACCGGGGTTTGTTGACTAAAAGCTTCCATGATTACGAGGGGAGCTCCCTGTCCGCTAGTTACCTGAGGAGAGCCGACCTGGTAGTTTACGGACGGATAAATAACCGCCACGGCCTGTCGGTAGAGGGCCTGCAGGGGTTGGCCCGTTAGGTAACCTAAGAACCGGACATTGGTGCTGCCCCTGCTCAACTGACGAAGCCAAGGCTCCTCGCTGCCCGTGCCGGCGATCCACAACTGTGCTTGCTGGTATTGCCGGAAAATGGGGATGACGGTTTGTAAGCCTTTGAGCTTCTCCAGGCGACCGACGAAGAGAAAATAAGGCTTCGCCGGGGGTTGGCTGTTGGATTGATCGGATGCCGGCAGGACGCTTTGCAGCGCCGGAACAAAGTTGGGTAAATGAACAATACGAGCATTGAGGCCCAATTCCTCATGCTTGCGCTGGCTGGTAAGGCTCGGCGCAATAAACGCATCTACATTTTTGACCGCGGCCTTTAACAGGCCGACGTATCGCCACCACTGTGGTGGACGTTTGTAAACGAGCGTACAGAGAAAACAATAAGGCCGCTTGCAGGGAGCGCGGTTGAATCTGAACAGCGCGTGTGTAGAGCAAACGAGCCAGTAGTCGTGCATTGTATAGAGTTTGATCGCGCGTCCATATTCTAAGATTTTTGGTCCGCCCACTAGCGATACGTTGTGATAATGGATTACGTCGAATCCCTTGGCTAGAATCTGCCGGATGCGCGGCGCTTTGAATAAAGGAAAGCCAACTTGTTGGGTAGCCAGCGGAGATAGGAACCCAAATGGGCTCTTGAGCCCGTGCACGGTTACGTTGGGATGATCGTCATAATCCTGCACCGGCTCTCGCCCTGCCATAGAGCGATAAGCATCCCTACAGTGGATTACTTCTACCAGGTGTCCGCGCCGCGCTAGCTCATTTGAGAGGCTGTGAATATAGATTCCATCCCCTCCGAAGTTATAGGGCGGGTAGAACGTCGTGATCATGCAGAAGCGTAGGGGTCGATCTGCCTTCATGGAGTCTAGATGGACGTAAAGGGTGTTTGCGGCCGCGGCCGATTGCTATTGTCACCGGATGGAAAGAGGCGGGAGCGGAGCGTCCGGATTCGATGAAGGGCGTATTGCAACGTTCCCAGCGAATGGTCAATGGCCTTGCTCCGGGGCGAGCCGTTGAGAAGAATCGCCACCCGGCTGAAGGATGAGCCTTGAGAGCCGATGACGAATTCGCACGAGGCAAGCAGCCAGAGGTCGACTATCTCGTCAATAATTTCCTGAGCGGTGGAACTGTCCCTCGGCCAGCGGCGTTCGAGAGAGGAATCTCTTCGGATAGTGAATCAGCTTTTGTCCGTACCGCCGGCGAACCAACTTCAAGGTCTCCTGATTATCCGTTGCCAAAAACAGCTGATGCCCGGTATCGACCAGCCGGTCTCCCGCCGTGAAGTAGGAGCGGTCCGGAAAGCGAAGCGTGGCGTTCGTGTTCGGTGCGCCGGGTGTGCGTACCGACGGTGCGGGGGGCGAAAGAATGCCCGCTTAAACGCGTTGACTTTATCCAAAACCGCAGGACTGGGTTGGGGAAACCACGGCATCACGTCGTGTTCCTCATAGGCTGTATAGCGCCGTAGAAGCCGCTCCTCGGCCGAGCAAAAGACGAACCACGAAATAACAGCAACTCGTGGATGCGTCGTTACCGGCACACGCCAGCTTCTTCTCGAGCCCCCTTCGCGGGGGGGAAAATGCCGGATGTGGTGATAGCCGGCTATGAGAAAATTCTTCGCCCAGTCCATCGGTGCGCTATAAGGCATCCATTCCGTGTCGTCATCGAAAAAAGTTCGGTAATCACCCCAATCCCAGACGCACCGGGCTCCGGTACGAGAGCAGAGCCGCTTCGCCGATGCAATCGCCCGCGTGCGGTTACACAATCCGGATCTAGGGTAAACGACCAGATGTTCGAGCATAAACTCCGTGAGAAAAAACGAACCTTGACGAGCGCGACTGCTATGAAAAGATGACGTTTTGGCGGTGATCAGCGTGCCTCATTTTCGCATCCTCCCCGGCCAGCAGGTCCCTTCATAGCTAGCCCGTGGGCGTCTTGGGCAAAGCAGCGAGCGAATAGTGACTGCACCTTACTTTTTGACGGCTTCGAACCTACCCCGGCCGGTGTCGGTCGGAATAATGCTTACCCGAAAGCCGGCAGTGCTTAATTCTCGGGCCAGCGAGTGGGAACTATACGATGTGAATCCATCGACGCGAGCCTGCGCAACAAGCCGGGGCATAGCGCTCTCGTGGATGTCGTGGTATTCGCCGATGACACGTTCCACTTTGGCGAGCTGCGTGCTAGTGAGCAGGATCGGGTACTCGCTTCCTTCGCAGTCGAGCTTGAGCAGCTTGACTCGCTTGAACCGCCCGAGAACCTCGTCCAGCGGCACGGCTGGGATCCGGGACTGGTCTGCCTCGGCGGATATCCGGGACTCTTGGGTGTCAGAATCGAAAAGCTGCCCTCCGAATATTACGTTGCCGCTGCCCGTGTTCAAAAACGCCGGGCCGGAGTGAAGCAGATCGTCGACGGCGGGAGCATCGCTGCGAAAAACGGCGCGGTTGTATAAATGCATTCCCGGCAGGTCCGAAAGGTGATTCCGCAACCGCGCAAAATTTGTGGGGCTGGCCTCAAATGCATGGATTTCCCGGCTGCCGAGGTAGTGACAGGCGAAGCTGAACGACCCGATATGGGCGCCGATGTCGATGACGACATCCTCCGGACGGAAATGCCGCCCGAACACCTGGTATTCATCCCAAAGGATGATCGAGCGCACAATTGCGGCCTCCAAGGCGCTTTGGGCTTTGAACCGCCGCAAAGCGCTCTTGTATGCCCAATATCCGCGGGCCAGCCCCAAGCGCGCCTGTGCGTCCGGCCAGACCCTGTGAAGCGCCGGATAGACCGCCAAACCTGCTATCGCCCGAGCCTCCGCGTGTGTTTTTCTGGCCAGAGCTTCCGCCTTGCGGCTTAGCGAGCGGAGGGCGGAGGACTTGCGCGGATGCGACATGCCGGCGGCCGGCGGCAGGAACGGCCGGGCAGCGCGGTTGTACGTCGTGTCCACCTGGCGAACAAAATCTTCCGTCAGCAGACCAGCGTGAAAAAACGTGAAATCGGCGCGGCGCTCCTCCCACCAGAGATGCGCCCAGAGGTGTATGCTGTAGACACCATCAGGGATGGGCTGACAATCTTCCAGGAGAGCTCCCAACCCTCTGCCGGTCGGTGAGAAGTGGTAAAAGGAGCGCTGTGGCTCGACATGGATGAGAGCCGGAAACTGTGTGGCCAACCGCTGGGGAAATAAGGTCGAATGATTGCTCCAGGTCCCATCAAATTCGTCCACCATTCCTTCCAGCCAGAGGCGTCCGAAATCTGCCCCTGGGGTGGACATGATCAAGGCGTTGCACAACGATGGTGCCGACCCTCCGGTTTTCGGGTTATGGATGTCCCTTTCTCGGCCAAGCACGAATGGCTTTTGGAATAACGACGGTGGCAACGGACGTACGAACAGCGTGTCGATGTCCGCATACACCCCACCACTTTCCAAGAGGTTCTCCAGCCGGATAAAGTCTGCGTGGTGAGCATACCGCAACGGCTTAAGGCTACGATTCTTATACCGGAACCTTTCCACCATGGGATGCAACGGCACTTTCACCAGCGTCAACTGCGACTTGATCAGCTCCCAATACGGCCCATATGGCTCATAGTGATAGTAGAAGCGCATGGATTCCGGCTGATTGACGCGCCGGCAGGACTCCAGGCACAGATAGTGGGCCAGATGGAACGGCTCGCGCTGCTTGCGCAGTCCGAATACGAAATGGAACTGATGCGGGATCACCTCAGGCATGGTGTGGTCTGCGTCCGAGCTCGATTGTTGGTGGCGGAGGTGTTATGGCGCATTGGTGGCGGGGGTTTGCCTGCTGCGCACTCTGTTACAGAGGCGTACGAAGGGATGTTCTCTCTGCCCCGCCAAAAATTGCAGAAAGGCGGGGCGGAGTGGACGCTGCTTCCAGGCGAAATAGGCTTCATAGGCAGCGGCATCTTCGTGCAACGCCAGCAGATACTCGCCCAGGGCTTTGGGGTTAGCAAAGTCCGCCGTATTGATGTAACAGTGGTCGCCTGGTGCCAGGCGCTCCACATTAGGGGCTCCCAAATAGACTGGGACCGAACCAGCCACTAGGGGATCAAAGAACTTTTCGGTGACATAGTCATCGTCGATGGCATTTTCGAAGCCCAGGGTGAACTTATAAGCGGCAATCACCTCCAGTTTGGTTGGCCGCCAGCCGTCGTCCGTAAGGGTACGGTTGCGCCGAAACTTGCCATAGGAATGCACGCCTACATAGCGCATGAGCTCGGTCGCGTACTCCAACCGGCGGCTCCGATTTACCCAGCTTGAGATAAAGAGGGCCGCCAGCTTGTCCTGGCCTTTCGCTTTGGCTGGCTCGCGCATGGCGCGCACCAGATTCGGGCCGGAAATGTAAAACCACAGATACGGCACGCTCACATCAGCATCGAGCCGATAGGTCATGGTGAGGTCAAAGTGACGCATATAGGCAGGATCACGCAGACAGGGATAATTCTGCTCGCATTCCATGGACCACGCGACCCACAGTTGCCCTGGCCGCTTTCGCCAGCGCGGCAGCCGACGCAACGACGGGATATGAAAGACCACAGCATCCGCCACATCCATCTGCCGCCGGTCTTCGGTGGCTACGCAGCCTTCCGGCAACTCGATGCCTTGCAGGTCGAGTCGCTGGTTCCACATACGATTGTAGAAAAGCAGTAATGTCTGCGCATGGGCCGTGCGCTGCTCCGATGCCGGCAAGGAAAAAAGGCGGGACAGGTGCGTCACGATGTTCCGCAACATTAGGCCACGACCATTCCAGCATGACCGCCCAACAATCGCTCCAGGCCCGCTGACAGACTAATCCGTCTGCCTACGCCTAACCCGCACGCCCTGCGAGTCACGCGATGCCTTGTGCCGGTTCCGATAATTGAATCAGCCAGTTTGCGCGTTACGCTACCTGGGTATGATTTCCAGAAACGCCAGCATCTCATGAATGATCTTCTCGGTCTTGAACTTCTCGCGCACGAATGCCTGGAGCCGTCGGCCTCGTTCCCGTGCTCCCTCGGGGTGGGTGAACACTTCCCGCATCAACCGCGCTCCATGGGCGAGATCTGGCGCCGCCCAGCGATGGCCCCGATAGCCGGCGTCAGGTGCTCCACTCGGTTCCGCCGGAATCAGCTGGTAGTCGACCAGATAGCCGAGCGTGTCCGGCAAAAATTCCAACTGCCCTCCATTCCCAGTCATGACGACCGGGTTGCCGGCGAAGGCTGCATCGTAGGCGCCAAGCCCCCACCCCTCTGCCCGGGTCAACGACACGTAGCAATCGCCGCGGGAGTGCAGGCCCTGCATCTCAGAGTCGGAGAGAGGCTCGGTTATCGTCAACACGCGGGCCGGGGACGTAAGCTCGCGGCGCATACGATGAATCTCCCGCCGTGTCGTGTCAATGTGCCGCGTGACGTACCACCACCGGCGGGTGTAGCGCCTGCGGCGCTCGTTTACATTGGACGTCTTGATCACTAGCACGACCTTGTCATCGCCGGTGAATACTCTCAAATAGCTTTCGAGAGTGAGATGCATGCCTTTTCGCTCGGTCCAACCCCCGATGGTGTAAAACACAAAGTCATCATCTCGCACGCCGTCCAGATAAAGCGTTCGGCTGCTGGACGGCGTGTCATGTATGTGGTGCACCACTCCTATCGGTCGAGTAATGCCATTGGCCATGAACACCTCCCGATTCCAGTGACAGGGGACGACCAGCGCGTCCATGCGGTTGAGTGTTTCCGGCCAGTGGGCCGGTAGGATATCCGTTTCCCATACGGTCATCCCGACCACTTTCTTTCCCGCTTCTAGGGCTCGCCAGCGGGAATAATACTCGGGCACGAGGTGAACGATCACGGTGTCGTACTCGATCGGGAGATTGCACAGGTCGCCAAACTCATTGTCCCGGAAATCCCTGGCCTCGTAGGGTTCCAGGTACATACCCCAGCACCTTCCGGGCACCATCGGAGTGCAAGTAAGGGGGATACCTCCGCTCCGAAGCCCCCGAATGTAGGCCCGTGCCGCCTGCCCGTACCCGCTAGGGCATGCCTCGCAAACGTATTTGATACCCCTCACCGAAGGCATCGCACTATCTCGATTCTGCCGCTTCGGAAGGATAGCGAAAGCGCCCTGTTACCGCCCGTACCAGGCGCTGGAGGTGAAATTCGACACGGTGAAACTGCCGCCAGAGCTGGTATGAGGCCCACATGTAGGAATGCCGCAACCAGTCCGGCCACTGCTTTTCGATGCCATGACGGTAACGCCAGGATGGCTGAGCCACGATGTCCTGCATGACGCTGGGATGTGTACCCCGGAAAAATCTGAGATGACCTCGCTCGTCATACAGATCATCCGGCTTCTTTTCTTTGTACTCATTTTCCAACCAGGCGTCGTCATAGTATAGACTATGAAAGTTTCTCTGCTTCGCCAGCATGACATGAGGCGGGCGCGCCCAGCCGTAGTGATAGATGTAGGCGCCAGAATCCGCCTGCTTTAGATAGCGCTCTCTGCCCTCGTGACGCAAGCCGAAATCCATAGCGTCGCCCCAGGACACCGCCCCAATCCCCAGCCTTACGGCGCGAATAGCGCGGGGATACCACCGGCGTGGATTGTCCTGTACGGTTTGGAAGGAGCCGTAGAAGTGGTGGTAGCGGAAGGTAAGCGCCTCAGTAGCTCGTTTCAGATGCTTCTCCATTGCCCGGCGGATGATCGGATAATCCTTCTCGTGCAATACCTCGTCGGCTTGCAAGTACAATCCCCAATCGCCCTGGCAGCGCTCTAGAGCAAGGTTGGTCTGCTGTGCCAGCAGCGAACCTCTGTGGCGCAGGTTCATGTCCCAGGTACAGCGGAAGGCCTTGATCTTCGGTTCGCCCATGGACTGCACCAGGTCCCAGGTGCCATCGTCGCTGTCGCCTACATTCAGCACCATCTCATCCACCAGGGGCAGCATGGAGCGCAAACTAGCCTCCAGCGGATAGCCAAAGCGCACGATATTGCGAGCGATACTGAAGCCGCATATTTTCATGTCGCTTCCTTATAGTTGCTGAACCACATGCTTTTCGCTCTTCTCACGCTGATGAAAGCAATCCCGAACATAGTTCTGCTTACCCTCAGCAGCAACCAGAGCACATGACCTATGCTAGGCTGCGGCAAATAGTAATCCATCGCAAAATCGTAATACAAAAAGGTTTTTGAGTTTATGCCATCTTTACCAATATGCTGTGTCACCGATGGGCGGACGGCATAAAAGCGATAGTCACGGCTGATAAGATAGTCGACTAAAACCCAATCCCAGTCGCCTGACTTCTCGGCGGAAAGCAAGTTGGTCCCGGCGTATGCAACCTCTGCAAGTTCATTGGCATGAAAAAATAAATGTGCTCCGCCCAAAGTTAGTTTTCTGTAGTATTCCTGATATGTCTCAACGACTTTATGCGCAGGAGTATTGAAACCGGTCAGGATGAATTTGTTGCATTTCTCTGAGATAAGTTGATGGGTGGTGAGCAATCTATTTGTCCAGTCTCTTCTTACGATCATGTCCGCGTCCAGATTACTCAGGTAGGTAGTCTGAAAGTGGCTGGCCAGATACGACCACCCAAAGAGCAGATTCTGATTGATCGTGGCAGGACGGGGATACTCTGCACTACATCCTACCCGCTTGACTTTGATTATTGGAGCCTGCGGATGGCTGCAGTGCTCGACTAAATCAAGCGTGGCCTGATCGTCACTCGAGTCGTCAATCAACATGATTACCGTATCAGGTAAATCACTGCTGCAGAGTGATTGCAGGGTGCGCTTGAGATAGCCTGGCCTGTTATAAACAGTGATCACTAAACCTACGATATAAATAGGAGCAAGCTGCTGGGGTAACTCAACACGATAGAGCGGATCGAATAATTCATGCAGTTTGATCATCGGTCGGATCGTGATGTTTAGTCGGTATTCTTCGACATTGCATTGGTACATGAAGCGGCAAGATAGCTACGTATCACGCACGGTACTGTATCATCCATCATTATATTCCCGGCTTTCAAAAAGAGCGCTCGGTGACAAAGTCTTGTGATTACGTTCAGATCATGACTCACGATCAATATTGTTTTTCCTGTTTCAGCCGCCTGCTTTAACTTATCGATGCACATTTCGCGGAAAGCATCATCAGCTACTGACAGTACTTCATCTAATAGAAGAATCTGTGTATCAAGCTGGACCGCAATAGCGAACGCCAGGCGCACGCGCATGCCGCTGGAATAATGTTTGATCGGCGTGTGGAGGAACTGCTCCACGCCGGAGAAGCTGACGATTTCATCGAACTGGTGGCTGATGTCGGCCCGGTTCATGCCCAGGATGGTACCGCTCAAGTAGATGTTCTCGCGGCCGGACAACTCTGGGTGAAAGCCTGCGCCTACCTCGAGCATCGCGCCAATGTGGCCACGAACCCGAGCACAGCCTTCGGTCGGTTTGGTAATGCGGGCAAGAACCTTCAACAACACGGATTTTCCGGCGCCGTTGTTACCGAGCAACCCGAGGACTTCTCCCTGCCGGAGGCTGAATGACACATCCTTCAAGGCCCAAACGTACCGGTTTCGGTACTGTTCCGGAATAGTCTTCAAGCGCTGAAATGGTAAACGCACAGCCCTTTCCAACAAACCGCGAAATTGGCTTGCTGAACCACGATTCTCTCCCAGCTTGAACTTTTTTCCGAGGCCTTCGACTTTAATGGCGAAGCCGTCCACGCCTTATACCTCATCCACAAAATAGTCTTCCCGGTTGCGAAAAAAGACGAAGCCGCTCACGAGCACGAAACTCCCGACGAGAACAGAAACCGCCAGCGAAAAGCCCGAGACCGCCGCGTCCCCGAGCAGCGCCCAGCGAAATCCTTCGATCAGTCCGGACAGGGGGTTCAAAGCATAAACCATGCGCCATGCTTCAGGTATCAAAGCGCTCGAGTAAGCTACCGGCGTTACGAAGAGTAGCACCTGGATCAAAAAGGGCAGCGCATTCATTATGTCTCGGTATTTTAGATTGAGCGCAGCGAACCATAGTCCAACGCCAAGCGCCGTGGCCATGAGTAGCAACACCAGCAGCGGCAGCAACAAGAGATGCCAGCTCGGCGTGATCCCGTAAAGCAGCATCATGAGGAGCAAGAGCGTGAAAGCCATAGCGAAATCAATCGCCGCCTCCAGCACAGCCACCAGCGGTAGAATCAGGTGCGGGAAATACACCTTCGTTCGGAGATCGTGATGGTCTATCAGGCACCTGGTCGAAAGCGTCACGGCGTGAACGAAATAGGTCCAGGGCACCAACGCGCTGAGCGCGAAAACTGGATACGGCAGCCCGCCGGTGGGAACCTTGACCAGGCTGCCAAATAGGACGCTGAAGATTACCATGGTAAGTAGTGGTTGCAGAATTGCCCAGGCCGCGCCGATGATGGTGTGCTGGTAGCGCAGCTTGATATTGCGCCACAGCAGCAGATAGACAAGGCTGGAATACTGCCATAGTTCGCGCAAGTATTGGTGAAGGCTATCCGGCGCTGGCTGGATCAAGGTTTCAGGGTCGCTGTGCCAAGAGGTGAGTTCCCGGTGACCCTGTGACACACTGGTATGCTTGTTGCCTATCCGCGTGCAGTCGAGTAGAAAAGCACCGACGATCGATAGCTTATAAGGCATCACCGTTCCCTGCGCCGCGGGAGAACATAGCGTGTAAGCGCCGTACCCCGCGCCCCGCCTCAAAACTGAGATATCCCATAAGCAAAGTTCCTGCTAGCGTAAGGCTCATACCGGAGGTGTATTGGTAGTCGGCCATGCAGGTTTTGAGCACCTGAAACCTTTCTCCGAACTGTAGAGGGCGATAAAGACCACCTTTGCTATACGTCTGCGAATATTGCCCACACTCAAACAACTTGTACAAACATTGCCCAAAATGGCGGACTTCCGCATGGATTACCTGTGCTTCCGGGGCGTAGCCTACCGTGGCCTTCGGGTGCCGTTGCAGCAATTTATGAATAATTTCAGTATCACCCACAATCGGCATCCCGGAAAATAACCCAACCGAATCAAAGACGGATGCCCTGATGGCCATATTGCCGGCATGACCATAATAGCACTCCCGGATTTTGTGCTGGAATAAATAGGCGATTTTCGTATGATAGTAATGCTCATAACTTTTCATAAAAATGGACGTCGGGGACGGATAGAGCAGGCGACCAAGGACGATATCGGCATTCAACTTTTCCAACCCATGTTTGAGCTCAGCTAGCCAATAATCGTCTATGAGACAATCGGCGTCTGTGAAAGCGAGATATTGCCCCTGAGCTATCCCTATGCCGCGATTGCGGGCGAGATAAGGATCTTGACGTGGCTCATGCAGCAATTTGATCGTCGTATTTTTGCGGACAATTTCTGCCGATCGATCAATCGAACCATTATCGATGAAAATGAGTTCGTACATAGCCTTATCAAACTTCTGATTCAGCAAAGAGCGGATGCAGTGCTCGATAAATAGCTCTTCATTGAGAAACGGTACAATGACCGAGAAAATCATTTCGTGCTCCTTCTAAACCGCATGATCTATGAGAGCGACACGCGGCCATGAGACTCCTGCCGTAAAATGAGCCCGATTTGAAGGTGCTCGAACACCGTGGCTATATTTGGTTGAGAAGTAATTGTGGATGCCGACGCACCAAAGCTTCTGTTCGTGAGCCCTGTGTTTCCAGATATAACGGGATATGGCTTGGCAATGCGGGCGGGCGCTATTCTGGAAGGATTATCCGCCTCTTGTCAGGTGTATTTGCTTATTATTCCCATCCACGACCCCCATCGCACCGTTCTGCCCGCTCGTATACGCCCGTGGTGTCGCCAATATTATGTGATGCATATTTCAAGGCTTTGCCACCGCATCGTCCGTCTTAGCAACTTGTTGCAAAGCGTGAGGACACAATCATCTCACCCCTTTGAGTGGCGATACGCTTCTGTGCGGATGATAGACAAGGCTGCCCAGGCCTTTCAAGACATTCGCTTTGACTATCTCCATGTGTTCCGGCTCTACATGACGCCGTTTGCGATGGCCTATCTCCACAGGCAGAGGCATCTAACAGCCTGTTACCTCGACCTCGACGATATCGAATCCAACACACGACGCCGACTCGCCGAGCTTTACCATACAAACGGCCTATACTCCCAAGCGCGGCGGGAGCAGCAGGCGGCGGATATGTATGCGCGGCTTGAACGAGAACTTCTGCCTCGGTTTGACGGGATCTATGTGTGTTCTCAGCAAGACAAGAACCAGTTAAGTACCCAAGTGAGTGGACAGAATATCGAGGTTTTGCCAAATGTTATACGGTTATCTTCAGATCCTCGTCCAGCCCAAAACAGCGGTCCGTTTACTTTTCTATTCGTCGGGAATCTCGCGTATTATCCCAATGAAGATGCCGTGATGTATTTTCTGGAATACGTGCTCCCCCGTCTGCGCCAACGGGCGCAACACCCTTTTTGTCTTACCGTCATAGGTTCTGGACAGAGTCGACGTTTGCGGCACTATCAACGGATTCCCGAATACCGGCATATGGGATATGTTAGTGAGCTGGCACCCTACTATGAGCAGAGCGACGCAGTGGTCGTGCCGCTACGCGCTGGCGGCGGCACCCGCATAAAAGTCCTCGAAGCGTTTAGTTTTAAACGACCCGTCGTCAGTACCACCATCGGTGTCGAAGGGCTTGAGGTCGAGGACGAGAAACACCTCCTCATGGCCGACCACCCGCAACACTTTGCCGAACAGTGCTGCCGGCTGATGGAGGACAAGCAGCTCTCAGCCAGCTTAACCACGAATGCCTTTGCATGCCTTGTCACGCATTATACCCAGGCGGCGATGCAACGAACGCTCCGCACAATGATGTTGGGAAATTCCTCTGGCGCGGCTCGCTCATGACGTTTGCGCAAAATCATGACCCAGCTTGCCGAAAAAATCGCTATTCGTGAAATGCTGGGTTTTCTGCTGGAGGAATCTCAGAAGAATTCCTGTACGAACTTTCTAATGCGCGGCCCGGTCTTTTTTCGGAGACGACCCTTCGTCTGCAAGACAAAGTCCCGCTGATGCCGCCAATCGTCCAATAGAGCCAGCCGATCAAGAGTGCGCACATCAGAACCGTGGACCTCGCGCACGAATACTCCTGCTTTTTTACCGTGTTTCGATAAACGAGCCATCTCTCCCGCCCGGTCATCGGTCTCGCCTTGGCGATATCTCCGTAGGTCCGGATACTTTTTCCATAGACAAAGAGTTTCTGAAAGTACCGGCGCGCGCTGTCTATCTCGAGATGCCGAACGCGGACCGCGCGGCAGTAGCGTACGCTGTCGCAAGAATAACGGTCGACGCATAACGTCGGAGCCTCTCGGCAGTTCAACGAACCGTCCCAGCTCGTCGAACAACGCTCTTCGAATCGCCATATTGTTGGTGTAGCCGTAGTAGACCGATTCTATTCGGCTGTTGAAGATGTAATTGTTCTTCTCGCGTTCATAATCTTCGAGCATGCATAGAAGAAGCGATCTTCTGCCGAATCGGTGACTGCCAAGGACGCGATTCCAACCGCGGACTGTGCCAAGCGGAGTCGCGCAGGTGACCTCTCCAGATAGCGGGAGCCACGGAATCCGTTATTGGAACTTCATCATTCGGATTACACAATGCACACTGAAAGAAATGGTGGGAAGGCGTTCCTTCCGTTACTTGAGTAGTAATGATCTGTCCAGTCGACGATCAATCGCCGTCCCGTCAGGGCGAGCGTAGAGGATAGCGGTCAGAACACATTGTATCCGGTCGCCAAGTCCGGCTATACCTTTAACCAACAACCATTTGTCTGTGGTCATATGATTGCCATATGGATCAGTCATTAAATCGCAACTCTCCTCAACTCACTCGGCGGCCGCATCCTCCTGGAGCAGCAGGTCTCTCCGTATCTTGCCCGTTGGCGTCTTTGGCAGCCGCTCTCTGAATTCAATTATGCTCGGAACTTTGAAGTCCGCAATTTGGCCTCGACAATGCTCGAGGATGTCCTGTGCGCTGCAGGGCGCGTTCAGGACAATTATCGCCGTCACTCTCTCGTCGCCGAACAATGTGGGCATGCCCATCACGACGGCTTCTTCGACGTTCGGGTGGGACTCTATGACTTCCTCGATTTCGCGCGGATTGATCTTGTAGCCGCCCTTGTTGATGAAGAACTTCTTGCGACCCACCAGATAAAGGCGCCCTTCGTCATCCTCGCGGCCGAGATCGCCGGTAAGAAAAAAACCGTCGCGGAATACCCCCGCGTTGACTTCCTCGCCGCCGTCATAACGCTCGATTGCCGCCTGACTCTTCACTGCGACCTCTCCGACTTCACCGGTCCGCGCCGGTTGGCCGTTATCGGCGAAGACGCTCACCTCCACACCGCTGATGGGTTTGCCGACCGATTCCAGCGATGGTCCCGCCTCGGCGCTCAGATCGACGCTGATGGTCCCGGTTTCCGTCGATCCGTAAAGCTGGCGGACATGAACACCAAACTTGTCGTGAAATTGCCGGTTGAGCTTGAGCGGCATCGGGGCGCTCGCGGAGATGCAGAGGCGGAGCGAGGAAAAATCCGGCCGCCGGTCGAACCGGCTCTTGGCCAACACACCGAACATGAACGGCACGCCGATAAAAACCGAGATCCGGCGCTTCTCGATTGTTTCCACGATGGCTTCGCGCATGAACTTCGCGAGCGGATAGAGCGTCGCGCCCGCGCGCATGGTGGCCAGCATGCTGCGCGTCAAGCCGTTCACATGCGAAAACGGCGTTACTCCCAGGAAGCGGTCCTGCGGCGACAGGGCAAGTGTCCGTACCAGACTGTCGAGTTCGAAAAGCAGGTTTCGGTGGGTTCTAAGAATCCGCTTGGGCCGGCCCGTCGAACCTGAGGAAAACTGCTGGAGGACCGGCGCGTCCGGATTGAGTTCCGGAGGCGTCGCTTGTCGGATTGCCGGCGCGTCCCAGGGATGATCCTCGATAAAAATAACGCAGCACGACTGCCGAGCGGGTTGGACGATGCGCTCCCACAAGCCGGCGCTCAGGCGCGACGTGATGACTGAGGAAAAAGCGCCCTCGTTTAGCAGACGAGCCAGCTCGGTCTCCCTGATACTGATCGTTCAACGGCACGACGACGGCGCCGAGCCGCGCGATCGCGAAAAAACTCCTGATAAAGTTCAGCCCGTTTGGAAGAAGAACCGCCACGCGATCGGCCGATCGCGTTCCGGCTTCGTACAGCCTCTCGGAAAAGGATGAAATCGCCGTTTCGAGGTCGCGGTAACTGACCGCAAGTTCGTTTTCGGCCACAGCCGTCCGCCCGGCGTGTTGCCGGCAGACGGCCGCTAGCATTTCAGTTAGAGTTTTCATCGCCTGCGAGTATTCTCCGTCGGTTATCTTGTGACGTTCGCCATAGTCCCGACACTCTCACACGGCCTCAATTGCCGCGGCAGCAACCACGTTATTCGGAAGCGCGGTGTGGATAAGCCCCGGGCGGAGGTCGTCGAGTTCGTTATTGGTCAGTCAGTAACTATCCGAATAGATCATCTGGACGTCCCAATCGGCGACGTCGGTTAACCGGCGCCCGCCGATAGTCCATTCATCCTTCGCCGCTCGATCGCCGAGAGCCTTTATCAGAATCGCCGGGTAGTTTTCCGTCAGGCTCTCCGGGTTTTTCGCCGGCTCGAAGCCGGCGCGGCTGAGAAGCGTTTGCGTCTCGTCGGGAAAAGTAGCGGACCAGATATTCAGCTCGGCGAAACGACCCCAGCGGACCACGGCGTCGAGCAAGTCGGCTCGAATGGCCATGCTCGCAGCTTCCCAATCCACGAGATTGATCCTGGCTCTGTCTCGATAGAGTTTCGCTTGCAGAACGAGATAGCCCTCGAGCCTGAGATCGCTCCAAAAGAAAAATCGATATGCGGAACGGGGATTATCGAAGCGCCACGCGAAGTACGCCTGATCTTTGACATGGCGCAAGCTGCCATGGCCGCCGATTCTCGTGACCAATTCGACCATCGCCTGAGGCCGCGGCCTTTGTTCGACAGTCATGTGAGTGCCTGTTTTCCCGCGGCGGCACGCCCTATCCAGGAAGTGAAAAGGATCCCCGTCTTTGACGGCAACGCGCGAAGCCAGCCGGGCCGCGTGGCGTCGCAGGCGACGCGGGACGATTCGGCTCCAGCGCCGCCAGCGCATCGGCTTTAAGTCGCCGACGGTGCGCCAATCCATTAACAACAAGCCGGTGCGCGTCACCGAGTTTGGGCTTAGACTAAACATGTACGGGTACCCGCGCACTCCAAGACTCTTGACGCCCGCGCGGATGATCTTGGTAAAGAGACCGCTGCAACGGTGTTCAGGCGCGATCACGAAATCAGCGGCACAGGGCCCGAGAAAAATTTCCGCCGGATCGCCGATCTGCCATTTGGCGCCGTAGACACCTCTCATGCCAACCACTTTCCCGCCAGCCAGCGCGACTTGAAGAAGCGGCTTCTCCAAGTAGGGATTCTGCTCGTACTTCCATTTCATGTAGTCGGAGTTTGCAGAAATATCGGAACCCCACAAATAACTCTGCAGTTGCAAAACCTGATCTCTGAATTCCGGCGTGTACTCGACTATCTCGTAGTTCATGGCCGCGAAGGATCCCGAACGCCACGGCGCGCTTGGTTTGCATGAAGCGGCCATCGCCTTACATGCTTGACAATCGCCTTCAAACGCGCGCGCCCTCTCTTGCTGTTCAGAGCTCGGCTGTAGATGTCGTCGTAAACGGCCGTCGTGTGGTCCCAGGAATGTTTCCGGATCCAATCCGATGCCTGAGCGGCCAGTTCCCGCCGCAACCAGGAATCGTTCAGAACGATTCCGAGAGTTTTCGATAGCGCGGCGGCGTTTCCGGGGGCGAAAAGGAGCCCGGTTTTTCCGTGCTCGATCAATTCACGGTGGCCGCCGATATCGCTGGCGATAACCGGCTTGCCCATTGCCATCGCTTCGAGCGGTTTTAGCGGGGTGACCAGTTCGGTTAACCGAATCGAGTAGCGCGGATACACTATGATATCGATCAGCGCATAAACTCCGGCGATCCGGTCGTGAGGAATTTTCCCCGGCATGAGCACCTTGTCGCGCATCCCCAGCCGCTTCACCAGTTCCGTCAGTTGGTCTTCCATCCTGCCGCCGCCCACGAGCAACAGAGCGACGTCAGGCCGCGTTCGCGCGATTTCAGCCACGGCTCCGACCAGGAGATCGAGTCCCTCGAACGGGAAAAAAGAGCCGACAAAGCCGATAACCTGCTTGCCTGAGAGATTCCAGCGCTCCGCGTACTCCGAATCCGGTCGACACAAACGAAAGTCATCGAGGTCGACTCCGTTGAATACCGGCGTGAGCTTTGCCCCCGCGATACCCCGCTCGATCAGGTCGTTTTGCAAGCCGCGGCAAAGCACCGCGACCTGATCCGCTCTCCGGCACGCCCACTTCTCCATGCCCGCCATCAAGCGGTAGCGCCACGAATACGGCATGTACTTGCCGTGATCGACGTCGGCATCTTCCCAGAAAGCGCGCACTTCGTATACCAGCGGGGTGCCCGTCCTCAGCGCATTCCACCAGGCCGGAAAAACCGAAAAAACGGGTGAATGAACGTGCAGGACATCCGGGTTTTCAAGGGCAATGACTTCGCGCATCCGCCGGCGGACGGCGGTCACATCCCGGTAGACTCTGGCGATCTGCCGACTTCCACTGCTCGTAAACGGCGTCCGGTAGGTGCGAAAGCCTGCTATCATTTCGTCGCGGATTCCGTTCGTTCGCGTGATCCGGTTGTGTTCCGGCGAGGTGAGCGCTACCGGGCTCCAGCCTCGCTTGGCCTGCGCTTTCATAATGTTGAACGAGCGCAGGGCATAGCCGCTGTGAAAAGGCAGGCTGTGATCGAGTATGTGGAGAATCTTCAAAGGACACCGCTGGAAGATAGCTGGCGACATTGCCGGATTGCTGAGCTCGCGGGTACGTTCACCCGCAACCATCCCGCGCGAATCTATGACCGCCTCGGCACCAGGGAGGTTCTCGCCGCAACACCGGCGGGTAAGCGGCGCAGACGTAGAGCATGCCATCGTATGTGCCGCCGGTAGAGCATCCGCAGCCGCGCGGCCAAAACCGACCAGCCTGCCGTCCCTGGCAACAGCTCGCAGAGGAGCGCGTATTCAGCCGCGCAGGTTTGCCGGTCGTACGCTTTGGCAAACAGACCGTGACACAAACCGACCTTCGCCAACCAGGCGAGCGGATCGCCGCTACTGCTCAACCATTCCATGCACTGCGTGAATGCCGGGAAAGCATCCGCGCGACGTAATCCGGCGCCCAAACGGTAACTCTTGTGGAATGTCTTCTTCGGGCTGGAGCCCAACAGGGGCACAACCGAACACCGGCTGATCTTGTAGTGGCCGGTGGTTCGGAAGAAGCTCTCCAAAAATTCGAATTCTTCGTTGCGCCGGTACGGCGTCAATAAATCATGTTCCGCTCGGATGAAAATGCCGTGGGCCAGCGCGATCTCGGCGGTCAGCGCCGTTGGATGGGCGCTCTGCGCAAGCATTTTGATGTGCCACTGAATCGACGCGAGAGCCTTTCGATAACGATATTTTCGTCCCTGGACCAAATACTTCGAATAGGTGTACTGCGGCGTGTAGTCAGGACGGTGTTCGCCGAACGTATGCCGGACATCCGCCGGCGTTTCGGGCAGCGGTCTAATGGCGACTACGGTGCTCCAGCCGTTTTTTGTAATATCGTCCTTGAATACCAGATCCTGGGACACCACATCCTTATATTGCGCCGCCTGGAAACATTCGGTTCTGTAGAGCTTGAGCCAGCCGGTGCGGCCCATGAGAGGGTCCCGGAGAGATCCCAGCACCAGACCGACTTTTTCTCCCATGCATGCCCTGAGATCTTCGAAGCAGTTTGCGTCCAGCACCATGTCCGAATCGACCTGCACGAAGAACTCGGTCCTGACCTGGGAAGCGCCGCGATTGATCGCCTTGTAGAACGGACTGACGTTGCGGATCGTGATGATTTCCTTCGGCGCCAACGCTTGCCGCGCGACGCTTTCGATCGCGCGCGCGGTGGTGGCTTCCCCGATGGATAAAACGACGGCAGTGATGTCGCTCATAAGTCACGCAAGCGACAATTCTCTGACGTCCTCTGCTGCTCTGATATCTTCGCTGTCTCCCCCGCTTGGGCGCGGGCCGCGGATCCGCGCCAGAAAGTCTTCTACGTGAGCGGCCTCGGGCTTCATCGCGCCGGGTGTCCACGCAAGATCGGGCGTCCAATATCCCGTGCACTTTTCGAGCGCCGCACCACTATAGATGTAGCTCATCTCGCCCAGGACCGGATCGCCCGACTGGTTCATCAGGAAATCGTAGGCCATGCTCTGCACGCGCAGAGCCGCGGATATGCGATGCGCGAGGCGGACGCACTCGACCGGTATTTGGCTGGTATCGAAATCAAAATGCTTGCTTCCGGATGCGCGAAAGTCATCGGGCCGATTGAACCGCCGCAGGCCGAATGCGCGGTTTCCGATCACCGTGATCCGGGTATCGCCGCTGTTGGCCGATATGAAGTCCTGGAAATAGACGTAGTTCTTTTCCACCTGCCACCAGAAGCGCTCCGGGAACTCGGCTTTAACGATCAACCGCAAAGCCTGTCTCAAACGAGCCGTTAGCGCGGCGAATCTGCTCTTGTCATTGGGCACTAGGTCGATCTCGTGCTTTACTTTCTTGAAGCCGCGCGGATAGACGCCAGGACCGAACATCAGATCGATGATCCGAAGCGCCTCGTCGGCGGAGTTTACCATGTGCACATTGGCTGAACTGGAACCGGTTCTGAGTTTAAAAATCTTGGGATAGCCGGCGCTGCGTGCCCATGCCTCGGCTGGTTCGCGGTCCCAGAATACCCATGTTCTGGGGGTCGGCAGCTTCAAAGCCTTGAATATATAGAACTGCGCGATCTTGTCGTCGTAGTGCCAGCAGGTGTTGTAGTCGGGAAAAACAGGAATACGCAGATATTGTTCGATCGCGCGCAAAATGGACTGAGCCACCTGGCGTTCGTGCGGCATATACTCCCAATGCCACATCACGCCCTGGCAGCCGCGCACCTGATCCAAGGCGTCGGGCAGCCGGAGATTGACCCGCTTCACTTCGACGCCTGATTGAGCCAGGCAGGAAGCCCACTTCTCGCCAAAACTCGTGGGCGGGTTGGCGTCCTTGTGGATTGCAATCTTCATCCCGCTTCCTCCGCTTGCATGCCGATGAATCCCTGGAGGCTCCCGCCGGCTGTCTTCTGCGCCACCGCGAATACGTTGTCGCCCGCTCGCAACATTGGACCGGCAAACGCGGCCGGTATAAACACCAGGGCATAGCCAAGCCGAAACGGCGAGCGCAGCAGCGCTTTCAAACCGCCGAACGTATAACCGATGGGAATGCGCTCGTCCTGAATGTCGCTTACCTTGAATCCGGTAAGTTCGAGCAATCGGGTCAATGTCTTCTTGGAAAACTGAAACAAGTGACGCGGCGGCTCCGGGTGCGGCCAATGGTTTAACAGATTGGCTACTTTGTATGAGAGCGCCGGAAACAACCCATCGATATTCGGCGTCGCGATTGCGACGATTCCATCGGGCTTGAGGATTTGATTGATGATAAAAAGCGTCTTCTTCGGGTCATCGAGATGCTCGATAACGTCCCAAAGCGTAACTACGTCGAAATGGTTTGCCGGAAACAGGGACTCCCGAAGCGTTCCAACGGTCACTTCCAATCCATACCATTTCTCGGCTAAGGCGGCGGTATCTTCGGATAGCTCCAGGCCCTGGGCCTCCCAACCCTGGTCGCGCGCGACTTTGAGAAAAAAGCCGGCCGAACAACCAATGTCCAGGAGCCGGCCGCGTTTCTTGTATCTATCAATAAAACGATAATATCCCCTCGCCTCGCGTAAGTACGTGCGGCATGCCTGATCGTTGTCCCTGAACTCCACATGGTAACCAGACTTGAAACTATACAACCGCTTCAATTCTTCCCGCGAAGGCTGATTCTGCACATAAACGAGGTCACAGTGCCCGCATTGAGCCAGAACAAATCCCTTCTTGACAAACAGCGCTCTGGCCGAATGCCGATCGCATATATTACAGGAAACTCTCACAAAGTGTGGAGGCAGCGGTCGATTGGCCTCGGCAAAACCCGGCGCGAGCGTTAGCGACACATTAATCGCGGCGACTGCGGCTGCGCGGGCAGACGGACGGCGGCGCGGAACCTTAGCAGACCGAGAGCGTCTCTACGAGATCATCATATCCGCCGCGGAAACGCTCTCGATTGTCCGGATACGATGCGTTCAGGGCCGTTTCGATTTTGCTGAGGAACCCGTCTTCAGCGTAACTCTCGGCAACGAGCCGGTCATTGCAAAGCTCCCAGTTGCCGCAATTCGCCGACGCAACCACGTTACAGCCCATCGCGGCGGCTTCGAACAATACCGCGGGCGCGGCATCCAGCGAAGACGAACAGACGAGCGTCTTTGACCGGCCGAGAAGGTCGTAAAGCTGTTCGCGGCCGACGATTCTGCCGTGGTGCCGCGCCGTAGCGCACGGCCGTTCGAAGGCGCCCACGATATGAACACGGAGGCCGCTCAGGCGCCGCGCGATTTTCTTGACCAGCCCATAGTTTTTTTCGGGTCGGGTCCATGCGGCCGCGACAAAGATAACGTCGATATCACGCTCCGCGAACGGTTTCTTGAGATGCTCGAAGCGCTTCGCTTCGGGAAACACTAGGTCCGCAACCGAGATGATATTGGCGTAAATTTTTCCGCTATGACTAAAAAAAAAGTGGTCGAAGGCGAACCGGATCAGCGGCGAGTGAACGACGATCAGGTCGGCATTATCGACAGCCTGACGTTCAGGCTCTTCTGATCCCATCGAAAACGCGATCCCATGCTCGACGCGCTTTCTGAACCCGAGAAAATCCGTGATCGCTCCCGTGGCGATAAGGTCTCCCAACCGGCGCGACCCCGCGGTCATGAAAACAACCGGAACCCGCGAGGCTGAAAGCTCGAACAGGCGCGCGGCAATGACGCCGAAGCCGAGCAGGAGATCCGGCGCCAACATTTCGATCAATTGCGAAAGGGCGGCTTGCGGCCGCCACATAGGCGGCTGGACGACACAGGTGTGGACGTTCTCGAGCGTGTGAGGATTGCCGAAATTGTCGGTGTACACCTGTCTCAGAAGCACCTCGTCGGACTCCGTTAGCATGTTCGCGTAGCCAACATCGATGCCTTCGCGCTGCATCCGCTCGAACAACTGATAGAGAACCGTGCTCGCGCCGGCCCAGCCGGGCACGCCGTAGCAGCCAAGGAGAATGCGCCCGCTCATGACGTCTGGATCCGGTCCGCGATCATGCCGCCGACCCTAATGGCGGAACTATATTGAACGACAATGTTTCACCGGGATCGATGCTGCCCAACACGATCTCGCCCCCGGTGCCCGGGCTCAATACCTGATTGCCCCGGCTGAGACTACGGCGCTTGCGGGATAGAACCGTGAGACCGTCGACTGTCTCACTGCCCGAATTCACGATGCTTAGCGACTGGTTGTCATGGCGCAGCTCCAGGCGTTGCACCGCCAGCAGGCGGTCCAGGATCATTCCCGCGGGAACAAGCCAACCGTTCTTGGAAGCGAGGTATGCCAGCCGATCCTTGATGGCATGGCGCATTTTCCTGGTCTGAAAGTCGAGCCAGCCTTTGTCCAGATGCGTGTAAACCAGCGCCAGTCCCCGGTTTCTTTCGAGCGCGTCGATGTGGTCCTCCGAGTACCAGGATAAAAAACCATCGCCGTCCGCTTCCTTCCATCTTCCGGTTCTCAGAAAGGCTTTGCTGATGCCGTAGCGCTCGGCCGCCGAATAGTTGAAAGGCGAACCGTTGGCCGCGAGAATGTCGTAGAATTCACGGTGGCGATTGTGCGGAACGCCCCGATCATCGTCAATCCATAGCCAGGCGCCGGATGAATTCAGCAAGTCGGTGTTGTAATACGGGCTTTTAGGATCCGATCCTTCGCGCGCCTGAGCGTCCCTTTTTACACTTACCCGATGCTCGACATAAACCGGCGGCGGGGGGCCAAAATGCTGCTCAAAAAATTTAAAGGCGCGAATCACATCATGTCTGGTGCTGGATGTGTCGCTGGGCGTATGCATGCCGATCTCATGGCCCCGGCGCGCCAGATCCCGGTAAAATTCACGTTCCTGGTCGTCCGCGAGAGGGACACATTGGGGAGCGAAAAATTCACGGCCTTCAGGCTCGGCCTCCCTCCACGCGCGCCACACCGCGCCGTCCCCGGCCCAGTCGGCCCATAAGACGAAAGCGGTGGCGGTTATCTTGAAACCGAGTTCGTCGAATACTTCGAAAAGGGGCCGTAGTCGCCGGCTATAAGCGCCGTCCGCATCCTGAACAATCGTGAATCCGAACGCATGGCCGTCAGGAAAAAGTCCGATGCTAAATTCCGTGGCCGAACCGCGACCCGTGCGATCGGGCAGCCAACCGTCGCCGAGGATCCCGAGGCGCCGGATCCACCGATAGAATCTCTGGCCGGCCGGCAGCACTTCAGGTCCCGCGCCGCTCGTCGCCGGGTTTTTGCGCGCCGTCACGAAAAAGCGCGACGAACCGGACGATGTTTTTGTCGATATCGAATCGTTCTTCGATTCTCCTGCGTGCGTTCGCGGCCAGGGCGCCGGCCAGCGCGGGATCGGTCCGCAACCGGATGATCGCATCCGCGAGCGCCTGCTCATCGCGCGGCGGAACCAGGATTCCACTCACGCCGTCCTCGATGATCTCGGGTATGGCGCCCGAATTCGTGCTTACCACGGGAAGTTCCATCGCCATGGCCTCGAGAATCACGTTTGGGGTTATGTCGCGGCCGCCGTGCTGGGCCGTGACCGCCGGAAAGACGAACACGTCCGCCTGCCGGTATTTTTCGAACACGCAAGCGAACGGCTGTCGGCCGCTGAACAGAACCTCCTTCTCCAGGCCAAGCCGTTTGTGCAGTTTCCGCACGGCGATGTAGTAATTCATCTCGCCGGCATTTTTTCCACCGACGATCTCGCAGCGAACCGGGTAGCCTCGGTCCCGCAGGATCTTGCAGGCCATGAGGAGATATTCCATTCCCTTGGGCTCGACAAAACTCGCAACCAGGAGAATCCGGATCGTATGAGAGTCCGGTGTCCGGTTCCTCGCCGCGTGAAATCGGTCCAGCGGCAGGCCGTTGTAAATTACGCGGATTTTACTTTGGGTTCCCGGCGCGAGCAGCGGGCGCAGCCGCGATTCGTTGTATTTGCTGTTGGTGATCACGAAAGCGGCACCCGCCAGCTTCAGCGCCAACCCGGCGGCTGACGTATGTCTGTGGATGTCGTAGGCGCGCGCTTGAACCGTATAGGGAATATTCAAAAGCCTTGCGGCACACAGCGCGATAAACGCATCGATGCTGGCCCACGGTGCATGCACGTTACTGGCTCCAAACGTTCTAAGCACCGATGCCAGATGGATAGCGTACGCAAATACCTCGCAATCCAGCGCCGGCGATTTGCGGATATCGTAGCGGGATCCAAGGACATACAGGAGCAAACTCACAAAAATGACGGGCCGTTGCCGGAAAAGCGCCAGCGCGCGGCGGACCAGTTCGGCCCGCCGGATCGGTTGCAGGTAGATCGTGCGCGCCTGCAATGTCAGGGCGTCGGGTCCGAGAAGTTTCGCGTCCTTCCCTTTGTGAGCGATTACTTGCACCGGCATTCCCGCGCGGCCCAAGGCCGCGATCTCCCGCTGAATGAACGTTTCGTTCAGCGTCGGAAAAGATTGGATGTAATAGACGATCTGTTTCGCCCGGCCTGCGGGCCACGAGGCTTCTCTGCCGAGCGCCGCGAACCGGTAACGGGAAAGATGGCTTACGGTCAAGCGGTAAGCGGTGCATGAAGCCGGCGCAACGATCCTCCACCTCGTGAACTCATTAGCGCTGCGCAGTGGGGTTGCCCACCGCGCAATCAAGCGGCGGAGTCTCGAGAAGCACGCACGTCGCATCAGCTCCAGCCATCGCCGCGCTGCGGCCGGCAAGACCGCACGTTGGATGCCGTCAGGAGGCTCTATCCGGGTAAAGGCCGGAAACATTCGATTTTTCCCGCGGCGGAATCGAACCGGCGGGGTCAGCAGGCGTAGGAGAGATTATCGCGCCGGCGCGAAAGACTCCGCACAATCCGGCGCGGCACCGTTATTGACCCTCGGCGACTTTCTTCGAAACATAACGGGCGAGTGTGTCGAGGCTTTCGAACAGCGCGGCGTTCAGGTCCGTATCGGGCACGGAGATCTCGAACTCCTCTTCGATCGCGACGACCAGCGCCATCGTCTCCACGGAGTCCAGGCCGACGCCGGTTCCGAGAAGCGGCGTCGCGGAAGAGCACGACTCCAGCGCCGCGCGGCTGACGTTCAGTTCGGAGACCATCAATTCCTTGATTATGTCAACGTGGGAGTGGCCGTTTTCTTTCACGATAACCTTCCGCTGTCTTTCTTCGTCGACGCCGCCGGTAATTAAGACGCGACGGTTTGATCCGCTGCGATCTGGAGCGGTGCGGCCGCCGGAGACCCCTCGCCAGGCGCGCCGTGCCACCGAAATTGTTCCGGGTAGCGGCGGATGTAGCCTTCGAGCAGGCGCACGTAACGGCTGACGCTTTCGTGCGCGTTGCGCTCAATCCCGACGTCAATGGGCGGTTCGATGATAAGCGTCGGCTTCTCCGTCTCATCCTGAATGCAGAACATCGGAAGAAGACTCGCGCCCGAGAGCCGCGCCAGGCTGACCATTCCACTCGAAAAGAGCTGACGAGTGCCGAGGTACTCCACCGAAACGAATCTATGGCCCTGCCGGCCGTCGGCGGCGACGCAGAGAATGCCGTTGCCTTTCAGGCGCTCCAACAGCGTCCTGTTGAAGGAGAACTCGGAGGGAGTCAGATAGATGATTTCTTTGACGAACGCCCTCTCACGCTGTTCAACGAAAGGATAGATGATCTTGCGCATGACCCAGCTCTTGCTGTTATGAAAGCCCTCGAGATGGTTCCGGCCATGAAGCTGAGTGATAGATAAGCCGGATGCGTGCAGGATACGTTTGGCCAACACGCGCATCCCGAACGAGTGGCTTTCCCACAGGATCGCGCCCTTTCCTTTTGCCAGCGCTTTCTGCAAATTCTCGAGCCCCCGAAGCTGCACTTCGCAACTCGTGGACCGCAGGCGCCAGTGACATCGCAGCAAAAAAACCCCGTCCCAAAATTGGTAAAAACAGTTCTTGACGATCCGGCGTGTTTCGGACTCATCGAGGTCAAGGATGCGGGCCACCTGCTGCGCCCGGCCCTGCCGCCGCCGCCTCGATAACCACCACGAGGTGAGTCCGGCGATGCGCGCGAACAACCGGGACAGCGCGGGCGATCCGGCGCGGTCGGCGACACCGATCAGTGCCATGACACCGAGAAGGTAGAGATCGTGAAGCGTCAACAGTTTTCTCTTTGCGTCCATAGACTCATTGAGATGCGAAGAGCGGCGCTCCTCCGTGCCCAGTGGTGCTCATGCGGGACGCTGATTCCCGGGATACAGCCGCGCGCGGATCATGCGCAGCCGAACAAACGCGTATTGGACGATCCCGAACGGGTGGTCGATCGCTTTGCAGCGCCGTGAGCCGTTGAGAAGAATCGCCACCCGGCTGAAGGATGAGCCTTGAGAGCCGATTACGAATTCGCACGAGGCAAGCAGCCAGAGGTCGACCATGTCGTCGACGATCGCCTGCTCAGTGGAACTCGTTCGTGGCCAGCGCCGCTCGAGATCCGACCGCTTCGGATAATGAATCAGGTTTCGTCCGTAGCGCCGTCGCAGCAACTCCAGTGTTTCCTGATTGTCCGTGGCCAGGAACAATTGCTGCCCGGAATCGACCAGCCGGTCTCCGTGTTTGAAGTAGGAGCGGTCCGGCGAGCGCAGGGCGGCGTTTATATTGTCGGTTCGCCGGATGTGCATACCGACCGTGCCGGGACGAAACGAGGCGCGCTTGAATGCCTCTACCTCGCGCAGGATCGCCGGAACCGGTTTGGGAAACCAAGGCATGACATCGTGTTCCTCATAAACGGTGTAGCGCCGCAAGCGGCGTTCCTCGACTGCGCCAAAGACAAACCGGGAAGTCAGCGCGATCCGCGGGTGTGCCGTCACCGGCACGCGCCAGTTCCGTCGTGAACCGCCGTCGCGCGGAGGAGAATGCCGGATGTGATGATAACCGGGAATCAGGTTATCTTTCTGCCAGTCCATTCCCTCCGTATAGGGCATCCATTCCGTGTCATCGTCGAACAGGGCCCGGTAATCACCCCAATCCCAGATAATCGTGCACCTTGCTCCGGCACGGGCGCAGAGCCGCTTCGCGGACGCGATCGTCCGCATGCGGTTACACAATCCGGAAATGGGATAGACAACGAGGTGTTCGAGCATAACGGCGGCTAAACGGCCGGCGCGCGTCTGGAAAGCAGAAGCACGCTGAGCCCGCCGGCGATCCAGTACAAAAGACGGAGCACGAGCACACCCATGAGCATCGTCGACCTCGCCCACGAATACCTCTGGCGCTTGATGGTCTTTCGATAGACGAGCAGTCTCTCGCGGCCGCTCATCGGCCGCGAGAGAGCCTGAATGCATATTTCGATATGCCGCTTGGCGTTGAAAAATGGCACGACCACCGAAATGTTCAACGCCGGCGGCTGTTCAATCGCCATGTCTTGCCCGTCTGTTTCGCCCATCTTACTGGCACGATTCCGACCTCGAGACGGTCATGGACGGGCAGGAAGGAGTCGGACGGTTTCGTCCGCACGCGTACTTCTACCGGCTGCTCGACCCAATACCCCGTGATTCTGACTTTCCCCCGACATTACAAAGTTTTTCGAGGAGAACTACACTCCGGCACCGCTGGGGTACATTCGGCTTCGGAAAATCGCGCCGCCGACTCATTGAACTGACATCCTACTCCTGCCGTTGCGCGAGCCGCTGACGGAACCGAGGCTCCGGCACCCGGCTTCGCGGACAACGCTGCGGCGCGTTCTCGCGCCGCCGCGATCTTTTTGATCAGGGCGAAATAGCGGCCCAGGTGAACCTCGGGCGTCCACTGTTCGCGATACGCCTTGTAGCCATTAGCGCCGAGAAGATTACGAAACGAGCGGTCCGCGATCAGGCGCTCCACCGCGCCGCGCAGGTCTTCGTCCGTCCGGTAAACGATACCGCCGCTGCTGTCGCGGATCGCTTCCGGCATGCCGCCAAGGTCGCGCACGATCGCGGGGGTGCGCTGCCTGAACGCCTCGAGGATGACCAGCGGCGAGGCATCGTACGTCAGAGACGGCACGATGATGGCGACGGCACTCCGGTACAGCCCGTCCAATTCAGCGGGAGTGCGGCGACCCAGGAAGCGGATGTTCGGACTGCCTTCGGCGATTTTGCGCAGCTCGGCTTCGTATGACCCAGAGCCGGCGACCAGCAAACGCGCTTTCGCGTACTGCCGGAAGAACGGGATGGTCGTCTGGAGGCCCTTGAGTTTTTCGAGCCGTCCGACGAACAGGAAATAAGGTTCATCCGGTGAGCCGCCGGCGTGATCGCCGGTGGCGGGCGCGTCATGACCGTCTCCGTCGATGAAAAGCGGCATATGCTCGATCGGTATGTCCAACCCCATGCGGAGATGGATGTCCTTGCTGAAATTGCTCGGCGCGATGAAAGCGTCCACGTGGCGAACCGCGGACTCGATCAATCCGAAGTGACGCCATAACTGCGGCGGCCGCCTGTACGTAAGCGCGCACGTGAAGCAGTGGGGCTGCTCGCAAACCGCACGATTGAACCGGAAAAGCACGTGGGTCGGACAAAACAGCCAATACTCGTGCATCGTGTAAAGCTTGATGGCGTTTCCATACGCCAGGATCTTGGGCCCGCCGACGAGCGAAACGTTGTGGTAATGGATTACGTCGAACCCCTTCTCCAGGATCTTCGCGATTCGCGCGAGCTTGAAAAACGGGAAGCCGGTCTGTTGGGTGGCGAGCGGCGATAAAAATCCGAATGGGCTCTTCAGCCCGTGGACCGTGACGTTGGGGTGATCGTCATAGCGGGCCTTCGGCTCACGATGCGCTAAAAGCCGGTACGAATCGATGCAGTGGATCACGTCCACTCGATGGCCGCGTCGCGCCAGCTCGTTTGAGAGCTGGCGCACAAAGATGCCATCGCCGCCAAAGTTGTAGGGCGGGTAGAACGTCGTGATCATGCAGAAGCGCAATGGTCGGTTTATCATCCTCGATTGATCCGAAAGAGCGCGGCGGCGAATCCTTCTGGGACCGCTCCGCGCCGTGGCATATGCTGCTCGCACAGCCGGGAACCCCCGCTCACTCCGAGGACTTCAAAGCTCATGACTGGAGCGCTGCGAATGCGTTTAATATTAATGTGTTTCCTATCGGCTATCGTCCGTCCCGTCGAGGCAAGCCGTGAGCTCTTGGGATAGGACTCGCACGTGAGGTTCTTGGAGCATTGCAAGATGATTTCCGGGAACTACCCTGATATCGAGGCCTCCAGCGGCCAGATATTTCCAGCCCTTATCGGGCTTGTGCGCGGAGAAGAAAGGCTGCATGCGGGCACGAAAGAGAGTGAGACGACCGGTATAGACCGGGGATTTGTACTTTCGGAGCGTGGTGCTGTGCGCGCGCGACTTTGCGGTGCTTTCGGAGAATTGAAAGAGGTCACCCAGTCCCTCAATCCGCTTGAGCCACGGTCTTGAAATCGTCGCCGGATGAACTCGAAAAGAAGCAGCCGTGCGTTGGATTGGCGGACTTAAGTTTCATCAGATCAACCACTGGTCGCGATTGAGCTGCATGGAGCCGATCAACCAGGAGGGAAGATCGCGTGGTAGGTTTCGAAGAAAACTCCACCACCAGGTGATCTTGCCGGACCGCGAGGTGACTCCGCTGTCGAGTAGCGCCACCAGCGCCACCGGTTCTCCTTTGGCCCGGAGTTGCTGAGCCATTTCAAAAGCGATGACGCCGCCGATACAGAGACCGCCGAGAGCATAGGGGCCGTGCGGTTGAACCGCTTCGTATTTGATCGATGTAGTGAGCCGCCATCGCTCCGATGTCGGCAAGAGGCTCGTCGTTGCCATCTAATCCTCGCGCTTGAAGCGCATAGAACGGCTGATCTTGTCCCATCCGACGGGCCAGATTGGTATAACAGACAACGTCACCGAAGAATTCATGCACGCAGAAGAAGGGACGTTTGACGCCTTGTGGTTGAATAGCCACGAGGCACGACGAACCGGTGGATGGCATTCGCTGGGTTATAACTTTTGCGAGATGCTCGATAGTCGGCCGCTGGAAGAAGCTCGACAAGAGCGGCTTCTTTCCAAAGGCTTTCTCAAATCGCGCAAACAGACGCAGCGCCAACAGCGAATGGCCGCCGAGGTCAAAGAAGTTGTCATATATGCCGACTCGGTCTACACCTAACAAGTCCCGCCAGATTTCAGCAATCGTGGACTCCGCCGGTGTGCGCGGCGCCACAACTCCCTTTTCCAGCTCAGGCCTCGATTTCTCGGGGATCGGCAGCGCCTGGCGATCCACTTTGCCGCTGGCCGTTAGCGGAAATGCTTTCAGGAATACGCAGGCAGATGGCAACATGTAATCAGGCAACTTTTCTTTCAGAAAACTGCGCAGCTCGGTAGTTGTGGGCGCCGGCTCCTGGTTGGTCACGGCGTAAGCTACCAAGCGCTGCTCTCCGGGCGCATCCCCCAGAACCACGACAACAGTTTCACGCACGGCCGGGTGCTCTCTGAGTGCCGCCTCGATTTCCGCGAGTTCGATGCGAAAGCCGCGGATCTTCACCTGATGATCGAGGCGGCCGAGAAATTCAACGTTGCCGTCATTGAGGTAGCGAGCCAAGTCTCCGGTTTTATAAAGACGCAATCCCGGCTCGCCGCTAAAAGGATCCGGAATGAATTTCTCCGCTGTTAGCTCGGGCCGGTTTAGATAGCCTCGGGCCAGACCGACCCCGCCGATATGCAACTCGCCGGCAATTCCGATAGGAACGGGATTCAGGTGAGCATCCAAAATGTAAATCTGCGTATTGCCAATCGGGCGGCCGATCGGGATGGGTTCTTGATTAGCGCCAGGCTCGCATTTCCAGTGAGTCACATCTATGGAAGCCTCGGTGGGCCCGTAGGTGTTGTGCAAATCTGAGGATAGCTTTTCAAAAAAGGTCTTCTGAAGCTCAAGCGGCAGAACTTCGCCACCGGAAAAGACGCGTTTTAGACTACGGCAATCTTCGATGGCTTTTTCCTCCAGCAATAGCCGCAGCATCGAAGGCACGAATTCAGCAACGGTGATGCTGTGTTTGGCAATCAACTCGGCCAGGTAAGCGCTGTCCCGACGGCCTCCGGGGCGGGCCATAATGATCTGAGCCCCAGCCAGTAACGGTTCGAAGATTTCCCAGACTGAAGCATCATAGGAGAACGACGCTTTTTGCAGACAGCGATCTGTTTCGTTTAGCCCATAGAATTTTCGCGCCCACAGCAGCCTATTGCAGAGGCCGCCGTGCGGCACGATGACTCCCTTGGCTTTCCCCGTGCTGCCGGAAGTGTAAATGATGTACGCACTATTGTCCGCCGTCAGGTTGCTGTCGGGATTCTCATCGCCTTGGCTGTCAATCGCCGGCCCATCGGCATCAACGTAAACGATCCGTACGGAACTGGTTTGGACCTGGTCGGTGGAATCATTTCTTATAGCCGCAGAAAAACGAGGATATTGTTCGACCAATCTCTTTTCAGTCAACAGAAGCGCAACCCGCGCATCATTCAGCATGAACGCCAGGCGTTCGCTTGGATGCTCCGGATCAAGCGCCAGATAAGCGCCGCCGGCTTTGAGAATTCCCATTATTCCCACCAGTATCGCCAGCGAAGGCTCGGCGCATATACCTACGATGGTCTCCGGTCCTACTCCCAGCGATTTGAGATAGTGAGCCAGTTGATTGGCTCTGCTGTTTAACTCGACATATGTGAGCGATTGCCCCTCGAATCGGACTGCGACTTGATGGGGCTTCCTATGAAC
This sequence comes from uncultured delta proteobacterium, assembly GCA_963801935.1. Classification (GTDB taxonomy): domain Bacteria; phylum Desulfobacterota; class Binatia; order UBA9968; family UBA9968; genus DATACQ01. Next base: position 163,019 of record CAWDHA010000016.1, read on the forward strand.
CTGCTCTTCAAAGAGCCGCGGCACCGTCAGGCTCTTTGGCAGCGCGAACTGGGTCTCATTGAACTTGCGCAGCACTCGTTCTCTTTCTTCGGAGGATAGAAGGCTGACGCGATGCAATGACTGGTTGGGTTCGTCCAATAAGGCGTCGAGAATTTGAAGAAAATGTTGGACGGCCTGCTGCTGCTGCGTTTCGTTGAAAACATCGCAGTGAAAGTCAAAGTCAAGGATATAGCTCCCGGAAGCACTTAAGTCGTGCACTTGGAGAGCAAGGCTGTCGTTTTCATGGCCAGTATGCACCCGTTCTTTTTGCACGGGTATTCTATGGAATTTTGAATGTGACGATGTATGGTAGTTCAATAGGACGTCGTAAACTTTCTTGGTCTGAGGAATTGCCCAGAGCGTGGCTGTGGCGGAAAACTTCAGGGGCCTCTAAGGCGATCTTGCGGATCAGGGAAATAAAAGTATCGTCCTGTCCGATGGTTATTTGCAGCGGCAAAACCTGCATGAGTAATCCGATCGTATCTTTAAAAGCCTTTGACCTACGGTTGTGCAGCGGTGTTCCGACGGATTGGCGACGATTTCCCGTGACGCGATAGAGATAGGTAAAGAGAAGAGCCGCGAATACATTAAATATCGACCCGTGCTCGGTCTTTGCCGAAATCTTTTGTCGTGAGGCAAGCTGCTTTAGCTTTTGCGTCCGTTCGATGCCTAAGTTGCGCGACACCCGTTGGACTCGGGTGGTCTTCTTTAAAGGCGCTCTTGCCATCGACGCTGAAGGGCTCAAGGTTTTTAGCGAGCTTCCTTCTCCAGTAAGCCTCGGACTCGCGATAGCGCGAAGAGCGCCGATATTCTTTTTCGTAGCCGATGTAATCCTGAAAACGAGGAAGTTCTACTTGCTGTTCCAAACGGCCTTCTAGGGAAAGTCCGTAGAACTCCGACATCCGGGCGAAGATCAAATGATTGGACCATCCATCGGTGATGATATGGTGCTGATTCCAATACCAGACAAATTCCCCGTCGGCGATTTTTGCCAGAACGCAGTCGAAGAGCCTTGTTCGAGATCAAACGAAGCTCGTGAGCGGATTTCAAGCCAACTATCGAAGGCCGCCCGCGAATTCGAGAGTTTAGAGAAGTCGAGATATTCCAGCTCATAAGGAAAATCGCGCAAAACGATTTGATCCGGGATGCCATCTATTTCCCGGATCACAGTGCGCAACGCATCGCTGGAATTGACCAGCGTCTGAAAGGCTTTTTTGAAGTGATCGCGATCAATATCTCCCTTCAAGGTATGAGTGATGGCGACGTTATAGAGGGGCACATCGGGGTAGAGCTTCTGCTCTGCCCAGATGAGGAGTTGGTTCTGCGTTAAATTGGATTGATCGTAGGAATCAGGCCGCTCTTTGCGGAAAGGCGCTGGTTTGAATCGATGGCGACAGCGGCGCTGAGTGGCCGTTCTGGATCGGTGACGACGGCCTCCAGTAAATTCTTGAAGATGCTCCAGCATGCGGCTGATCGTAGCGGAATCATAAAGATCGACATTATAGTTCAGCGTCCCGGCGAGAGCGGCTCCCGCTTCCCACATGAAAAGGGTGAGATCAGTTTTTGCGATTCCAAGATCGGCCTGAAGGGGGCGGACCGTGAGGTCTGCCATCTCAAGCGGCTGGCGCGGCACGTTTTGAAAGGCAAAGGCGATCTGAACCAAAGATCTGTGACTGGCATCGCGCTTGGGGTGCAACGCTTCGACGAGCTTTTCAAAGGGTAGATCTTGATGGGTGAACGCTTCCAAGGTTACCTTGCGCGCGCGGCCGAGCAGCTCCTTAAAGCTGACGTTGCCGGAGAGGTCGATACGCAACACTAAGGTGTTGACAAAAAAGCCGATCAAGCTTTCGACTTCGGGATGGTTCCGGCCGGCGATCGGGCTCCCGACAACCAGATCCTCTTGGCCGCTATAGCGAGAGAGCAACACGTTGAAGGCAGCCAGAAGCGCCATGTAGAGCGTAACGCCTTCGCGCCGGCTGAGCACTTTGAGAGCTTCGGACAAGCTTTCAGGCAAGACGAAAGACTCCGCGGCGCCTCGATAACTCTGGACGGCCGGTCGCGGCCGATCCGGAGCAAGGTCCAACAGCGCAGGGGCTCCGGCTAACTGTTTCTTCCAATAGGAGAGCTGGGACTCGAGCACTTCACCCTGCAGATAGTGGCGCTGCCACACGGCAAAGTCGGCATATTGAATGGGCAGTTCAGGAAGCGGCGCGGGCTTCCCATGGGAAAAGGCTTCATAAAACGCGGCTAGTTCCCGGAAAAGCACCCCCATTGACCAGCCATCGGATGCAATGTGATGCATCACCAGAAGCAATATGTGTTCTTCCTCAGCCAACCGAAATAGAGTTGGCCGCAGCATCAAGTCAGCGGACAAGTTGAACGGGCGGCGCGCCTCTTCTTGGAGCAGAAGTTGGACGTCTAGATTGCGGTTGCCGTTGGATCGTGCGCCCAGGTCGATTGTCGTCAGTTCCACCGACCGGCTCTCCAGGTCGATTGTCGTCAGTTCCACCGACCGGCTCTTATGAATAACTTGCACCGGTTCGCCATCGACCGATGAAAATGTAGTGCGCAGCGCCTCGTGACGTTCGACAATTGCTGCGAGGGATTTCCGCAGCGCATTTACGTTGAGCGGCCCGCTCAGCCGCACCGCCTTTGCGACGTTATAGAGAGGGCTGTTCGGCTCTAGCTGATCCAGAAACCATAGCCGCTGCTGAGCGAAGGATAGAGGCGCCGAGTCACGGTTTGTCCGGTGCGGAATGGGCTGCGCAGCCGCGCCATTAGAACGATTCTTTTTGAGTCTAAGCTCAAGCAGCGCCCGTTTTGCGGGCGAGAGCGCAGCAATGCGTTCGGTGATATCGCTCAGAGGCTCCGACCCGCTGGATAACTCATTATTCATCGCGTGTGTCTATCCTTCACGGGAAATTTTCCTCGATGACGTGCTTTCATGGACGAGTTCTGACTCTGCTTCTTTATCGGAAAGCTCTTCGACTTCTGCCAACAGTCGATCCACCTCTTTGTCACTGAGGTGTTTACCTCGATACCGAGTAATCACGTCTGCCATTTCGGCGATCGTGGGTAATTGGAACAGGGTTTGTAGAGAAAGCTCAAACTGAAAACTCTCGATGAGGTGTCGCTCATATTTCCGGCGATTTTCTCGCTTCCTCGACAACGAGGCGTTGCGCTTCTTCATCCGAGAGCGATTCCAGCTCGGCCAACATGCGGCCTATTTCGTCCGGCTTAGCCTTCCGGGTCTGGTATCGGGTAATAATCATCGCCATTTTTGCCACAGTCGGCGCCTCGAACAGAGAACGTAAAGGGACTTCCACCTTAAAGGTCTTGATCACCTGTGTGATGATCTGAGTGGCCAGTAACGAATGGCCTCCCAACTCAAGGAAATTATCGTGGATGCCCACCCGCTCCAGCCCGAGCACTCTAGCCCAGGTCTCTACCAGCGCCTCTTCCAGTAAAGTTCGAGGGGCCACAAAAGGCGTGTCGACCTCGGGTCTGGCTGTAGAAGGTGGTGGTAGCGCCCGGCGGTCTACCTTCCCGTTTGGCGCCAGCGGAAAGGCATCCAGAAATACCCACGCCGACGGTATCATGTAGTCAGGCAGTCTTTCGTTTAGAAAGCTGCGCAGCTCGGTTACAGCGGGTACGGGGAAGGCCGCCGGTAGCAGATAGGCCACGAGTCGCCGTTCTGTCCTAAGCGCGGTCGAAGGATCGCCGCCTTGGTGCCGAGCCGCGACAACGGCTTCTTTGATTGCCGGATGATCGAGTAAGGCCATCTCGATCTCAGCGACTTCGATGCGGTGGCCTCTGACCTTTACCAGAAGATCGTTGCGTCCGAGATGCACCAGGCAGCCATCGGGCAACAGTCGCCCCAAGTCTCCCATGCGATGGATTCGTTCGGTTCCTCCTTCGGGATCGGGCAGGAATATAGCGTCTGTAAGGTCCTGTCTGTGCCAGTAGCCCGGGGTAAGATAACGACTCCTGACCGCGATCTCACCAACGTTATCACTGCCGACCTCTTTTCCAGCGTCGTCGAGCAACAGGACCTCGTTATCCTCGACTGGATATCCGACAGGTACGATATTTCCGTTAATCTCTGTCTCTTTGTCGATGAAGTACCACCGGACGGTTCCGGTCTCGGTGCTTCCCAGGCGATTAACAAGGATACAGCCTTGAGCGAAGGTTTTTTTGTACAGCTCCACGTCTCTTTTGGAGGCCGACTCACCGCCAAATCTTATAACGCGCAGGTTGGGAAACTTTGCCTCCTCGTCTAGAGATTCGATGAAATGGCGAAAGACTGTTGGCACGGAATGGTAGATGGTGATGTTATGCTGGCCGAGCCAGCCGGCCACTCGCCCCACGCCGACCTCTTTGATGTTCAGCGGGTAAAGTGATGCGCCGTTTAGCAAGGCGGTAAAGATATCGTGATTACCGGCATTGACGCTGAAAGAAGAAAGCACGGTCAGCCGGTCCTCCGAGCAGAGGCGCAAGCCGTTGGTATAGTTCCTGACGAAATGAAGCACGTTTCGATGATTTTGGACCACCCCCTTTGGCCCTCGGGTCGAGCCGGAAGTGTAAAGGATCCAGGCGAGCGCGGCCGGCGATATAGACAAACCAAGAGAGTCAGTGGAGCGACTGGCATCGATTTCATCAATATTGATCAACGAGAGCGCGTTGTCTGTCCATTCCTTGGCTAACGGAAGGTTTTTGTTATTGGTTACGATTAAACTTGCGCGAGAATCCTCCAGGATGTAGGTCGCCCTAGTACGGGGAAGCAAGGTATCCACCGGGACGTAGATCTTGCCAGCCTTCAATGCTCCGAGGATCGCAGCGATCATCGGCGCATCGTTTTCAAATAGCAGCGCTATCGGTTCACCATCTTCGCCGCATCGGGTCAGGATGGCCCGCGCAACACGATTGGCTATCTTGTTTAAAGCGTCATAGGTGAGTTCATGGTCTTTGCTCTTGATTGCAAGTCGATCGGGATACTTAGCTACTTGCTTCTCAAACCGTTCAGAAATCGATTGCTCGGTCTCGTCTTTCTTGAACTCGGTAAACGAGCCGCTCGGATGGAAGCATTTGGCCTGAATGGCTCTCTGCTCCTCTGGAATATGCAGGGTGTGGGCGGAGGTGTCGCTCATATTTCACCCGGCGATTGTCTCACTTCCAACGAGGCGTTGCGCTTCGCCTGTCGATACAGATGCGGATGACTCCTCCGCCGAGCACCCAATTGGACAAATCTCATCACGGTTTCCCTCTCTCATGTTTCTGTAGCCTCTTCGGCTAGCAGGCGCCGAGCTTCCTCCGGGGAAAGCGATTCCACCTCAGATAGACTACGAGCAAGCTCCCGGAGCTTACTGCTTGCCGATGCCCGCGGGTCAATTTTCGAAGCCAACTCGGCTACCGTCGGCGCCTCGAACAGATCACGTAAAAGTACCTCGACCTGGAAAGCTTCACGCGCACGAGACATCACCTGCGTGGCCAATAGAGAATGGCCGCCGAGATCGAAGAAGTTGTCGTGGATGCCCACCTTATCCAGATCGAGTCTGAGTACTTCCGCCCAAATATTGACGAGCAAAGTTTCAACGGCCGTTCGAGGAGCCAAAAATGTCTCGTCTAACTCACGCCGTATTTGCGTGGGTGCTGGAAGGGCCTTGCGATCCACCTTACCGTTGGGGCTAAGGGGCAGCGCCTCCAGAAACATGAAGACCGATGGCACCATGTAGCCGGGCAGCTTATTGTCCAAGAAGTTTTTTAGATCAGCCGTTGATAAAATCGGGTTGTTCAAAACGGGTATCGGTTGAATATCGGCTCCGTCTCGTACCGCTGCTCCGTTAGGAAGGCGATAACGCGACTTGCCGCCTGCCGTGGGAGCGCGGTCGGGTCTGGCAACGACATAGGCGATGAGACGCTTGTCTTCAGATTTTGGATTTTCGATCCTTCGACTTTGCTCAGCACAGGTTTTGCCTTTTGGATTCTCGCCGCCACTCTCCGAAATCTGCAATCCACCTTCGGCACTCTCAACGTCCTCTCGCGCCAAGATAATTGCTTGCTGCACGCTCGGGTGTTGTCTCAGAGCGGCTTCGATCTCGCCGGGCTCGATACGGTAGCCGCGGATCTTGACTTGATGGTCCGTGCGCCCAAGAAATTCAACGTTACCGTCGGCCAGGTATCGAGATCTATCTCCAGTTTTATAAAGGCGCGCTCCCGGCTCGTCGCTAAACGGGTTGGGGATAAATTTCTCGGCCGTCAAATCCGGACTATTGAGATAACCTCGACCCAGGCAGCTCCCGCCGATGTACAATTCGCCGGGAACGCCAATAGGGACAGGGTGTAAATAGCGGTCTAACAGGTAGGCGCGAATATTTGGCAGAGGATGTCCGATCGGAACCGTCGAGGAACCGCCGTCCACTTTGCCTGCCTTTAGCTCATAGGTCAGAACAGCTACCGTGGCTTCGGTCGGCCCGTAGTGGTTAAAGATGGAACAATCTCCTGTGGCTTGAACTTTTACTAGCCAATCGCGGTGCCATGCTTCGCCGCCGATAATCAGCCAACGGCGCGGCAATATCTGCCCAGACGGAGACGAAACTTGCAGCGCCGCCAGGTGGGACGGCGTGATCTTGAGCAGGTCAATTGGAAACCGGCGAAAATACTCGCCAAGAGCTTGCGGGTCGGTGGCTTTCTCTTCAGATAGGATGTGCAGACATCCGCCTGAAATCAGTGAAGGGAAAAGAACCGTTTGACTCGCATCGAAGGAAAGGGGCTGAACCATAGCGAAACTGGCGCCAGGCTCTAGCCTGCAGCGGTCCCGGATAGCTTGCACATAGTTTAGAATCTGCCGATGTTCGATAAGCACTCCCTTCGGATTTCCCGTTGAACCCGAAGTGTAGATCACATAAGCGAGGTGATCTTCTGTCACCCCACTCTCAGGAATCTTCTCGCTTTGCTTGGCGATCTCTTGCCAGTCTCTGTCCAAGCACACCACCACATGGGAGTCATCACTCGGTAGCTTCTCCATGAGCCGTTCTCGGGATAACAGCACCGGCGCCTGTGTATCTGCCAGCATGAAGGCGAGCCTCTGTTTGGGATAAGATGGATCTAACGGTACGTAGACGCCACCGGCCTTCAGAATTCCCAAAAGGCCGATGATCATTTCTAACGACCGCTCCACACAGATTCCCACCGGCGTCTCCGGTCCCACTCCTAATCTCATCAAGTAATGAGCCAACCGATTGGCGCGCCTGTTTAGGTCTCCGTAGGTCAACTGCTGGTCTTCAAAGACAACGGCGACAGAGTCCGGCGTTTGCTCGGCCTGCTTCTCAAACAGCTGATGAAGACATTTCCCCTTTGGGTAATCTCTCTTGGTCTCGTTCCACTCGAACAATAACTGTCGCCGCTCGGCTTGCGTGATTAGCGGTAAATCGGCTACATATCGATCGGGATCTGCCACTACCCCTTCAAGCAGAGTCTGAAAATGACCTAGCATACGCGCCATTGTCGCTTCGTCAAAGAGATCGGTGTTGTACTGCAGGCGCCCGGCGATATCTTCACCGCGATCGGTCATGGTCAGGCTTAGATCGAACTTCGCGATCCCACTGTCCAGCTCCATATCCTCAACGTCGATGGCGGGCAGTTTCACCAATCGCCTCGGGACGTTATTTAGTTGGAATGTGACTTGGAAAAGCGGGTTGTGGTTCAAAACCCGTTGCGGTGCCAACTCCTCCACCAGCTTCTCAAATGGCAGGTCTTGGTGCGAGTACGCGTCTAAACACATTCCTCGCACTCTCTCCAACAGTTCTTTAAACGCCAGCTTGCCTGAAACATCGATTCGCAAAACCAAGGTATTCACGAAGAAACCGAGCAATCCTTCGATCTCGACCCGGTTGCGACCGGCGATGGGCGACCCTACCGCAATATTTTCCTGCCCCGTGTAGCGATAAAGCAGCGCCTGAAACGCCGCCAAGAGAGTCATGAATAAAGTGACCCCGTGCGTAAGGCTCAATGCTTTGAGCGCCGCAGAAAGATCCTTGGCTAAAATGAAAGTTTGTTTTGCACCCCCAAAACTCTGAATCGCGGGGCGCGGCCGATCTGTGGGGAGTTGCAGGGTGCCTAAATTGTCCAGCTGCTTGCCCCAGTACGAAAGCTGAGTCTCTAAGACGTCCCCCTGAAACCAGTCTCGCTGCCATGCCGCATAGTCCGCGTATTGAACCGGCAGTTCTTGCAAATCAGCTGACTGGCCGGAAGTATAAGCCTCATAAAGAGCCGTCACTTCTTGCCAAAAAATCCCTGAGGACCAACCGTCCGAAGCAATATGGTGCTTGACGACGAGGAAGACGTGTTCTTGCTCGGCCAGCCGCAGCAATAGTACTCGCAGCATGAGATCACGAGACAGGTCGAACGGTTTTCGCATGGTCTCCACAATCAGCCGTTGCGCTTCAGGATCGCGGTCTGTCTTCGGCACAGCTCGCAAATCGATTACTGGCAGTTCGACATGTCGATTTTGCGCAACCACCTGGCGTGGGCTTCCATCCATTGTGACGATGGTCGTTCTTAAAACTTCGTGGCGCAGAACGATTTGGTTTAGAGTCCTCTTAAGCGCGTCCAGATCCAGAACGCCGCTCAATCGGAAGGCCTTTGACTCGTTATAAGCCGGGCTCTCTGGCTCAAGTTGGTTAAGGAACCAAAGCCGCTCTTGAGCAAAGGAAAGAGGAGCGGTGTTACGGGTAGACCTGCGCGGGATGCTCGAGGTGACCGAAGATTCAAGGCTTTTCTCCGTCAGCCTCTGCTCGAAAAGAGCTCGCTTTGCGGGAGAAAGATTCGCCAGCCGCGCCGTGATGTTATCCAATCTCATTCCTATCGTCTTTCTACCAAAGGTTGGTTAACGAAAAGCTCCTCATCCGATATCGATTCCAGTTCCACCAGACGATGTCGGTCTTCACTGCCCAACTTTTTTGCTAATTGCTGTAGTTCTTGACAAAATGGAGCACGTTGCGATGGTTTTGAACAACGCCTTTAGGCCGACCGGTCGAACCTGAAGTGTACAGAATCCATGTCAATGTATCGGGCGAGATCGATATTTCTGGATTCTCCGTAGCAATGGATGAGTCCAGTTCGTCCAGATTAATCAACGGCAGCTTGTTCTGACTCAACTCACGGGCCAAGGGGCAAGTTCCGGGAATTCGTTATCAACAAAGTCGTTTGCGCATCGTTGAGTATGTAGGCAATTCGGGTCTGCGGGAGGGAGAGAGTCCAGTGGCACGTAGATCTTGCCAGCCTTGAGCACACCGAGGAGCGCGGCTATTAGCGAGGCATCGGTCTCCCAGAAGGAGAGCGATAGGTCCCTCTTTCTTATCACAGCGAGCTAGGAGAGCATGCGCTATCTTGTTTGCGCGTCGGTTCAGCTCGACGTAGGTCACACTTGAATTCAAGAGATCCCCTCGTTGGATGAAAACACTTTGACCAGATCGCTTCCTGCTCAGACGGTAGCTTTGCGGGTGGCATAGAATCACTCATCTCGGACCTCATCCCTTGATTTCGTCTGACCTCGCTCCGAGAGGAATTTTTGCGCCTGCTCGTCCGACAACGATTCCAGATCCTTCAAAATGCTCTGTAACTTCATGCTCGCTTAGTTTTTTTGCCCGGCGCTCAGCAACGAACCTTGCCATCTCTGCAACGGTGGGCGATTTGAATAAGGATTTGAGCGGCAAATCGACCTGAAAATGTTTGATCACCTGGGATATCACCCGGGCGGCAGCCAGCGAATCGCCCCCGAGTTCAAAAAAGCTGTCATGCACGCCTACCTCATCGATACAAAGCACCGTCTGCCAGATTTTAGCCAACTCCTTCTCAAACCGAGTACGTGGCGCCACAAACCTGGCGCTGATTTTTGGTCGGCTCCGGGCCGGTGCCGGAAGAGCGTTTCTATCGACCTTGCCGTTAATGGTCAGGGGGATCTCATCCAAAATTTCAAATACTGATGGAATCATGTAGGCCGGCAATATTTCTTCTAAAAAGCTGCGCATCTCGCCAATGGACGGCCCTGGCCGGTTCCGACCGGTCACGTAGGCAATTAAAGAGTCCTCCCCATATTCGTTTCGCCGCCCTACGACGACCGCATCTTTAACTTGTGCGCAGGCGCGTAATGCTTGCTCGACCTCTGCGACCTCGACACTGTAGCCGCGCACCCTTGCGCGAAAATCCTTGCGGCCCTTATGCACCAAGCAACCGTCTCGACGCATAAGACCTAAATCGCCGGTCGTGTACAGCGTGTATCGGCGATCAGTTGCATCAACTTTGAATTTGGCGGACGTAAGCTCAGGCTCGCACCAGTAACCTGGGGAAAGGAACCGGCTTCTTACTACGATCTGGCCAATCTTGTTAACGCCGGCTGCATTTCCGTCATCGTCCCATATCAAGATCTCTTTATCCTCCGCGGGATAGCCAACTGGCACCTCGTCGCCAACGATTTCGCTATCGTGATCGATCAAACAATCCGTTAGAAGCCCGGTCTCCGTAGAGGACAATACAGTGAATAATACCGTTTTGGTTGAAAAGTGGTGCTTATACAGATCGATGTCCGACTTTAGAATCGTATCGCTGGTTAACTCGATAACGCGAAGGTCAGAAAATTCTTCTCTTCCTGTCAGATTCTCACAGAGCCTGCGGAATAACGGCGAGCCAATTCGGCAAAATGAAATTTTCTCCGCCGCAAGCCAGCGAGCAAGAGCGGTGGCCCCTTCTGTCCTGACAGCAAAAGGAAGAAGCGTCGCGCCGTTTAGCAGCGCAAAATAGGCGTTGGTAATGGCATTGGAAGTGCCAGCCGTTAGATGAGCTATTCTATCGGCCGCGCAGAGATGTCTTCTATTTGTGCGGCATCGAATGCGGTGCAGTAAATTCCGATGGGTTTGAATGACGCCCTTCGGTCTTCCGGTGGAGCCGGAGGTATAAACAACATAGGCCCATGCCGACGGCGGAATTTCTCGGTTCAGGCCGTCGGAATTAGTACTTGAATCGATCGATTCAAATATAAGGTGCTGATGGTTAGCGGGTATTGCTCTCGTTTCTAAGGCAGTCTCCTGTTCGGCAACCACCAACTCAGCCTGACAATTCTGCAATATGAGCGCGAGTCTTGCTTTCGGTAGGAGCGGATCCATTAGGACAAAAAATTTACCCGCCTTCACAACTCCGAGCATGGCAGCCGCTAGCTGAGCTGCATTGCTAAACAAGAGGCCGACCGGCTCCACGGAATTTCCTCGCCGGGCCAGAATTGCACGAGCCGTTCTATTGGCGGCAGCATCGAGTTCAGAGTATGTTAAAATCTGTGTTCCAGCTTTCACCGCAATTTGTTCCGGGAATCTTCGAGCAATTCGTTCGAACCTCTCGGGAATCGACTGCTCGACATCCTCCTTCTGGAAATTCAACGAATTTTCCCGTTGGATGAAAACACCTCGCCCTGATCGCCTTTCCTGCTCTGGCGGAAGCTCGGCTGGGGGCTATCAAAGTAGGCACCACACTCAGGATTTGTACCTCACGCTAAGTCGGAAACTCCTCCGGATAGCGAACCGGAACGAGTTTTTCCTTTTTCACTGTTTATTCTTCTGAGCTTCTTCCATTTTCTTTCTCAGGCTGAGAGGCCGCATATCCGGTCCAGACTTCTTTGACGTAGGCCAGACACTCCGACTTCGAGCCGATCTTTACCGGCGTCTTTCCAACCGAGAGCGTTTTCCCGGTCGGCAGGCCAGATTGAGTACTGCTCTTCGTGATTCAGTACGACCTTGTAAATTGTATTGTCCTCTTGTTCCTCCATGGCGCAATCCTTTCGGTTTTTAGCGTGTCCGCGTTGTCTTCATTCGCGTTGGCCGCGAGCGGCCAACTCTGCGGCCTCATTGTCGGATAGCTCCTCCAGATCGGCTAAGATCCGGATCATCTCTTGGTGGGCAGGTAGCTTCGATGGTAATTGTTCGATTCTTACGGCAAGACCCGCCACGGTTGGGTTCTCGAATAGACTTCGCAGCGGCAACTCGCCGTGAAAAACCTTGCAGAGGCGAGAGATGACCTGGGTCGCAAGCAGCGAGTGGCCTCCTAGCTCGAAGAAGTTGTCGTGGATGCCTATTTTCTCCAGCTTGAGCACCTCGGCCCAAATGTCCTGCGACAATATTCTCCAGTTCGTTACGCGGCGCCGGTAACTCAGTTCAGTCGCAAATTGTCGTTGATCCGGTTCAGGAAGCGCTTTGCGATCGATCTTGCCATTGGGGGTAAGCGGCAAGGAATCTACCAACACGAAAGACAGACGGCACCATGTAATCGGGAAGTGTTTTCTGGAGAAAGCTGCGCAGCTCATTAGCCGATAGGGCTGGCGCCCGCATTAGCAACGGCGTAGGCCACCAGACGACGCTCTCCCGGACTGTCTTCTCTCGCGAGCACAACCGACTGTTCGATGGCGGCATTTTGAGCGAGCACGGTTTCGATCTCACCCAGTTCGATGCGATGGCCGCGTATTTTGACCTGGTTATCGATGCGCCCGAGATATTCGATGTCCCCATCGGCGCGACGACGAACAAGATCTCCGGACCTATACAGCCTTTTCACTTTGCCGTCGTCGAAGGCATGAGTCGACAAATCGCTCTGCCGTGAGTTCGCCCCGATTCAGGTAGCCTCTCGCTAGACCCGCCCCACCAACATACAGCTCCCCCGGTACTCCAATCGGCACGAGGTTGCGATAGGAATCCAGGACGTAAAGTTCGAGGTCCGGGATGGGCGCACCGATCAGGCTAGGGCAGGCTTCCAGCTTAGGTCCGCCTCCTTGATGATCCGATAGGTCACATGGACGGTTGTCTCGGTGATCCCATACATGTTGATGAGCTGGGGTCTTTGATCTCCATGACGGTCGAACCATGGCTTCAAACTGTGAAAGTCCAGCGCTTCACCACCAAAGATAACCAGCCGAACTCCAAGCCGGCGAGAGTCGATCATGGACTCCTCCGCTTGCACGAGCTGTCGAAATGCCGAGGGCGTCTGGTTTAGAACCGTTACTTGCTCTCGGCATAACAGCTCGTAAAACTCCTGCGGCGATCGACTCACTTCAAAGGGAACAATGACTAGCCGTCCACCATGAAGAAGAGCGCCCCAAATTTCCCAGACGGATAAGTCAAAGGCATAGGAATGAAACAGCGTCCAGACATCCTCAGGGCTAAAGTGAAACCAAGCACTCGGTGGCGCGAAATAATCGCACGACATTATGATGCGCAATCAGTGCCCCTTTGGGTGTTCCCGTCGATCCCGACGTGTAAATGACATAAGCGAGGTTATCGGGGGTCGTTAAGGGCAGCGGGTTGTCTTGCTCTTCGGTCGATATCTCTCCCCAGTCTCGATCCAAACAAAGAACCGTTGCGTTGTGAGTGGGTAGCCTCTCGATAAGGGAGCTGTGGGTAATTAGAACCGAGTGCCCGGCTATCTTCGAGCATAAAGGCCAGTCGCTCTTCGGGGTAGCGGGGATCCAGCGGCACGTAGGCGCCCCCAGCCTTGAGGATTCCCAAAATCCCCACGATCATTTCCATCGATCGCTCTACGCAGATCGCCAACCAGTATCTCAGGGCCGACTCCGAGCTTTCTTAGATAGTGCGCCAACTGGTTGGCTCGTTGATTGAGTTCACGGTAAGTGAGTCGCTGATCCTCGAAAACCACGGCGATGGCGTCCGGAGTTTTCTCTACCTGATGCTTCAAACAGTTCATGGATGCACTTGTCTTTCGGATAATCGCGTCTGGGTGTCGTTCCACTCCCCGAGTATCTGCTGTCGCTCGGGCGCGCCGAGCAACGTGAGCTGCCCAATCGGTTGATCTGGATCAACGACAATACGCTCAAGCAAATTAACAAAATGTTCCGCCATGCGGGCAATCGTCGGATCGTCGAACAAATCGGCATTGTAGGAAAAATTACCTCGCAGCTGATCGCCGGCTTCCTCCATAAAGAGTTGTAAGTCGAACCTGCAAATACCGCTGTCGACATCGACGTGGGAAACCGACGCGCCGCCCAGCTTTAGAGCGGCGTGCGGCGTGTTCTGGAAAGCAAACGCCACATCGACGAGCGGATTACGACTTAGGTGTCGTTCGGGATGGAGTTCTTCCACCAGCTTTTCGAAGGGCAGATCCTGGTGCGCATAAGCCGCCAGACAAACCTGTCGCACGCGACCTAACAACTCCAAGAAGTTTGGCTCACCGCTAACATCGACTCGAAAAATTAATAGGTTTATAAAAAAACCAATCAGGTTCTCGACCTCAGGGTGATTCCGACCGGCAACCGGGCATCCGATCGCGATGTCACCCTGTGATGTGTAGCGATGCAACAAAGTCTGAAATGCCGCCATCAAAGTCATGAACAGGGTTGCGCCGTGGTTATGGCTGAGTCGTTTGAGCTTTGTGGAAACGTCCACCGACAGCGTAAAGTACCGTTTGGCTCCTCTACTTGTTTGAACGTTTGGGCGCGGTCGATCAGTCAACAACTGTAAGAAACTGCTCCCTGTAAGCTGTCGCTGCCAATACTCCAACTGTTTTTGCAGCAGGTAATCTTTAAGCCTGTCCCTCTGCCAATGGGCATAATCAGCGTATTGAACAGCCAGTTTCGGCAGCGAAACTTGCTTGCCTTGACAGAATGCTTCATAGCAAGCCGAAACGTCGCTCCAAAGTACGCCCATGGACCAACCGTCGAAGACAATGTGATGCACAGCGAACAGCAAAACAAAATCGTCTTCGCCGCGCCGAAGCAATGAAACCCGCAACAAGGGACCGCGACTCAGATCGAAGGGCTGCCGAGCCAGGGCGGTGCAATAGCGCCCGAAGACCGCCTCATCTTCAAGCACCGATTGACGTTCGCCGAGATCGACTAGGTTGAGCGAGATGGTCATGTTTGTCAGAACCTTGATTCTGGGCTGACCGTCCACCGACTCGAAAACGGTTCGAAGAACTTCGTGGCGCGCGATGATTGCGTTAAGACTTCGTTCCAGTGCGGCTATATTGAGATTGCCGTTGATTTGAAAAGCCGCAAGCAAATTGTATGCGGGATCTTCGGGATTGAGCTGGTCGAGAAACCATAGTCGCTGCTGGGCAAAGGAAAGTAGGTTTGGAAAACTGCTCGCGCTAGCACAGCGGATGGTTTCAACCATCGGGGACAAAGACTGTCTCGGATCTTTTAGCAATCGCGCGATTCCGGCGACGGATGGGCATTCGAAAAGTTCGCCCACTGAGAATTCGTGCTGGAAGGCGATAGTCAAACGTGACACTAGTCGCGCCAGCATTAGCGAGTCGCCGCCAAGGTCAAAAAAGTTATCCTCAATCCCGACTGCCTCGATCCCGGTACACTCGGAAAATATCCCGGCCACTGTTTTCTCCAAATCAGTCCGAGGAGCGATGAATGGCGCATCGAGTTCCGGCCGGCGACTTCCCGGATCGGGTAAGGCCCGGCGATCAACTTTGCCGTTGCTTGTCAGGGGCAAACAATCAAGTCGGACGAACGCCGACGGCACCATATAGTCAGGCAGTTTCTCACGGATAAATGTGCGAAACTCGCTAACCGAATGGGGCTTTGTTTGCAGAGAGGTGTAATATGCGATTAACCGACTCTCACCAGTCCTGTCCGTCCCGAGCTACAACAACCGTCTGGCTAACCGCAGGATGGCTTTGCAATGATCGTTCAACCTCACCAAGCTCGACTCCGTAACCGCGAATCTTGACGCGAAAGTCCTTTCGCCCCTTGTGGATCAGACATCCATCAGGAAGCATGAGGCCCAGATCGCCGGTGTCGTAAAGTCGCTTTTCGGAATCCACTGGATCTCGTCTGAACTTGACCGCCGTTAATTGCGGATTACGCCAATACCCTGGCGATAGATATTTGCTACGAACCACGATCTCGCCGATTTCATTGTAACCGACCGGTTCCCCTTGTTCGTCCAGCAGCAAGATTTCTTTATCCCGGGCAGCATAACCGACCGGAACGTCATCGCCGGGAACCTTAGTATCCCGCTCGATAATATACTCGGCGAGCATGTGTGTCTCACTAGAATTCAAACCGTTAACCAAGAGACTGTAGTCGGAAAAATATCGTTTATAGAGATCGATATCGGACTTGCAAACCGTTTCACTACTCAACCGGAGCAATCGTATATCGGGGAATCTGTCCGCTTCCGTAAGAACCTCGCATAAGTTACGAAATAATGGAGCAGCTATTGGCAAGATCGTTATTTTCTCCTGCACGAGCCAACGGCTCAGGCAACCGACCCCCTCTTTTTTTACGTCGAACGGCAAAAGCGCGGCACCGTTCAATAAGACACCAAAACTCGTGGTGATGGCATTTGATGTACCCGAAGTAAGATTTGGGATGCGATCCTGTGGGCAAAATCCGTCGGCATTGCTGCGTAACATCAAGTGATGCAGGACGGTCCTGTGATCATGGATGACTCCCTTGGGCAGCCCGCTGGAGCCTGAAGTATGAACAATGAAGGCAAGCGTATCAGAGGAGATGTCCCGGTGAAAATTATCAATTGGAATGTTGTCATCTATCGATTCGATCTCTATCAGGAGTTGATTCTTCCGCATGAGATCCTTGGCTAACGAAATATTTTGCCGGTCGGTAATTGTTAAATCCGGCGAGCAATCTTCTAAGATCACTTCGAATCTAGTTTTCGGCGACGAAGAGTCTAGCAGTACGAAAAATCTCCCGGCTTTTAGCACGCCGATCATTGCGGCGATTTGTTCTATCCCCTTCTCAAACAGCAGTGCGACTGGCACGGCACTGTTACCACCATGTGCCGCTACGGCTCGCGAGACTCGATTAGCGATCCCGTTGAGCTCCGCATAGGTCACAACTCGTTTACCAATCTTAATCGCTGTATAGTCGGAGTATCGCTTTACAATCTTCTCAAATCGCGCTGCGATCGACGTCTCGACGTCTTCGATCGGAAACTCGACAAACGTCCCCGAGGGGTGAACACACTTATCCCGGATCGCCTGTTGCTGTCGCGGAAGCGGGAATTTATCTGGGATCGGATCACTCATGGTCGAATGTTCCAACGGAGCGCTCGCCGAATCAGGCGCGGGATACTGCGGGCCTGAATATAGAATGGAAAGAAACTTGTGAGCATCGCTCGAAACAGTCTCTCGCTTCGCAGATAGTAAGCATCCACGCGATCCATCGCATAAAAATCAGTATTGGACCGGAGTAATCCCAGGCGATCCGAACAGGCGCAAAGAAAATGACGGCTCACAAGCTCGCGACAGCGCTTGTCGTGGCGGCCAAAAGGATAGGCAAACGTATCGACCGTAGAGCCTAACGCATCCTCGATAAGCCTCTTTCCCCCAACCACCTCGGCTTCGATCCGTTCCGCCGGCAAACGGGTCAAATCGGGGTGCGTCAGGGTATGGCCGCCGAAGGCGATTCCCCAGCGATGCATCTCCTTTATTTCCCGCCAGCTCAGCATCGAGCGCCCTTCCATGCGGGGTAGCCGCTCTGTGCCTGTTGTTGTCCCGCTCTCTCCCACGCTCAGAAAAACTGTCGCCGAGAAACCATAGCGCTGCAAAACCGGAGAAGCGCGATTATAAACGGACTGATAGCCATCATCGAAGGTGATCGCAAAAGAACGCTCCGGAAAAGCAACACGCTGCCGCAGGTGTTCGACTATTTGAGGGAGGTTCAGGGTCTTGTATCCACTCTCATGCAGCCGAGCCATTCCCTGCTGAAAAAGCCGCGGCGGAAACGAGAGCACCGAAGCGCGGTCGTCGACAGCGTGAAAAGTGAGGATCGGAAATGCCTTGGTCATGCGCAGAGTCTACGAGTGCGCCAATAATTTGAGTCCCTGTAGTAATTAACGGCGGAGCTGAAGGGGCAAGACCTTTCCTCGATCGCTCGCGCGCGGGAGTTTCCGTTTGATTCTGAGCGTGCCGGTTTTCTGCCAAATCTGGCTCATGAACTTGTTATCTTCGAGCCCGGCGCACTAATTTGTCGAGATCATGAAAGTCATAATCGGCGATGGCGAGCAGCTTCCGATAAGGACTCGCTGCGTTGCCATATATCTTTGTGCGGACCAGTTGGAGAAATCTTTCTTCCCGGCTTCCAAGCAGCATTTGGATATTCGCGCGAGGCTGGTCGATATTGACTCGTTTGCGAAAAAATCCCGGCAGTGCCCTGGCCAGACGAAAAATAGCTCCGGCGTCAACGGACCTCAGATCGGAAGCAAGTTCCAGGCAATGCTTGGTCAGAAGATCGAAACGAGCCATGGATCTTCTCGAATGAAGCGGTGAATTACAGTTTACTTTACCTGCCCGGGCGATCCGGCGTTGATCCGGCGCCGGTCATAATGGCGCGATGCCAAACCGGGTTGGAACAGTCGCGGCGGATAAGCGATGACATCCGCCGCGTCGTCGACCGCATGAAAGGTCAGAATGGGAAAACTCGTTGCCATCGCGGGATCTTTGTTCTACCGAGTTGATGTGCCTTGCGGTCTGTCTTCTTGGGCGCGCGGTAAATCCGCGCGCCCTTTCAGCAAGCGATTTTTCCACCGCCGCAGAACATAAGTTTGCCTCAGACGCCAGGCCGGAGAACGCCAGACAAGCGGCATTATCCGGCGCGCGAGCGCGAGCCGGCCTCGGGAGTTCACACCCTGTAGAACTGCTCCAGTTCGCGCCCGACGCGAAGGTTTCGAATAAGCGCGCTCGTAGCCGAAGGCCTCCAGTGCGTCGGCGGCGATCGCTTCGAAGCGCTCGATCTGCCAAGCCGGCATTTGCTTGCGCCAGCCCCTGAGCTCCGGCGTCGGCGGCGCGGCGAGATGTTTGTGATTGCGCCCCGGATCCACGTCCCGATGATACTCGAGCATGGCGATCTCGAATGGCACGCCGAGGAAGGAACAAACGGCGTGCAACCGGGCTTCCGGTTGCGCGACGAGATCCTCGTAACGGACTTCGAAATAACGGCCGGCGGCGACGGACGCCCCGAAGCGCCGCGCTTGCAGCACATCGCAGCGCCAGCGAAACGCGAAGTCGGCGACTCCCTGCGGGAAAACCCAACTGAAGCGGGGCCGGTGGACCATGTCGTCGTGCGACAGGGCGGCATTGCGACCATCCCGCACGATGTGAACGTATTGGGCGCCCGGAAACACTCGTTCGAGGAGATCGAGATGCTCGATGTAGAGAGGTGTCTTGTCCCCGAACCGCGGTTTGCCACGCGCATCGGCGTAGCTTTGATACACCGCCTGTATGACCTCGGGAAACCCGGCGTTGCTGGCAACGCGCCGGCGAATGTCCTGCAAATCTACTCCCCAGGCGTGCACGCGTGGGATACGGCCAAGATCGTCGAGCAGCGCGCCGGTCTTTGGACGGCGGCCGTAGCGCGCCCAGAGCGGCAGGATGAAGTACGATTCGCCGGGGATGGCGATCTGGGAATGATGATTGAGCATCTGCAGCAGAAGCGTCGTACCGCTGCGGGGAACGCCCAGGATAATAATCGCGGGCGCGGGCGCGCCGTTTCGGTCGGCGCGATTCGATGGATTCGATTCCGTCATGGCGTCACCCTCGAACGGCTTTTTTGATCAAACACTTGGAACCCTCCGGCCGAACTCACGCCGCCGCGGCCGGCCTGCCGAGCCTCAGTTCAGATAGCGCCGCTTGACCTGCTCGTAGATGCTTTGCCGGGGGAACACCGCGTTGGTGTCTATGTCATTGCGCCGCCACATCTCATGGTAGAGATGGACCGCATAGGAGGATCGCATGGCCTTCCGCCATTTCCATTCGGCTATGCAGGAGCCGCTGATGAGCTGCCTCCACTGGCTCGCGTAAATTGGGCAGAAAATATCGAGCGGCGCGACGTATTCCTGCACGCCGAATTTTTCGACCGCCGCCGTCATGAGCCGGGGGCCTGTTTGCCCAAAGACCAATTGTTCCGGATTTCCTCTTGCTGCTTCGCGATAGCAGTAATCCATGATTTGGGAGCCAATCGGAGCTTTTATAAACCAATTCGTAATATGATAGCGTTTACCTGAAAGCAAAATTCGCCGGCGGCTCGAACGAACCTTTGCAAACATGTGATCAGCGCTAAACGCGAACGGTCTCAAGCACACAACATCAGTGTCTACCCAGTAGCCTCCTCTTTCCAGTAGCAGCTTGTATCTAAAAAGATCTGCAAAGCCGGCGCAGGTATCATGATGTTTATACTTGAAGATTTTTTCGGCGGGAATTATTTCATTGGCGTCGCGTAAGATCGTCCCTTGTGGCACACCCTCCACCTCATCGTAAACATAAAGGTGGAAAGCGTGACCGTTCTGTAAAAAAGAAGAGATAGCTAGCCGCTCCATGATCGATAACTTTTCACCAATCCAAAGGCTCTGAATCACAATGCGTTCCTGCGGGTCCGTTAGTCCCGGCGTGTAACGGCACCCGAATTACGGCATGACGATGCTATTACTTGAGGAACCGCCGAAGAGTTATTTCCCCGCGTGCTTCAATGCCCCGATCACCCAAGAAGAAAAACGAAGCCACCACAGGATCGAGACGATCGGGTCACGGAAAAAATAATTGAAATGAGGGTCATAATGCTTTCGTTGCCCGCCCAGGTAAGTATTCAGAAAGGATCGAATCTGCTCACGTAGCGACTTGGGCGCGCTGAGGCCGTCGAGCGGCTTACGCCTTAGAACGCGGACACGAAACTTGTAGATCAGAGTGTCCACAATCTGCAACGCCAGGAGCTGGATGTCCTCCATGGGGCAGACGAAGAGCACGCCGGCCGGATAGTCCTTGACGGGAGCAACGGCTTCGCGCCTGGCGATTTTGATGCACATGGACGGTTCGTTGTACCCGAGCGCGGTGGTCCGCCACATGTTTCGCGAAAAGCGTGGATTGATCTCCATCAGTTTACATTGGCCGTCGCGCGGATCTCGCATCGTTCCGACCGACGCGGGCCCCCACCACCCCAACTTCTTCAGGAGCGTTTCGCTGCCGCTGATCAACTTCCAGTCGAGAGGCACTGACTCTTCGACCGCGCCGAACCGGCCCGTCACCCGAAAATTGCGGACTATTCTCTGGTTGAACACGGCCTTCAATTCACCTTCGTGGCCCATCACCACGGGGAAGGTCACCCGTTGCCGGCCCGGGATGTACTCTTGAATCATCGGGTTGCCGTGCTTCCCCGCAATGGCAGCCACCTTCTGCACCAGTTCCGGATAGTCCTTCACGATCGCCATGCCACGCCCTCCGGAACTCACACGCGGCTTGATCACGAGCGGGAATCCCTCCCGCTCGACGATACGCTTGAGGTCGTGCTCAGACTCGTAGAGATACGTGCGCGGGCACGGGAATCCGACCTCCTGCGCAGCGAGAATGGTCCGGTACTTGTCTAGCACCATCAAAGCCCTCCCGTAGTCCGGAACCGGCACAATGACGCCCAGCGAGTCGAACAGACACTTGTTCTTCGAAAACAGATAGACGTACGGATCCCACGAGGGAAAAATCACGTCGATCTTCTCTTCCCTGCAGATCTTTACGACCGCCTGGATGAAGCGCTCCTCGCACGCGGTATTGTCGCGCTGAAGGTTGCCTGCCAGCCAATCGTTCAGCGGTGAAGGCACGTGGTATCGCCTGTCCACCAAACGCGAATTCGCCGCCTGGGCGCGCCTGGCCAAAAAGCCGCTTCCTCCTTCCATGGTTGCGACAATTCGGTGAGCGTACGATCTTAGAGCGACGATGATCGCATAGCTTTGCGGACTGTAAGTGTTAGTAACCAGGAGATTCATCAAATAGGCTTAACGCCCGTGTCGCTAGGAGCGTTTCGTTAATGTGCCACCTGTTAGCGGTAACGCTCGGCTGAGCCGGTACTCAATCCATACGTAAAGATAGGTGAAGCCGCTGTACAGGAAATAAAGCAGATGCAGAGGAATGCAGGCGGCCGCGAAGAGCAGACCCTTCTCTCTGCAAAAGAATCCGTACAACCGCTTATTCAGAAGAACCACACCAAGTAGCGCAGCAAGACCTGGCAGCAGGAGGTGAGGCCATAGCACGGATAGAGCCAAGAACCCGCACGCCAGCACCGTCAAGCCGAAACTGATTCTCTGTGCGTATTTGAGGTTGAGATCGACCGGAGTGTTCCCGCTTTCCAAAATAAGACGGCTCCACGGAATCGCCCGGCGCGCAATGTCTGTTTTGAGCACGGATAGCAAGCTCCAGCGCTTCAGGTGTTTACCTTGGATCGACTTATCGAGGAAGATTCTGTATCCGGCCTGCCGCAGCCGGTATCCAAGCTCTATGTCTTCAATAGACGGGACCCGAAATCGTTCTTGATCGAAACCTCCGATCGCTTCGAAAACCTCACGGCGGATCGCGCCACAGCCTGCCCAGAAGGTGGACGCTTCGGATTCGCCGTTCTGATGCACGAAATGATGCAGCAAATTTCGGTACTGAGAGACAAGTCCCGGCGCCTTGGGCTTGGCGTCATACGAGCCGAATACCGCCGCCACAGAGGGCTGCTCCTGGAATACTCTTTCGACCCGCTCGATCGCGTCCGGCGCAAGCACGACGTCCGCGTCTACGAAGAAGATTATGTCGCCTCGCGTGTGACGCGCTCCCCAGTTGCGCGCAGCCGCGGGTCCGGAATTGCGGCTCAGCCTAAGCACGCGCGCGCCGACCTGATCGGCTACGGATGCAATGTCCTCGGTGGATCCATCATCCACAACGACGATCTCGAGCGTTGAATACTTGAGCGCAGTCAGCGCTGAAATGCACTCGAGGAGTTTCGCGCCGCCGTTATAGACCGGAATGACAACCGAAATGCGCACGTTTCCTCCGGATTTGAGATTGAAATTCCCTTCCGGCATTACTCCGAAAGGAGTGAGTCCCGCGCCAGGCGAGAGCTGCAACCCGGCCTTGCCGGCGTCATATGAGACGAAGGGAGGATCTAGCTCAGGTGCGAGAGCGATGGCGCCGACTTTTGCATCTGCTCAACCATAGCTTTATCGCCGGAACACGTCACGAGTCACTCACTCACAGCCTAGCTTCGTTTGATGGCAGTACCTTTGCGTCTTCGCCTCGCCAGGTTTGCCTGTGCCCCTTTTTAAAGGGAAGTGCTCGATATGCCCCGCCGCCAATCACACACTTGAGCCACACGCGGTAGAGGACTCGCATATACCCCCCACCAACCTTTGCCAGCTGGAAGGAAGACCTGCCCATTTCGGGCGTGCGATTAATCCACGAGATTGCGACTTCTTTAATGTTGTAGCCCATCAGTAGCGGCTGGAGCCCTGTCTCTGCATTGACGGCAAAACCGGGCTCCATGAGCTGGAGCTTCTCAACGACTTCTCGGCGCATCAGCTTCAAATTATTGGTGAGATCGCGGAAGCGACGACACAAAAGCAGTTGCGCAAGAAGATGGAAACCACGATTGGCGATGATCTTCTGAAGCGGATAATTCAGCAGAACGCTGTGCCTTGAGAAGCGGCTGCCTACCACCACGTCATAGCCCTTTGCGGCCGCGTCGAACAGGTCGCGCAACTCGGGTAGCAAGTGTTGGAAGTCGCAATCAATTGACAGAATGTACCGACCTGTGGCGCATCGATATCCGTCGGCAATGGCACGGCCGACGCCATTGGGTGGTGAGCGAAACACGGGTTTGATTCGGCTATCGGTCTTCGCCAATGTTCTTATCAACTCGGCGGTATCGTCGCTGCTGTTGTCTTCGACAGGAATGATCTCGTGGATATATTCGTCGAACAACTCGTGTAAGCGCGTAACCAGCGGACCGATGTTCATGGCCTCGTTGTGACAGGGAACTACAATGGAGACGGATCGGCGCAACTGTTCGTGGCCAAAAAGCGAAATCTCCGGTGACTTAATCACTCTTGGTGGTTTTTGTGCATGGACGAGAATTGAGCCGGCCAGCGTCTGAATCTGTGGCGCGTTTTCCAAGATAATCGAAAGATTGCGGAGCAACCACGCCAGCCGTTGAGTCAACGGCGCATACACGAAATCATTAAAGACGGCAAAAACGCGGATGAACCCGACCTCGGACATCAGCTCATACAATTGCAAGCGGCTGAGTAAGGAGCGCGGATCGCGGCGCCCCAACAACGCTGATATCGTGCGCCGGACCTTAAGCACAATATTCCACGGGTTGCTTTCGTAGAAAACCACTTCGCCACCGGGCTTAAGAAGCTCGTAGACGTGCTGCACTGCCAAAGCACAGTGCGACCGATCTAGGAGGTCCATCCCTATAACAAAGTCAAAACGCTGGTCTATCAGCGGCCCCGGGAGAGACGATGTTCTTAATAAACGTCACGTCAGGCGGCAGTAAGACGGGTCTCTTCGCGTCAGCGGCAAATGTCACGACGGTGATTGGATTCTCATGCCGTGAAACCTTGATAAGCTGGCGGGTGAAAACACCATCGCCGCAGCCGAGTCGAAGAATTTTCTGTCCAGGCAAGAGATGCATGAGGTGGCGGAAAGTCTGGGTCGCCAAAGCATCCGGTCCTCACCGATAGGATCGCGATCTCGCAAATAGCTGTCGCGAAGCTGTTCGCGCACCGCCAACATTGCGATAAAAGAATCTTCTCTCTTCATGCGCGTCCCATTTAAGCTGCGAACCGTCCTTTCCAAGCGTCGATAATATCCTTGAAGATGTCGTCCAAGGACTTAGTGATTTCCCACTGTGGGTAATGACTTTTGAATCGGCTGAGGTCGGTGATATAGCAAAAACGTGGTCGCCGGCGCGGGGTTTGTCGTCGTATTCGAAATCCATCTTCCGGCCCGTCAATTGCTCGACACAGTCGAACGCCTCAAGAATCGAGCAGGCGTTCTGACGTCCACCGCCGAGGTTGTACACCTGGCCAGAACTCGGACTGCGGTAAATTTCCTCGATTGCACGTGCGACGTCGTAGCTGTGGATGTTGTCACGCACCTGGCTTGCCTTTTTAGCCAAAGATCCTATAGGTGTGTCGCATCAGTTGAGTTTTGACGAGATAGGATAGAAACCCATGTAGCTCAACACCCGAATGGTTTGGGCCCGTCAGACACCCCATTCGCAAACAGTGGGTTTTCATCCCGAAGTAGCGCCCTATTCCTGGGTCATGATATCGGCAGCAATCTTACTGGCACCAAACAGCGAATGTTTTGAGGAGTCTATCCGCATGATTTCCGAAATTCCGGCATAATCTGCCGCGCGTGCGTAGTCCCAGCGACGCTTGAGCTCGAGGAACTGGTAGCTCATTGGGCGCATCACCATAAACCTTGTTGGTTGACATATAAACGAAGACCGCGTCCCTACTATACTGCCGCGTTATCTCGAGGACATTCATAGTACCGGCAGCGTTCACATCGAAATCATCAAATGGCCGCGCGCCGCAAGATCATGACTTGGCTGAGCCGCGCAATGAACGATCAGATTGAACGGCCCTTCAGACTGGAAAAGGCTCGTAATGCCGGGCCGATCGCGGACATCCATATGGTGGTGGTAAAAGCGGCGTGTCACTGCCCTAAGCCGTCGCAGATTCCACTGCGTATCTCCGTCCGGGCCGAAGAAGTCGGCGCGCTGGTTGTTGTCAATCCCGATGATACTCTGCGCGCGGCAATCGAAGAACTTGACAAGCTCCGACCCGACAAGTCCGCTGGAGCCGGTGACAAGGACCTTCATGAGAGACTCGAGTCCGATTCGGTTGATACCGCACCAACGGGTGCCTTGTTGAGCGCGGCTTCCCCCAGAGATTGCTTATGGCGCATTGCTCCGTCAGGGGGTCGACGAAACAAGTTTTCGATCTCTGGGATTTCCATAGACATCGCCGAGATAAACAACGAGGAGAAAACTGTATTGCAGCCAATAATGATCAGGGTCGCCGCAAAGGAAACCCATTCGGGACGAGCCAGCGGCAGCATATCGGTCTCAAGCCATTGGATCACCATGACGGCAAGAATGAATGTGCCACTCGTAATCAGCCCTGTACCTAAAACAAGCCCGCCTTCGAGTTTGAAGTAGTTATAGAACCGTTCCAACGCGACATTGTTGCTATCGAAGCGCCGGCTCCAGGAGTACGTTTTTGCGTGCAATCCCAAGCTCAAAATTTGGTAGCCGACAACACTGAGAATCATACCAAACACGCCAGTAACCCCGGACGCCAAGCGTCCATCCCATGCAATTAGACCGCATAGAACGGCCAATTGGGTTATCACACCGGCAGCAAAAAACAGACCGCCAGGCCAGAAAAAAACTTTATTGGGTGAGTAGAGGAGCATCATTCGCAGGCTCCGCCAGCCATCTCGTAACGTCCGGAGCTTCGATGTTCCCTTACGAGGCCGCAGTTGGATCGGTACCTCGACCGTTTTCACTCCCGCTAACCCTGCATTGATCGCAAGCTCAAGATTGAATTCCATTCCAGGACTTACCGGCCGGATGAGGTCGTATGTCTCTCGACTAAAGCCACGGAATCCGCAATAGACGTCGGTATAATGTGTACGGAAAAGAGTGTTAAGAACTTTCGTCAGAATAGGGTTGCCCAAGAAACGATGTAAGAAGGGTATTGAGTGATGCCCGTTGTCGATATATCGACTGCCGGTGACAAAATGATACCCTTCGTTCATTAATTTCTTGAGAAACTCAGAATGAGTCCAAAGTCGTAGGTGTCATCGGCATCGCCCATGATGAGATATTTTCCTCTAGCATCGGCAAAGCCTCTCAAGTAAGCATTTCCATAACCCCGTAATGGCTCATGGACTACGCGAATGCCCATGTGTTCAGCAATGGTTACCGAGTTATCGGTCGAGCCATTGTCGCATACGATAATTTCGCCATTGATATTGCCGCTGGCAAAACTTCGCTGAATTTTTTCGATGCAGACCCCTACCGCTTCCTCTTCATTGAAACAGGGCAATACTACAGAGACCAAAGGCCTTTCTGGCATCGTAAACTCTCCGCTCCGGCGCAGCATTATGTTATCTATTGTGTTGATCTTCGAATTCCAAATCGGCAACACGTTCCTGTTTCCGAGCAAAGGCGTTTTTGCTGTAGCAATGTGCGAGATCAAAACGTTCCGCCAGCGCCAACATTAAGGAGCCGATGATAACGATCGCGGCTCCAACGTGGCCGATCGGGTGTAGCGCACTACCTGAAAGGATTCTGATCGTCCACGCCACCAGGACAGTTATAGCCACCGACAAGTGTGGCCAAAACAACATGAATGGCCCGGTTTCCGCTTTGAACTTCCGGGTGATTACGTCGGGCACAGCGCGCCCGGAGAACGCATCATAGATCGCCAGCAAGAAATAGGGCCATTTCGCGAGCTTCAGCAGAAAAGCTCTCCAGCGCAAGCCTCGTTCGTTGCTCGGGTCAAGATAAAATCGCTGGCGATAAAATTCACAAAGTTGCAGAGCCCCGCATAGGGCAATCAGGGGCATCACCAACGTTGAAGAGATTGCTTGCGGTATGGTCTCAGTGATGAGCAGATAAAGTATAAGTGTCAGCCCTATGAAGGGGATCAAACCGCCGTATATATATTGGAGGCCATGAAAGACGCCAATGACGCGCGCAGCCGGGGAGAGACGTTTTGATAATTCAGGATATCTGCGAAGCTTGATATCAAGGAGGGAGCGCGCCCAGCGCCGTGTTGGGTCAAATAGGTGGACCAGTCGAGAGGACTCAGCCCTCGAGCTAAAATTTTCGGCACATAAACTCCGTGCCAGCCGTGAGATTGATAGGAGAGAGTAAGCAAGAGATCATCCGCATCATGAGGCGCAAGTCCCCCTACCTCCTTAAGAGCGACCACACGGTGGGTATTGTGTGATCCTATGATCGTAGGGTAGCCAGTGCTGTGATTGAACATCTGAACGGACGAGTAGTACTCATAGCTTTCTTCTGCCGCGCCTCGGGCGATGATACTTAACTTCTGATTAGAGAAAGCCTGGCGACCTGGACGTAAGCGATCTTCCGATCCTTAAAAAAGCCGAGCACCTCCGAGAGAAAACCAGGCTTCGCCACATGGTCAGGATCGAAGAGGGCGACAAACTCATAATTACGAAAGCCGATTTGATGCAGCCAAGCATTGTAGTTGCCGTGCTTGGAGTGGGACTGAAAGGTTCCGCTTTCGTTTTGATACTGCCGACGCTTTTTCCTGCTGAAGTGCTGTGCTCCAAGTCTGTCGCATAGGCTTCGAACGGCGTCGTCGTCATCTTCATCCAAAACCCAGGTGTCATGCGGATAATCCAGAGCCACTAAAGCTCGCACGCTTCTTTCGAGCATTTCTAGCGGCTCCGCGTCACGTACAACCGTTGTCGCGACGCCGACCTTCAAACCGGCCTCGGGCGCCATGGGACAGGGGCGCCTCATCATCGGCAGCAGGAACCACCGGGCTTGATTACTCAAGAGACTGGCGCTGATTGACAGGCCCAGAACGGCATAAAAAATGGGATGATTCGGCCAATCGTCGTGGAACAAAAACCAATGAGAATAGAAGTAGAGAATCGCCGCAATACCAAGGATGCTGACTACAGCAAATACCGAATAGTCGCGCAGCGTGAATACTTTTTCGCTCACCACTGTGACGTAATCGTGTTTTGCTTTCTGCTCAGCCTTCATGTGTCGAGATTTTTTGTCTTCTATAAGACGCGTTAAGATTCGCGCTTGTGACCGCCGCCCTTCGCCACTGCCCTCCAGTAGGCTTGAGGATTTTAAGCGTGCCCATATCACATGCATTAAAAAAAATATCGGCGTTCCAATTCTTTGCGCTGTGCGCTCGTGTCGTGTTATCGAGAATGCATGGTGCCTCGACCACAACACAAGTGGCAGTGGTTTATTGTCCTTCTGGTTGTTGCGGCAACACTCAGAATCGGACTAGTGATGAAGCCGGGGCTTTGGGCCGATGAAATTTTTACGCTGGCCATCGCCACCGGCCACAGCCTAGAGCATCCACCTGAAAACGCGCGCGCGACTTTAGGTGATTTTGTGGAACCACGGGAGGCGCAAGAGCCTGAAGCGTTCCAACGTTACTTGGAACACGAATCCCCGCCGGCAGGCGTGCGACGGGTTATTCGCGCCGTCATGCTCTCCGATACTAATCCGCCTCTCTATTACCTGCTTCTTAATTACTGGACCCGGGCTGCAGGAACCAGCGACATGGCGCTGCATCTTTTCTCGATGATCTGGGCTCTGTTGTGTTTTCCGTTGTTTTGGCTCCTCGGATACCAGATGGGCGGAAAAAAGACTGCATGGACGGCGTGCATACTGTTCACTTTTGCTCCGCGCGCGCTGTACTACTCCGTCGAAGGAAGGATGTATTCATTGGTATGGTTTCTCGGCTTAAGCTTCGCTTGCTTGACTTTTAAGCTCGGCGGCGGCTTTAGAGCACCGCATATTTTTCTCTGGATCGCCAGTGGAGCGGCCGGACTTCTCACGCACTATTTTTTTGTATTCGTATGGTTTGCTTGTTCCGTCTGGCTTTGGATTTATCCCGGCAAGCTGAGGCGCAGCCATCTGCTGGCAAGTTCCGCCATGACGGCGCTCGATCATTCTGCCGGTGGTATCTTCAACTTCCGAACAGTCTCGGCAGCTGGCGTGTCACCGGAAGCTGGCTCTCCCAGCCCCTCTCATGGCAGGAGTTTCTGGCGTCCCCGTTTTTACTCGCCTGGAGCCTCCTGTCGGGCGGCGGTCCCTGGGGCGGCTCGTGGTGGGTGGACGCGTTCGCGGCGGGGCTGTATGCATGCTTCATTGTGGCGGTCGCGCGGCGAGGATTGCGGCCCTTACTCGCGCGGCGACCCGCATTGCTTTGGTTCTGGATAATTGCGGTTAGCGTTGGTCCTCCCCTGTTTGACCTGCTTCTGCACACCAAAGCCTCAATGATCAGTCGCTATGCCCTGGCTGGCCTACCCGCCGCTATGCTCCTCGTCGGATTTGGTATGAGTCGGCTTTCTCCAAAAGTGCACATCCCTTGGTTAGTTATTGTGCTCTTCGCCTGGTTCCCAGGAATTCACGGCATTTTCACCCCACCGACCCGGCCATTGGAGCCGTTTCTAGAGGTTGCCGCTCGCCTTGACGCGTGGTCCGGGCACTCGGATGTGATCGTTGTCCATTCGATCCCGTCGGGCGGTTTTGGGTGTAGCCCGCTATATCAAAAAAAAACCGCAGCTGGCATCTTGGATCGTGCAGCTTAAGCGGCGCGGCATCGATGATCTTGATAAATTGCTTTCCGATCGTTGTCGAGTGGCTCTCGTGAAGATCCACCACCTTGGAGAGCCTTCCCCCGCAGAGGCAGCTCTATCGGCCCGCGCGAGGCTCGAAGGCAAATACGTTGTTACCCGCACCGGCACAGGGGTCATGATGAACCCGCCTTTCACGGAGATTCTTTACTTCGCTCTGACTTCATCCGCCGATAAATCCACGAGCCGTTGCCCGACGGCGAGTAAATCAACTTCCAGCGATCCGGGAACGCTTGCACAACCGGCGCCGTATACCGCCGACTAATGTCCACGAACTCCAGGTTATCCACAATCAAATAACTTGCGGGCACAGAATCGATAAGTCGCTGTGCTTCTCGGCTATCGGGTGTGAACGGCGGCATCACCGCCCTGAGGCCGCTCTTCAGATAAACCCAATGCGGCGTGGATGTCACCACGATCTCTCCGGATCTTGCCCTTTCTTTGAGCCAGTCGAGCGCTGCATCGTGTGATTGCCACTTTTCGTCGTAGAAAAAAAGCCGATATTCATGCCGCGTTCCCTGCCGGTCTTCATAGGACACCGGCCAGTGTTGCTTCCCAGTAGACTTTGTACACTGCGAAGATTTGTTGCGCTAAGATTCCACCGAAAACTACAACGATTAACGCGGAGCTCAAAAAGCGTCCGCACCAAACGGCGGCCAGCAGATAGCGAATCGGCGCTAGTGCCAAGCACAGCGCCATTGCAAACAGCGGGGTCAGCGGCGCCAGGTAACGCTCAAACTGCCCCGGCCACGGCGTCAGACAAATCAATGCGACCGAACCTGCGATGTACAGGGGCATCAACCATTGCCCGCCCCGTGCGAGAATGATCACTCCCGCCAAGACCACGCCACCCAGCAGAGCGAGGGCGATGTCGATGAGTACGTATGGGACCGAGAGGGAAGAAAAATACTCGTTGAGCGCGTCCAGTCCTAACATCAACCATTTTTTTCTTACGCTTACCGCTTCGCCCCAGCTTGCGGGCATGCTCGCAAGATTGGTCGCAAAACGCTCAAGCAGCAAGGCGGGCGACAACTTTCCCAATTCGGGAACAAACGTGTCGATATAGGAGATGTTTTCCACGTAGCCGACGTTGTAATACTGATAATCGGCACGCTGATAAGGGTATGCCGGCCGCGCGTACTCAGGACCTGTCTTCACACGCATTACGTACCCCTGCCAAACAAGAACTGGCAAAGCTATCAGCAATGCGCGCAAAGCGGCTTCCCGAAAGCGCCGCCGGAGCAGACTTTCACTCACCCAAGCGGCGAGTAGTGCGATACCCATACTCCGTAGCAAGTAGGCAATCGTCGCAACTGCGCCCGAAGCCCAATGGCGCCATCGCTCCTCCCGTTCTCGAACCACGAGAAAAAACACTATGCTCGCAAGAGCGAACGGCATTTCGGCAAAAAAAAGATCGGACAACCACGTCATATGGAAGTGCAAAAGCGATATTAGAGAAGCAAGAAACGCAAAACCGGGAGACAGAAACCGCCGGCATAGCAGATAGACGGCCAGGATGTAGGCAATGAATAGAACGGCGAAGGAAAACCGCAACGCCTGACCTACGACAGCGGGATCTGCGCTACCTGTAAGAAGGCGATGCGCGGCGGCGAAGAGCGGAAGAAGCGGAGGATATTGAATCGCTTCAATCGATCCCGGCTCATTCATCAGTCGATAACCCTGACCCTCTGCCAATGCCATCCCGAGAATATAATAGACCCCCGCATCGTAGCGAAAATCGAGAGGTCCCTGCAGGCGCGGGAGCCATGATGCAATGCTCAAGAGAATCAAAATCGTAAGCAGGATCGCGTCTGCGCCCGACAATAGCGAGGATCTCGTCGACTGAGCCGTTCGATTCACGGTCATGATGATTAGCATCGAGGGCCGCTCGGCCGCAAAATTCCAAGTATTAGGCAGCGGAATCAGCTTATGGATACCCCGCTCCTGCGAGAATGGGCGACGCAACAAGTTACGCCATAGATAGCTCGCCGGATGGATTTAGACGAGGATGCGCAAGCTCGCAAGCGCAGCTAGGGCGAGTGGGCAATGCCAAACAGCTCGCCAACCCCCTAAATATCCAGGCCCGTCGCGAGCTCGCTTTAGTCGTAAGCGGGCATGGCAAACGGATAGCCGTACGTTTTCATCACCGCAAATGTTATTTTCCTTCGCGGAGGTCAACCAACCGATTGTACATCGCCGCCACAAAATAGCCCGTGAGAAAGCCGCAGATGAAGCCGTAAGCAAAGCCGATGAGACTTCCCAGGAATGTCACTTTGTAGCCGATAAAAAACGTACCCTAAGAGCGCAAGGTGCGGGCCGACAATCTCGCCACCCTTGAGCACCAGCCAGTTGGTCGCGATAAACATCGCCAGACCCGCCATCATTCCGATGACGACGCCGTGGGCACTCGCGTTGAGGCGCATGAGTCGCGTCAGTACGATTTGCTCGCTTGATCCGACTTCATTTGCCATAGGATTAGCTTTCTGAACCGTGGAATAGTGAACTCAGCGAGCAACCGTCGATTGAGGATGCCGGTACACATCGCTTGACGCGGCTCGTGGCGCTGACACTTTGCTAACCCATATCGAAACGTCACCGTCTCCGAATGCCCCCGGGAAATGTGTGTAGACGCGTCCATTCACGCTGGATTCGCACGTACAGGTCCGGCTGTGAGAGCCGCAAGATGCGCGGGAACGTCATTATGACCCATGTCCTCACGCCCGGATGATTCTGCAACACTGATTCCAGCGTCTGAAAAGATCGAACCGAAAAGAAATCCTTGTGCTCTAACAGGCCAAAACGCGGACCATAAGCGGATCCCGTATCTGTGACGAAGAGAGGAAGGACGATGTCGGCCGACGCCCGTCTGGTCCGATGAGTGCCCGTCCACCCCG
The DNA here is from genome assembly GCA_963801935.1 of uncultured delta proteobacterium. GTDB lineage: Bacteria > Desulfobacterota > Binatia > UBA9968 > UBA9968 > DATACQ01. Next base: position 196,156 of record CAWDHA010000016.1, read on the forward strand.
ATGAGGTCGTCCGTAATGTGCCGCACAACCTCGAGGACATCCGAGATTGTCTGTTCCTCATTGTGCGCGGGCACAATGATGCTGTACTTAGCTTCCATTTGGTCCAACTGCGAGTCTGAGTCGGAATCCTCTTCGAACGGTGTTGCGGCAACCCTGGAGTCCGTTGACGCGCGCGACATCAAAAATAGTTGAGTAGGTTGCGCATAAGCTGATATTCGGCGCGGCGATGAGCGGCCGCCATGTAGAGGAAGACACTCATGTTGCGGAGAAACGCGAACCCCCATCCGCCAGCAAAACCCGTGGCGAAGCCATAGCCAAGCGCGAGGAAGCTACCCCAGAGAGTGACAGTGTAGCCCGGGAAATACTGGTTGAGGAGTTGCAGATTCGGTCCGATCGTCTCGCCGCCCTTCAGAACGAGCATTACAGTGGCGATGAAGAGAATCGTACCGCTGACGGTACCCAAGGACAGTCCAAATGCCAACCGGTCCAGCTTGGGGAAGACCTGAGACAACGCCCCCTGGAGCGCCTCCGCGAGGTCGGGGACGTCAAGGACGGGATCGATCGGCATCTCTTCCAGATACTCCTGGTCGGTATTAACGCTCCACAAATCGTTGTGCTCCCCGAGCACTGTATTGCGCACCGCCAACATGCCCGTGAGCATCGCGTGGTCCTGGTTGTTGTAGCGGTGCAGGCCATTGCGGCCGATCGTCTGAAAGTTCTTAAAGCTACCGACGAATTCACGCACCGTATCCAAGTACTCCCGATAGTCCGGAATCGTAGACCGGATAGGCTTTGGGCACTCGACAAACGCAGCCATCCTCGATATCGGCGTAGCTCGCGAGACCGATGCGGTCCACCTCACGCTTGCCGAGCTCGATCAGCTCGTCGTCCGCCATGTTCCACAGCTCGTCTCCTTCGTTACAAAAGTATTCCAGACCCGAGGCTGCTCTTGACTGAATCCGGGAACCATTTCCGGGCTCCAGTTTTTGAAATTCTGGATGCGGCCCATCTTGACTTCCGGATCGTGGATGTAGACCCAGTTGTCGGGAAAAAGATCGGGCTTATTCACGATCAGACAAACCGTCAGGAAGTCGCGATAATGGATTTGATTCGCAGCGAGTACCACCGACTCAGGCGGCGGCGGATCGAGCTTCTTAATGAACTCCGTAACCGGCATGCTGGAGATGAACTGTGTTCCCGCGATTTTTTCCCTATGGCCGTTAACCGAGACCGTAATGCTATCGATCGTACCGTTGTTCCTGCTTATGGCCGATACATCCGCATCCATACGAACCGTCGCACCACGCTTTTCGATCTGCTCCTTTACAGTGTTCCACATCATGCCCGGACCGAACCGCGGATACTCGAATTCTTCAATCAGCGTCTTTATGGTCTTTTTCGGCTTCAGGAACATGCTCAAAATAGCGGTTTTGAGAGACAGATCCTTGATCCGCTGCGCCGCCCATTCCGCCTTTAACTCGGAGCAGGGAATGCCCCACACTTTCTCGGTGTAGGATTTGAAAAAAACCTGAAAGAGCCGCCTGCCGAAACGGTTTGTCACCCATTGCTCGAACGTATCCTCGGGCTTACACGGAAAGATCTGCCAGTAGATATAGCTGAGCACGATGCGAATGCTCTCGATCACGCCGAGTCCCATCAGCGCATTCAAGGGCTTCAGGGGATAATTGAAAAACTTGTTCTTGTAATAAATTCTCGAGAGGCGGGGCCGGCGGAGAAAGTCCGTGCCGAGAACTTCGTGCCACATTCGTTTCACTTCCGGCGCCTTGGTGAAAAAGCGGTGGCCGCCCATATCGAAGTGAAAGCCTTTGTAGCTCTCGGTCCGAGCAAGTCCGCCCACCTTGTCGCCTTTTTCCACAACGGTCGGGCACAGATCGTGTTTGCTCAATTCGTATGCCGCGGTGAGCCCTGCCGGTCCAGCCCCGATAATGACTATTTTCTTCGGGTCCGTTTTTTGTTCAGCGGTGTTCATCAGCATCATGGCTTCTCCTGATGTGGACGGACAGCAGAGTCTCTGTTCGGTTTCAAATTTGGATCTAAACAAATCGTCCCGAAGCAACCGGCAGTTTCTGCGGGGCGCCAGAAATGATCGCGGCGGAATACGAGCGGTCTAGGATAACTTCATCAAAACGGCGCGGTGCTCAAGTTAGCGCGGCGGAACCCGTTTGCGACGCTAACTCCGGTGAGCGCGCCGAGAGTGGCAAGGACAACTCCGCACGCGAGTAGGAATAAATCAACCGACCTGTCGAAGAGGTATACGTGCAAACCTTCTGTGAGGGTCAAGAGGCAAAGAGACACTGCCGCGGGCACCAATACCGTTCTCACATAGCCGGCAACCCGTGACGACAATACAAATGCAAAGAAAAAACTGACGGGGAAAAAATAAACCATGATGTAGGCGAGTTGGGCAAACAGAGTTTTTCTCGCGCCAAAAGTAAGGATGGCCGAGTCTTTCAGATTGAGATCTTCCGGGTATTTGCGACCGTCGATATAGAGTCTCTCAATTCCCTCTTTGTACGTGATAAAGAGATGACTCTGTCGGGGGATGACAGGTGCGGTCGTCGTTCTGAGGCTGAGGGGCGTTCCGTTGCTTCCCGTAGCCGGAGTACGAAGTCGAAATTCGATATCTCTGCCTTGCTGACCCATGGTGAAATTTCGCGCCTGGGTATTCAGTGAAAACGAAGCGATGCGCGCGGGACCGGCCTGCACTCTCCTGGACGGCATCAGCCAGACCTCGAGAGACATCTCGCCCGATTCGGTGAGCGCGTCAAACAATTTGTCCGCTGCGCCGCGGCTCTTGAGAACCGCCGGCCGAACAATCTCAATTCCTGGGCGGTCTTCAAGCCATCTGAAACGCGCCCGAGGCTCCAATTGCAGGTTAAGCGGCGTCCTATACTCCGAGATGTCGCGGACCTCGGCGCCATAACCCTCATCGAAAGCGTATAGGGCTACAAGACTCTTGTTTGACCGTTCCTTCTTCGGCTCGGCCGAGAGGCCGCTGTCGTACAGTTTTGCAACTTCTTCCGCTGAAAGAGCTCGGTTATAAATGGCCGCGAGAAAAAACGTCCCCAGCCATGGCCGGTTCAAAGTGGCCTCGTTTGCTAGTTGGAATGTGAACCGGCGGTCCCAGTTCTGGAAATCGAACCATTGGGACTGGCTAAGAATGGTCAAAGACGGCACTGCTGCAATTGCAAGTGCGGCGAACAAGAGTGCGCGCGATCGCTGCGCTGCCGCAAAGACTCGCTTTGCAGCAGACCGAACATCGATTGGACTTAAGATGCACAGCACCACCCCCAAAGCCGCGCCCAATACATTCGCAACCACATCAAAAATCGAAGGAGATCGGGAGAAAAATACTGTGCAAACTCGATGACGATGCTGACACAGCCGCCGACCAACATCGCTGAGAGGAAGATTTTCGTTTTACCGCGTGCCTCGCGGCGATACCAGCAGGTAAGAGATGATTCCCCATGGGAAAGAAGTAGCCGACGTTGCGGAAGAAAGTCCGTTGCACCGAACTGCTGGAGCACGGCCGACACCATTCCTTGCATATTCCACGTGGGCCTCGGATCAGGGCGTAAGATTTCGCTGGAAAAGTCGAACGGGTACAGCCCGGCAATGAGCGAGTACGTAACACACAGAATCAGTAAACACCCTCTGTCAAAGCTGTTCATATCGCGTTGATTCTGATTGAGGGCTTTGCTTATATGCGGAACATCGGACCGCAAACACGAATTTTCCGACAATCCTGAACTTCGCTCCTGGCGGGCCGCACCAAGTGCGACTTCGTTGCGGGAGAACGGATTTGCTCAATTGGACGATTCTTGTGGCTCGGGCTCAGAAATTGAAAGGCCTAAAACTGCCACACGAGTCTCAATCGCGTCTTACGAGAGCTTTTGAATTCCCTTTTTGGAAGGACGAAGACGTGGCATGCCCCTTGCTTTCCTGAACTAGTAAGTAACATCACCTACTCAGCCCGTTGGCCCTTCATTCGTGACTATAAAACAGTTGCCGCGCGCCTATTAGTAGACTATTCTCCAGATCCCCATCTTCGCCTCGAGGAGAGAATCGGATGACCTTCAAAAAACTGACGCGTATTGGTGCTTTGCTTCTTGGTTTATGTGCCGCCGCAGTAACGCAGCTTGCACTTGCGCAAACCAAAGTAGCACTACATGCAACGCAAGAAGAAGTAAATATTTGGAAACAGCGCGCCGTCAACGGTCCTTATCTCAATGACTGGAATCGGATTTTAGGACGCGCCAATTCGTTCAGATCGAATCCGACCCAAGGCTCGTGGGTAGGAAATCAGCTCAATACCTCATGGGAGGGCGGTATTGTCCGCGGAGGCAGTCAATACCCTAACCACTTTCCTTGCAGCACGCCGAGCAATCCGGACGCGGGTAACAGGACTTGCGGCGATCATCTCAGGGATGCCGCATTCCTTTTCATGCTCACTGGCGATACCAGCTACCGTGATCCGGTGCGCACCTGGCTCTTGAATCACGACGCCACGCCAGGTCTCGATTTCACGAACACGACAAAATGGCGCACCACTTACCGTGATCAGAGCAGCGATTTTCACGTCTATGTATGGGTACGCAAGGTAACGTACGCCTACAGCTACATCCGCAACACCTTGTCGGCCGGCGACAGGATGACGATTGACGCATGGCTGCTCGGCGCGGGCCGCTGGTTTGATAAAGTAACTTCAAACGAGGTTAAAGCAGTTCACCCGAATCGTGACTCAGGCGTCTATAGCTCTTCGGCGGGTAGCGCGGCCGCTTTGACGCATTACAATGGTTGGGGGGTACCGGCTTCTTCAGATACTCACGAAAGCAAACAGGCGATGGCTCAAGCAGCAGTTGCGGCCGTCGCAGTCGTGGTAAACGATTCAGCCCTCAAAGCATCATCAAAGCGGTGGGTTAAGGAATGGCTTCGCTTCCGAGTCTTTCCCGATGGTACGGTTGGCGATCAAGCGCGCTGGATCAGGTTCTTAACTGCTCCTGGCAGTCCTGGACTGGGCTACAGCTATTTAACATCCGCCCTGAGCCACGTTACATCGATAGTAGACCATCTCGCCAGAGACCGTGACACCGAGCTTTACACATACACCACATCAGAGGGAAATGGCGGCAGCGGGAGGACCAACACAGCCGGCGGACCAAAGAGTTTTCTCAAATCGATTCGTCGCATGGCTGATATTAACCTCAATAACATTCCCGTTTACGGCAGTAGCGACGCAATATTGACAGCTTGTAAGCGTATAAATTGGAACGTTCAAAACTGTTCGCCCTTGGAAACTCATCGAATCGTGCAAGACGTTTTCTCTACCCAGGCGAATCTTTTCACACCGGATTCGGTCGTCAAGCAGAACTACATGCGCACGATGCCCACTAACCCGACTCACGGCGGGTACGATCCATGGGGAGGGGCATACGGAATACTTCCGGGTGCTCGGTTCATGTTCGGGGACATGGAAGGAAGGGTTTCGCCGTATACAAGCGAATCAATGCCTTCGCCTCCCCCTCCACCCGTGGGGCACCCGGTGTCTGCACCTTCCCCGCCCTTGAATCTGTGGATCCAAGTCGAGTAAACACTGGCGTCACTGAGCCATAACCTTGAGTAGACGGTAACTTCTGCTGGCTCAAAGATTTATTCATGCCCATCCCACTTTCCTGGGTGGAGCGCTGAACAGCGGTATGCCGCGCTGATGATCTATGGCGCAGTTAACGAGCTGAGCGTTTCGCCTGCGCTGGCTCCGACCATAAAGCCCGGCAAGCGCGCCCATGTATACGAACACATAGGTGTGGCTGACAGTCGGCATGTACAGCAAGCCGCTAAAAAGAGCCGGAACCAAATACGCCGCCAGAATGCCGATTGCGGCGAGTCCCCGCCATCGATCCCGCAAATCCGGGCCGTCTCTGTACAATCGGTATGCCATCTGCACTAGGCATCCAATAATCGCTAGGTATGCAAGGAAACCGATGAGCCCGAGTTCCGCAAGCATCGCCAGGAAGGAATTATGAACCGAGCGCAGGTTCTTGGCTCCTTCGAAAGTCACGGCTCTTGCTTCGAGAAATCGCCGGCTATTATTCAGCCCGACTCCGAGGACCGGATTGTCCCCGAACAAGTTGAGCGTAGCGTACCACGACGCGAGGCGCGCGTACACATTCGTCGGTTGTGAGAGGCGGTCTTCTATAACTCGCTCCGGCAAAAGCGCCTGCCAGCCGGCAAAAAGAACCGGGAGCAGCAGCAACAGAAGACCTGCCGAGACCAGTTTTCGCGGCAAATCCACCAATCTTGACGCGAAAGCCAGGCACACCCAGATGGCCAAGGCGAAGCCCAACCAGTTGCCTCGCGTCAGGGTGAGAACAACTATCACCGGTGCGAAATAGATCACAAACCATCGGGCGGCGGCAGGGAGTACTGCGTTGCGCCACGTTGTCGATTGACCCCTCACATTTTCTGCGAACACGGCGAAGAAAGCCACAATAATGACCACGTACAGGCGGTCCCGATGGCTGAACGGCCCCTCGACGCGGTACAGGAGATCGGAATGCAGTATGCGCTCGACGAGTGCCATACAAATAAGATAGACGCCGACGTAGCCTAACACCCGGACAACAGCCGCGAAACGCTCCTCGGTAGTGACAAACCTGCGGAACAAAAAATATGCGAACAGATGAACAAGAAATGCATCCGTCGCTAGACGTAAAGCAAAGCGCAACAGGTCGGATTTGAAGACGACGTTGACCAGCAGCATGACCGCAAACAGCGCCATGCAGATCTCGGCGCCATCCAGTTTACCCAAACGCTTTCGCCGGACGGAGAGGTGAAGAACGAGACCGATCAAAAACACCCCAGAAATCAGACGGTGAGGCTCGAGAAATTCCCGGACTCGAACCTGATTGTTCTGACCCTCGAGGGCGTCCAGATAGTGGCGCTTGACTACGATCTGCTTCTTCTTTGATTGCACCTGGAATTCTTCTTCGGGTTCCGGCCGGCGTTCTGAAAAGCCCCCGCCGGCATTCGCCCAGAGGTATAGCACGAGAGGTGCAATAAGAAGCCAAATCAGAAATACAGTAAAGCCACGGCGAACAACCCAGTACAATGTGACGCCGAACCAAAACAGACCGCACGCGATAATCAGTATCGGCAACATGATTTTAAATACCTTAACTCGTTCTCGGCCTGACTTGTCACGAGAAGTCGATCACTTCAGTGCTCTGCGGTCTTAGCTTCGAGCGGCGCCCTCTTGCGCTCAATTCCGCGAACGACACCTCGCCAAGGCTCCAAAGGACCAAGCCGTAAACGAGAATGCCTGCCGGGATCGGCAAGGCACAAAAGAGGCAAGGGGGGTAAAATAAGCTGTTGTTTTTAGAAATATAACGCAGGCATACATAATCCCAGCGGCCAGTCCGCTTCGAACAGGGTCCGCCAAGGAAACGGCCAACGATAGTGCCGCCTTGAGGCCCACGCCTGGCCGGCACAGAGAACCAAGTAACAAATGAGCGTATTCACCGCTGCGGCAGTATATCCAAACCACGTAAGAAGCCACCAGTTCAGGGCTATGTTGAGGACGCCGGACACAACAATCCAAATCATTATGTCCCGCGTGCGGTTCAAGAGCTTCAGAACCTGATTGAACCTGTGCTGGAGACCAACAAAGAATGCTCCCGCCACGATCCATGGGACGATTTCGTAGCCGCGCGAAAACTCCGGTCCCGTCAACACGCTCATTGCGGGTTCAGCCAAAGCGGAAAGACCCACTGCCGCCGGAATACTCACGAGCAAATATAGACGTGTAACCGACGCCAATAGGACTCCGGCTGCCTCCCGGCCTTGTCTCTCCCAAACCTGCGTCAACAAGGGAGTTGAGGAAAGCATAAAAAGCCCTGCCAGCAACGTAATGGAATGCTCACTGATCGCGTAGGCCGCCGAGTATAAGCCGACTGCTTCAGCGCCAAAAAACAACTGGATCAAATATCTGTCGAAATAGGTCAGCACCCACGCACCCAAATTGCCGATGACCAGCGGCGTACCAAACGCGACGACTTTGCGGACAGGAGCGAACGACATGCGTCCGATTGCTGGAATACCTACAAACGCCCTGACCCACAAGAACGGCAGTGTCGTAGCGAATCCTAGAGCGATCCCCCATAGCATCCCGAGAACGCCCAAATCAAAATAGACCGCGAGCAGCACACCTGCGGCGAAGCCGGTAGTTTTGCTGCAGATCCGAAACACATTATATGCTTTCACCCTCCGGCCGGCCCGCAGTATATCCTCCAACACGATAAATGTGGTTTGCAGTGCCATGATGGACGTGCCGGCGGCAAACAACCATTGGAGTGTACCGTTGCCGGGCCAGATGAGCCGCACAACAATAAGGAAGCCCAGCGTCATTACAAGCGACGCGAATACCTGCGTCCAAACCGAACTGCGCACAAGAATATGCAGATCCTCATCCTTGGCGGCGGGATAAAAACGTACAAGCCCCATTGGCAGCGCACCGAATAATCGCACGGCAACGATGACAGCCGACATAACGAGCGTGTACTGTCCAAACTGCTCGGGTGCTAGTATGCGGGTGAAGATAGGTACAGAGATCAATGAGAGCGTTACAAGGACCGCTTCTCCGGGTAGATAGCGCAATAAGTCCTTGCCGAATAGTCCGATCATAAGCTAGTGCTCCAGCAATGATACTGCGATCCAATAGTTCAGTTTGATGACAGGACAGGGGAGCAATCCTGATACATCTGCACAAGATATTCCTCCTGATCGTCCCAGAAAGATTTTTTTGCGCCTGGGGCTACAACCGTAGGGTCGGCCGCGTGCAAATAAGCGCTTGCAAGCGATTTGGGACTTACTTCAGCGAGGCAGATACCTTGTCGCCACCTTTGAACAGATTCGATCAAACCAGGGTAGTTGTTTGTTAGGACGACTTTGTCCAGAGCAATGTACTCATAGAGCTTGTTAGAGGCACAATAGACATTATTGATATTGGTGTTCTGATAAAATGCCGTACCGATATCGCAGCATGCCATGTACTGGAGGATCTGCGTTTGAGGAACGGGATCGTGCAGAAAGACTCGACGCTCAAGGGCTAGCTTTTTGATTTTAGACCTGAGGATTTCGTCGTATCCGTTGAAGGCGATACCAAGAAGGACAAGAACGAATTCTTCATCACATAGAGCCATTGACTCCACCAAGTCCTCAACATGTCTTTTTGCCGCAATGAGACCTGTATGAAGTATTATCTTCTGCTCCCTCTGGATCGGATATTTTTTGCGGAAAAGATCTTTTCTGCGAGTGGGAATATCAGTTTTTCGAGGGAAATTTTCTAGCAGCACCAAGTCGGACAGCTGCGGGTATTTATTCCTAAAATAAGCGATCCGGTTTTGCTCTGGCATAACAATGTGATCGCAGTTATTGACGCACTGTTTCTCAATCCTGCCCCATATCTTCTCTTTCATTCCTCCCATGCTTTCCGGCATCAGCTCATGGGCGTCGAAAACGAGCTTCGCTCCTGTCCGCTCGCTTTGCCCAGACACCGGAAAGAAGGCTGTTGAGGTCGTGGCAGTGAATGTGCGTCGGAGCCAGCGCGGACACAATGACGAGGCCGCTGCGCGATTGAATTTCAACTGCTCAAGAAATTCAGCCCAGGATTGCCCCATCGCCTCATCGGATGCGATGAATGTTGATGCCGAGGTCGTCACTTCCGGCTCCATTTTGACCAGAATCGGAGACGACGAGCTGTACGTCATGACCGGCCGTGGTCAGTGTGTGTATTTCCTTTCGGACGCGTCCGTCGTAGCGGATGTCGCCGATGAGGACCATTACTATGCGTGCCATAATCGGTGGTGGTTTCTGCTTGAGGTCTGCGCCAGAGTATTGCCGACCCCCGCAGATGTTTCACTACGTGACCTGATTGGCGTTACCTGACCTGGCGGCCTCGCTGATCGGCAACTGAGCTGATGCAGTGTCCGCGATTGCGTGTATGCTAATGGTCAGACGGCCCTCTGCTCGGAACTTGCTGCTAACATGCAGAATCTTGGAAGGAACCTTGCGCCCATATTGACGCGATACCCAGCCATTTATTACCTGAAAAGCGAGCTCGTGCATTTCTGTGCTTAGGTGGACTTCGAGATTGCTACCCTTACATCGTGTTCGAAAGATCCGTTCACCAGCACGCAGCTCAGTTCGATGCCGAGTCGAAATGAAAGTACCAATCGGCGCTGTGCTCCCCTGGGCCGGCAAGGACATCAACAATTTTCCAGGTCAACTCGCTCTTATAAAATTGAAAAATTCGACGATGGCTTACGGGATGTTCGAGCCGGGTGTAACCGGAGTGCTCCACGTCAAGACGGTCGCAGATCCGGAGTGGATAGCCAGTCATGAACGATCACTTCGGCGTCCGGACGCCATCTTAAAAATCCTGTCGCGGATCGAAGCGATTCTGCTCCTCCCCGTCTATGACGACGGTGTTGTGATAACGGGTCGAGCGGAAGAGGTTTCGCCATCGACATTGCTGGTGTAGCAGTAAGTGCCGGGATCGACGATGAACGCTTTGTCCCCCGCGCACAATTCGAAACTCAAAAGATCGTTATGCTTGTGATTTCCCTGCCCTCCGGTGCCTACAGTACCGCAGGACGCCAGCAGGTAGCTGGTTGCCTTGCGCATCACGTAGAAACCGCCTTGAGGGAATCGCACCGTTGGCAGATCGCCGCTATCATTGTTCAGTGACTCGAAGACATCCAAACCAGCAGGTCCGAGCAACCAAAACCCGTCCTCCGAGAAATCGCCTGCCCGCATCATCATATCGCTTCGATTGAACAGAACGGCCCCGATCGAGAGTAGGTAGCGAAAATCCGTGCGATCCGTCTTGCCGTAATCGCTCAGAACAAAAAGTCGTCCATCGTCTGAGTCTCCCACTAGGGGCGCCTTGCCATCGGGTCGTGTGACATAGAGCACGAACTCGTACATTCGTTCGAGACGGTCCCAGAAAGATTTCGCAAGCGGCACCTGGTGAATGTGGCACAACAGAGCGCCGGCCGTGAACAGTTCGAGCACCAGCCGGTGGTAAGCGACGGAAGATTCGTAATCGCTTCCGTCCGGATGAACCTGACGTTCCATTTCCTCCGTCAAGGCTCGCAACCCGACGGATCTCCACTCCGCCGCCGCCTTAAACTCGGGACAGAGCAAGCCAAGATGCAGCAGACCGACGATATCCGCCAGGTAGTGGTTGCCCGTCATGATCGAACCATCATCTGCGATGCTGTACTCGAGATTGAAGAGGATGTACTGGCCGTGCTGCATCAGGCTGACCGCGAGCTGGGACCTGAACTTTTGCGAAACGGCGGCCGAATCCCTGACCAGCAAATATCCCCACGCGACATTCATGATCCGGATTGCCACGTCCATCGCGCACATCCAATTAACGCCGTTCGGGCACGGATTGTCGTCGATCCAATGGGTGATCTGCCCGATCGCCTCCCGCGCATAACGTTCGTTTCCGGTCAGCCGATATGCCTTTCCCAAGGTTGGGAGGTGCTGCATGCGACTCAGCTCCCAAGGCCATTTGATATCAGCCCCGCTGCCGAGCGGCCTGGAGTTTTTCAATTCAGTGAACCGCTTCTTCGGCCAGCGATACCCGCTCACCGGATCGACGTGCCAGTCGATGGGGTGCCCCATATAACGCAATCCTGACCCGAGCAGATCGAACTCATGCCGGCAGATCCTCTCGGCATCCTCCACTACGCTTGGAATCCTTTCGCTAAAAGTGGCGCGATAACTCGCCCAAAGCCGTTCATCGGCGGGATCCACAAAGAAGCCACCGCTCACAAGTCCATCGGAGCCGTGGTTCTGTAGAAACGCGCTGGGATTCTTCAGAACCTGTGCCAGACTGAGTATCGCCGCGAAGTCCGTGACGTTGTAGCGACATTCCCACCAGAGCGGATGACACAGATGAAGCTCCGGCCACTTTCGCCAAGGATTCGAGCACGATCTGATAGTGGCTTTTGCCGCGATCGCGCTGACATCGATAATAGTTTTCAAGACGGCGGTAGTTCATCCGAAGCTTGGGAAGATTCAGTTACGAATTCTACTTCTCGGCCTCTTTGCGGCCTCTCACCTTCTTATCCATCTTGAACGCTGTCCTTGTCACCTCGACTGCTTCGTCCCATAGAGAGCGCCGTTCCAATGTTCCGCGAATCGCATCATGGAACGCGACAAACTCTTCAGAGTGACCCTTCTCCTGATTGCCGTGTCTGAAGCCGTACCGTCGTGCCGTAGCCGGTGAGCGTTTTGTAGTCGTCGAGCAGGAAGCTCTGTCCGTCCACGTGCATCTCGAGAGCTTCCTTCGGCAGTTCTTTTCCGCCTTGCGCCGTGTAGAGCAACGTACAAACCGAACCATCGGCATAGCGCGAGCGTCGCTGTAAAGTTGTCGCTGGGGCCGACGTCCCGCCGCCTCGAGCGGATACCGGTTGCGCAAACCTCCACAGCCGGCGCTCCGGTCAGGAATCGGAATAGGTCGAGAATGTGACACGCCTCGCCCAGCAAGCGGCCGCCGCCTTCGGGGCCGTGCACCCAGTGTTCGGGAGGGAGATATCCGGCGTTCATGCGATAACTCAAGTGCAGCGGAGTTGAGCGCTGTGCGGTCAGCTCGCGAAGTCTGATTGCGTAGGGCGAATAGCGGCGATTAAAACCGACGAAGACGACTGGACATCCCGAAGCGGAGGCGCGAAGGGCATTGACCACGTCGCCCAATGTCTGCAGTTCCTCCTCTTTAATCGCCAGCGGCTTTTCCACGAACACATGCTTGCCTGCCCGCAACGCCTCCTCGACAATTTTTGCGTGAAGGTGATGCCGGGTAGCGATCAACACGGCGTCGATGTCTGGATCCGCCAGGACTTCTTTATAGTCTGTTGCGGCCGTACGCGCTGCCAGTTGCCGCGCAGTCGCTGCTGCCGCCGGCCCGTTGCGCGTGACAACAGCTTCGATCCGAAACCGTCCGGAGAGTTTTTGCAAATTCGGGATGTGAACGCCGCGCGCAAAGGAACCAACCCCTATGATCGCAAGCTTTACTGTTCCATCCTTGGCCGGCGCATTCTCTCGCAAAGTGAGCTGGTGCTTGACCGGCGTCTCATCGGCCTTTGGATATTCGAGCAGAATGGTATAGGGCCTGGGATTCTCCTCCTGAAGAAGCCGGTACGCCTCTGCGGCCTGACTCACAGGCAGGTGGCGGTTTGTCAGCGGACCGAGTATCACGCGCCGTGCTGCAATTAACTCCAGGAAAGCCTCCATATTTCGGTTTTCTGTCCAGCGGACATACGAGTATGGATAGTCAAGTCCCTCTTCCTCATAGCTTGGGTCGTAGCGTCCTGGGCCATATGAAGTGGAAATCAACAGGTCCAGCTCTTTCGCGTACATTGCCTCGCGACGAACGCCCAGGCCAACGTCCCCGACCACAACGACTCTCCCCTTTCGCCGCGCCATCTGCATCGCCAAATAAAGCGGTTCATTACTTTTGCTCGCTGCAGTAAGAAGAACCGCATCCAGGCCATATCCTTCGCTGAAGCGCTGAGCTGCGGAAAGTACATCGCCCTCGACGTCCGACGCACCGTCGAGCCCGAAGGCTTTTGCTTGCGCAACCCGAGCGGGATCCAGATCAGTGCCGAATACCTTACATCCGGCGGCCTTCAGTATTTGCACGGTGAGCTGTCCCAAGAAGCCCAGGCCAATGACTCCGATACGCTCCCCGAGCACTGCTTGAGCCCGGCGTACACCCTGCATAGCAATGGCGCCCAGTGTTACCGTGCATGCGTCGGCCATCATGACGTTATCCGGGACTCGGACCAGCAAATTGACGGGAACCGCGACCGCTTCGGCATGCTTGGCGTATTGGTCGCCGGCGCACGCGACCAAGTCGCCTGTTAGGAAACCGTCTACTCCCTCACCGGCTTCTATAACGGTACCGGCGCAGCTGTAGCCGGCTGAAGTGGCGGCGGTTAGCCGCTCGCGCGCCATCGTGCCGAACCTCCGGAGCCCACGGCTCTGAAGAATATCAAAGGCCTTCCGAACGTTTGCGGGATCACGACGCAGATGCTGTAAGATTCCCCCCGGGCCTGTCTTGGCGGCGCTCGCCAACTCTGTGCCCGGGCTGACGCAAGACCAGGCGACCCGCACGAGAACCTGACCGGGACCGGGCCGGGGAGCCGGGACTTCTTCGATCATTGCCTTACCGCCGCGAAACAGCACCTGCTTCATCTATTGCTCCAGCAACCTCGTTGCGCTAGCTGGAGAACTTTAGACGTCACGATCCCGCGCGGTCCGCGTGCGCTGCTTGGCCACAATCAGACGCCCGCCGAGCAAAGTTGACGCGGTCAACGAATACCCACGCCAAAATAAACGAAGCGCACCGCCATCCGAGGTATACCGGGCCCCATATTGCCGTGGTGACCGCGATGCCTTCGCGACGGCCGGCGACAACGACTAACGATGCGTACAATACGACAGCAGTGAGCGAAACGTATGCGAGCACAGCATTTGCCGTACCTTCAACTCCGAAGACGAATGTGAAAGCCGCAAGCCCGAATGACAAAGCTGCCAAGATCGCGACAGGTGGCTGCATCGCATCAAGCGCGGCAAAGACTTTAACCGGCTCACGCTCCCAAATACCCCGCAGCAATAAGCGGACCGCGTAGGTGCCGGCGTTGATCAGGCGGCCTCGCTCCCACCGGGCGCCTTGTTGCGTGGCCTTCGTCAGCGAAGCGCGCAGCGGTGTGGCTACTCGGGCGTTTTGTGCGAACGCGACGCGAAATCCTTCCTCAACCGCTCGCACGGCGTGCCGCCAGTCTTCTGTCGGGTGAGACCCCTGAACTTTGGGTAAGGCGAGCGACCAGCCAAAGCGGGCAATGTAGTTTCGGCTAAATGCCATGCCGCAACCGCCCAACATTGCGGACAAACCAAGCCGCTGGCGCGCCTGATTTTGCAAGTTACGGTGCACGAACATGAGAGCAAGGCAGCGGGCGTACCACGAGCGATTTTCACGGGAAACCATCGTATAGTTGCTGACAATGTCATCGCCCCTGCGCCAGCACTCTGCCATTGCAGAGAGAAAGCCTTCCTGCACGATCGCCGTGGCGTCTACGATAACGTAAAGATCTGGAGCGATGCCACGATCCTTTAGCTGTTCGAGCGCCCACGCAATCGCGTATGTCTTTCCTCTAGCCCCTTCATTTCGCACCAACACGTTAGCGCCGGCTGCGCGCGCGTGCTCTGCGGTTTCATCTGTGCAGTGGTCGGCAATAACTTGGATTTGAATCAGTTCCCGTGGATAAGACGATGCCAGCAGAGCGTCGACGCATCGCGTGATGGCGCGCCCGACGTTTCCGGCCGGCACGAGCACGGCCAGTGTGGGTGAGTGATCACTGCTGCTTTCCGGTGAACGACTCTTTTCTTTAAGTAGCTTGGCGGCCAGAGCCAGCAACAGCAGATACAAGCCCCATAAGCTTGCATACAAGACCACTGCTGTGTGTACCCATTGAGCCAGTTTCATACTTTTCCCACCGGCTGCTCTTTGGCCATTGCATAAGCATCACTGTATCCAAGCGGATCGCCAGTGCCCAGGAGACTGTGGTACAGGCACTCCGTACGATCAACGACGCTTTCCCAGTCATACTCCTGAGTGACAACGGCTCTTGCTGCTTCTCCGATGGTGGCTAAATCGCTCCAGCGCGCCTGAATGACCCGATCTAATACTTCGCGTAGATGATCAAGATCGTCCGAGCGATGCAAAAAACCGTTTTTCCCGTCCTCGATGACGCCGCGATGCGGTGGAATGTCGCTCGCGATACATGGCCTGCCATGACTCATCGCCTCGAGGAAGGTGATCGGCAAACCCTCCAGAGCGGAAGGTAAAACGAACGCTCGCGCATGAGCCAATAGTTCGTTTTTCAAAGGACCGTAGACCGCCCCAGTCAGGAGAATTTTTTCGCCTGCCGGTTTGGCCAGCGACTGCAAGACTCGGACATATTCATCGGTTGCGCTAGAGCCGCCGGCAACGACCAGACGGGTCGGACCGTTTTGAAGCTTTTGGAAAGCGCGGATTGCCCAGTCGGGGCGTTTTTCCGGGGTTAAACGGCCAAGGAATAAAATGTACTGGTTGGGCGTAAGACCGAGCTGTCGAATCTGGGTTGCGCCAATATCCTTCGGCGGGAGTGGTACGCCGTTGGCGATGTGAATCACCCGGTGTCCCTGGTCGCGATAGTGAGCCTGTAAAAATGGCGCGACCACCACCGTCGCATGCGGCGCGCGCAAGCTGATCTGCTCCGCGGCGCGCAGACACGTTCTCGCGAAAAGACCCCACTTACCGGAAAAATAGTCGAAGCGGTGAATCGTGGTCACGACTTTGGCGCCCGACATGCGCGCCAACGGCGCGAAGCAGCCCGGGCCAATCGTGTGGAAGTGCACGATGTCGTAACGTAGCGTTGCCGAATGCAGCGCCGCAAGCAAGCTGTGAACCGTCGCATCCAAATGCTTGGAGGCGATCGTCGGCACGTGCACGAGCCGAATCCCCTCATCCTCCTTCACATGTCGCGGCGTATATTGCGGCCTGACATACGCTACGACGTCGTGGCCCCTTCCGGCCAGCCGTTTCCCCAACTCGTGCACATGGGTCTCGATGCCGCTGTACGTACCTGGTAGGCCTTTCAGCCCGATGTATGCGATTTTCATGTTGCTCCAGCTCTGCTGCGTTCGCTCAGGTTCGGCGGGATTTACCTGGCTAAGTGGAAAACCTGAAGATTTCCCGCCCGTCTTTCGCCGCGCCGATTTTCTCGGCTCTGGCCAGGCGGGAATTCTTCAGGATAAATTTCACAAACTCGGCGCTATCGAAATTTCGAAACGCGCCGCGCATCTGCGGCTCGGCGGCGCAATGCGGCTCGAAGATCATCTCCTTAGTGTCAAGCGCTATTTAACAGCTGAACGAGCCGGCGGTAAGAAGACTCGTCTTTGATAAAGTGATGCAAAATTGAAAGCGCCAACACGGTATCCACAGCGGGGCGCTCCCGTTCGACAAACGAGAAAATAGATTCTTCAACGATGCGGAATTTTCTCTCTTGAGCCTTGTGCAGCTTGCGCAGGAAATAAACGATATCGGCATGGCTCTCAACCGCCACGCAGTCGTGCCCCAGCTCCTCGAAACGATGACAAAAATAGCCGAGATGCGCGCCGATATCCAAAATTTTTTTACCGTGCACATTTTTCCTTATGATCTCGAAGCGGTCATGGCCGTGTTCCGAAGGCACTGACTGCAAATCCGGGTGTAACAGAGGCGCATAGAGCATACCGCGGTGAGAGTGCCTTCCGCTCTGCGCAAAGTCATAGATTTCACGCTTGAAGTCGTGCCACTGCCGATGACGAACCACCACATTAATTGGAATTTTGGGGACGCGGAGTAGCTTGGCGAATACGAGACGGTGATAACCATCGTTCAACAGCAATCGGCCGTGCCGATCGATATTGACCGACACTTCATCATCGCCTTTCCCGGCAATATATCCGTCGGTTCGGATGCTGTTGAACACGCCTTCCCACTCTTTACATTTGGCATCGAATTCCGTCGCAGTTCGGCAGTTCCACTGGACCTCTCCACGATCGATTTTCTCCACCACCCATTGATAGTAGGGAGTTTCGCTCCAGGGAACACCCGACTTCATACGCGTTTCGTAGGATGTGTGGAAGGACGTTTGATCGATCCGGAGCTCGTTGATGTGAAGATCCCATTCACCGTCAAGTATGCGCCCGCGGTCGCGATCCACGTTGAAAGTCGATCTCGGGCGCGTGCCCCAGTAGTTTATGTCTTCCGGCCGGGCGTAGTGCGCTGCGGCGCTCGAAAACGGGTCGTCAAGGAATCTATCCGAGTGGATGATGGCTTCCAGCCGTAATCTGGCGCTCCGGAGAGGACGAAGGCTTTTCTGAATCCCTCTTAACGCGCTGACAGGAAGGTACTGCTTGGTCGTGTTTCTGACCTTTTTCTTAAGACCACTGAAAAACATGGGAGTAATGACTTGCCCGGCCGACATGGGATGTCCGCCTTCGACGTTACAGCTCCGGCACCCATATGGGTAAAGGCCCGATAGCCATTAGTGCTGGCTGTTTGCCTGTTGATGTGAGGGTGATGCGCAATTGTGCGCCACTTTGTAGACGTTGATTACCGGTCCCTCTCGCTGCCAATCGACCGGCTCCACGAAGTAAACCTTGCGGAACTGAGGATCTGATTCCAACCGCTCGTAGAACTGCGCGCTTCTGGGGAAGCGTTCCCGGTTAATTCCGTCCGCATAGCGCCTCGTGATAATTGAACTCGTGATGACGTAATCAAAGCAATGCTGCACATAATAAGCCGGATCCTTGACGGCGAGCCCCCAGACGCTCGTATGCAGGTCGTACTTCGGGCCACGCATCGATTCCATTGCCTCGGCATAGAGCTTCAATGTGCTCTGTGAGACGGCACGGAACCTGTCGGGCTCGCTCGACACTCCGGCTACCTGGCGCTCGATGACAGCACTGGCCGGGGTCAACGGCGGGCTGGGAGTGAAGCGGTTTTGGTATCCGTCCATAAGTATTTTACTGTCCGAAGGTATGTTCGCTTCGATCCATTCTTTTGCGACAACGCGCGTGTCCGGTTGCGTCCATTCGTGGTTCTGGCGAACAACCCCTGTCAAGGGAAGGGCGACTACACTCGCAAGTACAACAGGAGTGGCCCGCTGATAGTTGCGTGTGACCGCTATGATCGCGTGACCGCCCAGCAGCCACAGACACGGCATGATCGGCAGCAGGTAGTACTCAGGTTGCCCTCGCTCCGCAGATGACATGATTGCGATAAAGAAAATAATCAGCGCACCCCAAATGACCGGCCATCGCATTCTGTTCATCAAGGCAAGTCCAAAACCGACGAGCGCGCTCGCTGTGAGCGCGAGATTGTGGCCGTGAAACAGCATCTTCAGATAACCGGCCCAATTCGGCGCGCGGCGCGTCGTGACCAGCCGAAACGCCTCCTTCATGTCGCCGTCGAAAGCGCCTGTCGGAGCGTGATTTTGGTTTACAATCCAGGAATGGGCTCGCACGAGATCGGCCAAATTTACCGTCCATTCGGGCGCTGTGATCGTCAGCGTCACCAGCATTGCCGCCATGATCGTTACCGTCTGACCGAGGACTGTGCGCCAGGCGGCCCTGTTCCAGCGACGTGTTACGATCGCCAAGAACAAAGCGGGCAACACAATGGCTCCGGTTAGCTTGAAAGCAATGGCGACCCCGGCCAGAACCCCCGCGGCGATCAGCCAGCGCCGCTCCGATGTCTGCTCATATCGAAGGTAAACAAGAATGCTGCTCCACACTGCCAGGACCATTCCGATATCTACGTTGATGATGTGCGAATGCAGGGCATGCGCATAAGCGGTGGCGCCGATAAGCGCTGCCGCCAGACCAACGCGCCAGTCGTAGACCCGCTTGCCGATATGAAAAATCACCAAACACGTCAGCGCTCCCATGACTGCGACCGTGAGCCTCCCCAAAAGGAGAAACATCGAGGGATCTCTGACAAACTGCAGAGCGAAATCATGCGTACCCTTAATGTGACCCGTCATCCACCAGAAGCCATAAAGGAAAACGTATTCAACAAATAGGAGGTAGTACAGCCCTCCTTTACCGAATCCCCAGTAGTATCCCCCGCGCCGAGCTTGAGCGCGCGATGGATTTCTTTCCCTTCATCATTGGTCAGCTCGTAGGGCAAGCCGAAGGTGATGCCCCATAAACGCAATCCCAGCGCGAGGGCGATCACCGCCACCAACAGCCATTTGAGGCTATCCTCCATCTCCGCCCCTGCCCGCGCGTCTATTTTGCCGCGCCGAAACCGATCAGGCATGGGCAGCTTCCATTTCGGCATTGGAATCAGCTAGGCCGAATGTCTGTCTCAATACTTTAACAATCCGCTCGGCTGCATAGCCGTCCCAGAGTGCCGGCGGCTTGCATGTCTGTTTCCAGTTGCATGCGACAATTGACGAGACATGAGAAATGATCTTGGCTTGATCCAACCCGACAATTTCATTGGTGCCTAAGTCCACGGTTATGGGGCGCTCGGTAGTGGTCCTTAAGGTCAGGCAGGGAATACCTAAAAACGTAGTCTCTTCCTGCACGCCGCCGGAATCCGTCAGGACGGCACTGCTTCTTGACATCAGCCGGAGAAAATCCAGATAGGCCAGCGGCGGCAGAAGGTAAACGGATCCACATTCAATCTTCTGAGCGGCTCCGTTCATTGGCACCAAGCTCGTCGCTCCCGTTAAACGCTTAAGCCGCTCAAGCGTTCGGGGATGGGTTACAAAAAATACCGGCGCCAAACGGCTGGCTGATTCGAGGATATCCACGACCTGCGAGAGTTGCGCCGGATCATCGACATTGGATGGCCGATGAATGGTTGCGAGAAAGTAACGGGCGGCATTCAGGTGCCCCAGCGGCCCTGCCACTGTGCTTTGATGAAGTAATTCATAGCAGGCAACAAGCGAGTCAATCATGGTGTTGCCGACAAAGTGGATTTTCTCCTCAGCCGCCCCCTCGCGTCGAAGGTTTTGGTTGCCGCTCTCTTCGGTCGTAAACAACAGATCCGAGACAGAGTCGGTAATGATGCGATTAATCTCTTCAGGCATTGTCCGATCAAAGCTCCGCAGCCCCGATTCGATATGAGCCACGGGTAATTGAAGCTTCGCAGCGGTCACAGAGCAGGCCAGGGTGGAGTTAACGTCGCCCGCGACAATGACAAGGTCGGGCTTGGCTTTGTTGCACACCTCTTCGAACCGCACCATGGTTTCAGCAGTCTGGACGGCGTGACTTGCGCTGCCAACATTGAGATTAAAATCAGGAGGCGGCATCGAGAGTTCCCGGAAAAAGACACCGCTCATACTCTCATCGTAGTGCTGACCTGTATGGACCAGAACGGATTCAATGTCAGGATACTTGGATAGCTGCCGCAAAACAGGAGCCATCTTCATAAAGTTCGGCCGCGCTCCGACGACGCTGAGAATACGAATATTTTTCACTGCTAACGCTCCGCCCGTTCGCAACCCGAGTCTAAGATCCCGATGTTTGCGCCGTTACCCTGCAGCAGTCATCTAGCGCCGATCGGCTCGGCAGTCACTTCCAGTGACTGCAATTGATCAGCATGTATTGTTGCGCTCATCCCAAGGTCGCGCCCCGCCTCGAAACGTTCAAGTATTGCAATCAGGCTCAAACCCGGAAAGGGCAAATGGGGATCGATGATACGAAACAGGGGTGTAAGCAGGTCCAGCAGCCAAATCTGAAGCAATCCAAATACACGCCGCTGAAGGATTTTACCATTTATGAACCAAGCCGGTGTACCAATGCGATTGAACTCGATCACTTGTTTGACAGCAAACCCACAATCCTCGGCCAATTGCATAAGCGATTCCTTGCTGTAACGGCGTTGATGGCCGAGGACTTGATCGAGCGTCCCGAAATTCCACTGACCCTGGGGAACCAGAATAATCGCTCGTCCACCGGCCGTGAGTACGCTTTTGATGTTGGTAAGCGCGCGTCGATCGTCTTGCACGTGCTCGATCACGTTAAGGCAAATTACGGTATCATACCCAGCCTCGTCCCGCGGAAAGGAGGAAATATCGGTCACATCACAGTACGCCGTTTCGACATAGGGCCGATCGCTTGTGAGGGCCTTTAAGGTCTGGAGATAGAGTGGATTGATATCACTGGCTACATATTTGATGCGCGGAATGAGCCGACGCGTCAAATTACCCACACCGCTGCCGATTTCTAGAATTCGATTTCCGCAGTAATGGCGGATTGCTTCCGCCATCCAAAGATTGAAACGAGGCGCACGCGATAAGCGAGCGAGAATGTGGCTGCCGTAAACGTCTCGGTGATAGACCCTATCCGATAAAGCAAATTTTACGATCGCTGTAAGGGCACGTAAGCCATCCGTCCAGTTGATCTTTTTGCCTTCCTCGTAGGTTCTCCCGGAGTAGCTGATCGGAACCTCGAAGATACGGGCCTGTCTTTTGGCCAGTTTAATAGTCAGCTCCGGCTCGATTCTAAAATCATTGGACTCAATCGGAATGGATTTTAGAAATTCAGTTCGAATCGCTTTGTAGCACGTCTCCATGTCGGTCAAATTTAGATTGGTAACCAGATTCGAGACAAACGTAAGGAGCTTGTTGCCGAGTTCGTGGCGAAAGAGCAGAACTCGCCGAACCTCTGCACCGGCAAAACGTGACCCAAAGACGGCGTCTGCCTCGTTCTCTAGAAAGACTTTGACCATCCGGAGGAGGTCTTTCGGGTGGTATTCGAGATCAGCATCGTGAATGACAGAGATGTCGCATCTAGCGTGTCCAAGAGCCGTCTTAACCGCCTGGCCTTTACCTTTATTTTTGTCGTGCCGTAAAAAGATCCATTCCATCTTAGAGTCCGGATCACGCGTCTGCTCCCGTTTGAATCTTTCGAGCACTCGGGGAGTTTCATCTGTTGAACAATCGTCAACAACAATGACCTGGGCGGCTTCTAAATGCCGGCTTGTCGTGAGAATCTTAAGGCGCTGCAGCGACGCATAAACCAGGTGCTGTTCGTTATATACGGGGACGAGCACCGAAAGGGAGGTTTTCATAGATGCTCCATCCAAAGCTGGAATCGTACTTTACTGCCGATTAATATGCGTCAAAGTTACGGCCGTGATATGATCGCTGCGCACGCGTAACGTAGCGACCACGCCGGCGGCGAGTCAGCTGGCTGCAAGCCTGAAGAACTAACAACCTCGGTGTTAAGATCTGTCAGCCTTCAGCAGCGGGTTGCGGAAAGGCACGCTGCAAAAGACTACGACGCCGGAGGTTCCAGGTTTGCGCGAGCCCATATGCCCCCAGAATCATGAGGTAAGGTTCTATCGGAACACGGTAGCGCATTTTTGTGAAGAAAAGAGAATAGCCAATCGCGAACGAAAGGATCATCGTCCACAGGAGGGACAGGTCACGCCGGCGTTCCTTGCAAAGCCACATGGCCACTGTGCCGATGGCGGCGAAAAGAAACAGGGGAACCGTACTCGCGACGCTGATCACGCTTGTCAGCGCGCCGGAGCTGAACATCGTATCTTTTATGAGCCGCGGATCTGGGTAATATCTCTCTTGAGCTTTTGGCCGGGTCATCCCAAGCTGCTCAGGATACAAGCGCCAAAAATAGAAAAATTCTTTCGCGAAATGTACGGCAAATAGCTCAGGGCGCTGTAAGATCGCTTCCACCCTGTCGTCGGCTTCATCGCTGGCGACGTCGCCGATCCGCGGAAGGACGATGCCTAGTCGCGCATCTATAAGTACCAGCTGACGGTGAACAGAGTAGTTGCGAACTGTCCAAGGCAGAATTGTGACCGCCGCTCCCAAACAAAAAAGACCGACAAGCAGGAAACGCTTATCGCGTGCCCAATAAATAAGCCAAAAACTCAGAAATCCAATCGTGGCGACGGCGATTGGGACTGTTAAAGCCGCCAAGCCTAAAATCAAACCCGCGGCGAAAACCCGCTTAGCCGAGAGGTCTTCATCAGAATACGGGAGAATACAGCACGCGCCGCAGGCCAGCAGCACGGCCGTAAGTCCCGTCGGATAAACCAGACCGACAATGAAAATACCCATCGGATACACGGCCCAGAGAGCGCCGGCCAAAGCCCCCACTCCTGCCCCTCCGGTACGTTTGCCCAAAGCCGCGATCACCACAGCCACGAGTGCTCCGATCACACTCTCGATCACTCGTATAGCGAAAATGTTGTTGCCGAATACTACCTGAATCGTCGCGAGAAAGACCGGGTAAGCCGGCGCCCTGTGATACGTGTCGCCGAATTCGCCACTATCGAGTAGCTTGCCTGCAGCGCGCGTATAACTAAGCGAATCGGGAAAATAAAAACCATCTTGCAGGAACGAAATAAACGCGAGCCGGACTAGAAGCGCTCCAATGAAGATGACAAGCAAAGTTCGCGGCCAGTTATCAAGGAAGGCGTTGAGTCGTTTCATTATTCAGCGATCTCTAACCCGGATTAGTCACACCCCCGGGGAAACCGGCACAGTGTGTTAGTGCGAGGAGTAAGCCTCGTAGAGAGCGGACAGAGGAGTATCACATTTCGAATTGCGAAATTCGAATTTCGAAATTTCTAGAAGTCTCCTCAAGGTACAGGCCCATTGGCCGCCCTTCGATTGGACTCAGGGTGGTGAGCCTGTCGAACCACGACCGGAGAGAGGCTTGCTCCTCGGGGCGTTGGAAATGCCTCGTTTCACGGCTGGATGACGGTTGTGCTCTGCTCCGTTCGCACAAAGAGACGGGACAAACGATTTTGAGAGAACACACTGTACGTTCGCACCAAACCGTAAGCGCCGAGAATTACCAGGTACGGCTCAATTGGAACCCGGAAACGCATTTTCGCAAAAAACAACGAGTAGCCAATGGCGAACGAAAGAATCAAGGTCCAAAGAAACGACAGCTCCCGCCCATATCCTTTGCGCCACCACATCGTTATGGTGCCGACCAGGGCAAAAACAAATAAAGGTATCGTCGCTGCAACACTGATGATTTTCGGTAAACCACTCGCGGAAAAGACCGGCGTCGTTAAGACGCGGGCGTCTCGTCGATGATATCTTTCACGAACCTTCGGAGAGCTCATTGCGAGTCTCTCCGGGTAGAGGCGCCAAAAGTACACGAACTGTCTCGCGGCCCGTGAAACGAATGGACCCGGATTCTCTAAAATCGCTTCGATTTTCCCCTCGCGCTTGTTCTGTGAAGAGCGCGATACGGGAGAACCGGACATGCGCGGAAGGTGATCCTCCATGCGCGCATCCACGGCGACCACCCGGCCATGAACGTAATAATTGCGAACGGTCCAGGGGACCAGCGTAACCGCCGATCCCAAGAGAAGCAGGCCTGCAAGTGGAATTCGCTTCAACCCTCCCCAATAAAGCAGCCACAACGTCATCAGGCCGATTGTCGCTAAACCGATCGGAACGGTCAACGCGCCGGCTCCCCAGAAAACACCGCCGAGAAAAACCCCCTTCAACGAGAACGCTTGTTGCGGCTGCGGCAGCATGCACAACGCGCCGCACGCCAGCAGCATCGCCATCAGCGCGGTGGGATAGACAAGACCCACGATAAAAACTCCCATCGGGTAAACACTCCATAAGAAGCCCGCCAGAGCGCCGACCTCTGCGCCGCCGACCCGCCTCCCCAAAATCGCGATCACGACCGCGAGCAGTGCGCCGATAACACTCTCGAAGAATCTGATGGCAAAAATGCTGTTGCCGAAGAGCATCTGAATCGCCGTGAGAAAGACCGGGTAAGCCGGCGCTCTCTCATAGGTTTTGCCGAGTTCGCCATTCACAAGCAGATTGCCCGCCGCTCGCGTATAACTCAGCGAATCGGGAAAATAAAAGCCCTCTTCCAGGAACGAAATAAACGCGAGCCGGACTAGAAGCGCCCCAATGAAGATGACAAGCAAAGTTCGCGGCCAGTTATCGAGGATTGCACTGAGTCGCTTCATGATAATCCAGCAACCTCCTGCTGCTCAAGTAAATCACTCTGCGGCATGAACATTGACTCCGAATGCGGGCGGCAGTGATCGACAAACCGGACTCTACTGGTCGAGAATCTCGCCGACTTCATAATCCTTGACGTGGCGCGCATGCGTAAAAATAATCAGCTCGCCTAATAATCCGATGGAAAACAGTTGCACGCCTACCACCATCAGCAAAACACCCAAAACTAACAGCGGACGGTGTGAGATCCCACCAAAGTCAAAGAGCCGGTAGACTCCCAAATAGGCGGTAATGACAGTTCCAAACACAAATAGGCCTAATCCGGCGGAGCCGAAGAATCGCAGCGGCTTTCTAGTAAACTTGACGAGAAACAAAAGATTAAAGAGATCGAGCACCCTCCTCAGATAACCGCCGGGCTGAAAGGCACGACGCCCGGTGTCGTAACGGCTTGGTTGAACAGACACCTCCGTGATCTTAAACCCGCGCTGATAGGCGAGGACAGGGAAAAAGTAGTGGAGGTCCCCGTATAGCGAAACCTCCTCCGCCACTTTTCGCTTCATTGCTCTGAGACGGCAGGCGAGATCATGATAGCGCCTGCCGCTCACCATGGACACAAGCCGGTGAAAAACCCAGGCCCGGAGGCGGTTGAATAGTGAATCGGCGGACGGAGAACGGCGCGAGATTACCAGATCGACATCCTCTGACAATAATGCCTCGATCACGCGATCAATTTCTCGCGGCTCGACCTGGAAATAGGCGGGGAGTGTAATAACAACCGGCGCCCTGGCTTTGGCAAATCCGAAAAGCGCTGGCGCGGCGCCTGGCCGAACGCGGGGCCGCTGTCCACACCGGCGCCCGAGTGACCGGCCTCGTGCGTGCCGGTGAAGCGTGGGTCGTGGGTCTTGCGGCCCCGACGCAGATCTCCCCTTCCGCCGCGGCGTCCCCGGCCCCCGCAGCGGCTTCCCCGGCTGCGGCCGAGCCGGGGTCCGCCGGCTCGGAGTCCGACCTCCCGCGCGAGGTCCTCGCCGACGCCGTCATCGTCGCGACGGACGAGGGCACCGCGCGCGCACTGCTCGCCCCGGCGCTCGGTGTTCCGGCGTTCGCCGACGTGGCGGCCGCGGGCATCGCCCGAGAAGTCGTGACGATGGTCGTCGACGCCCCGGAGCTCGACGCCGCACCGCGCGGTGCGCACGTGCACGCCGTCCCCGGCGGCCCACTGCGCGCGACCGGTCTCGTGCACGAGACCGCGCGCTGGGAGTGGCTCGCCCGCGAAGCCGGTCCCGGCCGCCACGTGCTGCGGGTCGCCTTCGGTGCGCCGGGCGTCGCTCCCGCCACTGCGACGCTGTCCGACACCGAGGCCGCCGCGCTCGCCGTGGCGGAGGCATCCGCTCTTCTCGGCGTGCGTCTCGACGAGCGCGCGCTGGTCGGCGCCCACCGTGACGTGTTCACCCTCGTGCCGCCCGCGTCGGCCCTCGGGCAGCGCGACCGCGCCGCCACGGCGCGCGCCACGCTCGGACGCGAACCACGGCATCGCGGCGGTCGGCGCCTGGCTGTCGGGAAGCGGGCTCGCCCGGGTCGTCGCCGATGCCCGGGACGAAACCGACCGGCTGCGCCGCCAGGTGCTCTGGGGTGCGGCGGCGAGCGGACTGAGCACGCGGCAACGACCCCTGTCAAGGGTGGATGCCGGAATCGGCATACAGGGCTACCCTGGGAGAGTCGTCAGGTGCACACCAAGCGTGAGGAGACCTCATGAGGGGCAAGGCTGGACTCGTCATCGGACTTGCGGTGGGATACGTCCTCGGTACGCGGGCGGGACGCGAGCGGTACGAGCAGATCAAGTCGCAGTGGCTGAAGGTGTGGGACACCGAGGCGGTGCAGACGCAGGTGACCAAGGTGAAGGACTTCGCGAAGTCCCAGGCGATGGCGCTGCCGTCGACCCTGTGGGACTCGGCCGTCAAGGTCGCGCAGGCCGCCGGCTCGAAGGGCAGCGCCGGGCAGAAGCTCGACGCCGCGCTCAAGGTCGGCAAGGACTCCGGCCGACGACGTCGGCAGGGCCGCGCAGACCTCGACGCAGGCGGTGAAGGACGCCGTCGACGACGCCATCGACGATCTGCCCGAGAACGGCCGCGGCGGGGCTTGACGTGATGACCACTCCGCGTGGCTTCCGCGACCGCGCGGACGACAGCCTGCTCACCCTGGTCGGCGAGATCCCGGAGCTCGATCCGCAACCTCGTCATCGCGGAGATCGACGCCGCCAAGGCGTGGCTCTCCCGCACCGCGAAGGACGGCGGATGGGGCGCGCTGTGGGCGTTCGCCGCCCTGTTCGTGCTGTTCTGGTCGGTGCCGGTCCTCGGCACCTTCGTGATCGCCGGGCTGTCGTCGTGGTGGCCGGTGTGGCTGTCGGCGCTCGTCGTCTTCTTCGCGATGCTGGTGATCACGGCCGTGCTGGCCTGGCTCGGCGTGCTCCGCTTCAAGAAGATCGGCGAGCGTCAGAACCCCGTGCAGTCGATCGCCCTGGACGTGAAGGAGGTGCGCGATGAGCTCTGACGCCGTTGTGCCCGTACCCCGCACCGCCGTTCCGCTCGGCATCGGCGACCCCGTCGTGCAGGCGCGGACCGAGCTGAAGGCCGCGCTCGCCGCGATCGAAGAGAAGGCCAACGTGCCACGGCGCGTCGGCCGTGCCGTCGATGACGGCGTCGAGCAGGCGCGCGCCTTCCAGCGGCGCAACCCGGCGCTCACCGCGGTCGCGGTGATCGTGGGTGCTGCCGCGATCGGCGCCGCCGTCTGGGGATTCGTGCGTCTTTACACCCGCTGAGCCTGCCTGATCCCGCTTCCTCCACAGGCAGGGGTCGCGGCTTCCGAGATCAGGGGTATGCTCGGGATGCAGGCAGTGCAACGGTGCGTATGCTGCCGATCGCGCGAGCCCGATTCGAATCGCGCATCGGTTGCTCGGCGTCTCGGGCGGCCGACTGAGCACCATCGAGAGTCGACCCCCTTATGAACACCGCCGCAGCACAGCACCAGTCCGTCAAACCTCTGACCGGCTGGCGCGTCCTCGTCCCCCGGGGCGGCCCCTGGGGCGACGGCGTCGCGGCCACTCTGCGCCGTCAGGGCGCGACCCCGGTCATCGCCCCGCTCATCAACTTCGCGCCCACCAACGACCAGGCCGACGCTCGAGCAGGCGCTCGCCGACCTGGCGGCCGGCAAGTTCGACTGGCTCACCGTCACGAGCGCCACGACCGTCGACGTGCTCTACGCCTATCGGGCCGTCGTCCCGCCGACCACGAAGGTGGCCGCCGTCGGTGAGACGACCGCGGCAGCGCTCCTCGCCGTCGGCTACCGCGTCGACCTGGTGCCCGAGCGCGACAACTCCGCGGCCGGCATGGCCGAGCAGCTGATCGGCCTCGAGCCGCAGGCCCGCGACATCCTCACCCTCCGCAGCGAGATCGCGAAGCCGGTGCTCACCCGCATGCTCACCGATGCCGGGCACCGGGTCCGCAGCGTCGTCGCCTACCGCACCGTCGGGGTGCCGGTGACCGAGCGCATCGCCGAGGACGTCCGATCCGGGCGCATCAACGCGATCCTCGTGACCAGCGGCTCGGTCGCCGAGCAGGTGCACGAGCAGTTCGCCGCACATCCCCGCGACCACCCTGATCGCCGCGATCGGTCCTCGCACCGCCAAGGACGCGCGCCGGGCGGGCCTCGACGTCGACGTCGTCGCCGACGCCCAGACGGTCGATGCCCTCATCGACGCCGTCGCCAAGTTCTCGCTGCCCCACGCGGCCGACGAGTTCGCGCCGCGCACCGGGGTGCTCCCGCAGCTCGGCCGCGACAACCGGGGCTGACGCCCGCATGACCGGCACACCCCGCGTCGTCGTGCTCGCGGGCGGCGTCGGCGGCTCCCGCTTCGTGCTGGGCGTCCGCGGGGCGCTGCGCGCGCGGGGCCTCGACGACACCGCCGCCGCGCTCACCGTCATCGTCAACACCGGCGACGACCTCTGGCTGTCGGGCGTCCGCCTCCAGCCCGACGTCGACTCGATCACCTACGCCCTCGCCGGCGTGAACGACGCCGAGCGGGGCTGGGGCCGGCAGGGCGACAGCGAGCGCGTCAACCACGAGCTGCAGGAGTGGGGCGCCGGGTGGCCGTGGTTCACCCTCGGCGACCTCGACCTCGGCACCCACCTCGCCCGCACCGGCTGGCTGCGCGACGGCCTCACGCCGACGCAGGTGCTGGAGCGGATGTCGCATCGCTGGGACCTCGGCGCACGGCTGCTGCCGATGACCGACGCCGAAGTCGACACCGTGGTGGTGCTCGAGGACGGCACGCGACTGCACTTCCAGGAGTGGTGGACGCGGCACCGCGCGACGCTCGCGCCCGCGCGCTTCGAGAATCCCGGCATCGACGCCGCCGCGCCCGCTCCGGGCGTCGCCGAGGCGATCGCGGGCGCCGACGTCGTGCTCTTCGCGCCCTCCAATCCGGTCGTGTCGATCGGCCCGATCCTCGCGGTCCCCGGCGTGCGGGAGGCGCTCCGCGCGACGGCCGCACCGGTCGTCGGCGTCTCGCCGATCATCGGCGGCAAGGTCGTGCGCGGCATGGCCGACGTGTGCCTCACCGCGATCGGGGTCGAGACCTCCGCCGCCGCGGTCGCCGGGCTCTACGGCGCCCGCGCCGCCGG
Source organism: uncultured delta proteobacterium (assembly GCA_963801935.1). Lineage (GTDB taxonomy): Bacteria > Desulfobacterota > Binatia > UBA9968 > UBA9968 > DATACQ01. Next base: position 226,433 of record CAWDHA010000016.1, read on the forward strand.
CGGGCTGCTCGACGCCTGGCTCATCGCCGAAGAGGACGAGGCCGCCGCCGGCGAGGTGGCCGGGCTCGGCATCCGTCCGCTCGTCCGTCCGCTGTGGATGACGGATGCCGCGCGCCAGACCGCGCTCGCAGAGGCCGCGCTCGCCGCCGCGCTGCCCGACGATCGAGCGCGCTGACGTGCCCGACCTCGCGTGGTGGGCGTGGGCGCTGCTCGCCGTCGGCGCCGTCGTCGTGGGGCTGTCGAAGACCGCCGTCCCCGGAGCCGGCACCATCGCGGTCGCGATCTTCGCGGCGGTGCTCCCGGCGAAGCAGTCGACCGGGGTGCTGCTGCTGCTCCTGATCGTCGCCGACATCTTCGCCGTCACGATGTATCGCCGGCACGCGGACTGGCGGACGCTGCTGCGACTCGCGCCGGCCGTGGTGGTCGGCGTGCTGCTCGGCGTGGTGTTCCTCTGGTTCGCCGACGACTTCTGGGTGAAGAAGTCGATCGGCGTGATCCTGCTCGCCGTGATCGCGATCACCCTCCTGCGCCGACGGTTCGTGTCGCAGGTCGACACCGGCGGCCCTCACCGCGTCGCCGCCGCGACCTACGGCTCGCTCGGCGGATTCACCACGATGGTCGCGAACGCGGCCGGCCCGGTGATGTCGATGTACTTCCTCGCCGCGCGCTTCGAGGTGAAGGCGTTCCTCGGCACGGCGGCGTGGTTCTTCGCGATCGTCAACCTGTTCAAGGTGCCGTTCTCGGTCGGCATCGGCATCATCACGGTGCCCGGGCTGCTCATCGACCTCGTGCTCGTGCCCCTCGTCGTGGCGTCCGCCTTCCTCGGCCGCTGGATCGCCGACCGCATGCCCCAGTCCGTGTTCGAGAAGCTCGTGATCGCCTTCACGATCGTCGGCGCGGTCTACCTGCTCGTCGGCTGACCGGCTCGGGCCGCGATGCTCCGCGCGGTTCGGATACGGATGCCGCGTTCCGCGCGATCGCGGTGCATCTGCCGCGGTCGATCGCGCCCGTGCAGCGGTTCACGTCCAGGGCGAGGGGCGCTCGGGGGCGCGCTGACTGTCGTCGGGCAGGTGGGGCAGTTCGCGGCCGCCGGCCCGGATGCACAGCCACCGCAGCTGCTCGGGACTGTCGGGCAGCGCGCGCCAGGTGCGCAGCACGCCCTGGCCGACGCGCACCGCGGTGCCCGGGCCGACGTCGACGATGTCGTCGTCGAGTGCCATCTGGCCGCGGCCGGCGAGGAACACGTAGACCTCCTCGACGCGCGAGTGCACGTGCCAGTAGCCCGCTTCCTCACCCGGCTCGTACGCGTTCGCGGTCATGCCGATGTACTGCATGGTCAGCTCGTGGTCGACCACGCGGCGTCCGTCGCGGGAACTGTCGGGCCGGAACCCGCCGTAGTGCGCCCGCCACTCGTCGAGCCCGCCCATCTCCAGCACCTCGTAGTCGCTCATCCGCCCAGGCTACCGACGGCGCTGGGGCGTCCGGCGTTCAGGTGTCACACATCGTCGCTTCCGCGCGACGCGATAGCCGCGTGTCGTGACACTCCGAGCGCGGACGGCGTGCGTGTGTCGGCGGGTCACGAATCGTGGGGTCGGCGGGCGGGATGCCGCAACTCGTGACCTGCGAACGCCGATGCCGCGAGGCCGTGCCGCGGGCGCGGGCGCGAGTGCGGGCGGCGATCAGCGCGCAGCAGCGCGGCGGTGCGCGGGCCGAGGCCCAGCGCGCGGGCCGCCTCGAGCTGGGCGGCGGTGTCGACGTCGCGGCGCAGGGTCGAGGCATCCGGAATCTCGAGCGGCGCGCACCCCAGCGCGACGTGCCGCGCGAACGAGCCGTCGCCGAACGACGACGTCCACGCCACTCCCGGCCGCCGCGGTGACGAGCGTCGAGCCGGTGCCCTCCGCGTCGGCGACGACGCCGCGGTCGACGGATGCCGCGGCCCGCAGCGCGTCGGCGAGATCGGCGGGTCGCAGGGCCGGGAGGTCGCCGAGCAGCGCGGCGCGCGGCATCCGTCCCTGCGGGTCGATGGCCGCCACGCCCGCCGCCACCGCGGCATCGAGCCCGCCCGCGTCGCCCTCGGGCACGAACCGCAGCGCCGGGATCGTCGCCGCTTCACGGGCGAGCGCGGCGTCGTCGGTCACGACGACGACCTGCGCGACGAGCTCGCACGCCGTCGCCGCCGCGAGCGTGTCGAGGGCGATCGCGCGCGCGAGGTCGACACGGTCGACGCCGGGCACCTCGAGCCGCGACTTGCCGCGCGCCGAGGGCTTGACCGGCACGACGACGACCCAGCGGGCCGGCTGTGCGCCCGAGGCGGTCCGCAGACTCCGCCTCGACCCGGCGGGAGCCGCCGACTCGCCGATGCGGCGCCCGGCGAGACCCGGTTCAGGCGGAGTTGTGCCCGTCGACGCCGCCCGAACAGCGGGCTCACGCGCCGAACCGCGCGCGCAGGCGCGGCAGGATCTCCTCGCCGTACCGCCGCAGGAACGCGCTCTGGTCGTGGCCCGGGATCGTGGAAGACGAGGTGGCGGAAGCCGAGCTCGATGTACCAGGCGATGCGCTCGACGTGCTCGTCGGGGTCGTCCGACACGATGAACCGCGACGCGGCGCGCTCGATCGGCAGCTGCTCGCCGAGGCGCTGCATCTCGATCGGGTCGTCGACGCCCATCTTCTCCTCGGGCGTCAGCGCGAGCGGCGCCCAGAACCGGGTCTTCTCCTGCGCGGCCTCGAGGGTCGCGTCGAGCGACACCTTGACCTCGATGAGCGTGTCGAGGTCGTCGCGCGTGCGCCCGGCCTTCGACAGCCCCTCGTCGAGCGCGGGCAGCAGCGTCTCGGTGTACAGCTCGCGCTTCTTGCCGGTCGTCGTGATGAAGCCGTCGGCGATGCGGCCGGCGAGGCGGGTCGCGGCGGGCCCGGCGGCGCCGATGTAGATCGGCACCGGCTCGGGCAGCTTGTCGTAGATCGTGATGTTGCGCGCGTGGTAGTAGGTGCCGTCGAAGTTGACGCGGTCCTCCGACCACAGCCGGCGGATGAGGCCGATCGCCTCCTTGAGCCGCTGGAACCGCTCCGGCGGGTCGGGCCACGCGATGCCGAGGTTCGCCTCGTTGAGCGCCTCGCCGGTGCCGACGCCGAGGATCACGCGCCCCGGGTACATCACGCCGAGCGTCGCGAAGTCCTGCGCGACGACGGTCGGGTTGTAGCGGAACGTCGGCGTGAGCACCGACGTGCCGATCAGCACGCGCGAGGTCTTCGCGCCGAGCGCGCCGAGCCACGGAACGGATGCCGGGGCGTGGCCGCCCTCGTGCAGCCAGGGCTGCAGGTGGTCCGAGATGAAGACCGAGTCGAACCCGACCTCCTCGGCCAGGATCGGCGAAGTCGAGCAGCTCGGTGGGGCCGAACTGCTCGGCCGACGCCTTGTAGCCGAAGCGCAGGGGAACGGTCATGCGGGGCTCCCTTCGAGAGCGGGTTCGCGATCGGGGTGGGAGTCCGGGTTCGTGCCGGCCGCCGTGGCGGCGTCGGGCGTGGGCAGGAACTCCGAGCCGTCGGCGCGGGCGAGCCGCGCGCGGAAGGCGTCGACCGTGCCCGGCCACAGCAGGGTGAGCCGGCCCGAGCGCTCGTCGACGTACCAGTTGCGGCATCCGCCGGTCATCCAGCGGGTGGATGCCGCGGCCGCGCGCGATCTCGTCGGTGTACGCCGCTTCGGCGTCGGGGTCGACGCGCAGCACGCCGGCCCGAGCGGCCGTCGAGGCACGCGGGTGACGTAGCCCACCTGCTCCTCGATCATGAGCACCGACGACGAATGGCCGAGCGACGCGTTCGGGCCGTTGAGCACGAACAGGTTCGGGAAGCCGGCGACGACCGTCGAGGCGAACGACGTCATGCCGCCCGACCAGTGCTCGGCGAGCGTCTGGCCGTTCTCGCCGGCGACGAGCTCGGCGTAGGGCTGGCGCGTCGAGGCGAAGCCGGTCGCGAGCACGAGCGCGTCGACCTCGTGGCGCGTGCCGTCGGCGGCGACGAGCGTCGAGCCCTCGACGGCGGCGAGCGCGGCCGGCTCGAGCGTCACGGCGTCCGAGGCCACGGCGGGGTAGAAGTCGTCCGAGAGCAGCACGCGCTTGCACCCGAACGCGTAGTCGGGGGTGAGCGCGGCGCGCAGCGCGGGGTCGGCGACCTGCGTTCGAGGTGCGCGAGCGCCACCGCTTCGGCCTCGGCCGCGGCGGCGGAGTCGCCCGAGCGCGACGCGAAGCGCGCCTCGCCCTCGGCGTACAGGTCGGCGCGCAGCGCTTCGAGCGACGCGGGGTCGGTCGGCGAACCGGGCGCGGTCGGCGTCGGAGTACGCGTCGCCGCCGCGCGGCACGATCCAGGCGGGCGTGCGCTGGAAGAGCGTGACGTGCGCCGCCGTGCGCGCGAGCTCGGGCACGAGCTGGACCGCGCTCGCCCCGGTGCCGACGACGCCGACGCGCGCGCCGGCGAGGTCGGCGGAGTGATCCCACCGCGCCGAGTGGAACAGCGGCCCCGGGAACGTCTCGAGGCCGGCGATCCGGGGGATCGTCGGCTCGGTGAGCCGCCCGCACGCGAGCACGAGCACGTCGGCGACGATGACGTCGTCGCCGATCCCGCCGTCGTGTGCGGATGAAGCGCCCTGATGTCCGGCGGACCGGTGGGACGCCCCGCGGTGAGGTGCCGATGCGCCAGACCCCGTGCCCGGCATCCCAGTCGGCCCGCCGCATCGCGGTGCGCAGGCGCAGCCGGTCGCCGCAGGCCCTCGACGTCGACGACGTGCTCGAGGTAGGCGCGGATCTCGTCGCCCGCGCATAGGTGCCCGACCACGACGGGTTGGGGTGCGCGGCGAAGCCGTACAGGTGCGACGGCACGTCGCACGCGACGCCCGGGTAGGTGTTGTCGCGCCAGGTTCCGCCGACGGATGCGCCGCGCTCGAGCACCACGAAGTCCTCGCGGCCGGCGCGACGCAGCGCCATCGCCATGCCGATGCCCGCGAACCCGGCGCCGACGATCGCGACCTCGACGCGCGTCATCGCGTCGCCTGGCCGTACGTCGTGGTGCGCTGGCGGAACGGCCGGAACATGCGGGCGGCGATGGCCGCGGCATCCGTCACCGGCAGTTCGAGGCCGTGCTCGATGCCCGCTTCGGGCTTGACGCGGCCGTCGAGCAGCGTGCCGCCGAGGTCGTCGCCCCCGGACTGCAGCAGGACGACGGATGCCTCGCGCCCGACGCGCGTCCACGGGATCTGCACGTGCGGGATGCTGCCCGACAGCAGCAGTCGCGACACCGCGACCATCGCGCGGTGCTCGTCGAGCGGCGCCCGGCCCGCGACGAGCGGCACGCCGCCGGCGGGACCCGGCAGCGGGATGGGCACGAACTCGGTGAAGCCGCCGGCCCTGGCCGCCTGCAGTCGCGCAGCTTGTCGAGCGCCCTGGATCTCGCGCAGCCGCCGCAGGTGCGCGATGCGCTCGGCGGCGGTCTCGACGTGCCCGTAGAAGAGCACGCACGTCGAGCGGAAGCCGGCGCGGTGGGCGGCGGTGATGCCCTCGATCCAGCGGTCGATCTCGAGGTCGCCGGGGGCGACGAGGCCGCGCACGCGCTCGCTCAGCACCTTGACGCCCGTGCCGGGCACGGTGTCGACGCCGGCGTCGCGCAGCGCGGCGAGGGCGGCGTCGAGCCCGAGGCCGGCGCGGTCGGCGAGATCGCGCACATCCTGCGGACGGTAGGCGTGGAGATGGATGCCGGGAGCCGCGGCCTTCACCGCACGCGCGATGTCGAGATAGCCCGAGGGGTCGTGCTCCGGCGGCAGGAGCCCCTGCACGCAGAGCTCGGTGGCGCCGAGGTCCCAGGCGTCGGCGGCGATCGCGCCGACGTCGTCGAGCGTGAAGGTCGCCGGGTCCTCGGTGGCGACGGCGCGGAGCCCGGAGGACGTGAGGTTGCGGTTGACGACGAGCGTGACCGCCTCGCCCACGGTGTAGCGGCGCACGTCGTCGGCGGTGGCGGCGAGGACGTCGAGGTCGTCGCCGGTCGCCTCCAGGAGCGCGACCCACTCGGCGTCGTCGAGGGCGAGCGGGTCTCCGGCGGCGGTCTCGGCGAGGCGCCGGACGCTCGCCCCCACGGCGCCGTGCGCCGGGCTCGCGGAGGCTTCGTCTCGCTCGCGGTCCCGAGCTTGCGACGCGGCGCTGCCGACGGTCGGAGCGTCGGTCGGCGCCTGCCGCGGGCTCGCTCGCGCACCGTGCGGTGGCGTTCCGGTCGTCGAGCGAAGCGCTCTGGACGCGGAGACGAAACGCCGTGCAGCCGGACGCACGGCTCGAGGCGCGGCCAGGCCGGTCGCCGGGTCGGCGAGGGCGGCGACGGCAGGGCGCAGCCCCGGGTCGATCCACGTCTCGGCGCCGAGCACGAACTCGGGCTGCGCGGTCAGGCGCTCGCGCAGCTCGAAGCCGAGCTCCGCCGTCATGCGGGCGAGGTCGTCGAGGTGCGGCCACGGGCGCTCGGGGTTGACGTGGTCGGCGGTGAGCGGCGAGACGCCGCCCCAGTCGTCGGCGCCGGCGCGGACGAGCAGGCCGAACTCCGTGGCATCCGAGAGGTTCGGCGGCACCTGGATCCGCATGCGGGGTCCCATGACGAGCCGCGCGACCGCCACCGCGGCGACGTACTCGAGCAGATCGGCGTCGGGCGCGCCCTGCATCGCGGTGCGGGGCTTCGCGCGGAAGTTCTGCACGATCACCTCCTGCACGTGGCCCTGACCCTCGATCACGTGCCGCTCGTGCGCGTCGCGGATCGCGACGAGCGACTCGGCGCGGTCGTGCACGGTCTCGCCGATCCCGACCAGGATGCCGGTGGTGAAGGGCACCCGCTCGCGCCCGGCGGCATCGATCACCTCGAGCCGAACGGCAGGATCCTTGTCGGGCGAGCCGAAGTGCACCTGGCCCGGCTCCTCGAACAGCCGGCGCGAGGTCGTCTCGAGCATCATGCCCATCGAGGGTGCGACGGGCCGCAGCATCCGCAGCTCTTCCGCGCTCATGACGCCGGGGTTGGCGTGCGCGAGCAGCCCGGTCTCGGCGGTCACCAGGCGTGCGATGTGCGCGACGTAGTCGATCGTCGACGCGAACCCGTGCTCGTCGAGCCACGCCCGCGCCTCGGGCCAGCGCTCCTCGGGCCGGTCGCCGAGCGTCAGCAGCACCTCTTTGCAGCCCATCGCCTGCCCCTGCCGCACCACGGCCAGCACCTGCTCGGGCGACATGTACGCGGGCTTGTGCTTCTTGAGCAGCTGCCCGGGGGTGTCGACGAACACGCAGTAGTGGCAGCGGTCGCGGCAGAGCGTCGTCAAGGGCACGAACACCTTGCGCGAGTACGTGATCACGCCGGGACGACCGGATGCCGCGAGCCCGGCATCCCGCACCTCGCCGGCGATCGCGAGCAGGCGTTCGAAGCGCTCGCCCGTCGCGGCGAGCAGCGCCTCGGCGTCGGCCGTGTCGAGCCGTTCGCCCGCCGCGGCGCGCGCGAGGGCGGCGTCGACGGCGGCAGAGGAGGCCGCTGCGGAAGACGCGGTGACGGAGGGGGACACGACGGTCACCGATCCAGTCTCGCACCGAGCAGGAGCGTCGGGGTCGCGGATCGTTGCCCTCCCGTGAGCAAATGAGACCGGTTCCGGGGCGACCCGCTGGCAGACTGGTCGCATGGTGACGCTGCTGCTCGACTCGACGCGACTCGAGGTCGTGCTGTCGGGGTCGGAGCGTGCGCTGTCATTCCGCAAGGGGAATGTCGCCGATCGAGCGATCGACGATCACCCGGGTGCAGCTCACCGACGACGCATGGACGTGGCTCCGCGGCATCCCGAGTCCGGGCACGCACGTGCGCGGCATCGTCGCGATGGGCACGTGGCGCTCCGCCGGCGGCGAGGACTTCGCCATGATCCGCCGTCGCCGCCCGAGCGTCGTGATCGACCTCGAGGGGCACCCCGAGTTCCAGCGGATCATCCTCACGACCCGCCACGGCCTCGCGCTCGTGCAGGCGCTGCGCGTCGAGGTCGCCGCGGAGCCCGCGGACGTCGTCGAGATCGCGGCCGAGACGGGCACCATCCCCGTCGTGCCCGAGAAGAAGCCGCGCAAGCGCAAGTCACCCGCGCCGGCTCCTGCCGTCTGACCGGTCCTGGGCCGCGACTCCTGCGTTGTCCGGACATCGCCGCCCGCAGGACTCAGCTGACGTCGCGGCGCCAGCTCACCAGGTGGCCGAGCACCACGAACACCACGGCGTAGCCGAGCAGCACGAGGCCGCCCACCCACCACTCGAGCGGTTCCGACGAGCCCGTGCGGCATGCTCGCCGAGAGCACGCTCGCTCCGACGAGGGCATCGCTCGCCGCTCCGGGCAGGAAGCGCGTGAAGTCCGAGAGCCCGTCGACGAACGCGGCAGCCGTGCGGCCGATCGGCTCCACGAACTGCGTGAAGACCAGCACGCCGACGATGGCGCCGACCTGGTTGCGCACCAGGGCGCCGACTCCGACGCCGATGAGCGTCCAGAGGACGTAGGCGAGCAGCATCCGTCCGAGCATCGTCCAGGTGTCGATCGAGGTGATCTCGGTGCCGAGGCCGAAGCCGGCGAGGAAGGCCGCCGACGTGCCGACGGCCGCGACGATGCCGATCACGCCGAGCACCACGCCGATGAGGATGCCGACCGCGAGCTTCGCGGCGAGCACCCGGCCGCGCCGCGGCGTCGCGAGGAACGTCGGCGTCAGCGTCTTGTGGCGGAACTCCGCGGTCACCATGAGCGTGCCGACGAGGAGCGGGAAGACGTAGCCGACGGCGGTCGCCGTGCTGTACAGCGTCGCCGCGAGTCCCTCCTCGGGAAGCGGAGGCGCGTCGCCCGGCAGCGAGCCCGTCGCCGCCGCGGCGAAGACGAAGCCGAGGGCCGCCGCGGTGAAGGCGACGTAGACGAAGAGGACGATGGCGAGGATCCACCAGATGCTGGTCGAGAACAGCTTCGTGGTCTCGGAGCGTGTCGCGGCGGTGAGGCTCATCGGTCGCCTCCTTCGTCGTGGCGGGCATCGGCCGAGTGGACGGCGTCGGCGTCCTCGTCGTCGGTCGGCGGGGGGACGGATGCCGCGTCCGGCGCCGGTGCGGCAGGCTCGGGCGCACCTTCGGCGGCGTCTGCGGAGGGCGCGGCTGCCGACTCTTCGGGGGCGGCGTCGGGCTCGGAGCGGCTTCGGCGGGCTGGTCGGCACGCTTGCGGGGCGTCGGACGTCTGGCTCGGGCTCGGTCTCGGGTTCCGGAGCCCACCCTCGGGCGCGGGTTCGGGCTCGGCAGCCGGGTGCGGCGTCGGGCGCGGGTTCCGGCTCGGGCCGGCGCAGCCGAGTTCTGCGGCTCCGGCTCCGGTTCCGGTTCGGGTTCGGGCTCGGGTGCGGGTTCCGGTTCGGCTCGGGCTCGGGGCTCGGCCACGGACTGCGGTTCGGGCCGCTCGGCCCCGGGTTCGCGGATTCGGGCTCGCGACTCCGGTTCGGGCTCGGGCTCGCGCTCGCGGATTCGGCCGCGGAGTCCGGGCTCCGGGTTCGGGCTGGGATTCCGGTCCCGCGTCGGGAGCGGGCGCGACACGGGGGTTGCCGTCGGCATCGAACGCCGCGAAGAACGCATCGGCCTCCATGTCGGAGTCCGTCTTGACGTAGTGCTCCCACGGGCGGTCGTCGTCCGCGTCGGCCGGCTCGGGAGTGGAGAGCTCGTCGTCGATCTCACCCAGAGCTTCGACGTCGGGGTTCGGAATCCTCCGGCGCCCAGGGGTCGTCGGCGGCATCCTCGGCCTCCTGCCGGGATCGCGGCAAGGTCCGACACCCGGTCGGCCGCAGGCTCCGCGTCCACCACGGCGGGCGGAATCCTGTCCCGGCCGCTCCTGCTGGACCTCGCCCGGCTGCTCCTGCGCGGTCGTCGCCCGGCTGCTCCTGCGCGGCGGCCGGGACGATGTCGATCACGCCCGTGCTCGCGACCGCGTACCACGGGGGCGCGGGCTCCGTCGGGGCCGGCTGGGCAGCGGGCGGCAGGTCGTCGGCCCCGGCGCGGCCTCCGCGGCCTCGGCGGCGTCGACACCGCTGCCCCGGCGCCTCCGCAACCGCCGCCGTGCTCGGCGGCTTCGGCAAGCGTCGCTGTGCTCGGCGGCGCTCCGCGCACCGCCATCCGTGCGTCGCGGTCGGGCTCGTCGTTCCGCGCCTCGCTCGCCCACGCGGCGCCGGCGGCTGCGCCGAGAGCGGCGGCCGCGCCCGGCGCGCTCGTCCCCTCGGCGTCGAGGACCGCCGTGCTGAGCGCCGACTGCTCGGCCTCGTGCGTCCCGAGTCGTCCTGCTCGGGCGAAGCGGCCGCGACGGCCGGCGCCTCCGGCGCCGAAGGCTCCGCAGGTCCTGCCAGGCCTGCCGCCAGCCGACTGGCGTCCGCCGCCCCCGCCGGAGGCCCGCCGACGTCGCTGCCGCCGCGACGCCCGACGGCGGCGGCATCCGTTCCGCGCACCGGCGACAGCGCGCCGACGCCCGCGGCGCTCGCGTGCACGCGCGTGCCGTTGACGAGGTCGAGGAAGACCTCCTCGAGCGCCGGGCCGCGGCGGTGCAGCGACGACAGGGCCACGCCGCCGGCGGCGGCCGCCGCGCCGACCGCGACGGGGTCGAGGCCGCGCACGGTGAGCCCCGAGCGGAGGACCTCGAACGGCACGCCCGCGGCCTGCAGCGCCGCCGACGAGCGCCGCGCGATCGGGCGCGTCGACGACCGTCGCGTGCTCGTCGGGGTCGGTGAGCTCGTCGATCGAGCCCTGGAAGACGAGCCGCCCGCGCGAGATGATCAGCAGCGCGTCGACGGTCTGCTGCACCTCGGCGAGCAGGTGCGACGAGACGAGCACCGTGCGGCCCTCGGCCGCGAGCTGGCGGAGGAAGCCGCGCATCCAGCGGATGCCCTCGGGGTCGAGGCCGTTCGCCGGCTCGTCGAGCACGAGCACGCCCGGGTCGCCGAGCAGCGCGTAGGCGAGGCCGAGGCGCTGGCGCATGCCCAGCGAGAATCCGCCGACCTTGCGGCCCGCGGCATCCGCCAGCCCCACGAGGTCCGAGCACCTCGTCCACGCGCGACCGCGGGATGCCGGCGGCCTGCGCGTAGACGGTGAGGTGGGCCGCGGCCGTGCGACCGGGATGGAAGCTGGATGCCTCGAGCACGGCGCCGACGGTCTGCAGCGGGTGGTCGAGCTCGGCGTAGCGCCGGCCGCCGATCGTCGCGTGGCCGTCCGTCGCGCGGACGAGGCCGAGGAGGATCCGCAGCGTCGTGGTCTTGCCCGCGCCGTTCGGGCCGAGGAAGCCGGTCACCTGCCCGGGCTCGACGCGCGCGGTGAGGCCGGCGACGGCCGTGACGGCGCCGAAGCGCTTGGTGACACCTGAGAACTCCAGCGACTGTCCGTCGGGCATGCCGAACCCTTCTCGTGGTCGTGAGCGAGACACCCCGCGGGGCAGTGGTCGGGGTCGCTTCGTTGCGGGTTCCGTGCGGAACCGAGTCCCATCCTGGCGGAAATCGCGCTCCAGCGTGGGAGAACTTCACCCGGCCGGTAACGTTGCGCTCGTGACCGACCTCGCCGCCGACGCCGCAGAGCCCACCGTCCTCGCGAGCACGAGCGGAGGGCTCGGGCGGCTCACCCTCAACCGTCCGCGCGCCATCAACGCGCTCGACCTCGGCATGATCCGGCGGCTGCACGAGACGCCTCGACGCGTGGGAGCACGACACCGACGTCGACGTCGTGCTGCTCGACGGCGCCGGCGAGCGCGGGCTCTGCGCGGGCGGCGACGTGCGCGGGCTCGCCGAGCAGGTCACGAGCGGCCGCGCCGAGGACGCCGCGGTGTTCTTCCGCGACGAGTACGCGCTCAACGCCCGCATCGCCGAGTACCCGAAGCCGTTCGTCGCGTTCGCCGACGGCATCACGATGGGCGGCGGGATCGGCGTCGCCGGGCACGCGGCGATCCGCATCGTGACCGAGCGCTCGCAGCTCGCGATGCCCGAGACGCGCATCGGCTTCACCCCCGACGTCGGCGGCACCTGGCTGCTCGCCCACGCGCCGGGGCGCCTCGGCGAGTACCTCGGACTCACCGGCGCGGTGATGGATGCCTCGGACGCGATCTACGCCGGATTCGCCGACCACTTCGTGCCCCACGCGCAACCTCGAGGCCGTCCGCGACGCGCTCGAGACGCGGGCCGACCCGTCCAGCCCGACCGAGCTCGTGCTGCTGTTCGACGAGACGCCCGCGCCGTCGAAGCTCGAGGCGGCGCGCGCGTGGATCGACGACGCCTTCGCCGCCGACACCGTCGCCGAGATCGTCGAGCGGCTGCGCGCGCGCCCCGAGCCCGAGGCATCCGCCACCGCCGATCTGCTCGGCGAGCTCTCGCCGACCGGGCTCGCCGTGACGCTCGCCGCGGTGCGCCGCGCGCGCGAGCTGCCGGGGCTGCGCGACGCGCTCGAGCAGGAGTACGGGCTCGTGATGTGGTTCGCGACGACGCAGCCCGACCTCGCCGAGGGCATCCGCGCGCAGGTGATCGACAAGGACCGCTCGCCGCGCTGGCAGCCCGCGACGCTCGCCGACCTGCCCGCCGGATGCTGGGGCAGACCGCTCTCGCCCACCGCCCCGACGTCCCGCTCTGGGGCTGACACCGGCGAGCGGCGAGGAGGAACCATGAGCACCCGGCGCCGCGCGCTACTCGATCGGGGTCGCGATCGACTGGTTCTTCTTCGTCTTCGCCGGGCTCGCCGCGCTGTGGCTGGCCTATCTGAGCTTCACCGAGACCTTCCAGGTCGGCTGGTGGGGCATCCCGTTCGTCATCGCGTTCTGGCTGCTGCTCGCCTACCTCGTGCTGCCGCGGCTGCACCGCATCCTCACCACCATCTACGTGCCCGACTACTTCATCGGGCGCACGCGGACGAGCGACGGACTGCTCGGCGATCCGGTGAACCTGGCCTTCCTGGGCACCGGCGAGCAGATCCGCGCCGCGCTCGAGGCGGCCGGCTGGACGAGGGCCGATCCGGTCACCCTCGGGTCGTCGTGGCGCATCGTCACGTCGACGCTGCACGCGGCGCAGCTACGACGAGGCGCCGGTGAGCCCGCTGTTCCTCTTCGGCCGCCAGCAGGACTTCGCGTACCAGCAGGAGGTCGACGGCAACCCCGCGCAGCGCCATCACGTGCGGTTCTGGCGGTGCCCCGACGACTGGCTGCTGCCCGGCGGGCGCCGCGTCGAGTGGCTCGCCGCCGGCACGTTCGACACGAGCGTCGGGCTGTCGCTGTTCACGCTGCAGGTCACGCACAAGATCGACGCCGACACCGACGTCGAGCGCGACCACATCGTCGCGACGGTGACGGATGCCGATCCCCGCGTCGCGGTCGACGTCATCGCCGACTTCTCCACCGGGTATCACGCCCGCAACGGCGGCGGCGACACCATCCGCACCGACGGCGACCTGCCGATCGTCGACGTCCGGGCGGTCGCGCCCCGCGTCGACGCCTCCGGGGAGGTGACGGCGTGAGCGCGAGACGCCCGCCCCGCAGAAGCGGCCCGCGTTCGAGCCGGCCGCGCGACTGCTGAAGCCGCCGCGGTACGACCCGCACATGCAGCGGCCGATCTCGACGATCGCCGGTGTCGCGCTGGTCCTGCTGCGCGTCGCTCGCCGGCGTCGTCGTGCTCGTCGGCATCGCGGCGGGGTGGGACGACATCCTCGCCGATCCCGACTCCGTGCTCGAGGGCTTCGACCCGAGCCCCGAGGGGACGCAGGCGGCGCTGTGGCTCGTGCTCGGCACGGGCTCGGTGGTGCTGCTGCTCGACCTCGCGCTGGCATTCCTCATCTACCGGGGCATCAACTGGCCGCGCGTGGTCGTCATGCTGATCTCGGTGCTCTCGATCAGCACGTCGTTCACCGCCTGGTGGGCGCAGGGCCAGGAGATCACGATCGACGGGACGTTCGTGTCGCTGAGCCTCGACATCCTGGTCCTCCTCGCGCTGTCGAGCCGCAGCGCCGCCGCCTACGCGCGCCGCAACGAGCGCCGCTGACGCGGCCGCGCGGCGCGAGGGTGACGTAGCCTGATCTGCGGTGTTCCGCCCGAATGATCGGGGCGGGACGGAAGCTTCGGGGAGGGTGCGTGTTCGACAGTCCGCTCTCGGCGTCGGCCTACGAGGTGCTCGCGGTCGACCCCGGCGTCGACGAGGAGACGCTGCGCAAGGCCTACCGGCTGCGGCTGCGGCAGACGCATCCCGACACCGGCGGCGATGCGGCCGTGTTCGTCCAGGTGCAGCGGGCCTGGGAGCTCGTCGGCACCCCCGACGCGCGCGCGGCCTACGACCGCGGGCACGGCTTCGGCGAGGCGGCGGCTCCGGAGTGGTCGGGATGGCGGCCGCCCGCGGCCCGCACCGACACCCGCCCGCGTGCGCGCTCGTACGGCCAGCCCGGCGGCTGGCGCCGCGAGCGCTACCTCACGCTCATCCGCGAGTGGGCCGGCCGCGGCGTGACCCTCGACGATCCCTACGACCCGGCGCTCGTGCGCTCCGCCCCCGTGGCGCTGCGACGCCTCCTCGCCGACGCGCTCGCCGAGGAGGCGACCGCCCGCATCGTCGCCGACCTCGGCATGGGCTACACGGTGTGGCACGACGTCGCGGCGTCCGGACGCGGCGCCGACCCCGACGCCAAGATCGACCACATCGTGCTCGGGCCGAGCGGGCTGTACGGCATGCTGTCGGAGGACTTCGGCGGTCCGGCGCGCCTGCGCCGCGGCGAGCTCGTCGGCGACGGCGTGCCCGGCGCGCCCGCTGGCCGAGCTGCTCGCGCAGATGCGCGTCATCTCGCGCGCGGCGGGCGTGCGCTTCAGCGGCGCGATCGTCGTGCTCCCCGACGAGGACGTGCTCGAGCCGATCGAGGAGCTCGGCAGGGTGCGCGGCATGCCGGTCGCGGTCGTCGTCGCGCAGCGCGCTGTCGACGGTGCTGCGCCGCGGCATCACCGGCGCGCGCGACATCGGCGGCAACGAGGTCTTCGACGTCCGGACGCGCCTGCAGCAGACCGTCCGCTTCGCGTAGCCGCGCGCTCGCGCCTCGTCGACATCGCGTGCTCTCGCCGAGAGCGCACGCCGTTCACGTTCGTGACGTGTGCTCTCGGCGAGAGCATGTGCTGTCGCCGGCGGAGATGTCGAGACGAGGGCCTCGCCGCCCGGGGCGCTCGGTGCACGCCGGTCGCAGGCGCCGTCACCCCGCCTCGGGCGTCGTTCAGCCGGCAGCTCAGGCGCGGTCGCGCGCCTGCCGGAGCCAGCGCTCGATGCCCGCGATGTGCACCTGGGCGATCGAGGTGGCGAGCTCCGGCGTCGTGGTCGGCGATCGCGTCGAGGATCGCCCGGTGCTCGGCGAGGGTCCGCTCGACGACGCCCGCCTGCGTGAGCCCGCGCCACACGCGCGCCCGCACCGTCTGGCTGGTCAGGCTGTCGAGCAGGCTGGCGAGGTAGTCGTTGCCCGCGAGCCGCGCGATCGCGCTGTGGAAGCGCACGTCGTGCTCGACCAGGGATTCGATGTCGGTGTCGGGGGCGACGCCGCTGATCTCGGCATCCAGCGCCGCGACGTCCTCGTCGCCCGCCTGCTGCGCCGCGAGGCCCGTCGCGTGCGATTCGAGCACGCGGCGTACGGCGAAGATCTCGAGCAGCGAGTCGTCGTCGTGGAGGTCGACGACGAACGAGATCGCCTCGAGCAGGAGCTTCGGCTCGAGGCTCGTGACGTACGTGCCGTCGCCGCGCCGCACGTCGAGCACCCGGATGACCTCGAGCGCCTTGACGGCCTCGCGCATCGAGCTGCGCGAGAGGCCGAGGCGCTCGGCGAGATCCTTCTCGGGAGGCAGGCGCGATCCGGGGCCCAGCTCGCCCCGCACGATCATGTCCTTGATCTTCTCGATCGCTTCGTCGGTGACGGCCACGCGCCCATCATAGACATCGGATGTCACGGCGGCACGGATGCCGCGGCCGCCGTGCGTCCGCGGCAGAATGGCGGCATGCGCGTCGTGGACGGACACCTTCATCTCTGGGACCCCGAGGTCTTGACCGTACGCGTGGTTGGAGGGTCGCTGCTCCGACCTTTCGGACCCGACGAGCTCGATCTGGCTCTGCA
This sequence comes from uncultured delta proteobacterium, assembly GCA_963801935.1. Taxonomy (GTDB): domain Bacteria; phylum Desulfobacterota; class Binatia; order UBA9968; family UBA9968; genus DATACQ01. Next base: position 242,561 of record CAWDHA010000016.1, read on the forward strand.
GGACGCGCCGGACGTCGACGACGGCTTCGTCTTCGTGCAGGCGGAGTGCGCGCCGGAGCAGTCCGTCGCCGAGGTGGACTGGGTCGCATCGCTCGCGCCGCGGGTGGCTCTGCGCGGCATCGTCGCGCGCGCACCGCTCGAAGACCCCGCCGCGACCGACGAGCACCTCGCCGCCTTCGCGGCGAGACCCCTCGTCGTCGGGGTGCGCCGGCTGCTGCAGTCCGAGCTCGACGGCTTCTCGGCGGCGCCGGGGTTCCGCGACGGCGCCCGGGCCGTGGCATCCGCGGGTCTGGCGTTCGACGCGTGCGTGCGCTGGAGTCAGCTGCCCGACGTGATCGCCCTGGCGGATGCCGTGCCGGAGCTCACGATCGTGCTCGACCACCTCGGCAAGCCGCCGGTGGGCACGACGGATGCCGCGGCCCCGGCCGACGGCACACCGTGGGCGACCGAGCTGCGCAGGCTTGCGCGGCGCCACAACGTCGTGTGCAAGCTGTCGGGTCTGCCGGCGGAGTCCGACGGCGAGTGGACCGCGGCTCAGATGCGGCCGTTCCTCGACGTGGCGCTCGACGCCTTCGGCCCGCACCGCCTGCTGTTCGGCGGAGATTGGCCGGTGTCGGCGCCGTACGGACGCTGGGTCGAGACCGGTGTCGTCGTGGCTCGACGACCGCGTCGGCCAGCGCGACCGTGACGCCGTTCTCGCCGCCAACGCCGAGCGCGTCTACCGCCTCGGCTGACCGATTCGCCGCATCTGTCGTTGCCCGGAACAGGTGTTCTGGCGCAGACAGGCTCCCCGCCGGATCGTCCTGTTGTCGGCAGAACACCTGTTCTGGGCGCGCGCGTCGAGGGGACGGATGCCGCGGCCCGCTGTGCACCGCCTCACCCGGACCGGGT
>CAWDHA010000017.1:0-25944 GCA_963801935.1 uncultured delta proteobacterium
GGGGTCAACTCGACCCCTTTCCTGGTCCTGTACTCGATATGGATATTCTGCCCCTCGATATAACCAAGTTTTTCTAGACCTTGACGGAGATTGTCAGTGTCCGTCCCAAAGCCCGCCAGGAAAGCTATCCGAGGGACTTTCTTCGGCTCGTGCTGTGCCTCGGCTATGGCCGCAACAACGAGCAGTACCACTACAAGCAGGATTGATGGTGTTGCACGTGTCTTCATTGGGCACCTCGATTCGAGCGTTATTTATCACGCCGAACGCAGGGATTTGTCAAATAAGAATTGCTCGCGGACCCATAGGATTGAACTGAACGACGCTTCAACTCACCACCCGGCGCCGGGTGCCCCGATGATTGGAGATCAAACGGTCCGTTCCAAGCCATTTACTAGAAAGCCTTTTGGTGTCTGTCCGTGAATTGTCCGTCTGTAATAGCAGACTTTCTCTGAACCAAGAAGCGGAGTGTTCTCGCGTTAAGATTAATGCCAATGCAGCTTTCGACAAGTACAATCCCGTCGCCGCGCCGTCGTGACAAGCTATGCTGGGACGCACCTGTTCCCACCATGCAGCACGGTTATGCAGCATTCACGTCCGTGGTTTACCTGCCTGATAAGTCTTTGCGTCGATTTCCTCACCGAACCGTATAGCATCGTTCAACAGGCGATCATCGCGTGGGACCTCGTCTTCTTTCGATTCACCGTAAAACTTCCGAAAAAAGCGATGTGTACTGAACTCGTGTCGGAACATGATCTCTTCAAAGTCATGATGGACAACCACATCACCATGCCGAAAGCGCTCGTTAGAAACACCCATCATTGCTCTCCTGCTTGTCTGACCTGATCGTAGTATGCGCGGCTCTCCGCTCCGAGTTGATCCTGCGCGGGTCGCCTGGAGGCAGGCTGCGCCCACTCTTCGTATAGCTGGTAGCCGCGTCCACCTATCGGCTCAAGCATCAATCTCCGCTTTGGCGGCTGGCGCTTTGGCATACATCTCATCCAGTTCTATTGGTGACTTGCTTGAGACCCCGGGTTTGACGTTAGGCTGTTCCGCTGGGGGAGGACTTGGTCGCGCCGCCTTCGCCGCTGGCTGTGTTTCCGTGGGCAGGATGGCGGTGAGGAGGCCCAAAGCCCTGTGTTGATCTACAGGAGCTAGTAGTGGCGGCGCACAGCTAACGCAGAAAAGAATAAGTGTAGCAGCACGCAGGTTCTTCATGGCTCGAGTCTACTTCACATGACGTTTACTGCTCAGATGTTTCACCCAGGAGAATGCCAGTAGGGCGGCGATTAAACCTGGCGAATTTTGCATCGGATGCACGGAGCCAGCCGCTTTCCGCAACAAGGTCCACCGGTTTGGAGTCTTCTAGGACATTGTCAGCAGCAGAGTGGCATCGTCAGTTTCGTCCTCTGCCTATGCGGAGCTGGTGGTCGCGCCGTTGCCGGAGGATTGACTCTCTGCCGAGAGGATCGAAGTTACACGGTCCATAGGCATCGAGGATATCGCCCTCACTCGCCTCCTTTAGGATCGGTTGATCCGAAAACAGCGTATCCTCCCTGATCGCCGGAAACCTTAGATGGCAGAAGCTACCGGAAGGATCCGGCACTCTCGAAATAACGGCGTCGTCAGCCCATACCAAAGATCCACAGAGCACGAGTACTCCTACAACAATTTCGATGGTTCTTAGGCGCTTTACTTTAAACATAATATCCTCCTGTCTGCGGTTCGCCTTACGCTGCTTCGTCATCTGTGTTGGATATTTAATCTCCGCCTGCTGCCAATTCCGGATTTCAGCGCGACATTCTCGATTAACCAAGTATTACCCATAGGCAACCCTCGTGCCATGTATCAGGTGACGTTAAGTGATCGAAAATGCGCAGAGGAGTGAGCGGCCGCGGTCGGTAGTAGGCATTCTTTTACCTGTACCGTTTACATCAATGTTAATTTGGTTTACGAGCTTTTCTATCGGGCGGTCAGAGTTCGGCTCAAGCGTGGTTGATCGGCGCGGCGAGCCCCGGACAATATTTCAATACGGATCGGAATTGCGATTGCTACCTCATCGTTGGCTAGCAATATGCTTAGGTGGCGGGCTTCGGTGCTTTTCTGGTCTCGAAAGGCGTTGACCCAGACCGACGTGTCGACGACGATCATGCCGCGGATTTCTTTTTGACCGCCTACGTGACTTTGGCAGGTCGATATCCAGCTGAACCGTACCCATAAGTGTTTTGAGTTCGTCGATTCGACGGCGCCGAATCAGGTCTCTAAGGGAAACGATGACCGTGTCGGTTTTCGACTTAAGCCCAGCAGTTTCTGCGCTTCTTCAATCAATTCGACTGGTATATCTAGTGTGGTACGCATACGAGCAAGGCTGATTTAGATGTATTAATATGTCAACAGTTTGCGGTTGGAGATGGCTAGTCCGGAGCTCTCGGTCAGCTGAACGGTTTGAACAATTTGACCGACTTGAATCCAGCGCTTCTCATTCAATGAAAAATGCTGCCCCCATCCACCACAATAGTCTGCCCGGTCATGAAGTCGCTGTCGGGGGAAGCCAGAAAAATCAATGTGCCTAGGAGATCCTCGGGGGTCTGAAGCCTTTTGATCGAGCGTTCTTTGAGCTGCAACTCGGTTAGCGCCTTGGGCGCATTCTGGCCTTCATGCTCTACCAAACCGGGAGCAATCGCGTTGACGCAGATACCGTACTCGCCTACCTCTCGCGCCAAGGAGCGGGTCATGCCGATGAGCGCCGCCTTGGAAGCAACGTAATGCAGGAAATTCGGCGTACCCCAAAATGCCGTCGAAGATGAAATATTGATGATCTTGCCGCTTCCCTGCTCTTTCATTTGCGCGAACACCGCCTTGCTGCAGAGAAACGGTCCCTTTATGTTAACGGCGGAGACGCGGTCCCACTCTTTTGCGGAGATTTCGTAAAAAGGATGGCGCTGGATGTTGATAAAAATCGCTGCATTGTTGACCAGGATATCGATGCGTCCGAAGGCCTTCACAGCTTCCGTCGCCATGCGGTTAGTATCCTCCTCGTTGGAAACGTCAACCTTCAAGGCTAGAGCTCTGCCGCCGGCCGATTTGATTTCTTCAACCACCTTCGCGCCGTCGAGAATATCAGCGACAACTATCGCCGCGCCTTCCCCCGCCATGCTACGGCAATAGCGCGCGCCGATATGCCGCGCGCCCCCCGTAATGATGGCGACCCGCCCCGCCAATCTCACGGCACCTCTCTGGAATGATGGAGTGTTGCAGCACTCGAGTATTGGAATCCGGACCCATGACTCCTCCACTCCATTAATCCATCACTCCAATTCTTCATCTGAGTCCCTTCAAATGTTCCCGGAGATCCAGCGGATTCCACCAGGTTTTGAGTCCCAGCGATTCGGCGATCACTCGCGCCGCGTTGTAGCCCGGCGCGCCGGTGATGTTGCCGCCGGGGTGGCATGACGAACCGCAAAGATACAATCCATCGATCGGGGTACGATACTGGCCCCAGCCGGGGAACGGCCGATTTTCCAGCGCTTGATCGCCGGAGTACTCGCCGACCATCCAGTCACCGCCGTACATGTTGCGGTCGTGGCGCTCGATGTCGAGCGGCGTCGTCGTATCGATGGAAAGAATGTTATCGTCGTCGAGATTGGGAGCGAAACGGCGCCAGGTCGCGAGTTGTTTTTGCATCCATGCGTTGCGCGCCTTATCCCAATTGAGCGCGTTGCCGGACAAGTTGTAGGTCATCAATTGCCACATGAACGCCGTCGCTTTACCGCGCGGCGCTTGTGTCGGGATCGTGATACGACGGCGTTGCGCCGTTCATAAAGGGCTTGCGCGGTAGTTGGCCAGAGCGGCAGTCTTCGAAAAGATCGACCAGATCCTGATATTCGTCCAGGCCGACGATATGCATGAACGAGCCGACGACTTCCGGGTATTTTTCCTCGGTGATGTACCTGGGCCGTTCGTTCAGAGCCAGATTGACGGCGAAGATCGGTGTCGTCTTGGAGAATCGAAAGTTAGCTGCGAGATCGGCAAATCTGGCCTCCAGATTTTCCCGCCCCACCAGTTTGATAAAGGTTTCCACCGGGTTGACGTTGGACGCCACGAACTTGCGCGCCTTGATCACCGTGCCGTCTTCGAGCACAACCGCCGTCGCCTGACCGCTCTCGATGATGATGCGCTCGACACCGTTGGCTTCGATATAGTCAACGTGATTGTGCGACATCATATGGGCAAGATTATCGCCCAACGCATGGGAGGTGCCGCGGCAGAGCTGTGGGTTGACACCCCAGGCGATCATCGCCGGAATGAGATAGCCGGTCTTGGGCGCGTCAAGCTCATAGCCGCGCATGACGCCGAGAAAACCGATAAAGGCGCGCACCCGCGGGTGTTCGAAATGTCGCAAGACGAATTCTTCCGGCGTGGTCTCAAAGTACTTCAGGTACTCGCGGCCCTCGACGGTTTTCTCCAGAAGCGGTTTTTTTTCTGCGAACGCTAGCGGCACCGCATAGGTTTCCGGAAAAACGACGTTTTTCACCACCGGCTGCCAGCGCGTCCAGATGTCCAAGAAGCTTCTCGCATCTTTTTTGGAAAAACGCTCGATGGTCGCCACAGTTTTCTGCACGTCAGCAAACCAACCGAGATACGTCTTATCTGGAAAATGATGCACGACGCCGGGATCGGGCTTGTAGTAGTGGATGCCAAAATTTTCGAGCTCGAGATCTTTGTACCAGGGCAGCATCATAAGACCCCGGTGAAAAACCGAATGGATGTTATGCCAGAAACCGGCATAGTCGCGGTCCTCGTGGGCATCGAGGCCGCCGCCGACCTCCATGTTTTTTTCCACAACCATGATTTTCTGACCGCACTTTGCGAGATAGGCCGCGCAAATCATGCCGTTATGGCCGGCGCCGATGACGACGCCGTCGTACTCCAATATTTTTGCCATACTTATCGTTGCCTTTAACGAGCTGGACAACTCGTAAGGTTCAAAACTTTCAAAAAGTTCAAACCGGTCAAATCTTGGCTAATACTAACTCAGCTAACAGGTTGCTGAAAAATCTCTTGCAGGCTGCTCAAAAAGGCCCAGAGGCGAGGCGCGCGAAGAGCGATGAGCGGAGGCGTACTCCTGTACGTTGACGCGATATCGCTCGAGCGCAACGAAGCATATGGGTCTTTTTCAGCAGCCTGCTACAGTTTCAAATCCTCTTTCATGATCCGCCAGCAGTTATAGCCCGATCCCGCGATCACCGCGTCGGCCGGATGGGTCGCGACACCCACTTGATATAGTCTCTCGATGGGCGTGCGATAATCCGCCAATTCTTCGATGGGGCGCCGCGCCCCCATCTGGGTTGCGATCTTGCGCGCCACCCACACCGAGCCGCGCCGCATGTTGGGCCAGCGGCCGGAGATATAAAACGGGTCCATCGCCACTTTCATTTCGATGTTTTCATCGGTCAGGTTCGTCGCATAACGGCGCCAGACTTTCAAAACGCCGTCCATGAAACCATTTTTAAGCTTGATCCAATCCTCGGGTTTCTTCCCCTTTAATTGAAACGGCACGGGCATGAAGAGCGACGCCGTATGCTTTCCCCTGGGCGCTTGTAGCGGGTCAAACACCGTTGGGCAGATGGCATGCAAGCAAACGTGCTCGGGAAACTCACCGGCGCGGATCTCTTTCCACATTTCGTCTAGATCCGCGGGCTTCTCCGGACCCATATTGACGTTCAGCGCTTGTCCCACCGCCGGATCTTCGGCTTCATGGAGCGCATAGCGCACCGGCGCTTTGAGCGCCAGATGGACCTGAAAATAGGAAAACTCATCGGGCTCGATCTCTTTCACCTGCGCCGCAAAGGTGCGCGGCAAATGCTCGTCGCCGACCATCTCGACGAAGGTCGCATACGGATCCGTGTTCGATACTACCGCGAGGCGAGCTTGCCACTCCCGGCCGTCGCGCAGCCGCACACCCACGGCGCGGCCCTCTTCCACGAGAATCTTTTCGACGTGGTGCATAGCGCGAATCTGACCGCCGCTCTGAACGTAGGCGCGTTGCAAGACCTGGGCGATTGAATGTGATCCGCCGCGCGCCAGTTCCGGCTGTTCGTCGCCGGCGATCATTTTTAGGACTTCAATAGCGCCGCCGGAATAATCGACGGCGACGCCGCGCGGGATCGCCATCTGCGACAGCACCAGAGTCTTCACCGTATCGTTTTCAAACAATTCATCGACGGCTTGCTTAGGCGTCAGCTGCCACAGCCTTTTGAACTCGTTCCCCGCGTCGTCTTCTTGTAATCTTGTCAATAGGTTTTGTTGGGAGGGAGGGCTGTAATAGTAAGCCACCAGACGACTGCGAATAATCTGATGGAATTTGATGTGGGTCTGGCACCAACTGATCGCGTCTTTGCGCGAGAATTTGGCGTTAGAGCTAAGGCTGTCTTCAAGTAGTTGATGATGTGAGATCGACCGCCCGTCCGCGAGCAGCAGCGAACTAATCACCGCCGGTGAGACGAACTCGGCATGATGACCATGGTCCCAGTTCAGTTCTTTCCAGACCGGCGAGACGGCGCGGTTACTTTGAAAATAGGCGAGCGTGTTATGCCAGTATCCCGGGATGGTGATCTCTTCGCTGGCTAAGCGGCCGCCGTTCTCCAGCCGGCTCTCGCAAATGACAGTTTTGACGCCGGCCCTGCCCAGGTAGGTGCCAAGCGCAAAGTTGTTTTGTCCGGCGCCGATCAGAATAACGTCCCATTGATCGTCGACCACGCTATCCTCGCGTAGAACTTCCCCGCGGCTGTAAGCTACGGTGTTTCAATAATATCGCCTCGATGCCAACTTTCCTTTCCGTCTTTCTCGCGGAAGCGGGAATCCAGGTTTGGCGTCTTGCCCCTCCGCTACCACACTGCTGCCCGCCTGCGCGGGCATGACGGACCTTCTACTCTTAGCTCGAAGGCTGTGGATACCAACCTTCGCTGAGCTGCAATGGAACCTCAAACGATCCTCACCTTTGCAAAAAGATTTTTCGATACTCCGACATTTTCTCGGCGTACGCTTTCTGATCCATGTCGACCATCTCGACCAGCTCGATCTTGTCGGCATCGGGGAGCGGCGGATAAATTCCCTTGCGCGTGACAAACTCGCCGATGCTGGCCATGATTTTCAGCCCATCTTCGCAGGAAAAACTCGATGAAAGCCTTGCCGGCGTTTGGGCGCAGCGCCTTGGAGCCCAGCGCAACGGCGTTACCATCGCCCATAAACTTACCGAGCCTGACGTAATCCAACGGGATGCCTTTCTTGCCGTAAAAAACTACGTTCTTCAAAAACGCGATGCCGATGGGAGTCTCTCCGGTCGTGATGCGCTCTCCCGCCGGGGTCAGAGATTCTACCAACAGGGGCTTGGTCGCGGCCAGATCACGAATGAATTTGTCGGCCCTTTCCTTCGTGCCCATGACTTTGTGCAGACTCGCGAGCCATTACGCCGTGGTCGTGTGCCCGCTTGCATCGGGCATGACAAGTTTGCCGCGAAATTGCGGCTTGAGGAGATCTTCCAGTGATTTCGGCGTCGATGAGCTTGGCATCCTGACCAGGCAGGACTCCGGGTGCTACAAGACTGACAACCGACAGCGCCAGAGTTAGCAGCGATTTGACGCGCATAATTCCCTCCTTGTGTTGTTGGTAGATACCTCAAAGCGGCTTTCCTGTCTACGAATTAAGTCGCTTCAGGATATCGACGTTGTTTCCAGGAACGCTGTTTGTTAACCTACCTTTCTAGTTCGTCAACTAAATCCAGATGCGGGCAGGATTTAAACCTGCCCCTACAGGATGCGGCATGTGCGGGCATGACGATGGCGAGGACGCCGATTCCTTAACGAAGTCTATTTCAGAAACAATTTAAATCATCATGACAGCGCGTGAAAAGCTTAAAAAAATCCGCGAGGAACTCAAACAGATTTTTCTCGAGCGGGCCGATTTGATCGACGGCGCCCTGGCGGCGCTCTTGTCCTCCCACCATGTGCTTATCATAGGTCCGCCCGGCACGGCCAAGTCGATGCTCGCAGACGAATTGTGCCGGCGCATCGAAGGCGCCGACTACTTCCAGTGGCTGCTCACCCGCTTCACCACGCCGGAGGAAATTTTCGGCGCGGTGAGTCTAAAGGCCCTCGAACACGACGATTATCGCCGGGTCACGGACCACAAATTACCCGAAGCTCACATTGCGTTTTTAGATGAAATCTTCAAAGCCAATTCCTCGATCTTGAACTCGCTTTTGACTCTGGTTAACGAGCGTCTATTTCACAATGGCAAGGAAATCACGCGGGTACCCCTGCTAACACTTTTCGGCGCCAGCAACGAGCTGCCGGAGGAAGAGGAGCTGACCGCGCTTTATGACCGCTTTCTAGTGCGCTTCGTTGTCAATTATATTGCCGAGGACTTTCGTTTTTTGCGCATGCTTGAATCCGCACCGCAAAGCGAACGCACATGTTTGAGCTTGCGCGAACTCAAGGAACTGCAAGCGCAGGCGCGCGAGGTCGCGATTCCGTCCCATGCCTACAAGAGCATAGCCGAGATCCGGCGCGCCCTGAACACAAAAAACATCCAGGCCTCCGACCGCCGCTACCGGCAATCGTTGAATCTGCTTCAAGCCCACGCTTTGCTCGACAATGCTAAGGAGGTTCAGGAAAAAAATTTGCTTTTCCTGGAGCATGTCTTGTGGCGCGATCCCGCCGAGCATCCTCACGTGCGTGACACGATTCGCGAGCTTCTGCTCGGCTACGAGCAGGAAATCACCGAGCTTCTCTACGAGTCGCGCGAGATCCGCGACTCCGCCGTCCAACCCGGCCAGTCCAGCGACGAGCGCGCCCGCGCGCTTATTGAGCTTCACACCAAGCTCCGAAACATTATCGGCAAGATCGATCAGATCATCGAAAAAGCCAAGCGGCTCGGGCGCCCGCTGGACCGGGTTAACTCGGTAAGAAACGAGATCGAGCAGTTACAAAAAGAAATGCTGGAGCAGTTCTGATGGCGAAGAAACAAGCTCGGAAAACTCCGGCAAAGCGAACTTTCCAACGGCTTGCGCCAAATACTTCCTGGATTGAAAACGACGCTTACGACCGGCGCGTATGGCAGCACCTGCGCGCCGAATCGCCTTCCCTCGGCGAGTTAGAGCAAAACGGCACCACATTTCTGCCCCATTTTGGTTCTTTGCTGCAGGATATTTTCTGCCTGCTTTTCAAATACAACGTGGTCTTTCGTGAAAAAGGCGACGTGCTTCCCAGCGCTTTACTGAACCAGACCTTTCTCAACGGTGTGCGCCAAGGTGGTCAGTATAAGATCTTGCGCGAGCAAACCCTTTTGAACGAAGCCCACGCCGGTCTCTCAACCCTGATTCTGGGCGAGCGCTTGCTCGGCATCATTCGCGAGCAAAAGCTCCTGACCCAGCGCGATCTGCGCGACCTGTGGGACATTCAAAAACAGGAACAACTCGTCGGCCAGAAGATGGAAGAATACGATAACGCCGATACCATCCCCGAAGATCAGCTATCCGAGGAAGGCAAGAAGGCGCTGCAAAAGGCCAAAGAAAAAATGGCCGGCGAAGTTCAAGGCGCGGAAGCCCTGCTGCGCCATAAGAGCGCGCAACTCAAAGAAGATCTCGAGCGCTTAAAGTCCCAGGCCGGCAATCGTTTGCAGGCGGAAACGATTAAAGTTGCCCAGCAGTTGGAAGACGCCAGCCAGGAGGCGGAAACCTGGGGGGAAGCTATTGGAACCGGCGAGCGCTCTCCTCCGGGTCAAAAGCTCGAGCTCGGCAAGCGGCTCGCGGGCAACGAGAAGCTCAAAAAGCTCGCGCGCATGGTCGGCCGGATGAAGTTGCAATCGCGGGCGCTGCGCAAGAAAGTATTCGAGCGCGCCAGCGAAGAAGTAATGGAGGTCGAGCAGGGCGACTCGGTCCATCGCCTCTTACCCCATGAGTTACTGAGTTTGCACCATCCCGTGTTGCGCAAAGATTTTTTCAGGCGCTTTTTAGATCAGCAGTTGATTCAATACTCGCTCCGCGGCATCGAAGAAAAGGGCAAAGGGCCGATGATCGTCTGTCTGGACGGCAGCTCGTCGATGTCGGGGGATAAAGAGATCTGGTCCAAGGCTGTGGCGTTGACTTTACTCGACATCGCCCGGCGCCAGCGCCGACTGTTTCGTTCCATTTGCTTTTCTTCGGCGGAAACCCCGCTGCAAGTTCTCGACATGAACCCGCGCGATCGCTATCAGGTAGAGTCTAAAACAGTCATGGACCTGGCCGAGTACTTCCCCGGCGGCGGCACCGATTTCCAAACCCCGCTGGACGCGGCGCTCGATTGCTTGGGCGAGTCACGCTTCAAAAAGGGCGATATTATCTTCATCACCGACGGCGAGTGCCAGGTGAGTCCGGAATGGGCCGAGCAGTTTCGCAAGCAAAAAGATAAACTTGGCTTCTCGCTATTTTCCGTGCTCATCGATATGGGGCCGGCCTCGCTCGGCACCCTACAACAGTTCAGCGACCGCATCACCACCATCAAGCAGCTTACCGGCGAAGGCGCCAAAGAAATATTTGTCGACTTCTGAGGGCCCCGCGAACATTACTTTGACCAGTAAGGTGCTCGGTTGATTGCGACTTCGCTGTTGCCGTGTCGCGACCCGAAGGCGCGCTCCTCGATCCGTTTCACTGGTCTCGAGACAACACGGCGTCTGCTTGGCCGTTTAACGAAAATCGCATGCCGAACTGATGTTGACGCTACATACTCCGGGTGCTAGCGTTTGCCCGGAAACGTCAGAGGAGAAATCGTTATGGGCAAGAGCATTGTGGTCACTGGAGGTGCGGGCGGTATAGGTTCGGACGTTTGCAGAGGCCTGGCGACCGACGGCCTCAAAGTGGTCGTGGCCGACTTCAACAATGAGGCGGCTCAGAAAGTCGCCGCGGAAATTTGTGCAGCAAGCGGCGATGCTATCGCCGTCAAAGTCGACGTCGGCGACCCGAAAAGCGTTGCCGCGATGATGGACCAAGCAATCTCCCGGTATGGTCAAGTGGACAGCGTGTTTTGCGGCGCGGGGATTATGGACCGCATGGCGGTGGTCGATATGCCGGAGGAGATGTGGGACCGGCTGATGCGCATCAATTTGAAGGGTGTCTTTCTTTGCGCTCAGGCGGCAGCGCGACACATGATCCCGCGCAAAGCGGGCCGCATCCTGAGCATCGCTTCGGGACGTGGCGTGGCGGGCCAGCCGCGCTCTGCCCATTACGCGGCATCTAAGGCTGGGGTCATCGCCTTCACCAAGTCCCTCGGCGCCGAACTGGCGGAACATGGCATCACCGTAAATTGCGTCTGCCCCGGCGCCACGGACACGCCGATGTCGAGGATCGGCTACACGCCTGACGAATTCAAAAAACGCGAAGCGATCCCGCCGCTGATGGATGGGCTTACACAGAAATTTGAAATCGTCGGCCTGGTGCGGTTCTTACTGAGCGATGCAACAAAATACGTCACCGGTCAAACCTACTTTCTGCGCACGCCGAAGTAGCAGACGAACAGCACCGTGCTCGCGAAAGTTCAGGCGGTCATGGCGCGCAAAAAAAGCCGAGCCAAGTTCACCGGCTTGCCTGAAACAAAGCTGCAGTAAGGTGTCGGGGCGCGGTCGATCGGCCGCGCACTCGCCGTCTGGATTCGTACGGTCAATCGAAGCTTTATTTCAACAAATATCCGAACATCTGCCGTGCCTTGTTGGCGATCTCCTGGCTGGGCGCGTTTACTTTGGGAAATTTATCGCCCCATTCGAATGGCCTGGTGGCATCGATGACCATGCGGGAGTTGGTGAAGTCTCTGAGCTTGCGCTGCTCCGGAGCCAAGCGCGGATCGGCCGGCGTGCTGCGCATGCGCCGCAGGATCTCGACCGAGGTCTCTGGATCGTAGCGCGAAAGAGTCGCCCACATGAGCTGTTCTAGATTCGACACATCGATATCATCGTCGACCACGATCACCATCTTGCAGCCATAAACGGCGGCGCCACAGCTCGCCGCCAACATACCAACTTGTTTGGCGTGGCCCGGATAACGCTGCTTTACGGCCAGTGCCACGAGCATGCGCGAGGCGCCGATCTCATGAGGCCAAACCTGGGTGACATCCGGCACCCCGGCGTTGCGCAATTGCTGCTTGACCATGGCGGAGCGCATGATCGCGCGGTAACGCGCCATCTCGTCCGAGCCGCCGCCGATGGGCGGCACGCCGAGAATAATTGGATCGTTGCGATGATAGATTGCTCCGACCTCGAGCACCGGTTGGGCGCTCTCATCGGAAGCATAGTATCCCGTCCATTCGCCGAAGGGGCCTTCGAACTTGCGATTTTCGCTGTTGAGAAACCCTTCAAAAACGATTTCGGAGTTCGCCGGAAACGGCAGGCCCGTGATCTTGCCGCGCACCACTTCCACTGGCTGACCGCGCATGCCGCCGACGACATCATACTCGCATACGCCGTAGGGATGTTCCGTCCCAGCCATAAAGAAGAATAAAGGATCGCCGCCGATCACCAGCGCCAGCGGCATTTTCTGGCCCTTGCTGAAGTATTTTTGCCGGTGCATGTAGCCGTGCTTACCCGGGATCATCAGCAAGCTGACGCTCTTCTGATCCTGAATCATCGCCCGGTAGCAACCGGCGTTAATCCACTTTTCGTCCGGGTCCATGGTAACCGAATAGCAGCCTGTGCCGATATAACGACCGCCATCATCCACGTGCCAGATCGGCGTCGGAAATTTCATGATATCGACAGCGTCGCCCTCAAGAACGTTTTCGAAAATCGGCCCAGCTTCGACAAATATTGGTGCGATGTGTTTGGGATTTTTCTGGTAATGCTCGAAGTAGGCATCGCTCAGCTCTTGCTTGGTCAAACCCTGGGAAAAGCCAAAAGTCATGGCGCGTCGCTTGCCGGCAAATGTATTGATGATGACACGAAATCCCTTCGGGCAACCGGGAACTTCGTCGAAGATCACCGCGGGTCCGTCATCAGGCGGCACGACCAGGTCGGTTGCCAGACCGATCTCTTCCTGCCATGAAGCGCCAAGCACGGTCTTCAACTCGCCGAGTTTTTCGGCCTCGCGCATCCACTCCCGCAGATCGGTAAAGGCGATGTGCGATTGAACCGTTGAGTTGTCGAACATGGTAACTCCTCCACCTGTTCAGAGTTGCGGCTTGCCGGTTTTGGGTCGGCAAACAATCAGCCACTAGCCAAAACGCCGTCAGCGTAGCACAAATGTGAACTCCCTGTGAATTCACACAGCCCAACGTTCCCCGGGCCAAACACAGGCGATCCGAGATTTCACACAGAGCCGGAAACGGCGCCGGTCTCCGCCCGTCTATGCGATCGCGCACAAATTGCCGCGCTCGCCACAGGCAGCATATCCGAAATGATCACCATCTTGAAATAAACAACCCGACAGGAGTATTTTTAGAAATGTTTTCAAGGGAGACCGACCGATGATCGTTGACGCTGACGCCCATGTCGTAGAAACCGAGCGCACCTGGGACTTTCTCGAGGGTTCGGAGAAAAAGTATCGACCGCAACTCTTTCAGTCAGAAGAGAATACGGCGATGCAGTACTGGTTTCTTGACGGCAGGGCCATCGGCTTTCGCCCGCCGACTTTAACCGAGCAGGAGCTCATTGCCCTGTCAAAGGAAACCGGCCGCGAGCTTAAGACCGAGCCTGGGGCGCGCGAGCTGCGTGACGTCGAGCTGCGCTTAAAGCACATGGACAAGCTCGGTATCGACACCCAGATCCTTTTCAATACCATGTGGATCACCCGCGTCGCCGACAAAGCCGAAGCTGAGATCGCGCTGTGCGCGGCCTGGAACCGCTGGATGGCGGACGTGTGGAAACAGGGCAATAACCGGCTGCGCTGGTCGTGCGTAGTTCCGGCCATGACCATGAGCGAGGCGATCCCGCAGATGCAGTACGCCAGGGAACATGGCGCTGTGGCGGTCAGCCTGCGCCCGTTCGAAGACGGCCGCCACCTGGTCGATCCCTATTTTCATCCGATTTACGAACAAGCAAAACGCCTGGATATGGCCGTCGCAGTGCATATTGCGAATGGCAGCCCGGAATTGGTGGATCGTTTCAAGCCGCGCTATGACAAGATGGGCGGCTTCGCACAGTTTCGCATTCCCACCGTGATCACCTGCCTATCGCTGCTGATGAGCGATCTGCCGCAGATTTTCCCTGGTTTGCGCTGGAGCTTTGTCGAAGCCTCTGCGCAATGGGTGCCCTGGGTGGCAAAAGAAGCAATCCGCCGCTCCGGCACGCGCGGATTCCCAGCTTCGCCCTTTAAAGAATTCGATATTTACGTGACTACAGAAACCAACGATGACTTCGACTTTGTCCTGCGCTATGCCGGCGAAGACAATCTGGTTATCGGCACCGATTACGGCCACACCGATGCTTCCAGCGAAGTTGACGCCATCGACGTGTTTCGCAGGAACGACTCGGTGAGCGCGCCGATCAAAAAGAAAATACTCGACGATAATCCGAGGACCCTTTACCGCCTGTAGCAGGCTGCTGAAAACGATTGCGCTCATGCGCCAGGTGTTTCGGGTCTCGGGTGCCGCGTTTCCGGGTTGAAACTCGAAACAAGAGACTCGAAACTCGAAACTCCGACTGCTATGCCCAAGGATCTACGCAGCTTCATCGCTCAACTCGAGAAGCAATCGCCTGAGGACATCGTTCGCATAAGCAAATCGATTTCACCGCGTTACGAAATCTCCGCGCTGCTCACCCATCTGGAAAACCAAAAAAGGTTCCCGCTGCTGTATTGCGAAAATGTGACCGGCCATAGCGCGCCGGTAGTGATCAACGCTCAGGTAAGCCGCCGCCTGATGGCGCTCGCGCTGGAGTGCGAGATCCGCGATTTGGCGCGCAAATACAGCGAACGGCAGTCGCGGATTTTTCCCGCCGCGGAAATCGAAAACGCCCCGGCGCACGAAGTCATCCACAGCGGCGATGACATCGATCTCAGGCGAATCCCCTTACTCACCCACTACGATGTCAACGCCGCGCCCTACATAACGGCGGGCATCGTCGCCGCCGCTGACCCGGACAGCGGCGTGCGCAATACCAGCTACAATCGCTTGATGATGGCAGGAAAGCGCGAGCTCAGAATCTTCATGGCCATCGGCCGCCATCTGGCGACGTTGCACAACCGGCTCGAGCAGCGCAACGAACCGCTGCCGGTAGCGATCGTGATCGGCGTACATCCGCTGTTTTCGCTCGGCGCGCAGGCTTTCACGGCGGCAACCGAAGACGAGTATGCGGTTATCGGCGGCATGCTGGGCGAGCCGCTGCGCGTGGTGCGGGCAAAGACCGTACCGATCCTGGTTCCGGCCGACGCGGAGATGATTATTGAAGGTAAAATTTTGCCCAACGTGCGCAGATTGGAAGGTCCCTTCGGCGAGTTTACCGGCCATGCGGTGGCGGCGGATGAGCGGCCGGTTGTCGAAGTCACCGCGATCACGCACCGCCAGCATTACATCTTCCAAGACATTCACGCCGGTTACACCGAGCACAAAATGATGGGCGCGCTACCGCGTGAGGCGGCGTTGCTCAAAGCCGTGCGCCAAACCGTGCCCACGGTGAACAACGTTTGCATGCCGGTTTCCGGCACCTGTCGTTTCCACGCCTATATCTCGATAGCCAAGCGGGCGCCGGGGCAGGCAAAAAATGCTATCTGCGCGGCCTTCGCCGCCGACATGCTGCTCAAACACGTGATCATCGTTGATGACGACATCGATGTTTTCGATGAAGAACGGGTGCTCTGGGCAGTCGCCAACCGGTTTCAGGCCGACCGCGATCTCGTGGTGATAGCCAACGCGCAGGGGAGCGAGCTTGATCCCTCCGCCGGTCCTGGCGGCGTCAATGCCAAGATGGGCCTGGACGCAACCAAACCCATGTCAGGCTTTCCCCCCGAATTACGCGTGCCCGACGAAGTCATGAAGAAGATCAGGCTCAAGGATTTTCTTCCCTAACCCCGATCAAAGCGCCGTGCCGGGCCGCGTCAATTAATTGTCGCTCAAGTCGCCCCGCCTCAAATTTTAACCGCGGTTACGAAAAAGTTGCTTTTCGGCTGAGTCGGACTGTAGTAAAATATCCGCACTCAGCGTTTGGCACGGGGCCTCGGTCGCGACTCCGCAGCATGGTTGACCGCCATCTTTTAGGCCCGTGATTTTGATTTGGGAGACGGCGCTCTACGATGGCAAGAGTTGAACAAACCAAACTGCGCCTGCTGCGTGGGGCGATCCAAGACAACTTTGACGTGCTGCACGGCATAAAGACCAGCCCCAGGACGGAACTGCCTGAGCGCCGGCGCAACTGGCTCTGGGGTCTTTTGTTTAGCGTAGCGGCGGCATACCTTGCCATGCCCTCCTCCGGCGTCTCCACGGGCAAGACGATGGCACCACAGCATGCACAGCCGGCCACGACCACCGGGCCGGCGGTTAACGACGCCGGCGCACTGGATTTGGCGCCGGCGCAACCTCAGGCATTGAATCGCGACGTATTTCCATTGTCGCTCAAGCGCATCGTTATCGATCCCGGCCACGGCGGCGTTCAGAGCGGCGCCACTGCCGACAGCGGCCTTTCAGAAAAAGAGGTGACGTTGGATGTTGCGCTACGGCTGCGCCGGTTGCTGTCCGATGCGCCTTTCGAGGTTCTGTTAACGCGCGACTCCGATAAGACTCTCGGCCTGGAAAAAAGAGTGGCCTTCGCCAACTCCAGCAATGCAGACCTCTTCGTCTCTATTCATGTGAACTGGATGGAACCACGCACGGTTCGCGGGCCGGAGACATTTTTTGTCGGTCCGACCGACGATCCGCACACGATGAAGCTTGTCAGTTTGGAGAATCGCGAATCGGGATACTCTTTTGCCGACTTGCGCCAGGCGCTGGATAAAATTTACATCGATGCGCGGCGCAATGAATCCCGCACTCTGGCAAAAACTATCCAGGGGCGGCTTTACGGCTCGCTCAAACAAAGCAATCCGGATATCGACGATCGCGGCGTCAAGACTGCGCCGTTCGCGGTGCTGGTGGGCACACAAATGCCGGCGATCCTGGTCGAGATCTCGTGTCTATCCAACAGCGAAGAAGTGAAATTATTGACTACCGGGGACTATCGGGAAAAGATCGCCCTCGCGTTGCTTGAAGGCATACGTTCTTATGCGACTAATATCAACGGATTGAAAAGGAAAGGGTAACTACTCATGGAAGAGAGCAATGAAACATTGTGCGTCGGCATCGATCTCGGCACCTCGCGCAGCTCGATCTCCGCGTCCAATGGCGAGCGCTACGTCATTGATAGCTACGTCGGTTGGCCAGTGGACATGGTCGCGCGCAAACTGGTGAAGAAACAGGTTCTAGTCGGCCGGGAAGCCCTAGATAATCGTTCGATGCTGGAGCTGCGCCGCCCGCTTGAACGCGGCATCATGAAAGAAGGTTCACAAAAAGACGAAGAAGCGGTGCAGGAGATCCTCCGCCACCTCGTCTCGCTGATCGGTTTGAAACAAAAATCCAAAACCCGTCCTAAGGTCCGCGCTGTCGTCGGAGTTCCCGCCGAGGCCTTCCGCGGCAGCAAACAGCGCCTGCGCAGCGTCATGGACGGCATTGCCGACAGCGTGATGCTGGTATCCGAACCGTTCGCGGTGGCTTACGGCGTGGAGGCGTTACTGCACGCTCTGGTAGTGGACATCGGCGCCGGCACCGCAGATTTTTGCGTCATGCAAGGGCGCTACCCTACCGAAGAAGACCAGCGCACATTGTCCAACGCAGGTGACTGGATCGATGAACAGCTCTCAAAGCTCGTCGCCGAGCGTTACCCGGATGCTCAGTTTTCCATCCACATGATCCGCGAATGGAAAGAGAAATGGAGTTTCGTGGGCCAGCCCAAGGCCCGAGTCATGGTCAACACGCCGGTGAGAGGCAAAGCAACGGATTTAGACGTTACCGATGAGATGCGCGGCGCGTGCGAGAGTATCATTGCGCCGCTCACGGAAACGATCATCGACCTTTTAACCAAGGTCGCTCCCGATTATCAGGAAAACGTACGCAATAATGTGATTCTGGCCGGCGGCAGCTCGTTGATTTCGGGCTTGTCCGAAGCTGTGCAGAAGTCGCTCGGCGAGCTCGGCGGAGGGCGTGCAACGGTGGTTAAAGATCCGGTATTCGCCGGCTCTGATGGCGGCTTGGCGATTGCTCGGGATGCCTCGCCGTCTGATTGGGAGAAACTCTCGCTAAGTTAGCGGCGCCGCCGGCGCCGCCGAAAAAGAAAGTAGCCATAAAAACACCAGGGTTAGCAACTAGCGGACGGCTAGCGCCGTCTACCTTTCGCAGGCGCGCCGAGATACCGCAGAACCCATCACGCGCCGTTCTACCGATTTTTTTCGGAGTCCGGTTGTCTGGTGAACTGGACGGCGCCGCTCGACGTCCAGTTTGATTTTCCGCCAAAGTCCATGCTGATCCACATCCCTGTGTAACAGGGATCATCGCTCAATTCGTTGCTAGCCGGCTCGGAGAATTGGATGCGGTTCGGTAGAAAAGCTTAGCTTGCTGCCATGCGCCCGCCAGCTCGCCACAACACGCCATACGTTCGCCTGCGCGAGTGGCTATAAACATGGCTGCTCAGCCGGTGGAGCTACTGCCAGTAAAATTTTGCTTGATTTATCAATCGTGTATGGTAAAAAAGAACTCCATTTTAAAGCGGCGCGGAGCTGATACGCGCTCAAAAACGCTGCGACTCTTCCGAGATCAAGGAGCGCGCACGGGACTGTTCAACTCAGTTAGTGGGAAAAGCCATGTACAACGATTTCTTTGGATTTTCTGAACCGCCTTTTAATATCACGCCAAATTCACGCTTTTTCTTTAGCACGCGAGCCAGCGACGACATCGTGAAAATTCTCAAGCATGGGATCCTATACCCCAAGGGTATCATGGTGGTCACGGGCGAACCGGGAACCGGAAAAACGCTTTTGCTGAAGTTTTTACAGCATGACTTAGCCGCCACCGTAGAAAGCACCATCATTCAAATCTCTTATGGCAATTTCGATACAATTCTCGAAGTGATATTGGAGCGGTTCAACCTCCGTGGCGTAGCCGGCAACCAGACCGCGCGACTCGATTGCTTGACCGCTTACTTGACCCAGCAGCGTAGACAAAGTCGGGTTGTTTGTTTGCTTGTAGACGAAGCTCAAGACCTGGATGCGGAGACGCTCGACGAGCTCAGGCTGTTAGCCAACTTGGAAATCGACGGCGCTCCTTTAATAGCGATTGTCCTCATCGGTCAGCCTGAGTTAAATGTCAAATTAGATCAACCCGCAGCCGCCCGGATTAAACAGCGCATCGCGCTCAGCCGAAATACCTACCCTCTGGTGCGCATGGAAATAGCACCTTACATTCACTGGCGATTAAAGGTGGCGGGATTCGAGGAGAGCCGTCTTTTTGATGCTGAAGCGATTGACGCCATAGCCGCTTATTCGGGGGGAATCCCGCGGTTAATAAACTCGATTTGCGATAATTCCTTAATTCGGGCTTATACGACAAAACAGCGCCTGATCTCACCTGCAGTCGTTGATCAAGTCGCCCGTGATTTGCGGATCGCTGGCCTATTTTCGTTTGATCGACAATTCGCTCCAATTAAACGGGTCGGGCATTGCGCCGGCTCTGCGCCAGTCGCGCAACCTGCCAAATACCCCAGTGAGGCACTAACCCCTGTCGCGGCTGTCGGACAAGACGCAATGCGTGCAGCAGAAATCAATCAGCTGGACACGGCTCAGACGCAAGACTCGTCTCCACAGATCTCGGATTATGCCGAGGCGGATGTCGGCGCGAACGGCGGGAAGACGACGGCGCCCGACATTACAGATTATCTGAAGACTACCGCACGCGAGCGCGCGAGCAGCGGCGGGCTCCCAGGCATTCATGCAGACACGGATGTTACTCGTGATTTCCTGCCCGTGCGCCTTCGCTGGTACGCCGCCGCCACTGTAGCAGGTTTGCTACTGCTGGGGATTAATTTCCTGAGCTCTTCGCGATTGGCCAATTTTTTTTCCACGGCGCCCAATGCGAAACGGACGCCGAGCTGGGATAACTCGCCCTATCGATCTTCGCAGCGCGATACCGCGAATAGCGTTGAATTCACCGGCACCTTGGTCGCTCTGTCGAATACAACAATGACCCCGCCAACGACGCCGGAAAGAGCGCTCTCCGCCGCCAAGGCGGATGGCAAGCTCGATCGGCAATTTCCTACGAAAATTGTCAACGGAAAAAAAACTGCACCGCTCAAAGCTTCACAACTCCAAGCGCCGCGTGACCTTGAGCCACAGCGTAAAACAGCGGCGAATTTGCCGGCGCCGAACAGAAATAGAAGCGCGCATGCGGAAAAAAGTTTGAAAGTAACCTCGCCTTCATTGCTGCGCAAGAAGCCCAGCGCCAGCGCGGCGATCATCAGCAGCCTGGAACCGGGAAGCCGCGTTGTAGTGCTAGCCAAATCAGGGGACTTCTATCACATTCGTTCTCTGGACAAGCAACCGATGCGCGGTTACATCCATCGCGAAGACGCCTTTTTCGAACGCGCAAAATAGCTCAGAGCCGCCACTGTTAGTTTCTGCGGGCGCCGGTAGCCGCGCGACCGGCCGCTCCGCTCAGCAAAAGCTATCCAAGTGTTTCTGTGCACAGCTCCGGACCCGGCGTCAACGGATGGCGTAGCAGTGGGTTATTGACTTTCCGGATGAGACGAATAAAACGTCGTTAGTAGGGCTTCGCATGATTCTCCCCGAACTCGGATAACGGTGCCCCCATGTACAACCACTATTTTGGCTTCTCTGAGTCGCCTTTCAATATCATACCCAACTCGCGGTTCTACTATCATACTCAGTCCTGTCGAGAGGTCCTTGAGGTCGTGCAAAACGGCGTCGAGATGCGCAAAGGGCTGATCGTGGTGGTAGGTGAACCGGGCTCCGGAAAAACGCTTTTTCTAAAGTTCTTGGAGCGCGTGTTGGCGCCAGAAGGCGCGACGGTCGTCGTGCAAAATCCGCGCGCCGATCTGGACATAATCCTGCGACTTCTGATGGAGCGTTTGGAATTGCATGGCGCAGTTGACGACCGGACGGCCAGGCTCGGTCGCCTGACCGAGTATTTAATTAGCGAACGCAAAGCAGGCCGGCTGGTTTGCCTGCTGATTGATGAAGCGCAGGATCTCGAAGCACGCACCTTGGACGAGCTTAGACTTTTAGCTAATTTGGAATTCGACGGTGATGCGCTTTTGCCGATTGTCCTAGTGGGGCAGCTCGAGTTGAATCTCAAACTGGATCAGCCCTGCGCCAGGCGGATCAAGCAGCGCGTCGCGCTGACCCGCAATATCTATCCTTTGATCCGCAAAGAATTGGAGCCTTACATCGATACGCGGCTTAAAATAGCGGGCTACGAGCACAGCGGTCTCTTCAGTCATGAAGCGATAGATGCGATCGCCGCACATTCCGGGGGCATTCCTCGAGTGGTTAATTCTATCTGTGACAACTCTCTCTTCAAGGCCTATACCATGGAGCAGCGCGTGATTTCAGCGGCAACCGTCGATCAGGTTGCGCGCGAGCTCCGTATCAGCGCACCGATGTCACTGCAAAAAGGATTCGGCCGTGCTGCGGATGAGGCCGCCACGACAAACGGCAGCGAAGGTGTAGAGTTTTGCGATCTGAAAACAGCGCAAGCGAACGCGCGCCATGAAAGTTTTGCGTTCGCCGGTCCCGAAAATGCGGACATTGCTAGTGAAGCAGCCAAAACGATTAAACCGCCCGCGGCTAAAATAGTGCCACAGCGTGATCCAGACGAGCTTCAAAAGTCGCACCCGATGCCGCGTCTTCGCGGCCCAAATTGGGGTCCACAGAAACTCTTTTCGGCGCGTACGGGCTGGTATGCTTTGGCTGCGACAATCGCCGTTTCGCTGCTGGCGCTGAACGTGAATTCCTCTCAATTGGCCGACATCTATTCCAAGCTTTCCGGCAAGCACCGGGAGCCGGCTGCTGGTTCCCCGGCTCGGGGCCGACAGGACGAACAATCAAGGGAAACCGCAGGATCCGATCGCCCACGCACGCAACCCGACCCGTGGAACCTCGCCGCTGCCAAACCCCAGGGCGAGTCCCAAGCCCCTGGTAGTTCGGGCGGAACGAGCACTCAGCCGGCGCAACCGATTTCCCCGCTGCCGCTCGCGCCATCGGATGGTAGCTTTCAGCGGCCGCAATCACCCGAGGATTTAGCGGCCAAAAAGAGCGAAGCTAAGCCGGCAGTGGTGACTCTAGAAGTAGTCAAGCGTTCGACGGTGCGCGCTAAACCCAATAATGAATCCGCGATCATCGCCGAATTGGAACCAGGCGATCGAGTTACCGTGCTCGCCAAATCACGGGATTATTACCATGTGCGTTCGGTCGAAGATAAATCGGTCCGTGGCTACGTTCATCGCGAAGACGCGTTCTTCGAAGGGAGATACTTTCGCTAGCAGCTCGTGGTGAAGTGTGGCGTCGCACTGAGACGGACGAGGCGCCCTGATGGCAAGGCGCGACGACCGAATGTAGGGGAATATCTGAGCGAGCCGCAACGCAGCCTGCGGGGATGCAGCGCCGTCGAATGCAGCCAAGACTTTTACCACGGGCTGCTAACCAAGGAGCAGCTCAACGACTCATGTGATGACCTGCTTGGAATTTATCAACGCCATCAGCTTATCCTCGTCGAACCATTTTCTTTCTGAGTCTTGAGACCGGGATGCGACACCTGCTGCTGCTTTACCTTGGCGCATCGCTGCTTTTCGCATGCGCCGAGTCCTTTGACCATGATCACAACATGGCGGCAAAGCGCGCCGAAGAGTTCGCGCTGGCCGTGTTCGTACGTCGAGATTTCGAAAAAGGTTACGCAATGCTTTCAGATAGCGGCAAACGCTATGTTCCCTTGGAAAAGTTCAAGGAAACGGTCGTGAAATCACACCCAAAAAGTTACCCACTCAACCTCACCGCCAGCGGTTACGAGCCCATGTCGGGAGAGAAAGCGATTTACGTTTATCTGAGCGGCGAAAACGCTGGCGAGCAGTTTAGTTATACTGTGATTCTGGACGGCGCTGCCGCCACCGATTACAAGGTTACGCGCTTTAGCCGCGGCAGCAGCGGCGGTTCACGGCAAACATTGAGTAAGTAGCAAAGACCGCGGTGCGCGCGTATTTTTTGTAATGATGCGAGCAGGGGCATAGAACGGCGCGAGATCGGGCCCAGCCCAATACACGAGCAGCGAGGAGAGAACGCTACGCTTTTCCACAAAAGACGGCAACTCGCGCCGCCGCGCTTTGTCACAGGTGCAGAGCGGCGCTACATAAATCCTAATCGCGGCCTCGTAAAAGTCTTCGAGCGCTATGCGGATATGCTCGTCTCCCGCTTTATTTACCCGCGTCTGGCGCCGCTCTGGAATCCTTACAGCTGGCTTCTCAGACAACGCTTCGAACTGGCCAAAACCAGGCTCGTGCCGCCGGGATGGCCGCGCGGCCTTGCGCCGCTGCGCGTGCTGTTAATCACCGATATACACGCGGGCATTTTCTGGATCCTGAAATTCTTCGCCTGCTTGTCGTCGCTTTGATGCGCGAAGACCCTGATCTGGTCGTTTTAGGCGGTGATGTGGTGACCGGCCACGTTCGCGAAGTTCAGCAGATCTTGGATGCTCTGGCGTTGCTGGCGCGGGCGCCCCTGGGCGCTTGGTTTTGCTATGGCAACCACGACTACTTTGGCGGCGACCGAGAAGAGCTGCGCGCCAGTCTGGCGCGCGCGGGCATCAAAACTTTGAGAAATGAGGCGGTGCGCTTGCAGCATACTAATGGCAGCTTTGTCCTGGGCGGTATTGACGATTTGATTCTCGGCAACCCGAACTGGGATGATTTGACGTCGCCGCTCGGCGTGCCGCATCTTTTACTGGCACACAACCCCGACCACTTTTACGCCGCCCAGGCTCTGGGAGTAGCTTTGACCCTTTCCGGCCACACGCACGGCGGCCAGGTGCGCTTTCCCAAGGGTCCACCGTTGATCCGTCAGAGTCGCTACTGTCTGGACGAAGCCGGCTATGCGTTTCGCTCATCGCTATTGGTGGTGTCGCGGGGACTGGGCTGTGTCCTCTTGCCTTTTCGTTGGGGCGCCGATCCGGAGGCAGTATTGCTGGAGATCTTACCGCCGCGCTGACAAAGCTTGACGTCAGCAGCCCGTGGTGAATATGCAAGCAGGTTTTGGCTTCGCCGGGCCGCTCGATCAGCACCGGCTGCGCCGCGTTCCGCCTTCGCTCAACCTGATTAGTTCCTCGGCGCACGGCCGCAAGATGAATTCTCGGTCCGTCTCGCCGCACGTATGGCATCCGACGGCGCCACTGCTCGCAGGTAAACCGCTGAGGCGGCGCGACGCCAACACGGGATTGTCACCACAATGGCTGCTAGCGTTTCGGCATACTGCCCGCCGTTATGTCCAGCCATAGTAGCTCGCGCCGTCAACGCGGATTCCGCGGGTCGGGCCCACCAAGGTGCAAAATTTCGCCACAGTCGAGCATGTTTTTCGGCTTCGCCGCGCCGCGCGATGTACCCAGCACCCCAGCGCAGCGGCGATTACCACGATCGCTAACCACCTGATCTAGCAGTCCTCTGCGCACGGCCGCAAGATGAATTCATCCACCCAATCGGTCCGATGTCTTCCGACAGCTGCTCTCCCGCCCATAACCGGCGCAGCATAGCTAATTGCTCGTCCAGCCGACGGCCGCGCCGGTGGAAAGCGAAACCGGTGGCGCGGTAATCGTTCTCGCGCACGCCGATACCGATACCCAGAGTGAAGCGTCCATCGGACAGAGCATCAAGGGTCGCGGCCTGGCGCGCCAGCAATGTCGTCTCGCGCGCCGGTGCGATGACGACGCTCGTCATCAGCCTGACCCGCTGGGTCGCGCCCGCCGCCAGCGCGAGCACGGTAAGCGGCTCGAGCGCCTGGGCTACGACCCGGTCGGTGACGACTACACTCGAAAATGGCCCGCGCTCTGCGCGAGTTATCCATTCGAGCATCACCGCGCTGGAAGCCCCTGCGATCCGACTCGGCAGTCCCAATGCGATCCGCATAAAACACCTCAAGCCGCGACTTTGCCGCGCCAGATACGCGGCGTCCCTCAGCGCCATCGAGATGACTAATTCTCTGGCCCCGGCAAAAGTTATCCAGCAGACCTCATCGTAGTGATCAAATTAGTCCGCATTCGCTCAGTGTCCTCTGGCGCCTTGCTGCTCTTGGTCGCGCCGGCCGCCGATTATCGAAGTTGCCAAGCCGATGAGACTCAAGACCAGGGCGCCTAGAAACGTGATATTCATAGCGGCGACGAAACCTGGCGCATTGGCCGTGGTGATCGCGGTTGCGGGCGCGCCGGTATAATGTTCAAAAGCGAGCGACATCGAAAGGCCGCCCAGGGCGACACCGAACACGTTACCCAGCCCGAACGTAACATGATTGACGGCCGAGGCGAAGCCGCGATGCTCCCTGTCCATCATCGCGATCATCGCGGTAGAATTAGCCGGATTGAATATCCCGTTGGTGATCGCGCCGATAATGATCAACATCGTTGGCAGCCACCAGTGCGAATCCGGCCGTAGCAGGTAACCGATGCCAAGCGACAAGAGCATAAACACGATACCGATGCTGGCGGGAAGGCGAGGTCCAACCCGGTCTGTGAGATAACCGCTGAGCGGCGCCAGCGCCACCGTCAGCATTGACGGCAACATGAAAAGAATGCCGATTTGCGTCGGGCTCAGACCCAAGATGTCTTGGAGATAAAACGGCATCAGGAAGCCCGTCAAGGTGTAGCACATGGCGATAACCAGCAAACTCATCACGCTCATGCTGAAGCGGCGAATTTT
>CAWDHA010000018.1:0-64044 GCA_963801935.1 uncultured delta proteobacterium
GTGACCAGCGCGCCAAATATCAGAAGCGGAGTGGAAAGCGCCTTTCGGTTCCAGTCCCATTGACCTTGCCTGGCGCGCGCCCAAAGCTTCCAAACCAACCAGAAGACAAAAGCCGTCCGCGAAACGCTCCATGAGCTGAAGCCTTGGGAATAAAAAGGAAGCGTCACCCGACCGATGCCGAGGAGGGCGACCGCGGCACAAAGAAAAAAGAAAACAACCCTGCCCCAGAGCGCCAATAGATCTATAGCAGGCGGCATTATTCATGCCTCGAGGAGAATGTGCGACAGAGTGTCGTCCGAGAAGTAAGCCTCGTAGAGAGCGGCCACAAGAGTGCAAAGTTACGCCGACCTGCGTGGTGCTTGACAGTGCTTTGCATTTCTCCTCGACGGTTGCGCTAATATTTGTGTTTGCCGGTCTCCTCAAGGTACAGGCCCATTGGCCGCGACCGGAGAGGCTTTCGCCTCGGACGTAATCTCGCGAATAATTCGGGCTAGTTATTGCGTGGTCGCTGTCGCGGCAACCGTTCGCCCGCCTAACCCGCGTCCTTGTGAAGAAAACCGCGCAAAAGCGTAAGCGCCAAAATTTTAATGTCGCGCCCAAGCGACCAGTGCTCGATGTAGTCCAAGTCGTGCTCGATGCGCCCTGCCAATGAGGTATTACCGCGCCAGCCATTTACTTGCGCCCAGCCGGTCATTCCCGCTTTAACTTTATGACGCAGCATGTATTTCGGCACCAACTTGCGAAACTCTTTGATCAGCGGCGGTCTTTCGGGACGCGGCCCAACCAGGCTCATCTCGCCGCGCAAGACATTAATCAGCTGCGGCAACTCATCGAGGCTGGTCCGGCGCAGCCAACCGCCGAGCCGCGTTACCCGCGGATCATTAGCCGCCGCCCAAACGGGCCCGGTGGATTTTTCAGCATCGTCGAACATCGTGCGAAATTTGAGCATCTGAAAGCGCTTGCCGTCCAGACCCATGCGTTCCTGGAGGTAGAATATCGGCCCCGCAGAGCTTAGCCTGATCCCGAGCGCAATCACCGCCATGAGCGGCGCGAACACGACCAGCGCCAGCCCGCCGACGCATAAATCGACGGTCCTTTTCAGGATGGAGTTCCAACCGCCCAGCGGCGAACCCTGAAGCGTGACAATATGAAGGCCATCGAATTCTTCGATGGCGCCGCTAAGCGTCGCGAAATCGCCGAGATCCGGCACAAAATAAAGCGTCACAGGCTCATCTTCGAGCCAGCTCGGAATCTCCCGGAGCTTGGCCGCCTCATCTAAGGCAAGCGTGATAAAAACCTGATCGACATCTCCCGAACGGACAAGAGCCAGGAGGCTATGGCGGCTCTTGAGTATCGCGATACCGTCACTTTTAAATTCGGCGCTGTCAGCACCCAGCAGATATGCGCCGACAACTCTGATGCCCAATTGGCGGTGCCAGTGTAATTTCTCGAGCAACCGGTTGGCTTGCGACGGCGCGCCGATGATGACGACGTGTCGCAAATTATAGCCCCTGCGACGCAAGAACCTGAGCCCTTCCCGGCAAACGACATGGCTCAGATTGAGAAGCGCCACGGCCGCGCCCCAGAAAATAACCACGATAAAACGTGACAGAATAATATCCCGCAGCAAAAAGATGATGCCGAGGAAAATCAGCACGGCCAGGGCGGATCCTTTAATGATATCGGCCGCCTCGCGCAAATGAGTAGAGATGCGCCGGGGACGATAAAGATGCAGCAATACAAAAACCGCCGGCCAGATAACCAGGATGAGATACCAGGCGATTATATAATCGCTAAAGACGTAGCTTTCCGGCCAGGAAACCAAACCTGACTGGAAACGCAAGAAAAACGCCAGCCACCAGGACAGGCTGAGAAACAATAAATCATTCGCCACCATCAGGCTCTTGAAGAATTGGCTGTGGCGCTTGAGCATCGACTATTTCTCCGCGGCACGGCGGCGCAAACAAGCATCAACAAAGTTTTTAATTTCCATCTTGAATCGATCCCGGGAAAATCCTCGAGCGTGCTCTCGAAGGGCCGCAGGTTCGAACATCTCACGGTGAGCGCCGAATACCCGCACCGCGTTTATCAAGCTCTCGCCGGACAAGTTATCAAAAAAGATTCCGGTCGGCCTTTCACCCGGGGCAGCATGTTGCGCCGATCGATTGAGTGGAATCACCGTCTCAACCACCCCGCCTCTGCCATAGGCGATCACCGGTCTGCCGCTCGCCTGCGCCTCAAGCGCCACGATGCCGAAGTCTTCTTCCCCGGGAAAGATAAGAGCCTGACACGAGGCATAGAGCTTGGGTAAGGCTTGGTCATCAACCCATCCGAGAAACTCGATGTTTGGCGCGGCGATCTTTTCCAGCCTTTTTTTTAACGGCCCGTCGCCGACTATCTTGAGCGGCAGTTCTAGCCGGTTGAAGGCATCGATGGCAATATCGATTCTTTTATAGGGCACCAGCGCCGAGACAATCAGATAGTCCGCCTGCTGCTTTTCTAGAATAAAAAACCGTTCCATGTCCACCGGCGGATGAATCACCGCCGCCTCGCGGCCATAAAGAGTTTTGATCTTGGCCGCGACGTTGCCCGAATTGGCGATAAAAAAGTCGACCCGCTTCGAAGAGCGGACATCCCATTGCTGGAGATAATCGCGCCACCAAGCCATTCCCATCGTGGCGATCCAAGAAGCAGCAGCGCTAAAGTAGGCGTCGTGCTGGTCCCAAATATAGCGCATCGGCGAATGAACGTAAGAGACATGAACCCCGGCGCCGGCCAAGCTCCCTTTCGCGACACAGTGGCTGCTCGAAAGGATCAAGTCGTAACTTTTGAGCTCGAACCCTTCGACGGTTCTCGGGAACAACGGCAAACAGTAGCGATAGTAGCGCTCGACACCAGGAAGACGGCTCAGCCAGGAGGCGCGCACATTCATGGATCGAATAGTCGAAGAAACACGATCAGGAATGTAGATGAGTGTATAGAGATCGGCGTCGGGAAACACCTCGCATAGAGCCTCTAGACATTTTTCCCCTCCCCTCATACCGGTGAGCCAGTCGTGAACCAGCGCGATCCTCACCAGCCTCACCTACCACAGATGGTTTGCCCAACGGAATGTCTGGCCAAGCTCATCCGCGCAAAACTGTTGCAACAGAGATCGAGGAGCGAGGCTCGCAGAGAGCGAACCACGGGGTCCCCGAAAGACAAGAGGGATTGCAAATTCGAAGTTGTAGTTTTTAATGATCGATCTTTCGGACATCGGCAATGCAACAGCCAAAACTCAACAGCAAAACTGAGACGGCCCGGGGTATGCTTACAGGCCCACCGACCTTCTGAAATAAAGTGAGAATCTCGCCGAGAAACTTTTACGAGCCTTTCTCCAAATATCGGCGAACTTATCTTTTCTCGCGGCAAATTGCTAATCAAAGGTCTTTTAAACTATTGGATTGCTGAAGGAACTCTTGTCGGTCTCCTGCCTCTGGAGAGACTTTGCTCCGCGGACTTAATCTCATGCATCTGGCTGACTGGATTGTCATTCCAGTCACCAACCGTGCTAATCTCTTCGATAGACCACGGAAAGTAAAGCATGTCCAAGCAACAAACCGCGCGTTTTACGGCTACCGAATATTTGTCGATGGAGCGAAATGCGAGCGAAAGACACGAGTTTGCTTTCGGTGAAATCTATGCGATGGGAGGCGCTTCGGCCACACACGTTGAGATCGTTGGCGATCTTGTCCGGCGTGACCTTGCCGGTTTCTGAAATTTATCTCAAGATCGACCTCGATTCCAAAACCTCCACCCCAAGTCCAGGCTGACATCGCCACTGAACTCTGCAGAGTTCGGATCCTGAGTCTGAACTTTGGACGTCCCAAGACTTCCGTAGCTCCTCGATGATTGCGGGCGTCGTTACTAGCATGACATCACCCGCTTCCGCCAAATCGAAGCAATCGGCGATGAGGCGAACAAATCGCTTGCACAAACCGCATTACACGAGCATTCCAGGAGCTTCGCCTTCCGAAGCCTTTCCAATCAGCGTGCTCTTGCCCGAGTTCTGGCGTTGCACCGCGCCCATACGACGTTTGAAAATCCGAGGCCTTGCCTTTTAGCGCGGCGAGATCATGCAGATCCTGAAGGAGGGATACCGCTTGGTCGTAGCGCTTCGGTTGCTTGGTGGCAATGAGCTTGTCGACCGTCGACCAGGATCGTTCTCCTTACCGGTGAGCGACATGCACCGAGTTATCCGCGCGACGGCACTTCGCTGTTAGCCCGCGCCGCTCGTTGCCATCATAATCGATCTCGACGACCGCGACAGGCTCCGCGATGACGACCCAATGGCTGGTAAGGAGATCTCGTCCTTAAGGACCTGCCGAAAGGCCCACAGTTGCTCGTCCTCGCCATACGCATCGACGATAATCTCTTCAATCAGCTCTCCAGACCTGCAACGTCGTTGTCTCGTCGGTCTTTGCAGCTCATCATCGCCCAGCCTCGGCGCAAGGGTTGTGCCGGCACGCAATTAAACGCTTTCAGATTCAGGCTTCACAGCGAAATCCGCTCTTACGCAATCGCTTGTGAACGCAGTGGTGTTCTTCCGCGATCATCGCGAGCGGCTACGGTGTGATACTTACCCTTTGTCCATATCCTTATTTTCCGCCTTTCTACCCGACACTACATCCAACCTCATCTGCTCCGCAGCGTCGCCCTGTCTTCCATCGCCCGTGATGAATGGAACGCGGACTCCCGCAGCAGATTGAAATGTCAGTACCGAAGCGACATGAATTGCGTCCAAGGTCCTCAAGGACACGGTTCCTTGAACGATTTCCTTCAGCTCGGCTTAGAACCGCGCCACTAGCCTCGACCAATTCCCATCGTATTCGCTCGCTCTGGATCCTGCTCAACGTCGTAGAGAAATGTTCTTCGGACAAGTCGCCGTCGCGCTTTTTTCTCGATAACGCAGACAAGACTTCCACCTGAGTGATCGCCGAGGATAACAACTCGTACCGCTGCATCAAAGACAAAACACGCCCGGAACCCTGTTCTCTGATATAGCGTTTAACCAAAGCGCTGGTGTCGAAATAGGCGAATGTCACCGCTCGTCGCGTTCCTCACTGATAGTCTGCGACATGGACTTGCCTTTTACACGAATCGGTTTCCAGTTCGGCGTGGGCATAGGCCCTCGTTTCCCGGCCGGCCGCAATATCCCTTCGGCTTCCAACCGCCGGATGACCGCTTGCTGATCTTCCTTTGGTTAGTG
Source organism: uncultured delta proteobacterium (assembly GCA_963801935.1). GTDB lineage: Bacteria > Desulfobacterota > Binatia > UBA9968 > UBA9968 > DATACQ01. Next base: position 5,249 of record CAWDHA010000018.1, read on the forward strand.
ACTTAATGACCGCGATAGGCTTCCCCCTTTCGGTCAATATCACCTCCTGGCCCGCCTTTACCGCCTTGATCGCCTTGGAGAACCGCTGATTGGCTTCTCTTAATCCGATCCGCATATGAATCTCCAGCCTGTGTAGTGACATCACTACATAGATTACCGACTCTGCTCCGGAGTCGTCAATCACTGAAGCGCCGGCCCAACGCAAGCCCCGCTTGGCCAACCCCAGAAAAAATCGAGATCCGCCGTAGCTCGCGGCTCACCCCACATCGAAAGCGCCCAGGCGCGAGGATTACGCTTTTTTTCGATAACCAAGACTTCAAAGCGGACAATGAAAACATAAAATCGCCAAGCAATCTGGCTGCCGGCCAACAAAGGGCTCAGCTGCTGAGCTAAAAATTCTTGCAATAGGGTTCGGTTAGCGCAATATAAGAAAATGATATTCAAATGGCTGCCATGACCTCCGGCTCGTACAGCGATATTCTCAAAAAGCCCGGCTTCTTGTGGTTTTTTTGGACACAGTTTCTCGGCGCGTTCAATGATAATTTTTACAAAATCATTATCACTTTGGTGGCGCTCGATATTCCCGCCGCTGCCGGCGGCGGCAAGCATTACATCCCGCTGATCGGCGGCTTGTTCATCCTGCCGTTTCTGCTTTTTTCCGGTTACTCGGGCTACCTCGCCGACGCTTACAGCAAGAGAAATGTCCTGGTGGCGGTCAAGTGTTTTGAGATCGTCGCCATGAGCCTCGGTTTTATGGCTTTTTTCCTCGACCGCATGGAGCCGATGTTGGCGGTGGTTTTTCTGATGGGCCTGCATTCGACGATTTTTAGCCCGGCAAAATACGGCATTTTGCCCGAGATGCTCCCCGAACACGAACTTTCGCGCGGCAACGGCCTGCTTGAGATGAGCACCTTCATGGCGATCATTTTGGGCACGTCACTCGGTGGAACAATTTATGAGGCCTGGAAAGACCGCCTGGGCTGGATCGGCCTTGTTCTGATCGCCATCGCCGTGCTCGGCACATTGACCAGTCTCGGCATCACCAAAGTGCCGGCCTCGGGCGCGTCAAAACAGTTCGTTGCCAATCCCGCCGCAGAAATTTTCCAGGGCACGCGCACGATTTACCGTGACCGGACGCTCTGGCTCACGGTCATGGGCAATTCATACTTCTGGTTTCTCGGCGCATTCCTGCAAATGATCCTGCCCCTCTATGGCAACGAGATCCTCGCTCTCGGCGAAACCCGCATCAGTCTGCTCTGGACCTTTGCCGCGCTCGGCATCGGCGCCGGGAGCCTCACGGCGGGGCGGCTGTCGGGAAACAAAATCGAACTGGGTCTGGTGCCGATCGGCACCTTCGGCATGGGAGTATTCGCTCTGGTGTTGTATTTCGTCACTCCTTCGTTCACCTCGGCCGCCGTTTCTCTAGTGCTCATGGGATTTTTCGCGGGCTTTTTCGCCGTACCATTGAACGCGCTCTTACAACAGCGCGCTGAGCGCGACGCCAAAGGGCGATTGATCGCAACCAACAACGTCTTTAATACCTTAGGGGTTCTGTTGGCAGCAGCGCTGCTATGGCTGTTCGTCACACAGCTGGAGATTGCCTCCGATCGAAACCTTCTCGTGCTCGGGGTTTTGACGTTTGCCGTTACTGTTTACGTGTTGCGCCTTTTGCCCGACGTTTCAGTGCGCTTCGTTTTGTGGCTGCTGACGCACACGCTGTATCGAATCCGCGTGGCCGGCCAGCAACATATCCCGATCCACGGAGCCGCGCTGCTGGTCTCGAACCATGTTTCCTTCGTCGACGCGATCTTGATCGGCGCTTCGATACCGCGTTTCATCCGCTTCATGCTGCATCGCGAGTACTACGACAATCGCTGGCTCAATTGGTTTTTTCGCCTGATGAAGTCGATTCCGGTGGTCACAACGAGCCGGCGCGGCATCATCGATGCGCTGCGCCGCGCGCGCGCGGAAATCGACGCCGGCGAAGTGGTTTGCATCTTTGCCGAAGGTTCTATCAGCCGCACCGGGCGTCTGCTGCCGTTCAAACGCGGCTTTGAGAAAGTGGTCGAGGGCGCCAACGTTCCGATCATTCCTGTCCATCTCGATAGACTGTGGGGCAGCATATTCAGCTTTAAGGACGGCCGATTTTTCTGGAAGCGCCCGAAGCTCCGGCCCTACCCCGTGACCGTGTCCTTTGGCGCGCCGTTGCCTGCGAGCGCCAACGTGCAGGAAGTTCGCCAGGCCGTGCAGGAACTGGAGAGCGAAGCGGCGCGTCACCGGCGCGGGCCGCGGGATCTGTTGCACGGCAAATTTATTCGAGTGGCCAAGCGCCGCTGGTTTGCCTTCTGCATGGCGGATACCACGGGCACGGAGTTAAGCTGCGGCAAAACGCTCATCGCCGCGCGCTTGATCGCAAGCTGGCTGCGGCGCCACTCGGCCGGTGAGTCGATGGTCGGCGTGCTGCTTCCCGCCTCGGTCGGCGGCGCGCTCGCGAACATCGCCGTATCGCTCGCCGGCCAGGTGCCGGTAAATTTAAACTTCAGCGCCGGCACCGATGCGATGCGACTTGCCATCGAGCAATGCGGTATTAAAAAGATTTTAACGTCGCGAGTTTTTTTATCGAAGGCGGGCCTGGAGGAGCTGCCGGGGATGGTTTACCTCGAAGAGCTGAGAAAAACTTTTACCGGCGTTCAGAAGCTGTCAACGCTGTTGACGTCGCGGCTGCTGCCGGCGCGCTTACTGGAGTCGCGCTATACCCGCAATCAAAAACCGGACGACCTCGCCACGGTGATTTTCTCAAGCGGCAGCACCGGCGCGCCCAAAGGAATCATGCTGTCGCATCACAATATCATCTCCAACATCGAAGGCATCGAGCAGGTGATTCAGTTCAAGTCGACGGATCGCATCATGGGTGTGCTGCCGCTGTTTCACTCTTTCGGCTATACCGCCACGCTCTGGCTGCCGCTGCTCGCCGGTTTCGGCGCGGTTTATCATGCCAATCCGACCGACGCCAAAACCATCGGCGAAACCGTGAAAAAATTTGCCGCGACATTGCTCATCAGCACACCGACGTTTTATGCCGGTTACCTGCGCCGCTGCAGCGTTGAAGAGTTTGCTTCACTTCAGTACGTGATCGCCGGCGCGGAGAAACTCAGGGAACCGATTGCCAAAGGCTTCAGGGAAAAATACCGCATCGAAATTCTCGAAGGCTATGGTTGTACGGAACTGGCGCCGGTGGTCTCGGTGAATACTCCGGACGTTATTTGCGGCAATGAAAGGCAGATCGGCAATAAGCCGGGAACGGTGGGGCAGCCGATCCCGGGAGTAGCCGTAAAGGTGATCGACCCGGACAGCGGCGCGCCATTACTCTACGGGACAGCCGGAATGCTGCTCGCCAAAGGCGGCAATCTCATGCTCGGCTATCTCGGCCAACCCGAGCTGACTGCCGAAGTTATGCGCGACGGCTGGTACATCACCGGCGATATTGCCGCAATCGACGAGGACGGATTCATCCGCATTACCGATCGCCTGTCGCGCTTCAGCAAGATCGGCGGCGAGATGGTGCCGCATATGAAAATCGAGGAGGTCATCAACGCAATCCTCGACGGACCCGGCTGCGCGGTAACCGCCATCGGCGATCCGCAGCGCGGCGAGAAACTCATCGCTTTTTACGCTGCCAACGGCGTCACCGCCCAGCAGCTTTGGGACAAGCTCAACCAGTCGGACTTACCGAAATTATGGATTCCGAAACGTGAGAACCTTCAACCCATTGAGTCCATTCCGCTCCTGGGATCGGGCAAAGCCGATCTTAAAAAAGTTAAACAGTTGGCGCTGGAGCGCAATCAATCATCCGGTTGAGCATTTTTACTCCGGCAACCTACAAAGATTGAATCAGGCAAATCGCCGTGGTAAACAACGCTCACTGTGGAGGACGCTTGGCTGAAATGAATTTCAATGAGCTCGCCGACAAAGCGCTTAACGGTATGGTGCCCGATCGAGCCGAACTCAAGGCCGTCCTGAACGCGCCGGATGAAAAAATACCCGAGCTCCTAAGCGCTGCTTTCAAAGTACGGCACCACTATTATGGCAAGCGCGTGCAGATTCACGTTCTGCAGAACGCCAAAAGCGGTCTGTGTCCCGAGGATTGCCATTATTGTTCGCAATCTTCGGTGTCCGATGCGGCCATCGAGCGCTATCCCTTTATGGCCAAAGAGAAGCTCGTCGAAAGCGCCAGACAAGCCAAAGCGGCTGGCGCCGTGCGCTTTTGCATCGTTAACAGCGGCCGCGGTCCAACCCACAAAGAGATCGGCGAGATTGCCGACGCGGTGCGCGAGATCCGCGCGCAAACCGGCATGAACATTTGCTGCTCGCTCGGCTTGATGAGCGAGGACAAGATCCATACTCTTAAAGAAGCCGGGGTCGGGCGAGTCAATCATAATTTGAACACCAGCCGCGGCCATCACGCCGAAATCGTCACCACACACAGCTACGACGACCGCGTCGCAACTGTGGAGAATGTCAAACACGCCGGCGTCGGCACTTGCTCCGGCGGGATTATCGGCATGGGTGAAAGCGACGACGACATTATCGACCTCGCGCTCACGCTGCGCGCCATGGACATCGAATCGATTCCGGTGAACTTTTTGACTTCGATTCCCAATACTCCGTTCGGAGCAAAGCAAGAGCTCACGCCGCAGCGCTGCTTGAAGACGCTCTGTCTTTTTCGTTTCGCCAATCCGAGCAAGGAAATCCGCGTCGCCGGCGGCAGAGAAGTTAATTTGCGCTCCTTGCAGCCGCTGAGCCTGTATCCGGCGAACTCGATTTTCGTCAATGGCTATCTCACCACGCCCGGCCAGGAAGCCTCCGACGCCCATCAAATGATCCGCGATCTGGGATTCGAGCTCGACCAACCCGCGGCGATATAACTGAGCCGTGTTGCTCCGAAGCGTGTACATCTGCGAGGACAATTAACAATCGTGCTTGGCCGATGTCTTTGATCTTTCTGTAGACATCGCACTTGGGGTCTTTTTAACCTCCTATTCTTTTTAATTCGAACGCATGGTGATATATGCCTAGGCAGTATACGAATACGAATGGTAACTAAGGACTACATCCAAACGCTCAACGCCGACGCCCTTTCCGGCGTCCGCAGTTTACCTAACAACACGGTTCAGGTTGGACTCACATCGCCTCCGTTCTATCTTCTTCGCCGTTATGGGACATCGACCATTTGGCCGGACGGCTGGAAAGGAGAACTTGGACATGAGAACCATCCGAATGACTTTGTGCGCCACCTGCTCAATGTTTTCGACGAGGTCTGGCGTGTATTGCGGGATGATGGCTGCCTTTGGGTAAATCTCGCCGACACGTTCAATAATCGCCAAGGTAAGAAAGGAACCACAAACGCCCCGAACGGATCAGATGGCCGATTCGCTGCAGGCGGAAAACCTTACGCTGACTCATTACGGCAACAGCCGCATTTTTTTAAGCACTACGTGCCCGGTATAGGCCACAAATCGGAGATGGGAGTGCCCTTCCGTTTTCACCTGGCGATGACTGATCCAGAATTTCGCCGCTTCATTGGTGCTCAGGACGGTCCACAGTGGATTTGCCGCCGCACAGTTATTTGGGCGAAGTCGCTAGTCCGCGTGGAAAGTCAAGCTGCAGAGGGAAACGCGATGCCCGAGCCGACACGAGACAGACCATCGCGGAACTACGAATTCCTTTTTCTTTTTAGCAAACAACCAAACTACTATTTCAACCGGACCTCTATTGATGTTCCGTCACGGTCAAGTAACCGAAATGGAGATCGCGCAAATGCCGGCTCAGTTTGGGAAACGCGATGTGAGATCTTGTCTGACACCGATGATATGCCGAGCGCGCTTTGGCGAGTTAACGCTGAAGCATCTCCATACAGACACGTAGCGATGTGGCCACGCGCGTTGGTCCGGCAAATGTTGATTCCTACTACACGCCCAGAAGATACCGTACTCGATCCGTTTGCCGGCAGCGGAACAACGGGTGAGGTGGCGCTCGAATTGGGGCTCAAAGCTATACTAATCGAATCTTCGATGGCGGGCCGAGAAGCTCTGGTGGATCGGCTCCACAACCTCAACCAAAATCTGCTAACGCACCTCAAACATGACCGCTGAGCCAAGCGGCCCGCAAGCGAAGCTCTCTCAAGAAGCAATCACAAGGGCCTTCGGTGCTGAGAACCGTGCGCGCTTATTGGCCCGGTATTTCAACAACGGCGGCGATGTGACTACAGAAAATGCCTGGCAGCACGTCTATCGATTGCTGCTCGATCGATCGGACGACCGCTCTTGCTCACTGTTACGAGTCTGACAAGGCTCAACCCGGTCGTGCCTGGTATGCACGCTCACTTGCCTTCCACTCCTGGGTGTCCGCTGCGCTAAAAACTACCCCTACGAATTTAGGTGAGCACATCGACTGGCTCTTCCGAGAAGCGGTTAAAGACCTTGCGAATAGAACTTTCGCGGCGCGTACTGCGACATATACATTACAACGCGCACCTTACGAAGGACGCGGTTTCCCAGAACCGGGCGAGGATCCTGGCTTGGCCGGGATCATAAAGGAAAGCTTAGGAACGTGGATACACGCGCAGCCGCCCGAAGAAGAATACCGCAAACTGACCCGTCGGATTACCATTTACATGAGTCAGGAAAATAAGCGTAGAAATCTTGTTGGAGAAGGTTTTGAGGACGTCATCGCCGCCGTTGTCCGTCGTCTTCCATTATCGCGTGGGTTTGAAATTCGTAACCGGTCCCTCCTACACTCCTTGCGCGGATTTTATTCTCCATCGCCAAATGAAAAAGCGAAACGAGTGGACCTAGCCCTTATTGCAAGCAATCAAAGGAACTTAGTTAGTGCCAAATGGAGCATTCGGGCCGATCGTGAGGAACAGTTTCAGAGCGACTTCGAGACGTACGCCAGGCTCGAATCGGCCGGTCGGGACTTCGCTTATACACTGATAACCAATGAATTTGATGCCGCGCGTCTTAAAGCAGCCTGCGAGAGGCGACGACAGAATGCGCCGTTGTTTACCCACGTCGTACATATCAATCCAACGGCTGTGCTAGGCACCTACGGCGAGACCGATCGAGGATCATCGAACATGGTGCGAACACACGTGAATAATGGTCGACCTGATGAGCCTGCGACTTGGCTCGATTTCCTCGGAAGAAATGGGAATTAACCGCCAGTTTGATTTATTAGGATTAATCTGGACCGGTAAAGCCGTTTCATTTCCTTTTTAGATGGATGTGCAACCACAGGAATCTTTATTTCCACTAGGTGATCATCATGACGCCGCCGACGATCATGGCGGCGCTGAGGACGATACGCGCCGTCACGCGTTCGACGTCACGCAAAAAAATCGCGGTCAGAACCAAAGAAAAGAACGGGCCGGTGCTGCTGATCGGAATCACCACCGAAACTTTTCCCCGGTCAAGGGCAAAGTAGATGCATATCATCGCCAGGCTGACGGTGATGCCGGCGGCAAGAAACCAGCCGAAGCACTTGCGGTTCATCTTCCAGGTCTCTTGAGTTTGCTCCACGTACCACATCGTCAGAACCGACACGACCAGAGAAGAGCTCGCCGTCACCGCCGCGGCGATAAACGGGTGCGGCACCGCGGCGAGACCGAACTTGCGCACCACCTGCGAGGCGCCGGCCAAAGCGGACGCGGCGATCGGATATCAAAGATAAAGCGCCGGCCCGGTAAGTTTCATGGCACCAGTGCGCCAGGATAACAAAGTAATGCCCACGATGATCATAAGAGTGGCCAAGACAATCGCCAGGGTAATTTCTTCCTGTAAAAATTGATCGCCATGATCGCGCTGAAGAGCGGCGTGCTGGCGCGAATCGGATCGGTCAGGGCCACGCCGAGAGTGTCATGCCTTTGTAGGTCAACAAGCGCGTAAGTCCCGGCTGGAAAAATCCGACGGCGACAAAAATCAAAATTGAAGCGCCAGGGTGACAGATCCCAGCGGCACAAATAAAAACGTCGAGCCCCATAGAAACACGATATTGATCAGAAGGCTGCTGATCACCGCGGTCGCGGGATTGGAGTAGTAGAGCGCCTTTTTGGTCAGCAGGTTATGAAGCGCAAAGAAAAACGCATTGGCGAGGGCGAAAAATTCAGCGGCCATGGAAGTATTTGATCCGGTGGCGCGCGCAACGGCTGATGTCCCTAGCAGCCCGTGGTGAAAGTCTGACTGCATTCGACGGGCGATCGATCCCCGTGGGCTGCGTTGCTCCTCGCTTAAATATTCCCCGATATTCTCGGTCGTCGCGCTTTGCCATCAGGGCGCCTCGCCCGTCTCGGTGCGACGCCACAGTTTCATCACGGGCTGCTAGAACATCGGCGCGGCGCCGCTCATAGGATTTGGCGCGTATTATTTATCCGCCAGGATCACGCCAGCCGCTTTCTCGCCGATCATGTAAACCGCGCTGACGATGAAAAAGCCGGGAATGCGGGGAAAAACCGAGGCATCTACGACGCGCAGCCCTTTGGTTCCATGCACGCGAAAGTCGCTCGTCAGTACGCCGGCGTTTTCTCTTGCGCCGATCGGACAAGTGCACGAGGCATGATGGCCCCAGGCATTGTTGCGGACAAAGTCTTTCAGCTCTTCAGTTGTCTGAATTTGATCCCCGGCAAGGTCTCCTCGATAATCACGCCCTTTTTTCTAGATCTGCGCTCATGGCGCGCACAAACTTGACGCCCTCTACCACTGAATCGAGATCTTCACCTGCCTTGTCGCTGCCTTCTTCGAAGTAGTGAAAATTGATGCGCGGCGGATCGCGCGGGTCCTTGGATCGCAACCTCACCGTACCGGCGCGGTTTGCCGTATGCGCCTTCAACACGACCCAGCTTAAATAATTCTGGTTGCGCGCGATCAGTTCGGAATATCCCGGAAAATAGCCTTCGAAATGACCCACCAGCCCAAGCAAAAAAGATCGGGCAAGGTGCGCTCCGGCTTGGATCGCCGGACTACCGTAATGACGCCGCCGTTGGCGGCGTACACCCCGGTCTTGGTTGCAGCCCATTCACGGTACTGTGGATCATCGCTCGCGAATTTCGCATCAGCCAGTATTCCCCAACTGTGCTTCATGCGATTGACGACACTCACCTCATACCGGTCCTGCAGGTTCATGCCGACGCCGGCTAGCGGCACGCGCGTTTTGATACCGTGTTTTTCGAGCTCCGCTCGCGGTCCGATGCCGGAGAGCATGAGCAGTTGCGGTGTATTAAACGCGCCGCCGCACAGAATAATCTCACGCGCCGCAAAAGCCTCGCGCCGCTCTCCGGCTCGCTGCTGGGATGCGCATGGGCGCGATAAAGGCGTGCGCCTTTGAGATATTCGACGCCGACGGCGCGCTGCTCGTCATCGAACAGCACTCGCGTCGCCAGAGCGTCGAGTTCGAGACACAGTTTGTCGGGATGCTCTCGCGCCACCTCGATTAGCCGCTCCCGACTGCCGATGCGCCCGCCGTCGCGGGTCGTCACCGGCGCGTAGCGAATACCGAAGGAATTCGAATGCACCAGGCGCCAATCATTGGGATCGGCCTGGGATTGGATAATCCACAGGAGCCGCTGCCATAGTTGCTGCTCGTTGCGAATCGCTTTCGCGCCGCGCCGCGGATGACGCTGATTAGAGCTTCGTCATGGAGCGCGTCCTTCGCAAAACGGCCGCGCCGTGGTCAACCAGCCGGCGAAACCGTGCTGCGTGCGGTTCCAGCCTAAGAGATGGTTGAACCAGCGATAGACCGGCCGATGGCGGCAGTCCTCCAGGCGCTCGAAGTACCGTCGCATGTTCGCCGCCGCCCAGGAAGGATCACCCGTGAGCTCGCAATATCATCCCAGTCCGCATTGTGCGGATAGACAAAGATCATCGCGTTATGCGCCGTGCAACCGCCCAAGGTGCCGGCGCGCGGATAAAGCACGCCCTGGCGCGCCGCGTGTATTTGCCATCGAGTTTTCTGGCGCTGCTCGTCTGCGTAATGGCGCACGAAGAAATCCCAGCGCAGCGCTGGATTTTCAGCGGCAAACGGATGAAAGGCGGGAACCTGGTAGTCTTCGGGAAGTCGTGCGTCGCTCAGCTCACAGGGATCGCCGCCGGCTTCCAGCAGCAACACGGTGCGGCCTGCTTCGGCGAGTCGGGCCGCGAGGGTGCCGCCGCCGGCGCCGGATCCGACGACGATGTATTCATGGCGGCGCGCTGTGGCGCTGGCGTCGCTCATCTTGTCTTCAGAAACTCGAGTATGTGAAAAATAGCGATCGCGCAAGGCGCTGGGCAAAGCGTTCCAAACGACGACACACGTCTCGGAACCGAAGCGGGCGGGTTTAAACCGCGCCCCTACAATCCGTTTGGACGGCAATACGCCGAAAGCACCAACTCCAGTTCCACCACACGCTAGAACGTCTTCAGATATTCGATCAACGCCCGCTTATCTTCGTCGCTGAGCGCGGTCTCCTCCTTCAACAAGCTCGTGCCGAAGTAGTGGCCCCGGTTGACGACGAAATCCGGACATTTGCTGACCTGCAGGAGATCGGGCACGAGGTTTTTAAACACCGCGGCGGCTTCCTGCTCGCTCTTGCCTTCCACCGCCTTCAGATCGGCTTTCATCTTGAACAGCAGCTTGGCCAGATCGATCTTGCTGCTCTCTAAATCGATGTTCGTAAGCAGATTCACCGGAGTGCCCTTGGGAATGGGCCCGATTTGCACGCCCTTCTTCGCTAAACAGCCAAGGCAACCAGCGCGCTCAGCCAATCGTTCCAGCTGAGCAGCTGGTTCAGAGAGGCCGGTAAGAACCCGGGCGCCAGTTTGATATAGCTCGTCGCCGTGGTGCGGTAGATAAAGCCCGGCACCTTGTCAGCCGAGAATCGGGTCTTTGTCACGCTTTTCCGGCCACAGCATTTTCTCGATCGAATCATTGAACGACTCCATGCGCGCTTCGACGCGATGGCGACGGATTGAACTTGCCGACTGAATTGTTGAGCAGAAAAGGCGCCGTTGACCACAAGCTAATCAGCGACGGCACGCGGGTATAGCCGCGCCCGTTGCCGGGCATCTCGTATTCCTGCGGGCTGCCGTCGATCGGGTTGTGCACGGTGATCTTGCCCACCGATGGCAAGTCTTTATAGGTTTGCGATGAGAAATTGTCCCAGATATTGCCGCCGAGGGCATTGGTCGCCAGCGGACTGCAAGCGTTGGTCTGGAGCAAGGTAACAGGAATGCGGCGGTCCGTGGACAGATAATTATCGATCAGAAAATCATCGGCCATCACCATCTCAGTCATTTTTTTCTTGAAGTCGTCGGTCTTGGTCCATTTCCAGTATTGCTCCCAGTCCCGTTCATCCACATCCAGCCGGACGCTGCGGGAATCTTGCTCGAATGACAGCGCGCGCAGGTCTCCGCGAACACCGTCTTGCCGCGAGCCAAGCTGAGCCTGATCCTTGGTCAGATATTGCTCGCCACCCGGAGCATTCTTGAGCAGAGTCCGGCTGCGCCGTCTTGAGAAAGAACAGCGCAACATCCGGAGTCTGGGCCACGGTTGCGTTCCAGTAGCTGGAATTTTTCTCGGCATCCTCAATCTTAATGGGCGTGATTTTTTTGCCGCCTACCAGCGCATTGAAATGCAGCAGCCACTCCTCGCTGAACAGCCCGATGTTGATGAACACGCGATTCAGCGCGCCGAGCACGCCGACGGAATCCGCACCGTCTTTTAGGATGCGCGGCGTCCACACGGTGTCGGGTGGCTTTATGGTACTGCGCCAAAGCCGCGGTTTGCTTGAAGTCTTGGAACTGCTTGTTCTTGACTCCGCCGCCGGCGAGTTTTTCCTCGCCCCAGCGTTCGGCCGCCTTTCAAGCGCGCCGCGACGCTGTAGACGGCGTTCATTGTGCGCGGGTTATTGATGTAGTCGGTGGAAATAAACGATGTGTCTAAAGTACCCGGCAATGACGTATGGAGCAGTTGCTAGATGAAATTGGCGTCATCCTTTTCCCAGAAAAGAATCCGGTCCACCCAGAAATATTGCGTGCCGGGATTCGAGTTCAGGTTTTCCCATTCGGGATTTTCCGGATCCGCCGGCGGTTTAACCGGACTCGGCCCGACATGGCAGAAGCCGCAGGACATGCCGACTCGGTACGGACGAATCAGATTTTTATCGTTGTAGTAGTTCGGGTCGGTATAAAATTTTTCCGCATCCCATTTCTTTTGCGCCGCTTCGTCGAACTCCGGATTCGGAAACAGGCGCAGGCCGACAATTCCCGACGCATAGCCGTACAACGATCCCACCGGAATGTTCTTACCGCGCGCGCCAATCTGGATGCCGGGATATTTCTGTTCGTTTTCGAACGGGTCCGGCGGGCAATCTTTGCTGCGCGTATCCAGCCACAGGCCGAAGCGATCTTTGCTCGCGGTCTGTGGCTTTGTCAAAGCAGGGCTCGTTTACCAGGCCAAGTTATTGCCAGCGCGTGTCCCGGCTCAGATGTTTGATGTTGGGATGAGATGAGAGAATCTTAAGTAGATCGACGGCGCCAAAGCTCTTGCTCACGAGGTGATCCCAGAAGCGGTCGTTGCCGCCGCTCCAGACGATCCAGTTGTTGCGTCCCTTCACCTCATTGGCCGTGAGCTCCGCCGCCGCCATCCATGTCTTTAAAATAATCCTCATCGGCGGCCGGCAAGCTTTCGGCTTTGCGGCCCGCCGCCAGCGCTTCATCCTGAACTGTACCGGACGCCGGACCGTTACTGCCGCAACTTACCAAGGTCAAGGTGAGAACCAGTAACCCTACCAGACGCAACGCTTGTGGCTCGATCATGGAACTCCTCCGAACTAGCAGACATCGATCGTCGCGCCCGGTGTCAGATAATTTTAAATCAATACCGTAAAGAGCGCCCGCAAGGCAAGATTTTTTTTACCGCGAAACTTTCGTCGCGCTAAGCGCTTGACAAGATCTTCGGCCCTGCCATAACCTCGCTCCGTCGCGCCGGTGAGAAATCCCGAGTTATACGAGCGGCGTAGAGAAACAGATGACTGATGACCGGAGACCGCAGACCGGCCGCTCTCCGTCCTCGGTCTACTGTCTCCCACTGTCGTACGCTCGCTGGAGGCGCCTTGCGCCGAAACCCAGCGATCACGACGATGGCTTTCGCTAGCGCTCGTGGTATTTGGTTTTCAAACCGCGATGAGTTCGGCGCGTCGACCGACGGTCAACAGGAGGAGCTGATCCATGGCCTTTAACCTGCTTGAAGCGAGCATCGACGGCATTCATGCGGCGTACAAATCCGGCGAGTTAACCTGCCGCCAACTGGTTCAGATGTATCTCGAGCGCATCGAAGCGTATGACAAAAAAGGTCCGGCGCTGAATGCCATAATAACTTTAAACGCTCAAGCGCTCGAAGAAGCGGATCGACTCGACTCACAATTCAAAAAATCCGGTGTGAGCGCTCCGTTGCATGGCATTGCGGTCGTAGTCAAGGATCAGGCCGACGTCGCCGGCATGCCGACGACGCTGGGATCTTTGGTGTTCAAAGACCACTATCCGGAACGCGATTGTTTCGTCGTGGCAAACTTGAAGAAAGCCGGCGCGATTATTCTCGGGAAAACCACCCTGGGGGAACTCGGCGGCGGCGACACCCATGGTTCGCTCTTTGGATCGACGCGCAATCCCTACGATCCGGAGCGCACCGTCGGTGGCTCTTCGGGCGGTTCAGCGGCTTGCGTCGCGGCGAATTTCTCCACCGTCGCGGTGGCGCAAGAAGGTTTGGCCTCTATCCGTCGCCCCGCGACCTGGAACTCGATCGCCGGCATGCGGCCAACCGCCGGCCTGGTGAGTCGCGGCGGTGTTTATGCCGGTTGGCCGTCGGTCAATGGCTCGCTCGGACCGATGGCGCGCACCGTGACGGACCTGGCGAAGCTGCTCGATGCCATGGCAGGCTATGATCCCGACGATCCGGTGACCGCCCGCGGCGTCGGCCACTTGCCGGAAAGTTTCACTCAATTTCTCGACAAGACCGGCCTCAAGGGCGCGCGCATCGGCATTCTGCGCGAATCCATGGGGCTTGGCTCTGAGCCGGAGTCCGACGATTTCAAAAAGATCGACGAGGTGTTTGAGCGCGCGGTGGCTGAGCTCAAGGCTTCGGGCGCCGTCATCGTCGATCCCATCATCATTGCAAATTTGACCGAACTGCTGGCAAAACGCGCCGGCAGTTTTACGGACGAAGAGGAATCTTTCAACAGATATTTCTCGAGGAATGGCAAACGCCCGTATAACTCTCGCGCCGAAGCGGTGGCCGCGCCGGATTTTCCCAAGGTCAGCAAACGCTCGCGCGAGCGCTTTAGCCGCGCCGCAGACGATGCAGCGCATTACCAATATCTTAAAGCGCGCGACGAGCTGATGACTAATCTACTCACGGTTATGGCCGATCATAAGCTCGACGCGATCGTGCACAAAGCGGTGGAACACCAGCCGACATTGATCAAGGACGGTATCAACCCGCCGTTCGTCGACCAGAAAGGCGCGCCGCACATCAATACCTATCTCGTCTATGTGCCGTCCATCGTCGTCCCGGCGGGGTTTACCCGCGACAACCTGCCCGCCGGCATAACCTTTTTGGGGCGACCTTATGATGACGGCAACATGATCAAGCTCGCCTACGCCTACGAGCAAGCAACGCAGCACCGTAAGCCGCCGGCGAGCGTGACGCCGCTGTAGATCGTGATACGCTTGTAGAGTGACCTGCGCCGGTATATGATCGAGAGATGTCGCATTGCAGCGCCGGCGCCTTCGCCGCACTTGTTCTCGTCATTTCGCTGTTATTCACCGCATCTCCAGAGCCCGTTAATGCAGGCGATCTCAATGGCGCCCCGCCCGCAACCGCAGCCTCCCTCGCTATCGGCAACGAGTGCGACGGATCCGAAGCCCATCGCCTCACTCGTCAATTTTACAGTAGCATTGCAGAGTCCGGTGTTAGTTCTAGCGCGTTTTCGCCGGCATTTTCCTGGTTTCACGGTAACGCCTATTCGCCTGCCAGACCACGCAAACTATTCCGCCTCAATGTTGTTTTCCTAATCTGAATTTTTCGCGGCGACTACTTTCTTAGTTGCGACACGCCGGCGCGCAGCCGGGCCGGCGCGGGTTGCACTACGAAAACGCTAGGGGCCAACTCGCGACATCGCGGCAAATTGATTTCACAAGGAGAAAATCATGCAGGATATGCCAATTTGGTTCAAGATCGCAATCTGGGCAACGGTCGGTGTCACCGTCCTTTACACGGTCTGGGGAATCGCGCAATCAATCATGCAACGCTGATCTACTAAGCCCGATGCAAGGTTCCGCGTTCGCCCACCGAGCAGCGAACCGATTTTAGATTTCGCATCCTACACGTTGGCGCTTTGGCGGATTTTTTTGAACCCTAGCAGCCCGTGGTGAAAGTGTAGCGTCGCACCGAGACGGGTACTGAGCTATGTTTGGGGCGAGGCGCCCTAATGGCAAGGTGCGACGACCGAGAATATCGGGGAATATTTGAGGGGAGGAGCAACGCAGCCGACGGGGATCGATCGCCCGTCGAATGCAGTCAGACTTTCATCACGGGCTACTAGGGCAGAGCGCTTCATGCTTGCTATTTTGATATCAGGGCGCGAATATAGCCAACCGCGAGTGGTTTAACTTCCCACGGAAAAAGCTTTGCACCGGGGAGATCTTCGCTCTGTGAAGTTCGGTTATTATATTCTCAACACCTACGTTCCCGAGCTTGACGGCGAAAGTCCGGAACTCTATGCCCGCTGGTTAGAGCAGATCGACGCGGCGGAAAATTTCGGTTTTGACTCGCTCTGGATCACCGAGCATCATTTTCGCTACTTCGGCGGCATGATGCCGAGCCCGCCGGTTATGCTGGCCGCCGCCGCGCAACGCACCAAAAAGATGCGCCTGGGAGCCGCCGTGACGATTCTGCCGATGCACAACCCGCTACGCATCGCCGAAGAGTTCGCCATGGTGGACCTGCTTTCCAATGGACGGCTGAACTTTGGCGCCGGCCGCGGCATGCATCCAGCCGAATACGCTGTTTTCGGTTACGACTGGAGCAACGCGCAGAGCCGTTTACCGGAAGCCCTCGACCTCGTGATTCGAGCCTGGAGTGGCGGCGAATTCGAATGGCGCGGCGCGTATTACCAATTTCCCAAACTCAACGTCCTGCCCAAGCCGCTGCAGAAACCGCACCCGCCGATCTATGTAACGGCGAACCGAGATGCCCGAGAGTTTTGCCATGATCGCTGCACGCGGCCACCATTTGATGACCTTGCCGTGGATCGCCACCAACGAGATCCAAGGTCCGCGCGTGCGCCAGTATCAAGACCGGGCTGTGCGCGGCCGGCCATGCCGTGGATCAGAAAGAGGTCTTTGTCATGTATCCGATTTACGTCGGCGCTGACGATGCGCAGGCGTGCGCCGAAGTCATGGAACCCTGGCACCGTTGGCGCGGTTTTGCTCTGGAGGCCATGGGCCTCTTCTCGCACACAAGACGAGGCGTACCAGCGCGTGTTCCACCACCTGGCCTACGACAGCATGGTACGCGATAGCCGCGGCATTTTTGGCGCGCCCGACACTTGCGTGCGTATTTTAAAAGCGATTAGCGCAGTGGTCGGCGCCACTGAAGTCGGTTTAACGTTTCACTTCGGCGGTCTAAGTCAGACGAAAGTGCTGAAGTCGATGGAGCGTTTCGCGCGCCAGGTCCGGCCCGCGTTGTAAACTTCGCTTCCCTGCGGTTTAGTCCTGGATTTCGCGTCATGAAGTAGTTCCGCATTGTCTGGCGTTACCTAGCAGCCCGTGGTGAAAGTCTTGGCTCCATTCGACAGGCGATCGATTCCCACTGGCTGCGTTGCTCCTTTCTCAAATACTCCCGATTCTCGGTCGTTGCGCTTTGCCATCAGGGCGCCTCGCCCGTTTCGGTGCGACGCCAGACTTTCATCACGGGCTGCTAGCGTTATATAATGGGGTTTTCCTATGAAAAAACCACTGTGCTGCTACGTTGCGAGCCTGGTGCTGGTCGCATCTGCGCTGCTTCAGAGCTGTACAAGCGGCCCGAAACAGCAGCCACCAGAGTCGCCTGCTGCTGACGATATTAGCGACAGCACCAAAGAATCCGGCGCTGGGGTCCAAGACTCAGTCGACGAGTCCGACTCAAGCCTGGTTGCCAAGCTCCGTCGTCCTGCAACGGAACCCGGGGCAACGCTCAGCAAGTTACCAAGCACGGCTCCGTCGCCTGAGCTGCCGCCCGAGTCGGTGATCGGTCTCCCTTTGGTGGACGCCGTCACTCCGGGCTTAAAATACAATACGGTGATCGCCCAGCGGCAGGCCGCGGTATCTGGCAGCGCCGGCTGGCAATACCGCAAAAACTTGCGCGGCGAGATCGTCGGCTTTGAGTTTTCCAATCGCGGCGGCAACCGAATTCTGCCTGAGCGCCATGACATCGGCAAGAACAAGCATTTCACCAGAGATTTTCAGTTTCGCTTTGACGATCGTGCCAGACAAGACATCCATCTTAATATCACCGACTGGGTATCCTCCCGGGACAAGCAGTTTCGCCTGAGCGAGCTGATGAACAGCGTCCTGGTATTTTTCCCGCGCACCTTTGTTCCGGCGATCGCCGCCGCCGGCGCAAACGCCGTTGTTACCTTGCCCACCGGAGAAAAAGTGGAGTTTGATGCCAAAACTCACGAGATTGTGAGCGGCGTGTTCGCCGAACGACCGGTGGCCTTGAGCGCGCCGCAGTTTGCCGCGGTCGATTACGTCGGCAAAGGCGTTACGGTGCGCGCTAATTCCCGCGGCAAAGACCCGCGCATCGGCACACTGGCAACCATAACAACCGGGTCGCCTGATCCAAATTGCACTGAAGGACAGCGCTGTAACCAGTGTCAGGTGCCGGCCAAGGAGCTTTGGCAACAGAACGGCGCCGTGCGATTTAAGTTTTCAACCGATCAGGAATTTGACCGCTATTTGCGCGCGCGCTGTGGTTTCGGACTGCCGCTGCCGGACGCCAAATCGATGTTCATTTCCGCCGCAGCCGAATCAGATCAATAGGGCACAAACCCGCCCGGGTACTTTCAACTCAAGCTCAACTCAGCCCTTGACGCGCGCCGCTCGCCTGCCCTATTTTACGACGAATCACACGTTGACGTGATGCAGTACTGGAGTACGGAAGGATGATCGCTCTTGATCTCTTAGCACTCCAGTACTCCATTTGGCCATGACTCCAAATGAGTTCGATTCGGAGGTCCGATGTCTAAACATTTCGTGATCGATGCGGATGGTCATTGTTATGAGCCCGACAATGATCTTGCGAAGTATATGCCTCGAGAGATCGCGCATCTCGCACCCAATCGTGTGACCGATAGCTCCGGCTACTCCCATCTGATGATCGAGGGACGCCTGGCCGGTAGACGGCGCTGGGGCGGCGGCACGGACCGCGGCGCTGTCTTCGCTGATCACGTCGAGCGCAGCCGGCCGGGTATGACCGACGGACTCAAGCGGCTTCCCGACATGGATGAAGAAGGTATTGACGTGGCCGTTATCTTTGGCACCGCGATCGCGCTGATGGTCAACGGCATGGCTGACAAACCGCTGGCCGCGGCCGTCTGCCATGCCGTCAACCGCTGGCTGGTGGAAGAGTATCTCGTCGTCGACCCGAAAAGGCTCAAGGGTGTCGGCTTGATCCCGCTCCAAGACCCGCCGGCGGCGGTGCAAGAGTTGGATTTCCTGGCCAGGCACCGCACTATCGTCAGCGCCATGCTGCCGACGAATGTTTACGGCATCAACCTGGGTCACCGTATGTTCGATCCGGTGTATGCCAAAGCTCAAGAGATCGGCATGCCGCTGTCGGTGCACCCGCAGACCGAGCACGACGGCCAGTACGGCGTGTGGGGTGTCATGGGGGCGGGCAGCGAGCGCATGGAGAAGTACAGTTACGTGCATATGACTTCGTTTCCGTTCGAGCTGATGATCGCGCTCATGCACATGATCGGCGAAGGCGTGTTCGACCGCTACCCAAAGCTCAGAGTCGGCTTCATGGAAGGCGCGTGCGGCTGGCTGCCGTTCTGGTCGGAGCGTCTCGACGAGCACTATACGAAACTGCGGCCGCAGTGGCCGCTGCTCGAACGCAAGCCCTCGGAGATCATTCGGAGTCCGCAAGTCTGCTTTACCTGCGAGCCCGAAGAATCGATCCTCCCTTACGTGCTCGATACGGTCGGCATAACCCAGGTCATGTACGCTTCCGACTACCGCCATTGGGATTCGGAGTTTCCCAACTCCGTGCGCGAAGTGGAAAAGATCCAAGGCATGAGCGACGACAAATTGCGCCACGTGCTCGGCGCCAACGCGCTCAAGTTCTTCGGTCTGAAACCGGACGACTTGCCGGCGCGCTAAGCGCAGGCCGTTTTCACAAGCATGCAGTTCCAAAAGTTCCAACCGCTCAAGTCGTGCAAAGCAATCCCGTGGCTAGCGATCCGGCAAATCTCCCCTTGGCCCGCTTTTGTCAAAGAGGGAAATCGATTATTGGCCAGGGCCGCAAGAACCGATGCAGGCGAGTATGCTGTCCCCACGTTGGTTTGGACTTTGATTGTAGCAGGGTCCAGTCGTCCAAGGCGTGCGCAGTCCACGAGACTCGCGCGCGACGTTGTCTTGCCGGCTCCGTTCGGCCCACCGATTATGATACAAGTAGGAAATGATCGAGATCGCTTGCTGATGTTTGCCGGCCGATTCTAATGGCGCACAGCTTGCTGCAAGCACAAACAAACGCGCAAATTGTCTTGAACCTCGGCGCTCCGTTAAATCGTACCAGTGATTCACCTCAAACAGATTCTCCCTCATCCTTGACCTCTTCCATCCGAATGGACGAGCGGCCTCGGCTACGGCAGATTTTCTCGACACTGAGCAGCCGATCGATATAGTTTTCTTTCGTCCCTCAGGCTCCTTTCGTTTTGCGCCTCTTTAATTTCCGTGTTTGTTTCGAAAGCACTTATGGCAAAGGGCGGGTTGACTGCGCATGTCCTCTTCATTTAACGTCAGCCGTCTTTGATGGCATGGGGGATCGACTGATTTTTCACACCACACCGGAGGCAAAATGCCGAAGACCAATCTTCTCGCTGGTATCGCGTTGCTGACTTTATTCATCGGCTCGCCAGGGGCGCTTTTCGCGCAAACTAATTTCTACCAGGGAAAAACGATCGCGATCATCGTCGGCACGGTCCCCGGCGGGCTCTACGACTTGTGGGGCCGTCTGTTTGGACGAATCATGGGAAAATACATTCCAGGCAACCCCAGCATGGTGGTGCAGAATATGCCGGGCGGCGGCTCGATGGTCGCGGCCAACTATTTATACGGCGTGGCTAAATCCGACGGCCTTACCATTGGCATGTTCCAAACCCATATGTACCTCCAGCAGCTCGTGCAGACCCCCGAGGTCAAGTTCGATGTTCTCAAATTCAACTGGCTCGGCTCGCAGGAGAAAGGCACGATGATGCTTTACATCCGCAGCGACTCACCATACCAGTCGCTGGATCAAATCATCAAAGTGAAGGAGCCGCCCAAGTGCGGCGCCACCGGACTGTCGGATCAAACGACGCTATTCACCCGACTTTTGGAGGAAACCGTCGGCGCGCGTTTACACGCGTGCTCGGCTACAAAGGCGGCAGCGAAGTCGATCTGGCGATGGAAAGGGGGGAGATCATATGTCGGGCGACCCGGATCACGGTTCATTTTAGCCGGGAACCGTTTCTCACGTGGGACAAAAAGGGGTTCGACCGGCACCTGGTTCAAGCCGGAGATAAGCGCGATGCGCGGCTGCCGGACACACCGACAATTTTTGAGCTGATGGATAAATATAAAACCTCGGACGTTGGCCGCCGTTTCGCTCGCGTCATCCTCGCTGGCGACGAGTTGGGGCGGCCCATCGTCGCGCCGCCGGGAGTCTCCGCCGAACGCGTAAAGATTCTGCGCGAAGCCTATAACAAAACCCTTAAAGATCCCGAGTTATTGGACGAGGTCAAAAGGCAAAGGCTCGACATGGAACCGGTCGCCGCCCAGGAAGTGGCGGCGATTTATCAGGAGTTGATGCAGCAGCCCCGTGCCGTGGTCGATTTGGTGAAAAAACTTGAACAGAACTAACGCTGTAGAGGGCGCACTGGTAGGCCGTTCCCATATTCGGATCGCAGATGGCGATCTTTCGAGCCAACATATCTTAGACATTTATGGTTTGTGACCGGCGGCGTTAGTTATCATCAACAGGGAGTTGGCGGCGTCGTGCTGATAAACTCGTACCGTAGCTGGTCGAGCCGTTGATTTCCTCGACCTGAGCGACTCGATGATGCGAGTTCCATTTGGTTAACTTTAATCCTGCCCGCTTGATCGATAAGCATGAGCTCGTGATGATCGTAAACGGTCTCCGTATGAGTTTTGATCGGGGAAATTCACAAACCTTTGACGGCCGAGAACATCACAGATGGTTTAGGTCCGTAGGGCTGTCGCTCGCGCAGCGCGGCACGGAAACTTTCCAGATTAATCCACGACTGTTAAATAAGGTTCGGTAATGATAGGGCACCCCTTCTGACGTGATGCTCAGGGCCAATCGGTTAAGCGGGTAAGTCTTTTCGCGGCCTGTTAGTTTACGTTAATCATCCACCACCGAGGCTGCCGTTTCTACGCCTTTGCGTTTTAGGGCCTCGATAAACTCGCGGTGAATCTCGGGCGGTTCCTCTTCCAGCGGAATCATCGTCCAGAGCGGATTGCGAAAACGGTCGTGGCTGTACTTGGGGCTGTCGCCGCGCACGGCGAAGTGGCGCATGGTGCCGTTGCCGGTGTTGAAGTGGCCGTGCCACATGAGATCGTCGGGCGAATAAATCGTGCCGACCTTGAACTCATGGCGCGTCCGCTCTTCGCCGTCTTTCCAGAGCATCACGTAGCCTTCGCCCTGGGTGATTATGATCACCGCGCCCGGCCCGTGGCGGTGAAAAGTGCTGCGGCAACCCGGTGGAAATTCCGATACATGGCATCCGTAAGTCGTGTCGGCCAAGGTGTAGCGCATATGTCTCACGCCTTTCCCCTTCATCGGAAAATCGTCGAGCGGTAAATTGATTGACGTCGGGCACCAGGTTGGTTTCCCAATAGCGTTCGGTCACATGCTTGTTGTAGCGCAGAAACTCATCGCCGGCGTGGAAACGATCGCGAAAATTAAACGGATTACGAAAGATAAAATCCTCGTTATGAAAAATATTGATCATGCGCGGCAGGGTCGTGCCGGCAAACAAGCGCACCGGCTCGTCGCGCGAACCGTTGAAGTGCTGGTAGGACGAATTCAACGGAATCGCGAAGATCGCGCCGGCGGCCCATTCAAAAGTGACCTTGGCGCCGTCGTCTTGCCAGACTGAAGTCGCGCCGCGCCCCTTGGCGACGTAAATAATCTCTTCGAAAAGATGGCGCTGCGCCAGGGTCTCGCTGCCCGGCGCGATTTCGCAGATATAAGCGTCGGTTTGCTGCTGGTTGGAAAGATTCAGAAAACATCCGCAGGCGCCCATGCGCTTCCAGCGGTCCAACGAAGCTGTCAGCACGTCGTCCACGACGTTTCCCCTGATGACAGGAATCCCCTCATTCGCCTGTAATTGATCATAAGGCGTTGGGCCGAAATCTAAATGCTCGCGAAACGGTAGTAACATTTATTATTGCTTCTTAAACTTTGTCCCCTCGGCGACGCGCATGCCGGTGTCGACAACGTCTTATTAATTCATTGTGTCGGCTTTGTCATGAGCTGGCGTAGCGCAAGCTTCGCGTAGGCTTTTTCTCCATCTAAAGACCGCTTTGACTTCAGCTGACTCACTTTTCCGATTCACCTCTTTAGGAACGCCGAGTTGGCGTCTTTCGGTAAAGGGCACGACAATCGCCCGCTACTCGATAAACGCTCCTATATCGATGTTGCAGGCTTGCGTCCGTGCGCTGTAGTAACAACCGGGCCTTAAGGGATTCGCAACTTGTTGCGCGCTTTCCGATTTTTTTACCTAGCGCGGCAATATATTTGGTCCGCGGGATATTGCCCGCTATTTTGACATCGGTTTACGTTTTCGTAATAAGGGGTTCCCACAACAAATTTTTAATCGTATGCACCTTTGCCTTTTGCTCACCGGGCTTTTCTTGTTTACCGCATTGGCGCTGCCGGTTTTTTCCTGGGCCCATCCAGCCATCGAAGCGCAGATTGCGCTGATCAACGAACGTCTCGAGCAGAGCCCAGCGGACGGCGCTCTGTATTTTAAGCGCGCGCAACTCCATCGCCACCACCGCGAGTGGGACTCTGCGCTGCGCGATTTTGACCAAGCCCTGCGGCTCGATCCGCTGATGACGGGGGCGCAACTGCGCCGCGGCGAAGTTTCTCTGGAAGCCGATAGAGCGGGCGAGGCAAAACAAGCCTTCGACGAATTCTTAAAAGCTCATCCCGCCAATCTAGATGGGTTGCTGCTCAGGGGAAGGGCCTTGCAGAAACTTGGCGATAGCGAGGCGGCGGCAGCCGATTATAGCCAAGCCATCGATCGCAGCAGCCGTCCCCAACCGGATTGGTATATCGAGCGCGCCCGCGCGCTGGCCGCCGCCGGTTGAGCGATGCAGTCATAAGCGGACTTGACGAGGGAATCGCCCGGCTTGGCCCGCTGGTGACGTTGCATTCTCTGGCTCTCGATATCGAGTTGCGCGAGCGCCGGCGCGACGCCGCATTAGCGCGCATTGAGCGGCTGCTTGGATTTTTTCCCAGCCAGGAGCAGTGGCTGATAAAGCGCGGCGAGATCCTCGCCGAAGCCGGCCGGGTCACCGAAGCTCGCGACTCCATCCATGCCGGTTTAAAGGCGATCGATTCGCTGCCACCTGACCGGCGCCGCGCGAAAGCGGCCCTCGAACTGGAAACTCAGGCGCGCGAGCTGTTGGCAAAGATTGCTGGCGCGCAATAATCACGATTCGTTTGAAAAGGGATCCGCTCAGTAAGAAAGGCTTTATGAACCCCTCAGCAAATTCGCCGCGCCATGCTCTCCTGGCTCATTTTGCTTTTGATCAGCACGGGCGCGCCTCTGGCCGTGCCGCAGGCGATCGCTCAGACGATTGCCCGCGGTCCGTATCTGCAACTCGGCACAGCGACCGGTATGGTCGTGCGCTGGCGCACCAGCAGCGCGACCAATAGCCGCGTCCAGTACGGCAATAGCCCGACGAATTTGACCAGTACTGTAAATCAAGCGGCGCTCAGCACCGAGCACGAGGTAACGCTCACCGGCTTGACCCCCCAGTACCCTCTATTATTACTCGGTGGGAACCAGTGCTCAGGTGCTCGCCGGCGGCGACACCAGCCACTTCTTAGTGACTTCTCCTACGACCGGCACGGCGGAGCCGACGCGTATCTGGGTGATCGGCGACTCCGGCACGGCGAATGCCAGTGCCCGCGCGGTGCGCGATGTCTATCTCAAAGTAACCGGCTCACAGCACACCGATCTCTGGCTCATGCTCGGCGACAATGCCTATGAGGACGGCACCGACAGCGAATATCAAACCGCGGTATTCAACATGTATCCGACGTTGCTGCGCCAGTCGGTAGTCTGGCCGACCTTGGGCAATCACGATAGGCACAGCGCCGACTCGGCTTCCCAGAGCGGTCCCTATTACAATATTTTCACCTTGCCGAAAAACGCCGAGGCCGGCGGTGTGGCGTCGGGCACCGAGGCTTACTATTCATTTGACTTCGGCAACATCCATTTCGTTGTCCTCGATTCTTTTGAAACCAGCCGCGCGGTCAACGGCGCGATGCTGAGTTGGCTGCGCAGTGATCTGGCGGCCACACGCCAACCCTGGATCATCGCTTTCTGGCACCACCCCCCTTACACCAAAGGCTCCCATGATTCGGACAGCGAGACCGAGCTGATCCAGATGCGCCAAAACGCGCTACCGATCCTCGAGGCCGCCGGCGTCGATCTGGTGCTGTCGGGTCACAGCCATTCTTATGAGCGGTCGTTCTTGATCCACGGCCACTACGGTTCTTCCAGCACGTTGACGGCGAGCACGATCCGTAACGGCGGCAGCGGGCGCGCCGATGGCAGCGGCGCTTACCAAAAATCAGCGCTGGACTCAGTGCCCAATCAGGGCGCGGTTTACGCGGTTGCCGGCAGCTCCGGGCAAACCAGCGGCGGATCTTTAAATCATCCGGCGATGTTTATCTCGCTCAACTCGCTCGGCTCCATGGTGCTGGATGTCAACGGCGACCGGCTCGATGCGCGCTTCATCGACCAGACCGGCGCCACGCGCGACTACTTCACCGTCACCAAAGGCGGCGCGCCGCAACTACCTTCGCTAAACATTGCGGCCACGGATCCGACAGCGACCGAAGCCGGACCCACAACTGGAACTTTTACCGTCACGCGCACCGGCGCCACGACTTCTGCGCTGAGGGTGCTTTATAGCCGTAGCGGCAGCGCGACTCCAGGGAGCGACTACACAGCGCTCTCTGGCAGCGTGACGATTCCCGCCGGCGCCGCTTCGGCGACCATTACCGTCACGCCGATCAACGATACTATAGTTGAGAGTAATGAAACCGTGATTGCCACCTTGTCGGCGTCGGCGAATTACACCATCGGCAATCCCGCGGCCGCTACGATCACGATCACCAGCGATGATTCTTCCCTGCCCCCGGGCACAGTTAGTTTGATCGCCAGTGACGCTTATGACAACAAGACCGGCAAAACATACCGGCCTGGAGGCCCCGACGGCGACAAACCGCGGAACGATTTGAGAACGTTGGCGGAAGAATTCAGCTTTGAAGTCGAATCGGGACCGAGCTACTGGTGGGAAGCGCGCTATCAAGACCCGCAGGCTGGCTCGCCGGCGCCGTCGCGGGTGCTGGTGACCATCGAGTATCGCTCGGAAAGCGAATGGCAGAGGACGCTTCGCGCCGAATACCGGCACAACGGCGGCGCGCTCGCAAGCATCAATCTCCCTGTGAACAGCGGAAAAGACCCAGCTACGGGCAGGGGACAAAAAGGTCGCATCGTCTGGGATCTGTCATCAACGGTAGACACCATCGATGAGCTCGCCAGCGGAGCTATTCGGTTCAACAACTTGAGCACTAACGGGAAAAAACTTTGGATCACCTACTCGGTGTCAGAGGCCACCCTCGGCGCGCCGTAAATCGCGGCGCTAAAAAAACCAGTGCGATCTACGCTTCAGTGGCCGTGGCCCTCGAGGACTGCTAGAGCAGCGCGGCAACATAAAATATCCTGCTCCGGACGCTTAGCGCCGGCGACACCGACGCCGCCAACAATCACTACCCCATCTAGAATCGCGATACCGCCGGCCGCAAGCATGATCCGGCCTCGATGTGAAACCGCGAGGCTGCGCATCGAGGGTTTTTTGGCCTCGCCGATCAAATCCGCCGTGGCCATGTGAAACGCGGCCGCAGTATAGGCTTTGTTGAAAGCCAGCTCAGCCGAGTTGCCATCGGCGTCGGTCATTTTACCGACGGCAATCGGCGTTCCTGCTTCGTCGACGACCGCGGCGCTAACGGACAAGCCAAAAAGTTCGGCATAATCCTGGGCGGCGCGCACCATCGCCCACGCCGTTTCAAAAGAGACCGGGCCGGCCGCCGCTTTATTCTTGCGAAAAAAAGCCGCATTGACTTCTATGAAGCTAACGTGCTCGGAGGGGATGTCGATGTCTTTGAATATGGCATCGACGGGGCAAACGATCTCGCACTGTTCGCAATCGATGCACACCTCCGGGTCGATGTAGAACTGCGGCGCGCCCGGCGTGGTATGAATGCACGCGACCGGACAGACATCGACACAGGCTCCGTCATTAGTGCACAGGTTAGTGATTACGTAAGGCATACGTCATTCTCCACAATCATTCATAAAGCCGCCCGCCTATCAACGTCGGATTTAACTACTGTGATGACGCACCGCATTATTTGGGAAATTAGCTTTGACCGTCCGCCGCTAGGGGCAAATCAGTGCGAATGATATTTGCCACGTGAACGTTGGCGCCGAATTTTTCGGTAACCAGCCGCCCGCGCCTATCGAGCCGTCCTAGACGCGCCGCCGCAGCCAGTTTCTCAGCATCAGCGTCGGGCGCCGCGCTAGCGCGATAACCGAGCTCTCTAATCCACGAGCTAAGAACAAAACTGATAAAGAGTCCGTTCTGCACCGGCACCTGGCCGCCGATTCCCGCCGCTTGACGCGGGTCGTTATCGGCGCGCACCGCGCACACCACGGCGAACGGGTAGGATTCGCCGCCCGCCACAGTGCCTTCATGCAATTTAACGATGCCGCACAAGTCGGCACCGAAGTACTCGGCCATTCCCTTTACGTGACTCGAAGTGATTTCAGGCGTGTGCAGTTCCGTTTTTGTCGGGAAAACATTGCCATCCGGGGCGTTTCGGATCATTTCCGTCACAGTATTGGCAAGATCCGCCGGCGGCGTGTTGATAAAGAAATTCCAATAGGGATCGTCTTTGTGCGACTCTTTCTTGATCCAGGGAATTTTCAGCGAACCAAAGCGCACGATCGCTAATCCCGCTTGACGAACCTGTTGGTGTTCTCTTTTAACGGCGCGTAGTATCCCGCATTCCCGGTCACGGCGCCGCCGCCCTTGCCCTCATGAGAGGCGGTACAACCCGCCACGGTGCAAGCCTGATCCCCCGGTTTGATGCCGGAATCGTAGCTCAACCAGCGCACCCGGCTGCTGCGGGTGACACCCCAGAAACGATCATCGATCCACTTGAGCGCGTGCACCAACGCGGGTCGCGCCGCAATCGGGCAGGTATGAAGCGTCCAGGTGGCCAGGCCGTGCCACCACACGTTGGGTTTCGTAAATGGGCAAACCGCGGCGCAGGTGAGGCAACTGCCCCAGTAGTCGTGCACATAGGGGCGCAGTTTATAGCAGGTGAGCCAGTTGATCTTGTACTTCTCGATACCGTTGTGCACCACCTTGTCGCCGAATGGAATACTGTTGGTCGGACAAGTGTTAGCGCATTTGCGGCAAATTTTGCAGAAGTCCTCAACGCCGATATCGACCGGCTGATCCGCCACCAGCGGCAGATCGGTGAGGATGGGGTCAGGCATGTGGATACGCGCGCCGAAATTCTTGTTGATCACCAGACCATTTCTACCGAGCTCGCCGATGCCGCCGGCGACTCCAGCCGCTTGCGGCGTGACGACGCCGCGGAGCGCCGTGTATCCCAATTCCTTGATGTATCCCTCAAGCGCCTTGAGCATCAGGACGCCCTTCATTTGCGAGATATGGTACGCCGCGTCGCCGACGTGATGGCGGTGTGCCTGTAGCTTGTTGTAATCCCAGGCGGTGGTCGCCTGGATGATGTAAGGAAATTTTCGCACCAAATTCTCAGGACTGTCCTGCTGGTAAGCGTCTTCCGCTGTCCCGTCCTGCACGTAACGACTGCCGGCGTACAAAAAGGAAGGATGCGCGTTGGCGATACCGACGACGTCCGCGCCCATGTAATGCGCGACCGCCTTGATGTGGCGCGTCATGGCCGCGGGATCGTCCACCGAAACCCGCTGCGGGTTCACCTTGCCTTTGCTCGGCCGGTTGATGACGGTGGGCAAGAAATGTCTCTTATCGGCGAAATGATTCGGCGCCGACACGCGCGTCAAAGGGTCTTTAGAAACGGTGTTGCGATACCAGTTGAAGAGCGGCTTGCCGAGTTCGCCGCGCTGATTTTTGGGATGCGGCGACTGGTTCATGTCGACGTTGACGTGGGGCCCGACGATACGCACGGAGCGGCCGAGATAGGGCGGCGGCGCCGCGCCCGCGCTTGAGCCGGCTTTTGCGTGTTCGGTTTTTGTCTCTT
Organism: uncultured delta proteobacterium; assembly: GCA_963801935.1. Lineage (GTDB taxonomy): Bacteria > Desulfobacterota > Binatia > UBA9968 > UBA9968 > DATACQ01. Next base: position 34,151 of record CAWDHA010000018.1, read on the forward strand.
CGTTCACGTCCATTGTTGCCTCCTGTTTTTCATGCAGCTTTTGGTTTTTGAGTTTTTAAGTTTCGTTCACCATCGACAAACTCTGGCCATTCATGCGTAGGAGCCCAGGGCCACCTCAGCGCAGCGTTGGTCCTGCTCGTCGGTGCCTCCCGCCACGGCGACGGCGCCGACCACGTTACCACCCTCGACGATCGGCAGCGCGCCGCCGCCCGGCATGATGCGGCCGTTACTTGACACTACCAGACTTTGAAACCATACCTGACTAGCGACTCCAGACAACTCCTTGGTCGCTTGTTGGAAGCTCGCCGCGGTATAGGCTTTGTTGAGCGCGATGTCGACCGTAATAGGCCGGGCCTTGTCCATGCGGCCCAACGCGATCATGCGACCACTTTGATCAACTACCACCGCCGTTACCGCAATGTCCAAATGAGCCGCCTGCGCATGCGCGTTGCGCACCATTTCAATCGCTTTTTCTCCCGGAATAGCCATCTTTGGTAAGTTTCCTCCTCGGCGCCAAACCTTATTATTAGTTTAGCCTCAGTTGCCTACTGCAAGTCAAGCGGAAAACCAGCGTTATTGACTGCTGAGGACGGCACGCGGGACGTTATTGGGTTGCGCAAGCGCGCTGTTGGATGATAAAAGCGCATCACATAGGAGGCGATCTAACATGAAACTACTTTCCTACGGCCCTTGACCTTACGCCCACAGGACAAGGCTTGTCCTGGCTGAAAAGCGTATTCCCCATAATCTCATTGAATGTGATCTCAAGAACAAATCGAAAGAGCTACTCGAGCTCAACCCTTATGGCAAAGTACCGGTGCTGGTAGACGACGACGGCGCGGTTATTTACGAATCGGCCATCATCAACGAGTATTTGGAAGAAAAATATCCGCAAGTACCGCTTATGCCCAAAGATCCGCGAGAGCGCGCGCGCATGCGCATCTGGATCGATTACGCCAACACCCGATTGCAGCGCGCCGGCGGTTACATCGCCCATAACTATCAGGTAGAGAAATCGAAAGAAGAATTGCGACAATATCTCGCCGCCCTCGATGAGGAAATGCGCGGGCGCGAATACATTGCCGGCGACTACTCGCTTGCCGATATCACCTACGTCCCATTTTTCACGCGGCTCGAGCGCTATCAGGCAACCATCGACGAAAAAGTACCCAATGTGAAAGCCTGGATGGAGCGGCTCCTGGCGCGGCCCACGGTCAGAGCGACGCCGTAATCTGCGAGCGACGACCAAAGATCGGAAGTCTCGCGCTATCCAATTAGAACGCCGGCCGGAACCTTTCGCCTTGAGCTTTTGGAGCTATCGGCCATCAGTGCTCAGCTCCGGAACTGAACTGATGGCTGATGAGTGACAGTTAATGAGTCCCCTGCTAAAAATTCTCCACGACGCGCTTTTCACTTTGTTAAAAATCGAGCGCCGCTTCGATCCGTTTTTCCGCCGCGCTTTTGACGCGCTCCTCCAGGCACCGCTGGGGGCTGCGATCCAGGCGCTGATCAATCTCGGGCGCCGCAATGACGCGCTCAGCCTGGCTGAAGAAAAAGCGCTGCCGGACGAAGAAAAATTCGTGCAGTCGATCATCGCTGACATGGCCGCCTACATGAATGACCACTACCAACCGGGAAGCTACGAGCGCGGTGGCAACACCAAGACGCACGGTGTCGTGCGCGCCGAGTTTATCGTGCGCGGCGACCTGCCCGCCAATTTTCGCCAAGGAGTGTTCGCTGAAGCGCGCACGTTTCCCGCGTGGGTGCGCTTTGCCGGGCCGGGACCGGCGTTGCCGCCGGATATCGAAGACGCCGGCGTTCTCAGTATCGCCATCAAACTCATGGGGGTGGCGGGGTCGAAGCTTCTGGAGGACGAAAAGCATACGCAGGACTTCACCGCCATCAGCACTCCGATCTTCACCACTCCTGATGTGAGGGAAAACGTCAAGGTGCAGGCGTTAAGCCGCAAAGGCTTGCCGATATTCTATTTTATAAATCCATTCGATTCTCATCTGCTTGACGGCGCCTTCCAGGCGTTGTGGGCGCGCACGCAAACAAGCCCGCTGGAAGTCCAGTACTGGAGCTGCGTGCCTTATCTTCTCGGCGCGGGACAAGCAATGCAGTATACGGTGCGACCCAAGACAGCAACGCGTACGCCGATCGCGCGCCTGCCCTTCCGTCCTCCGGACAATTACCTGCGGGAAAATATGCAGTCAAGACTCGGCCGCGAAGCTGTGGATCTGGACTTTCTCATCCAGCTGCAAACCGACGCGCACCGCATGCCGATCGAAAACGCCTCGGTGCGCTGGCCGGAAAAACTTTCTCCTTACGTTCCGGCGGCGATCCTGCATATTGCCAAGCAGAAATTCGATTCGCCCGCACAGCTCGCCTTCGCGCACCAGCTCTCGTTTAACCCGTGGCATACCATCGCTGAGCATCGACCGCTGGGTAACCAGAATCGCGCGCGCTACAAAATCTACCAGGAGCTTTCCCGTTTGCGCCAGTCGATGAACAAAACAGCGCACCGCGAGCCCACCGGCGCGGAGAAATTCGATTAAGCGTGCGCGCGTCTGACTGTGATTTTGTCAGACAAGAAAGCCGCGCGCGACGCCGTCCGCCATCTGAGCATTGCACTCTTGAAACGGTTAGGAGCCTTTCGCCTCAGGCAAGGCTCTCGACAGCCTTTAGTCCCGCGCCTGACGAGGGGTCAGGGCGAATGATTAATAGCTGAATTTAATAATTTGTCTTCCGCTCTTGGTGAGTCCTCGGAACCCATGAACGGAGTTTCACATAGCCCGACAACCCCAGGCGCATAGCGGCCGAGATTCTTCACTTCGCCAAGGTCCGTTCAGAATGACAGAATGACGCGGCGTAGTCGGGGCTAGGATTTGAGCCTGCTCAAGTATTTGAGCGCCCGGATACTCGGCAGAAAAAAATAGGCGCCGCCGCGCACCGTTACGAACTGCGGCAGCCCGGTGATGCGTTGATTAACGCCGTTCACTTGCGGTATCGAAAAGCCGTCGGTGGCCGAACAGCCTGGAATGCGGGTGCGATTGCCGAGCAACGGATCGCTTTCGGCGCTAAAGCCCGCAAACTTGGTAGCGATCATCCAGGCGTTCTGGACGAATTCAAACTGCCGGCTGATGTTGGCCGCTAGCGCGATGAAATAAATACCGCGCTCCTGGTTGTCGGCGTCGGCGTCGCCGATCGCCTGGTCCGGTTCGAGCGTGCTGCCGTATTTTCGCCCGCGCCTCAAAAGGCGGTGAAAACGGGTCGGCGAAATCAGATCCTCGGCGATATGCGCGCTCTTGAGACCCAGAACGCGAAACAAACGTGCGACAATACCTTTGGGGTTTCCTGGCAAGTCAGCATTGCGCGGATTGGCGCGCCTGATATGCGCGCCCACAGGGCAGCGTTCTCCGAAAAAATCGCTGTCGTAGGTGAACTGGTTATAGGCGAGATCATCCGCCTTGCGCCCGACGCCCGGGATCGGCTCAGGGCTCTGGGGGAGCAAAGCATCTCCGGCCATTTTCCGCCCGACCATGGCTTCGGCAAACTCTTTTCGCTTGTCCGCCTTGCCGTACGCCTTCTGGTCGAGAAAGCTCCAGAACTTATGGGCGTGTTGATGGAGCTGACGAAACACCAGATAAGAGCCGTTTCGTCCTAAATCGCGGAGCGCGCCGTAGTCCTCAGCGCGCGCTAGTTCCGCCCACGGATCGTCTTGCGCCGATAAAAGCGGCCGTTCGGTATATTTACCGTATTCATTCGGATAGCCGAGCAGAAATTCTCCCAAAGCTACGTCATTGCCATAATGAATTTGAAGAGCGCTATCCGCTGCTCTTTTGCGTTCCCAGTCGACTTTCGGCTGGCTGATGCCATCGACAAAGCCAAAGGGTTCCGTGCCGTCTAAAAACGAGCAGACCAAGCACGACACCTGCTGCAATCCCGCTGCCGGCAATTTTGCCGCGACGCTCTCACGCCATGAGTCGAGCGCGCCCTTTTCAGCATAGAGCATCAACAGCACATGCGGAACTTTCTCAGGACCACCCCAGCACCAGAGATTGGGGGCGTCGGCGCCGAGATCACCGAGGCGGCGCGAGCGGCTTTCCTCGCCTGCCATGCCTGAGAGAAACTCACTGGAAAACTTCGCGAGTATCTCCTGCGGCAGCGCCAGTGCCTTTAGACCCGCCGCGCTAAACGCGATCTGCAGCGCGTTTTTCGCCGGCTCTGGCAAGTTTTCTGCGCTGGTGACTTGCAAGTCCCACAACCAGCCACGCGCCGCCGCGGCGTTGTCGATCTGCAACAGCAGGAAACAAGCCTCGGGAAGATGGCCGTAGCCGAAGCGCAGGATGCCTTGGACATCGGCAAAATCTACCGGCGTTTTTTCCATGATCACAGTAATCTCAGCCAGGCGCGGATCTGATCATCGTTCATTGCCGTCTTTTCGATGCCGCGGCGAATGTTGGTGTTGCGTTCGAGATCGAACGCCGTTAGCCCGGGATGTGAGTTATACCAAACCTCGGTCGGCAGTTGGTGGCGCCGGATATAATTCTTAAATTTCTGTTCATCCTTGGCGCCGTCGAGAATCAGCCAGCGCGCTCGCGGATAGCCGACACCGTTGCTGAATACCAGATTCAAGCCCCAGGCGACTTTGTTGATGAAATCATCCATGTAGCTCTCGAGGCTGCCGTCGTAGTTGCTCGCGAAAAATAGCAGGCGCTTGTCCGCCAAGAATACCCAGCGCGCGAAATGGATGGTCTTGACGCGCGTCAGAAAGCCGTGATTGAAAATATGGCGCGTGGCGTAGTTCAAAACCCAGACAAAAAAAGTGACCGTCCAGCGCCGAAACAGACCGGGCTTGACGGCGCCTAACGCGCTGAACTGGTTGGTGACGTCGTGGTCTTCCAGAGAGGCCAGTTTCGCGACGTGATCGAAGGCGGGACGCGGGGTGATTTCGCCGTCGCTTTTTTCCCGGCGCCGCAATTGCAAGGCAAATATCGGTAAATAGATCAACAGCAACGGCGCGAGCAAAAGCAAAACCAGCGGCACGCCGATCAAGTGCAGTAGATTGCCGGCACGCCAACCTAAAGGCGCGGGCACGGCAGCAGTCAGGATCAGACGTCGCCCTTGAGTTTCCGCGCGCACGATATCTTGCAGCCGGTAGAAAACCTGCCGGGAATTCAAGGCGCTGAGTTCGGCGCTGTGGTTTTCGAGAAAAGCCACCAGGGTATCTCTTAGCGCACTTTCCTCGCGGATCTGCCGGACCGTGCGGCCGAGCCAGTTAACATAGTTGGCGGCGGCTGGCTGGCTCCGCGCTTTGAGCCACGGCAATAGATCGTTGCCTGATTCAAACCCTTGGCAACAGGAAAAAACCCTGCGCAAGCCGGTTTCCGCGACCGCCACCAGCTCAACCAGAAAGTCATCTGCCGTGCCGTCGCAATCACCCAGGAATGCCAGCGCCTTGGGCCACGCGTACGGCGTTAATCCACAAGCCTTCAGATCATCCGCGGTGCGGTGATCGAGAATGACAAAACGGGCAAAATGCAGGCCCCCGAGGCGGCCAAACGGCAACAATTCATTTTTCGGATCGACCCTGCCGGGGCAGATATTCATGGTGTCCAGCGTAGCTCGCAAATCCGCTTCTTTGCCGGTGGCGATAGCTGCCACCACCATGAAAGATGACTGGGGGGTCATAAACGGCGGTCTTCGCTGCGGCGCTTCTTACGGACCAAATGGTGCGAATTCCATGCACCGACAAGAACCCGCGGCAGAATGCCGGCCGAGGAGTAAGCCTCGAAGAGCACGGACACAGGAGTAGGAACTTACGCCGACCTGCATAGTGCTTGGCGTTGCTTGCATTTCTCCTCGATGCTTGCGTTAATATTTGCGATTGCCGGTCTCCTCAAGGTACAGGCCCATTGGCCGCGTGAATACTGCGGGCTAGAAGCGCTTGCATGGAGCAAATTCAGAACTGCAAGGCGAAATCGATGAGCCGGGTTTTGTCCCAATACACCTTGCCCAGATAGAGACCCGGTTGGATCTCGCGGATTTCATCGCGGATCCACTGCGCTACGATCGAGGTATCGGAATAATCCAGGACGATACACTCCTTGCCGTCGAGCCAACTCGGGCCGCGATAAACTTTTGCCAGAATGGCATTCAATCCAAAAGGCAGAATCTTGTTCTTGAGCGCGCCCTTTTGCGCGTCAAAAACTTTTCCCTGCCAGGCAAAGTTGCTGATAAAGCGCGCGATCGCCGGACTGTAATGGGTCCCAGGCGCGACAATCGCGGTGCCTTCGCCCTCGCCGTTGGGGATGTTGCCGACCGGGCTGTTAGTAAAAAGAGCGTCAAGCTCCGCCTGCGACATGCTTAACAATTTCTCCACGTCATAAGCCATGTGGATCTCCTTTTTTGTTTGCCCAACCGAAGCGAAGTTTGCGCTGGACGCCGGCGTGAGGATAAAGCCGAAGATGCGAGGCGACATCGCTGTCATCGCAAATCCGCGAATGAGAGTCAAGAAAAATTGCAGCGTTCTGGTGCAATTGGCTAGCAGCCCGCGGCGAAAGTCTGGCGTCGCACCGAGACCGGTGAGGCGCCTCGATGGGCAAGGCGCGACAATGGAGAATATCGGGAATATTTGAGGGGAGGAGCAACGCAGCCAGCGGGGATCGATCACCCGTCGAATGCAGCCAAGGCTTTCACCACGGGCTGCTAGCGCTGCGAGCGCCGCCTTGCCGGGGGGCTCAAGAGCGAACTTGTGCGTTCCATAGATCTTCGAAAAGCCTGGCCGAACCGGGCGCGAAACCGGCGTAGCGATTCTCGAAAAACACGTAGGTCTGGACTCCTTTGTCGATGAATTTTTTCAGTTCTACCAGCCAAATTTTTATTTCATCGGTTTTGTCTTCGATCAACCGATCGAGTTTTGTGATACGATCTTCCGCCCGGCGCGGCGCGCCAATGAAGCGCGCGTAGCAAAAATCCGTCGTCACCAGGTCTAAGGCTTTGGCAAGGGTATCGATGCGCGGCATCCAGGCTTGAGCGACCAGACCAAAAGCCACCGAATGCTCGCGCAATAACTCGAGAAAGTCCCAACTGATCCAGTGCTGGTTGCGGAGCTCCAGAGCAAATTGAAAACCGCCGGGCAATTTTTTCAAGAATGGGCGCAGTAGCTTTTCGAATGGCCCGCGCGAAGCGAAAGCGGTTCGGTTGAAGTAGGGAAACTGCAACAGCAACGGCCCGAGACGGTCGCCGAGCAATTCTATGCTCGAAAGAAAACCGGTGAACTCGGACTGGCAATCGCGCAATACTTTTTCATGAGTAATAACCCTTGGAACTCGCGCCGCGAATTTAAACCCGGGCGGGGTCTTTTCGCGCCAAGCTCTGACCAGGGAAAAGGCAGGGATACCATAGAAGGTGGAATCGATCTCCACCGCGCGAAAACGGCGCGCGTAAGCTTGAAGATACTGGCCCGGCTTGAGGTCCGCGGCATAGAAAGGACCGACCCAATCGGCGTTCGACCAACTCGACGTCCCAACTAAAAGTTCCTCAGGCAACACGATGATGTTCCCGCCCGGCGGCCGCGGCGCAGCGCTGCAGCGCATCTTTGTCGAGGACAGGGAAGGCTAAACATTGACGATCACCACGCCTTTGGGTTCTAGATAGTAGTCCAGCGCCTCGGGGCCATGCTCGCGGCCGACGCCGCTCGATTTAACGCCGCCAAACGGCAGCTCGTCGTAGCCATAATGCAGTGAGTTGACCCAGACATTACCCGCCTGAAGCTTGTCAATCGCTTTATTAGCGGTCAACAAATTGCGCGTCCAGATCGAGGAGCCGAGGCCGAATTCGGATGCATTGGCTTTTTCCAGGGCTTCGTCCAGAGTCTTGAACGTATACACCGGCAGCGCCGGACCGAAGACTTCTTCCTGGGTCATGCGCGCGTCGTCGGGCACGTTGCTCATCAGAGTCGGCAGATAGAAAAAGCCCTTGTCAAAATCGCCGCCCTTGGGCCGTTCACCGCCGAACAAAGTTTTCGCGCCGCGCGCTTTGGCGTCTTCGACTTGTTCTTCGACTTCCTGGCGCTGCGAGCCGATGTGGATCGGCCCCATGCGGGTTTCTTTGCTTGATGCCGTTGCCGACGGTTTTCTTTTTGAGAATTTCCACGAGCCCGCCGATGAAATTGTCGGCGATCGATTCCTGGACAAAAAGCCGTTTCACGCCCAGACACATTTGGCCGCAGTTGAAGTAGCGCCCGACGTCGGCCATTTTCACCGCCAGGTCGAGGTTGGCGTCTTCCATGACGATCATCGGATCGCTGCCGCCGAGTTCCAGGGTGACGCGTTTGATTTCGCGGCCCGCCACTTCCATGACGTGGCGCCCGACCGGAGTCGAGCCGGTGAATGCGATCCGGCGAATGCGCGGGTTACGCAGCAACTCTTCGCCGACGCTGCCGCCCGGGCCGGTGACAATATTGACCGTGCCCTTGGGCAAAGTCTTCTGCGCCTTGCCTTCGCCGAAGGTCGCCTGGGCGATCAACTCGATGACCCGGATCGTCGCCAACGGGGTGGTGCTGGCGGGTTTGATAATAATGGTATTGCCCGCGGCCAAGGCGGGACCGAGTTTGGTGCCCATCAGGGTCAAAGGGAAATTCCACGGCACAATGCCGCCGCAGACACCGATAGGCTGGCGCACGACCATACCGTAAGCATTTTTCTGCGGCAGCGGCACGTGCGAGCCGCGCACTTTCGAAGCGAGCCCGGCGTAGAACTCCAAACCGTGCACCAGATGATGGATCTCCAGGCCGGCTTCGAACAAAGTCTTGCCTTGCTCTTGAGTCAAGAGCTGGGCGATTTGAGCGCTGTCTTTCTTGATCAGCTCGCTGGCGTTGAGCAAGGCATTACCGCGGTCCTCCGGGCTGACGTCGGACCACTCTTTAAATGCCTCTTCGGCGGCGCCGATCGCTTGCTGCACGTCCTTGTCGTTGCCCTGAGGCGCGCTATCAACCGTCGCGCCGGTGGCGGGATTCAGTACTTCAACGGTGTTTTTAGTTACGGAGTCGACGATTCTCCGCCGATTAACATCTTGGCCATTAGCTAACCTCCATGAAAATCTAAAAGTTCCAGTCGTTCCAATCGTTTCAAGCCGTTCCAGTCGTGCTCTCGGATCGAACGTTCAAACGACCAGACCGTTTACTTTCCCTTGAATTGCGCGGTTCTCTTTTCCAGATACGCTTTGACGCCTTCTTGCCCATCCTCGCTGGCGAAGGTCTGCGCCAGCAGTTCGCGTTCAAACGCCAGGCCGTCCGGCAAAGACAGCTCCGAGTCCGGTGCGTAATCGCCCGCTTGACTTTACCGACCGCCAGGCTGCTCTTGTTGGGCACGATGAACTGGCGCGCATAGTCCAGACCTCTTGCATGAAGTTGTCTTTTTCGTAGATGTAATGAACCAGGCCCATGTCGAGGGCCTCTTCAAAGGCGATGGTTTTGCCGGTGACGCAGAGCTCCATGGCTCGGGCCTTGCCGACCAGGCGCGGCAAGCGTTGCGTGCCGCCCATACCCGGCATCACGCCGAGATTGATCTCCGCCAGGCCGACCCGGCCGCCTTCTTTTTTTGCGATGCGGATGTCGCACGCCATGGCGATCTCCAGGCCGCCGCCCACGGCGTGGCCGTTGATCGCCGCGATGACGACCTTGGGCGTGTTTTCCAAACGCATCAGCACTTCATGGCCGTGAAGCGCGAAGTTGTTTTTAAACGCGAGCGCTTTGCTCGATAGCATGTTAATGTCGGCGCCGGCGGAAAAGAATTTCTCGACCTTGCCGGTGATGACGATCGCATGGACATTCTCGTCGAAACGCGCATCGAGAATCGCCGCATCCAGTTCTTTTAGCAATTCGGTTGTGTAACTGTTTACCGGCGGGCGGTTGATTTCCAAAACTGCCACTCCGTTGTCCACGCGGTATTCGATCATTTTCGCATCTGCCATGGCTTATGCCTCCTAAGGTCTTGACGATGAAAGATTTAAAAGGGCGCTGGTTACCCGGCTGTTCACGCGCGCGGCGCGCGCTTCGCTGTTTCGCGTTTCGGCTTGAAACGCAAAACTTGACTCGAATGCATAGAGCAGGTGAGCTTTTTCAACAGCCTGGATAATTTCACATTAGCTGGCATCCCGATCCAAGTCAAGGCGGTATTTGCACGATGCCAGTTCAACATTCAAGTTCAAGGTTTGCTTCGGCACACCAGATCCGGAGTTTAAAGTGAATTTTGCCCGGTCTGGATTGGCAACGCGAAAAAAGTGTGGCATGTCTAAGCCAATTCAACAGCCGGGAGGCAGTATGAAAGTTAGACCGAGAAGGGCGCCGATCAAGTGGCCGGACGGCGCGCGCATTGCTATCACGCCCTGCGTCGCCTTTGAGACTTGGCCGGAGGACCTCGGCGGCCCCAATACCAGGCAACAGCAAAATCGCCGGGGCTATCCCAGCAACGCGCTCACCAAGAAAGACTTCGGAGCGATTACCGATCGGGAATTCGGCGAGCGCGTTGGCATTTATCGCTTTCTTGATATCTTTGAAAAGGAAAAAATCCAGACCAGTTTTTTTCCCACCGGCATTACCGTACAAAACTATCCCGAGATATTTCAGGAAGCGGTCGAACAAGGACATGAAATCGGCACGGAGACCTGGATTCACGACTACAGCTACATGAAGAACCGCGCTCAAGAAAAAAAGGATCTGCAAAAGACCGTCGATATCGTCAAGAAAGTCACAGGCAAAGCGCCCGCAGGCTATCTTTCAACTGGCATCGCGCCGAGCCACAATACGCCCGAAGTCATCGTCGAATGCGGTTATGCTTACTGGATGGATCCGCAGCACCAGGAAACCCCCTATACCCTGAAGGTGAAGGGGAAAGAGTTGACCGCGCTGTCTTACTTCGCCGACCTGAATGATTACGCCAGCTACCAGCGCGCCGGACGCACACCGCGGGACCTCTTACAGATGTGGAAAGACTGTTTTGACTGCCTGTACGAAGAAGGCGCGACCGACCCGAAATTTATGATCTGGGGAAATCACCCGTTTGTCGGCGGACGGCCGTTTCGCGCGCACATGTTGCGCGAATTTATTCGCTACGCCAAGAGCCATGACAAGGTCTGGTTCGCCCCGGCCGGGGAAATCGCCAGATGGTACCGCGAAAACTATCGCGATGCTCAGGTTGAAACGTGGCCCAATTTCGCGTTCGCCGGACGCCCCGGCAAGATCACGGATTTGACCAAGCCGTGACATGCGCCAGGGGCGAAGCGCAAAGCGTTCCGGATCTTGCTCTTGCTCTTCCCTCTTGGTCTCCTGTTTTTTGCGCTTAGCGCTTTGCGATCGTTCGTCGGATAGATAATTCCGGGCGAGGTTTACCTTGGCAAACAAGAAGTCGACCGACGAAAAGATCCGTAGCGGCCTCGAGCAGTTGCGGCAATCGGGAATTTCTTTGGCGGATTGTTCAGCCAGCCTCTTGCCGGAGCTCAAACAACAACTCAGCAAAGGGCACGATACCGACCTCGCGATCTCCTACTTGTTAGGAAAAATTTCCAACCCAGCCGCAGTCGAAATGCTAAGCGAGTTAGAACGAGGCGCCGATAACAAAGAACTACGCAAGCAAGCACGCCGTTCGCTCTTTAAGCTCGGCCAACGCGGGCTGGTCATCGCGCCCGCAGAACCGAGGCCGGCGAGTGCCGCGGCGCTGTTCAGCCATGCCCCGGCCATCGAAGCTTACATGTCGCCGCCCGACGGCGGCGGTGGCTATCTCGTGTGGCTTACCAAGGCTGAACCCAATCACGGCTTGCAGATGATTCAAGCCATGCTGCACAGCCGAGAAGGCTTGCTGCGTATCGGCGGCGCGCAAGTTCCGCGCAAGCAGTTACGCAAGATGATCCAAGACATCAAATCCGACCACGGCGCGACGATGATCGCGGTGCCGTGGGAATTTGCTGATCGCGCGCTCTATGAGGGTTATGAAACAGCCAAAGCGCGGGGCCAGAGCGGCCTGGAGAATTTCCACGAGTTGCGTTCAGTCATCGCCAGCGGCAAACCTAAAGCGCTGGCGCATCCGATTTACGATAAACTAAAGCCCGATGAGGCGCGTGAGGGCGCATGGCGCGAAACATCCCGGCGTCTCCTGGACGAACCGGAACTGCGCTATTGGGTGCTGGCCGATGATTGGCTGCAAGCGTTATTACCCCAGCTGGAGGAAGCGCAAAGCAGCCGGTTAGTGTTAAACCCAGCACAAAAAGAAGAACGTCTCAGCGCCATCGTGCGTGACGCGGTGAAGACACTTTGCCGCGGCTTAGAAGGCAAGGCCTGGCAACGCCGTATGGAAGACATGGCGCTCTATTTTTTCGCAACCGGCCGCATCACACAAGCGAAACTCGCTCTGGCCGTAGCTCTGCAGGTTGGCGAAGGCGACCCGGGTCCCCTGGATATCTCTTTCCTCACCGGGCTGGTGCGAAAAAGCTTCACGATCTTCTTATCGCAACAACAAAAGACCAGGAAAGAACAGGAGCCTTCGTTGATCATCAAGCCCTGATTGGTTCAAGGAAATAAATGACTGACCGATGACTGGGTGGTCCGTCTTCGGTCTACTGTCGTCAGTGTTCACGACACTCGTGTTGGCAGGATCACTCGGAAAGTAGTGCCTTTGCCGACCTCGCTGCTGACCTCGATCTGGCCGGACAATGCCAGAACCAGACGCTTTACGATGTTCAAGCCCAACCCGGCGGCGGCTTGGTCCTTCTCTGTTGTATCGGCCTGGTAAAACATATCAAAGATCTTCGGCAACAACTCGTTGCTGATGCCGACACCGGTGTCGCGCACGCAAAATTCCACGGTATTGTGGTCGCGCTGCATAAACTCAACACTGACTTTGCCGTCTATGGTGTATTTGCGCGCGTTCTCAAGTAAGTTGCGTAGAACCTCCTTGAGCTTGACCTTATCGCTCATGATCATCAGTCCGGGCCGCACCGCACTGATATCCAATTCGATCCCTTTTTGCCGGAATGCCGCTTCCGATTCCGCTTTAAGCTCGGCAAAAAACTCGCTGATTGAAACCTGCGTGACGGTCAAGGGCATTTTGCCATGTTCAAGTCGCGCCATGTCGAGGGCGCTCTTGATTAGAGCAAGCAACTCGTTGCCGCTGATCTCGATGGCCTGGACGCGTTCCAACTGATCGGCGTTGAGCTCGCCGCACAGACCCGTCGCCAGCAGTTCCGCGGAGCCGAGCATGATCTGAATCGGCGTCTTCAGCTCATGCGCCATCACCCCGACAAGAACCGATTTTATTTCCAGAGTTTCTTCCAATGCAGCATGGGCGCTCTTGAGCCGTTCATGCACGCGTGAGTTGAGTATGGCGACTGCCGCCTGTCCGGCAAGCGTGGTGATCAGATCGACATCGTCATCGGTCAAACCTGGCTCGCCGGCATAGAAGCCGATGACTCCCAAAGTTTGCCCGTGTGCCTTCAGCGGCACGCCGACGTAGGAGTTCAGACCTCTGCGCAAGGCAAAGTCATCCGTGCTCGACAAGCGATGATTGGCGATGTCCGAAATCACAATCACCTCGCCTCCCTTAACCACCGCTTGAGAGCGTAGCGTCGCGCGGGTTTTTTTCCAGGCAGTCTCATCCAGGCCCCGGCACGCCAGCGGCTCGAGCTCGCCGGTTTCATCGTTCAACAAGCGCACAGAGATCGCCACACCGGGCAAGAGCCCGGCAATTTTTTCGAGAAAGATTTCCAGAACCGCGCCTAGATCAAGTGTCGAGGTGATCGCCAGGTTGACTTCGTGCAAGGCGGCCTGGCGGGCTCGTTCCTTTTCGAGCTGCACTTCGATGCGCTTGCGCTCAATCGAATAGAGGATCGCGCGGATTACCGCATGGCTGTCAGCCTGGCCCTTGATCAGGTAATCCTGGGCGCCGCCGCGCACCGCTTCGACCGCCGTCGACTCGTCGTTCAGGCCTGTTATGATAACGATCGGCAAGTCCGGGGCGGCCTCGCGAATACGCGCCAGCGGCTCGAGGCCATGGGCGTCCGGCAGCGAGAGATCGAGAAGAACCAGATCGAACGATTTTTCTCTCAGTGATTCAAGGGCATCGTCGAGTCGAAGAACATGCGCCGCGCTGAACGAATAATCCGCGCCGGAATCTTCCCGCAGCGCGAAGCGCACAAGTCCGGCATCGCCCTGATTATCTTCGACAAGCAGTACTCTGGTGTTGTGAGCGTTCATAAGATTCCCGGTGTCAGCGCGTTGGCACCGGCTCAACAACTCCATCGTGTATGACGCGATTGGCAACCCGCGGAAATTTCCCTACGGCCGGTGTCTTATCCTTTACATTACAAAATGCTGAACGGTGAGGCAATGCCTGATCCATTACATGCCTGATCCATTACTGGCGCCCGCGGCGCCTCGACTACGCCGGCAGCGCGCCCGCACCAGCCTAATCGCTGGAGTCCGCTCGTTCACCCAGGGGGCTTTAGCATTGTCATCAATGCCGGCGACAATTTCTGAAAGCGACGATCATTAAACAGCGCCGACAAACCGACCGGTTTGTTTCTTTTAATTGCCTGATTGCACGACATTAACCTACATGAGTCGGCGCCGCAGCGCCAGCGATTCAGACAGATTGGCGCTCGGGCGAAATTGCTGCGCGGCCCAGTACGCCGCCAAATTCGACCGACAGCAGTCTGATCTTACGCCGGCAGATTGAAATAAAATATCGACCCCTTGCCGGGCTCGGATTCGACCCATATGTTGCCGCCGTGGCGTTCGATGATGCGCTTGCATATCGCCAAACCGATGCCGGTCCCGGGATACTGTTCGCGATCGTGCAGTCGCTGAAAGATAACAAAGATTTTTTCCGCAAAGCGCTGGTCGATGCCGATCCCATTATCACGCACCGACAGCAACCAGTCGCGGTCGCGCCGGCAGCAGCCGACATGAATAACCGGCCCGTGCGCATTGCTGTATTTGAGCGCGTTGCCGATCAAATTCTGGAACAACTGCCCCAGTTGGACTTCGTCTCCGATCACCTTCGGCAGCGCATCATGAGTCACTTTGGCCGCGCTCTCCTGGATCGCCACCTGCATACCCATCAATGTTCGACCCAGAACCAGCTCGCACTCGATCGGCGCGAATATATTCCCCTGGGTGCCCACCCGTGAATAGGTCAAGAGGTCATTGATCAGCACCCTCATTCGATTGGCGCCGTCGACCGCGAAGCCGATGAATTCATCGGCGTTATTATCAAGTTTTCCTTTATAGCGCTTAGAGAGAAGGCTGGTATAACCGGTGATCATGCGCAGCGGTTCCTGCAGGTCATGCGACGCCACATAGGCGAACTGCTCCAGCTCAGCGTTGGACCGAGCGAGTTCCGCGACCTTTTCCGCTAAAGACTTCTCGGCTTCCCTGGACGCCTGATATAAGCGCGAATTTTGAATCGCCACGCCCGCATGGTGCCCTAAATCGCTCAGGGTCTCGAGCTCTTCAGCGCTCGGGTTATGCTGCTGGCGAGTATAAATGCCGAGCACGCCGAGTGGATTATCCTTAGTTCCGAGGGGTAATCCGATATAGGACACGAGGCCGAGACCGATGAGAAATTCTCGATGTGGCACGGGCGGATCGGCCGCTAAATCGAGGATGTGCAGAAAATCCGAGCTTATCGAGCGCGGCCCGGGCGAGACCATCGAGCGCGATCGCCCGGGACTTTCCGCCGTATTCACCCAACCATTGCTCTGCGCTGACGTTGCGAAACTCGACGTATTGAAATTGCTCACCCTCCCGGTCGATGAGTTCTACGATAATGACCGGCGACTCCGGAAGCAGCCGTTCTATTTTTCCGGTGAGTAACTCCAAGATAGCCGGAAGCTCCAATGTTGTAGTGATCGCCTGGTTTATCTGCTGTGCGGTTTTCACCCGGTCGATTTTGCGCTGCAACGCCAAAGCCATCGAGTTTACAGCGTGCGCGACCGCGCCAAGCTCATCCGAGCGGTCGGCCGCAAGAGAGGTTTTCAGATTGCCGGCACCGATCTGGCGGCAAGCTTCCGCGATTGCGCGAATCGGCTCGCTGAGAGCCGCGCCGAGCAAGAATGCCAGGGCGACACCGAGGCTGATACCGATGACGCCGGCGTAAGCGATAGCTTTGACGGCATCGTGCAGGTCGTCATGCATCCTGGCGAGAGAAAACCCCATCTGCAGATAGCCAACGCGTTGCTTGTCGGGACCGCGCAGCGGACCGCCGACTTTCAGCGAATCGCCTTCGATGCGTGTTACCCAGTCAGCCGAGGCGCGCATCAGAGCGCTGAAGGGATCGGCGAGCTTTTGATCGCGTAGCGGATTTTGCGCGGATCCATCGGCAAGCACCAGGCCGGCGACATCGGTGACATAAGTGTAGCTTAGATCCGGGTTGGCGCGCACGGCCCGCAGCTTCTGGCGCAGGCCGGAAATGTCGAGCCGATAAACCTCGTCGAACACCGAAGCGGCGGTGAGGGTGGCGATATCCTTGACGGTTCTCTCGACATCGTAGAGAATTTCCCGGCGTTGTTGAAAATAGACGAATAGGGCGCTGCCCAGGCTGGAGAGCAATGCCACGCAAACGGCGAAAAGGATCAGCTTGCCGCGGATGCCGAGCTTCATTTACTAAATTCGAGCTCCTGGCGCAAAAACGGCGCCGACTTTGAAACGAGCTCACTAAATTGCGGCGGGATGGCATCGAACCTGGTAGTTTGCTGGAATTCCGCAAGCGCGTTTCTGCCCGCCTCGGATTTGTCCATCGCCAGCAGAATCTCTTTGACCTTCATCACCAGCTTGTCAGACAAACCAGGGCGCCAGCTGACCAGATGGCGCGGGATCGGCGCCGACTCGTAAAGGAGCGCCAGGTCTTTGATGTTCGCCCGCGCCTGGTTCACATAGGTCTGGTGGTCGGTTGCGCCGGCAATCACCTTACTGCGCACCACCCAGGCCATGGTATTCTCATCGGCGTTGCTAAATAGGTAACCGACCTCATTGGCGCCGACGCGATCGGACGCTGCTTGTTTCACGACGGGCTTGAGTCCCGCCTGCGCCAGCGCCAACTTCGGAAAAAAATAGCCCGATGAAGAAAACGGTTCTTCGAAGGCGATGATCTTGCCTTGCAGATCCGCCAACTTGCTCATGGCGCTTTCCTTTTTGGCGAAGATGACCGACCGATACGCGCCCATGCCCCGTTTCCAGCGCCGCAACAGGAGCTTACTGCCGGTGAGCTCGCCGACGACCATCGACGGGAAAGCGCTGTCGATGTAAAAATCAACCTTGCCGGCGCGCACGAAGGCCGCCATTTCAGCCATACTTCTGGCGACGATGGTTTTGACCTCATTGACACCCCCATCTTTAAGGCTGCGCGCGAGATACTGCACCAACGGCAGAAAGTCCCTTACGTCATCCGCCGGAGACTTGCCTATCGAACCGATGTGGAGGGTTTCCGCCAAAACCGTTTGGGAAAACGTAATTAAAAAAACCAAGGTCAACCAAAACCCACGCCCGATGATTCGCGATCGTGTCATAAACTTTCCTCCAGAGAAATCTGCTTTGCTTCTTTAGGTGCTACTTCTCAGCGCTCAAATGTTGGCCGACCTCGGCGCCGCACGGCTTGCAGCCATGCGCGCTTGATGATGCGTCTGGCGAGCGCTGCGCCTGTGCTCGTCGCCCGCGATACTCGCTCGGCGCCGGCCGCTCAATGGGCGCCGGCGGTTTGCGCCCGGACGCTTTAACTAGAAGCTTATGGCTACGGATTCGCCAATAGTCACTATCGGCGGGCTTACCCGCGACTATCGCGAGAAGAGCGATAAATCGTCCGCGCGCGCCAATTTTGCGGTGCCGAAACCGCGCACCGGCGTCCGCCGAAGCTATCAACCATTCGACGATGCGATCTTGTGGGGGGGGCTGCCATGCCAACGCCACCGAAGTTCGTGACACTTTAAGGGGGCAATCCAGATAAGTTGTAATTTTTTCGGCTGCCGGAGGATTAAACCGCAGAAGAAGTCTGTCGATTGAAGACTTGCATACGGAATAGCGTCGCGGTTTTGTCGCAAAACGGCGGCGAGTTTCTCAGAAACGCCGAGCGACGCCGCTGATCGCTTGTACAATCGAACTATATCCCATGAACGCTGAGATCATAGCCAGAAGATCTCCCATCGAAATTCTGTTGATCGAGGATAATTCGGGCGATATCCGCCTGGCCGTTGAAGCTTTTAAAGACGCCGAGCTGCCTAACCGCGTCAGTGTCGCGCGTGACGGCGACGAGGCGCTCGGCATTCTTGCGTAGACAAGGACGTTATGCGGGCGCGCCGCGACCTGACTTTATTTTGCTCGATTTGAACATGCCGAAAAAGGACGGTCGCGAGGTTTTGCGCGAGGTAAAAAACGATTGTCAGTTAAAGATCATTCCGATCATCGTGCTGACAACCTCAGTAGCGCCGATGGATATCACCCAAAGCTACGACCTGCACGCCAATGGCTATATTCAAAAGCCCGCCGATTATGACGAGTTCTTGGAATTGATCCGCCAACTCGATGCTCTGTGGTTTAGCGTCGTACAACTGCCCGCGGCTCCCAAGGACACTAGCCCATGAAAGAAAAAACCGGGCGCGTATTGTTGATCGAGGATAACCTCGGCGACGCCCGGTTGCTGGCCGAGGTCCTGAGCGACGTTCCCGGGAAGCCGTTCGAGCTGGTCCATGCCAACCTCGTCAGCAGCGCTTTAGCGCGCCTTGGCGAAGAACACTTCGAGGCGATCCTGCTCGACTTGTCACTGCCGGACGGACAAGGTTTTGACGTGCTTAGGCTGCTGCTCGAGGTTGCGCCGAGCATACCGATTTTAGTGCTCACCGGACTCAACGACGAGCAGATGGCGCTCAATGCGCTGTCCGCGGGTGCCCAGGATTATCTGATCAAAGGTTCTCACGGCGGCGATTTCATCTCGCGCGCGGTGCGCTACGCGATCCAGCGAAAAGAACTTCAAGAACGCACCCGCGCGCTCAGAGATATTGACCAGGCAATCACCTCGACTCTGGATGTCCAGGAAATTTTCGCTGCGTTACTCGGCAAGACCGGCGCATTGTTCCCGTTTTCAGCCGCTTGTGTTCAGAAGCTCAACCCGGACAGCGGCGCATTGGAGCTCTGCGGCACCAACCGCATGCATAGAGCAGAGCTAGAGACGTATGACTGGAAGCCGTTGAGCGCTGCGGCTCGACCGAACATGCCGATCGCGCTGGCGCGCCATAATCAGCCGAACCGAGCCGCAACCTGGGACGAAGCGGTGGCGTTGCCTCTCAAACTAAAGGAGCGCACCTGGGGGTATCTGTGTTTTTTTTCTAAAAAAGAGCGTGAGTTCAGCGTCGAAGAGTTGGAGTTTTTGAGCGCCCTGGCCGCTCAGGTCGCCGTCGCTATTCACAATGCGGAACTCTATGCTGGCACGGTGGCGTTGGCAGAAGACCTGCGCCGATCCAATAAAGTGAAGGACGACTTTTTGAGCATCATGTCGCACGAACTCAGAACCCCGCTAAACATCGTCATGAATTGCGCCGAAATCATGCGTAATGGTATCGTCGGTGAGATCAACCCGGAACAAGCCGGCATCCTCGACCGCCTCCTGACCCAGGCGAAGAATCAGTTGACTCTGGTGAATGGAATTCTGCACGCCACGCGCATGGAGAGCGAGCAACTGACCCTATGCCTTGAAACTGTCGATCTAAAAGAATTTCTCGAAAGTCTCAGATCCGATTATGCGATCTCGCTTTCGAAAGCTACTGTACAACTACGCTGGATTTTGGCAGCCGACCTGCCGCTGGCGAGTCTTGATCGCGATAAGCTCCGCCACATCCTGGAAAACTTAATCAACAACGCGATCAAGTTTACCGAGGTGGGATCGATCACGGTCTCGGCCCGGCTCGTGGACGGCGCGTTTTTGCCGAAAGCAGCTAATCAGAATAGCTGGCTCGAACTGCAGGTTTCGGATACAGGGGTTGGTATGCCGGAGGACTCGCTGGAGCTGATATTCGAAAAGTTCTGCCAGTTGGACGCGACATCGACGAGGCGCCACGGCGGTGTCGGAATCGGTCTCTATTTAGTCAACCGGTTTGCGACCGTACTGGGCGGGGACGTCTCCGTCAAGAGCCAACTCGGCGAGGGTTCCACGTTCACCGTCACCATTCCATATATCCCCGCAATGGCACTGCCCTATCAGGACGCTGCGAATCTAAAAGCACTTTCGATCTGATCTCTAGCCGGTTGCGAATGCGCCATTCGAGCTCGACGCAAGTGGCGCGCGCCCGCGCTTCAATCTCAGCGCCGGCAGAGAGCCGCCGCCGGACAGGAGGGACAGTCGATAATGTGAATCTTGAAAGTGGCAGAGCTCGCTTAGAGGGGTTTAGCCGGGGCACCCACCGCGGCCCGCGCCGCCGCATCGCCGTTGTACTCGCGCGGCGGCAGTTTGACGATGGTAAACCAAAACTCTTCGAGCAGCTTCACTATTTTAATGAACTGCTCCATATCCACCGGCTTTGTAATATAACAGTTAGCATGGCAGCCGTAAGTCGCCATGATGTCGGACTCGGCCTCGGAGGTGGTCAACACGACGACCGGGATGCGCTTTAGATCCGCGTCGTTCTTGATCTCGTGCAGCACTTCGCGGCCGTCTTTGCGGGGCAGATTGAGGTCCAACAGTATTAGATCAGGATTCACCGCGCTGACGTAAGTGCCCTTGCCGCGCAGAAACTCCAGTGCTTCCACGCCATCGCGGACAACCCTGAGATTAACGATCAGATTGCTTTCCTTGAGAGCCTCTTCGGTGAGCCTAATGTCGCCCAAGTTATCTTCGACCAACAAAATCTCAATGCGCTTGATACCGTGCTCAGTTATCATGCTGGTTCTCCTCGGTCGAGCCGCTCGGCCGCGGGCGCTGCCGCGAATCGGCAATGTGCCGGTTCTGCCCATTTGCCGGCATCGAGATTTCTCGGCTGCCCGATTCGCTTGTTTCCGCGCGCATCCGGCTCGCAACCAGCAACAGCACCGTGGCGACGATGAGATACAGGATCAGTTGCACGATTTCGTCTCGCGTCAACATCGCTATACGGCTCCCCCGGTCGCGCGCGCATCATAACCGGTGTTTCTCGCCGCGGCTCTGAGAGCGCTGCCAAAATAGAGCAGAGGTAAATTGAGTTTGAATTCACGCACGCCTGCGACTAAAATCGACCTTGAGCGAAAATTCTTAACAAGCAGGTACGAGGGCCCATGAGAATTCATCAATTACCCCTGTTGCGCGATAACTACGGTTATCTGCTGGTCTGTGAAAAGACCAATCAAGCCGCCATTATCGATCCCTCGGAAGCCGAACCGGTGCGCCAACGCGTAGACCAGGAAAAGGTCAGACTCACAACCATTTTAAACACCCATCATCATCGTGACCACACCGGCGGCAACGACGAGCTGCTGGCAAGCGGCAAACTGGAAGTTTACGGCCACGAAAGCGATCAAGGGCGCATTCCCGGCTTGACCCGCGGCTTTAAAGATGGCGAGGAGCTTCACATCGGCGAAATCCGCGGCCAGGTTCTCTTTATTCCCGGCCATACCACCGGCCACGTTGCGTATTTATTCGATAATGCGTTGTTTTGCGGCGACACCTTGTTCACCGCCGGGTGCGGGCGCCTGTTCGAGGGAACGCCGGAACAAATGCATGCCTCGCTTAGCAAATTGATGGACCTGCGCGACGACACGAAAATTTATTGCGGTCACGAGTATACTGAGAGCAATCTGCGCTTCGCTCTGACCGTCGAAAAAAAGAATTCCAAAGTCGCTGCGCGTTATGAACGGGTACAAGCGCAGCGCGCTCGCGGCGTTTCCACGGTGCCGTCGACTCTGGGAGAGGAGAAACAAACCAATCCGTTTCTGCGCTGGGACAGCAAAGAAATTCAAGATAGCGTAAGAGCGGCGAGCGCCGGGCAACGCCTGGATCCAGTATCGGTTTTCGCGAGCGTCCGTAAGATGAAAGACGCTTTTTGAAGCGCTGCTGCACGGAAAGTTGATCGGCGCCCAGGAAACCCGCCCATGGAAAATCAAGCATTCATTGACGAGCTCATGCAAAGCATTGTCAACCCCGGTGTTGAAAAGCTCTTGAGCAACCGCTTTTTCAGCGAACTGAGAGCCGGCAAGTTATCGGCCAAACGGCTGCAAGGTTTTGCCGTGCAACACTATCTGTCAAACCACGTGATCAATAAAGGCTTGGCCTTCCTCATGGTTCGCAACGCCAATAACCAACCGGCTTACGATCAGTTTGCCGAGCTTTTTACCGAAGAGCAATCCCATCCGGCATTGATGAAGCGTTTCGGCAATGCCCTAGGTCTACAGGACGACGACTTCAAAGATGGTATCATGATCTACGAGTGCGTCGCTCACACCGCAGCGATCATACGAGGCATGTTCGTCGGCACGGCGGCGGAAGCGCGCGCGGGCGCGCTGGTGAATGAGACCATGGTGTGCCGCTATTCCGAAGAATTCGACCGAGCACTCGAGAGACACTACGGCATCGACAACCGAGCTAGAACTTTCTTCATCGTTCACGGCAAAGTTGATCAAGAGCATACGGCGATGGCGGCTGAAACCGTTGCGCGAAATGTTAGCTCCGAACGCGACAAAGAACGGGTACGTGTGGCGGCGCGCAACATGGTGCGCTTTAAACTCGGGAAATTCGAGGGTATTTATGACGCCTACCGCTGAGCTTGGATGGCGCGGCCTGAGCGGGTTTTCGATTAGCTTCGCACTAAAGGCTACGGGAGTTATTCCGCGAATAACTTCGCCGCTGCAAGTTTTGTTTCTGCGCTCATCTGCACTTACACCTTGAAACTAATGCCGGCTCACAACTCCTGCGGCGCAGCCTGTGGCTAAGCCGGATGAGCGCCAAGGAGCACCATGAAATACAGCACCGATCGCATACTCACGACCCACGCTGGCGCGCTGCCACAGCCGAGCGATCTCAAAGACATGCACAGCACGAGGGCGGCTGGAAAAGCGCTTGCTGAAGCGGTCTTTGCAAAGCGCGTGCGCGGCGCCGTATCAGAGATGGTGCGAAAGCAGCTCGCCTGCGGTCTTGATATCATCAACGACGGCGAAGTCGGGAAATCGAACTTCTCGCGTTATGCTCGCGAGCGCTTGAGCGGTTTTGTTGAAAGAGAAGTTCGAGCCGGGGATCGCCCTTCAACGATTTACGAACGCGATCTCGTGGAGTTTTCCGACTACTTCAACGCCCGCAGTTCTCACCGCGGCGACAACATCAAAAGAGTTTTTTGCGACGCGCCGCTCAAATACACGGGCCAAGCTCTTCTGAAAGTTGAAATCGAAGATTTCAAAGCCGCGCTCGAGAACCAAAACTACCAGGAAGCTTTCTTGCCCGCGATCGCGCCCGGCACCATCGAGCACTGGATGAAAAACGATTATTATCCAAGCGACGAAGCTTATCTGATGGCGATCGCCGACGCCATGAGCGAGGAGTATCAAGCCATTGTCGAGGCCGGCTTTTTGTTGCAGATCGACGATCCCGACCTGCCCGACGGCTGGCAATTCATGTCGCACATGACGGTTCCAGAGTACCGTAAATACGCCGAGCTGCGCATCGACGCGCTTAATCACGGCCTTAGAGATATCCCCTCCGACAGAATTCGTTTTCATACGTGCTGGGGCAGCTATCACGGACCGCACAAGCACGACATCCCGCTCAGCGACATCGTCGACCTGATTCTCAAAGTGAAGGCCAACACCCTGTCGATCGAAGCTGCCAATCCGCGACATGAGCATGAATGGCGCATCTGGGAGGAGGTTAAACTTTCCAAAAGTAAGGTGCTCGTGCCCGGAGTTGTGGGTCATGCAACCGACATCGTTGAGCACCCGCAGACCATCGCCGACCGGCTGGTGCGCTATGGAAAAATCGTCGGACGCGAAAACATCATGGCGGGCACCGATTGCGGGCTGGGTCCGCGCGTCGGCAGTGCGGAGATTTGCTGGGCGAAGTTCGAAGCCATGGCCGAAGGAGCGCGGCTGGCGAGCAAAGAGTTATGGAGCTAGCCCGCATTATTCATGGCATCGCGCCCCGAGGAGCAAGCCTCGCCGAGCGCGGCCAATAGGGCACTACCTTGAGGAGACCGGCTGACGTAAGTGAATACGCAAGCATCGAGAAGAAACACAACTGATTGCCAAGCACCATACACGTCGGCGTACCTTTGTACCTCTGTGTCCGCTCTCTACGAGGCTCACTCCTCGAACTGACACTCTGCCGCGCATTTCCCAGGCGCCATGAATTATGCGGGCTAGCGAGCAGACTGTTCCAGCGATCGCGCCGAAGAGTCAAACTCTCCGGGAGTGATTCGACCGTTCGACTAAGCTCACGGCCCTGAGGTTCTCGAAGGGCGGGCGCACCAGCCTGAGTCCAATCGAAGGGTGGCCATTGGAGCTGGGGCTTGAGGAAGTGGAACCGTTTTACGTGTCGCGCTCGCTTGTCGGCCCAACCTCGCCGGTGCACCAGGGAACGAAAGCTTTCATTCTGCACATCGCGCCGTGCTCGCGGAGTTCTTTTTCGAAGATTCCATGAATCTCGCGGTCCTCATCCTCATACTCGATTTGCCAGCCGCCTTCTTTTAAGCTGCGGTCAGCGTATTCGCCGCCGCCACCCCGGCCTTTATAAAGGCCCATGTCGCCCGGCCTGAGCGCCAGATAGCGGGCCCGAGTGGTTCCCGAGTTAAAATGCTGGTGATAGCAGTTGTCGCTCGGCACGGTCACCATGGAACCGAGATTCCAATCGCATTTGATCATGTCGGATCGATCTTCCTTGGTCCAGATCAGCGAATACCCTCCCGTACCACTGAGCAGCACGAGGTGCGCGCCCGGACCGTGGCGATGGGCCTTCTTGTAGGTGCCGATGGGGAACTCCGAGATGTGACTCTTGGTGTTGTTATCCGCCATCTCCAGCATGGCGTTGATACCGCCGGCGCCTCGCTCCTTCCACCCGTACAACAGCATATCCGGCGCGTTGGCGATAAAGTTCGATTCCCAAATGCGCCGGTTGAACAGCTTACCCTTGCCACTGAAATAATCTTCTTCCCCGGCATAGCGCGCTGTAAACATGTGATTATTGTTAAATATGAAGTTCTCGTCCCGAAACAGCCGCATCATCGGCGGCGCGTTGGTAACAGCAATGTAGCGCGCCGGCTCCTGGCCGCTGCCGTTGAAATTTTGATACCAGGCGTTGAGCGGAATCGAAAACAGACTTCCAGCGTGCCACTCAAAGGTGCTTTTGTGTTTTTCGTCCTGCCAGATCGTCGTAGCGCCGCGGCCGGAGACGACATAAAGGGTCGACTCGTACATATGGTGCTCTGGCTCCGACTTGCCGCCTGGCCCGATCTCGACAACGTGACAATCGTTGGGCATGTGGCGGTTAGAGATATGAACAACCGCGCCGCGACCGCCCTTACGTTGCCAAGCTCCCAGTTCGATCTTCGCTAAACTTGGAAAATAAAAGTCCTGGTGGACCAACACCCCTTCCCTCTTTAGCCATTCCGCATAGGGATCGGTCTTATTATAGTCTTTGAGACCCTCCTTGGGGGTCTCGGCAATCTTCATATCGGTGCCAAGCATTACCACTTTTTCTCCCTCCCTCTGATGGTTGAGAATCCAGCTCGAAGTTGCGTGAGCCAATAAGCGCCCCATGCAATCCTCAGACTGCACGGTTGAGCAGCCTCGGCAAAGCCCTAACTTCCGAATATCCGAAACCGGTCGATATTGTCAACGCACAGCCGGCCCACCGAGTAGCGAGGTTTAGACCTGCCGCCGCGACCCGGCCGTTTCGCTTTAATGGATGCTTTCCATGGCGACGATGCAAGATTGCCCGGCGACGCATGCGCAAATTAGCTGCGTCAAGCGCGCACGTGAAGGTCTTGTATTTAAGAATTAAAAGTTGACGCCGGCGCTGACTCGGGCGAGCGCGATTTGCTTGGCGAATCGGCGGCGCTGGAAAGTTTTCTTACTGGCCGCTGGGTCGCAGGATCATAGGCTTTGGCGGGCACCGGCTTTAAGTCCCAGATTACTCCACACCACGACAGCCCCTTCAGGATATAATACGTGATATCAATCTCCCACCAGTAAAATCCCTGGCGCGTGCAGGCCATGTGTTGATGGTGATTATTGTGCCAGCCTTCGCCGAGCGTGATCAGCGCCAGAAGAAAATTGTTGCGGCTCTCGTCGCCGGTATCGTAACGTTTGCGGCCGATGATGTGGGCGACGGAGTTGATACTGGCGGTGGCATGGAAGAGGACAGTAGTGCTGACCACAAAACCCCAAACAAAGAGTTGCAAGCCGGTCACGCCCAGCGATGGCGCCAGGATATTCAAGCCGAAGCCAAGAAGGAATACGGCTAAACCGAACAACGCGGGGATGACCTTGTCAAAACGATTCAACCAGACCAGCTCAGGGAAACGCGCAAAATCCCGAATCCGGCTATATTGGGTGGCATAATAGCGCGTGCACATAAACCAACCCGCATGAGAACGGAGAAATCCATAGTGCACCGGCGAATGAGGATCGGCCAGGGTGTCGGAATCACGGTGATGGTTGCGATGGTTCGCCGCCCACCAGAGCGGCCCGCGCTGTGCCGAAGACGCGCCGAGAACAGCAAACAAGAATTGCGCCCAACGCGAGGTTTTGAATGTCCGATGGGAGAAATAGCGGTGATAGATACCGGTGATTGCAAACATGCGCACGACATAGAGGGCAAGGGCCGTGCAGATTGCGGTCCAACTCCAACCGACAAAAAGTACCGCCAGGCATCCCAGATGCAAGAGGACGAACGGAAAACAGCGTAGCCAATTGACCCGGTCGATATCACGAATTCGTTTTTCCGTGCTGCGATTGTGGTAATCGGCGTCAAACCATTGAATAAAAGAAGTAATAAAAGAGGGAGTCGGTGAATTATTCATGAATTTCACGGATACTAACATGAGCGCTGCCGAGCTTCAATTAATTTTCTTGAGGAAAGAGTCCGCCCGGGCGCCGAGCGGCAATACAGGCGAGGTTACTTGGGTTCTTTTTCTTTTTGTTCGCCGAGCTGGCGTTTCCAACTAAGCGTGCGCGACTTGGCGGCGATCTCCTCGGCTTCGGCGATCATGCCTTTCTGCTGGTAGAAAATCGATAAGCTGGTATAAGCCAATTCATCGTTGGGCGCCGCAGCGATCAGCTTCTTGCCGGTTTCAATAGCCTCATCGAATTTCTCCTGATGCGCGTAGGTCATTGCCAGCGCATGCAATGCATCGGCATAATCGGGATCTACGGCCAGCGCTTTCTGATACGCCGCCACCGCCTCATCGAGTTTTTCTTGCGCGAAAAACTCCATTCCTTCGCTATAGTACGCTTCTCTGCTCATGGGCCGGTTCGCAGCAGTTGCGCCGCAGAAGCCGGCGCCAGCGCCTGAGGACGGCACTGCTTGAGCAAAAGTTTCTTCAGCATCACGGGATTCACCGGCTTTTTAAAAATCGCAGCCTGCAATCCTTCGAGACAACTGCGCTTGATGATGTGATCCTTGTCGTAGTTGAAAGCGGTCATCAAGACCACCGGCAAGCCCGACATTTTTGCTCCGCACCGTCTGATAGAGTTCGTACCCGTCCATATCGGGCATGACAACGTCGCTCAAGACCAGATCGAACTTCTCACTCTCGAGACATTGCAGCGCCAATACACCGGAGGCAGCGGTCTGGATAGAGCAACGCTCCGCCTCCAGTAGATCCGTCAGCGATTGGCAGATACCGGCATCATCGTCAACAATCGAGGATCTTAAGCCCGCCCAACGGATACCGGCCATCGTCCGCGGAACGTTCGCACGCGCCGCCCGTCTACGTGGAGATCGGTCATCATCTTGCCGTCGAGGTATTCCTGGGTTTCGTACTCGCCCTCATCCGCCATCTCACTGATGCGGCCGGTGATGTCCTGAATTTTCTTGATTTCGGAAGCGACCGATTGCAAACGATCGGATTCTACGATGTAGTCTTCGTCTGTCGCCGCCCGGCTGACGTACTTTTTGAGCAGCTCGACCTGGTTGACCAGCACCTCGAGAGAATTATTGATTTCGTGCGATACGCCGATGGCGATTTCCGCCAACGTCACCATTTGATCGCGCCGGCGGATCTCGCGGATGTCCTTCGCAAAACCGATGGAACCGCTCTCGTTGCCTTGCTCGTCGTAAGTTATCGCCGCCGAGATCGCCACGGGGATTATTTCGCCTTTGCGTGTCTTGAAAAGTGTCTCGAAATTACGCACCCGGCCGCGCTCGCCTGCTTCCTGGGGTGAGCGCATCGCTGCCATCACTTTGCGCGCTTCTTCTATGCTCGGATAAATTTCCAGCACATGCTTGCCGAGCACTTCTTCCGGCGAAAAGCCAAGGTTCTGGCGCGCGCCGTCGTTGTAAAATGTGATCGCACCGCGCGTGTCGACCGCGATGATAATGTCCGGACAGCTCTCGACCAGTTTTTGGAAATATTGTACAGGTAGGGACATAGAACGAGCTGTGATTGTCACTCATGATAAGTCGAACTGCAACGTGATTGCAAGAGCCCCACGCGCCACGCGACGAGCATCTCTCCAGACTCCCCACGGCGTGATCTTTTGATTGTGCTCGATCCTCATGGAAGCCACGCGCAACACAAGACAACTTAACTGGTTTCTTGCCTGGGCCGTGGTTTTCTGCGACATCGGCACATCGGTTTACTATGTTCCGGGCATTCTCTACAGCCACGTCAAAGACGCAACGCCTTTCTTTGTTCTCTTGGGCGACCCGCATTCCGAATTACCGCTTGCGGGAATGCTTCAAATCGGACCCGAAGCTACAGCAGGTTCCGCGCTTGACGCTCTGGACCAGCCTGCGAACCGCGCAACTGCGACTTTGGGATGAACAGGCCCGGCGCCTGGTCCCGTTCTCCGCGGTCGCAGCTCAGGTCGCCGGCCACGGCCGGCAGGCTTGCGGCTAGCGAACGGGGTGCGGGCGCACGGCATGAATACTGATCCCGACCCTACGGAATCACCGGGCGACACCGGCGCGGTTTCCCAGGCCGGCGAATTCGGGAGGCCGATGGAACTGGGTTTGGAGACGCCACGGCAGAACCAGCTTCTCGCAGCATTGCCTGCGGTGGAATGGGAGCGGTTGCGGCCGCGGATGGAGTTGAGGCCCATGCCGCTTGGCCATGTGCTGTACGAGCCCGGTAGCACCATGCGCCATGTCTACTTCCCCACCACGTCGATCGTTTCGCTGCTGTACGTGATGGAGAACGGTTCCTCCGCCGAAATCGCGATCGTCGGAAACGAGGGCATCGTCGGAATTTCGCTGTTCATGGGCGGAGAGACGACGTCGAGTCGCGCGGTCGTGCAAAGCGCAGGACATGCGTACCGCGTACCCGGGAAATATCTCAAGGACGAATTCTTCCGGGCCGGTCCGTTTCAGCGCCTGCTCCTGCGGTATACGCAGGCCCTGATCACGCAAATGGGGCAGACGGCTGTGTGCAATCGTCACCATTCGGTGGAACAACAGCTCTGCAGATGGCTCCTGATGAGCCTCGACCGCCTGCCTTCCAACGAACTGAGAATGACCCAGGAACTGATTGCGAACATGCTCGGCGTGCGACGTGAGGGTGTCACCGAGTCGGCCGGCAAGCTGCAGAAGCTGGGCCTGATCCAGTATAACCGCGGTCACATCGTCGTCACCGACCGTCCAGCCCTCGAAGCCCACGCCTGCGAGTGTTATGAGGTGGTAAGGAAAGAGTTTGCGCGCCTGTTGCCGGTGAGCGAGGCGACCTGAGCCTGTTGACCGCAT